>NZ_JACHTF010000001.1 GCF_014145325.1 Marilutibacter spongiae
ACAACGAGGAGCGACCCAAGAAGGTGCTCGGCGGACTGACCCCGAGCGACTACGCCAGCCAGCTGGCATCCGCTACGATTGATCCCGGACTCTAAACCGCCTTGCTACTGAAGGCGGGGGGACGTCGATCGAGTGCGAAACAAGCAGAAAATGAGCAAGACGCTCGAAAGTGAGCCACGCGGAAAGATGTTCGAGCGCGCATGCGGCGCCTACTGGGTCGTGGGCGTTCTTCTGGCATTCGTCCTTCCTGAGGGTAGCGGGCTGGACACGGCACTTGGGATCGAGGCATCCGATGTTCCGTTTGCCATGATATTGATCGAAGTTCCGGGCCGGCTCGACCATGTCGGCCTCTACTTTCTAGTCATGTGGATGTTGATGCCAGCGCTGTTGCTATGGCTATACAGGCACCCGCAGACACGAGCACAGTTCGAGCAGTATGGCTTCGTTCGTATGGATCTTGCCCGGGTGGTTGGGGCGAGCCTTGTATCCGTCACGATGATCGCCGGCTTTGTCTACTTTGTTTTAATGGCGCCGATCACCTGCCCAAAGGTGACCGCCCGTGGGACGGCGCTGATCTGCTTCGCTGCAAGATACAGGCTTGGGCTTGGGGTGGTCGGTGGAGGGCTGATGCTCACAATTGCGCTCGCCGCCTATTGCGCCATTTTCAGGGTTCCGGCGATGTGGAGGGAATACTTGGGTCAGGATGGATCGTGAGCTGGATCGGCCATTGTTGACACAATCAAGCGTCGGGTCTTGCAGCCGGCCCCTCGTAAGGAGCCAGCCCGGTCGGCCGGCCTGCAATGCATGACCATGGGCGAGACGCGTCTATTAGGTGTTTATTGGACGGGTTAGACCTCCCGCCGCCAAGGGGCGACAATGCGGCCTCAGGGCCACCGCCAGCCCATCGTGCCGTCCATGAGCCTTGCATCCCCCGCCCCTGTCGCGCCGCCAATCGATCCGGCCGCCCTGCGCCTGTCCGTCGCGCCGATGATGGATTGGACGGATTCGCATTGCCGGGTGTTCCATCGGCTGCTGGCGCCGCATGCGCGTTTGTATAGCGAGATGGTCCATGCCAATGCGGTGATCCACGGCGATCGCGAGCGCTTGCTGGGGATGGATCCGGTGGAGCATCCGGTGGCGCTGCAGCTGGGCGGCAGCGAGCCGGCGTTGCTGGCCCAGGCGGCGCGTATTGGCGCGGACTGGGGCTATGACGAGATCAACCTCAACTGCGGCTGCCCGTCCGACCGGGTGCAGGCGGGGCGCTTCGGTGCCTGCCTGATGCGCGAGCCGGGCCTGGTCGCCGATTCGGTGGCGGCGATGGTGGCTGCCAGCGCCACTGCGGCGCGGCCGGTGCCGGTGACGGTGAAGTGCCGCCTGGGGGTCGACGACGACCACGATTACGACCGCTTCCGCGCCTTCGTCGACACCGTCGCCGAGGCGGGCTGCGGTATGTTCATCGTGCACGCGCGCAATGCCTGGCTGCAGGGCCTGAGCCCGAAGGAGAACCGCGAAGTGCCGCCCCTGCGCTACGACTGGGCGTACCGGCTCAAGCGCGAGCGGCCCGACCTGCAGGTTGTCGTGAACGGCGGCATCGCCGACGCGGAGGAGGCCACCGCGCACCTGGCGCACGCCGATGGCGCCATGCTCGGTCGCGCCGCCTACCACACGCCCTACCTGCTGCACCGGCTCGACGTGGCCTGGTTCGGCGGTCAGCTTCAGCCGCGCGCGGAGCTGCTGCGGGCGATGCGCCCCTACGTGGAGGCGCAACTGGCGCGCGGGGTCTTCCTCAAGCACATCAGCCGCCACCTGCTGGGCCTGTTCGCCAACGAACGCGGCGGCCGTGCGTTCCGCCAGGTCCTCAGCGAGGGCGCGCACAAGCCCGGGGCGGGGTGGGCGCTGGTCGAGGAGGCGATCGCGATCACCGAGTCCTTCGCCCAGCCCGTCGCGCAGGACGCGTGATCACCCGCGATCCCGGGGCCTTCCTCGCGCAGGCCCGCCGCTGCGGGCCGGACTTCGGACCGGCGACCGCGCGCGCGGCCTTCCTGGTCGCGCCGGAGGGCTTCCGGCGGGCCGAGCAGTCGGCGCTGGACAATGCCTACATGGCCGAGGGGTCGAGCTTCGAAGCCGAGCGCGCGCTGGCCCAGCACCGCGCCCTGCATGCCGCGCTGGCAGCGTCCTGCCCGGTCCTGTGCTTTCCCGGCGACCCGGACACGCCCGACGCGGTCTTCCCCAACAATGCCTTCGCCAGCGCGCCGGGCCGCCTGCTGGTCGGCCGCATGCGGCACCCGGTACGGCAATGCGAGACCGCGCGCGATGACATCCGCCGCTTCTTCGGCGAGGTCCTGGGCGTGCGCACGATCGACCTGTCCGGGCAGCCGCATCCCTGCGAGCTGACCGGATCGCTGGTCATCGACCGGGCGCGGGGACTGGGCTACTGCGGCCTGTCCGAGCGCTGCGACGAGGACGGCGCCCGCCTGATGCACGAGGCCTTCGACCTGCGCGCGACCCTGGTGTTCGATCTCGCGCCGGGCGAGTACCACGCCAACGTGGTGATGAGCGTGCTGGCCGGGCGCTGCGTGCTGCTGTGCGAGGACGGCTTTGCCTCGCCGGCGGTGGCCGCGGCCATCGCGGACCTGTACGCGCCGCACGCGATCCGCCTGTCGGCCGCCGAGCGCCGGGGTTTCGTCGCCAACTGCATGGCCCTGGACGCCGACACGGTCTGGATGAGCGCCCGCGCCGGGCGTGCCCTGGACCCACTGCACCGGGCCGCCCTGGGGCGGGCGGGCTTCGCCGTGCGCGAGGTGCCGCTGGACGCCATCGAGGCGGCCGGGGGCTCGCTGCGCTGCTGCGTCGGCGAAATTTTCTGAGTGTCCTCAATCACTTGTCTTTCACACTGAAACCGGGCCAGCACTTGCCAAGAACCTGAATGCGTGGCTGAATGGGCCCCGCCCACCCCCGGAAAAGTTCAGACCGGATTCACCGCCTGATTCAGAGAATGCCCCTGCAGCCCAACGCCCGCAGCCCATTCCCCCTCCGCCGTCCCAGCGGTGGCCTGCGAGGCACGTCCCGGAGTCGCATGACCAACTTTTCCACCCCCGCCTTCACGTCCCGCATCGCCGCGCTCAGCCTGCTTGCCGCTTCCCTGGCGGTGATGGGCGGCGCCTCCGCGCAGGGCGCGAGCGACGGCCGGGCGCAGGCCCCGCGCAACCCGCAGCACCAGGCGCCGCAGCCGCCCGCGCGCGCGCATGCCCGCGGCAGCGACCAGCGCGCCCTCAGCGAAGCCGTGCGCCGGGTCGAGCGGCGTACCGGTGGACAGGTGCTGAGCGCCGAGCGCGTCCCCTTCGACGGACGCAACGTCAACCGCATCAAGGTGGTCGATTCCCGTGGTCGCGTCCGCGTCTACATGGACGACCCGACCTCCGCGCGTCCGATGCGCGGGCAGCCGGTCCCGCAGCGCGACCGCCGTACACGCGGCGACGACGACTGAAGCTCCAAGGTGTACGTATCGGCGGCGCCTGAACAGCGCGGCCTTCCCTCCACGGAGTTCCCCCGAATGGAGTTCCCATGCGAATTTTGCTTGTAGAAGACGAAGCCCCCTTGCGCGAGACCCTGGCCGCGCGCCTCAAGCGCGAAGGCTACGCGGTCGACGCCGCGCAGGATGGTGAAGAAGGCCTGTACATGGGCCGCGAGGTCCCGTTCGACCTCGGCATCATCGACCTCGGCCTGCCCAAGATGTCGGGCATGGAGCTGATCAAGGCCCTGCGCGAGGAAGGCAAGAAGTTCCCGGTGCTGATCCTCACCGCGCGCTCGAGCTGGCAGGACAAGGTCGAGGGCCTGAAGCAGGGCGCCGACGACTACCTGGTCAAGCCCTTCCACGTCGAGGAGCTGCTGGCGCGCATCAACGCGCTGGTGCGCCGCGCCGCCGGCTGGAGCAAGCCGACCCTGGAGTGCGGTCCGGTCATGCTCGACCTCGCCGCGCAGACGGTGAGCGTCGAGGGCCAGAACGTCGACCTGACCAGCTACGAGTACAAAGTGCTCGAGTACCTGATGATGCACGCCGGCGAGCTGGTCTCGAAGGCCGACCTCACCGAGCACATCTACCAGCAGGATTTCGACCGCGATTCGAACGTGCTCGAGGTCTTCATCGGTCGCCTGCGCAAGAAGCTCGATCCGGAAGGCAGCCTCAAGCCGATCGAGACCGTGCGCGGTCGCGGCTACCGCTTCGCGATCCCGCGCAGCGGCGAGTAATCCGCGCGGCCCACGCCGCGCGGAACGCATCGCGCGCCCCCGCCGCCCCGTCCCCATGGCGGGGCGGCGTCGTGTCCGGCCCCGCGAAGGCCGCCGGCGCGATCCGTGCGGTCGAGCCAAAGTCATGCAAGGATTGGCGATGTCATCCACCACCCGCGGCCCCGTCGCGATGCGCCCATGAGCTGGGGCCAGCCCCGTTCCCTGCAGGCACGACAGTTGCTGGCGGCCAGCCTGGGCCTGCTGGCCTTCCTCGCGCTGGCGGGCTACGCGCTCGACCGCGCCTTCATCGAGACCGCGGAAAGCAACCTGCACCAGCGCCTGAAGAGCTACGCGCTGGCCTACACCGGGCAGGGCGAATTCGCCCGCAACGGCGAGTACATGCCGCCCTACGACGCGGTCGATCCCCGCTTCGACCGGCCAGGCAGCGGCCTGTACGCCGAGATCGTCATGGCCAACTCGCAACACTGGGATTCGGTGTCCGCCGTCGGCCCGGAGCTGCCGCCGGGCACCATGCTCGAACCCGGCCAGGAGCGCTTCGAAGGGCCGCTGTCGATCACCGAACTCGACGGCAGCCAGGGCGAGGCCTACCGCTACGGCTACGGCGTCGTCCACGACACCGGCGAGAGCGAGGACGGCCTGCCGTACACGATCTACATCCTCGAGAACACGACCCAGCTCAGCCGCCAGGTCGCGGTGTTCCGCGAAGCGCTGTGGCGGTACCTCGGCGGCGCCGGCCTGATCCTGCTGCTGCTGCAGGGCCTGATCCTGCGCTGGAGCCTGCGCCCGATGCGGCGCGTGATCGACGAGCTCAAGCGCGTGCAGCGCGGCCTGCTCTCGCGCATGAGCGGTCGCCACCCGCGCGAGCTCGAGCCGCTGACCGAAAGCATCAACGCCTTCATCGAAAGCGAGCGCGAGAACCTGGAGCGCCAGCGCAACACCATGGCCGACCTCGCCCACAGCCTGAAGACGCCGCTCGCGGTGCTGCGCGCGCGCAGTGGCGACGACGTGCCGGTGGAGGAGCTGCGCGAGGAGGTCGACACGCAGGTGCGGCGGATGACCGACCTGGTGTCCTACCAGTTGGGGCGCGCCGCCCGCTCGGGCCATGCGCTGTTCGCCGCGCCGGTGGAGATCGAACCCTACGCGGACCAGATCGTGCGCAGCCTGGAGAAGATATATGCCGGCAAGGGCGTGCTGTGCGAGTTCGAGATCGACCCCGGCATCGCGTTCCACGGCGAGCCGGGCGACCTGCAGGAGGTGCTGGGCAACCTGCTGGAGAACGCGTTCAAGTGGGCACGATCGCGCGTGCTGCTGACCATCCGCCCGAGCGAGGGCGCGCCGAACCGCCGGCCCGGCCTGATGCTGTGCGTCGAGGACGATGGTCCCGGCATCCCGGAGGAGAAAGTGGCCACGCTGCTGCAGCGGGGCGTGCGCGGCGACGAACGCGTGCAGGGCCACGGCATCGGCCTGGCCACCGTGCAGGACGTGGTGCGCAGCTATCGCGGTTCGCTCGAGGTCGGGCGCTCGCAGGAGCTGGGCGGCGCCTCGTTCGAGGTCCGCTTCCCGCCGGGATTGTAGGGTTGGGTGTGATTGGTTATTCGTAATTCGTGATTCGTGATTCGGCGGTGCTGCCTTCGAACCCGGTCCGTGCATCGGCTTCGTAGGATGGGTAGCGCGAAGCAAAACCCATCGTGTGGTCAATCGCGCGGCGGAGGTAACCTGCGCCGGCTTGGTGCAATGCGCTTTGCTTGTTGCGCGGCTACGGCGGCGTGGCCCCCATGCCCGTCATCCCAGCGAACGCTGGGATCCAGCTTTGGGCGTGGTGGCGGATGGGTGATTCGTGATTCGGGATGGGATCGCGGATCGGCGGTGCTTCATTCGCACCCGGGCCGTG
Source organism: Marilutibacter spongiae (assembly GCF_014145325.1). Classification (GTDB taxonomy): domain Bacteria; phylum Pseudomonadota; class Gammaproteobacteria; order Xanthomonadales; family Xanthomonadaceae; genus Marilutibacter; species Marilutibacter spongiae. The sequence goes on from NZ_JACHTF010000001.1 coordinate 6,140, forward strand.
CGCCCGCTACATGGGAAGGGTCGCGCGAAGCCGAAACCGTCGCTTGGGATTTGAGCTACGACCGATGGGTTTCGCCTTCGGCTCTACCCATCCTACGGGTCTATCGTTTCACCATTCCCCATTCCCCATTCCCCATTCCCGCTCTCAAGCAAACGGGGAGGGGCCGTAGAAGCGGGTGAGATGGGCGGCGACGGCGGGCATCGTGCGGGCCAGGCGCGCGGGGTCGCTGAAATGGTATTCGCTGGCCACGGCGAAGAACTCTTCCGGGGATTCGGCGGCGTAAGGGTCGATGTCGGACGGGTCGTCTTCGCCGCTCGCATCGAGCTTCTCGTTGAAGGCGTCGAACGCGGCCTGGAAGTCGCGCGCCCATTCGCGCTGCCACGGGCGCGGCAAGGGCGGGGTGCCGTCCATCTCGCCGTCGAGCGCATCGAGCTTGTGGGCCATTTCATGGACCGCCACGCAGAAGCCTTCGCGCGGGGTTTCGCAATCCGAGCGGACGTCGCCCCAGGAGAGGATCAGCGGGCCTGCGTCCCAGGATTCCCCGATCAGGGTGTCGTCGCCTTCGTGGACCACGCCGGCGACGTCGACGTGGTGGCGGCGGACGCGGAAGGCCTCCGGATAGACGATCAGCTGCGCCCAGCCGTGCAGGCCTTCTTCGCCGAATTCGAGCAAGGGCAGGCAGCACATCGCCGCCAGTTGCGCACGCTGGCCGGCATCCAGAGCCAGGCCGTCGACCGGGGTCACGGTCTTCTCGTGCAGGAAGCGGGCGGTCAGGGCGGCCAGGCGTTGCGAGCGGACGTCGTCGAGAGCGTCGATCCAGGGCACGGCCCCCCGCACGGCCTGCCACTCATGCGCCGCCAGGGGCTCGGGGCGGGCGCCCAGTCGTCCAAGCCATCCGAACAAACCCGAAGCGCCGGTTCAGCGCACCATGCCGGGCAGGAAGCTGTGCCAGCGCGGCGACTGCAGGCGGCCACTGGGGGCCGCATCGCCATGCACGCTGGGCTTGGCGCGGGTTTCGTTCGGGGCCGGCTTGCTGCGCGATGCGCGCGGCTGGGCGGTGGCCTGCTTGGACTCGGTCACGGAAGGGGCCGAATCCGAACAGCCTCCACCGTTCGGGCTGCTGAGCTTGACCTCGCGCGCCACGACGGGCGCGGCCACGAGGGCGATCACCAGGCAAAGGCAGATCCGGAACATGACAGGTCCTTGCTGCAAGGGCTGGGCGGAGTCCCAGTCCTTTCCCGACCATATCAGGTTTTCATCAGGTTTTCACACCGCGCCCGGACCGCTCGTCAGCAGCGGCCCGGGCCTCGCGCATAATGCGCGGGTCGTTGAACGTGGGCGGGGCCGTGATCGAGGAACGCGAACTGCTGGAACGCCTGATCGCCGGGCCGGTCTCGGGCGACGCGTTGGCGCGCGAAGGCGGGCTGAGCCGGGCCGCGGTGTGGAAGCGCATCCAGGCCCTGCGCGATGCCGGCGTGCCGATCCAGGCCCAGGCCGGACGCGGCTACCGCCTGGAGCGGCCGATGGACCTGCTGTCGCCCGCCACCATCCTCCGGGCCCTGGACCCCGCCGCTGCGGCCAGCCTGCATGGCCTCGAGGTCGAATGGAGCCTGGACTCCACCAACAGCGCCCTGTTGCGACGGACCCCACCGCTGCCGCCGGGCCGGGTGGAGGTGCTGCTGGCCGAACGCCAGACCGGGGGGCGCGGTCGTCGTGGCCGGCACTGGGCTTCGCCATTGGCCGCGCACCTGTACCTCTCGGTGGCGCGCGGCTTCGAAGGCGGCCTCGCCCGCCTGGGCGGGCTCAGCCTGGTCGCCGGCATCGCCGCGGTGGAGGCCCTGCATGCCCTGGGCATCGGCGCGGCGCGCCTGAAGTGGCCCAACGACATCGTCGTCGAGGCGGCCGATGGCCTGCGCAAGCTGGGGGGCGTGCTGGTCGAAGGCGGCGGGGAACATGCCGGCCCGGTGCGCGCGGTGATCGGCCTGGGCCTCAACGTGCGCATGCCCCCGGCCGAGGCGGCCGCGATCGACCAGCCCTGGTGCGACCTGGAGGCCCTGGCCGGCCCCGGCGTGGACCGCAGCCGGGTCGCGGCGACCCTGCTGTCGCACCTGTTGCCGGCGCTGGATGCCTTCGATGCCGGCGGCCTGGCGCCCTTCATGGATCGCCATGCGGCGCTGGACGTGCTCGCCGGGCGCGCGGTCCGCCTGCACGGCGAGGGCCTGGCGGAGCGGCAGGGCACGGCCCTGGGGCTGGCTGCGGACGGCGCACTGCGGGTCAGGCTCGACTCCGGCGACTGCTGCGACGTCCACTCGGGCGAGGTCAGCGTGCGCCGCCTGGAGTCGCCGGCATGAATGCCGTGCCCACGCGCTGGCTGTTCGACCTGGGCAACACCCGGCTCAAGTGCGCGCCCCTGCACGCGGACGGCAGCGTCGGCGAGGCGGTGGCGCTGGATCACCACGGCGCGGAGGTCGACCTGGCCACCGCGATGGCGCGCGCGCTGCCGGCGCGGATCGAGGTCGCGTACCTGGCGTCGGTGGCCTCCGCGGACACGACCGTCGACGTGCTCGATGCCTTGTCCGCGCGCTGCCGTCGCATCTCGCGTGCGCGCACGCAGGCCGTGTTCGATGGCGTCGCGATCGCCTACGCGCGACCGCAGAAGCTCGGTGTCGATCGCTTCCTCGCCCTGCTCGCGGCGCATGCGCGCGGCGGCGCTGCCCTGGTCTGCGGGGTCGGCACGGCGCTCACCCTGGACCTCGTCGACGCCGATGGCCGCCACCATGGCGGGCGCATCGCGCCGTCGCCGACGCTGATGCGCGAATCCCTGCACGGCCGTGCCCGGCAACTGGCGCCGCAGGGAGGCGCTTACGCGGTATTCGCCACCGACACCGAGGACGCGCTCGCCTCGGGCTGCGACGGCGCCGCGCTGGCCCTGGTCGAGCACAGCCTGGCCGAGGCCCGCCGACGCCTGGGCGAAGCGCCGCGCCTTTACCTGCATGGCGGCGGCGCGGACGACCTGGTCGCGCGCCTGCCGGGCGCGCTGCCTGCGCCCGGCCTGGTGCTGGAGGGGCTCGCGCGCTGGGCAGAGGTCGAGGCCGAGCGTCCCGGCCCGCCGGTGTCCTAGAATCCCCGCATGCTGATCCGTTCCCTGATCGTCTTCCTGGTGGTGCTGAACCTGGGCGTCTCCGCCTGGTGGATCTTCCACGCACCGCCCCCGGCCGCGCCCGAGCCGGCATTGCCGCTGGGCGTCGCCCGACTGCAACTGGCCACCGAAGCGGCCGCCGCGCCGACCGATGCCGATGCGGGCCCGGTCGATGCGTCGCCGTCCGACGACACCCGCGTCGCCCAGTGCGCCGGCTTCGGTCCGTTCGCCGAGGACGAGGTCGTCGCGGCGCGCAACGTCCTCGAACCCCGGGTGCTGCGCCTGGTGCCGCGCCGCCAGGAAGAAGGGCCCACTCGCGGCTGGCGCGTCTACCTGCCGCCGTTCGACAGCGTGGAGGCCGTCGAGGCCGCCGCGGGCCGGGTATCGGAGGCGGGCTTCAGCGATTACTTCATCGTCCGCGACGGCATCGAGGCCAATTCCCTGGCGCTCGGACGCTACGGCAGCGAGACGGCGGCGCAACGCCGCGTGGCCGAACTCGCCGAGAAGGGCATCGCTGCGCGGGCGATGCCGATCGGCAGCGGCGCGGCGCGCGTGTGGCTGGACGTGGAAGCCAACGCGGCCTTCGACGTGGAGCTCGCGCAGGCCGACGCAGGGGCGCCCGGCCACGTCATGCTGGACTGCGCGCCGGCGCCCTGAGCCGGCGCTGACCCGGCCCGGCCCGCGCCTCGGGCTGGCCGGACGCATCGGTTAGAATGTCCCGCCGTGCCGGCTTAGCTCAGTTGGTAGAGCAACCGCCTTGTAAGCGGTAGGTCGTCAGTTCGACTCTGACAGCCGGCACCAGTCCTGGAGACATCCCTTCGCACAGGAGCCGCGCATGAGCCGTGTTTATCCCCCCGTATCACTCATTGGCGCCCCGACCGACGTTGGCGCCGGAGACCGGGGCGCGCGGCTGGGCCCTGAGGCCCTGCGCATCGCCGGCCTTGGCGAAGCCCTGGTCGCGCGCGGCGTCGACGTACTCGACCGCGGCAACCTCGACGGCCCGCGCAACCCCTGGCAGCCGCCGCACGAAGGCTACCGCCACATCAACGAGGTGGTGGCCTGGAACCGGCTGGTCATGGACGCCGTCTACGCCGAACTGAAGGGCGGGCGCATGCCGATCCTGCTGGGCGGCGACCACTGCCTGGGCCTGGGCTCGATCACCGGCGTGGCCCGCCATTGCCGCGAGAACGGGCGCAAGCTGCGCGTGCTGTGGCTCGACGCGCACGCCGACTTCAACACCAGTCAGGTCACGCCCTCGGGCAACATCCACGGCATGCCGGTGGCCTGCCTGTGCGGCATCGGCCCGCGCGAGCTGACCCACCTGGGCGGCGACGGCCCGGCGATCACCCCGGACGTGGTGCGGCAGATCGGCATCCGCTCGGTCGACCAGGGCGAGAAGCGCCTGGTCAAGGAACACGGGCTGGAGGTCTACGACATGCGCTACATCGACGAGGTCGGCATGAAGCGCACCATGGAGGCCGCGCTGGCGGACATGGACGAGGATACCCACCTGCACGTCAGCTTCGACGTCGACTTCCTCGATCCCAGCATCGCGCCCGGTGTCGGCACCACCGTGCCCGGCGGTCCCAACTACCGCGAGGCGCAGCTGGTGATGGAAATGATCGCCGACAGCGGGCGGCTGGCATCGCTGGACATCGTCGAGCTCAACCCGGTCATCGACACGCGCAACGTCACCGGCGAGCTGTCGGTCGACCTGGTGGAAAGCCTGTTCGGCAAGTCCACCCTGATGCGCGACTGACGGCACCGCCCGCAGCGCGAACCTGAACCGAATGCCGCCGCGGCGGCGCGTTTTCACATCGCCGCGATGGCCGGTGTCGTGGGATAGCGCCCAAGCATGCAGTCGCATGCGGGCAAGACACTATCCACGAGGAGTCGCGACATGAAACGTTTGACTGCACTGATGCTGCTGGCCATGTATTCGATGACCTTCCTGAGCGCCTGCAACACCATGGCGGGCGCCGGCAAGGACGTCCAGGACGTCGGCGAGAAGGTCGAAGAGAAGGCCGAGGATTGCAAGGACGGCAAGTGCTGATACCGAGCGCTGCATGCCGCTGACGTCTGTCCCCCAGGGGTGACGGAGGCGATGGAAGAGGCCGGGCTTGCCCGGCCTTTTTCATGGGCGTCTTCAGGCGCGCAGGTGCGCCAGTGCCCGTCTGGCGAGCCAATGCCGGAACTCCGCATTTGGTTTCGCAGGATGGATAGCGCGAACCAGGACCCATCATGTCGGCTCCGTGCGTGGACGATGGGTTTCGCCTTCGGCTCTACCCATCCTACGGGTCCTCCGGCCGCCACGGCCTGCGGTGCTCGGCGGCCTCTAAGTCGCGAAGATCAAGATCAAGATCAACGCCAACGGCAACGGCAACGGCAACGACCACACGCCGCGTAGCCTCGTAGGATGGGTAGCGCGAAGCAAAACCCATCATGTCGCTTCCGGGCGGGGACGATGGGTTTCGCCTTCGGCTCTACCCATCCTACGGTTCTGCGGCCGCAATACGAGGTAAACGGCAGCCTTCTCGGCCAGGTCGCTCGACTCAGCTCTCACCCTTGGCCCGCCGCGAAAACGGCGCACAGGACATGGCGCATGACGCGTGTCGGCAGCCGGTGAAGCCGGGCCTGAACCGTTGCCGGGGATTCACCGAGGTCAAGTGGTGCGTAACCGAATCATGATTCGATCCGAACGGCGGGATTGCGATGCTGTCCCTGCGGTCGACGACGAGGACCGCTCCCCCACGCAAACAAAAAAAGAGGAACCATCATATGAACAAGGACATCATTGCCGGCAAGTGGACGCAGATCAAAGGCCAGGCCCAGGCGAAATGGGGCGACCTGACCGACGACGTATTCGATGTCGCCGAAGGCAACTCGGAATACCTCGCGGGCAAGCTGCAGGAGCAGTATGGCTGGGAGCGCGAGCGCGCCGAGCGCGAGGTGAGCGACTTCGAGAAGAGCCTGCACTGATTCCGGGTCGCGCGACCCGTTGAGGTCGCGACCATGGTTCTCGAGACGACGGGCCGGCCTTGTGCCGGCCCGTTTCGTTGTCCGTGTGTCCTTGCCTCGCGCGGGCGGCGGGCATCCGGGAGCCCCAGCGCCCCCTTTGCGATGCCCGGCTCAGCGCCAGCCGGGCGGGTCCGCGACGAAGCCGGAGGGGAACGCACGCGGCTCGGACGGAGCGTGCGGATGCCGCGGCATGATCCCCATCGCGACCAGCCGGTGCCGGGCGTCGTAGCGCAGTTCGGTGACCTGCATGGGCCGAGACGACGCCCGGGCGAAATGGGTCTGCGACACCGGCGACCACGCGCGTTCGCCATGGCCCGTCCCGAGGGTCTGCACCTCGCTTTCCTCGGCGGCGATTGCGCGCGACGCACGGGCGCCCGCGTCCGCGACCGGTGCAGCCGGTGCGTCTTCTGCGCGCGAAGCCTTGCCGTCGGCACGGCCGATCAATGGCCTGGCTTCCAAGCGCGGCCTGGCCTCGTCGAACACCGCGATGCCGATGACGCCGACATTGCCCGGACGCCCGGTGCGCGAGGCATAGGCATCGGCGTGGTCGGTGAACACGAAGCGTGCGACGTCCGACATGGACTTGCGCCAGCCGTCGATGCGCACGGTCTGCCATGGCCCGAGTACGTAACCCGTCTGCGACGGATGCGCGGTCTCGCCGCTGATCGCGTTGACGCCGTCGACCGAAAGGACCACCAGCACGCGGCGGTCGGAGGCATTGGTCATGCGCACCGCGTAGCGATGCCCCGGCGTGCCGGCGACCCACTGCCGTCGGCCGTCGGGCCAGGCCTGCAGGACGCTGTCGCCCGCATCCTCGTCGACGATCGACAGCTGTACCGGATGGCCGGGGGGATGGGCGATGCCGCGGTGCCCCGCGCGCGCGGGCGCATGGGCGAGCAGGGCGGTGGCGAGCACCAGGACGGCGGCCTGGAGGGCGGGCAGGGGCGAGCGTTGCATGGTCGATCTCCGACGGGGCGTACGGCATCCAACGCGCGGCCGGCGGCAACGGGGTTGGCAACGCGGCGGGCGCCGCGCTCCGGTAAACTGCACCGTCGTTTCGCAGGTGCCTCCGTCCGATGCAAGCCTCCTCCCCCTCGCGCCCCACACGTGTCCTGACCGGCATCACCACTTCGGGCACGCCCCACCTGGGCAACTACGTCGGCGCGATCCGCCCCGCCGTGGCCGCCAGCCGCGGCCAGGGCGTGGAGAGCTTCTACTTCCTCGCCGACTACCATGCCCTGATCAAGGTCCAGGACCCGGCCCGCGTCCAGCGCTCCACGCTCGAGATCGCGGCGAGCTGGCTGGCCTGCGGCCTGGATCCGGACACGGTGTGGTTCTACCGCCAGAGCGACGTGCCGGAGGTGCAGGAGCTGACCTGGCTGCTGACCTGCGTGGCCGGCAAGGGCATCCTCAACCGCGCCCATGCCTACAAGGCGGCGGTCGACAAGAACCGCGAGGCGGGCGAGGACGACGACGCCGGCATCACCGCCGGCCTCTTCATGTATCCGGTGCTGATGGCGGCCGACATCCTGATCTTCAACGCCGACAAGGTGCCGGTGGGACGCGACCAGATCCAGCACATCGAGATGGCGCGCGACTTCGGCCAGCGCTTCAACCATCTCTACGGCGAGCACTTCGCCCTGCCGGAAGCCGCGATCGAGGAGAACGTGGCGACCCTGCCGGGCCTGGACGGCCGCAAGATGAGCAAGAGCTACGACAACACCATTCCGCTGTTCGCGCCGCGCGAACAGCTGCGGAAACTGATCTTCTCGATCGTCACCGATTCCACCCCGCCGGGCGAACCCAAGGCCACCGAGGGCTCGGCGCTGTTCCAGCTCTACCAGGCCTTCGCCAGCGGGGCCGAGACCGCCGCCATGCGCGATGCGTTCCAGGCCGGCATCGGCTGGGGCGACGCCAAGCAGCAGTTGTTCGAGCGCATCGACCAGGAGATCGCGCCGCTGCGCGAGCGCTACGAGGCCCTGGTTGCCGACCCTGCCGGGATCGAACAGGTCCTGCGCGAGGGCGCCGCGCGCCTGCGCGCGACGTATGCGGTGCCGCTGCTGGCGCGCCTGCGCGAGGCGGTGGGCCTGCGCGACCTGTCCGCCCGCATGGACGCTGGCGACGAGGCGATCGCGAAGGCCGCCCCGCCGGTGTTCAAGCAGTACCGCGAAAGCGATGGCCGGTTCTACTTCAAGCTCGCCCATGGCGACCGCGTGCTGCTGCAGAGCGAGGGCCATGCCTCGCCACGCGATGCCGGCCAGCTGGTCGCGGCGCTCAGGCAAAGTGCCGGCGACCGCGTGCTCCACGATCCGCAGACAGGCATCCTCCTGGATGAGCGCCTGGTGGGCCACCTGGGCGAGGGCGTCGCGATCGACGAACTGGTGCAGGCGCTCGGCCTGTTCTCCGCGGAGGCCTGAGCGCGATGGGCGAGACGGTCCAACTCAACCTGGCCCTGATCCTGTTCCTGCCGTGGTTCCTGATCCTCGGCGTGCTGTACTGGCTGTTCCCGCGCCAGCCGCGGCCCCCGGCGCGCTGGGTGTTCGATGCCGCGACGCTGGTCGTTGCGGTGGTGGCCTTTCTCGTGGGCATCCACTGGGCGCATGCGAACGCGGATCCGGGTTACGGTCGGATGTGGGCGCAGGTGCTGGCCACCGCGCTGGGCTACGGCATCTTCCTGGCGGTGATGACGGTGGCCTTCTTCCTGCGCCGGGCGTGGCTGCGTCGCCTCGCGGGAGATTGACCGCGGCTTGATCGCCCGGGGCGATCCAACGCATCCTCGGGCCCTGGGCGCGGGGCCTCCCCGTGCCGCCCGGGCATCACGAGGAGACGCATGAGCGCCGAGCACGGCATTTACACCATCGACACCGGCTTCCATCGGCCCCGCTTCGACGCGGCCTACCTGATGGTCGAAGAGGGCCGGGCCGCGTTCATCGATTGCGGCACCAACCACAGCGTGCCGCGCATGCTTGAAGCGCTTGCGGCACAGGGCCTGGGGCCGGGCGACGTCGACTGGCTGGTGCTCACCCACGTCCATCTCGACCATGCCGGTGGCGCGGGCGCGCTGATGCGCGAACTTCCCCGCGCCAGGCTGCTGGTGCATCCGCGCGGCGCGCCCCACATGATCGATCCCTCCAGGCTCATCGCCGGCGCCACCGCGGTGTACGGCGAGGCCGAAATGGCGCGCAGCTACGGCACGATCCTGCCGGTCGCCGCCGAGCGCGTGGTCGAGGCGCCCGACGGCCACGAATTCGCGCTGGCCGGCCGTCCCTTGCGCTGCATCGACACGCCGGGCCATGCACGCCACCACCTGTGCCTGTGGGACGCGCGCAGCCGCAGCTGGTTCACCGGCGATACCTTCGGCCTGTCCTACCGGGAGTTCGACACGGCGCAGGGCGCGATCGCGATCCCCACCAGCTCGCCGGTGCAGTTCGAGCCCGAAGCGCTGAAGGCCTCCATCCGCCGCCTGCTCGACGCCTCGCCCACGGCCATGTACCCCACCCATTACGGGCGGGTCGAGGAGGCCGAACGCCTCGCCGACGGCCTCTTCGTCCTGGTCGACGGGATGGTCGAAGCCGTCCGCCACGCCGCGACCGCGGGCGACGACGCCCATGCCCGCCTCGTCGAGGCCCTGCGCACGCTGTACCTGGGGCACCTGCGGGCCCATGGTGTCGCACTGCCCACCGCGGAGGTCCTGGAGGTGCTCGGGGTCGACATCGAACTCAACGCGCAGGGCCTGCTGGTATGGTGGCAACGTACGGCGTCGGCCTGAACGGCAGGCCCGTACGAATGGAAGCGACCTCCGGGTCTGAGGCGTCCATCACGGGGCGTCGCCGGTGCCGGGGATACGCTGCACTCAACGGACGCCTGCCTCGCCCATGGTCAACCTGCGCCATCGATCGCCGACCACCGCCTTCCGGCCGGACACGCTCCGGGCGGGCCATGTCCTCGACCCGGTGCGCGAAGCGCGGCGGCAGGCCGCGCTGGAGGCCTACCACGTCCTCGACACCCGGCCCGAACAGGCCTACGACGACATCGTCCGCCTGGCGGTGACGATCTGCGCCACCCCCGGCGCGCTGATTTCACTGATCGACCACGAACGGCAATGGTTCAAGGCGCGCCTGGGCGTGGACGTCGAACAGACGCCGCGCAGCCACGCGGTCTGCGACTACGCGATCCGCACGCCCGGGCAACTGCTGGTGGTGGGCGACACCCAGGCCGACGCGCGCTTCGCGCACATCGACATCCGCCTGGAGGGCAAGCCGATGCGTTTCTATGCCGGCATGCCGCTGCGCAGTCCCGATGGCCATGCGCTGGGCACGGTTTGCGTGGTCGATACGGTGCCCCGCGACCTCGACGCCAAGCAGCGCGAGGGCCTGGAAGTGCTGGCGCGGCAGACCCAGCACCTGCTTGAGCTGCGTCGCTACGCGCACCAGCAACGGCGCCTGCTGGCCGAGCGCGAGGCCTTCGCGCAGGGCCTGGAAGAGGCCCGGGCCGACCTGCAGCGCCGCAACGAGCAGCTCCAGCACAGTGCGCACCACGACCAGCTGACCGGCCTGATGAACCGCGTCGGCCTGGCCCAGTTGCGCGAGAACACCGAGGCGATGGCGCGCCTGACCCGCGAGCCGTACAGCCTGATGCTGATCGACGTGGACCACTTCAAGCAGGTCAACGACCGCCATGGGCACCTGCTGGGCGACCGCGCGCTGCAGGCCGTCGCCGATGCGGTCGAGCGCTCCATCCGCGGTGGCGACGTCGCGGTGCGCTACGGCGGCGAGGAAATCCTGGTGGTGCTGCCGAGCACGCGGCTGGCCGACGCCGCCGAGGTCGCCGAGCGCCTGCGCCTGCGGGTCACGCAGGCGGCGCTGCCGTTCTCGCTGACCGTGTCGATCGGCGTGGCCGGGGGCGAGCCGGGCACGGCGCTGGCCGAGCAAGTCTTCGACCGCGCCGACCAGGCGCTGTACCGGGCAAAGTCGAGCGGTCGCAACTGCGTCGTCGTCGACGACACGCCGCTGCTGGGCTAGGGGCCGGGCGGGACGCGCTTCAGTCCCATTCGGTGGGTGGCGCGCCGCGCTCGGGATGCTTCATCCGCACGATGCAGAAGCGATGGCCCGTGGGCGCTTCCATCACCCACCAGCGCTTGACGTAGGCGACCTTGCGCGCCCCCAGCGCTTCCAGCCGCGCCGCCTCGGCGTCGACGTCGTCGGCTTCGATGTCCAGGTGCACGCGCGAGGCGTGGTCGACCTTCTGCACTTCGATGTGGAGGTCGCCCGGCGTGTCGCCGAACTGCTGGTACTCGGCGCTGCCGTCGCCCGCGTCGCGGTCGGCGATGCGCACGCCCAATGCCTGGCTCCAGAAGTCCGCCGCGGCGTCGAGGTCGTCGGAGCGGCAATCGATGATGAATCCGGCCAGTCGGCTGCGGTGGGCCATGGCATTGCTCCGTGGGGGCCTGGCCCGATCCTACGCCGGACCGGCCGATGGGGCGCGTCATGCGTCGGCGACTGCTGACAACACCCTGGCAGTTGCGCCGACCCCGAGGGCCGCCGGCGGAGCATGTCGCATGCTTCCGCCGATTCCCGATTCCCGATTCCCGATTCCCGATTCCCGATTCCCGATTCCCGATTCCCGATTCCCGATTCCCGATTCCCGATTCCCGATTCCCGCCCTTAGTCCGCCAGGGCGAGGTCGTCGATCATCGCGCGCAGGAAGCGCGCCGCCTCGCCGCCGGTGCAGGCGCGGTGGTCGAAGGTCACCGACAGCGGGATGACCTTGTGCGCTTCCACGCCGCCCATCACCGGCGTCATCTGGTGGCGGCCACGACCGGCGGCGATGATCGCCACGCAGGGCGGCACGACGACCGGGGTGGCATAACGGCCGGCGAACATGCCGAAGTTGGACAGCGAGATCGTGTAGCCGGTCAGTTCCGACGCCGGGATGCTGCGGTCCTCAACCTGGGTGCGCAGGCGGTTGACCGCCTCGCGCACGCCGCGCGCGTCGAGCACGTCGGCGTTGCGCAGCGCCGGCACGAACAGCCCATCCTCGGTGTCCACGGCGATGCCGATGTCGACATGCGGGTGGAGCGTGCGGGTGAGCTGGTCGCCGTCGAACCAGGCGTTCAGGGCCGGCACCGCCCTGCAGGCCGCGACGATCGCCCGCACCAGTCGGCCGGTGATGTCGTTGCCGGCGGTCCAGGCGTGGATGTCGGCGTCGTCCGACAGCGTGGTCGGGACGACCTTGCTGTGCGCGTCGGCCATCACCCGCGCCATGTTCCGGCGCACGCCCTTGAGCTGCTCGGGCTGGCCGCTGGCAACGACGCCCGGCGGGCGCGTACGCATCGGGCGCCCGGCCTGCGAAAGCGTGCTGCGCTGTTGCGCTTCCCTTTGCGCCCCGGAAGAAGGTGCCCGCAGGGCGGATGGGGCTTCGCCATGTGCCGCGCCGCCGCCCGTCGCTTCGGCAGGCGGGAGCAGGCGCGATGAATCCGCCGCGGCCTGCTTGACGTCGGCCATCGTGACCACGCCGTCGGCGCCGGTGGCCCTGACCCGGGACAAGTCGACCTTGAGCTTGCGGGCCATCGCCCGCACCGCAGGCATCGCCTTGACGCCGCCCACGCTGCTGGCCCGTTCGCTGTGCACGGTGTCGGAGGACTGCATGGCGCCGACGACGGTGCCGCTGTCGGCGCGCTCGGCGTCGGACTTCGCGGCCGGCGTACCGGCGTCGCTGATCGCGCCGCCCTCGTCGGAGGCCACGACCTTGTCGTCCGGCGCCGGATCCGGGCTGCCGACGCTGTCGTGGTCGCCGCCGCCGTGGTGGTGGCCGGTGTCCTGGCCTTCGGCGCGTTGCGGCATCGAGGGATCGACCTCGAACTCGGCGAGCATCCGCCCGGTGACGATCACATCGCCGGCGTCGCCGGCGAGCTTGAGCACCTTGCCCGAGACGGGCGAGGGCACTTCGACGACGGCCTTGGCGGTCTCCATCGACACCAGGTTGTCGTCCAGGCGGATCGTGTCGCCCTCCTTGACGAACCACTCGACGATGGTCGCGTCCGGCAGGCCTTCGCCGAGGTCGGGCAGGTGGAAGGTTTTCTTGTGGCTCATGGGGTTCCCTGGAAGTCGTCGGTCAGCCGTTGGCGAGGGCGCGCCTGGCCGCGGCGACGATGCGGTCGACGCCGGGCAGGTACTTCATCTCGAGGCGGAACAGCGGGATGTGGGTGTCGTAACCGGTGACGCGTTCGACCGGCGCGAGCAGGTCGTACATCGACTCCTCGGCCAGGCGCGCGGCGATCTCGGCGCCGAAGCCCGCGGTCTTGGGCGCCTCGTGCACGATCACGCAGCGACCGGTGCGCGACACCGACTCGGCGATCGTCGCGAAGTCCAGCGGGCGCAGGGTGGCGACGTCGATGACCTCGGCGCTGATGCCCTCGGCGGCGAGCTTGTCGGCGGCCTCCAGGGTTTCCTTCACCTGCGCGCCCCAGGTCACCAGGGTCACGTCGCTGCCGTCGCGCAGCACGTAGCACACGTCCAGCGGCAGGTCCTCGCCGTCGTCGGGGACCACTTCCTTGTACTGGCGATAGATGCGCTTGGGCTCGAAGAAGATCACCGGGTCGGGGTCGCGGATCGCCGCCAGCAGCAGCCCATAGGCGCGCGCCGGCGAGGACGGCATGACCACCCGCAGGCCCGGCACGTTGGTGAAGATCGCCTCGTTGGCCTCGCTGTGGTGCTCCGGCGCGCGGATGCCGCCGCCCCAGGGCACGCGCAGCACCATCGGGCAGGTCAGGCGGCCGCGGGTGCGGTAGCGGAAGCGCGCGGCATGGCAGACGATGTGGTCGACCATGGGGTACATGAAGCCGTCGAACTGCGACTCGGCGACCGGCTTCATGCCCTGGCTGGCCAGGCCGACGGTGAGGCCGGCGATGGTGGTTTCGTCCAGGGGCGTGTCGAGCACGCGTTCGGGCCCGAACCGCTGCTGCAGCCCGGCGGTCGCGCGGAACACGCCGCCGTTGACGCCGACGTCCTCGCCGAGCACGAGCACGCTGTCGTCGACGCGCATCTCGTGGGCCAGGGCCTGGGTGATGGCCTCGATCAGGGTGATCGCCGCGGGGGTGTCGGCCGCGTTCGCGGCGGCGGGCCTGCGGGTGGCGACGGTGTCGTTCATGCGCGTGCCTCCTTCGCCTTGCGATCGAGCGCGATGGCCGCCTCGCGCTGTTCCAGCAGGTCCGGCGGCGGATCGGCGTACAGGAAGTCGAACATCGCCTCGACCGGCTGCACCGGGGTTTCCAGGTAGGCGTTGATCTCGACGTCGACCTTGCGGCCGCACTCCTCGATCCAGGCCTTTTCCTCGTCCTTGCTCCACAGGCCCTGGTCGGTGAGGTAGGTACGCAGGCGGGTCATCGGGTCTCGCGTCCAGGCGTCCTTGACCTCGGCGTCGTCGCGGTAGCGGCGCGCATCGTCGGCGGTGGTGTGGTCGTGCAGGCGGTAGGTGAGGAATTCGATGACGCTGCCGCCCTCGCCGTTGCGTGCGCGCTCGGCGCAGCGGCGCATGCCTTCGAGCACGGCGACCAGGTCGTTGCCGTCGACCTGCAGGCAATGCAGGCCGCCGGCCAGGCCCTTTTGCGCCAGGGTGCGCGCGCCGGTCTGGGCCGAGCGCGGCACCGAGATGGCCCAGCCGTTGTTGACCACGCACAGGACCAGCGGAAGCGCGTAGGCGCCGGCGGAGTTGAGCGCGGCGTAGAAATCGGTCTTCGACGAACCACCATCGCCGCAGCAGGCCACCGCCAGCTGCTTCTGCCCGCGCAGCTTGAACGCCAGCGCTGCGCCGGCCGCGTGCAGGCACTGGGTGGAGATCGGCACCGACCAGCTGAAGTCGTTGCGCGGGCCCCCGAAGTCGTTGCCGCGCTCGTCGCCGCCCCAGTAGAGCAGGATCTCGCGCGCCTGCACGCCGCGCATGAACTGGGCGCCGTACTCGCGATAGCTGGGGGCGAACACGTCGTCCTTCTCCATCGACGCGCCGATGCCGACGTGGGTCGCCTCGTGGCCGAGGCAGGACGCGTAGGTGCCCAGCTTGCCGGTGCGCTGCAGGGCGATCGCCTTGGTGTCGAAGGTGCGCACGAACAGCATCTGCCTGAACAGCGGCAGCAGGGCCTTCGGGTCCTTGAAGGCGGGGGGCATGTCGCCGACCGGTTGGCCGGCGGCATCGAGGTATTGCAGGTACTCGATCTCAAACCTTGCAGCGATGGTCATCGCACGGGATTCCTGTACAACACGATCCTTCGATCATACCCAAGGGCCGTGCATTCCCCGTTGCGCGCTGCCGCATGCAAGCGGGCGCGAAAACCGCTACGCAACTGCCGGACGGGGCGGTATGGTGCGGCCCGTGGGGCCCGGTCGCTGCCGTTCAGCGTGTCGTCGCGCCGGCGTCTTCGCGCAGGCCGGCACGCACGGAAAGGCCGGCGAGCTCATCGAGCACATCGTCGAGCCCGAGCAGGCCAACGCAGGGCATCGCGCCGCGCGCGCGGAGGCGCCCGGTCGCCAGCGCGCGGGCGATCGCGATCGACGCGGCGCACGGCACGTACAGGCCGTGTTCGCGTTCGGCGACCAGTTCCCAGCACAGCGAAAGCGGCCGCCCATCGTGGTCGCTGCCCGACAGCGATACGAACATGCCGCTGCAGCCGTCCCCCAGCGGCGCCAGGCGTTGCGCGATCGCCTGCATCGCTCCGGCCAGTGGCACCGGGTCGGGCAGCAGGCCCCAGCGCACCGGCCAGGACAGCAGCCAGCCGCCCAGCTGGTAGAGGTCCAGTCCCAGGCCGGCGGAGAAGCGGACCGCGGCGAGGTCGGGATGGCGTCGTGGCAGCAGCGCCAGGTCGGGCACGTCGCAGTCGAGCAGCCAGCGGGTGCCCAGCGGCGCCGGGAATACGTGGCGCACCGGTCCCTGCAGGCCATGCGCCACGCCGACGCCGGGGCCGCTACGCGGGAGGGGGCGGCCGCACCAGGACAGCACCGAGGCGAGGGTGGCACGGCCGGGCGCCTGCGCGGAGGCGGTGATGCCCACGTGGACGCCTTGCAGTCGCGCGAAGCGCGGGCGCAGGGCGTCGACCACCGCTCCGCTGAGCGCCGGCACCGAGCTGGCGCCGCTGCAGACCAGGCGGTCGAGGGCGCGGGCGCGGGCATCGAGCGCGTCGATGCCGAGCACGTGCGCGCGGCCGTCGGCGAGGTCGACGTAGTGCATGCCGGCACTAAGGGCAGCCTCGGCGACGCGCAGGTCCAGGTGCTGGAAGGGGCCGGCGGCATGTATCACCAGGCTCGCTCCCGTCGAGCGCAGGCGCTCGGCCAGGCCGGGGTCGCACAGGTCGACGTGCAGGACGCGGGCACCGTATTGCCTGGCCATTGCAGTGGCCCGGTCGCGGTCGCGTCCGCCGACCCAGGCCTCGCAGCCGCCGATTCCTGAGATACGTTCGACGATGAGGCGGCCGAAGTGCCCGTATCCGCCCAGCACCACCACGCCGAATGCCTTGCCTGCCACTGCGCCTCTGCGAGCCTGCCGCCCTGGGAAGTCGCCATTATCGCCGCGCATGCCCCAAGCGAAGAAGGCCGCGGGATCGCCGCGGCCTTCGGGGTGTCGCATGCAACGGCGGGATCAGCGACCGCGGTGGCCGATCCGGACGTCCAGGGTGTCGCGGTTGTTGCGGCGGTCCGGGTCGGGCGTCGCCGCGTCGACCTCGGCGCTGAAGTGGAGCACCTGGCCGGGCGGCGAGGCCGCGGCCACCACGACCGCGAAGGCCAGCCACTGGACGCGCCGCGACAGCGCGCCGGGATGGCGGCACTCGGCGCGGAAGCCCGTCGCGGTGTCGGCGAGCGGTGCGCAGGTCCAGCCACGCGGTGCGGCGATGGCGGCGCGACGGGCCGAGGTGCTGCCCTCGACGACGAGCGTGGTGCCCTCGGCGGCGTCCGGGCCTGCATTGCGCACCGGTACCAGGAAGGTGGCGATGGCATTGCCGTGGGTGGCGTGCGCCGCGCCCAGCAGGCGGACCGACAGGTCGGCCGAGCCCAGCGCCGCGACCGGGATCGCGATGCCGGCCTGGTTGTCGCCGTTGGCCGGATCGCGCTGCTGCGAGCGCACGGCGGCGCCGAAGCGAAGCGCGTCGCCGGCGCTGGCGGCCGGCACGATCGCGTCGATCGCGAATTCGGCCCGGGCGCCCACGGCGAACGCGGCGGTGGTGCAGGTCAGCGTGGTGGTATCGGCGTCCTGCTCCGGCGCGCCGCAGCTCCAGCCTGCCGGTACCGTCGCCGGCGCCGGCGCCAGGAGGGCGTCGAACACGAACGCGACGGCGGCCGATCCGGCCACGCCGGGACCGTCGTTCGCGGCGGTGGCCTCGAAGCGGACCGTATCGCCGACGCGGGCCGTGGCCATGTCGGCGGTGGCCTGGATCGACAGGTCGGCGCGGGCGAAGGCCGGCACGGCGATGCTCAGGCGCACCGGGTCGTGGTCGGAGGAGCGCACCGCGATCGTGGCATCGTCGAAGTTGTCGACGCCGAAGTCGGCGTTGACGCGCGGATGGTCGACGCGGAGCATGCCCGCGTCCATCGCCAGCGCCTCGTTGACCAGCACGTGGTCGAGCGTCTGCGCATTGCCGGCGAACACGTAGGAGTAGCGCTCCTCCGGGTCGGCGATCAGCTGCGAGCCGTCCACCAGCGGGGTCGTCAGCGGGCTCGGCACCCAGGCCAGTACCTGGTCGGCCGGCGCGGCGTCGCCGCGCACGATGCCCATCACATCGACGTAGCCGTCGTTCACCTCGAAAGCGTTGAAGTCGCCGACCAGCACGATGCGCTCGCCCGGATTGGCCTGCTGCATCTGCTCGACGAGCCCCGCCAGGTACGCGGCCTGCGCACCGCGCTTGGCGCGCACGCGATCGCCGCCGCTCGCCCAGCCGGAGCTGCCCGAGCCGACGTCGTCGATACCGTTGAGCGAGCGCAGGTGGTTGACCACGATCGTGAGCGGATAGCTGTCGGTGCCGTCCTGGTGGATCCGCGCGCGCAGCCGCAGCGGCGGGCGGTCGTTGAGCAGGCTGGTGCTGCCGTCGGGGTTGGCGAGCGTCGCGTCCTTGCCGAACTGGGTCACCTCCAGCACCTCGACGCGCGATGCGCCGCCGTCCACCGGACGCGTGCTGACGAGGAAGCCGACGTTGATGCCGCCCACGTCGTTGCCCGGCTCCAGGTAGGGCACGTAGCCGGGCGCGGAGGCGCAGGTCGCGTCGATGCGCTCGGACAGCAACTGCAGCACGCGCGCGTTCTCGACCTCCACCACGCCCAGCACGTCGGGCGTCTTGAGGTAGTCGCAGATCGTCGCCGCGGCCTTGGCCAGGCGCTTGTCCAGCGCCGCCGGGGTCAGCGTGGTCGCGCCGTTGCCATCGGCGACCTCGTCGAACAGGCGCAGCAGGTTGAAGCTGCCGACGGTCACTTCGTCGTAGGCGGCGTCGTTGACCGCTTCGGGCAGGCGGCCGCCCGCGACCGCCGGCGGCGTGGCGGCGTCGGGCAACAGGGCCCAGGTGCCATCGTAGTAGTCGAGCACGCCCAGCAGGCCCGCGACCTCCGCGTCGGTGTCCACCGAAAGCGGCGCAGCGCCCACCTGGCCCCAGCTGCGCACCATCAGGCGCTCGGGGTTGGTGTCGAAGCGCGGCGGGTCCTTGTCGGCCGGGATCGTGATCGCATCGAGCACGCCGATGCCGGGCTCGCGGAAGGGTCGCTCGACACCGGGCAGGGTCACGTGGAACACGCCGTTGGACGAAGCGGTGGCATCGTTCTCGTCGATGCTGCCGCCGGAGGGCGCGATGACGATCGCGGCGGCGACGCTGACCCGCATGCCCTCCAGCCGTTCGAGGCTGGCCGGCGAGGCCGTCGGCCCGAGCACGTCATCGCCCAGTTCGATCGCGGCCGGCAGCGTCTGGCCACTGGCCAGCACTTCCACGACCGGAGCGACGAGTTCGGTGATCGCCAACTGGTTGGGGTTCGAGGAGGGCGTGAACTCGGAGACCTTGGCGGTCACCTTCACCCGGTCGCCCACCGCGACGATCGCGCCGGGGGCGCTGGCGGTATAGACGAAGATGCCGTCGGACGTGGCCGGGTCGCCGTCGTCGGTGGCGCTCTGCAGGAAGAAACCGTTGTTGAACTTGAGCGCGGTGACCACGCCCTCGGTAACGACATCGCGGTCCGCGTAGGGCGAGGCCAGGCCGCTGCCCTGGATCTGCGCGATGCTCAGCGCGACCGGCGGTTCGGGCGGGTCCGGCGGCTCGGCGCCGCTGTTGCGCGGGTCGGGCGCGCCACGGGTGAAGTCGCTCCCGTTGTCGTCGGTGTCGACGCTGCCGTCGCCATTGCGCAGCGCCGCGGAGGTGTTGTTCAGCGCCGGCGTCGCCGCGCTGCCCTCGAAGCAGTTGGCGCTGCCGAAACCGACGAAATCCACGACCGTGGCGCCGCCCAGCGGGCAGGTGCCCGAGAGCGTGCCGCCGCCGTTGACCAGGGCCACCTTGCCGTTGCTCGACGAGAGCGCGATCGTGCCGATCGCGTCCGGCGTGGGCAGGTCGGCGCTGCCGCCGGCACCCTGCGCCTGCTGGACCAGGTAGAAGCCGCCCGGCGCGATGCTGCCGGCCAGCGTGGTCGCTTGCCAGCTGCTGCCGCTGGAGGAGGCGTACTGCACCGACCAGCCGGTCAGGTCGACGGCCGTCGCGCCATTGTTGCGCAGCTCGATGAAGTCGTTGCGCCAAGTCGAACCGGAGTTGCCGCCGCCGCCATAGATTTGGCTGACGACGACCTGGGCGTGGGCATGGGAGGCCAGTCCGAGCGTGGCCAGTAACAACAGTATCGCCGTCGATCGGCGGTATGGATCGCGCATTGCAGTCTTCCCTGTGGTCGCGAACGCCATACCCCCTTTTCGGAACCGGCCCCGGTTCCGTATGGCGCTGGCCGGACAGATTGACTGCCGGAAGTTACAGGAGCGTGAAGACGGCGGATGGCGATGCCAGGCTGCTGTCCGCGGGCCGCCTTGCGGTACCCTTGCGCGCCTGGGCAGGGAATCGAAATGACCGTCAAGAAGAACGAACGCGAGCTGGAATCCGGTATCCACACCGATCTGTCGGGCCGGATGAGCTATGGCGGCTACCTGCATCTGGACCGGCTGCTGTCGGCGCAGGCGCCCCTGTCCGATCCGGCGCACCATGACGAGTTGCTGTTCATCATCCAGCACCAGACCTCGGAACTGTGGATGAAACTCATGATCCACGAGCTCAAGGCCGCGCTCGGGCACCTGCAGCGCGACGAGGTCTGGCAGTGCCGCAAGATCTTCGCGCGCTGCAAGCAGGTGCTGCGGCAGCTGACCGAGCAGTGGTCGGTGCTGGAGACGTTGACGCCTTCGGAGTACATGGGCTTCCGCGATACCCTCGGGCCGTCGTCGGGGTTCCAGTCGCTGCAGTACCGCACCATCGAGTTCCTGCTGGGCAACAAGAACGAGTCCATGCTCAAGGTCTTCGCCTACGATCCGGCGCTGCAGGCCGGACTGGCCGAAGTGCTGGACGCGCCCAGCCTGTACGACGAGTTCCTGCGCTACCTGTCCCGCTTCGGCCATGCGGTGCCGGCGCGGCACCTGGAGCGCGACTGGCGCCATACCCACGTCCACGATCCCGCCCTGGTCGAGGTGTTCGAGCGCATCTACGAGGACACCGACCGCTTCTGGCGCGAATACTCGCTGTGCGAAGACATGGTCGACCTGGAGAGCCAGTTCCAGTTGTGGCGGTTCCGGCACATGCGCACGGTCATGCGGATCATCGGCTTCAAGCGCGGCACTGGCGGCTCCAGCGGCGTGGGCTTCCTCAAGCAGGCGCTCGAACTGACCTTCTTCCCGGAACTGTTCGACGTGCGCACCTCGATCGGTCCCGCCAGTGGTTACGGCGCTGCGCCGTCCCACGCCGGGGACTGAGGGCGCAGGCCGAGCGCCGGGGCCGCGCCCCGTTCATCTTTTCGCACGCCGGCATGCTGCGACGCAGCAATACGCCGTCGGTTTGACGTGGGGGGCCCGCGTCGGTAATTCTCGCCCGTCCCGTGCGTTCGGCACGGGCAGCACTTTCCGATAGCCAGCACGACGGGGGAGACCGCATGAGCGGAGCCGCATCGCAAACGCCGGGGCATGACGCCGCCATTCCGGAATTCAAACAGGTCCTGGGCCATCCCAAGCCACTCTGGATGCTGTTCATGTCCGAGTTCTGGGAGCGCTTCGCCTTCTACGGCATGCGTTGGGCGCTCACGCTCTACATCGTCGCCCAGTTCTTCGGCGGCGACGCCAGCGGCGAAGCCTACGCCGGACGCACCTACGGCGCCTTCCTCGCGCTGGTCTACGCCACGGCGATCTTCGGCGGCTACGTCGCCGACCGGGTGATCGGCTACCAGCGTTCGATCCTCGTCGGCGCGGTGGTCATGGCCGCGGGCCTGTTCATGATCACCATTCCCAACCAGCAGATCTTCCTGCTCGGCCTGGCGGTGGCGATCGTCGGCAACGGCCTGTTCAAGCCGAACATCTCCTCGATGATCGGCAAGCTCTATGCCCCGGACGATTCGCGGCGCGACCGCGGCTTCACCCTGTTCTACATGGGCATCAACGCCGGTGCGCTGGTCGCGCCGATCCTGACCGGCTGGCTCGCCAGCCAGGTCTTCGGCACCCCGATGGAGCAGAACTACCGCGTGGTGTTCATCGCCACCGGCATCGGCATGCTGATCAGCCTGGTGTGGTTCTACTTCGGACGCAGCCAGCTCAAGGGCATCGGTGCGCCGCCGGCGGACCGCAACCCGGGCAAGGCGATGACCGCGGTGATCATCGGCGTGCTGGTCTCGATCCCGATCGTCTACTTCCTGATGGCGAAGGTCGGCGGCGTCGGCCTGGCGTGGCTGCTCGGCGCGCTGTTCGTGGGCCTGTGCGTGATGCTGGTCGGCGCGGGCATGAAGACCGACAAGGTCGGCCTGCACCGCGTGCTGGCCATGCTCATCCTGTTCGTGTTCAACGTCCTGTTCTGGATGTTCTTCGAACAGGCCGGCAGCTCGTTCAACTTCCTGGCCCAGAACCTGGTCGACCGCGATCTGTTCGGCCCCGGCGGGTTCGTCTTCCCCACGGGCTGGTTCCAGTCGGTCAACCCGGTGGCGATCGTGATCTTCGCGCCGATCATCACCGCGATCTGGGCCTTCACCAGCAAGAAGGGCTTCGAGCCCTCGATCCCGCGCAAGTTCGGCCTGGGCCTGATCGGCAACGCCCTGGGCTTCGCGGTGCTGATGTACGCGCTGACCAACCTGGTCGACGTGGAGGCCAACACCATCCCGTTCTGGCCGCTGGTGCTGTGCTACGTCCTGCAGACCCTGGGCGAGCTGTGCCTGTCGCCGATCGGCCTGTCGATGGTGACCAAGCTGGCCCCGCTGCGCATGGTCGGCTTCGCGATGGGCGGCTGGTTCCTCAGCGTCGCGATCGGCAACAACCTGTCGGGCCTGCTGGCCGGCGAGATGTCCGGCGAGGAGGGCCTGACCGTGGCCTCCGCGCTGCAGGGCTTCAGCTTCAGCTTCTGGCTGCTGCTGGGCGCGGGCATCCTGCTGTTCCTGATCGCGCCCCTGGTCAACCGGCTGATGCACGGCGTCAAGTGACGCTCCGGCCCGTGCCCGCACAGCGGGCACGGCTTTGCCGGATCGTCATCCCCGCGGAAGCGGGGATCCAGTCAAGGACTTCCGTGCCCGCGAAGCGGGCATGGGCTTGGCTTCATTGAAACGAAAACGGCGGCCTTGGGCCGCCGTTTTCGTTCGCGGGCGTGGGCCCGGCGGGACGCGACCGGCGCCCGTCTCAGCCGCCGGCGGCCTCGGCCTCGGCCTGCAGCTCCAGCTCGTCGAGCCGGTCGAGCAGGCCGAACAGCAGCTCGCGCTCGGCGGCGTCGATGCCGCCCAGCAAGCGACGCTCGAAGTCCAGCGCCAACGGTGCGACCTCGTCGTAGATCCGGTAGCCGTCCTCACTCAGGCGCAGCACCGAGCGGCGGCGGTCGTCGTCATGCATCTCGCGCACCAGGCGGCCCGACTCGACCAGGCGCGAGACCGCGCGGCTGACCGCGACCTTGTCCATCGCCGTGCGCTGGGCGACCTCGTTGGCCGACAGGTCCCGGTAGCGACCGAGCACGGCCATGACACGCCACTCGGTGATGCTCAGCGCGAAGCGGTCCGAATACACCTGCGCGATGGCGCTGCTGACCCGGTTCGACAGCACCGAGAGGCGGTAGGGCAGGAACTGTTCCAGGTCGAGCTGGGCATGCCCGTGCGGGGCGTGTGGGGGCCGCGTCGTGTTCATGTTCGGGACTATCGCACCTTGCGCATGGTTTCATTTGTAACTATAAAGGAAGGGCAGGTCCGGCCCGCCGCGCCCCCGATCATCCGGGGGCGGCCCCGAGCATACAACCCGTCCATTCGTGCCGGGCCCCCGCGGGGCGCGCGGCACTTCGGCCGCCACTTTTTTCGTCTTCAGCAGTCAGGAGTTCGCCATGAGCGCCCAGCCCAACCTCGGCATGGAAGTCACCACCTTCGAGAACCCGATGGGGATCAACGGGTTCGAATTCGTCGAATTCGCCGCGCCGGCGGGCGAGGGCGCCCGCATGCGCGCCTACCTCGAGAACCTGGGCTTCACCGCGGTCGCCCGGCACAAGGCGCGTGACATCACGCTGTTCCGCCAGGGCACGATCAACTTCCTGCTCAACGAGTCGACCGGTTCCTTCGCCTCGGACTTCGCCGGCAAGCATGGCCCCTCCGCCTGCGGCTTCGCGATCCGTTTTCGCAAGCCGACCGCCGAAGTGCTCGAGCACGTGCTGGCCAACGGTGGCGAGAAGATCGACTTCAAGCCCGAGAGCGGCGCGGTCGACGCGCTCGCCATCAAGGGCATCGGCGACTGCATGCTGTACCTCGTCGACGACGCCCAGGGCGACCTGTACGCGGACTACGAGCCGCTGCCCGGCGTGGACCAGCACCCGGCCGGCTTCGGGCTCACTTTCATCGACCACCTGACCCACAACCTGTTCCTGGGCAACATGCAGAAGTGGTCGGACTACTACGAGAAGCTGTTCAACTTCCGCGAGATCCGCTACTTCGACATCAAGGGCGCCAAGACCGGCCTGCTGTCGAAGGCGATGACCGCGCCGGACGGCATCGTGCGCATCCCGCTCAACGAGTCCAGCGACGAGAAGAGCCAGATCAACGAATACCTGCGCGACTACAAGGGCGAGGGCATCCAGCACATCGCCCTGTTCACCGACGACATCTACGCCTCGGTCGAGAAGATGCGCGAGCGCGGCATCGAGTTCCTCGACACGCCCGACACCTACTTCGACGTGATCGAGCAGCGTGTGCCGGGGCATGGCGAGGACGTGCCGCGACTGGCGCGCAACAAGATCCTGATCGACGCCGATCCCGAGACCAAGCAACGCAAGCTGCTGCAGATCTTCACCCAGAACGCGTTCGGCCCGATCTTCTTCGAGATCATCCAGCGCAAGGGCAACGAAGGCTTCGGCGAAGGCAACTTCCAGGCCCTGTTCGAGAGCATCGAGCGCGACCAGATGAAGCGCGGCGTGCTTTGATGCCGTGACGTTCCTGGCCCCTCTCCCCACGGGAGAGGGGTTGGGGTGAGGGGTGGAGCATGGAAGGACGTCGGCGGGCAAGGCTGCCCACGAACACTTTGGAAACGGCGCGATCGTTGCGAAGGGACATGACGGACGCGGAGCGAGGGCTCTGGCGGCTGATCCGGTCCGGGCAGCTGGGCGGTGCGAAGTTCCGGCGGCAGCATCCGATTCCACCGTACGTCGTGGATTTTTGCTGCCTGGATGCGAAACTCGTCATCGAGCTCGATGGGTCGCAGCACACGCAACAGTCCGATGCCGCCCGCACGCGTTTCCTGGAGCGACAAGGTTACCGAGTGCTGCGCTTCTGGAACAACGAGGTCCTGTGTCAGCCCGACAGCGTGATCGCGGCGATCTTCGACGCGGTCGGCTGCCGGCCCCTCACCCCTTCCCCTCTCCCGGCGGGAGAGGGGTGATACGAGCGAGATGTCCGCATGCTGATTTCCTGGAACAACGCGATCCCGTGTCGGCCCGAACGCGCGGTCGCGGCGATCTCCGACGCGGTCGGCTGCCGGCCCATTGCCCCGTTCCCTTTCCCGGCCGGAGAGGGGTCACAAGAGCGAGACTTCCGATGAGTGTTGCAAGCAACGGTTACCAGTCCGGCTTTGGCAACGAGTTCGCCACCGAAGCCCTGCCCGGCACCCTGCCGGTCGGCCGCAACTCGCCGCAGCGGGTCGCGCATGGGCTGTATGCGGAGCAGTTGTCCGGTACCGCGTTCACCGCGCCCCGCAGCGAGAACCGCCGCAGCTGGCTCTATCGCATCCGTCCGGCGGCGATGCACGGGCGTTTCGAGCCGATCCAGCAGCCACGACTGCACAGCGCGTTCGGCGACGGACCGGTGACGCCGGACCAACTGCGCTGGAACCCGATGCCGATGCCCGGAGCGGCCACGGATTTCGTCGACGGCCTGTTCACCATGGCCGGCAACGGCTCGCCCGCGGGGCAGCACGGGATCGGCGTGCACGTCTATGCCGCCAACCGCGACATGGAGGGCCGCTACTTCTACGATGCCGACGGCGAGCTGCTGATCCTGCCGCAGGAAGGCCGCCTGCACATCGCCACCGAGATGGGCGTGCTCGAGGTGGAGCCGCAGGAGATCGCGGTGATCCCGCGCGGCGTGCGCTTCAGCGTGGCGCTGCCCGATGGCCAGGCCCGTGGCTACGTCTGCGAGAACTTCGGCGCATTGCTCAAGCTGCCCGACCTGGGCCCGATCGGCAGCAACGGCCTGGCCAATCCGCGCGACTTCCTCGCGCCGAACGCCGCCTATGAGGACCGCGAGGGCGACTTCGAGCTCGTCGCCAAGTTCCAGGGCCACCTGTGGCGCGCCGACATCGGCCACTCGCCGCTGGACGTCGTCGCCTGGCACGGCAACTACGCGCCGTACAAATACGACCTGCGTCGCTTCAACACGATCGGTTCGATCAGCTACGACCACCCCGACCCGAGCATCTTCCTGGTGCTGCATTCGCCCAGCGATACCCCGGGGACGAGCAACCTGGACTTCGTGATCTTCCCGCCGCGCTGGCTGGTGGCCCAGGACACGTTCCGGCCGCCGTGGTTCCACCGCAACATCGCCAGTGAGTTCATGGGCCTCATCCACGGTGTCTACGACGCCAAGGCCGACGGTTTCTCGCCCGGCGGCGCGTCGCTGCACAACTCGATGACCGGGCACGGACCGGACGCGGCGACGTTCGAGAAGGCCAGCGCCGCGGATCTGTCCAGGCCCGACGTGATCGAGGGCACCATGGCCTTCATGTTCGAGTCGCGGGCGGTGATCCGTCCCACAGGCCAGGCATTGGAGGCCCCGCACCGGCAACGCGATTACCAGGCCTGCTGGGCGGGCCTGCGCAAGCACTTCGCCCCACCGGCCTGACCCGGCACCGGGCCTTCAGCCCTCCGCGGCGATCAACGCGGAGGGCGCACGGGGCAGCTGCGCCAGCTGCGCCTCGGGGGTGATCTCCCGCAGGCGTTCGAGCACGCGCAGGGTGTAGGACGGCTTGCAGCTGGCGGCGATGCAGTCGAGCGAATCCGCGATCGACGCCATGATCGCGTCGGGTTCCCGGCAGGTCTGCAACAGCGCGGCCTGCGCGACCGCTTCGGGGTTGCGCTGCAACTGCAGCAGGCCGATCACGTACATCTTGGCCGCGACCACCGAGCGCCGCCGCGCCGGGGCCGGGTCCGTCCCGGGGGCAGGCGGCCGGTCTGCACCGCGGGGCGGCGGCGCGGCGGGGACCGGACCCGCCCTGCGCTCGCCGCGAAGCGCCATCAGCGCCTGGCCCAGTGCGCCCCGCGGCACCGCAACCCCACTGAGATAATCCTCCGCCAGCAGGCGGCGCACGGCGACGGCGGCCTCGACGCCGAGCAGGCCCCGGACCTCGTCCAGGGTCCGGGTGCCGTTGCAGATGATCAGGACCCGGCGCTCGAAGGCGCTGAGCGCATCGGAGCGGTCGGCGAGCGCGGCGTGCGCCCTCGGCGTCTTGTTGAGCATCAAAGCGGTGGTCCCCCTGTTGGCGCGTCCGGACCTTACGCATCCGCGGTGAAATCGCGATGACAGGTCCTTGCGGTGGGCGCCGCGCGGCGGCTCCACGCGGGCTGCACAAGCGCTCGGGGTAGGCTGTCGGTCGATATCCGCCCCCGACCGCCTGCCGGCGTCCGCGAGCGGCCCCGCGATCCACGAGGTATCCGATGAAGTCCTGGCCCACGATCGTTCTTCCCGCCCTGGCCGCGCTCGCGCTGGCTTCCTGCAATGCACCCGACGACACGGACGCCCCGGGCACCGCGGAGGATGCGACCAACGTCGCCCCGGCCGGCGCGTCGCCGGATGCGACGCCGCCCTCGCTCGACGACCAGCCGACCGAGGATGTCCCGCCCGCCACCGCCTCGGCGCTGCTGCCGCCGCCGCCGCGGGAGGGGGGCATGGCGCGACTCGATGGCTACGGACCCCTGCGCGTGGGCATGACGGCCGCCGAGGTCGAGGCGGCCTGGGACCAGGATGCGCCGCTGGGCGGGGGCGGCGCGCCCACCGGGGGCAGCTGCTACTACCTGTTCCCGGGCACCGACGCGGCCTCCGCGCCGGTGGCCTTCATGATCGAGAACGACACGTTCGTCCGCTACGACGCGCGCAGCGACGCCCTGGAAGCACCGGGAGGCGGCCACATCGGCGACAGTGCCGATGACATCCGCCAGCGCCACGCCGGCATGGTCGAGTCGCGCCCGCACAAGTACGTCGAAGGCGGCGAGTACCTGCGCGTCACCGGCGTGTCGGGGCAGTCGGGCGTCCTCGTGTTCGTGGTCGACGCCGCGGGCCGCGTGACCGGTTGGCACGTCGGCCAGGCGCCGCAGGTCGACTACGTCGAAGGCTGCTCCTGATCCGGGGAGGTATCCTCGTGCCGGATCGTCCGATCGCCTGACTGGGAGCAGCGCATGACCACCGCCATCGTGATGTTCGTCCTGGGCCTGGCCCTGCTTGCGCTCGGCGGCGACTCGATCGTCAAGGGCGCCTCCGGCCTCGCCCAGCGCCTGGGCCTGTCCCCGTTCGTGGCCGGCCTGCTGCTGGTCGCCTTCGGTACCTCGCTGCCCGAGCTCGCGGTCAACCTGCAGGCCGTGCTGGCCGGCGAACAGGCACTGGCGCTGGGCAATGCGATCGGCAGCAATGTCGTCAACTTCGGCCTCACGCTGGGGGCGGCGGCGCTCGCGGCGCCGCTGCTGGTGCGCTGGCGCGCGCTGTCGCCGCTGCTGTTGCTCCTGCTGCTGGGCACCCTGCTGGTGATCGCCTTCAGCCTGGACGGCACCCTGGGCCGCGTGGAGGGCGCCGGCATGCTGGTTGCCTTCGTCGCGGTGGTCGCCTTCGCACTCGCGCGCACGCGGCAGGAGGCTGTCGAGGTACAGGACGCCATCGCCGCCTACGCGCGCACGCAGACCGTGCTGGGCCTGAACCTGGTCCGTTTCGCGATCGCCGCGGCGCTGCTCTACTTCGGCGCGCGGCTGGTCGTGCAGAACGCTGCGCCCATCGGCGCGGCGATGGGCATGACGCCCCTGTTGACCGGCCTGTTGCCGGTGGCGATCGCGACCGCATTGCCGGAAATGGCCGCGGCGATCGCCGCGGCGCGGCGCGGGCAGGGCGACATGGTGGCCGGCCACGTGATCGGTTCCAGCCTGTTCAACCTGCTGGTGGTGCTGGGGGCGATGGCGGCCTGGCAGCCGGTGCCGATGGCGGCCTCGTTCGTCCACTTCGAGTTGCCGGCGGCCCTGCTGTTCGCCCTGATGCTGGTGCCGATGCTTCGCGGCGACCTGCGCATCAGCCGGGCCGAGGGCGGCATCCTGCTGCTGGGACTGCTGGGCTGGGTCGCGATGGAACTGGTGGCGCTCTACGCCTGATCGGCGCCCGGGTCGGGGGCCGACGGCATCGGCTGGGCGAATGCGTTGCGCACGTAGGCGGCGCGTTCGCTGGCGCCCAGGGACGTGTCGGCGTCGCGATCGACGATCTCCAGGCGCTCGCGCAGGCCACGCCGGTTGGCGACCTGGATCGCCAGGCCCGGGCGTGCGTTGAGTTCCAGGATCAGCGGGCCGCGATCGCGGTCGATGACGATGTCGACGCCCAGGTAGCCCAGTCCGGTCAGCTCGAAACCACCGGCCGACAGCTCCAGGATGCGGTCCCAGCCGGAGATGGCGACGCCTTCCAGCGGTTCCATCGAATCGGGGTGGCGGTCGACCGGCTGTCCATGCCAGACGCCGTGCGTGGTGCGGCCGCTGGCGATGTCGATGCCGGTGCCCACCGCGCCCTGGTGCAGGTTGGCCTTGCCGCCCGAATTGCGGGTGGGCAGGCGCAGCATCGCCAGCACCGGGAAGCCGCGATGGACGATGACGCGGACATCGGGCACGCCCAGGTGCGAGATCGTGTTGAACACGGCGTCGGGCTTGACCCGGTACTCGATCATCGCGCGGTCCGGGCGACCGCCGAAGCTGTACATGCCCGAGAGGATGTTGCCCAGGTGGTAGACGATGTCCTCGCGCATCATGCGCGTGCCGTTGATCTTCAGGTAGCCGTCGCCGAGGCGCCCGGACACCACGACGATGCCGTCGCCGCCGGCGCCGCAGGCGGGCTTGATCACGAAGTCCTCGCGGCCTTCGAGCAGGCGCTCGAAGCCGCGTGCGTCGTGGTAGCTGGAGACCACGCCATAGAGCTCGGGCACGGCCAGCCCCGCATCCAGCGCCAACTGCTTGGTCAGCAGCTTGTCGTCGACCCGCGGGTACAGGCGGCGCGGGTTGCGCCGGGCGATGTAGAGCGCGTTGCGCGCGTTCATGCTCAGCACGCCGGCGCGACGCAGTTCGCTGGGCAGCGCGAACCACCTCATCGCGGCTTGCCTGCCGCCAGCGCGCGGAAGCGCAGCAGTTCGCTGAGCCGGTAGCCGGTGTAGCGCCCCATCATCAGGGTGATGGCGAGCACCAGCAGCAGCACTTCCGGGAACACGAACACGAAGTACTCCACGCGCTCGTTGTACATCGCCAGGTAGCAGGCGATCGCGACCACCAGGCTGCCGACCGCCTGGGTGATCGCATCGGCCGGGCCATGCTCTTCCCAGACGATGGAGATGCGCTCGATGGTCATCGCCATGATCACCATCGGGAACAGCGCGACCGACAGGCCGATGTCGAACTCGAGCCGGTAGGAGAGCATGCTGACGAACAGCATCAGCAGGATCACCACGATCACCACCACCGCCAGCCGCGGCACCAGCAGCAGTTTGAGGTGTTCCAGGTAGAAGCGGACCGCCAGGCCCATCGTCACGATCACCGAGAACAGCAGCACGCCGGAGGCCAGGTCGGTCTCGCGGAACGCCAGCGAGATCAGGACCGGCATGAAGGTGCCGAACGTGCGCACGCCGATGACGTTGCGCAGGATGACGATCAGGAGGATGCCGATCGGCACCAGCAACAGCGACGCGTACACGTTCTGCACGTGCACCGGCAGGGTCGACAGCGAGTAGCTCATGATGGGCGAATCGATCAGTTCGCCCTTGCGGCCGACCATGTCCAGTGCCGGCTCGAGCTTGCGGCTGGTGGAGAACTGCAGCTCGGCATGGCGGGCATTCTCGACCGAGAACAGCGGCGCGTCGCCATGCCACCACACCAGCAGGTCGGGCGGATAGCCGTGCGAGGCGTCGGCCGGGTTGATCGGGATCCAGCGCTCGCCGTTGTTGACCTCCAGCCAGGGCTCGGGCACCGGATCGCGCGTGCCCTCGGACAGGCGCAGGCCCCAGACCATGCGCGCCGGGATGTGCGCGCCGGCGAGGATGTGGATCGCCGCGCGCGTCATGGCCTCGCGCGAGGCCGGCTGCGGGAGCAGCAACTGCACGTTCTCGTCGGGCGAGGGGTTGCCGAGCATCTTGACCAGCAGCGAGGAGAAGGTGGCGATGTCGGCGGACTTGCTGCGTACCTCGTCGAGGATCGCCTGCACCGCCTCGCCTTCCAGGCCATCGTATTCCGGCGTTTCCTCGAGCGCGGGGACGGCCTCGGGCTCGGTCTCGCGCGAGTGGCGCGCCACCGTGGCGCGGTAGTACAGCGCCTGCTGCCCGGACGCGCGGCGGATGCTCCACAGCGCCAGGCGGTTGTCGCCGCGGGTTTCGGTCTGCACGCCGTAGCCGCGCGAGACGAAGTTCTCGTCCAGGACGATGAAGCCTTCCGGCTCGGCCGGGATCGCCAGTTCGGCCTTGATCGCGCTGTTCTCGGGCTCGAAGCCCAGCCGCGCCTCGATGACCCAGCTCTCGACCTGGTCGGAGGGGCTCAGCGGGTAGCCGAGCACGCGCGCCTTGTAGCCGATCAGGCCGATCGCGGTGATGGCCAGCAGTGCGGCGAGGATCCTCAGGTGCCAGCGTTTCATGCGCGCGCCGCCGTCCTGGCGTCACGGCCGTCGGCTTCGGGGTCGCGCGCGCCCTGGCGGTTGCAGGCGGGGCGCTGGATGAAGGTGTCGCCCGGATCGACCAGGATCACCCCTTCCATGTAGTTGCGGCCCACCAGCACCGGGTAGACGAACGAACTGCGGTCGACCAGGGTGAACTCTTCCTTGCGGTTGACGTGGCCGACGCACATGCGCATCTCGACCACCGGGCGACGCTGGGTCGAGCCGTCGTGGCGGCGGATGCGCACGTGGCGGACCAGGCGCGCCTCGAAGGTCTCCTCGACGTCGTGGTCCTCGTCGCGGACCACGAAGCGCACGTAGCGCTTGCCGTCCTTCTTGAATTCCTCGATGTCCTCGGCGGTGAGCGAGGACGTCGTCGCGCCGGTGTCCAGCTTGGCCTTCAGGCGAAGCGGTCCGCGGCCGACGTCGACCCATTCGATCCAGCCAAGGATGTCCTTGCGGGTCACGGTGTCTTCGGCCGCGGCCGTGGGCGATGTCGCCAGCAGG
This sequence comes from Marilutibacter spongiae, assembly GCF_014145325.1. GTDB lineage: Bacteria > Pseudomonadota > Gammaproteobacteria > Xanthomonadales > Xanthomonadaceae > Marilutibacter > Marilutibacter spongiae. Next base: position 38,363 of record NZ_JACHTF010000001.1, read on the forward strand.
CAGGCGGCGCAGAGGCTCAACAGGGCTCGGTGGATCATCGGCACTCCGTGCGGGATGGGTATGGCGGATCGAACAGGCAATGCTACTGCGCCGAGGGCAGGGTTTCGGCCCGGCACGGGGTGCAATCTACCCGAAATGTGCGCCCGGTCGGTGCCGGGACGGCGAAACTGCGGAGCCGGCCGCTCGCGCTCAGTCTTTCCCGTCGTCGGTCGCCGGCCCCGGCGCGCGCGGGCGCTGGCCGGGGTCGAGCTTGAGCGCCGCCAGCGACATCAGGTGCGCGCTGATCGGCGCGGTGATGAACAGGAACAGGGTGATCAGGACCTCGCGCAGGCCCAGGCCGTCCCCGGCCCAGGCGTGGTAGCCGATGGATCCCAGCAGGATGCAGCCCACGCCCAGGGTGGTCGCCTTGGTCGGCCCGTGCAGGCGCTTGAAGAAGTCCGACAGCTTGACCAGGCCGAAGGAGCCGACGAGCACGAAGCCGCTGCCGACCAGCAGCAGGACCGACAGCAGGATTTCCAGTGCCATGCTCATTCGACGATGTCCCGGCGCAACACGTACTTGCTGAGCATCACCGTGCCGACGAAGCCGAGCATGGCGATGACCAGGGCGGCCTCGAAGTAGACCACGCTGCGCAGCTGCATGCCGAAGAGGATCAGCGCGGCGATGGTGTTCACGTAGAGCGTGTCCAGGGCGAGGATGCGGTCGGGCACGCTGGGCCCGCGCAGCAGCCGGTAGAGGCTGAGCAGCAGCGCGATGCCGACCATGTACAACGACACCGAGACCGCCTTGTCCACCAGCGTGTCGCCGGGCAGCAGGGTGGCCGCCAGCGCCACCGGGGGCGGGCCCGCGAGGGCCGTGGCCGCGTCGAGGATCATGGGAAGATCTCCTTGAGCAGGGTCTCGTAGCGCGCCTTGATCTCGGCCACCTGCGCGCCGGGATCCTTGAGATTGAAGCAGTGCACCAGCAGGTGGCGGCGGTCGCCGGCCAGCTCGGCCGACACCGTGCCCGGGGTCAGGGTGATGATGCTGGCCAGGGCGGTGATGCCGTGGATGTTGGTCAGCTCCAGCGGGACCCAGACGAAGCCCGGCGTCAGCGCGCGTTCCGGACCGAGGATGCGGCGCGCGACCTCGATGTTGGACAGCAGCATGTCCCACAGGACCCGTCGGGTGAGCTGCAGGATCGCGATCGTGCGCCCGAAGTTCGCGCGCTCGGGCTCCAGCATGCCCGCCAGCCAGGGCAGCAGCAGGCCGAGGATGGCACCGATGGCGATCTGCCCGGGCGAGAAGTCCGCCACCAGCAGCAGCCACAGCACCAGCACCGCGACGCTCAGCGGGATGGAGGGCAGCAGGCGCTTCATGGCGACGGCTCCCGCAGCAGCGGACGCGTCGCGTGCGCCGCCTCCACGTAGTCCGCGGGCGCCTGCAGCTGGCGCGCGGCGGCTTCGGCGTAGGCCAGCACCGGTGCGGCCCATGCCGTCATGGCGATGCCGTAGGCCAGCAGCAGCACGGCGGCAGCGACATGGGCGCGGCCCGGGGGCGCCGGCACGGGCGTCGTGTCGGGCCAGGGCTGGGCGCGCCAGAAGACCTGGCTGGCGGTCCGCGCCAGTGCGACGACCGTCAGCAGGCCGGTCAGCAGGATCACCGTCCAGACCCAGGCCATCGACGTGGCGGGCACGGCGTCGAGCAGCAGGGTCTTGCCGATGAAGCCCGACAGCGGCGGCATGCCGGAGACCGACACCGCCGCGGTGGCGAACAGCAGGCCGAGCAGGGCGTTGTGGCGCAGCGGCCCGTTGCGGTCCAGGGTGTCGCCGGCGCCGCCGCGCTGGCGCCGGACAAGGTCGGCGATGAGGAACAGGGCGGCGGCGACGAAGGTGCTGTGGACCAGGTAGTAGAGCCCGGCGGCGAGGGTGTCCGTGGTGCCCAGCGAGAAGGCGATGAACAGCGTCGCCGCCGAGGCGATCACCAGGAACGCGACCAGCATCCGCAGCGAGGAGCTGGCCAGCACGCCGAGGGTCGCCAGCACCAGGGTGACGGCGCCGGCCGGGAGCAGCCAGGCCCAGGCCCAGTCGGCCAACATGGCCGCCGGCGTGCCCTCGGCGAGGCCGCCGAAGACCAGCGTGTACACCCGCAGCACCGCGTAGATGCCGACCTTGGTCATCACCGCGAACAGCGCGGCCACCGCGGCCGGCGCCCGTGCGTAGGCATTGGGCAGCCACAGGTACAGCGGCGCCAGCGCGGCCTTGGCGCAGAACACGACCAGCAGGATCCCGGACGCGGCGCGGATGAGCGACAGGTTGGCCGGATCGGCCTGGGCCGCGCGCTGGGCCATCTCGGCCATGTTGAGCGTGCCCAGCAGGCCGTAGAGCAGGCCCAGGGCGATCAGGAACAGCGTCGAGGCGGTGATGTTGAACACCACGTAGTGCAGTCCCGCCCGCATGCGCGGCCCGCGCCCGCCGCTGAGCAGCAGGCCGTAGGAGGCGATCAGCATTACCTCGAAGAACACGAACAGGTTGAACAGGTCGCCGGTGAGGAACGCGCCGTTGAGGCCCGCGAGCTGCAGTTGGAACAGCGCGTGGAAGTGGATCGCGCGACGGTCCCAGCCGCCGCAGGCGTGGAGCAGGCAGGCCGCGCCCAGCAGCGTGGTCGTGAGCACCATCAGGGCGTTGAGCCGGTCGACCATCAGGGCGATGCCAAGGCGCGCCGGCCAGTCGCCGAGCAGGTAGGCGGTGATGCGGCCCTCGTCGGCCACCGCGACCAGTGCGATCGAGATCGCCAGCAGGCAGGCCAGGCCCACCGCCGACAGCGCGCGCTGCACGACGATGCCGCGTCGCTCGGACAGCAGCATGACCGCCGCGAACAGCAGCGGCACCAGGATGGGCAGGACGGGCAGGTGGACGTGCAGGGCGTCGATCACGGCATGCCCTCGTCGCCGGCGTCGACGTGGTCGCTGCCGTTGTCGGCGCGGCTGCGCATCGCGATCACGATGGTCACCGCGGTCATCGCGAAGGCGATGACGATGGCGGTCAGCACCAGCGCCTGCGGCAGCGGGTCGGTGTAGTGCGCCAGGGTCGGGGCGACGCCGTCGCGCAGGACCGGCGGCTTGCCCACCACCAGCCGGCCGGCCGAGAAGATCAGCAGGTTGGTCGCGTACGACAGCAGGGTCAGGCCGAGGATCACGTCGAAGCTGCGCGCGCGCAGCATCAGGTAGACGCCTCCGGCGGTGAGCAGGCCGATCATGCTGGCCAGGGCGAACTCCATCAGCGAGCCTCCTGCGGGGTCCGGAGTGGGGTCGCGGGCGCCTTGGGCGGCCGGATGGTGCCCATCATCGACAGGATCAGCATCGCGCCGCCGAACACGACCAGGTAGACGCCGGTATCGAAGGCCATGGCACTGGCCAGCGGCATGGGGCCGAGCAGCGGCAGCTGGGGTTCGACGTGGCCGCTGGTGAGGAACGGATAGCCGAGCACCATCGAGGCCAGCCCGCTGAGCGCGGCGACCAGCAGGCCGGCGCCGATGCAGGCCACGTAATTGAAGCCCAGGCGCGATTCGACGTACTGCGAGCCCAGCAGCACGTACTGCAGCAGCAGCGGTACCGCGAGCACCAGTCCGGCGATGAAGCCGCCGCCGGGCGCGTTGTGGCCGCGCAGGAACATGTAGGCCGACACCGCCAGCGCCAGCGGGAACAGCAGGTGGCTGAGGTTGGACGGCATCGGCAAAGCGCCGGGCAGGCCCGGCATGACGCGGTCGGGGGCGATGCGCGCGCGCCGCAGCAGCGCATGCACCACCAGTCCGGCGATCCCGAACACGGTGATCTCGCCGAAGGTATCGAAGCCGCGGAAGTCCACCAGGATCACGTTGACCACGTTGCGGCCGTAGCCCTCGGGGAGCGAGCGGGCGAGAAGCTCGGTGGAGATGGTGTCCAAGGGGCGCGTCATCACCGCATAGGCGAGGCCGCCGATGCCGATGCCCACGACCAGGGCGATCGCGACGTCGCGCCAGCGGCGGGCCGGGTGGTTGCTGCGCTCGGACGCCTGCGGCAGGTAGTTCAGCGCCAGCAGCATCAACGCGATGGTCACCATCTCGACCAGCAACTGGGTCAACGCGAGGTCCGGTGCGGAAAACAGCACGAACACCAGGCTGACGGCGAGGCCGACCGCGCCCACCACCAGCAGGGCGACCAGGCGCTGGCGGTGCAGCACGACGGTGGCCACCGTCGCCGCCATCAGGATCGTCCACAGCACCCAGCCGGTGGGCGGCATGGGCTGGCTGCGGCCCACGCCCTCGGCCAGGGCCTGCCAGGTCGCCGGTCCGGCGAGCGCGACCACCGCCACGAGCACCCACCACAGCGAGCGTTGCAGGCTGCCCTGGGTGATGCGGAACGTCAGCCGGCGGGCGCCCAGCAGCAGGGCGCGCGTATTGACCCGGAACAGGTGGCGACCCATTGCGTGTCGGGCCACCGCGTGCAGGTCGATCAGGCGACGCAGGCCCAGGTAAAGCAGGCCGCCGGCGAGCATGCCGCCGATGCTCATCATCAACGGGTGGTTGAAGCCGTGCCAGATCGCCAGGCTGTACGCCGGCACCGCGTCGCCGAGCACGCCGTGCGCCGCCGTCGCGAGCACCGGGGCCACCGTCCACGCCGGGACGATGCCCACCATCAGGCACAGGATGGCGAGGATGCCGACCGGGATGCGCATGAAGCGCGGCGGCTCGTGGATCTCGCGCTCGACCGACCGCGGGCCGTCTCCGAAGAACGTGTCGTGCACGAAGCGCAGGCTGTAGGCCACGCCGAACGCACCGGCCAGGAAGGCCACCACCGCGACTGCGATGCGCATGGTGGCACCGCCGGTTTCCAGCTCCAGGGCCTGGGCGAAGAACATTTCCTTCGACAGGAAGCCGTTGAGCAGCGGAATGCCGGCCATCGCCAGTGCGGCGACGATCGCCAGCGCGCTGGTGTAGGGCAGGTAGCGGCGCAGGTTGCCCAGGCGCCGCATGTCGCGGGTGCCGGTTTCGTGGTCGATGATGCCGGCCGCCATGAACAGCGAGGCCTTGAAAGTCGCGTGGTTGAGGATGTGGAACAGGCCGGCGACCACCGCGAACGGCGTGGAAAGACCGAACAGCAGGGTGATCAGGCCCAGGTGGGAGATCGTCGAGTACGCCAGCAGGCCCTTGAGGTCGTGCTGGAAGATCGCGTTCCAGGCGCCGATCAGCAGCGTCGCCGCGCCGACCGCGCTGACCACGTAGAAGAACAGGTCGGTGCCCGACAGCACCGGGTACAGGCGTGCCAGCAGGAACACGCCGGCCTTCACCATCGTCGCCGAATGCAGGTAGGCCGAGACCGGGGTCGGCGCGGCCATCGCGTGCGGCAGCCAGAAGTGGAACGGGAACTGCGCGCTCTTGGTGAAGATGCCCAGCAGCACCAGCCCCAGGATCGCCGGGTAGAGCGTACTGGCGCGGATCGCGTCGCCGGCGGCGAGCACCGCGTCGAGCTCGAAGCTGCCCACCACCTGGCCGATCAGGATCACGCCACCGAGCAGCGCCAGCCCGCCGGCGCCGGTGATCGTCAGTGCCATGCGCGCGCCCTCGCGGGCGTCGTTCTTGTGCGACCAGTAGCCGATCAGCAGGAAGGAGGTGATCGAGGTCAGTTCCCAGAACACCGCCAGCAGCAACAGGTTCCCCGCCAGCACCATGCCGAGCATCGAGCCCATGAACAGCAGCAGGTAGCCGAAGAACCGGGGCGCGTCCTCGCGCCGGCCCAGGTAGTAGCGCGCGTACATCACCACCAGCGCGCCGATCGCCAGCACCATCAGGGCGAACATCCAGGCCAGGCCGTCCATGCGCAGCGAGAACGCCAGCCCGATCTGCGGGATCCACGGATGCGTGGCCTGCGGCACGTCGCCGGCAAGGACCCGGGGCGTCAGCGCGGCGAGGATGCCCAGTCCCGCGAGGGGCGCCAGCCCGGCCAGCCATGCGGTGGTCCTGCGCGACGCCGAACGGTAGAGCATCACCCCGAGGGCGGCCACGAAAGGCAGGGCTAGCAGCAGTTGCAGCATCTCGCTCCAGTGTCGGTGCGGCGCGGCACCGGGCCGCGCGTGGGCAGTGGGGGAGGCGGCGGCGGGCGACCCGGTCCGGAGGCCGGCGCGCCCTGCTCGCGACTGGCCATTCTACCCGAAGCCAATGCCGCGACCTCCGCGTCCGGGTGCCCCGGTATGCTGTGCCGATGACATGCCCGCGTCCGTTCGCCCCGCTCGTTCCAGCCCCGCCTCGCGCGCGCGCGAACGTGCTTATATGCGCCGCCGCGATCGCGCGCCGTGGACGGCCCGGCGGGCATCGCGCGGGCCCGGTTGCCGGCGTTCGCGGTTCAGCTGCCGATCACCTTGGGAGGTCCCGGTGCGCCGCGCGTTGATCCTCGGCGGCAGCGGTCAGGTCGGCGAGGCGCTGCTGGCGCGCCTGCGGGCGGACGGCTGGTCACTGGTCGCGGTCTCGCGCCAGCCGCGGACCGGTCCCGCGGGCGTGGCCTGGGTGCAAGGCGAGCTGGACGCCATGCCCGCGTTGCCGGCCGGCTTCGAGGCCGGCCGGCTGGACGCGATCTTCAGTGCCGGACCGCTGGATGCCTTCGCCCGCTGGTACGCCGGCAACGACGTTCGCGCGCCGCGGATCGTGGCCTTCGGCTCGACCAGCGTGGCGACCAAGCAGGCCTCGGTCGAGGCCACCGAACGCGACGTCGCCCGCCGCCTGCGCGAGGCCGAGGCGACGGTCCTTGCCCGGGCCCGCGAACGCGGTACCGCGGCGACCCTCCTGCGACCCACCCTGGTCTACGGCGCCGGGCGGGATGCGACGCTCACGCGGATCGCGGCGCTCGCCCGCCCGCGGGGCTGGTTCCCGTTGCCGCGCGGCGCCCGCGGCCTGCGCCAGCCGGTGCATGTCGAGGACCTGGCCGACGCCGCGGTCGCCTGCTGCGACGTGCCGGCCTGCGCCGGCCAGGCCTACGACCTGCCGGGCGGCGAGACCTTGCCCTACCGCGAGATGGTCGTCCGCGTGCTGGCCAGCCTGGAGCCGCCGGCGCGATGCATCGAGTTGCCCGGGCCGCTGTTCCGCCTCCTGCTGGGCGGCGCGCGCCTGGCCGGCATGGCGCGGGGTCTGGGCGCGGCGGTGCCGCGGATGCGCGAGGACCTGGTGTTCGACGCGACGCCAGCGATGCGCGACTTCGGCTACGCGCCGCGCCGCTTCGCCCCCGTGGCCGGCATGTTCGCGCCCGCGCGGCGGCCGGTGCCGTAGCGGTTCAGATCGTATCGGTCGGCGGGATTTCGTGCGGGCCGGTGGCATCGCGCGGCGCGCGGCTCTTGTGCAGCACGCGCAGGGCGATGACCAGTACGCCGCCGAGGACCATCGCGCCGCCGATCCACAGTTTGGGGCCGGGCCGGTCGCCCCAGAACGCGATGCCCAGGCCGACCGCCAGCACCGGGACCAGCAGCAGCCATGGCGTCACCTGCGCGACCGGATAGCGCTGGACCAGCACGTAATAGAGGCCGTGGCCCAGCAGCGACGAGATGAAGGCGGCGTAGAACGCGCCGAACCAGGCCACCGCACCGACATCCGGCAGTTTCGCCAGGGCGCCGGGTTCGAGCCACAGGCTGATCGCCAGCAGCGGCACCACGCTGAACACCGCCGTCCATCCCTGCATGCTGTAGGCATTGAGCTGCTTGAGCGGTTTCATCAGCACCGTGCCGGCCGCCAGGAAGAAGGCCGCGACCAGCATCAGCACCAGGGCCATCGGCCGGTCCAGTACCAGCGGGTCGAAGCCCAGCACCAGGACACCGCCGAAGCTGATCGCGATCGCGACGCCGGTGCGCCAGCCGAAACGCTCGCCCAGGACCGCCCAGGCCAGCAGCGCCGTCATCGGCACGTAGCTCTGCATGACGATCGCGGTGGACGAGAGGTCGCCGGCCAGCTTGAGTGCGCTGAAGCTCAGGCCGAAATGCAACACGCCCACGCACAGGCAGGTCGCCACCAGTCGGGGCCACTGGCCCGGTGCGGGTCGTTTGAGCACGAACACCAGCGGCAGCGCGAGCAGGGCGAAGCGCAGCGCGGTGAACAGGAAGGGCGGGATTTCCCGCATCGCCAGGGCCGAGGTCAGGAAATTGAACGCCCAGGCCAGGACGATGAGCAGCACGAGGAACAGGTCGCGGGTCGGCATGGAGGGTCCGGGGCAGCAGGGTGGGGCGGCCGACGTCCGGGTCCTGCCGTCGCCCGGGAGGTGGCGCGAGTCGCCAGTAGAACATGCGCGGGCAACGGCCGACAGCGTGGGATGGCCCGGCGCCGGCCAGTGGCCACGCCCGGCAAGGTCGCGGCCCGTGGTGTCGGTTGCGTGCGTGGAGGCCGCGGCGTGGGCGGCGATCAGGGGCTCAGTAGGGCCAGCCCAGCTTGCGGTACAGCTTCGACAGCACCCACACCGGGCCGATCAACAGGTAGCGCAGGTCGGTCAGGAAGCTCGGCCGCTTCCCCTCGAACAGCTTGCTGTGGCCGATGAACTGGCCGATCCAGGCGACCACGAACACGGCGATGGCCAGGTAGAGCAGCTGCATCGTCCCCAGGCTGCCGTGCAGCCATCGCGTCAGCCAGCCCATCAGCACGAACACCGCCAGCATGCCGAAACCGAGCGGGCGCGAGGCGCGGTAGTAGAACGCCCACGCGGCGAACATCGCCGCACCGGCCCAGAAGCCCGGTCCGAACCAGGTGCCCGGCGACGGGATGCACCACAGCAGCGCGACCACGCTCCACAGGATCGCGGGCACGCACAGCACGTGGATCGCCTGGTTGGCGGTGTTCTGGTGGTCGCCGGAATAGTGGGCGAACCAGATGTCGATCGGCCGGCGTGGGGCGGTCGCGTCGTGCGGGGTGTCGTGGACGGTGCTCATGGCGACTCCAGCGGGAATGCGCAGGCGTATGGCAGGCGCGTCCGAGCATAGCGGCAATGCCCGCGGGATGCCCGCGGCAGTGCAGCGTCGCCGGCCACCGGTCGGCTCGGCGCCTTCAGTCGACGCTGAGCCCGGCCAGGCGCTGCAGCGCCTCGGCGTAGCGGGCGCGGGTTCGCTCGATCACTTCCGGCGGCAGGCGCGGACCCGGCGCGGTCTTGTCCCAGTCCAGCGTCTCCAGGTAGTCGCGCACGATCTGCTTGTCGTAGCTCGGCGGGCTGGTGCCCACTTCGTACTCGTCGGCCGGCCAGTAGCGCGACGAGTCCGGGGTCAGCATCTCGTCCATCACGTACAGGCGGCCGTCGGCATCGGTACCGAACTCGAACTTGGTGTCCGCCAGCAGGATGCCGCGCTCGGCCGCATGCTCGGCGGCGAACCGGTAGAGGCGCAGCGTGGCGTCGCGGACGGCTTCGGCGAGGTCGGCGCCGCACAGCTTGACCGCCGTGTCGAAATCGATGTTCTCGTCGTGGTCGCCCACCGCGGCCTTGGTGGAGGGGGTGAAGATGGGTTCGGCCAGCTTCTCGGCCTGGCGCAGGCCGTCGGGCAGGGCGATGCCGCTGATCCGGCCGGTGCGCTGGTAGTCCTTCCAGCCGCTGCCGATCACGTAACCGCGGGCGATGCATTCGATCGGCACGGGCTTGAGCCGGCGCGCCACGACCGCGCGCTGCAGGTAGGGCGCCGGGTCGACGCCGGCCGGCAACACCGAGGCCACGTCGATGCCGCTGAGGTGGTTGCGGACGATGTGCTCGGTCTTGCCGAACCAGAAGTTGCTGATCTGGCAGAGCATCGCGCCCTTGCCGGGGATCGGGTCGGGCAGGACCACGTCGAAGGCGCTGAGCCGGTCGGTCGCGACCATCAACAGGTACTCGCCGGCGGGCGCGTCGTCCGGCAGGGCGGCACGGGGCAGGTCGAATACGTCGCGGACCTTGCCGCGGTGGCGCAGGGGCAGGCCCGGCAGTTCGGATTCGGACAGGACGTTCTGGGTCGATATGGTGGACAACGTGTATTCCCCGATCGTGCGATTCTGCTGCGTGCATCCCCCTGCGGGGCGGGGCCGGGAAGCCCGCGCCGACGCGACAGGGCCGGCCAGTGTACGCCGGTCCGGGCCAAGGTGCAGGTACACTGCGCGCGTGAATCGGGGCGCCTGTCCCGGTATGGCGCGCGGGGCCGTCCGCCGGCGGCCCCGGCACCTCCCTTTCCCCGTCCTGGAGCCCCATGAAACGCTGGTACGGAAAACTGCTGGGATTCATCGCCGGGGCCCTGCTGCTGCGCTTCAACCCGTTGCTGGGGGCCTTGATCGGCCTGCTGGTCGGGCATGCCTTCGATGCCGACTGGTTCCGCTCGCGCCGGGCCAACCCGTATGCGGTCTTCGACCTGGGCGAGGATGCCAGCGACGACGAGGTCGATCGCGCCTACCGTCGCCTGATCGCCCAGTACCATCCGGACCGCCTGCAGGGGGCTGCGCCCGAACTGCGCCAGCGCGCCGAAGTGCGGGCCCGCGAGCTGAACGCGGCCTACGACCGCATCAAGGCCCTGCGCAGGAAGCGCTAGCGCCGGGCACGGGCCCGCGGCGATGTCACGCCCGGACCCAGGGCTTAGAATGGCGTCCCGCCCTGCGCCGGCCGGCGCAGGGTGCCCGTCCACTCCCACATGGCCCCCCGCATGCAGCCGACCGTCATCGCCCCGTCCATCCTGTCCGCCAATTTCGCCCGCCTGGGCGAAGAGGTCGACAACGTGCTCGCGGCCGGTGCCGACTGGGTGCACTTCGACGTCATGGACAACCATTACGTGCCCAACCTGACCATCGGTCCGCTGGTGTGCGAGGCCTTGCGCAAGCACGGCGTCACCGCGCCGATCGACGTGCACCTGATGGTCGAGCCGGTCGACCGCATCATCCCCGACTTCGCCAGTGCCGGCGCGTCCATGATCAGCTTCCACCCCGAAGCCAGCCGTCACGTCCATCGCAGCATCCAGCTCATCAAGGGCGCGGGCTGCCAGGCCGGCCTCGTGCTGAACCCCGCCACCCCGGTGGAGGTGCTCGACTACGTGCTCGAGGACCTGGACATGGTGCTGCTGATGTCGGTCAATCCGGGTTTCGGCGGCCAGTCCTTCATTCCTTCCGCGCTGGAGAAGCTGCGCGCGGTGCGCGCAATGATCGACGCGCGCGCGCCCCACGTGCGCCTGGAGATCGACGGCGGGGTGAAGGTCGACAACATCGCCGAGATCGCGGCGGCAGGCGCGGACACCTTCGTCGCCGGCTCGGCGATCTTCAATGCCGGCGACTATGCCGATGTCGTGGGCCGCATGAAGGCCGCCGTGGCAGGCGTGCGCTGAGGCAGCACCCAGGCCGCTGGCGCAGCACAGCGGCGCAAGCCAGCGCTTGCCGAGCAGCCCGGGCAAGCGAAGCGCACCCGGGGCCCCGGTCCGAAGGGAGCATGGGCGATGCGTGGGAGGGCCGTCGCACCACGACTTCTTCCGGCCGGCCACCCGGGTGCGAGGGTCGACGGCAACGTGAAGAACAACAGCGGGATCCCGGCGTTCGCCGGGATGACGGTGAGCGGTGCCTGGCAGGCAGCATGAACCCCGGGATCCGCCGTGCGGATCCCGGGGTGGTCGTGCGTCAGCACTGAAAATTTGGAGGCGATCCTGCCTCCGCCCGTCGTCCCTGAGAATGGACTCCCATGCTCCGCGTCGACGATGACGGCGTCATGACAGCCGCATGCCGATGGCATGTCGGCCGTGCCGCGCGTCGCCGGCGTTCATGTCCCGGACAGCGGCTTCACGGCGACGCGCGGGCGGCTTGGCTAGCCTCGCGGCATGGACCCCACGACCACGCCCACTGCCTCCCCCGCGACCGCGCCGCGTTGGCGCCTCGTGCTCAATGGCAAGGCCGCCGGCGACGAGGATGTGCGCGCCGCCGTCCAGGCGCTGCGCGATGCCGGCGTCGACCTGGGCGTGCGCGTGACCTGGGAAAGCGGCGACGCCGAGCGCTACGTCGACGAGGCGCTCCGCGATGGCGTCGGCGTGCTGGTCGCCGGTGGCGGCGACGGTACGCTCAGCGCCATCGCCGCCGCCCTGGCCCACCACGACCGTCCCGCCGCCGACCTGCCTGCGCTGGCCCTGCTGCCGCTGGGCACCGCCAATGATTTCGCGTCCGCCGCCGGCCTGCCCGACACGCCCGAGGCGGCCCTTCGCCTGGTCCTGGAGACGCGCGCCCAGCCCATCGACCTGTTGCGCATCGAGTCCGACGGTGCCGTGCACTGGTGCGCCAACCTCGCCAGCGGCGGCTTCGGCACGCAGGTGACGGTGGAAACCGACGAAGGCCTGAAGAAAGTGCTTGGGGGACTGGCCTACCTGGTCACCGGCATCGCCCGCCTGGGGCGGATCGAGCCGGTGGCGGCCCGCCTCGACGGACCGGGCTTCCAGTGGCAGGGCGAGTTCATCGCTCTGGGCCTGGGCAATGGACGCCAGGCCGGCGGCGGGCAGCAGCTGTGCCCGGAGGCGCTCGTCGACGACGGCCGGCTCGACCTGACCCTGATCCCGCCGCTCGACGGCGAAGTCGGCGAGACCGTCGCCGCCCTGCTGACCGAAGGCCGCGAAGGCGCGCTCGAGCGCATCGCGCTGCGCGAACGGCTGCCCTGGGTCCGCCTGGAGAGCGAATCGGCCCTGGTCCTGAACCTCGACGGGGAACCGGTGCAGTCGCATCGTTTCCGTATCGACTGCGTGGGCGCCCGCCTGCGCATGCACCTGCCGCCTGGCTGCCCCTTGCTCGGCGTGCCCGGCGATCCCGGTGCGGCGACGGGCGCCGGGCCCGAGGCACCCCTCGCCGGCGGCCTGTTGCCCGCCTGAGCGGTGCGCCGGCGGCTGCCGCCCCGGATCGGCTAAAGTAGCGGCCATGACTGTCGGGGCGATCACGAATGCCGGCCGTGGCGACACGGGTTGGCGATGGTGGACAAGCGCAAGCTCGCCCACCGTTGCCATCGCCCTGCCGCACCCAAAGGAACTGCCGCGTGAATCGTCCAGCCCACACCGCCGCCCAGTCGCTCGAGCATTTCCAGCAGCTTGCTGCTGAAGGGCATACCCGGATCCCGGTCGTGCGCGAGGTCTTCTCCGACCTCGACACCCCCTTGTCGGTCTATCTCAAGCTCGCCGACGGCCCGCACACCTACCTGTTCGAATCGGTCGAGGGCGGCGAACGCTTCGGGCGCTACTCGATCATCGGACTGCCGGCGCGCCGCGTGTACGCCTTCGCCGGCCACACGCTCTACGTCACCGAGCACGGCGAGCTGGTCGAGCACCGCCACGTCGACGACCCCTTCGCCGAGGTCGAGCGCCTGCGCACCGAACACTCGGTGCCGCGCATCGAGGGCCTGCCCGGTTTCACTGGCGGGCTGGTCGGCTGGTTCGGCTTCGAGTGCATCGGCTACATCGAGCCGCGGTTGGCCGGCGGCGACAAGCCCGACGAACTGGGGACGCCCGACATCCTGTTGATGCTCAGCGAGGAACTCGCGGTCTTCGACAACCTGCGCGGACGCCTCTACCTGATCGTCCACGCCGATCCGCGCGAACCGCAGGCCCACGCCCGGGCGACCCGGCGGCTGGACCAGCTGGTGCATCGCCTTCGCCACGGCGGCACCAGCTATCCCGAGACCCTCGACCCCAACGGCCTGGACGAAGCGGACTTCGTGTCCGGCTTCACCCGCGAGGGCTTCATCGACGCGGTCGAGCGCTCCAAGGCGTACATCCGCGCCGGCGACATCTTCCAGGTGGTGCTCAGCCAGCGCATGTCGGTACCGTTCAAGGCCCGCCCGGTCGATGTCTACCGCGCGCTGCGGGCGCTGAACCCGTCGCCGTACATGTATTTCCTCGACGTCGGCGACATGCAGGTGGTGGGCTCCTCCCCCGAGATCCTGGTGCGCCTGCAGCACGACGAGCAGGGCAGGGGCGAGGTGACCGTGCGACCGATCGCCGGGACGCGTCCGCGCGGCGACACGCCCGAACACGACCTGGCCCTGGAGGCCGAACTGCTGGCCGACCCCAAGGAACGCGCCGAGCACCTGATGCTGATCGACCTGGGCCGCAACGACACCGGCCGCGTTTCCGAACCGGGCACGGTGAAGATGGGCGAGCAGTTCACCATCGAACGCTACAGCCACGTGATGCACATCGTCAGCGAAGTCACCGGCACCCTGAAGCAGGGCATGAGCTACGCCGACGTGCTGCGCGCGACGTTTCCGGCGGGCACGGTCAGCGGCGCGCCGAAGATCCGCGCGCTCGAGATCATCCGCGAGATGGAGCCGATCAAGCGCAACATCTATTCCGGCGCGGTCGGCTACATCGGCTGGCACGGCGATGCCGACACCGCCATCGCCATCCGCACCGCGGTCATCCAGGATGGCCGCCTGCACGTGCAGGCCGGCGCGGGGATCGTCCACGACTCCGATCCGCAGAAGGAGTGGGAAGAAACGATGAACAAGGGCCGCGCGCTGTTCCGGGCCGTCGACGAAGCCGCGCGCGGACTCTGAACGGGCGCCGTCAGCGGGGCGGACGATTCTCAGCAATGACTGCGATGCCTGCCGTGGCGGGCGCCGCGGCGCGCCGCCGAAACCGTCACGCGCGCCGCGTGTCCGCGTTTATCAATCCCAGACGTTGCCTTCACGAGGGACGGTGTTCATTGGTCCCGCGGGTCGCACGATCGCCCGCCGTATCCGGAAGCGAAGCAGGAGGGGATTGCGATGCAGCCTGTCGAAGATCGTTATGTACAGTCGCGCTTTTCCAACACGTTTCCGCGCACCGTCGAGCTGACCTGCCCGCACTGCTTCAAGCAGTCGGTCCTGGAAGCCCGCAGCTGGCAGGAGCACGGCCAGCAGGTCGCGGCCAGCGAGATGGTGTGCTCGCGCTGCGAGGAGCGCGTGCTGTTCGTGCAGCTGCTCAACGAGGACGGCGTCATCCGCGAGGGCGGCCTGTTCTGCCATCCCGGATCGGCCCGCCGCGAGGCGATGCCGGGCGTGGCCTACCTGCAGAACCTCTCGGGGCCGCTGGCGCGCACCTACGATTCCGCCCTCAAGCTCTACAACCACGCCGAGTGGGGCGCCTCGGCGCTGATGATCCGACACCTGCTGGCGGGGCTGGCGGTGCAGTTGCTGGGCGAGGAACGCCGCGACCTGCCGCTTGCCCAGCAACTGGAGGCGTTGCCGCAGGACCTCGACCTGGAGCGGCCGCTGCAGGACATCTCGCCCCTGCTCGACTCCAGCGGCACCTTCGGCCGCCAGTTCGAGGACGAAGCGGCGATCGACAAGGTCAGCGCCGACCTGCTGCTGGAACTGGCCGAGCAGCTCATGGCTTACCTGGTGGTCATGCCAGGGTCGATGGACGACCTGAAGAAGCGCATCGCCACCGCCCCCGTACCCCTGCGGCGCGGCAACACCGGCACCGCCTGAGCGACGCCCGGGGCGCGCGCCCGTGCCCCGGCGCAGGGTCGCGCGGCGCCCGCGCAGCCGGTACAGTGGGCCCATGGTCATGCGCGGCGCACATCGAGACATCGCCTGCACCCCGGCCGGGGACGCCGGGCGCGTAGGTGGCACCGCCTGGCGATGGTGGCGCTGAGGCCCCGCCGTCCCGACCCACCGCCCCCCGAGACTCCCCGCGTGACCCCATCGTTCCGACCCGCCCCGCCGCAGGGGCCTTCCCGGTCCTGCCCCGGACCCCGCCGCGCGGCGCAAGGCGCGATGGCGACCTTCCTTTCCCTCCTCGAAACCCGGGCCCGTGCCCGGCCCACACCGAGTGCGCGCCGATGCTGCTGATGATCGACAACTACGACAGCTTCACCTGGAACCTCGTGCAGTACCTGCAGATGCTGGGCGCCGAGGTGAAGGTGGTGCGCAACGACGAGCTCGACGTGGCCGCCATCGAGGCGCTGGCGCCGTCGCGGATCGTCATATCGCCCGGCCCCTGCACCCCCAACGAGGCCGGCGTGTCGGTGGCCGTGATCGAACGCCTGGGCGCGACGACGCCGATCTTCGGCGTCTGCCTCGGCCACCAGAGCCTGGGCCAGGCCTACGGCGGCGAAGTGGTCCGCGCGCGGCAGATCATGCACGGCAAGACCTCGCCCATCCGCCACGCCGGTGGCGGCGTGTTCGATGGACTGCCCGACGCCTTCGAGGCCACCCGCTACCACTCGCTGGTGGTCCGGCGCGAAAGCCTGCCCGACTGCCTGGAGGTCACCGCCTGGACCGAGGACGCGGCCGGCGGATTCGACGAGATCATGGGCCTGCGCCATCGCGAACACCCCGTCGAGGGCGTGCAGTTCCATCCCGAATCGATCCTGACCGAGCACGGGCACGCCATGCTCAGGAACTTCCTGGAGCAGCCGGGGCGGGCCTGAGCCGGGCCGCTCGTCTACCATTACGCGCGGCGCCGAGCGCCAGCCCCACGCGAACAAGGAGTCGCCCATGCCGATCAATGCGCAGGAAGCCCTGCAACGCACCATCGAACATCGCGAGATCTTCCACGACGAGATGGTCGAGTTGATGCGCCAGATCATGCGTGGCGAGATCAGCCCGGCGATGACCGCGGCCATCCTGACCGGCCTGCGGGTGAAGAAGGAGACCGTCGGCGAGATCGCGGGCGCGGCGACGGTGCTGCGCGAGTTCGCCCTGCCGGTCGACGTCGCCGATCGCTCGCAACTGGTCGACATCGTCGGCACCGGCGGCGATGGCGCCCATACCTTCAACATCTCCACCGCCAGCATGTTCGTGGTCGCCGCCGCCGGCGCGCGGGTCGCCAAGCACGGCAACCGCAGCGTGTCGTCGAAGTCCGGCAGCGCCGACGTGCTCGAGGCCCTCGGGGCCTGCATCGAGCTGCAGCCCGCCCAGGTCGCGCAGTGCATCGACAGCTGCGGGATCGGCTTCATGTTCGCCCCGGTCCACCACCCGGCGATGAAGGTGGTCGCGCCGGTGCGCCGCGAGATGGGCGTGCGCACGCTGTTCAACATCCTCGGGCCGCTGACCAACCCGGCCGGCGCCCCGAACATCCTGATGGGCGTCTTCCACCCCGACCTCGTCGGCATCCAGGTACGCGTGCTGCGAAAGCTGGGCGCCAAGCGCGCGCTGGTGGTCTGGGGCCGGGATGGCCTGGACGAGCTGTCGCTGGGCGCGGCCACCCTGGTCGGCGAACTGCGCGACGGCGAGGTGCGCGAGTACGAGGTGCACCCCGAAGACTACGGCATCGCCATGGCGGCGACCCGCAACCTCCAGGTCGGCGACGCGCTGGAGTCCAGGCAGATCGTGCTCGACGTGCTGTCGGGCAGCCCGGGATTGCCGCTGGAGATCGTGGCGATGAATGCCGGCGCGGCGCTCTACGTGGCCGGCGTGGCCGATTCCATCGCCGACGGCATCGCCCGGGCCCGCGAGGCCATGGCCTCCGGCGCGGCGCGGGCGAAACTGGACGAATTCGTCGCCCTCACGCGCGTACTGGGCGGCCTGCCGCCCGCCTGAATCCCCACCACCCATGCGCCGGCCCCGCGGCCGGTGACCCACGGAAGCCAAGCAACGCTCATGAGCGACATCCTCAACACCATCCTCGCGCGCAAGGCCGTGGAGATCGAACAGCGCAGCAGGATGCGCCCCCTGGAGATGGTTCGCGCCCGCGCCGAGGCCATGCCGCCCGCGCGCGGCTTCGTGCAGGCCATCCAGCGCAAGCGCGACGCGGGCGAGGCCGCGGTGATCGCCGAGGTCAAGAAGGCGAGCCCGTCCAAGGGCCTGATCCGCCCCGACTTCCGGCCGGCCGACATCGCGCGCAGCTACGAGGCCGGCGGCGCCGCCTGCCTGTCGGTGCTCACCGACGTCGACTTCTTCCAGGGCAGCAACCTGTACCTGGGCGAGGCGCGCGACGCCTGCGGCCTGCCGGTGCTGCGCAAGGACTTCACCGTCGACCCCTACCAGGTCTACGAGGCGCGGATGATCGGTGCCGACGCCATCCTGCTGATCGTCGCCGCGCTCGAGGACGGGCCGATGATCGAGATGGCGAACCTCGCGCACGCGCTGGGTATGGACGTGCTGGTCGAGGTGCACGACATCGACGAGCTCGAGCGCGCGCTGCAGACCGACTGCGAACTGATCGGCGTCAACAACCGCAACCTGCGCACCTTCGAGGTCTCGCTCGAGACCACCCTCGGGCTCAGGCAGGCCGTGCCGCCGGACCGTACCCTGGTCACCGAGAGCGGCATCGCCACGCCCGCGGACGTGACCCGCATGCGCGAAGCCGGCATCGACACCTTCCTGGTCGGTGAAAGCTTCATGCGCGAGGCGGACCCCGGCGCCGCCCTCAAGCGCCTGTTCGCGGCATGAGCGTCGCCGGCCCGCGCTATCCGCAGGCGGCGCCCGGCGCGCCGCTGGTGGTGTTCGACTTCGACCACACCCTGTACGACGGCGACTCCGGCAGCCACCTGTTCCGCTGGATGATCGGCCGCGCCTGGTGGCGCGTGCTGCTGGCGTTGGCGATCGCGCCGGTGTTCGGTCCGCTGGTGGCCTTCCTGCCGACCCGCCGCTTCGGCATCTCCGGGTTCGTCTGGGTGGGCTCGGTGTTCGGCCTGCACGGGCGCGGCGACCTCGATGCGGTGATCGACCGCTACGTCGATGGCCATGCCGGGGTGATCCGCGCGCGCCTGCTGCCCGTGGCGCTGGAGGTGTTCCGCGCGCATCGCGAGGCAGGCGACCGGGTGGTGGTGGCGACCGGTGCGCCGCCCGAACTGGCCCGCGCGATCCTGGCCTTCGTCGCCCACGAGGACGTGCCGGTCGTGGGGACCCAGGTCGGCCCGCGCTGGGGCGGCGTCGGCCCCGTGCGCCACTGCCACAACGAGATGAAGATGACGATGCTGCGCGACGCGGGCTTCGCTGGACCGGTCGAGAAGGCCTATTCCGACAGCTCCGCCGACCTGCCCCTGCTCAAGGCGGCGCGCGCGCCGGTGGTGGTCAACCCGAAGGCGAGCCGCGTGGCGATGTTCCGCGAGGTGCTGCCCGCCGGCACGCCGATCCTCAACTGGGGGTGCCCGGGCCGCGCGGGCGAGCCGGTGGCCTGATCGCGGCCCCCGGAACGCGACAGGCGGCCCGCAGGCCGCCTGTCGTGGCGAAGAAACCGGGGAATCCCGGGGTCAGTCGCGGGTGCCGTAGAGGACCACCGTCTTGCCGCGGGCGTGCAGCTTGCCGTCGGCCTGCAGCTTCTTGAGCACGCGGCCGGCCATCTCGCGGGAGCAGCCGACGAGGCGGGAGAGTTCCTGGCGCGACACCCGCAGCTGGGTCCCGTCCGGGTGGCTCATCGCCTCCGGTTCCTGGGCCAGGTCGTGCAGGGCCCGGACGATGCGGTCGGTGACGTCCAGGAAGGCCAGGCGGCCGGCCTTGCGGCTGGTGTCGAGGAGGCGGCGCGAGATCTGCGCGCCGATCGCGTACAGCAGCTTGGGCGCATCCGCCGCCAGGCGCGTCATGAGCAGGTCGTAGAAGCGGTCGTGGCCGATCTCGGCCAGCTCACAGGCCACGCGGGTACGCAGGATGACTTCGCGCTGCTGGCTCTCGATGAACAGTCCCAGCTCGCCGACGAACTCGCCGGGGCCGAAATAGCCCAGCACCAGCTCGCGACCGTCGTCTTCCTCGGTGATGATGCTGACCGAGCCGGAGATGACGTAATAAAGGGTGCTCGCCGGGTCGCCGGGCCGGAACACGTCGGTGCGCGACGGATAGCGGCGGCGGTGGCAGTGCGCGAGGAATCGCTCGATCGTGGACGCGTCCGGGGTGAGCGGGCTGTGCGAGCGGCGGAGAGCGGTGAGGTGTGCGACCGAATCGGCTGACATAGGTTTTTCTGGGCAAGTGTGGCCTTGACCCGCTGGAGCTTAGGGCCAAGCGACGCTCTTGGGCAAATCCTGACGTTTTTGCGAAGAGCGCCGGGGCCCTCCCGGGGGCGCCCGGCGGCCCGGGACGGCCCCCGCCGGGCGCCTTGCTTTCGTCGTCATCCCGATTGCCTCATAATCCCCGACCCAGTCGTCCCCCGGGTACAAAGTCGTGGTCAAGCCGTTGCCTCGCTTGAGGCTGCAGGGTTTCAACAACCTCACCAAGGCCCTCTCGTTCAACATCTACGATGTCTGCTACGCCGTGTCCGAGGACCAGCGCCAGCGGTACATCGAGTACATCGACGAGGCCTACAACGCCGACCGCCTGACCCAGATCCTCACCGACGTGGCGGAGATCATCGGCGCGAACATCCTCAACATCGCGCGACAGGACTACGATCCGCAGGGCGCCTCGGTGACGATCCTGATCTCCGAAGAGCCGGTGATCGACAAGTCGCAGGCCAAGGGCGTGATTTCCGACGCCGTGGTCGCGCACATGGACAAGTCGCACATCACCGTCCACACGTATCCGGAGACCCACCCGGACAACGGCATCGCGACCTTCCGCGCGGACATCGACGTCGCCACCTGCGGCGTGATCTCGCCGCTGAAGGCCCTGAACTACCTGATCGAGAGCTTCGAGTCCGACATCGTGGTGATGGACTACCGCGTGCGCGGCTTCACCCGCGACATCAAGGGCCGCAAGCACTACATCGACCACAAGATCAATTCGATCCAGGACTACCTGGCCAAGAACGTGAAGTCGCGCTACGACATGCTCGACGTCAACGTCTACCAGGAAAACATCTACCACACCAAGATGCAGCTGATGGACTTCGACCTCGACCGCTACCTGTTCGAGGAGAAGGCGCGCAACCTGTCGTTCAAGGAGCGCATGAAGATCGAGGCCCGGCTCAAGCGCGAGATCGAAGAGCTGTACCACGGGCGGAACCTCGTGGATTGATGGCTGGTGATTGGTGATTGGTGATTGGTGATTGGTCAAGAACCAACGCAAAAGGCCCGCGTGATGCGGGCCTTTTGCTTTCTCAAGCTCTTCTCGAATCACGAATCACGAATCACCAATTACGAATCACGAATCACCAATTACGAATCACGAATCACCAATTACGAATCACACCCTATAAGCCACCGCCTTCATCACCTTCGACGCCGCGGCCATGATGCCCGGGATCGGCGGCGGCAGGATGCGCGCGCCGGCGGCTTCGGCATTGTCGGCATGGCGGGCCTCGTCGGCCTTCATGACCTGGAGGATCGCGCGGCTGCGTCCGTCGGCCGCCGGCAGCGAGGCGAGGTGTTCGTCGATGTGCGCCTCGACCTGGCGTTCGGTCTCGACCACGAAGCCCAGGTTCCAGCCGTCGCCGCGAAGGCCGGCGAGCACGCCGATTGCGTAACTGCCGCCGTACCACAGGGGGTTGAACAGGCTGGGACGGCTGTCGAGCTCGCGCAGGCGATCCCCGCACCAGGCCAGGTGGTCGGTCTCCTCCTGCGCGGCGTGGAGGAGGTGCTCGCGGGTCGCCGGGTCGCGCGCCACGGTGGCCTGCCCGCAGTAAAGCGCCTGCGCGCAGACTTCGCCGACATGGTTGATCCGCATCAGTCCCGCGGCGTGGCGGCGCTCTTCCTCGCCCAGCACGACGTCGGGTTCGTGCAGGCCCGGGTTGGCGCGTTCGGCGAGCGGGGCGCCGAGGACGGTTTCCATCGCGCGCTGCGCCTGGTCGATGAGCCGGTCGAGCCGGCTGAGGTGGCGTGTCTGCATGACGCCATTCTAGGCGTTGGGGCGGCCACGGGCGATGAAGCCCATGCGGTCCCTCAGTCCGTGGCCAGTTGGTCGGCCAGCAGTTCCAGCGGATGCTCGATGCGGCGCCCCGTCCCGTTGCCCAGGTGCAGGCGGCAGCCGATGTTGGCGCTGAGGATGCGATCGGGCCCCAGGCGTTCGATCTGGTCCAGCAGGGGCTGGCGATGCGCCGCCGCGCGGGCGGGGTCGAGCAGCATGCGCGAGCCGGCCGCGCCGCAGCAGCCGGTGCCGGCATCGAGGCGCTGGACCTCCAGCCCCGGCACGCGCGCCAGCAGGGCCAGCATCGCCGCCGCGCTTTCGCTGTCGCGTTGGGTGCACGGCAGCTGCAGTGCGACGCGCGCACGCAGTGGACGGAAGCGGAGCCGGTCGCCCCGGGCATGCAGGTAGTGGAAGGCGTCGACGGCGACGCCGGGCGGCAGCGCCGCCGCGATCGCTTCGTGGCAGCCGCTGGCCAGGGTGAGCACGCGGGATGCGCCGGCGAATGCCCCGGCGTTGCGCCTGCCCAGGCGATCCTGTCCCGTGGCGTCGCCGGCATGCGCATGCAGGCTGCCGCAGCAGGCCTGCGCCGGCGGTGCGACGAGCGCGACCCCCAGCGCCTCGCACAGGCGCGCGAGGGCGTTGCGCACCGGGCCTTCGTAGGCACGCGCCACGCAGCCTTCGAACACGGCCACCCATGGGCGGGCATCGGTGGGGTCCGGACGGTTCGCGCGCGCGGCCGGCGTTGGCGGCCGGGGCAGGGGGCGCCAGGCCGTCGGCAGCAGCGGATGGGCGCGCCGGTAGGTGTCCAGGAGTACGCGGAGCATGCGCGGCCGGGCGACCAGCGTCTCGAGCAGGCGCTGGCGCAGGGCGGGTCGGCGACGCTGCCGCTGTTCGGCGCGCGCGGCCAGGAGCAGCGCGCCGTAGGACACGCCAGCCGGACAGGCGCGCTCGCAGGCGCGGCATCCCAGGCAGTGGTCCAGGTGGGCTTCGCCGGCCGGCGTGGCCGCGATCCGCCCCTGCGACCACGCGCGGGCGAGGGCGATCCGGCCACGCGGCGATTCGGCCTCGATCCGCTCCAGGGCATACGTGGGGCAGGCCGGCAGGCACAGCCCGCACTGCACGCAGCGGTCCGCCAGCGCCGCCAGCGATGCGGCACCGGTCGGAAGAGCGGGTGGGCAGGCGGACTCGGGCATCATCGGCGATGCTAGCGCAGTCTGAACGCGTCCAGGGGCGAACTTGCAGCGTCGGGGGCAAGCCGCTATCATTCCGCCTCTTGAGTTCCGCAAACAACGCGAGGTGAAGTTCCAGTCGCCCCGGGCACGGCCCGCGCGCGACTGCAACCAACCCGACCATGCACCCCCAAGTAGAGCCGTCATGAAGACTTTCACTGCCAAGAACGAGACCGTCCAGCGCGACTGGTACGTCGTCGATGCCGCGGGCAAGACCCTCGGCCGCCTGAGCTCCGAGCTCGCGCGCCGCCTCCGCGGCAAGCACAAGCCCGTGTACACCCCCCACGTCGATACCGGCGATTACCTCGTGGTGATCAACGCCGAGAAGATCGCCGTGACCGGCAAGAAGCTGCAGGACAAGATGTACCACCGCTTCACCGGCTACATCGGCAACCTGAAGTCCGAGACCCTGGCCCAGGCACTGGAGCGCCACCCCGAGCGCGTGATCGAGATCGCCGTCAAGGGCATGCTGCCGAAGAACACGCTCGGCCGCGCAATGTACCGCAAGCTCAAGGTCTACAAGGGCTCCGAGCATCCGCACGCCGCGCAGCAGCCGCAGCCCCTGGACCTCTAAGGTAAACGACACATGGCTATCCAGCAGAATTACGGCACCGGCCGTCGCAAGTCCTCCACCGCGCGCGTTTTCCTGCGCAAGGGCAGCGGCGCCATCACCATCAACCAGCGTCCGCTCGACGAGTTCTTCGGTCGCGAGACCGCGCGCATGATCGTGCGCCAGCCGCTCGAACTGACCCAGTCGACCGACAAGTTCGACGTCAACGTCACCGTGATCGGCGGCGGCACCACCGGCCAGGCCGGTGCGATCCGCCTCGGCATCGCGCGCGCCCTCGTCGAGTACGACGAGAGCCTGAAGTCCGAGCTGCGCAAGGCCGGCTTCATGACCCGCGACGCCCGCGAAGTCGAGCGCAAGAAGGTCGGCCTGCACAAGGCACGTCGCGCCACGCAGTTCTCCAAGCGCTAATCCACTTGGTGGCATTTGCGTTATAATCGGTCTCATAGCCCCGTCGCCAAGCGGTAAGGCACCTGACTCTGACTCAGGCATTCGGTGGTTCGAATCCATCCGGGGCTGCCATATCCGAACAAGAACGCCCGCCCATCCGGCGGGCGTTCTTGTGTCCGGGCTTCCGATACCCCGCTGCCCTGCGTCCGCGCGCGACGGTGCTGCAGCGCGGTAATCACCCCGTCGCTGCGTGCCGGATCCTTCGTGAAGGCATCGCCCAAGCGCGATCAGCGTCGCAAAACCGGAATCCCGCCTGGCCTGGCCCACCCACGCGGCGACGCACCACGGCCGCCGCCGCGCCCCGGGAAGGGCAGGCGCCGCTTGCTGGGGGCCGTGGAGGGCAGGGGCGCGCCTGCCTGCACCCGTGGATTCACGCACCCGGATACCTGTCGGTTCTGACAGGTGTCGAGCCATGGACGATGACGCTAATTTGCCCCTCGCCACGGGGATGGCGAGTCATCCAAAGGGGAAGGAAGTGCTGGGTTTCATGCGAAGGCTCATGGGCGGGCAGCCCACCAGCCACAAGGGCGGCGCGACGCCACGGGCGCCGATCCAGTTCGACGTGCCGACCGGGCGCGCGAGGCAGATCAAGTACGACCCGTCGCTGGTCGAGTCGCTGGAGAAGGACCACCGCGAACTGGTCGCCCTGTTCAAGGAGATCGGGCAGTGCGCCAAGCTCGACGAGTACGGCGACGTGCCGGCCCTCCTGCTGTCGTTCAAGACCCGGCTCGAAGCCCACCTGATCGCCGAGAACGTGCGCTTCTACAACTACGTCGAGAACACCCTCCAGGACGACGCGGAGAACTCGATGCTGATCCGCAGCTTCCGCCGCGAGATGAACAGCATCGCGCGAGGCGTGGTGGATTTCGTCAAGAAGTACCAGGTCGCCAGCTTCGACGTGCGTGGCCGCGCGGAGTTCCTGGAGGACTACAACACCGTCGGCGGCCTGCTGACGCAACGCATCGAACGCGAGGAGAACAGCCTCTACCCCCTGTACCAACCGCATTGACCGGCGGTACGCCACGTCCGCCGTCATCGAATCACAACGAGCGAGGACCGACATGGACGCGAACATGCATATGGAAGGCGACGCCGTACTGACCCCCCAGATCGCACGGTTGCGAGCGGGGCTGGAAAGCCACGGCGTGTTCGAGGAACTGCGAGACATCCAGGCGCTGCGCGCCTTCATGCAGGTGCATGTGTTCGCGGTCTGGGACTTCATGTCCCTGGTCAAGCGGCTGCAGCAGGACCTGACCTGCGTGCGCCTGCCCTGGATGCCCCCGGCCGACCCGGCCAGCGCCCGGCTGATCAACGACATCGTGCTGGCCGAGGAAAGCGACATCGATGCGGAGGGGCGGCCCGCGAGCCACCTCGACCTCTACCTCAAGGCGATGGAAGACGTGGGCGCGCCGACGCGGGCGTTCAGGCATTTCCTCGACCTGCTGGGCCAGGGCCATGGCCACGAGCAGGCACTCGCCGAGGCGGGGGCCCCCGATTTCGTCGCCGAGTTCGTCTGCGACACCCTGCGCACCGCCACCGGTGGCACCACCCTGCAGGTGATGGCCAGCTTCCTCTACGGCCGCGAGAACGTGATTCCCGGGATGTTCCAGGGCCTGCTCGACCGCTGGGGGCTCGACACCCTGCAGGCACCGGGCTTCGTCTACTACCTGGAGCGCCATATCGAGCTCGATGCCGACGAACACGGGCCGGCCGCCAGCCGCATGCTGGCCACCATGCTGGGCCGCCAGCGCGACGGGCTCAAGGTCGCCCGCGACGCCGCCCGACAGGCGCTCAACGCGCGCCATCGCCTCTGGGACTGCACGGCCATGCAGCTTCGCGAGATCGCCACGATGGCCGCCGAGCCGCGAGCCGCCACCGCCTGACGGCAGGCAGGCCAATCAGGCCGCGCGGGCCAGCGGTACGGCCCGCGTGGCCTGCAACCCACGCGCCACGGCCAGGTTGCCGGCATGCAAGGGCAGGCGGAACGCCAGGCTGGTCACCGAACCGATCCGCTGCGCCGGGCCCAGCCGTTGCACGTCGAGATCGAGCCGTCGCAACAGGCGCTCGAACCCGGCGCTGGTGACGCCGACCACGCAGTCCATCCCCTGCTGGGCGGAAAAGCACAGGACCTCGGCGACCAGCCGCGCGGGTATCCCGCCAAAACGGTGGCCGCATGCGTCGTCGTCGGGCGCACGCGCGGTGGTGACCGCGAAACGGCTGACCTCGATGATGCCGCTGCCGCGGGGCACGCCCGATGGCGCCGCGAGCGCAGGGAACACGTCGCTCAGCATGTTCGGCCCCAGGCTGGGCAGCAGGCGGCAACAGCCGATGGCCCGCTGGCCCTCGTGGGCGATCACGTAGTCCGGCCCGAGCAGGTCGAAGCGGTCGTGCTCGCGACCGACCTCCACCCGCACCGCCCATCCCAGGCGTTCGCCGAACACCTCGGCGCGCAGGCGCAGCATGCTGTCGAACAGGGCCGGCGGCAGGCGGGGCTCGCCGGCCCGGGCCACGGTGAACTCGATCATCCCGACACACTCCATGTCGAACGGGATGCACAGGGAACCCGATACCGTCGATTCGTGCAGCTGGCAGTTCCGACAGGGTCGCGCGACCCCGGCGATCAATGCGCCCCGATCAGACCCATCGACACCGCGCGTGCGACCGCCGCCTGGCGCCCGGATACGCCGAGCTTCTGGCTGGCGTTCTGGACGTGGAAAATGACCGTGCGCTCGCTGATGCCGAGCAGCTGGCCGATCTCCCAGCTGGTCTTTCCGGCCGACGCCCAGTAGAGCGACTCGCGTTCGCGGCCGGTCAACCGCGGTACCTGCGGCGGACGGGGCGGCGCGTTGAGCGAGTGGGTGAAGCGCCGGGCCGCCTCGTGCACGAAATGTGCCAGCAGGTGCAACTCGGCGATTCGCGACGACAGCTCCGGCGCAAGCCGCGCGTCGCCGGTGAACGATATCAGCCCCCAGTTGCTGCCCGGGCCATGCAGCGGGATGCTCAAGCCGGCACCGAGGCCGAATTCGGCGGCTTCGCCGAACATCTGCCGGATGCTGCGTGCGCGGGGATCGAGGGTGGTCCGCCGCTCCTGGCCCAGGCGGGCCCAGTCCAGCGGCACGGCGTGGTCGTGGCAATGCGCCACCACCGGATCGATGCGGATGTAATCGCTGCCCAGGTAGTGCTCGACCCAGGCCTCGGGGTAACTGCCGAGGGTGAACTGCTCGCGGCGGTCGTCGACCAGCGGCAGGTCGAGGGCGTAGAGCCAATGGCGGATGCCGATGGGCTGGACCAGCCGGTCGACGGCCTCGGTCAGCGCAGCGGCGGTCGGGCACTCGGCGAGTGCGGAAAGCGCCTCCAATGGCGCGGCCCCGGGGGGTAGCATGGCAGATCCTTCTGTCTTCCCTGGCGCAAGCCTAGCAGTCCCGCGACCGGGCGCTGACGCCCGTCGACCCGTTCCCGGCGACCGGTCACACTTGCGGGTCGCGCCGCTGCGTCCCGGCGCTGGCCGGCGTTAGGTTACAATTGAAACCATTGACCGACGGCACGTTCACGGCCGCCACGTACCCTCAGATCCCACCCCGCACGCAGGAGTCCGGTCCAGATGAAGCTCGGTAGTCTCAAGGAAGGGGGCCGCGACGGCACCCTGGTCGTCGTCTCGCGCGATCTCGGCCGCGCCGTCAAGGCCACGGGCATCGCGGACACGCTGCAGCGGGCGCTGGAGGACTGGTCGAACCTGGCGCCGCGCCTGAACGCCCTCTCCGAGGCGCTCAATGCCGGTGAGGCCGAGGGCGACTTCGCGCTCGACCCCGCGAGCCTGGCGGCACCCTTGCCGCGGGCCTACGAGTTCGTGGACGGCAGCGCCTACCTGCCGCACGTGGAGCGCGTGCGGCGCGCGCGGGGCGCCGAGGTGCCCGAAACCTTCTACACCGATCCACTGATGTACCAGGCGGTCAGCGCCGGCTTCTACGGCCCCCGCGACCCGGTCAAGGTGCCGAGCGAGGACTTCGGCATCGACCTGGAGGCGGAAGTCGTCGTGGTCACCGACGACGTGCCGATGGCCGCGTCGCCCGAACAGGCCGCCGGCCACATCCAGCTGGTCGGGCTGGTCAACGACGTGAGCCTGCGCAACCTCATCCCGGCCGAACTGGGCAAGGGCTTCGGGTTCCTGCAATCCAAGCCGCGTTCGGCGCTGGGCCCGGTGTTCGTGACCCCGGACGAGCTGGGCGATGCCTGGCGCGACAGCAAGCTGCACCTGCCCATGCTCACCCACGTCAACGGCGAGTGGTTCGGCGCGCCCGAGGCGGGCGTCGACATGCAGTTCAACTTCGCCCAGCTGGTGGCGCACGCGGCCCGCACCCGCCCGCTGTCGGCCGGCACCATCGTCGGCTCGGGCACCGTCGCCAACGAGGACACCTCGCTGGGCGCGTCCTGCTTCGCCGAGCGTCGCACCGTGGAGACCCTCGAGCACGGCAAGCCCAGCACGCCCTTCATGAAGTTCGGCGACGTCGTGCGCATCGAGATGCTCGACAAGAGCGGCGCGAGCGTCTTCGGTGCGATCGAGCAACGCATCGAGCAGCCCTGACGGCGACGCGCCGCCGACGACGGGTGGCCCCGGCGGCCGCCCGCCGTCGCGTCTGCGGTAAGGTGCGCGCTGGACCAGGGCCGCATCCGGGGAAACGAGGTGGAACCGTGAACGAGCGATTGAAGCTGTACTCCTACTGGCGTTCGAGCGCGGCCTACCGCGTGCGCATCGGGCTCAACCTCAAGGGGCTGTCCTACGACATCGAGCCGGTCCACCTGGTCCGCGATGGCGGCGAGCAGCACATGCCCGACTTCCGGGAGGCCAACCCCCAGGGCCTCGTGCCGGTGCTGCGGCACGGCAGCCGGGTCTTTCGCCAGTCGTTGGCCATCCTGGAATACCTGGAAGAAGCCTGGCCCACGCCGGCCCTGCTGCCGGGCGAGGCGCGCGACCGCGCCCGGGTGCGGGCGCTGGCGCAGGCGGTGGCCTGCGAGATCCATCCGCTCAACAACCTGCGCGTGTTGCAGCACCTGGAACACGAAATGGGCGTGGACGCCGACGGGCGCGAGGCCTGGGTCCGGCACTGGGTCGAGGACGGCTTCGAGGCCATCGAGGCGATGCTCGTGGACCACCCATCCACTGGACGCTTCTGCGAGGGCGACGCGCCCGGCCTGGCCGATTGCTGCCTGGTCCCGCAGGTCTACAACGCGCGCCGGTTCAAGGTGGACATGGCCCCGTACCCGACGATCGAACGCATCGAGGCCGCCTGCCTGGCCTTGCCGGCCTTCGACGCCGCGCGCCCCGAGCGCCAGCCCGACGCGCCGTCGCCGGCCTGAGTCGACGCGACCGGGAAAGGTTCTTCTCCCGACCGGGGGAGAATTCGGCTGATCCGGGTGGCCTGCATCGCAACCCCGCGCCGTCCGGCCGAACGTCCAGCGCACCGCGCTGGGACGGGGAGAACTCCCGAGCCTTTTGCCAAAGGCTGGATTCCAGCGTTCGCTGGAATGACGGTTTGTGGGTCCGCCGAACGGGTTTGGCCGCGCCGTCGCCGTAGGGTGGGTCGAGCCGAAGGCGATGCCCACCGTGGTTGCCGGCCGCGACGCACGGTGGGTTTTGCTTCACGCAACCCATCCTGCGATCCGGCCAATGGCCGCGCGATTGACGGTCTCGGCGTCACCACCACTCGTCATCCCAGCGAACGCTGGGATCCAGCTCATGCCGTCCTGCGATGGCCACGACCCGCGCGCGGCATCGCATCGCCTCGACCTCGTGCTCGACATCCATGGCACACCACTTCGCGCGAAAAGGCCGGATCCCAATGTGCGTTGGGGTAGGGCGCAACCGCTTGCAGGGCGCCGCCTCGCGGTTTGGCCGAACGCCTTGCGCGCAGCGCTGGGCCGGGTCGCCAAGCAAGATGCAAGGGCTGGATCCCAGCGTTCGCTGGGATGACGGCAGGGTGGCTCGAAGAGTGCGAAAAAAAAGCCACCCGCTTGGGTGGCTTTCCGTATCCGCCGCGGTGTGGATGCCAGTCTCAGTGCGATTCGGCGTCGAAGACGTCCGCGTAAGGGTCGTGCTCGCTGCCACCGCCCTCGGACAGGCGGAACTTGAGCGCCAGGCCATCGCGGGAGTCGGCGGCCTTGAGCGCCTCTTCCATCTCCACGCGACCTTCCTTGACCAGCCGGAACAGGCACTGGTCGAAGCTCTCCATGCCTTCCTCCAGCGTCTCTTCCATCGCCTGCTTGATCTCGTGGACCTGGCCGCGGCGCATGAGGTCGCGGATGTGCGGGGTGTTGATCAGCACTTCCGCGGCCGGCAGGCGGCGGCCATCGGTACCGATGACCAGACGCTGCGAGATGACCGCCTTGAGGTTCAGGGCCAGGTTCATCAGCACGTTCTTGTGCGCCGATTCGTTGAAGAAGTTGAGGATGCGTTCGAGCGTCTGGTCGGCGTTGTTGGAGTGCAGCGTGGCCAGGCACAGGTGGCCGGTCTCGGCGAAGGCAATGGCCGCCTCCATGGTCGCGGCGTCGAGGATCTCGCCGATCAGGATCACGTCCGGCGCTTCGCGCATCGCGTTCTTCAGCGCGTTGTGGAAGGCATGCGTGTCCAGGCCGACCTCGCGCTGGTTGACGATCGACTTCTTGTGCTTGTGCAGGTATTCGATCGGGTCCTCGATGGTGAGGATGTGCCCGGAGGTGTTGCTGTTGCGGTAGTCGATCATCGAGGCCAGCGTGGTCGACTTGCCCGAGCCGGTGGAGCCGACGATCAGGACCAGGCCGCGGGGTGCCATGATGATGTCCTTGAGCACCGGCGGCAGCTGCAGCTCCTCGATGCTGGGGATCACGCTGCGGATGGCGCGGATGACCATGCCCACCTCGCCGCGCTGCTTGAACACGTTGATGCGGAAGCGGCCCGCGTCCGGCAGCGCGATCGCCATGTTCAGCTCGAGGTCGCGCTCGAACGAGGGCACCTGGCCCTCGTCCATCAGCGAGTAGGCGATCTTCTTGACCATGCCCGGGGGCAGGCCCGTGTTGCCGAGCGGGTACAGTTTGCCCTCGACCTTGATGTAGACAGGCGCGCCGGTGGTCAGGAACATGTCCGACGCGTTCTTTTCCGTCATCAGCTTCAGGAAATAGCCGATGTCCATACTGCAGCCCCTCGTTCGATACGGTTCCGGCGGCCCGACGTTGCAAGCCGGCCACCGGCTTCAGACAATGGCCCGGCGATTTCGCAACCGCATGGCCTCCCCAATGATCCCAAGCTTCGCACAAATCCGTTACCTGCTAGTGGCTTCAGTTCTCGCTTCCGGCCTTTCCGGCTGCGCGAGCCTGCCGCCCCCGACCGCCGAACTGGCGGACGCCCAGCAGTCGATTTCCCTGGCATCCGACGCCGACGCCGACCAGTATGCCGCGCAGGACATCGCCACGGCACGCGAAGCGCTCAGCCGGGCGCAGGTGGCCATGGCGGAAGGCCGCGAGGACGATGCCCGCAAGTTCGCGCTGGCTGCCGACGCCGATGCCGACCTTGCCCTGGCCCGCAGCCAGGAAGCGAAGATGAACGCGCAGGTCGCCCAGCGACGCGCCGAGATCACGCAGCTGCAGCAGCGCCTGCAAGGGGAGGGTGGCCGATGAAGCGTCTTGCCGCCTGCCTGGTCCTCGCCCTGTGCGCCGCGCCCGCGGCCCAGGCCCAGAGCACCGACCCTTCCGCGTCCCTGGCGCAGCGCCTGGGGGCGCTCGACAGCGATCCCGCCGTGGCCAGCTACGGCGCCTACGAGCGCCTGCAGGCCCGGCAGGCGCTCGAAGCGCTCGACAAGGCGTCCAGCCGCAACCGCGAGGCCGCGCGCTACGTGGCCGAGCGCCGGGTGTCGATCGCCGAGATCGCGGCCCGCAACCAGGTCCTGCAGCAGGAACTCGGTCGCCTGGAGACCCAGCGCAGCGAACTGCTGATCGAAGCCAGTCGCCGCGATGCCGCCCAGGCCCGCGCCGAGGCCGAGCGCCTGCGCCTGCAGGCCCAGTTGCAGGCCGAGGAAGCGGCGCGCCTGCGCGAGCAGACCGAGGCCGGCGAAGCCGCGATGCAGGATGTCGAGAACGCCCTGGTGGGCGTGGCCGGCGTCGAGAACGCGCGCCTGAAGGCCGCCCGCGAGCGCGAAGCGGCCCTCGCGCGGCAGGAAGCCGAACTCATGGCCGGGGGCACCCTGCCGCCGTCGAAGCAGGAGCGCCGCGGCGAGGTCTTCACGCTGGGGGGCGAGGCCTTCGCCTCGGGCCGCGCCAGCCTGACACCGGCGGCCGAGGTGAGTACGCGTGCGCTGGCCACCTATCTGCAGGCCGGTGGCGGCAGGACCCGGATCACGGTCGAAGGCCACACCGACAACCAGGGCGATCCTGCCGCCAACCAGGCCCTGTCGCAGCGCCGCGCGCAGGCCGTGGCCGACGCCCTCGTGGCCGCCGGCGTCAGCGCTTCCCGCCTGCAGGTGGAAGGTCTTGGGCAGAGCCGGCCGCTGGGCGACAACGGCAGTGCCGAAGGCCGCGCGCGCAACCGGCGCGTCGAGGTCATCGTAAAATAAGTTTTGAAAACAACAACTTGTTGGGCATTCAAGGGCCCGGGCCGGTACGCCCCGGGCCCGTTCCCGGCCGCGGCTGAACCGCTCGTCGCCCGGAACAGCGGGCGTCTTGCCCCACCCGGGGGGGAGGAGTAGGGTCGGATATCCAAGCGATTGGTTTCCGCTTGGCGATGAGCCCGAGCCGATGACGCATTCGATCCCGCTGCCTGCTTCCGCCGCCCCCGACCGGGACGCGCCGGGGCTGCGCAAGGGCGGGAAGAGGGTGCTGCTGCATCCCCGGGCCGCCGTACAACCCGACCTGTCCGCGACGCCTCGGCCCATGGCCGGGGCGTTTTCGTTTGCGGGCACTTCCTGCCAGCCCGGCCGTCCGGCCGGACTTTCCCACCCCCGCCGTCAGGAGGTTTTCCATGTTCGAAGAACAGCCCCAGCCCGTCATCGAGGCGCTGATGAAGTCCAACCCCGAGTTCAAGCAGCTGTACCAGCGCCACAAGCTGCTCGACAAGAAGGTCAATGCGGCCGAACTCGGGGTCCTGCCCATCGATGACGTCACCCTGGGGCGGATGAAGCGCGAAAAGCTGGCCGCCAAGGACCGCCTGCTCCGGCTCTACGATCCCGACACCTCGCACTGAACGTCCACAGCTTCGCAAGGCGGCAGGCCTTCCTCGTCGGTACCTGCCGCCAGCGAACCCGGAGCCGCCGCGGCTGCCCCGTGCAGCCGCGGCGGTTGGCCGGTTCCCACCGCGGCGCGACCCGCGCCGCCTTCCGCTGACGCGATCCGCATGCCATGGGCGCATGCGGGGCGCCGACCCGGCGGCACGCCCGGTAGAATCCCCTCGAACGCCGCACGTCCGCGGCCCGTTGGAGACCGAGCGATCCCCATGGCCATACATGCCTCCGTACTCGAACTGATCGGCGCCACGCCCATCGTCAAGGCGCAACACCTCGACACCGGCGCATGCGAGCTCTACCTCAAGCTGGAGTCGCAGAACCCCGGGGGGTCGATCAAGGACCGCATCGGCCTGAAGATGATCGAGGCGGCGGAGGCCCGCGGCGACATCAAGCCCGGCGATACCCTGGTCGAGGGCACCGCCGGCAACACCGGCCTGGGCCTGGCCCTGGTCGCCCAGCAGAAGGGCTACAAGCTGCTGCTGGTGGTACCCGACAAGATGAGCCGCGAGAAGATCTTCAACCTCAAGGCCATGGGCGCGCAGGTCCTGCTCACCCGCTCGGACGTGGCCAAGGGCCATCCCGACTACTACCAGGACATGGCCGAGCGCATCGCCCGCGAGACACCCGGGGCCTACTTCGTCAACCAGTTCGGCAATCCCGACAATCCGGCCGCGCACGAGCAGGGCACCGGCCCGGAGATCCTCGCCCAGATGGCGGAGGTGGGTGGACTGGATGCCATCGTGTTCGGTTGCGGCAGCTCCGGCACCATGAGCGGCCTGTCGAAGTGCTTCGCCGAGCACTCCCCCGGCACCGAGCTCATCCTCGCCGACCCGGTGGGATCGATCCTCGAGGAATACGTCAACCGCGGCACCCTGAGCGAAAAGTCCGCCAGCTGGATGGTCGAGGGCATCGGCGAGGACTTCCTGCCCAGCATCTCGGACTTCAGCCGCGTCACCCGGGCCTACGCCATCGGCGACAAGGAGAGCTTCCTCACCGCGCGCGAGCTGCTGGAGAAGGAGGGCGTGCTGGGCGGCTCCTCCACGGGCACGCTGCTGGCCGCCGCGCTGCGCTACTGCCGCGAACAGACCGTGCCCAAGCGGGTGCTGGTGTTCGTCTGCGACACCGGCAACAAGTACCTGTCGAAGATGTACAACGACTACTGGATGCTGGACAACGGCTTCCTCGAGCGCGAACCCACCGGCGACCTGCGCGACCTGATCCTGAGGCCCTACGCCGCGCGCGATACCGTGGTCGTGGCGCCCACCGACCTGCTGGTGACCGCCTACCAGCGCATGAAGCTCTACGACGTCTCGCAGCTGCCGGTGATGGAAGGGGACGCGATCGTGGGCATCGTCGACGAGAGCGACGTGCTCCTCCATGTCTATGGCGACGAGAGCCGCTTCCGCGACCCCGTCTCCACCGCGATGGTCAGCAAGCTGGACAAGGTGCCGGTCGGGGCGCCGATCGAAACCCTGC
This sequence comes from Marilutibacter spongiae, assembly GCF_014145325.1. GTDB lineage: Bacteria > Pseudomonadota > Gammaproteobacteria > Xanthomonadales > Xanthomonadaceae > Marilutibacter > Marilutibacter spongiae. Next base: position 72,973 of record NZ_JACHTF010000001.1, read on the forward strand.
TGCCGATCTTCGATCGCGGCCACGTCGCGATCGTGATGGATGGCGACCATTTCGTCGGCCTGATCACCCGGATCGACCTGCTCAACTACCTCCGTCGCAGGGTGGAGTGAGATGGTCGCGATGACCCGTGTGAGGGCTACGGGCGATTGACCGGGACTGAACGGGGGCGGGGAGCCGGGGAGTGGCGATGCTAGACTTCCCGGTCGCCGCGCGCCCCGCCGGCGGACACGACGTGGAAGCACTGGCAATGACAGAACGACAACCGGATGGCGATGGCCGCAAGCCCGGTCTGGGCACCCTCGCGATCCATGCAGGACAGGTGCCCGATCCCAGCACGGGTGCCGTGATGACCCCCATCTACGCGACCTCGACATACGTGCAGGCCAGCCCCGGCGAACACCAGGGCTTCGAGTACTCGCGCACCCACAACCCCACCCGGTTCGCCTACGAGCGCTGCGTCGCCGCGCTCGAGGGCGGGCAGCGCAGTTTCGCCTTCGGGTCCGGCATGGCGGCGACCTCCACGGTCCTGGAACTGCTCGATGCCGGCAGCCACGTCATCGCCATGGACGACGTCTACGGCGGCACCTACCGGCTGTTCGAGCGGGTCCGCAAGCGCACCGCCGGCCTGGAGGTCAGCTGGGTCGACCTGGGCGACGAGGCTGCGTTCGAGGCGGCGATCGGGCCGGCCACCCGGATGGTCTGGATCGAGACCCCGACCAATCCGATGCTCAAGCTGGTCGACATCGAACGCATCGCCGCCATCGCGCATCGCCACGGCCTGATCGTGGTGGTCGACAACACCTTCTGCTCGCCGATCCTGCAGCGCCCGCTCGAAAAGGGCGCCGACATCGTCATGCACTCGGCCACCAAGTACCTCAACGGCCACTCGGACATGGTCGGCGGCATCGTGGTGGTCGGCGACGACGCCGGGCTGGCGGAGCAGATGGCCTTCCTGCAGAACTCGGTGGGCGCCGTCCAGGGCCCGTTCGACAGCTTCCTTGCGCTGCGCGGCCTGAAGACCCTGCACCTGCGCATGAAGGCGCACTGCGAGAACGCAGCGGCGCTTGCCACCTGGCTGGATTCGCATCCCGCGGTCGAGAAGGTCATCTATCCGGGCCTGGCCTCGCACCCGCAGCACGACCTCGCCCGCCGCCAGATGGACGGTTTCGGCGGCATGATCAGCATCGTGCTGAAGGGCGGCGTCGAGGCCGCGCGCCGTTTCTGCGAGCGCACCGAGCTGTTCGCACTGGCCGAGTCGCTGGGCGGCGTCGAGAGCCTGGTCAACCATCCCGCGATCATGACCCATGCCTCGGTGCCGGCCGATCGCCGCGAACGCCTGGGGCTGAGCGACGCGCTCGTGCGCCTGAGCGTGGGCGTCGAGGCGGTGAAGGACTTGCAAGCGGATCTTGCTGAAGCACTGGGCGTGGGAGAGGGGGGTGACTGAATCTCCAGTTGGGAAGGATATCATGCCCTTTCACAAGCCTTCCGGCGGCGCGTCGCTGTTAAGTGACGCGACGGGCAGTCTGCGGCGTCCCGAGTTCTGGACGTTTGCAACTTGGTTGGACCTCATCACCAAATACCGACGATCCCGTCTGGGCATTTTGTGGATGTTCTTGCCCCCGACAGCGACCGTTTTCCTGCTTGGATACTTCTATGCCGGTCTCTCAAACAAGGACCCATTCGCGTTCATGCCATACATGGGTATGGGTTATATTTTGTGGCGGTTCATAACCCAAGTTATTGGTGAGTCGTCAAGTACGATGATCGGGCACAGAGCATTCATAATGGATGGCCGGACTCGTTTCACCGATTACGTTCTGAGATGCGTTTCCAAGGCCGGGCTTTACTTTTCGGCGGCGCTGGTGGTCGTATTGATAGCTTTCGCTCTTTCACCCGGCTTTAGCATTGTTAATATATTAACCCTGGTAGTTACCCTGCCAATATTTCTGTTGAATCTTTTTAGCGTGGGTGTGCTGTTGTCGCTGATCGGCGCACGCTATCCGGATACTCACGAGTTCACGACAACAATTTTTATATTCGGGTTCTTGCTCACGCCCATCCTCTGGTATCCGGAGCACATAGCTCACGGCACGCCACGCGCATTGCTTATGGATGTTAACCCAGCATTTCATCTCATTGAACTGGTGCGCGGGCCCCTGCTGGGTCGAACAGTTAGGATGGTGACTGTCGTTTATGTGTCGGTAACCTCGGTTGTACTCCCGATGTTGGCAGCATGGGCATATCGTCGTTACGCACGCTTTGTGCCGATCTGGATATAGTTGAGATATGGCGCACCTGAAAGTCGAAAACTTGGGTCTTGATGTGCCTTTGTACGTGCATGCAGAGCGCACCACCAATTCATGGCTGGCGGCGCTTGGGGGGGCGGCGTTGTCATCTCCCAAGCGTGAGTTTGTAACGCTTCTCGACGGCGTTTCCTTCGAAGCAAACGAGGGTGATCGAATCGCCATCATCGGAAGGAACGGGGCAGGAAAATCCACCCTGCTACAGTTGTTGACCGGAGCCTATCAGCCCACCAGGGGCTCCATCGACGTGGACGGTACGCGCCATGCGTTGATGAATATGTCCCTTGGGTTCAATCCCGAGGCAACAGTGGCTGAGAATATTCTTCTTCGAGGCGCGGCGATGGGCTCTCCTCTGGCATATGCTCGGGAGATGGTGCGTCCTGTGCTGGAGTTCGCGGAACTGGGAGAAAAATCCAATCATCGACTCCGAACTCTGTCTTCGGGGCAACGGATGCGATTGGGCTTTGCCATCTCGACTTCAGTGCAGCACGACATCATGCTGCTCGACGAATGGATCGGTACCGGTGACGCCGAGTTCATCGAGAAGGCCACCACGCGGATGATGGATCGCGTGGGAGGTAGCAAGATAGTGATTATGGCTACCCATAGCCTCAGCCTGATACGCAGGACCTGTAACCGCGCCATTTTGATTGATCGAGGGCAGCTCAAAGGGCGAGGCTCGGTTGATCGAGTTGTTCGGAAGTACAAGGACATGATGGCGAGACATGCACGACATGGAACGTGACGCTCCAACCGCTCGATGTGGAGGCTCGCCTGCGCCATGAACGCTTGGCCAAGGAGAAAGTAAGGTCATGCGGGTTCTCTTGATCGCACACGAGTATCCACTGAGCCCCTCTCCCCAGTCTCTTCGCTGGATGTATCTGAGCCGGGAGCTGGCGGCTCAAGGGGCTGAAGTGCATGTCCTCACACCGGAGGGAATGCCCGGCTCAGGGCCGCGGCTGGCGGTGCCGCAGGGAATCTCGGTCCATCGAACGTTTCCCGGTGTTGTGACCGGCGGTGTGAGGCTTGTGTCCAGGTTGAGTGCGCTTCGAAAGGCGAAGCGCGGCCCTGGGCGAGGGGTGACCGCTAGCGAAGGGGAGGCCTCTGGGCTAGCGAGTATCGCAGAGGCATCTTCCGTATTGAACTGGAAGGGCCGACTGATCGAAACCATCAGTCGCGTGGCTGCGCGTTGGTGGTTTCCGGATGCTCGCGGCGAATGGCGTTTTTTTGCGAGGCAGCGTCTGCTATCCCTCTTGCATGCGATCGACCCCCATGTCGTGATCAGTTCGCACGAGCCGGCAACCACGCTGCAGCTGGGCATGATGGCGAAGACCCTGGGATTTCCTTGGCTCGTCGATCTTGGCGATCCGGTCCTCGCCGAATACACACCTCGGCGATGGCGTCGTCGTTCCCTGCGCCTGGAAAGAATGACTTGCGAACGCGCGGACGCGATAACGGTGACTACCGATGGGACACGTCGCCTCCTTGTGGAAAGGCACGATGTCGATGCCGCGCGTGTGCAGGTTATGACACAGGGTTTCGACCCTGCGATAGGCGTGGACCCCTGCGTCGCAGTGTTTCAGCCTGAATTTCTCGAGCTGTTGTTCACCGGAAGCTTCTATGCATTCCGACGACCGGAGTCACTTGTGGACGCGGTCATCGCGGCGCCTGGTGTACGTCTGAATATCGCGACTTCTCGAGTGCCGGCGTCGCTCGAGATACGAATCGCGCAACACCCGGATCGAATCAGGTTGCTGGGATACCTGCCTCACGAGACTGTACGTGCACTCCAGCGAAACGCGGACGTTCTGGTCAACATCGCCAACGACAATCCAGAGCAGGTTCCCGGAAAAGTATTCGAGTATCTTGGCGCCGGGAGGCCGATATTGCACCTTGAGGCGGCAGCGAAGGACGAAGCAGGATTGCTCATCGAAGCCAAGCGGAGGGGTCTCCGATGCGCGATGGACTCGAGCGAAATACAGGTTGCGTTGGCCCAGCTTGCTCGCCTCAAGCACGAAGGGGCTTTCGACGCGGCGTTCGACCTTTCCGAAGAGAGCGTCCAGGAGTTCAGTTGGACCCATATCGGCAGGATTTTGGGGCGGCGGCTTGCCCTGCTTGTGGGAGGGAAGTGCATTTGATACGTCACGAACGCAAGCTTGGATCGCGCTCAGCACTCGAGAAGGCCCGTGGGCAGCTCGCTGCAGAGCGTATTCGAAGTGGCGAACTCCATAGACGTGTTGGGTCGATGGAAGAGAGCACCTCCTGGCGCATCACGCTGCCACTTCGATGGTTGGCGTCCATTTTTCGAGGAAGAAGTACGCATTCCCCTGAAAAGCTAGGCGGAACGACGCTGCCGGATTGGGTTCCGTACGAATTTATCCGTCCCGGTGGACGGCAAGCTGATGGCGATGGGGATTCGACGGTGATCGACCTGCGGCCATTCGCCGCCGGCTTGTTCGACGACTGGGTCATTGACTCATTTTCCCCCTCCATTGGCACGCCACCCCCGCGCGGCTGTGCGCCGATCGGGCGTCGTGATTCAAGCATCGCTCTTATAGGGGGGGCGGATCTAGCCCGCGAGCTTGCTTTTGAAGTCACCGTCTTTAGTATTGATGCGGCGACCGACCTATCCGTGCTCACCCGGGAGAAACCGGATTTCCTGTTGGTCGAGGTCAATCCTACAGCGCTGGACCCGACTTGGATGGAGCGCATCCTCGACACCTCGGGTCAGGGAATGGGTTCGATCGTGGGAGCATGTCGCTCCGTAGGCATCCCCGTTGTGGTCTGGCTCCGTGCGAAGGCGGTGGAGCTCGAGCGGATGATGGAATTCATCGGTCTCGCCGACCGCGTATACGCGGCCGACGAATTGCAACTCGAGGTAGTGGCGTCACGGCTGGGAGCGCAATGTGTGTCGCTACTTCCGCCGGCGGTCCAGCCTGCCCTTTACAATCCTGTACTTACTCCGCGCCTGAGCGAGGTGGCGACCCGATTGTCGGGGAGGGTGCTGGTCGACGACGTTCGCGAAACTTCGACCTCGCCTCTGAATCGATCAAGCAAAGCGCATACAGTCCCTCTGATTGCGGTAGACAGCTTTCGTCGCGCCCGATCCCTTGAGAAGGGCGAGTCGCCAGCACAAACCGCCAAGGGCGCCTTGGTGGATGGCCTGGACAAGTTGTTGCTGCAGCGAATGGTCGCGGCTGAGTTTTTTGACGTTTGCAGCGAGAGGCCCCGGTGGTGGGTGACTCAAGAAATGCTTAGGGCTGCCGCGTGCGGTGCAATCGTGGGCGCTTCGACGGAAACTAACGGTCTATGGCCACTTGCCGGCATCTTGCCCCTTGCGGGCGATTCGCCCGCAGCACTGCTGGCACTCAACGTCGACCCCGGTGCGACGAAGGCGTGGAGTCATCGTGCATTCCGCGAAATCGTGCAGCGGCACTCGCTTGCACGCCGACTTGAGTGCATTCGCGTCGACCTGGGGCTGATGGAAGCTCTTCCGAGCGCAATGGTGTCGGCGCTTCTGGTCAGCAAGCGACCTGATCGCTTGCCAGGATGCTTGGCATCGTTCTCCCGCCAAACGTATGAAGCGCTCGAGCTGATTGTTGTCGTGCATGGCGTTGCCGCCGATGACAACCTGCGCAAAGCAGCCGCCTCGGCCACGCGAAGGGTGCAGATTCTGGAGGCGTCAAGCCACCTGAGCTTGGGTGAATGTCTGAACTTGGCCGCCTCCAAGGCGCATGGTGACTATTGGGTGAAACTCGATGACGACGATCATTATGGCCCGCATTATCTTTCCGACTTGATGGCGCTTGCGACGAGCGTGCGTTGCGACGTGCTTGGAAAGCCCATGGTCTATACCTTTTTCGAAATCGATGAGGTGTTGGTTCGAGATCCTGTTCGCCAGGCCCTCACTCTCCAGCTTTTCGATCAGGACTGGCCGCGTGGTGTCGTGTGCGGCGCCACCTTGGGTGGTCGCATGGATGTGCTCGGTTCAGTCCCTTTTCCCACCAACTTGCGCAAGGGAACCGATACTGCCTTCCTGGAAGCCTGCGCGCGTCACGGTCTGCGCCTCCTTTCGGCAGACGGATTCAGTTACGTCTGTCACCGAAACCCCGCGCCGGGATTCCACACTTGGGAGGGCGCTGAAGCAGAGGTCCGCGCACGAGGCATCGTCGTCGGTAGTCGAGATCGGATCGCCGAAGAGGTGGATGGGTGATGCCAGGAACCGTTCCGATGGGGCGCATTTTCATACTCGGTAGCTGCGTATCCCGCGATGCATTCGAGCTTCCCGGTCACGGCTTCGAGTTATCCGGGTATCTGGCGCGGTCCTCGCTTGGCAGCGCGTTTTTGACGCGACCGGCGCCCGCGCCCATGCTCGCTGCGGCAACAGAGATCAAGAGTCCGTTTCAGCGTCGGATGGTCGAAACGGACCTCAACAAGCGCGCGTCGTCCGTCCTGCGCCGCGGCGGCTTTGACTTCGTCCTGCTTGATCTCATTGATGAGCGTTTCCCGCTCGCGGACTTCGGTACGATGCGTGGCGAGCCAGGTCTCGCCACCTTGTCGCTCGAGTTTGCGAGAGCCAGTAGATGGCGGGGGCGTCGTATCGCACCCGGTAGTACGGAGCACGTGGCTGCGTGGAGACGCGGCGTGCGTCGCCTTCTCCGACTGGTGCCGCCCGGAAGAATCATCCTGAACAAGGCATTCTGGGCTGGCCGGTTCGAGGATGGCAAGAGCCTTCCGGAGCCCGAGAAGATCGCAGCTAGCAACCGGCACCTGGCGACGATGTACGCCTTCCTGGCGAGGGCCGGAATCACCAAGGCCATAGACTATCCTGGCGGGCCACGTGCCAGTCCCACCCATCGCTGGGGCGTCGCCCCTTTCCACTATTCTGAGGCGACTTACAGATGGATGCTCGATGAGCTCGCGCGCATCTGCTGCGCGGATAATAAAGCGTTAGAGGAGTCGGGCTCGTCCATAGGGATGGGTCTCGATGGAGCACGAGAGGAGAGCGTTTAAGAGTGGTCATGGATAAGAATACGAGAACCATCGCCTTGCCCGTGACTGTCGGCGACGGCGCTCTGGATGCGAGCTCGATACCGGTGCAGGTGCCGGAGGCAGGTATGTCAACACTCTCAAAGGCATCCGCCGCCTTCGTGGGCAAGGGTGAGGTCGTGGTCGATGCGACGGCCGTAGCACCGCGTCGCGTAGCGATCTTCAGGGATGAGCTCGGTCTCGATGCCTATGCGATCGAACACATGGATGCGCTAGCTGCAGATCCCCCGTTTCGCATCGCATTGGCCTGGGCCGATGTGGCGTGCCAACCCGAGTCGGGTGCAGAGGCATGGCTGGGACAGCTCCTGTGCGATCGCTCCGCAGTTATCGCGGTGGGTTGGAAACCTGGGGCCCTCGAGGCCATAGCGTCGAAGCTCGCGTCGAACGGATATCTCGTGTTGGCCGCCTTCGACGAAGAGCGCCACCACGTGCTTGCGCCGGTGGCAAATGCGATTGAGCTGGAAAGGCTCACGTGTTTCCTCGCAGCTTGTCCCTTGTGGAGTGGCCATTCGGCGTTGTTGCCCCGCGATAAAGGTGCAACGGCTTGCGTGGCTGGCCGCGAAATGGACTCTGGAGGGCGACCTGGCGCTACCGAAGAACGGGAGGGGGGCGCGATGTCAACACAGGATGGTTCCGGTCCCGAGCCAAGCGATGCCGAGCATGCCCGGCGCCAGGACGAACTCATCGAACAGATCCGGCGCATGGACGATCGCCTCCGGCAGCAGGTCGAGGCCAATCGCAGGAAGGTCGAACAGCTGGCATCCGAGCTCAGGCTGCGCGTTGCCACGGCCGAACTGCGACACGAGGCCCTACTCAACGGCCGAGTGTTCGGGACGTTGCGACGGGTCGCCCGGTTGCTGCGCTTGCTGTCGCCCCTGACATGGGTACGGTCGCTCATGCCGGGGGAGGCGACAGCTGCCGTCCCCGCCGCAACGCAAAGCGCGCCGCTTCATGCAGGCTCGCGACGAGGCGCCTCTCCTGGATCTCCGGCCGCGGTGCAGACGCCCGCGGAACCGGCGGCGCTGCCATCCCCGCAGAGCATTCGTATCGCCGGGGTTTCATACATGAGCCGTCCGGAAGGAGGCGTGTCTGCGGCGGACATCGTTTATCCCGGCAATCCGCTGATCACCGTGGTCATGACCACGTTCGATACCGAGGAGTTCGTGGAGGCAGCCGTGCGTTCCATCCTCGATCAGACCTGGAAGAACCTGGAGCTCATCGTGGTGGACGACTGCAGTCGCGACAGTACCCGCGCCCGCGTCGAAGCGATCGCGAAGACGGACCCGCGTGTCAAGCTTTACTGCTACGGCGAGAATCGCGGCACATACTGGTGCAAGAACTTCGGCATCACGCGGTCCAACGGCGACGTTGTCACCTTCATGGACAGCGACGACATCTCCGAGCCGAAGCGGCTTGAGCTCCAGTTCGAGGCACTGAATCGTCCCGGCATTGCCGTCAGCACCTGCAACCACGTACGCAAGGACGAAGATGGCAAGGTCATCCTGATCAATGGGGTCGCGGAGCGCGTCGCCTACATCAGCCAGATGGTCAAGAGGAAAGTGTTCGACGAGATGGGCTACTTCGACACGATCCGCACCTCGGCCGACGATGAGTTCCTGCGACGCCTGCGCATCACCTATGGGCAGCAAGCGCAGGCCAACGTCAAGGAAGTCCTGTACATCGCCCTCCTGAGGGACGGGTCGCTGACCCGCGATCCGGCCAATGCGATCAACTTCGTCCAGCAACGTAACTCGGCGCAGAGCTTCCTGTCGCCGCAGCGACGCCACTACGCCGCCATGTGCGATCGTTGGCACAAGTTCCTCGTCGAGCGGAAGCTCAGGCCCTACGTGCCGTTCCCGGTCGTGCGGCGCCCCTTCCCGGTCTTTGGGAAGCTCGTCGTCGACGGGGGGCGCTACGACGGCAACATTATCAGCGCGTGCCTGGCCTCGTATCCGCCCCGGGAGGAGAAGCTGCGTGAAGTCGTAGCGGCGCTACTGCCGCAGGTCGACCACCTGTACGTCTACCTGAACGAGTACGAGGCGGCGCCTGAGTTCCTTCGCCATTCTCGGATAACGGTGGTGATCGGCAGCGAGAATCTTCGCGACAATGGCAAGTTCCACTTCATCGCGCAGGTTCCGGAGGGCTATTGCTTGACCGTAGACGACGACATCGCTTATCCGCCGGACTATGTGCAGTCCATGATCCGAAAGCTGGAGTTCTATGAGCGGAAGGTGGTGGTTGGCCTGCATGGCACGGTGTATTCGAAGCCGATCCGGAGCTTCTTTCGGGGCCGGACCCTCCTGCATTTCGAAGAGGCGCTCGCGCAGGATACCGTCGTGAACCAGCTCGGTACCGGAACCGTCGCGTTTCACACGTCGCTGTGGCGGCCGGAGCGGGATTGGTTCAGGACTACGGGGATGGCGGACGTCTGGCTGGCCGTCGAAGCCAGACGGCGTCGCATTCCTCTGGTCGCGGTGGAGCGCGCGGCGCTCTGGCTGGCCCCGCTGGGAGTCGAGGAAACCACCTTGTTCCGGGAGTTCCGCAAGAACGACGAACTTCAGACGCGGGTGGTCAAGGAGCTCTCCCCGTGGCGCGAGGAACTCAGCAATGAGCTCGCACTCAGCGTTCGCGCGAAGACGCAGCGACTGGGTGCCGCCTATGCGCGATTGCTGCCCCGCCTGGGCGTGGCGGCCGACGCGCCAACGGCATGAACCCCACAAGGCATCGGATGGCCGCAAGGCCCTCGTCAACTGGAACACCGGAGTAGGCAGGCATGGCAGGAATGATGACAACGAGGAGGCTTCTAGGCCTTGCAATGGCTGCTGCGGGCGTTGCCCTGCTGATCGCCGGCACGTTGCGTGGAAGCACCCCGGTGATGCTGATCGGCATGGTCGTGCTCGGGATGCTCGTCGGGGGTTTGGTCGTCGCGGTCCTCCAACGCGCGATCGTGGTGATGAATCTTGCTGCGGCAACGCGCGCGGATGTCGACCGCGCCCTTATGCTGATCGAAGCCCATCCGGCGCAACTCAAGCGCGCGATGGCGGAAGCGGAAGCGACGGATCGCGGGGAACGGCAGAAGTTGCGGGTCGCCGTCGAAACATCGATCTCCGGCGTGCAGAACGCGCTGGGTGAAAAGCTCACGCGGATGGGTGAGGCTCAGGCGCTCCAGTCAAGCATCATGACGGTAGCGTTGGGGCAAGCCCTTGAAACGCTTGCGGGTCGCCTGCAGGCGCTCGAGGCGGGGTTGGCTGGCCTGGAGGCGCATCTTGCCGGCCTCGATGCGCGTGTCGAGCAGGCGTCGGATTCTCTGCGCGAAGCCGGGTCCGTGCAGGATCAGCTCCGGCGACTGATGCTGGAGGGGAACTCGCTGGCGGTCCGTGCCTACCGGGATATCCATGCCGCGCTGGATGCCCACGCAGAGACTCTGGGCACGGCGACAACAGGCATCGACGCGCATTTCGTTGGCCAGCGTGCCGGGCAGGAGGCCCTTGCCGAGCGTTTCGATGTCCAGGCTGAGGCGGCGGAGCAGGTCCTCCGGCGGCTTGGAGACGATCTCCGCGATGGCCTGGCGCGCCAAGCCGCCGCAGACGTGGCGTCCAGGAATCGTGCGACGGAAGGCGTCGAGCGCGTGGTCGCGTTGATCGAAAGCCTCAGGAAGGGCTATGAGGCCGACAAGCAGGCACTCAAGGCATTCACGCACAACGAAAAGAAGTTGCGCAGCCTCTCTCGCGTCCCGCTGCAATGGCTGAAAACCGAGACCGTGAGAGAGGTGGAGGCGCTGATGCAGCTCCGTGAGCTGTTGGGGACGGAGGGGCCAACCCCTCTTCTTGGCGGATGGGCGATGGATCCGGAGGCGATGCTTTCGCTGGTCGAGCTCGTCCTCGAGCGCAAGCCGAGGTGCATCGTCGAGCTAGGCAGCGGGACGTCCTCGCTTTGGCTCGCGATGGCATTGAAGAAGAACGGCACCGGAAGGCTCGTTTCCTATGACCATCTCGGCGAGTACGCCGAATCGACCCGCAAGGCGCTTGAAGCCCATGGCGTCGGAGCCTTCGCTCAGGTGCGTGCCGCACCGCTCGTGGACGTCGCGATTGGCGAGGAGACCTACGCCTGGTATTCGCTTCCTGACGCGCCCGGCGAGGGCGAGATCGATTTGCTCATTGTCGATGGTCCACCCGGTGGGACGGGCCCTATGGCCCGGTTTCCCGCCATCCCCCGGTTATTCGACCAGCTCCGGGAAGATGCCATTGTTGTTGTCGACGACGCTTCGCGGCCGGACGAGAAGACGATGCTCGATCGCTGGGAAGCCGCGTTTCCCGCGTTGCGCCGTGGCCATGCCCTCGGCACGCGAACGGCCACGCTTTCCGTGTCCCGGTCCGTACGCACCGACGGTGCGGGGGAGCGTCCCGCGCCGGAAGGAGCCTCGGTTGATTCTCAGCGTTCGAAAGCCCCGGTCCACCGCGCGAAATGATGCCAGACCAAGGGAGGAGTGATGCGATGACGGCGCTGCCCATGTCTCCCACGTACGTGCATGATTACCTGGCCCGCTTCGCGCAACCGGGCGATGCGGGCCCATTCGATGCGGGCGCGCTCCGGGCGCGTTCGGTACCTGCGCGCGACCTGCTGGCGTGGGCGGTATCGTCGCAGCGTCTGGATCCCGATGCCCTCGCTTCGCTGCTGCGTCGGGCCGCCGACGGGGCCGCGGATGCCCTCGGGGCATGCGCGGACCTGGATCGAAGGATGCTCATGAGGCTCGCACGGATCACTGCGCTCCAAGCGGTGTTCCCCGGTGACATAGGCCTCGCGTACGACGCGTATCGTGTGCTCGAGTCCGTGCATGGAACAAAGCGGATTCCGCCACGCCACCTCGTGCTTGCCGCGCAGCTCGCCCTCCACGTCCAGGACTTCGCCGGCGCGACGCGCCTTGTGTCCGCGCTGAAGGCGGATGACCTGCAGCGGCGGTATCTCCTATGCGACCTCGCCAACCCTTTCGGAGGTAGTCCGCACGCCAACATGCCGCGCTGGCTGGCGCGGGTCAACGAGCTTGTGCTGGAGTCCGGGGTAGAAGCCCTCCATCTGGAGGATCGCGCGGACGTTCCTCCATTCGACCGGCTCAGGAGCAGCCCCGCGGCACGCTCGGTGGACGGGCCGCTCGTCACGGTCGCGGTTGCGAGTTGGTGTCCGGACCATGCGTTGCTGACGTCGGTGCGGTCGCTGCTCAGCCAGACATGGCGCAACCTAGAGGTCTTGGTGATCGACGATGCTTCCCCCGACCGGTTCCATGGGGTGTTCGATCAGGTTGCCGCTCTCGACCCCCGCGTCCGCCTCATCCGTCAGGCGCGAAACGGAGGGACCTACGTGGCCCGCAATCGAGCATTGCGCGAGGCCCGGGGCGACTTCTTCACGGTACAGGACGCCGACGATTGGGCCCATCCTCGCCGGATCGAGCGCCAGGTCGAAGCGCTGACGACGCGTTCCCACGCAGTGGCCAACCAATGCACCGGGATCCGCGTCGACGACCTGGTCAGGTTCAATTTTCCTGGGGTTTCGCCGTTCCGTACGAACGAGTCGTCGCTGCTCTTCAGGCGCGAGGCGGTCGTCGATCGGATCGGATACTACGATCAGGCGCGAAAGGCGGCCGATAGCGAGTTCTCGACCCGGCTCAGGAACGTGTTTGGCCATGAGGCGTGCGATGCCCTGGATGGAATCCTGACGGCGATTCGCCTCAGTCCCGACTCCCTCTCGCGCAGCGAGTTTCGGGCGGGCTGGCGGCACCCAGCTCGAAGCGCATACCGGCGTAATTTCGAGCGCTGGCACGATCGGACCACCCGCCTCAGGCTGCAAGGCGAAGGGGGGCAGCGGATGTTTCAGTCCCCGCATCGGTTCAAGGTCGAGAAGCCGTCGCGTGCACCGTTCGACGTCGCGTACCTGGGTGACTTCCGGGCATCGGCTCCGCTGGCGCACGAGCTCGCCGACGAGATGGTCGCGCTTGCCCGTTCCCACGCGCGAGTGGCCTTGGTGCACGCGGATTCATTCCTGAGGCTCTCGTCGCATGCAGTCGGGCATTTCGCGCCCGTCGTCTCGAACGCGCTTGCACACGGCCTCGTCGAGGAAATCGACCTTTCCGAAGACGTCGAAGTACGAAGCGTCGTCGTGACCGAACCCGACCTTCTGCATTTCCTCACGCCCATGCGCGTGGGCCTTCGCACCGGCAATGTCCTGATGCGCGCTGCCAACGGCCCGATCGCCACCGACGGGTTGGCGGCCTATGATCCCGACCGGTGCGAGGCTATATGCGCCCAGCTTTTCGGATGCGCGCCTGCCTGGTTCGCGACCGACCGCGTTGCCGGGAGGGGACTCTCGCGGGTATGGGGCGTGCGCGGCGAAAAGCACGCCAGGTGGCCCGACATCGTCGTTCCCGGGCATTGGCGCGGCCCCTCTCGCGGGCGCGGCGCTGGCCCGGCGGAGCGCCTTGTATTGGGCTTCCAGATCGACGCGCGCCTTCCCCTTGACGCCCAGCTGGCGCGCTACGCGGAAGTTGCGCCGGACGTGCTGTTCGCCTGGCACCACGACCCCCAGGGTGTCGCGTCGATACCCGTGACGCGGCCATACCTGGTCGGGCCGGGTACCGTGGAAAAGGCGACCGCCTTGACACTGGTCGACGCGTGGCTGAAGCTCGAACCGCGTAATGGCGAGCGGCGGCGTCCGCGGGACGTGCTCGAGGCCATGGCTGCTGGCTGCCTGCCGGTGATGGATCCTTCCTGGGAAGAGCTATTCGGCGAGGCTGCCCTCTATGCCGACGCGGGCAGTCTCAAGCAGTACTTGCAGGTGGCGGCTGCAGACGGCGGGCTTCAACTCGGATGCCGGGAGTCTGGAGCCGTCATGCTTGCCTCCGAAATGGACGCAGCTCGCTTCCGTACCCAGTTCACCCGGCTGCAAGACTGAATGCCACTGCCAAGAATATAATCGCGGGACCGTTGCTATCTCTGCTCCCTTGTCCGGGCAGCCTCGTGGTGACAAGGAGCTCATGGCCACCGGTAGCGGCGGCAAGACGCGGCGAAGCGAACCAACCGTCCGGCAGAGCCGATCCCCAACACATTCCCGAGTAACCCAAATGCACAAGTTTGCTTCAATTGCCGTGTCCACCGTGTTGCTTATCTGTGCCGGGTGTGGAAACGAAAGCACGGCCCCTTCACCGGCTTCCGCCCAGGACGAGGCACCCATGGCCGAGCCCACGGTCGTTCCGTCGCAGAAGCCGGTACCGGCCGATGCCATCGATTCCGTTATCGCGCACTTGGGTGACCGGGTCTTCGTCCGCTACGACCGGCGAGAGGATTCCGCAGGCCAAGGTAGCGAACGTCAGGTGTTCTTGGAGGTCGTCGAGGGCACGCTGGGGGATGCGGAAGCGGTGGTCTCCGAGGATCTCGTGCGAGCCGGCTACATCGTCGGCAAGCGCCGCGAAGACGCAAACGGTGCACGCCAGTTGTACCGGGCGCGCGAAGGAAAACCCATCCGCACGCTCGCTCGCGAGAAAGGCGTCGGGCCAGCGCTGAAGGATCCCCGTGCCGTGGCTTCGATCTATCTCAAGCAGTAGTGAAGCACCCCGGCGCCCGAAGGTACGCCGGGCGAATTGAAGTCAGAACGCCGAAGGAAGGTTTGCATGCTCGTCAGGCCCGATGGGAAGCCGTTGAAGATACTAATGCGTGGTGATTGTACGTGTCGCCGGTCGCTTGCGCTCAATCCTGATCTATTCAACGCCAAACCGTCCATCACTCAGAACGGCAAGTCGCCGATGATCCTGTTCCTTGACGCGATCGATGGTCGGACCGTTTCGCACGAGTATCTCGATTCGATCAGTGATGTGGCATCCATGCAACCCACGCTCCAGCGCTACTACATCGGCCAGGCCGACAGGGAAGTGGTCACCGAAACGGGTGCCGACCTGTTGATGCTGGATTCGTACGCTGACATGAACTTCGAGCTTTGGGAGGACGGGCAGGGCGTCAAGTTCTGGATCCACCCGGCGCATCTGAAGCACCGAGAGCGATTCCTTGAAGGGCATAGGAAACTGGGTCGGAGGACGCTCGAACAGTCGGTCAACGAGGCTGTGGAACTGATCCATCACGTGCGCAGAAACAATCCCGAGATCCCGGTCCTCTTCCTGAACCAGCAGACGGACTACTACCCGAAACTGGACGGGCGACTCGAGTATTACGATTTCGGCCGGCGGGTCGCCGAGCGTGAGGAAGGGGTGTATTGGGGCGGTGTCGAGGCCAGAGAGGACCTTGAGCTTGCGGATGTCGGCTCCTGCGGCCCCGGCAATACCCTGCACTTCCAGGGAACGACCTATCGGCGGATGCTCCAGCGCGCATTCGATGGTGGGCTTGCCGACGCGATCAGCGCGCGAAGCCGAGCATCCACCGCCGTTCCGGTGGCGAGCGCCGCTGTGGAACGGGCCTCGCCGGAGCCGAGGCAGGTTTCTGATGGCGATGCCGATGCGACGCCCCACCTCAGGCTTGCCTTCGACCGCGATAGTCGAACTTGCAACGAGGTGTGCGGTTCGTTCGTCGACCGTTCGGCGAAGGGGCTGGAAAACTACGTGCATTTCGAGTCGTTGGGGGAGTTTTCGCCCCGGCGCTTCACTCCGATGCTGATCGATCTTGACCACGTCGCGGATTTCGATGCGTGGGAAGCGCGTATCAAGAAGTTCGGCAAGGGCGCGCGAATCCGCCAGAAGAAGAAGGCGATTGCGCGTGGCTACTACGTCAAGCCTTTTGCCTGGAAGCTTTTCATTCCGGACGTACATGCCGCAAACACATCGAAGGAAGTTCGTTCAGGGGGCGCCATTCGCTCGACCCTGACGAAGTCGATTGACGAAATGGGCGGCGCTCCGGACAGAATGTTCGAAGTGGCGTTTCCCAAGTGCACGCGACACTGGGCAATGACGTTTGGAGTGTTTCAGTCGGAGCCAGGCCATGTCCAGGGCTCGGTGCAAGTGGACGAGCGACTGGGCGGATACATCTCATTGAGGCGGACCGGCGACCTTGCCGTGTACTCGCAGATCCTGGGGCATGGGGAGCACCTGGACAATGGTGTCCTGACGCTCTTGCACCATGAAGTGGTGAAGTGGCTCGTCGACCACGCCGATACTCATGCCAAGGGGCTGAAGTACCTGATGTACGGAGGCAAGGAGAACGGTACCTCAGAGCTCCTTCGCTTCAAGCGGCAGGCGGGATTCACGCCGCACTTCGTCACGCTCGTAGGCCAGTAGGGCGTCCATGGTGGGGGTGTCGACCGTGCGGGGAGCATTCCGGCCGGAGATTCAGGGACTGCGCGCGATCGCTGTCCTGCTGGTGCTGGTCTATCACGTCTGGCCGTCTTTCCTGCCCGGCGGCTTTGTCGGGGTCGACGTATTCTTCGTTATTTCCGGCTACCTCATTACCAGCTTGCTGCTCAGGGAGGTCGAGCGCAGCGGTTCGATCTCGCTGCCGCAGTTCTACGTGCGACGCGCCAGACGGTTGCTGCCGGCTGCGATCGTGACCCTATTCGCGGTAGTGGCAGCCACTGCCCTGTTGCTTCCGATCACGCGTTGGCGCGACGTCGCCCTCGAAGTGGTCGCCTCGACGCTGTACTTCGAGAACTGGTGGCTGGCCTTCAAGGCGGTGGATTACCTCGCGATAGAGGCCGATCCTTCGCCCCTGCAGCATTTCTGGTCGCTGTCGGTGGAGGAGCAGTTCTACTTCGCCTGGCCCGCGCTGCTGATCGCCTTGGCCTGGTTCTCCCGCGCCCGGCGCGTGCCGTTCCGGCGTGCCGTCGGTGCGATCGTTTCGATCGTGCTCGCGGCGTCCCTGGCGTATTCGGTGATCGCGGGGCTTTCGGGCAGCTCGTCCGCTTACTTCTCCACGTTCTCCCGCATCTGGCAGCTCGCCGCGGGCGCGTTGGTGGCGGTCGTCGGCTTTCTTCCGGGTCGCGCGGGGGTCGGCCTGCTCCTGGCGGGACTCGCGGGCATGGTGCTGTCCGCGATCGTGCTGGACGCCGGTATTCCATACCCGGGGCATGCCGCGCTGCTGCCGACGCTGTCGGCGGTCCTGGCGATCGCGGCCGGCGGCGCCCACGAAAGGACGGCGCTCACCCGCTGGCTGGGCAGCAACCGGGCGATCCAGTACCTGGGCGACATCTCGTATTCGCTGTACCTGTGGCATTGGCCCGTGATCACCTTCTACCGCGCATGGCGGGGCGAGGACCCGGGCCTCTGGGATGGCGCTGCGTTGCTAGGGCTCTCGGTTCTCTTGGCGGCCGTGAGCAAGAGGTATATCGAAGACGCATTCCGGCATGGGCCCGCCACGGCCGGCCGGCCGTGGCGTCCGCTCGCCGCCGCGGCCTCCGCCTCCATCGCCTGTGTCGCCATTGCCCTCGTCCTCGGGCGTGCCGGGGGGCTCGGGGTGCCCGCGCGGGACGTTGCTTCCGGACTGGATCAGGACCATCCCGGCGCCGCGGCGCTGTACTTGAAACCGGCGCGGACACCCCGCGAAGTGGACTTCCTGCCGAAGCTGGTCGACGTGGAGTTCGACGTGGCGTCGGCGTACCGGATGGGCTGCATCCAGGATATCGACGGCGACGAGGTCAAGACCTGCGTGTTCGGTTCGACGCCGGCAAGGATGAGGATCGCCGTCGTCGGTGACTCGCACGCGGTGCACTGGCTGCCTGCATTCAAGTGGATCGCCGAGCACTACGACGTCCAGGTTGTCGGCATCACCAAGACGAGCTGCATCACCGCGGGGCTGCCGACCTACCACCGGAAGCTCAAGCGCCCATACGTTGAGTGCGAACGTTGGACGCGCAACGTCGTCGATTACCTGAATGCGCAGGACTTCGACAAGGTTGTCCTGGTCGAGTCGCCGCGGCACGCCGTGTACGGCCGGCAGGGCGAAGGCTATGCCGCCAGTGCGGAAGCGCTCGCGCAGGGCATGAAGGACGTGTGGTCCGGGTTCCGGGACCGCTCGGCGGTCACGCTGATCCGTTCGACGCCCTGGCAGCCGACGATCGTCCGGGAATGTTTCGCGAAGAACGCTCCGGGCGGCGATGGCTGCACGGCGGGGCGTGACGCGGCGCTTTACGACGACGCGATACCCCGGCTCGCACGCCTCGCCGGTTATCCCATGCTGGATTTCACCGACCTGTTCTGTCCCGGGAGCGCGTGTCCGGCGGTGATCGGGAACGTGTTCGTCTACCGCGATGCGCATCACATCACGGCGACGTACATGCAGACGCTGGCGCCCGTCCTTCGCGAGCGCCTCGGTATCGACGGCGCCATCGCCCGCCGGCCAGGGGAGGCCGCCGGGCAGGTTCCCTCACTTAGCAAGGTCCGGCCGGCGATCGCCGCCGCCGCCGCGGACCGCGGGATCGCCTTCGACAGGCAATGCGTGGTCTCCACGACTTCGCGCGCGGTGAAGAAATGCGAGTTCGGCGACCGCGACGGCCGCATCACGGTGGCGGTCGTGGGTGACGCGACCGGCGCGAACCTGATGCCCGCGATCGATCCGGCCGCGATCGCATTGGAGTGGCGGGTCAATACGTACTTCAAGGACAGTTGTCTGTTCGGCGGCGAATCCGTTTTCCATCGTCGACTCAAGCGAGCGTTCAGTGAATGCTCGGCTTGGAATCGGCAGGTGCTGCATGAATTGCTCGTTTCCAAGCCAAACATCGTCCTCCTTGCGCAGTCTCCCAACTACACTGATGCGCGGGGAAGGTCCTACGATCAGGCAAGTGCCCAGCTGGAGCGTGGAATAGGTGTGTACGTTCGGGAATTGCAGCGGACCGGAATCCGAGTGGCCGTCGTCAAGCACTTGCCGAAAATGCCCTTCGACGTCCCCCTCTGTCTTGAGTCGCGGGCGGATACCAAGGCGTGTGGCGCGCCGCGACAAGGCGCCTTGAGCAATGGAGCTTTGTTCAGGTACGCAGTTTCGGCGAAGCCGGCTCTCGGGCTTGTCGACCTTAGCGACAGTTTTTGTGGTGAGTTACGATGCGAAGCCGTAATAGAAGACGTGCTCGTCTATCGGGACGGCATGCAGCCCACCGCTACGTTCGCAAAGACGTTGTCTGGGGCATTGGAAAGGCAGTTGCAAGACTTGCTCGTTGTGGGCGGCGTGGTTTCGTCGAGTGAGTCGCGTCGGTCGGGTGATTGACGACGCCGGTGTCGCAGTGCCTAAGCGACGAGGTGCCATTCAGCCAGCTTTGCGCGCTGACCGTCGTGGCACAGTGGCACGACAATGGCATGAATCCGGTCGGGAAAAAGCCGCAGCTCCGTCAGGGGGCTTGAGCTCGAGAGGGGGTTCTAGAGTGGGGGAATGTTGCCCCGGACACGCGACATGGGAGGTTGCTCAGCATCATTCGATGCTTGCATTGTGCTTCTTTTCCCATAGCGCGGTCGCAGCCTGAAGGTTGCCCTCTGCGCCAATTAGTTGAAGGAACTCGGGAAAGTCCCTTGCATGCTGCTCCATCTCAAACGGCATGACGTGGGTTTTGTCCTTCAGGAACGCATCGATATTGCTCGTAACCGCATCGATGTAGCCATAGCAAGCCTCGAGCGGATCTTTGGGAGAGGTCATGCAGATGGCTTCGCAGTACGCCCTCATGATCGAAGAGCGCATGTGCCAGCGGCGGTTGAAGCTTTGAGCCACGGCATCGCGATCGCGCTTCAGGTGCACATAGAAAGCGTCGTTACCGTATCGCTCCTCCAGATACCCCAGGAACCAGGCCAGGCGGTTATCGACTTCTATGTGTCGCAGGGGGTAATGGGCCCGGTCCGCCCCCATCAGTCTGGCTCGGGATTCATGGCCCACCGTGAAGTTGTTGATGTGGCCGACGGCCTTCGCGAAAGTCACCGAGCCGCAGCGCCCAGTGCACAAGACGAATACGTTCTGGATCCGTGAAGCGCTGGTCATGGTTGGGTGGGCTCCGCGTCAGAATGGATTCAGAAGGTAGGGGGCGGCGCTTGGTGGGGGCGGTCCCTGCGCTAGCTTGAGTGAAACATGCCGGCTCAATGCGTGCTGACAAGCTCCGCGATCCGAGCGGATGCCATGCCGTCGCCATATGGATTCGAGGCTGACGCCATCCGTTGGTAGACATCGGGCTCGTCCAGCAGTTGAGCAACGGCTTCTGAGATTTGTGAAGACCCGGTGCCAACGAGGCGCGATGTACCTGCGTCGATCGCTTCCTGACGCTCGGTAACTTCCCGCATGACCAGGACCGGCTTGCCCAAGGCGGGCGCCTCCTCCTGAATGCCACCCGAGTCGGTGAGCAGAAGATGGGATTGCTGCATGAGCCAGGCGAAAGGCAGGTAATCTTGCGGGGCAATCAGGAATACATTGGGCGTGTTGGAGAGCAAGCGTTCCACCGGTTCCCGAACTCTGGGATTCAAGTGCGCGGGATACACGATCTGTACGTCGCTACGTTTGGCGATTGAGCGTAGCGCAAAACATACTTCTTCGAAGCCTGGACCGAGATTTTCGCGTCGATGTCCTGTCACCAAGATCAGACGCTTATTCGGGTCGAGGAAGGAGAAGCGTGCCTTGAAGTGCGCTTTGGCCTCGGGATCGTCGCGCAGTCGATCCAGCGCCCATAGAAGGGCATCAATCACCGTATTACCGGTCACCGAGATGGTGCCGGGGTGGATCCCCTCACCGATCAGGTTGGCGCGCGCGCCTTCTGTGGGGGCGAAATGGAGGTCCGCCAGTGGGGCGACCAGCCGGCGATTCGCTTCCTCGGGCCACGGCGCGCACATGTCGCCAGTGCGCAGGCCTGCCTCCACATGACCCAAAGGTACCTTGGCGTGGAAGGCCGAAAGCCCCGCTGCCAATGTCGTTGTCGTATCTCCATGCACGAGCACCCTGTCGGGTCGCAGTGATCGAATGACATCGCCCACACCCGTCAGCACGGAGGCAAACAGAGCGTCCAGTCCCTGGCCAGGTTGCATGAGATCCAGGTCAATATCCGGCTGGATCTCAAACAGCTTGAGCGCCTGGTCGAGCATCTCCCGATGTTGAGCGGTCACGGCCACCCGTGTGTCGATGCTGGGCACCCGCCTGAGAGCCCGCACCACGGGCGCCATCTTGATCGCCTCCGGCCGAGTGCCGAAGACCACGAGGACCTTCTTGTTGGCGGCCATCGACCGTGCTCAGCCCAGCGCCGCTTCCAGTTCCGGCAATACCTTGAACAGGTCGCCCACCAGACCGATGTCGGCGATCTCGAAGATCGGCGCGTCGGCGTCCTTGTTGATCGCCACGATCGTGCCCGCGTCCTTGATGCCGGTCAGGTGCTGGATGGCACCGCTGATGCCGATCGCAACATAGAGTTCTGGGGCGATGATCTTGCCGGTCTGTCCGACCTGCATCTCGTTGGGCACGTACCCGGCATCGACCGCGGCGCGCGACGCGCCGACGCCCGCCCCGAGCTTGTCGGCGAAGTCGTAGATGATCTTGAAGTTCTCCGCCGAACCCACGCCGCGGCCGCCGGAGACCACGCGCTTCGCGCTCTGCAGGTCGGGGCGGTCGGAGCTGCCGGCCTCCAGGCCGACGAAGCGGGTGTGGGTCGGCAGGGTCGCCTCCACCGAGGCGGCCTCCACCGGCGCGCTGCCGCCTGCCTTGGCTTCCGGCCAGGACGCGGTGCGCACGGTCGCGACGACCGCGTGGTCGGCCGGGGCCTCCACGGTGATGATCGCATTGCCCGCATAGATCGGGCGCTTGAACGTATGGCTGCCTTCGACCGCCATCACGTCCGACACCTGGGCCACGCCCAGCAGGGCCGCCACGCAGGGCATCAGGTCCTTGCCGAAGGTGGTCGAGGGACCGAAGACATGACTGTAGCCGGCGGCGAGGCCGGCGACCTGGGGCGCCAGCACCTGGGCCAGCGCATGCGCGTTGGCTTCGTGGGCGACGGCCAGCACCTTCGACACGCCCTCGATCGCGGCCGCTTCGGCGGCGACGGCGGCCGGGTCGGCGGCGAGGACGACGACATCGATGGCGTCGGGCTCCAGTGCCCGCGCGGCGGAAACGCACTTGGCGGTCGAGGCGTTCAGCTTGACGTCCAGGTGCTCGGCGACGATCAGTACCTTGCTCATTACAGCAACCCCTTCTGCTTCAGTGCGGCGACCAGCTCGGCCGCGTCCTTGACCATGACGCCCTTGCTGCGCTTGGGCGGCGGTGCGTAGCTCGTGGTCTTGAGCGTGTCGCCGGCGTCGACGCCCAGGTCGGCGAACGCGATCGTGTCGATCGGCTTGCTCTTGGCCTTCATGATGTCGGGCAGCTTGATGAAGCGCGGCTCGTTCAGGCGCAGGTCGGTGGTGACCACGGCCGGCAGGTCGACCTCCAGGGTCTCCAGGCCGGCGTCGACCTCGCGGGTCACCGTGGCCTTGCCCTCGGCGACGTCCAGCTTGCTGGCGAAGGTCGCCTGCGGGCGGCCCCACAGCGTGGCGAGCATCTGGCCGGTCTGGTTGGCGTCGTCGTCGATCGCCTGCTTGCCCAGGATCACCAGGTCGGGCTGCTCCTTCTCGACCAGCTTGAGGAAGGCGCGCGCGGCGGTGAGCGACTGGATGCCGCCCTCGCTGACCACGTGGATGGCGCGGTTGGCGCCCATGGCCAGGCCGTTGCGCAGGTGGGCCTGGGCGTCGGCCGGCGCGATGGTGGCCACGACCACCTCGGTGGCGACGCCCTTGTCGCGCAGGCGCAGGGCTTCTTCCAGCGCGATTTCATCGAAGGGGTTGGCCGACAGCTTGACGCCATCGGTGACGACACCGGAGCCATCCGGCTTGACCTGGATGCGGACGTTGTAGTCCACCACGCGCTTGTAACCGACGAGGATTTTCATTGAGTGGGGTCCCAGACTGGAAGCTGAACGGTAGGGCGGGAAAGGCGCCACCGATGCTCGGGTGCATGACCCGATAGTCTAGCGTAATCGCCGTCCCAAGTTGATCGAGGACATGGCCTCGCCCGGCCCGCACATTGCTAGAATGCGCGCTCCGCGAGGCCCGCGCTCCCGCCGAGCGCTTCGAGACCGGCCAAGCCGCGCCCCCGGCGCGCCATCCACGGGCCGCCTTGTGGCTTACCCAAGAAAATGGAAGAAGACAACGTAATGAAGCCAATCAATGAATCCAGGATCTGCGTCGTGGGACTGGGCTACGTCGGCCTGCCGCTCGCCGTCGCGTTCGGGCGGAAGTTCAAGGTGGTCGGATACGATATCGATGCCGGCCGCGTGGCCCAGCTCAGGGCCGGCGTGGATCGGACGTTGGAGGTCGACGAGGCGGAGTTGCGTTCGGCCCCGGGACTGGAGTTCGCCGACTCCCTGAACGGGGTGTCGGATTGCAACATCTACGTGATCACGGTCCCGACGCCGGTCGACCTGGCGAAGAAGCCCGACTTCGACCCGCTCATGAAGTCCAGCGCGGCCATTGGCGGGATCCTCAAGCGCGGCGACATCGTGATCTACGAGTCCACGGTCTACC
Organism: Marilutibacter spongiae; assembly: GCF_014145325.1. Taxonomy (GTDB): domain Bacteria; phylum Pseudomonadota; class Gammaproteobacteria; order Xanthomonadales; family Xanthomonadaceae; genus Marilutibacter; species Marilutibacter spongiae. The sequence goes on from NZ_JACHTF010000001.1 coordinate 96,820, forward strand.
CGGGCGTCACCGAGGAGGTCTGCGTTCCCGAGCTCGAGCGCGCCTCCGGACTCAAGTTCAACGAGGACTTCTTCTGCGGCTACAGCCCGGAGCGGATCAATCCCGGCGACAAGGAGCGCAGCGTCGAGAAGATCATGAAGGTCACCTCCGGTTCGACCCCGGAAGTGGCCGACTTCGTGGACGCGCTGTACGGCGCGGTGATCCTTGCCGGCACGCACAAGGCCAGCTCGATCCGGGTGGCGGAAGCGGCCAAGGTGATCGAGAACTCGCAGCGCGACGTCAACATCGCCCTGATGAACGAACTGGCGCGGATCTTCCACCGCATCGGCATCGATACCCGTGACGTGCTGGCCGCGGCGGGCACCAAATGGAACTTCATGCCGTTCTCCCCCGGCCTGGTCGGAGGGCACTGCATTGGCGTGGATCCGTACTACCTGGCGCACAAGGCGACGATGCTGGGCTACAACCCCGAGCTGATCCTCGCCGCTCGCCGGATCAACGACGAGATGGGGCAGTACGTGGCCGATCGCGTGCTCCGGCACATGGCGCGCGCGAAAATCAACGTGGTCGGGTCGAGGATCCTGTTCCTCGGGCTGTCGTTCAAGGAGAACTGCCCCGACCTGCGCAACACCAAGGTCGTCGACGTGATCGAGGGGTTGCGCGGGACCCATGCCGACATCGATGTCCACGACCCCTGGGTGAAGGCCGGGGAGGCTGCGCACGAATACGGCATCGAACTCGTCGCCGAACCCGCCGCGGGCGCATACGACGCCGTGATCCTGGCCGTGCCGCACCGGGAGTTCGTGGGGCCGGCCGCCACCCTCGACGTCGGCGCGCTGGTCAAGCCCGATGGCATCGTGTTCGACGTGAAGGGGGTCCTCCCCGCCGGCGAGCGCACCTACCGGCTCTAGGCCACGGGGTTGCCGGGCGGCTCGAGCAGCACGATTTCCTGGGAGCCGCGCCAGCGCTCCCCCGGGGAAAGCAGGAGCGGCGTGGCGGCGCACGCCGCCTCGACGCACACGAAGCGCCTGTGGTCGCCCGGCTCGAGTTCGGGAATCGCCGATGCCTTCGAGGGGCCGGGGTTCCACGCCACGACGTCCCTGAACCCCGTCATCCGGATCTCCCGCAGCTGGCTTTCCTCGGCCAGGCGCAGCGGCTGGGTCGCGCCCGGATAAAGGCGGTCGATCTCACGCTCGAAGGTGACCGGACCCGGGTCGCTTCCCTGGGCGTCGTCGCGGGTGGCATCCATGTAGGCGTGGTCCTGGAGGCCTTCCAGGCGGGCCTTCGCGGCATCCTCGACCTGCAGGTAGGTATGCAGGGCCAAGGTGCACGAAAACGGATCCGAGCCGGTATTGCGCACCTCCAGCGACACCGTCAGGCGATCCGGCGCGAGCCTGGCTTCGAGTCCAAGCCGGAAGCCATGCGGCCACGCGCGACGCGTCGCCGCCGAGTCCACCAGTGCAAAGGAGCGCGTGCCGGGTGCATCGAGCATGCCGGGCTCCCATCCCAGCAGGCGCGCGAAGCCGTGGCGTTGTCCACTGCCCCTGGTGGCGAACTGGGGGAAAATCACCGGGATGCCGCCCCGGATCGCAACGCCCGGCGCCATCCGTTCGGTCGGGACGCAGAACAACTGTTCCCGGCCCCGCGCGATCCAGGACAGCACGTGACCACCGAAATCGCTGGCGCGCAGGTGCATGCCGTGGGCACGGGTGGTGAATGTCCTCAAATCAGCGCTCCGTTCGTTGGTTGGATGGCAGGGGCTGCACGACAGCTCGAGCGTGGACCGGAACATTACTGCATCCGCCGGGGATTCCCGATGGCTCACGCCGATTGAGATCGACTAACCTTCCCAGAACTGTCCTGCGGAGCGACGCATGCTTCATCCGGTAATCCTGAGCGGCGGCAGCGGCACACGCCTGTGGCCCTTGTCGCGCCAGAACCAGCCCAAGCAGTTCCTGTCCCTGATCGGGGACAGGTCCCTGTTCCAGGAGACCCTCCTGCGCGCCAGCAGGCTCGACGGCGCGCAGCCGCCAGTGACGGTGTGCAGCGACGACCATCGCTTCATGGTCGGCGAGCAACTCCAGGCAATCGGACTCGACAGCGGCGGCATCATCCTCGAGCCGGTGGCGCGCAACACCGCGCCGGCCATCGCGCTGGCCGCGATGCACGTGGCGGCGGGCGACCCCGACGCGACCATGCTGGTCATGCCGGCCGACCACCTGATCGAGGACGAGGCGTCGTTCCGGACCGCGGTGGAGACCGCGCTGGTCGAGGCCGGCCAGGGTTGGCTGGTGGCGTTCGGCATCACCCCCGACTACGCCGAGACCGGTTACGGCTACATCCTGAGGGGCGACGCTCTCGGCGAGGGCGCCTTCCGCATCGGGCGTTTCGTCGAGAAGCCCGACCTGGCGACCGCCGAACGCTATGTCGCCGAAGGCACCTACGCCTGGAATTCGGGCATGTTCCTGTTTCGTGCCGCGCGCTACCTCGAGGAGCTGGAACGGCATGCCCCCGACATGCTGGCGGCGGTGCGCTCGGCCTACGAATCGCGTGAAAGCGACCTCGACTTCACCCGCGTGCCGGAAGCGGCCTTCGCCGCGAGCCCGAACGACTCCATCGACTACGCGGTCATGGAGAAGACCGATCGCGCCGCCGTGGTCCCGGTCAGCTGCGGATGGAGCGACATCGGGTCCTGGTCGTCGCTGTGGGCGGTGGCCCAGCGCGACGACGACGGCAACCTGCACGAGGGCGACGTGATCTCGGTCGACAGCAGCGGCAGCCTGGTCCGCGCCTCCGAGCGCCGCCTTGTCGCCACCATCGGCGTGGAGGACCTGGTCATCGTCGACACCCCCGATGCCACCCTGGTCGCGCGCAAGGACCGGGTCCAGGACGTCAAGGCCGTCGTCGACCGCCTGAAGCAGGCCGGCCGCCAGGAGCACCTGTTCCACCGCAAGGTCTACCGCCCCTGGGGCAGCTACGACTCGATCGGCGTCGGCCCGCGCTTCCAGGTCAAGCGTATCGTGGTCAAGCCCGGCGCGGCCCTGAGCCTGCAGAAGCACGCGCATCGCGCCGAGCACTGGGTGGTGGTGTCGGGCATCGCCGAGGTGACCTGCGACGACCGCGTGTTCGACCTTCGCGAGAACGAGAGCACCTTCATCCCGTTGGGCAGCGTGCATCGCCTTCGCAACCGCGGGGACGTGCCGGTGGAACTGATCGAAGTCCAGTCCGGCGGCTACCTGGGGGAGGACGACATCGTGCGGCTGGAGGACGTGTACGGACGATCCTGAGCGCCCGCCATTGCCCCAACGTACGGTTCGGTCCGGCCACCCCGGCGCGTTAGACTGGGGGTATCCCTCAATGGAGTGGCCCCATGTCCCAGACCCCCGCTGCGTCGCCGGCAGGCGGCGCGAGCCAGAAACTGTATCCCGACGCCCGGAGCGCCCTGGAAGGCGTGATCGCCGACGACCAGACGCTGGCGGTCGGCGGCTTCGGCCTGTGCGGCATCCCCGAGGCGCTGATCGGTGCGCTGCGCGATTCAGGCGCGAAGGGACTGACCGCGATCTCCAACAATGCCGGCGTCGATGGTTTCGGCCTGGGCATGCTGCTGGAAACCCGGCAGATCCGGAAGATGATTTCCTCCTACGTGGGTGAGAACAAGGAGTTCGAACGCCAGTTCCTGGCCAACGAGCTCGAATTGGAGTTCAACCCGCAGGGCACCCTGGCCGAGCGCCTGCGCGCCGGCGGCGCGGGCATCCCGGCCTTCTTCACCGCCACCGGTTACGGCACGGTCGTGGCCGAGGGCAAGGAGACGCGCGAGTTCGGTGGCAAGCACTACGTGCTGGAGACGGCGCTGACGGCCGACGTCTCGCTGGTCAAGGCCTGGAAGGCCGACAAGGCGGGCAACCTGGTCTTCCGCAAGACCGCGCGCAACTTCAACCCTGCCTGCGCGATGGCCGGCAAGGTCTGCATCGCCGAGGTCGAGGAGGTGGTGGAAGTCGGCGAGATCGACCCCGACCATGTCCACCTGGCCGGCATCTATGTCGATCGCATCGTCCACAACCCGACCCCCGAGAAGCGCATCGAGCAGCGCACCGTGCGCGCCGCCTGAGCGCCGCGCCCGTCCCCGAACAGACAAGGATCCCGCACATGCCCTGGACCCGCGATCAGATGGCGCAGCGCGCCGCGCAGGAACTCACCGACGGCGCCTACGTCAATCTAGGCATCGGCCTGCCGACCCTGGTGGCCAACCACATCCCCGACGGGGTCGACGTATGGCTGCAGAGCGAGAACGGCCTCCTGGGCATCGGACCCTTCCCGACCGAGGCCGAGGTCGACGCCGACCTGATCAACGCCGGCAAGCAGACCGTCACCGCGCGTGCGGGGGCGAGCTATTTCGGCAGCGACGACAGCTTCGCGATGATCCGCGGCGGCCACATCGACCTGGCCATCCTGGGCGCCATGCAGGTCACCGACAAGGGCGACCTCGCCAACTGGATGGTGCCGGGCAAGATGGTCAAGGGCATGGGCGGCGCCATGGACCTGGTTGCCGGCGTCAAGCGGGTCGTGGTGCTGATGGAGCACGTGGCCAGGGACGGGAGCCACAAGATCCTGAACGAATGCACGCTGCCACTGACGGGGGTGGGCGTCGTGGACCGCATCATCACGGACATGGGCGTGATGGATGTCACGGAAAATGGACTGAGCCTGGTCGAGCTGGCGCCCGACGTGTCCCGGGAGGCGCTGGAGCAGGCCACTGGCTGCCGGATTGCCTGAACCACCGCGATACGCTTTTCAAATCTGCCAAGGGAGCCGCGCGTCGACTAGGCAAGCTTCTTAAACTGCGTCTACACTCAGCCTTCACGTAAGGGGGCGGCCCGGTTTGCCGGGTTGGTGAATCCATCCGGACAGGTGCGCTATGAAGAAGCTTTCCTTGTTGTTGATCCCGCTCGTGCTGTGCGCGTGCAGCCAGGACTGGTCCAGCGGACTCCAGACCGCCCAGGGCCCTGCACGACCGCAGGCGAGCGACGCCATGGCAGCGCTCCCGTCGCCCCCGTCCGGCGTCCAGGCCGGCAGGGCATCGTCGTTCGCGGCGTATCCCGATCGTGGTGCCCTGGCGCACTACACGCGCAACGTGCCGGACCGTAAGACCGGCGCCTACACCTGGCACGCCGCCGAGCTGAGCGAAGCGCATGCATTCCGCGCCATCGCCACCGGCGAGATGACCTTCGAGGCGCCCGACGGCACCCCGATCAAGCTGGCCTACCAGCGCCACATCGAGCACCCCGACGGCAATTGGAGCTGGGTGGGCGAAGCGGAAGACGGCAGCGGCCAGACCGCGGTCATCACCTTCGGTCCCGATGCCGCGTTCGGAACCATCCCGCAGGGCAACGACCTGCCGCCGCTCCGCCTGACGCTGGCCGACGGACGTGCATGGGTGGTGTCGGCCGACAAGGGCATGCTCGGCGAAATCCGCAACCAGGCCACGCACCCCGACGGCCCCGACTTCCTGGTCCCGCCGCGCGATCCGGTCGCGGCCTCTTCGGCCTCCGGCCAGGTGATGCACGCCGCGAGTGCGCCGGTGTCGGCTGCGGCCACCACGAGCGCCACGACGGTCATCGACGTGCTGGTGGGCTACACCAATGGCTTTGCGTCGTCGAAGGGGTCGCAGTCGGCCGCGGTCACGCGTATCCGCAACCTCGTCGACATCACCAACCAGGCCTACGTCAGCAGCCAGATCAATGCGGAGCTGCGCCTCGTCCACTCGATGCAGGTGACGTTCCCGGACAACACGAGCAACAACGACGCGCTCGAGAAACTCACCGGCTTCCGGGCGCCGTCCACCCAGACCACGCCCGATCCCGCGTTCAGCGCGCTGCGCGCTGCGCGCGAAACCTACGGGGCGGACCTGGTCGCGCTGGTGCGCAAGTTCAACGATCCGGAGAACGACGGCTGCGGCGTTGCCTGGCTGCTCGGCGGCGGCATGACGGGGATCGCTCCGAGCGACGAATACTTCGCTTACTCGGTGGTTAGCGACGGCCAGGACGCCGGTGATGACGGCAAGACCTATTTCTGCCGCGAGGAGACGTTCGCTCACGAGATCGGCCACAACCTGGGCTCGCAGCACGACATCGAAACCAGCAAGGACGATGACGGCGACCCCCAGCCGGGTGCCTACAGCTATTCATATGGCTACAAAACGTCGGCCGCCGCAGGTGATTTCTACACAATCATGGCTTATGGCGACTCGGGGCAGGCCAGCTACAGGGTGTTCTCGAACCCCTCGCTGACCACATGTGGTGGTCGTGCGTGTGGCTCGGCGACTGCCGACAATGCCCGCTCCATCAATAACACTGCTTCGATCATCGCCGGATTCCGTCCTTCTGCCGTTTCTGCTGATGCGGGTCGGAACGACATTGATGGAGACGGTCTCTCGGATCTGGTGTGGCGGTATGCCCCGAATGGGGTGGTTCAGACCTGGTATATGCAAGGGCTCGGCATTCGAGCCTATCGAAACGATGCGCTCTCTAACTCCTACAGGTTTGTCGGCAAGGGCGACCTCGATGGAGATGGTTTGATGGACTTGATATGGCAAGGCTCGGACTACCGGCTGTTGATATGGAGGAGTACTGGGTCCGGATTCCAGCAGATCAGCCGTAGCGGAATGAACAGTGATTGGCGTCTGGAGAGCGTTGCGGATATCAATCGCGATGGAAGAGCCGATCTGATCTGGCGTCAGCTGTCGTCGGGTTATGTCCAGTACTGGCTGATGAACAGCGCGCAGATTTCGAGCTATAGAACGCTCGCCCAGAGCAAGACGTATTCATTCCTCGCCGCCGGTGACTTCAATGGAGATGGATATGCAGATATCGCGTGGCGCAAGGTCGATAATCGGGTGGCGATCTGGACGGGGAATGGCTCCACTTTCAAAGAAGCGTCGCTCAATGGCCTGAATCGGGATTGGGCTGTCATTGACGCATTTGATGTCAATGGTGACGGGCGTTCCGACCTTGTATGGAGGCATGGGCCCACTGGTACTGTCCAGTACTGGCTTATGAATGGCACTTCATTGATGTCATACCGAAACCTCGCGCAAAGCACGACCTATCGTTATCTTGGGTCGGGCGATTTCGATGGAGATGGCATTGAGGACATGGCCTGGCACAAGGTCGACAGCAGGGTGGCAATCTGGAAGGGGAACAGGTCCACCTTCAGGGAAAACTCCTTTAATGGCCTCAACCGTAGTTATTGGACGACCCTGCAGTAGATGCACGTGAGCGGCCCGATCCCTGGTTGGGGCGTCTTTCCTCGGCCACGCAGGGATTTGCCCGGTGCGATGGCGCACAGCCCGGCGTGGCCGGACGGTAACGTACTTCGGTCCCGCAATCAGCCTGTAGGGGTCTTGGCTGGCGCCGGCACAGTCGGCCCTCGCTGGCTTTCGTATGGAGCGAAGACGACTCGGTGACGACGACAGCTTGTATGTAAAAGAATCATGTACAGCGATTCTTTCGATCACGCTGCCGACTTCTCCCGACTCAAGTTCGCTTCGGACGAACCCCGGTCGTGAGACGGACGTGTTGACTGCGGAGCCGGCGCCGAGCGCTCAGGAGAGAGTCGCCGAAAAACGGATCTGTGTGGGCGCTTCCTAGTGAAATCGCCTTCGAAAGAGGGTAATCGGTCCTGTGGTTTTTCATTTGCTCGCGCAGGCGTCTTCCAATTGCCTGCGTCTGGCGCCATGGGACTGTTGTTTGGCGCCATTTTCCGGGAAGTCGCAGCAGTAAACAGTGATCCTGACCTGCTGTGTGAAAAAAGGGAGAGCAGCGAGCACAGCTATCTACAAGTTCTGATAATTCGGTCCCGCGCCGCCTTCAGGCGTCACCCAGTCGATGATCTGGTAGGGGTCCTTGATGTCGCAGGTCTTGCAGTGGACGCAATTGGCGGCGTTGATCTGCAGGTGCCGGGCCGGGTTGCCGGCCTCGTCGGCCCGTTCGACGATCTCGTAAACGCCCGCCGGACAGAAGCGCGTGCAGGGGTTGCCGTACTCCTCGGCGCAACGGGTGACGCACACCGAGGTGTCGGCGACCTTCAGGTGCACCGGCTGGTCCTCGTCGTGTTCGGTGGCGGCGAAGTAGACGCCGGCCAGGCGGTCGCGGGGTTCCAGGGTCCGGTCCACGTAGTCCCGCCTGGGATGCTCGTGCTCGCCGAGCCGGTCCAGCGAAGACCAGTCGGGCGTGTTCCTGAGCGTCCACGGCGAGCGTCCACCCGTTACCGTTTCCCAGGCGGCGTTGAGCATGCCGAACCACAAGCCGCGCTTGAAGCCGGGCTTGATGTTGCGGACCTTGCGCAGCTCGGCCATGGCGTCGGAGTCGCGCAGCCGCGCGTCGAAGCCCACCGGCGACAGGCTGGTCGCGACCGCGTGCTCGGCGGCGAGCATGCCACTGCGAATGGCCTGGTGGGTGCCCTTTACCTTGGGCACGTTGAGCAGGCCCGCGGTGTCGCCTATCAGCAGTGCGCCGGGCATCTCCACCTTGGGCAGCGATTGCCAGCCGCCGGTCACGATCGCGCGCGCGCCGGCCGACAGGATGTTGCCGCCCTCCAGCAGCCCCTTCACCGAGGGGTGGTTCTTCCACTGCTGGAAGGCTTCCCAGGGCCGGTATCCGGGGTCCTGGTAGTCCAGGCCGCTGACGTAGCCCAGGGCGATCCGACCCTTGTCCAGGTGGTAGAGGAAGCTGCCGCCATAGGTCCGGTTGTCGGCCGGCCAGCCGAAGCTGTGCACGATCTTGCCGGGCGAGACGCGCTCCTCCGGCACCTGCCACAACTCCTTGATGCCGATCGAGTAGCCCTGCGGATCGCAGTCGGCATCGAGCTCGAAGCGCTTGACCAGGCGCTTGGTCAGGTGGCCGCGGGCGCCTTCGGCGAGCACCGTCAGCTTGGCGCGGATATCGATGCCGGGGGTATAGCCGGGCTTGTGCGAGCCGTCCTTGGCGATGCCCATGTCGCCGATGCGCACGCCCTGGACGCTGCCGTCCTCGCCATGCAGGGTCTCGGCGGCGGCGAAGCCGGGGTAGATCTCCACGCCCAGTGCCTCGGCCTGGGGCGCGAGCCAGGCGCACATGGCGCCCAGGCTGACGATCACGTTGCCGTGGTTGTCCATGCCGGGGGGCACCGGCAGGCGGCGGCCGCCGTCTTTGCTGAGCAGCCAGAATTCATCCTCGGTCGCCGGCACGCAGATCGGCGGCGGATTGTCCCGCCAGCTCGGCAGGAGGGCGTCCAGCGGGCCGGTCTCGATCACCGCACCGGACAGGATGTGCGCACCGATCGTGGAGGACTTCTCGATCACGCAGACCGACAGGTCGGGATTGAGCTGCTTGAGGCGGATCGCGAACGACAGGCCGGCCGGGCCCGCGCCCACGGTGACGACGTCGTACTCCATCACGTCGCGTTCGATGTCGGGGGCGTCGGTCGGGTGTTCGCTCATGCTGGCTGCTCCGGATGCGGCTTGCGTGTCCAATGACCGGGTATTGTCGCAAAAAGCCGCCCGCCCAGCGTGGAACATGACCGCCCTCGATCCGCCCCTGCCCGATGCCCGCCTGGATTTCGTCCCCGCCTGGCTCCCGCCGTCCGAGGCCGACGCGCTGCTGTCGACGCTGCGCTCGGACATCGCCTGGGAGGCGCACCGCATCCGCCTGTTCGGGCGCGAGCACGACGTGCCCCGGCTGAGTTGCTGGATCGGCGACCCGGGCGCGACCTACACCTACTCGGGCACGCGTTTCACGCCGCGACCCTGGCCGGCGGCCCTGTCAGGGCTGCGTGCGCGCCTGGCCGCGGAGCTGGGCGTGCCGTTCAACAGCGTGCTGGCGAACCTCTACCGCGACGGACGCGACTGCATGGGCTGGCACAGCGACGACGAACCCGAACTGGGGCCCGCGCCGGTCATCGCCTCGCTGAGCCTGGGCGGCGAGCGGCGCTTCGTGCTCAAGCACCGCCGCGATCCTGCCTTGCGCCGGGCCCTCGTGCTCCCGCACGGCAGCCTGCTGGTCATGGCCGGTCAGGCGCAGCGCCACTACCGGCATGCGCTGCCGCGCACGACACGCGAGGTGGCGCCACGGCTCAACCTGACCTTCCGTTGCATCCAGTCGTCCGTCGTTCAGGGCGAGGCGGCCTGCTGCTGGTAACGCGCGCCCTCGGCGAGGGTCCAGCCGACGATGTCGCGGCTGTTGCGGTTGAGGCCGGACTGGAAAGCCAGGACCACGTCGCCCACGGTCGGGCTGTCGGCGGGCACCGACTGGGCGAAGCTCCTCGAAGCGACGATGCGCTGGTCCTTCACGTGCAGGAGCTTGGCCTGCAGGTCGATCACCGCGCGTGGGACGGCTTCGCCCACGGGGTACTCGGACTCGAATCGCCGCAGCTCCAGCACCAGGCGGTAATCGGCGCTGATGCCGGTGCCCTGGCGGGCGACGCCGGCGATCCGGCCCGAGCTTTCCAGCGACTGCATCAGGCTGTCGGCGACCATGCTGCTGGGCAGCCGCGCCCAGCGCGCCCCCTGGTAGGTCTGGAACTCGTTGGGCGTGGGCCGCACGACGATCCGCAGCGTGTCCAGCGCCGTCGCCGCCTGGGGCTCGGTCACCGCCAGTTGCCAGTCCGCGCGCGGCCAGGCCGGGTCGGGCTGGACGTCGTGCACGATGTCGTAGCGGGTCAGGCTGTGCGTGGGTTCGCTGTCGCCGAGGATCGAGCAGCCGGCCAGCAGCGCGACCGCGGCCACGGGTGCCAGGACGCGCGCGAGCAGGCGCGAGTGAGAGCGGGGCAGGGCGCGGGGCTTCATTCGGGTACGAACTCCTTGGGCGCTTCGCGACCGAGCAGGTAGCGCGAGGGGTTTTCGTCGAGGCGGTCGCTGATCCGGCGCAGGTCGCGCACCAGCAGGCGCAGTTCCGACAGGGTCGGGCCGAGCTGGGCGAGGCCATCGTTGGCGAAGCTGCCGATCGCCGCGCGGTTCTCGCTGAGGATGCCGTTGGCATTGCCGGCGGCGGCATCCAGGTTGCCCAGCGTGTTCTCCAGCTTGGAGACCAGGCCGGGCAGCTTGTCCACCAGCTCGCGGTCGATGTTCTCGATCGCGCCGTTGGTGGTCACCAGGGTGGCGTGGAGCTGTTCGCTGGACTTGCGCGCCTCGACGATCAGCGCCTTGAGGTCGTCGCGCTGGTCGGCGATGGAGCCGGTCATCGACTCGATGTTGGCCAGGGTGTTGGCGACGCGCTCCACGTTCTCCTCGCTCAGCAGCTGGTCGAGGCGGGAGACGAGGCGGTTGGCGGTGTCGGCGATGTTTTGCAGCGCGGACGGCTCGGTCTCGATGACCGGGATCTCCCGGTGGTCGGTGTCGACCAGCAGCGGGGCGCCCGGGCTGCCGCCGGTGAGCTGGATGATCGGGCTGCCGGTGATGCCGGTCATCGACATCTTCGCGCGCGTGTCGGTCTTGACCGGGGCGTTGGCCTGGATGCGCAGCTTGGCCAGCACGCGGCGCGGGTCGTCCGGGGCCAGGCGCAGCTTCTCGACGGTGCCCACCGCGATGCCGTTGTACTGCACGGTGCTGCCTTCGGACAGGCCGGTGACCGGCTCGTTGAAGATCACCGCGTAGGCTTGCCAGCTCTTCTCGGAGGAGTACTTGGCCGCCCACAGCGCGAACAGCAGCAGGAACAGCGTCACCACGATGGTGAATGCGCCGATCAGCACGTAGTTGGCTTTCGTTTCCATCAGTCGCTGCCTTCTGTCCTGTCGCGGGGCCGCGCCTCGCGTGCGTCCTGCGCGGCGCGGGCGCGCGGTCCGTGGAAATACTCCTGCACCCAGGGGTGGTCGAAGCGCTCGACCTCGGCGATCGGCGCGTTGACCAGCACCTTGCGGTCGGCGATCACGGCCACGCGGTCGCAGATAGCGTACAGGGTGTCGAGGTCGTGGGTGATGAGGAAGACCGTCAGGCCCAGGGCTTGCTGCAGCGTCTGGATGAGCCGGTCGAAGGCCGCCGCGCCGATCGGGTCCAGTCCGGCGGTGGGCTCGTCGAGGAACAGCAGCGGTGGGTCCAGGGCCAGCGCGCGGGCGAGGCCGGCGCGCTTGCGCATGCCGCCCGACAGCTGCGCGGGCAGCTTCTCCAGTGCCTCGGCCGGCAGGCCGGCCAGCTTGACCTTCAGCAGCGCCAGTTCGTACAGCAGCGAATCGGGCAGGTGCGGGTGGTATTCCTTCAGCGGTACCTGGACGTTCTCGCCGACGGTCAGCGACGAGAACAGGGCGCCATCCTGGAACAGCACGCCGGTGCGGCGCTCGATCTCGCGACGCTGGGACGCGTCGTCGCTGCGGGCGTCGATGCCCAGCACCTCGATCTCGCCCTCGTCGGGACGGCGCAGGCCCAGGATGCTGCGCATCAGCACCGACTTGCCGGTGCCCGAGCCGCCGACCACGCCAAGGATCTCGCCGGGTCGCACCGAGAGGTCCAGGCCGTCGTGCACGACCTGTTCGCCGAATCGGTTGACCAGGCCCTGGACCCGGATGATCGGCGTTGCGTCGCCTGAGCGGCGTTGGTCGGGGGCGTCGGGCATTCAGATCCCCATCTGCATGAACCAGATCGCCATGAAGGCGTCGATGATGATGACCAGCGAGATCGCCTGGACCACGCTGGAGGTGGTGCGCTCGCCGACCGACTGCGCGGTGCCTTCGACCTGCAGCCCTTCCAGGCAGCCGATCAGGGAGATGACCGTCGCGAACAGCGGCGCCTTGGCCAGGCCGACGAGGAAATGCCGCAGCTCCATCGTGTCCTGCATGCGTGCCAGGTACTGCTGTGGCGGGATGTCCAGCGCGTAGGCGCCGACGGTGAGGCCGCCGAGCAGGCCGGCGATCATCGCCACGAAGGTAAGCAGGGGCAGCATGATCACCAGGGCGAGCACGCGCGGGATCACCAGCAGGTCGACCGGGTCGAGTCCCAGGATGCGGATCGCATCGACCTCCTCGCGGCTGACCATGGCGCCGATCTGGGCGGTGAACGCGCTCGCGGTGCGGCCGGCGAGGATGATCGAGGTCAACAGGACAGCGAACTCGCGCAGGAACGAGATGCTGACCAGCTCGACCACGAAGATGGTCGCGCCGAAGTCGCGCAGGATGTTGGAGCCCAGGAAGGCGATCACCGCGCCGACCAGGTAGCACAGCAACGCGACCAGGGGCACCGCGTCCAGGCCGACCTGCTCCATGTGGTGGACCGTCGCCGTGGGCCGGAACCGGCCGGGCTGGCGAAACATGCGCACCAGTTTGACCAGCACTTCGCCGAAGAAGCCCAGCAGCCCGCGGAATTCGTACCACTTGCGGTGCACCGCATGGCCCAGGCGCGCGAGCGCGTCGCTGACGCCCAGCTCGCGCTTGCGGCCGGGCCGGTCGTCGGCGACGTCCTCGATCGCCGCGACGAGGGCGCGGTGGTCCTCGTGGAACAGGCAGGTGTCGAAGTCGATGCCGCGGCGGCGGGCGAAACGGATCAGCTGCAGCACGCCGAGCGAGTCCAGCCGGGTCACGTGGCGCGCATCGAATCCGGTGGCGTCCGCCGGCGCTTCGCGCAGGGCCACGGTCACGTCGTCGGCGTAGTTGAGCGTCCAGCGTCCGCTGAGTCGGAGCCGGTGCGGCTGGTCGGGGGCGGCGTCGAGCCGCGGCGTGTCCGGTCGGGGCTGGTTCATGGTCGCTTGGCCGAGGATACAGGGCCGGCGCGGTCCCGTGTTCATGTGGCCCCACCGCGGGCCTGGCGAGGCTTGCCAACCGGCGCGCGCATGCCATGCTTGCCGCATGTCCACGCCCCTGTCCCCCGTGCCCGCGCCCGCGACCAGGCCCCGGCCGCTGAGCGATGCGCGCTACTCGGAACGCATCCATTTCGTCTGCGAACTGGCAGAGCGCCTGCATGCCTACGGCACCACCTCGCAACGGCTGGAGGGCGCGATCACGCTGATCGCGGACAAGCTGTCGCTGGAATGCGAGCCCTGGGCGAATCCCACCGGGCTGATCCTGACCTTCAGCGATCCGCTGCGGCCGCCCGGCGAAAGCGACGTGACCCGCGTGATCCGCCTCTCGCCGGGCGACAACGACCTGGCCCGCCTGGTCGAGACCGACCGGGTCGCCGAGGCCGTGCTGGCCGGTGAAATGGGACTGGCCGAAGCCCACGCCGCGCTCAAGGCGCTCGACGTGCCGCCGACCTACCGGTCCCGGATGCTCCTGGCGCTGGGCTACGGGATGTCGGCCTGTGCGGTCGCCGGGCTGCTGCGCCTGCCCTGGATGGAGATCGGCGTGGCCGCCGTCAACGGCCTGCTGATCGGCCTGCTGGTGCAGTTCGCCGAGCTCCGCCCGCGCCTGAAGGAAGGCCTGGAGGCGATCGCCGCCTTGATGGCGGCCAGCTTGACCCTGCTGGTGGCCAGCTACGTGGCGCCCTTGAACCAGAACACGGTGATCATCGCCTCGCTCATCGTCCTGTTGCCCGGCCTGGCCTTGACCAACGCCGTCAGCGAGCTCACCAGCCAGCACCTGATATCGGGCACGGCGCGCTTCGCCGGTGCGGTCACCATCGTGCTCAAACTGGGCATCGGCACCGCTCTGGCGCTGTACGGCGCCAGCATGCTGGGGCTGGAGCCGCAGGTGCGCGCCTGGCGCCCGCAGCCGGCCTGGGTCGAGGCCGGGGCGGTCCTGTTGGCCTCCTGCGCCTTTGCGATCCTGTTCCGCGGCCAGAAGCGCGACTATCCGGTGGTGATGCTTGCCGCCGCGAGCGGCTACCTGATCTCGCGCCATGTCGGCCTGGCCCTGGGCGCCCCGGTCGGGATCTTCCTCGCCGCGCTGATCATCACCGTCGCGGGCAATGCCTATGCCCAGTGGGTCAAGCGGCCCGGTGCGGTGATCCGGGTGCCGGGCATCATCATGCTGGTGCCCGGCAGCGCCAGCCTGCGGGGCCTGTTGACCCTGATCCAGCAGCAGGACGTCGGCGCGGGCAACCAGGCGTTGCTGGCGGTGCTCAATATCCTGTTGTCGCTGATCGCGGGCCTGCTGATCGGCAACCTGCTGTTGCCGTCGCGGCGGAACCTCTAGGCAGGCCGCGGCGGGTTCGGGATATCCGTCGTTCCCACGCGGATGGAAGCTTCGCCCCTTTCCGAAAAAGCAGACGGCCCGCCTCGGGGCGGGCCGTCTGGATACCGGTGTTCGCCGGCATGACGCATTGGCCAATGCGGTTCCGCAATGCGGAATCGCGCCCATGCGTCACTTGATCAGGAAATCCTCGACCTTGCGGCCCTTGGCGGTATACGCCGCCAGCCAGCGTGGCTGCTTGCCGCGGCCGGTCCAGGTGTTTTCGGCGTTGGCCGGATCGCGATACTTGGGGGCGACCTTGCCGGTCTTTCGGCTCTTGCGCGGCGCGGCGGCCTTCGCGGCCGGCGTCTTGCCGCCGAAGAGCTCGGCGATGGTGTAACCCTCGGCTTTGGCCTGGGCGGCAAGTTTCTTGCGGACGGTGGTGATGGGCTTGCGCTTGGCCAGGGTGGTCTTGCGCTTCTTGGCCTTGGTGATGAGGGATTCGAGCTCTTTCGCGGACAGGGTGTTCAGGTCAATCGACATACGGCCTCCGGGATAAAGGGGGAATAGCGTCAGTCGTCCATGGGAACGCCCTCGATGATAATCGCGGCGCGACGCTTCGTAAATGCGGCGATTCCCCTCCGTGCCGGAATCCAGGTCGATTCCGGCAGCTTTCCAGAAGGGGGTTTCAAAGCCCCAGGCGGGCCTTGAGGCCGGCTGTGTCGAGATTTTCGGATTCGGGCTCGGTGCGCGCACGGTATTCGTAGGTACCCGCCGCCAGGCCGCGCTCGGACACCACGATCCGGTGCGGGATACCGATCAGCTCGATATCGGCGAACATCGCCCCCGGGCGCAGGCCGCGGTCGTCGAGCGCGGTTTCCACGCCGGCCTCGTTCAACTCCCGGTACAGCGCCTCGGCGGCCTCGGTCACGGCCGGGTCCTTCTTGGGGTTGATCATGCATACGACCGCGCGCCAGGGCGCCATCGACTCGGGCCAGCGGATGCCGTTGGCATCGAAGTTCTGCTCGATCGCCGCCGCCACGATGCGCGAGACGCCGATGCCGTAGCACCCCATGGCGGGCACGACCGCCTTGCCGGTTTCATCCAGCACGGTGCATTTCATCGCTTCGGCGTATTTGCGCCCGAGCTGGAATACATGGCCGACCTCGATCCCCCGGCATATGCCCAGGGTGCCGTGGCGGTCGGGCGAACGGTCGCCCACGACCACGTTGCGGATATCGGCGACGGTTTCCGGCTCCG
Organism: Marilutibacter spongiae; assembly: GCF_014145325.1. GTDB lineage: Bacteria > Pseudomonadota > Gammaproteobacteria > Xanthomonadales > Xanthomonadaceae > Marilutibacter > Marilutibacter spongiae. The sequence goes on from NZ_JACHTF010000001.1 coordinate 113,143, forward strand.
GCAGGTCGCGACCCCAGTTGACGCCGGCCAGGTGGAAACCGGCGCGATTGGCGCCGACCACGAAGTCGGCCAGCGCGGCGACGCTGCGGTCGGCCACCACGCGGACCGGCTGGCGCGGCGACACCGGGCCCAGGAACCCCGGCTCGCTGCCCAGGTGGGCCAGGATCTCGGCCTCGGTGGCCATGCGGTACTCGCCCAGGCCCGGCAGTTTGGCGAGTTTGATTTCATTGAGCACATGGTCGCCGCGGACCAGCGCGAGGACGAATTCGGTCTCGCCGTCGGCATTCGCGCCCATCAGCGCGATCGACTTGACGGTGCGTTCCAGGCCGATGCCCATCAGTTCGGCGACCGCCTCGCAGGTCTTCTGGACGGGGGTCTCGACCTCGCGCAGGCTTTCCTCGGCGGCGTGCCGCTCGCCTTCGGGCAGGGCCTCGGCCAGTTCGACGTTGGCGGCGTAGTCGGAGTCGGTCGAATATGCGATCGCATCCTCGCCGGATTCGGCCAGCACGTGGAACTCGTGCGAGGCGCTGCCGCCGATGCTGCCGGTATCGGCGAATACCGCGCGATATTCCAGGCCCAGGCGGGAGAATATCCGGCAATAGGCGTTGAACATGTTCAGGTATTCGCGGCCCAGGTCCTCGTCGGTGACGTGGAAGGAATACGCGTCCTTCATCAGGAACTCGCGCGCGCGCATCACGCCGAAGCGCGGGCGGATCTCGTCGCGGAACTTGGTCTGGATCTGGTAGAAGGTGACCGGCAACTGCTTGTAGCTGGCCAGCTCGTCCCGGGCGAAGTCGGTGATGACCTCTTCGTGGGTCGGGCCATAGCAGTACCAGGCGTCCTTGCGGTCCTTCATCTTCAGCAGCTGGCCACCGAACTTCTCCCAGCGGCCGGTCTCTTCCCACAATTCACGGGGCTGGACCGAGGGCATGAGCAGTTCGACCGCCCCCGAGGCATCCATTTCCTCGCGCACGACCCGCTCGACCTTGCGCAGCACGCGCAGGCCCAGGGGCGACCAGGTATACAGGCCCGCGGCCAGCTTGCGGATCATGCCCGCCTTGAGCATCAGCTTGTGGCTGACGAGCTCGGCGTCGGCGGGGGTTTCCTTGCTGGTATGGAGATGGAACTGCGACAGGCGCATCGGCGGGATTCTTGGACGGGAAAGCGGCCATTTTGCCGCGCGCGGGCGTGCGAAGCGAGCCCGCTGCCCGGGGAAGACGGGCAAACGGCCCGCCAGCAGGGCGGGCATGCATGAAGGCGGACGCGTCGCGCGTCCGCGAATGGGGTCAGGAGGCCTGGCAGTGGACCTGGATCGCCGCCTCGGCCAGCTGTTTCTGGGCCGCGCGCTCCTCGTCGCTCAAGGTGCCGTCGGCCTTGCCGTCGCCATCCTTGTCGATGCCCACCGGAGTGCCGCTGTCGAGCTGGTCGAGGTTGGAGCGGGCGGCGGCGCACTGGGCGTTGACCGCAGGGGCGGCCGCGCTGGCCTGGTTCTCCACTTCCGGGTCGGGGGTGTGGATGTTGCGGTTCTTGTAATTGTCACCCGCCGGCGGCGAATCGGAGTAATGGGTGACGCCGTTGGCATCCTTCCACTGGTAGACCTCGCCGGCCATGCCGGGCAGGGATACCACCAGCAGCGCGAGCAGCAGCAGGCCACGCCGGTGCGGCAGGGTTCCGGGGGTGCGGGGCAGGGGCTGGCAGGACATGTGCGACTCCATTGGCGGCAGAATTGCCGGCAGGCCCCGATTCCATCACCGCTGGCGCGGGCAGGCAAGCGATACACTCTACGGCATGCAAGAAACTCCGACTCCATCACGTCCCCGCGGCCGCGGTATCTATCTGCTGCCGAACCTGTTCACGACCGGCGGCCTGTTCGCGGGCTTCTACGCGATCATCGCGGCCTCCCAGGGGCATTATTCGACCGCCTGCATCGCGGTTTTCGTGGCGGCGATCCTGGACGGCGTCGATGGCCGCGTGGCCCGTCTGACCAATACCCAGAGCGAGTTCGGCGTCCAGTACGACTCGCTGGCCGACCTGATCAGCTTCGGCCTGGCGCCGGCGATGGTGATGTACCACTGGTCCCTGCAGACCCTGAAGTACGACAGCATGACGGCCGGCAAGATCGGATGGATCGCGGCCTTTCTTTACGCCGCCTGCGCCGCCCTGCGCCTGGCGCGCTTCAACTCGCAGGTCGCGGTGGTGGACAAGCGCTGGTTCATCGGCCTGGCCATTCCCGCGGCCGCCGGACTGCTGGCCAGTGCGGTATGGACGGCCGAGGAGTTGGGATACAGCGGCGAACAGCTGCGCTACGCCGCGCTCGCGGTGACCGTGTCGGCGGCCCTGCTGATGGTCAGCGGCCTGCGCTATTCCAGCTTCAAGGGCGGGCCGCGGCACGACCGCGTGCCGTTCCTGGCGATCATCGCCGTGCTCGTGGCGCTGGTGGCGATCGCGATCGACCCGCCGACCGTGCTGTTGGCGATCGCATCGCTGTATGCACTGTCCGGGCCGGTCTACTGGCTGGTGCGCAAGCTGCGCCGCCACAAGGGGGAGGGAGCCGCGTGAGCCTGCCGTGGACCGCCGAACAGCGCGAGTGGCTGCAGGCGCTCGGGCATCCGGTGATGGTGCCGGTGGACGCGCCCATGGACGCCATGACCGTGGCGGCCACTCCGGAGGGCGCGCCCGCTGCCCGCGCTGCGCCGCCGCCGGAGCGCGGGCCGATGCTGGGCATCCCCAAGCCGCGGCCGATGGCGCCTGTCCTCGTCGACCCGGCCGTGCCCAGGGCCCAGCCGGCCTCGGGCGCGCCCGTGCCCGAGGCGGTCAGGCTGGACCTGTCCGACCCGCTCTATCGCGCGTTGCTGCGGGCGACCGCGCAGCGGACGCCGCGCGAAGGCCAGGCCCTGCTGGCCGCGCTCGACTTCGAACTGGCGGCCCTGCGCGAAGGCGCGAACGCCAAGCGCGCGCTGTGGCAGGGCCTGCGTGCCGCGCGACGGGGGTCGCGCGGATGAGCGCGCAACCCGACAGCCGGCCGCAGGCCCTCGCCAACCTGCGGCCCATGCGCGAGAGCGACCTGGACGCGGTCTTCGCGGTGGAGATCGCGGCCTATCCGTTCCCCTGGACGATGGGCATCTTCCGCGACTGCCTGCGCGCCGACTATCCGGCCTGGGTGCTCGAGGACGACGAGGGCATCGTGGGCTACTTCCTCGTCAGCCTCGCCGCCGGCGAGGCGCACGTGCTGAACATCTGCATCGCGCCGGACCGGCAGGGCCGCGGCCACGGCCGGCGGCTTCTGCGCGCGCTGCTGCAGATCGCGCGTGCGCGCGGCGCCGAACGCGTCTTCCTGGAAGTGCGCCCGTCCAACCGGGGCGCGATCGAGCTCTACCACCAGGAAGGGTTCAACGAGATCGGTCGCCGACCCCGTTACTACCCCTCGCACGATGGCCGCGAGGATGCGCTGGTGATGGCGATCGAGCTGCTGGCGCACTGACGCCGGCCGGGGCCGGCGCCGCGCGCCGCCTAAAGCTTGGCGCGCTGGGCGACCAGGGCGTCGTGCTGCCGGGTCCAGTCGGCCAGGCGCTCGCGCTCCTGGTCCACCACCACCGCCGGCGCGTTGGCCACGAAGGTGGCGTTGCCCAGCTTGCCGTTGCACTTGGCGATCTCGCCGGTCACGCGCTTGATCTCCTTGTCCAGGCGCGAACGTTCGGCGTCCAGGTCGACCAGGCCTTCCAGCGGCACCAGCAGCTTCAGCTCGCCGACCACCGCGGCCGCCGCAGGCGGCGCCTCGGCGCCGTCCTCGAGGGCCTCGATCCGCTCCAGGCGGTTCAGGAAGCGCAGCTGCGAGCCGAACCGGGCGACGCGCGCGTGGTCGGCCGGCCCGCCGCCGGCCAGCAGCAGCGGCACCTGGCGGGTGGGCGCGACATTGAGTTCGCTGCGCACGCGGCGCAGGGCCGAGACCATCGACTTCAACCACGCCACGTCGATCTCGGCCGCCTGGAAACCCTCGACGTCCAGCTCGCCCGGGACCGGGTAGGGCCGGCGCATGATCGTGCCCGACAGGCCCAGGCGCGGCGCGACCGCCTGCCACAGCTCCTCGGTCACGAACGGCACCAGCGGATGCAGCAGCGAGAGCAGGCGCTCGAGCACGTGGAGCAACGTGTGCCGGGTGCTGTCGGCGGCGTCGGCGTCGTCGCCGCCCAGCGCGGGCTTGGACAGCTCGACGAACCAGTCGCAGAAGTCGTTCCAGGCGAACTCGTAGAGCACCTGGCTGAGCAGGTCGAAGCGGTAGTCGGCGAAATGGCGCGCGGCCTCGGCGGCGGTCTGGTCGAGGCGGGCGAGGATCCAGCGCTCGGCGTCGGTCCGCGGCCGGGGCGCACCGTCGAACACGCGGTCCTCGGTGTTCATCAGCACGAACCGGGTCGCGTTCCACAACTTGTTGCAGAAATTCTTGTAGCCCTCGGCGCGGCCGAGGTCGAACTTGATGTCGCGGCCCGGGCCGGCCAGCGCCGCCAGGGTGAAGCGCAGCGCGTCGGCACCGAAAGCCGGGATGCCTTCGGGGAATTCGCGGCGGGTGGCCTTCTCGATCTTCTCGGCCATCTTCGGCTGCATCAGCCCCGAGGTCCGCTTGGCGACCAGCGCGTCGGCGCTGATGCCGTCGATCAGGTCCAGCGGGTCGAGGACGTTGCCCTTGGACTTGGACATCTTCTGGCCATGCGAATCGCGCACCAGGCCGGTGATGTAGACGTCGCGGAACGGGACCTGGCCAGTGAAATGGTCGCTCATCATGATCATCCGGGCGACCCAGAAGAAGATGATGTCGAAACCGGTGACCAGCACCGACGAGGGCAGGAAGCGGTCGAAGCCGCGCGCGGCCATCGCCTCCGGGTCCGGCCAGCCCAGGGTGCTGAACGGCCACAGCGCGGAGGAGAACCACGTCTCCAGCACGTCGTTGTCCTGGCGCAGTGCCACCTCGTCGCCCAGTGCGTTCATCGCCCGGACCTCGGCCTCGTCGCGGCCGACGTAGGCCTTCCCGGCGTCGTCGTACCAGGCCGGGATGCGGTGGCCCCACCAGAGCTGGCGACTGATGCACCAGTCCTGGATGTTCTCCATCCAGTGGCGGTAGGTGTTGATCCAGTTGCCGGGGACGAAACGGACGTCGCCGGGCTTTCCATCGGTGCCCGCGGCCAGTTCCAGGCCGCGCGCGCCCAGGGCGTCCATCTTCACGAACCACTGGTCGGTCAGGTAGGGCTCGATGGCCTGGCCGCTGCGATCGCCGCGCGGCACCTGCAGTTTGTGCGCCTTCTCCTCGACCAGCAGGCCGGCGGCCTCGAGCTCGGCGAGCATCTGCTTGCGCGCGGCATAGCGGTCGAGGCCGCGGTACGCCTCCGGCGCGTTGTCGTTGATCGACGCGTCGGGGGCCAGGATGTTGATCATCGGCAGGCCGTGGCGCTGGCCGACCTGGTAGTCGTTGAAGTCGTGCGCCGGGGTGACCTTGACCACGCCGGTGCCGAACTCGCGCTCGACGTAGGCGTCGGCGATCACCGGGATGCGGCGGCCGCTCAGGGGCAGCTCGACCGTGGCCCCGACCAGCGCGGCGTAGCGCGCGTCGTCGGGGTGCACCATCACCGCGGTGTCGCCGAGCATGGTCTCCGGTCGCGTGGTGGCGACGACGAGGTAGTCGCGGCGCTCGCGCAGGATCTCGTTGCCGTCGGCGTCGACCTCGACGTGCTCGTAGTCCGTGCCATCGGCCAGCGGATAGCGGATCGACCACAGGAAGCCGTCTTCCTCCTGGTTGACGACCTCCAGGTCGGAGATCGCCGTCTTCAGCACCGGGTCCCAGTTGACCAGGCGCTGGCCGCGGTAGACCAGGCCTTCCTGGTGCAGGCGGACGAAGGCCTCGACCACGGCCTCGGCCGGCATGGCGTCCATCGTGAAGACCTTGCGGGTCCAGTCGCCGGAGGTGCCGATGCGGCGCATCTGGCGCTCGATGGTGTCGCCCGAGTGCGCCTTCCAGTCCCAGACCTTGCCGATGAAGCCCTCGCGGCCCAGGGAGTCGCGGGTCTCGCCCTTGCCCTCGGCGGCGAGGTTGCGCGAGACCACCATCTCGGTGGCGATGCCGGCGTGGTCGCTGCCCATCTGCCACAGCACGTCGAAGCCGCGCATGCGGTGGTAGCGCACCAGGGCGTCCATCAGGGTGTGCTGGAAGGCGTGGCCCATGTGCAGGGTGCCGGTGACGTTCGGCGGCGGCAACAGGATGCAGTACGGCTCGCCCTCGCCGGACGGCGCGAACACGCCGCTGGACTCCCATTGCTCGTAGAGGCGGGATTCGAACTGGGTGGGGTCGTAGCTGGGGGCGAGGGCGTGGTTCATGGGGGTCCTGGTCCGGGTCTGCCCGTCGTGCGAGTGCTCTCGCCGACGGGATGGCCGGCGCCCGCGGGGCGGGGCCGGCCGGAGGTCACATGTCGTGCTTCTTCACGTCGAGGCCGAGGGCCTGGTACTGCTTCCAGCGCTCGCGCAGGGGGCCGCGGGCGCCCTCGTCGGCCGGCACGACTTCCAGCACGCGCTCGAACGCGCCTTCCACCGCGGCGTCGCGCAGGTTGATCACGATCGGCCGAAGCGGCACGTCGGCGTCCGGGGTCGCGATGAGCACGTCGGCTTCGTCCTCGTCGACGTCGACGCCGACGATCTGGTGCGGGATGAAGGCATCCGGGTCGAACGCCCACAGCAGGTCGTCGAGCTGCTCGGCCTGGGCGGCGTCGCGCGCCAGCACCAGGGTCGGGATGCCCTTCTCGTAGGCCTTGCGGGCGAGCTCGCAGACCAGGCGCAGGGGTTCCTCGCGGAAGCGCGGCTTGGCGATCAGGTAGAAGTCGGCGCTGGGCATCGGTGGGGGGAATCGAGGGACGGGAATCGGGAATGGGGCGGGCAAAGGCAAGGGCGACCGCCGTCGAGGCGGCCGCGTGGGCGTGGGAAAAGGGGGCGGCTTACCATTCCCTTTTCCCCATTCTCAATTCCCGTTTCCCGCCTGGTCGATCAGCCACTGGCTGAGCAGGCCGACCGGGCGGCCGGTCGCCATGCCCTTGCGGCCTTCGTCGCTGCCGCTGCCGGCGATGTCCAGGTGCGCCCAGCGCTGGCCCTCGGTGAAGCGCGAGAGGAAGCAGCCCGCGGTGATCGCGCCGGCCCAGCGGCCGCCGATGTTGTAGACGTCGGCATAGGCGGAGTCGAGCATGGACTGGTACTCGTCCCATAGCGGCAGGCGCCAGGCGCGGTCGAAGACCTGCTCGCCGGCGGCCAGCAATTCGTTGGCCAGGTCGTCGTCCTTGCTCATCAGGCCGCTGGCGTACTTGCCCAGGGCGACCATGCAGGCGCCGGTGAGGGTGGCGACGTCGACCAGGGCGGCCGGCTCGAACTTCTGCGCGTAGGTCAGCGCGTCGCACAGGATCAGGCGACCCTCGGCGTCGGTGTTGCCGACCTCGATGGTCTTGCCGGACATGCTGGTGAGCACGTCCGAGGGGCGGTAGGCGTCGGCGTCGGGCATGTTCTCGACCGCCGGGACCACCACCACCAGGTTGACCGGCAGGGCCATGCCGACCGCGGACACGAACGTGCCCATGACCGTCGCGGCGCCGCACATGTCGAACTTCATCTCCTCGATGCCGCCCTGGGTCTTGAGGTTGATGCCGCCGGTGTCGAAGGTGATGCCCTTGCCGACCAGGACATAGGGCTTGCTGTCGCCGCCGTTGCTGTACTTGAGCACCACCAGGCGCGGCGGATTGGCCGAGCCGCGGCCGACGGCGAGCAGCGAGCCCATGCCCAGCTTCTCCATGTCGGCGACTTCCAGCACTTCGCACTCGGTGTTGTCGAAGCGGTCGGCGAACTTGCGGCCCTGCTCGGCCAGGTAGCCCGGGTTGCAGATGTTCGGCGGCAGGTTGCCCAGCTCGCGGGCGAACTGCACGCCGGCGGCGGTGCCCTTGCCCAGCGCCAGCGCGGCTTCGTCGTCGCCGCTGATCGAGAGGCGCTTGAGGCCCTTGTGCTCGCGGGCCTTGTTCTTGGCCCCCAGGGTGGCGGTGTAGCGGTAGGCGGCATGGTCGGCGGCGATCACGGCCTGGCGGATGGCCCAGGCGGCGTCGCGACCGGCGACCGGTAGCTCCGACAGCGTGAAGACCGCACGCTCGACCGGACCGGTCTTCAGCGCGCGGGTCGCGTCGGCGACCGCCTTGAGGTATTGCGCGACCCCGAACTTGGCCGCCTCGCCCAGTCCGACCACCAGCACGCGCGGGGCGGTGACGCCCTCCAGGTCGTGCAGCAGCGCGGTCCGGCCGGTCTTGCCGCTGACGTCGCCGCGCTCGGCCAGCGCCTTGATGCGGCCCTGGCTGGCGGCATCGATGGCCTGCGCGGCGGGGCTGAGGCTGTTGTCGGCGAAGATGCCGACGACGATGCAGTCGGCTTGGGCGGCGGCGGGGGCGTCGCGGTTCAGGTCGAATTCTAGGGCCATGAAACAGATTCCCGGGTAAGAATGAATAGTTTCCGTACAATCGACGGACGGGAGGCCTGCCTGGGCCTGCTGCCAATCCCGGCGCGGCGCCTACCGTGCCCGTCCGTTGTCGACGAAAGAACCCCCGAGTCTAAAGCAAGCCCGCCCGATGCCGAAGCTTGACCGATATCTGCTGAGCGAATTCGTCCAGTCGGTGTTCGCCACCCTGGTGATCCTGCTGATCGTCTGCATCGGCGGCGCCCTGACCGACGTGCTCGGCGACATCGCGCGCGGGCGGCTGCCGGCCGGCCTGCTGCTCAGCCAGCTGGGCCTGGTCCTGCTGAACTGGCTGCCGGTGATCCTGCCCCTGGCCCTGATGCTCGGCCTGATGCTGGCCATGGGCCGGCTCTACCGGGACGCGGAGATGCCGGTGATCGCCTCGATCGGCGTCGGCCCGCGCCGCCTGCTCAGGCCGCTGTCGTGGGTGGTGCTGCCGGTGGTGGCGGTGGTGGCCGCCTGTTCATTGTGGCTGGGGCCCTGGGCTGAACGGATCTCGCGCGAGATGATCAACGAGGCCAATCGCAACCTCATCGTCGCCGGCCTCGAGCCCGGGCGCTTCACCGAGCTGCCCGGCGGCAGCGGCGTCGCGTTCGTCGGTGAGATGGACGGCGAGGGCCAGCGCTTCGACCGGGTGTTCGTCTATCGCCAGCGCGGGGACCGGATCAACGTCGTCACCTCCAACCAGGGCGAACTGAAGACCGGCGAGGATGGCCTGCGCTATCTGGTGCTGAACCAAGGGTTCGAGGTCGAGGGCCCCGGGGCGGGCGGCAAGGACTTCCGGCTGATGCGCTACGCCAGCAACGAGGTGCGGATGCCCGCGGGCAAGGAGAAATATGCCCTGGACGAGCCGGAGGCGCAGCCCACGCTCGCCCTGGTCGGCGACCCGCGTCCAGAGGCGGGCGCGCAGTTGCACCGCCGCCTGGCGCCGCCGCTGCTGGCCCTGGCCTTCGCCCTGATGGCCATCCCGCTGGCGCGCAGCATGCCCAGGCAGCCGCGTTACGGCAGCATGTTGCTCGGCTTCCTGGGTTACCTGGTCGGCGTGATGCTGATGCTGGTCGGCACCGGCTGGCTTGCGGGCGGCAAGATCCCGCTCGGACTCGGCCTGTGGTGGCTGGTGCTGCCCCTGCTGGCCTTTGGCGCCTGGATCTACCTGCGCGACGGCAGCATGCGTCGGCCGAGGGCGCGCGCATGAGCCGGCCCTGGTTCAAGGTCCACGACCTGTATGTTGCCCGCGCGGTGCTCGGCGCGGTACTGCTGACATGGGGCGTGCTGTTGGGCCTGGACGTCATGCTGGCGCTGGTCAGCGAACTCAGCGACGTCGGCAAGGGGCGGTACGGCTTCATGCAGGCGATGGTCTACACCGGCCTCACCGTGCCGCGCCGGGCCAATTACCTGTTCCCCTACGCGGCGGTGATCGGTTCGCTGATGGCGCTGGGCCAGCTGGCCGCGACCTCCGAATTGACCGCGCTGCGCGCAGTGGGCCTGTCGCGCCGGCGCATCGGCATCACGGTCGCGGTCGCGGTCGCCCTGCTGACCGCACTCATGTCGCTCAGCGGCGAAACCGTGGGCCCGGAAGGCCAGCGGCGGGCCGACGCGCTCAAGGCCTCGTCCAAGTCCAACGACATGATCGTGGCGCAGTATTCCGGCGTGTGGGCGCGCGAGGGCGACACCATACTCAATGCCGCCGCCGGCCAGGAGCGCGACGACGGCGACGACCGCTGGATCGAGCTGCACGACGTGCACCTGTACGAATTCGCCGACGACGGCCGCCTGCAGTCGATGGCCCTGGTCAAGGTGGCCGAGCACCGCCCGGGCGGCTGGCTGCTGCGCGACGTCACCCGCACCTACTTCGACGAACGCTCGGTCACCGAGTCGCACGTGGACGAGGAGAAGTGGGAGTCGAGGCTCGATGCCACCGCGCTCACCGCCGGCACCGACCGCCCGCGCTACCTGAGCGCCAGCACGCTGCGCGAAGCGATCGAGTACCGCAAGCGCAACAACCTCGACGCCAGCGAGTTCGAGGAGCACTACTGGGGGCGGTGGTTCTATCCACTCAACGTGATCGTGCTGTGCCTGGCCGCGATCCCCTTCGCGTTCGGCCTGCTCAGAAGCGGTGGCACCGGCAAGCGACTGTTCGTCGGCATCCTGTTCGCACTGGGCTTCTACCTGCTGCAGTCCCAGTTCGTGCAGTTGGCGAAGGTCCTCAAGTTCGACTTCCGCATTGCCTACCTCCTGCCGACCCTGGTGATGGTGGCCGTCTCCGCCTTCCTCTTCCGCCGCCGCTCGGGGTGAGGCAAGACCGCTTGCGCGGCACAGCCGCGCGGTCTTGCCGAACGCCCAGCGCGCTGCGCTGGGCAGGGGTGAGGGGACGCGGCTTGCGAACCACCGGTTCGCGCGTCCACGAACGCCCGGGCGCTGGCGCCCGGGCCGGGGATAGAAACCAGCGCGAAGCGCGAGCCCGCAACGGCCCCAGAGGCGAAGCCGATGGGCGACCGCTTGCGCGGCACAGCCGCGCGGTCTTGCCGAACGCCCAGCGCGCTGCGCTGGGCAGGGGTGAGGGGACGCGGCTTGCGAACCACCGGTTCGCGCGTCCACGAACGCCCGGGCGCTGGCGCCCGGGCCGGGGATAGAAACCAGCGCGAAGCGCGAGCCCGCAACGGCCCCAGAGGCGAAGCCGATGGGCGACCGCTTGCGCGGCACAGCCGCGCGGTCTTGCCGAACGCCCAGCGCGCTGCGCTGGGCCGGGGTGAGGGGGCGCGGCTTGCGAACCACCGGTTCGCGCGTCCACGAACGCCCGGGCGCTGGCGCCCGGGCCGGGGGTAGAAACCAGCGCGAAGCGCGAGCCCGCAACGGCCCCGGAGGCGAAGCCGATGGAAGACCGCTTGCGCGGCACTGCCGCGCGGTCCTGCCGAACGCCCAGCGCTGGCTCCGGGACCGGGGTAGGACTCCCAGCCTTGCCAAACGCTGGATCCCAGCGTTCGCTGGGAAGACGATTCGTGGGGTCGCCGGATGGGGGCGGCTGCACCATCACCGTAGGGTGGGTAGAGCCAAAGGCGAAACCCACCGTCGCGAAATTTCATGCAAGACGCATGATGGGTTTTGCTTCGCGCTACCCATCCTACAGCGCTACCCATCCTACGATCGCGCCCAAGCTGTCATCCAAGCGAACGCTGGGATCCAGCCTTTGCCATGCCGTAGAGCCAAAGGCGAAACCCACCGTCGCGAAATTTCATGCAAGACGCATGATGGGTTTTGCTTCGCGCTACCCATCCTGCGGCGCTACCCATCCTACGATCGCGCCAAGCCGTCATCCCAGCGAACGCTGGGATCCAGCCTTTGCCATGTCGCCTTCGTAGGTGGGTAGAGCCGAAGGCGAAACCCGCCATCGCTCACGGCCACGACGCACGATGGAATGTTCTTCGCGCGACCTTTCTGCGGTGTTCGAAGCGACCCCGCCGATTGACTGCGATCGCATGCGGCGACGCGGTGAAAGCCGACATTGGCCGACGCGCGATCTTGCGCGGTGCAATGCGCTTCGCTTGTCGCACCCTGCGGATCAGGCTGTCGCCGAGGCGGCGCACGTTGCCGCGTTTCAACCGCGGGGATGGTGCCGGGCGTGGAGTTGCTTGAGCTGTTCGCGTGCGACCAGGGTGTAGATCTGGGTGGTGGAAAGCGAGCTGTGGCCCAGCAGCATCTGCAGCGAGCGCAGGTCGGCGCCGTGGTTGAGCAGGTGGGTCGCGAAGCTGTGGCGCAAGCCGTGCGGGCTGATCCGCGCGGGGTCGATGCCCGCCGCCGCCGCGTAGCGCTTCACCAGTTGCCAGAACTGCTGGCGCGAAGGCGGCTCGCCGCCATGACCGACGAAGAGGGCCGGCGAGGCATGGCGGCCCGCGAGCGCCGGCCGGGCGCCCGCCAGGTAGCGCTCGAGCCAGTGCCGGGCCTCTTCGCCCAAAGGCACCAGGCGCTCCTTGCTGCCCTTGCCGGTGACCCTGAGCACCCCCTGTCGGAGATTGACCCCGGTGGCAGGCAGGTTCACCAGCTCGCTCACCCGCAGGCCGCAGGCATACATCAACTCCAGCATGGCGCGGTCGCGCAGGCCCAGGGGCGAGGCGGTGTCGGGCGCCTTGAGCAGGGCGTCGACCTGGCTTTCGGTGATCGCCTTGGGCAGCGAGCGCGGCAGCCGTGGCGGCTCCAGCAGCGCGGTCGGGTCGTCGCGTCGATCGCCCCGGCGAAGGCTCCAGCCGAAGAAAGCGCGCCAGGCCGACAGCAGGCGCGCGTTGCTGCGCGGCGAGTACCCCTCGCGCATGCGCCAGGCCAGGTAGTCGAACAACGCCGCGCGATCCGCGCCGGCCAGCCCGCCCGCGCGGCCGTCGCGCCAGCGGGCGAACCCGGCCAGGTCGCGGCGGTAGCTGTCGAGGGTGGGCCGCGCCAGGCCGCTCTCGGCCCAGATGGCATCGATGAAGGCATCGATCCGCAGCGCATCGGCGTCCGGCAGGGCGGGCAGGGCCATCATCGCGGCGCGGCGATCGGCCGGCGACCGCGCTCGCCGCGCTGCGCGCGCGGGCGCGTCGTGATCGGGGGCGTCGGGCGTCATGGGTGCAGCTTAACGATTATGATTTCGCGATGGCATCCGCCCCCGCAACCCAAGATCCCGGCGTCCCGCCGCCGCGTCCCCTGATCGGCTGGCGCCTGCTGGCCCTGTTCTACGACTTCTGGCCGGTGCTGGCGCTGTGGATGCTGGCCTCGACGGTGTTCACGGTGGGCTACTACCTGTCGGGGCATGGCGCCCGCGAGAACATCGCGCCGTTCAGTGCGCTGCAGTGGCTGCTGTGGGGCGTGTGCTGGGGCTTGTCGGGGCTGTACGCGGTGGTCAGCTGGCGCCGTGGCGGACAGACCCTGGGCATGCGCCCCTGGCGGCTGCGGCTGGTCTCGGCCGGGGGCGGGTCGCCCGACCCACGCGCGCTGTGGCGACGCTACGCGGTCGGCAGTCTGTCGCTGCTGGCGGGTGGCCTGGGCTTCTGGTGGGCCTGGTTCGATCGCGACCGCCTGACCTGGCACGACCGTGCCAGCGGCACCCGCCTGCTTCGCGAACCGCCCCGCGAGCGCCGCTCGCGCGACTGACGTGCCGTTCAAGGTCCTCTTCGTCTGCGGCAAGAACCGGCTGCGCAGTCCGACCGCGGAGCAGGTGTTCGCCGACTGGCCGGGCGTGGAGACCGCGTCGGCGGGGATCGGCGCGGATGCCGACACGCCGGTGACGCCGGAGCTGCTGGCCTGGGCCGACATCGTGCTGGTGATGGAGCGCCGGCACCGGAGCCGGCTCTCGACGCGGTTCCGGCCCTGGCCGGGGCGGGCCCGCGTGGCCTGCCTCGACATCCCCGACCGCTGCGACTTCATGGCCCCCGCCCTGGTCGAGCTGTTGATGGCGAAGGTGCCGCGCCACCTGCCTGCGCGACGCGCAACCTGAACGCAGGGCACGGCCGGCCGCGGCGCGCCATGCCACAATCGAGGCCTTGCCCTCGGTGCATGAGGGGCCCACAGCCAGTCAGGACGTCACATGAAGCGCACCCTCCTCGCCGTGCTCGGCGCCATCAGCCTCTCCGCCTGCGCACAGGCCCCAGACGCCGATGCCGGCGCCGCCGCGAACGGCAAGACCCCCATGGTGTCCAACACCGTGCCGGCCGCCCCCGAGCCCGCCGCCGGCACCCCCGAGGCGCGCGCGGTGGCCGCCGTGCGCACGCTGAGCGAGAACCTCAAGCCCGAGCACGTCGGCGCCGCGCCGCTGCCGGGTTTCCGCGAGGTCATCGTCAGCGGCCAGATCGTCTACGTGAGCGACGACGGCCGCTACATGTTCCTGCCGGGTCAGGGGGGCGCGCTGTACGACACCACCACGCAGACCAACCTGAGCGAGGAAACCTTCGCCCACCTGCGCCGCGACCTGCTCAAGACGATCCCGGCCAGCGAGCGCATCGTGTTCGCGCCCAAGGACCCCAAATACACCGTCACCGTGTTCACCGACGTGGAATGCGGTTACTGCCGCAAGCTGCACAGCGAGATCGCCGAGTACAACCGGCAGGGCATCGCGATCGAGTACCTGGCATTCCCGCGCATGGGACTGGGCAGCGAGGACTACAAGAAGATGGTCTCGATCTGGTGCGCGAGCGATCGCAAGCAGGCGCTGACCGCGGCCAAGAGCGACAAGCCCGTCCCCAGCCTGGACTGCAAGAACACCGTCAACATGCAGTACAGCGTCGGCCAGCGCGCCGGCCTCACCGGCACCCCGATGATCCTCACCGAGGACGGCGTGCAGGTCGGTGGCTATGTCCCGCCGGAAGCCCTGCGGCAGACCCTCGACAAGCTGGCCGCCGATCGCGCCGGCCAGCCGGCGGCCCCGGCGGGCGGCGCCTGAGGTCGCACCCCGGCCCCGCCGCCGCTTTCCGGCGGCGGTAGCCCGGCCGGGCCATTCAGCCCCCCGCTCGGCGCGGAGGCGGGGGCTTGGGTACAATCTGCGCCCCGACGCAGCACGGTTCCCCGGACATGATCGTCCTCGAGGGCCCCCAGGCCCTGTCCTCGTTCCGCCGCGAACGCCTCCAAGCCCGCCTCCAGGCCGTCCACCCCGAACTCCGCCTGCTGGGCGCGTGGCCGGTCTACTGGGTCCAGCCCGAGGTCGGCGCCGAGCCCGACATCGACACCCTCTGCCGCATCCTCCAGGCCGGTCGCCAGGCCGAGCCGCACGCCGAGGGTGCGACCGCGCGCTTCGTGACCCCGCGCCTGGGGACGCTGTCGCCATGGTCCAGCAAGGCCACCGAACTGCTGCACGGTGCCGAGTTGCCGATCCAGCGGGTGGAGCGCGGCCTGCGCTACGACCTGGCCGGCTGGCCCGCCGATCCGGACACGCGCGCCGCGGTGGCGCGTGCGCTGCACGACCCGATGACCCAGTCGCTGCTGGAGACGCGCGAGGCCGGCGAGGCCCTGTTCACCGCACCCGGCCGGGGCGAGCTGGAGCGGATCCCGCTGGCGGGCATGGACGCGGCCAATGCGCGCCTGGGCTTGGCGCTGGCCGACGACGAGATCGCCTACCTGCGCGAGCGCTACGGCGTCCTCGACCGCGAGCCGTCCGACATCGAGCTGATGATGTTCGCGCAGGCCAATTCCGAGCACTGCCGGCACAAGATATTCAACGCCTCGTGGACCATCGACGGTCGCGAGATGTCGTCCAATGGCGGCCCTGCGTCGCTGTTCCGGATGATCAAGAACACCCACGCGCATACCCCCGAACACACCCTGTCGGCCTACAGCGACAACGCGGCGGTGGTGGCCGGCTACATGAGCGCCCGCTTTCGCCCGGATCCGGCCAGCGGCGGCTACGTCACCGAGCCGGAGGCCGAGTCGGCCTTCTGCATCAAGGTCGAGACCCACAACCATCCGACCGCGATCGCCCCGTTCCCCGGCGCGAGCACCGGCAACGGCGGCGAGATCCGCGACGAGGGCGCGACCGGACGCGGCGGCAAGCCCAAGGCCGGCCTGTGCGGCTTCAGCGTCTCGCACCTGCGCATCCCGACCCTGCCGCAGCCCTGGGAGCGCCCGCGCGCGCTGAACCCGCGCATGGCGCCGGCCCTGGACATCATGCTCGAGGGCCCGATCGGCGCGGCCGCGTTCAACAACGAATTCGGACGGCCCAACCTCGCCGGCTACTTCCGCAGTTTCGAGCTCGACGAAGGCCAGCCCGACGGCAGCGTGCTGACCCGTGGCTACGACAAGCCGATCATGCTGGCCGGTGGCCTCGGCGCGATCGACCGCGTCCAGGTCCAGAAGCACGGCCTGGCCCCGGGACACGCGGTGATCGTGCTGGGCGGTCCGGCGATGCTGATCGGCCTGGGTGGCGGCGCCGCCAGTTCGGTCGCCTCCGGCACCAGTTCCGAAGACCTCGATTTCGCCAGCGTGCAGCGCGACAACCCGGAAATGGAGCGCCGCTGCCAG
Source organism: Marilutibacter spongiae (assembly GCF_014145325.1). Lineage (GTDB taxonomy): Bacteria > Pseudomonadota > Gammaproteobacteria > Xanthomonadales > Xanthomonadaceae > Marilutibacter > Marilutibacter spongiae. Next base: position 129,638 of record NZ_JACHTF010000001.1, read on the forward strand.
GAAGTGATCGACCGCTGCGTCGCACTGGGCGAGGCCAATCCGATCTCGAGCGCACACGACGTCGGCGCGGGCGGCCTGTCCAATGCGATCCCGGAGTTGCTGCACGACTCCAGCGTCGGTGGCGTGATCGACCTCGACAAGGTGCCCAGCGACGATCCGTCGCTGAGCCCGATGCAGCTGTGGTGCAACGAATCCCAGGAGCGCTACGTCCTCGGCCTGCCGGCCGACCGCGTGGCCGAGTTCGCCGCGCTGTGCGAACGCGAGCGCTGCCCCTTCGCGGTGGTCGGTTACGCGACGGCGGAAGAGCGCCTGGTCGTGGGTCATGGCGCCACGGTCGAGAATGCCGGCGAAGCCGGCCGCGACTGGGCGATCGACCTGCCGATGGACGTGCTGTTCGGCAAGGCGCCGAAGATGCACCGCGATGCCACCCGCCCGGGCGACGCGCCCTGGCCCTCGCTCGACTGGAGCGGCCTGGACCTGCGCGAGGCCGCGCTGCGCATCCTGGCGCACCCCACGGTGGCCTCGAAGAACTTCCTGGTCACCATCGGCGACCGCACCGTCGGCGGCCTGACCGCGCGCGACCAGATGGTCGGCCCCTGGCAGCTGCCGCTGGCCGACTGCGCGATCACCCTGGCCGGCTTCGACAGCCATGTCGGCGAGGCGATGTCGATCGGCGAGCGCACGCCGCTCGCGCTGCTCGACGCCCCCGCCGCGGCACGCATGGCGGTCGGCGAGGCGATCACCAACCTGTGCGCGGCACCGGTGGAAGCGCTCAACCGGATCAAGCTGTCGGCCAACTGGATGGCCGCGGCCTCCCACGACGGCGAGGACGCCCGCCTGTTCGACGCGGTGCGTGCGGTCGGCATGGAACTGTGCCCCGAACTCGAACTCAGCATCCCCGTCGGCAAGGACTCGTTGTCGATGCAGGCCGTCTGGACGACGGCCGGGAATGGCGAATCGGGAATAGGGAGTGGTGAAGGCCGGATGGCGGAAGGCGATGTGGATCCTGCTGCATCGATTCCCCATTCCCCATCCCCCATTCCCGTGGAACACAAAAGCGTCTCCCCCGTCTCCTTGATCGTCAGCGCGTTCGCGCCGGTGCTGGACGTGCGCGCGCAGTTGACGCCCGTCATGGACCGCGAGGAGGAGTCGGAGCTGTGGCTGATCGGCCTGGGCGCGGGCAAGCAGCGCCTGGGCGGTTCGGTGCTGGCGCAATGCCATCCCGATGCCACGCTGGCGGGTCCGCATGGCGAGGGCCTGCCGGCGTTCGCCGGGCAGCCGTCGGAAGACGGTCGCCGCAATGCCGGCGTGCCCGACCTGGACAACCCGCAGCGCCTGCGCGACTTCTTCGAGCTGATCCGCGAAGCGCGCGAGGCCGGCCTGCTCAAGGCCTATCACGACCGGTCCGACGGCGGCGCCTTCGCGACCCTGTGCGAAATGGCGTTCTGTTCGCGGCTGGGCCTGGACATCAACCTCGATGGCTGGGGCGACGATGCCTTCCGCACGCTCTTCAACGAAGAGCTGGGCGCGGTGGTCCAGATCGCCAGCGAGGACCGCGCCGCGTTCGCCGACCTGGTCGCGCGCCACGGCCTGATCGATTGCGCGCAGCGCATCGCGCGCCCGACGACGGCGCCGGTGGTGCGTGTCTACGAGGACGGCGACACCCTGGCCGAATGGCGTTGGGACGAGCTGTTCGACGCCTGGTGGTCGACCACGCACGCCATGCAGCGCCTGCGCGACAACCCCGAGTGCGCCGACGAGGAACGCGAGGAGGCGCGCCAGTTCGCCGCGCCTGGGCTGAAGCCGAAGCTCGCCTTCGACCCGGCCGAAGACATCGCCGCGCCCTTCGTCAATACCGGAGCGCGGCCGCGGGTGGCCATCCTGCGCGAGCAGGGTGTCAACGGCCAGGTCGAGATGGCGCGTGCCTTCGACCGTGCCGGCTTCCAGGCCTTCGACGTCCACATGAGCGACCTGATCGCCGGTCGCTTCGCGCTCGACGACTTCATCGGCCTGGCCGCCTGCGGTGGCTTCAGCTACGGCGACGTGCTCGGTGCCGGTCGCGGCTGGGCGACGTCGGTCCTGGAGCGGCCCGCCCTGCGCGATGCGTTCGCCGCCTTCTTCGCGCGCCAGGAGACCTTCGCCCTGGGCGTGTGCAACGGCTGCCAGATGCTCAGCCAGCTCAAGCCGATCATCCCCGGGGCGGGCCATTGGCCGGAATTCCTGCGCAACGCCAGCGAGCAGTACGAAGCGCGCCTGGCCCAGGTCGAGGTGCTCGAGTCGCCGTCGGTGCTGCTGCGCGGCATGGCCGGCTCGAGGCTGCCGGTGGTGGTCGCGCATGGCGAAGGCCGCGCCGCGTTCGGCGAGGCGATCGATCCCGCCGCCGTGTCGGTGGCCCTGCGCTTCGTCGACGGCAACGGCGAGGTCGCGCAACGCTATCCGCTCAACCCCAACGGGTCGCCGGGGGGCATCACCGGCCTGAGCAGCGACGACGGCCGCGTCACGATCATGATGCCGCATCCCGAACGCACCCTGCTGAGTGCCAACCTCAGCTGGGCGCCGCGCGACTGGGGCGTCGACGCGCCCTGGCTGCGCATGTTCCGCAACGCGCGGGTGTTCGTCGGCTGAGGCCCGTCCCGCGCCCGTGGGCCGGGTGCATGGCTGTAACAAGGGGGCACGCGGGTTTTCGCGTGCCCCCTCGTCGTTTCGCGGGACCCGGACCGGCGTGGCGCGGAGGCGAGCGGAGCGTCGGATGTGTGATGCGTATCGCGGTTTGCTGCGACCGGCGGCGGCCGGATAATCCGTTCTCTCCTGATAGAGTCAGGTCCCGTCCGGCTGCGTGGCATGCGTGTCCGGACGGCCCTGCGGGCCGCGCGCGCCTTGTGCGGCGCGGTCCTTGGAGAGAAGCGTGAACGCACCCAGCGAAGAGGCAGACCCCGAAGGTATGGATACCGCGACATCCGGCAACCCGGCCGCCAGCGAGGCCGCCACGGGCACGGTCGCCCCCAGCGTCGACGAGCGCATCGTCGAGGCCCTGGTGCAGAAGGGGCGGCTGAAGGACGCCGACCTGGCCCGTGCGCGACGCCTGCAGGAGGAAACCGGCGGCAGCCTGCTGTCCCTGCTCGGTCGCCTGGGCCTGGTCTCCGAGCGCGACCATGCCGAGACCGTGTCCGCGGTGACCGGCCTGTCGCTGGTGGCGGCCAAGGACGCCCCGGACCTGCCCCCGGAGGACGTCGCCCTGAGCGTGAAGTTCATGAAGCAGTTCCATGTCTGCCCGCGCAACGTCACCGCGCATGCGGTGGAGCTTCTGATGGCCGACCCGCACGACGCCTACTGCGTGGATGCCGTGCGCCTGGCGCTGCAGCGGCCGCTGATCCTCAAGGTGGGCCTGCGTTCGGAAATCGACGCCCTCATCGAGCGCTGGTACGGCCAGGGCCGCAGCGCGATGGGCGCGATCATCGAGACCGCCGAGGGCGAGGGCAGCGGCGACATGGACGATGTCGAGCACCTGCGCGACCTGGCGTCCGAGGCGCCGGTGATCCGCCTGGTCAACCTGGTGATCCAGCGCGCCGTCGAACTGCGCGCCTCCGACATCCACATCGAACCCTTCGAGAACCGCCTCAAGGTCCGTTACCGCGTCGATGGCGTGCTGCAGGAAGGCGAGAGCCCGCCGCCCAACCTCACCGCGGCGGTGATCAGCCGCATCAAGATCATGGCCAAGCTCAACATCGCCGAGCGGCGCCTGCCGCAGGACGGCCGGATCATGCTGCGCGTGCAGGGCAAGGAGCTGGACCTGCGCGTGAGCACCGTGCCCACCGCGCACGGCGAGAGCGTGGTGATGCGCCTGCTCGACCGCGAAACGGTCGTCTTCGACTTCAAGAAACTGGGTTTCACCGACCATTTCCTGCCGCAGTTCCAGAAGGTGCTCGACCAGCCGCACGGGATCCTGCTGGTGACCGGCCCGACCGGCTCGGGCAAGACCACCACGCTCTACACCGCGCTGAGCAAGCTCAACACGCCCGACGTCAAGATCATCACCGTCGAGGACCCGGTCGAATACCAGATCGAGGGGATCAACCAGATCCAGGCCAAGCCGCAGATCGGTCTGGACTTCGCCCAGGCCCTGCGCTCGATCGTCCGCCAGGACCCGGACACGATCATGATCGGCGAGATGCGCGACCTGGAGACCTGCCGCATCGCGATCCAGTCGGCGCTGACCGGCCACCTGGTGCTTTCGACCCTGCACACCAACAACGCCGCCGGCGGCATCACCCGCCTGCTCGACATGGGCGTGGAAGACTACCTGCTCACCTCGACGATCAACGGCATCCTTGCCCAGCGCCTGGTCCGCCGCCTCGAACAGCGGCATGCCGAGAAGTACCTCGCCAGCGTCGAGGAGATCGAGAAGTTCGACCTGCGGCGCTACCAGCCCGAGGGCGAGATCCACCTGTACCGGCCGCGGCCTTCGGCGGTGTCGCCGACCGGCTACTCGGGTCGCACCACGATCATGGAATTCCTGGTCATGAACGACGCCCTTCGGCGCGCGGTGATGCGCCATGCGGGCATGGGCGAGCTGGAGCAGATCGCCCGCGAGTCGGGCATGCGCACCATGTACGAGGACGGCATCGCCAAGGCCCTGGCCGGCGAGACGACGATCGAGGAAGTGCTGCGGGTGACCGAGGATGCGTGAGTACTGGCCGGGAATGGGGAATCGGGAATGGGCAACCGGCAGAGCCGGTTCTACGTGTCCTGAGCCGCGCTTTTGCCACTCCCGATTCCCGATTCCCCATTCCCGGCACCGTGTCTGATGCCCCTGTTCAACTACAAAGCCCTCAACGCGCGCGGCGAGATGCTGGAAGGGCAGATGGAAGCCGCCAGCCGCGACGAGGTCGCGCTGCGCCTGCAGGAACAGGGACACCTGCCGGTGGAAGCGCGACCGGCGAGCGAGGGCGGTGGCGGGTCACTGTTCAAGGGCCTGCTCAAGCCCAGGAGCTTCTCGGGCGAGCGTCTGGTCCAGTTCACCCAGCAGCTGTCCACGCTGCTGGGCGCGGGCCAGCCCCTGGACCGCGCACTGAGCATCCTGCTGGAGCTGCCCGAGGACGAGGCCGCCAAGCGCACCCTCACCGACGTGCGCGACGCGGTGCGCGGCGGCACGTCGCTGTCGACGGCCCTGGAGCGCCAGCACGGCACCTTCTCGCGCCTGTACATCAACATGGTGCGTGCCGGAGAGGCCGGCGGCAGCATGCAGGAGACCCTCGCGCGCCTGGCCGACTACCTCGAACGCAGCCGCGCACTGCAGGGCCGCGTCATCAACGCGCTGATCTATCCCGCCATCCTGCTGGTGATGGTCGGGCTGAGCCTGCTGTTCCTGCTGGGCTACGTCGTCCCGCAGTTCGCGCAGATGTACGAGAACCTCGACGCCGAGCTGCCGCTGTTCACCCAGGTCGTGCTGGGCGTCGGCCTGTTCGTGCGCGACTGGTGGATCGTGTTGCTGGTGGTGCCCGCGCTGGCGCTGTGGTGGTTCGACCGCAAGCGCCGCGACCCGGTGTTCCGCGAGGCGCTGGACGGCTGGCTGCTGCGCCGGCGCTTCGCCGGTTCGCTGGTGGCGAAGGTCGAGACCGCGCGACTGGCGCGCACCCTGGGGACCCTGGTGCGCAACGGCGTGCCGCTGATGGCCGCGCTGGGCATCGGTCGCAACGTCATGAACAACCGGGTCCTGGCCGACGACGTCGAGAAAGCGGCGACCGACGTCAAGAACGGCGTGTCGTTGTCGGTGGCGCTCTCCAAGGGCAAGCGCTTTCCGCGGCTGGCGCTGCAGATGATCCAGGTCGGCGAGGAGTCGGGCGCGCTCGACACCATGCTGGTCAAGACCGCCGAGACATTCGAGCACCAGACCTCCCTGGCGCTGGACCGCATGCTCGCCGCGCTGGTGCCGCTGGTGACCGTGGTACTGGCGGGGGTCGTGGGCATGGTGGTGCTGGCGGTGCTGACGCCGCTGTACGACCTGACCAACGCCATCGGGTGATGCGGCCCGGATGCGTTATGACAATCTGAACGCTCGTCACGCGACGGACGGACGGGGGCGGCGGGAACGTCCCAAGTGCGGTACACATCGAAGGGCGTTCCATTCCGTCCTTGACGCCCGGTCGCCGCCATCGACGCCTTGATCCATCGCTCCACTTCGAACGACTTACGCACAACACGAGGATGCTGCCATGACCCACCGACGTTCACTGACCCGTTCCCCGTCCCCGGCCCGACAGGCCGGCATGAGCCTGATCGAGATCATCATCGTCATCGTGCTGATCGGCGCGGTGCTGACCTTCGTCGGCAGCCGCGTGCTGGGCGGCGCGGACCGCGCCAAGGCCAACCTGGCGAAGTCCCAGGTCACCACGCTGGCGCAGAAGGTCGAGTCCTTCCAGATGGATACCGGCCGCCTGCCGGGCAGCCTGGACGAGCTGGTCACCGATCCGGGCAACGCCCCGGGCTGGCTGGGGCCCTACGCCAAGGCGCAGGAACTCAACGACCCGTGGGGCCACCCGGTCGAGTACCGCACCCCCGGCGAGAGCGGTCCCTTCGACCTGGTGATCCTGGGCAAGGACGGCAAGGCCGGCGGCACCAGCGTCGACGGCGACGTGCGCTACGAATAAGCGCCGCGAGCGACCGCACCCTGATGCGCATGGCCTGCCACTCCCGGGCCCGCCCGGCGTCGGCGGGCCGCCAGCATGGCGTTTCGTTGATCGAGATGCTGCTGGTGGTCGCCCTGTTCGCGATCGCCAGCCTGCTGGCCGCGTCGGTGCTCACCGGCGGCATCAAGGGCATGCAGCTGCGATCGGCGGCCAAGGAGGTCGCCGCGCAACTGCGCTACACGCGTGCCCAGGCACTGGCGACCGGCGAAGCGCAGCGCTTCGTGGTCGATCCGCGCGCCCATACCTGGGAAGCGCCCAACGGCCGCCATGGCGAGATCCCCAGGGACGTGGCGATCCACTTCACCGGCGCGCGCCAGGCGCAGCCGGCCGACGGGCTGGGCGCGGTGATGTTCTTCAAGGACGGGGCGGCGACCGGTGGGCGGGTGGCGCTCAGCGTCGACAACGCGGCGTGGCACATCGACATCGCCTGGCTGACCGGCGAGATCCGCATGCGGCGCGCCGAGGTCGAGCCATGAGGCATCCGCCGCGCCACCCGTCGCGCCGACAGCGCGGCTATACCCTGATCGAGGTCATCGTCGCCTTCGCCCTGCTGGCGCTGGCGCTGGGCCTCCTGCTGGGCACCCTCTCCGGGGCGACGCGCCAGGTGCGCTGGTCGGGCGACGCCGGCCGCGCGGCGTTGCACGCGCAGTCGCTGATCGACCAGATGGGCATCGCCGCGCCGATTCGCGCGGGCCGGGACGCCGGCGACTTCGAGGACGGCCGCTACCGCTGGACGATGGAAATCACCCCCTGGGAAGATCCCGATGTCCCGCCCGACACGCCGTTGCCGGTGAACAACAACGGCAACCGCCTTTACGAGATCGCCCTTGCGGTGGAGTGGGGCGAGGGCGGTTCGGGCGAGCACCTGCGGCTGCGCACCCTGCGCCTGGTGCAGGGCGGACTGGAGGAGGCGCCATGAGCCGCGTCCCGCATCGCCGCGCCGCGGGCTTCACCCTGATCGAGGTGCTGCTGGCGACCGTGCTGCTCGCCGCCGGCCTGGCGCTGGCGTTCGCCACCCTGACCGCGGCCACCCGCACCGTGAACCGCGGCGAGGCGATGGCCCAGCGCGGCGAGCGCGAACGCGCGGTGCTGGGCTTCCTGCGCAAACGCATCGCCGCCGCGCGTCCGGTGGCGTTCGGCGTCGACGAACAGACCACCCTGCCGATGCGCTTCGTCGGCCAACCCGACCGCATGGCCTTCGTGGCCGACCTGCCGGACTACCTGGGCCAGGGCGGCCCCTACCTCCACGCCTTCAGCATCGAAGGCAATGGCGACGACAAGCGTGTGGTGCTGGACCTGCAGGTGGTGCAGGCCGGGCAGGCTTACGAAGACCTGCAGCCGCGACCGCCGGAGCTGCTGGTCGGCGAGCTTGCCGACGCCCGTTTCCGTTACCGCGCGCTGGACGGCAACGGCGAGCTGACGCCCTGGCTGGATCGCTGGGACACCAGCGAGCAACTGCCGCTCCTGGTCGAGGTCAGCCTGGTCGATGCCAACGGCCGACCCTGGCCGACCCTGGTGGTGTCGCTGCCGCAGGCCGGCAACCTGGCCGGCGGTGCGTTCGTGGGGGGGCTGTGATGCCGGGCCGTCACCCGCAGCCGGCGCGCGCGCGCGGCGCCGCGCTGCTGCTGGTGCTGTGGCTGATCACCCTGCTCACCGCACTGGTGGGCGGCTTCGCCCTGGCAGCGAAGGTCGAGGCGATGCAGGGCCGCGTGCTGGTGAGTGGACTGGTTGCCGAGAACGCGGCGCGTGCCGGCATCGAGTACGCGATGACGCGGGTGGACCTCAACGACCCCAAGCGCCAGTGGCGTCCCGACGGCCAGGGCCATGCGTGGCAGTACGGTGGCGCCGAGGTCGAGGTGAAGATCGTCGACGAGAACGGCAAGGTCGATCTCAACCAGGCCGATGCCGGCCTGCTCACCCGCCTGCTGCAGGTCCTGGGAAGCGACCCGCAGGAGGCCGCGCAGCTTGCCGCGGCGATCATCGACTGGCGCGACCTGGATATCCTGACCCAGGTCGCCGGCGGTGCCGAGGATCCGGACTACGCCTCCGCCGGGCGGCCCTACGGTGCCAAGGACGGCGAGTTCGAAAGCGTCGCGGAGCTGGAGCAGGTGCTGGGCTTCACGCCGGAGATTTATGCACGAATTGAGCCGCACGTCACGGTTTTCAGCGGCCTCGCGCGGCCGGAGGCTGCGTTTGCTTCATCACAGGTATTGACCGCGATGGGCATGGACGGCGAAGCGATCATCGAACAGCGCCGCCAGCTCGACCCGGTGACCGGCCTGCCGGTGGGTACCACCCCCGACGGTCTGTCGCTCGTGGGCAGCAGGAGCGGAACGTATAGTATCGACAGTCGCGCGCGGCTGACGGATGGCCGCGAAACGGTGGTGCGCGCGGTGATCCGGGCAGGGGGGAGCGCCGTGCCGGGCATGGCCTACACCGTGTTGCGCTGGGAGGAGGGAGTTTCACCGCGATGACAGGATTGCGAGACCGCCTTGGGCCGATCAGGGCCCGGCTGTGGCCGGGTGCGGGCCGTTTTCTGGACTGGTGGGCCCGGGGCCTGGCGGCCTGGCTTCCCGCCGGCATGCGCCGTGCGCTCGGCGTGGGCCGTGGTCGGCTCACCTTGCAGGCGGTGGCCGGCGAGATCGTCCTGGGCCGCGACCAGGATGGCGCGCTGCGCGAACTCGGCCGCATACCCGCGCACGACCCCGCCGTCGTCGTGGCGACGCCCGCCATCGCCGGCGACGCCGACCCGCTGGGCCGGCTGCTCGCGCCCCGCCTGGCCGAGCTGCCTCGCTGGCTGCTGCTGCCGGCCTCGAGCTGCCTGCGTCGCCGGCTCGTCCTGCCCGCGGCCGCCGCCGATCGCCTGCGCGACGTGGTGGGCTTCGAGGTCGACCGGCAGACGCCGTTCGATGTTGCCGACGTCGCGTACGACGCGCGCCTGCTCGGCCGCCGCGAACGCGATGGCCAACTGGACGTCGAGCTGGTGGTGGTCCCGCGCAGCGCACTGGCGCCCCAGCTGGCCGCGCTCGGCGCGCTGGCCGACGGACTGGCGGGCATCGACGTGGCTGGCGAGGATGGCCAACCGATCGGCGTCAATCTGCTGCCGCCGGAGCAGCGTCGCCAGCAACGCGATCCCTGGCGCGTGTGGAACTGGGGCCTGGCGACCCTCGCGGTGCTCGCCACCGGCCTGATGCTGTGGCAAGTCCTGCAGAACCGGCGTGCCGCCGCGGAGGCCTTCGAGGCCCGCATCGCCGATCAGGCCGCGGCCGGCCGCCAGGCGGCGGAAAAGCGCCAGCGACTGGTCTCGTTGATCGAAGGCCAGGCCTTCCTGGATGCGACCCGGGCCAAGCGCCCGACCTCGGTCGAGGTCATCGACGAACTCACCCGTCGCCTGCCCGACAACACCTATCTGGAGAAGTTGTCGCTGGAAGACCAGCGCATGATGCTGATCGGACTGAGCAGCGAGGCCCCCGCCCTGATCAGCCGCCTGCAGGGCGCGCCCTATTGGCGTTCGCCCGCGCTGGCGGGCGCGCTGCAGCCGGACCCCACCAGTGGCCGCGATCGCTTCACGCTGACCGCTGAGCTGGCCAACACCGCGCCGCCCGCGGGCGCCGCATCGCCGCCGCCATCGCCGGCCGCGCCCTCCGTACCGGCGCCGGCTCCGGCCCCGACGAAGCAGGAGGCCGTCGATGACGCCGGATAAGCGCGACCGCTGGTTGGCGCTGGGCCTGCTGGTCGGCCTGTGCGTGCTGGCCTATTTCGTACTCATCCACCCCTGGTGGACGGTGCCGATGATGGAGGTCGAGCAGCGGATCGAGACCCTGCAGCAGCGCGAGCTGCGCCTGCGGATGCAACTCGAACAGGAGCCGCAGGTCGACGCCCGCCTGGCCGAGCTGACCGAGCTGCAGGCCAGCAACCCGGGCTTCATGACCGAGTCCAATCCCGAGCTGGCGACCGCCGCGCTCATTCAGCGGCTGGAACGGGTGGTCAGCGATGCCAGTCCCGGGAACCGCAGCTGCGGCATCGTCAACCGGTCGCCGCTGGAGCCCAGCAACCGCGAGCCCTACACCCGGGTCACCGTGCAGGTGCGCCTGAGCTGCGGCAGCCGCGAGACGGCGGCGGTGCTGCACGCGCTGGAAAGCGGCTCGCCGCGCCTGTTCATCGGCAACCTCAACATCCTCGTCCAGCGCCGCTATTTCGCCCCCGGTACCGGCGGCGACACCGGCGAAGGCGGACAGGACGTGACCTTCGATCTCTATGGCTACCTGGTGCCGGCCGGCAAGGGAGGCATCGATGCGCCTCGATAACGCCGGACCCCGGACCTGGCTGCTGGGCGCCGTCGCCGGCTGGGCGATGATCGCCTTCCTGCTCGCGATCGTCGGCATGGGTGGCCGGGTGGTGCCCATCGAAGCCGGCGAGGACATGCGCCAGCCGCTGCCACCGGTGCCGCGGACCACCGCGCGCGCGCTGGGACCGATGGACCAGTACGCCGAGATATCCACCCGTCCGCTCTTCATCAGCGACCGCAAGCCACGCCCGTTCACCCTGCGCAATGACGACGAGGGCAAGGGCGAGGACAGCAGCTTCGACTACGTGCTGACCAGCGTGCTGATCACCCCGCGGCTGAAGATGGCGATCATCCAGCCCGCCGACGGCAGCGAGTCGGTCCGGGTCAAGCTGGACGAGGCACCCGAGTCGCATCCGGCCTGGCGCCTGGTCGAGCTGGCGGCGCGCTCGGCGGTGTTCGAGGGCCCCGAGGGCCGGCGGAACATGGAGCTGCGCGTGTTCGATGGCGAGGGCGGCACCGCACCCACCGCGATGAACCCGCCGGGCGGCACGCCGCCGGCGGGCCTGCCCGAGCCGCCGCGCGATCCGCCCGCCGGCCAGGTCGCCGACGCCGATGGCGGAAAGCCCGAGGCCGAAGCCAAGCCGGCGATGACGCCGGAGTCGCAGATGGAAGCGATCAGGCAGCGCATCCAGGCGCGCCGCGCCGCGCTTCGCGAGCAGTCCGAGAACCGCCAGACCCCGCCCCGACAGCCGATGCCCCCGGATCCGCCGTCGTCCCCGCCACCCAACCCGCCCGCCGAGAGCCGGTAGAGTGTCCGCAATGAATCCATCCCCCGAGCTTCGCGACCCGTCGGTCGCCGTGTCCACTGCCCCCACCCGCGCCGTGCCCGTGGGTGCGCGCGTCCGCGGCGCGACCCGGCAACTGCTGCTCGCCACGGCGATCGTCGCCGTGCTCAATGCCTGCGCGTCGTCGCCCGTGCCGCGGATGAGCCGCGAAGGCGACATGCGCGCGCAGACGGCAGGTCCGCAGTCCGCCGCGCCCGGCACCGTGGCCGATGTCGCGGCCGAGCCGCTGGAGGACGCCGAGAGCGGCCCGAAGCCGCAGATCCGGCGCGGCAGCGGCCAGGTCATCAACCAGGCGGCGGCCGCGGCGCCGCCGCCCAACCTCGGCGGCACCACGGGCGAGGCGACGTTCAATTTCGAAGGCGAGTCGCTGCATGCGGTCGTCAAGGCGATCCTCGGCGACATGCTCGGCCAGAACTACGTCATCGCGCCGGGCGTCCAGGGCACGGTGACCCTGGCCACGCCCAAGGCCGTCAGCCCGGCCAACGCGATGAGCCTGCTGGAAATGGTGCTGGGCTGGAACAACGCCCGCATGGTCTACGCCGACGGCCGCTACAACATCGTCCCCGCCGACCAGGCGGTGCCGGGCAACGTCGCCCCGCGCACCGGCAGCGCGACGTCGGCGCGCGGCTTCGAGGTACGCGCGGTGCCGCTGCGCTACATCTCGGCCGAGGAGATGAAGAAGGTCCTGGAGCCATACGCCCGCCCCAACGCGATCGTCTCCACCGATCCGGCGCGCAACGTCATCAGCATCGCCGGCACCCGCGCCGAGCTGGAGAACTACCTGCGCACCATCCAGATCTTCGACGTCGACTGGCTGTCGGGCATGTCGGTGGGCGTGTTCCCGATCCAGTCCGGCAAGGCCAGCGACGTGGTCGCGGACCTGGAAAAAGTGTTCGGCGAGCAGAGCAACTCCCCGGTGGCGGGCATGTTCCGATTCATGCCGCTGGACGGCGCCAATGCGGTGCTGGTGATCACCCCGCAGGCCGATTACCTGGACGACATCCAGGCCTGGCTCGAGCGCATCGACAGCGCGGGCGGCGACATGCGCCTGTTCACCTACGAGCTCAAGTACATCGACGCCGGCGAACTGGCCGAGCGCCTGTCCGAGGTCTTCGGCAACAGCAGCCGGGGCGGCGGCCGCAGCGGCGGCTCGCCGTCGCTGATGCCGGGCCTGGACCCGGTGGAACTGCAATCCACCGACAGCGGCAGCGTCGCCAACATCGGCGGCAAGGGCGGCGGCAGCGGCAGCGGTGGTGGCAGTGACATCGGCGGCATGTCGCTGGACCAGCGCCAGGGCGGCGGCAACGGCAGCGTCACCCTCGAGGTCGAGGGCGCGCAGGTCGGTGTGTCGGCGGTGGCCGAGACCAACTCGCTGCTGGTGCGCGGCTCGCCCGCGGCCTGGAAGTCGATCAAGGACGTGATCGAGCGGCTCGACGTGATGCCCATGCAGGTGCACATCGAGGCGCAGATCGCGACGGTCACGCTGTCAGGCGACCTGAGTTACGGCGTCAACTGGTACTTCGAGCGCGCGGTCACCGATGCGGGGCTGCCGAATGCGGTGGGTCGCGACACCTGGAGCACCCTGGCTGGCAGCGTGCAGTCGGCGGCCGGCGGCAGCGGCAATCCGGCCGGCCTGGCATGGACCTTCCTCGGCCGCAACGCGGCGGCGGTGATTTCCGCCCTCGACCAGATCACCGACGTGCAGATGCTGCAGTCGCCGTCGCTGTTCGTGCGCAACAACACCGAAGCGACCTTCAACGTCGGCGCGCGCATCCCGATCTCGTCGGTCACGGTCAATCCGAATGTCGGCGTGGGCGACACCATCAGCCAGGTCCAGTACCTGGAAACCGGCACCATCCTCAAGGTCCGTCCGCGGATCACCAAGGACGGCATGGTGTTCCTCGACATCGTCCAGGAGATCAGCGCGCCGGGCGACACCCCCGACGACAACGGCAACGTGCGCATCGACACCCGCAAGCTGAAGACCCAGGCGGCCGTGCAGAGCGGCGACACCGTGCTGCTGGCGGGCCTGATCAGCGAAGGCACCCAGCGCGGCTCCAGCGGCCTTCCGGGCCTGAGCCGGATACCGATCATCGGCGGCCTGTTCGGCCGGCAGACCTCCAGCTCGGGGCGCGAGGAGACGATCATCCTGATCACGCCGAAGATCGTGCGCAATCCGCAGGAAGCCCGTAGCCTGACCGACGAATATGGACGCCGTTTCCGAGCGCTGGAGCCGCTCAACCGCACGCCCAAGCACTGATGCCCGACCGCCCCGTCCGTCGCCGCGGACCCGAACATGGCTGAGTCGCCCATCGTCGTCGTGCCCGTCGGGGCCGACGACGTCGCGCTCGATGCCTGCCTCGGCGCACTCGAGGCGCATACGCCCGCCGATACGCGGGTGTGGCTTGCAGACGACGCCCAGGTCGGACCGCGGGGGTATGCGGTGATCGAGCGCTGGATGGCCGGCACCGCCCTGCAGGCCGACTACACGCGGCGCCAGCGCAGCATCGGCGAGGTCGCGCACCTGGACGAGGTCCTGGCCGCCTGCGGCGATGCCGACGTGGTCGTGCTCGCCGCGGACGTGCGTCCCACGGCGGGTTGGCTGCCCCGCATGCAGGCCTGCCTGCACGCGGACGGCGCGGTGGCCACCGCCACGCCCTGGTGCAACGCAGGCGAAGCCGCGGCCTGGCCGCGCATCGGCGAGATCAACCCGCTGCAACACGAGCCCGCCCGCCTGTCGCGGGCCGCCGCGGCCATGCCCGCGCTGTGCCCGGAGCTGCCGGCGGCGATCGCCCACGCGGTCCTCCTGCGCGGCAGTGCGCGCAGCCGCGCCGGCGGGCTCGACACCAGCAGCTACGGGGCCTGGTACGCGGCCCTGATCGACCTCTCGCTCCGCCTGGCCGGGCTGGGCTGGCGCAACGTCCTGTGCGACCAGGCCTTCGTCCTGCGCGAACGCGAGGGCCTGGCCTTCGACGGCGACATGGAACGCCTCGCGGTGCGCTGGCCGGGCTGGCATGCGCGGCTGGCCAACTTCCTCATGCACGATCCCCTGCGCGGACCGCGCGCCCGGCTCGAGGCCCTGCTCGCCGAACTCGGCCCGCCCGACCCCCAGCGCGACCTGTTCTGGGACGCCCACGAGGCACCACCGGCGGGCGGGGCGAATGGGAGCGGCGCGGCATGAGCGCAGCGTCGCCCGAGGCCGGGATCGCGGCGGTGGTGGTGACCTACCGCAGCCTCGAAACCATCGACGAATGCCTGCAGCGCCTGCGCCGCGCCGATGGCGTGGTGGAGATCCGCGTCGTCGACAACGGCTCGGACGACGGCACCGTCGACATCCTCCAGCGCCATGCGCTGCATGATCCGCGCGTGCGCTTCATCGCCAATCCCGACAACCCAGGCTTCGCGGTCGCGTGCAACCAGGGCGCCGCCGACAGCCACGAGCCCTGGCTGGCCTTCGTCAATCCCGACTGCCTGCCCGAACCCGATGCCCTGGCGCGCCTGCGCGCGCTGGCCGCGAGCGTGGATGAGCCCCTGCTGGGTGCCGACCTCGTGGACGAGGCGGGCATCCGCGATGCCGCCGCACGCCGCCACGACCCGGATTTCGCCGCCATGCTGCGGGGCCTGCTCAGCGGCCAGGGCCTGCGCAGCACGGCGCACGCCATGGCCCTGGCACCCGACGACAGCGTCGAACTTCAGCCGGTGGAGGTGGTGTCGGGCGCCCTGATGCTGATGCCGCGGTCGTTGTTCGAACGCATCGGCGGCTTCGACGAGCGCTACCGCCTGCACGCCGAGGACCTGGACCTGTGCCGTCGCGCGCGCGGGGCCGGCGCCACCCTGGCCGTGGCCAACCGCGTGCGCGTCGTCCACGTGCGAGGCGTGTCCAGCCGCAGCCGGCCGGTCTTCGTCGAGTGGCACAAGCACCGGGGCCTGTGGCGCTACTTCAGGACCTTCGAGGCACCGCGCCGCGGCCTGGCGATGCGCGCGGCCGTGTTCGCGACGATCTGGCTGCGCTTCCCCGTCGCCGTGATGCGCGCGCTGCTGCGCTGAAACGGCGTCGCGGCGGGCGACACCACCGGGTCCGAAGCATCTTGGTGCAATGCGCTTCGCTTATTGCACCCTGCGAAGGCTGATCCGGCCGTTGGCAGTGTGGCCGTTGACGGGGAGTGCGCCGCATCGCGCCGGCGCGCGCGGACGATGGGTTTCGTTTCGCTCGACCCATCCTGCGGCGACATGGGGCAATTGTTTCGCCCGGCCCGGCCTGCGATCGCGCGAGGGCGCGGGGCGCCTATCCGCGGTGCGCGTTCAGGGTGTCGCGCAGGTCCCGGGCGGCCCGGGCGGCCGCTTCGGCGTAGTCGTCGCCCTTGGAGGCATACAGCACCGCGCGCGAGCTGCTGACGATCAGGCCGGTGCCTTCGGCGTTGCGTGCGTTCTTGACCACCGCCGCGGCGTCGCCGCCCTGGGCACCGACGCCGGGGACCAGGAACGGGACGGCATCGCCGACGATCGCGCGCACGTCGCGCAACTGTCCGGGCCAGGTGGCGCCGACCACGAGGGCGCAGTTGCCGTGGCCGTTCCAGTCGCGCGCGACGGTCTCGGCCACGTGCTGGTACAGCGGGCGGCCGTCGACCATGAGGTCCTGCAGGTCGCCGGCACCCGGGTTGGAGGTCCGGCACAGGACAACCACGCCCTTGTCGGCATGGTCGAGGAAGGGTTGCACCGAGTCGCGGCCCAGGTAGGGGTTCACGGTGACGGCATCGGCGGCGTGGCGCACGAAGGCTTCGTCGGCGTAGTGCCGGGCGGTGCTGCCGATGTCGCCGCGCTTGCTGTCCAGGATCACGGGGATCCCCGGGTGCCGCGCATGCACGTGCGCGATCAGGCGCGTGAGGGCACTTTCCGCGCCAAGCGCGGCGAAATGCGCGATCTGGGGCTTGAAGCAACACACGTATTCGGCGGTGGCGTCGACGATGTCGCGGCAGAAGTGGAACACCGCATCGTCGTCGGCGGCGAACCGCGCCGGGAACTTCGACGGTTCCGGGTCCAGGCCGACGCAGACCAGCGAGTCGGCCTGTTGCCAGCGGGTGCGAAGGGTATGCATGAAGCTCATCGCCAGGCTCCTGGTCTCAGGTCACCACGATCGGTGCGTCGCGCGTGACGATCACGGTGTGTTCGAACTGCGCGGCATGGCCGCGCGGGCAGACCAGCGACCAGCCGTCGTCGGCCTCGATGGTCCGGATGCTGTGGGTGGCGAGGAAGGGCTCGACGGTGATGACCATGCCGTCGTGCAGGCGGCGCGTGTCGCGCGGATCGTAGTATCCCGGGATGGTGCCGGGCGCCTCGTGCAGGGCGCGGCCGACGCCATGGCTGCCGAGGTCGCGGAGCACCCGGAAGCCACGCCGCGCGGCCACCGCCTCGACCGTGCGGCCGATGCCGTTGAGCAGGTTCCCGGCGCGCAACTGCGCGACGGCACGGTCGCGGGCCTCGCGGGCGGCATCGAGCAGCCGCTGTTGTCCAGGACTCGGCGTGCCGACCACGAAGCTGGCGCCGGTATCGGCGAAGTAGCCATCCAGCTCCGCCGAGACGTCGATGTTGACCAGGTCGCCCTCGCGCAGAACGGTGCCATCGGGGATGCCGTGGGCCGCCACCCGGCCGATGCTGATGCAGGTCGTGCCCGGGAAGCCATAGGTCAGCGCCGGCGCCGGACGGGCGCCCGCCGCCTGCATGCGCGTCGCGGCGAGCGCGTCGAGGTCGCGCGACACCGCGCCCGCCACGGCGGCGTCGCGCATCTGCGCGAGGATGCCCGATACCAGGGCGCCGGCACGCCGGAGTCCGTCGATGTCGTCCTGGTGTTCGATGGTCAAGCCGTCGTCCTCCGTCCGCCCGCCGGCCCGTGGCGGGCCGGAGGCTCGTGTCGATCCCCGCGCTTACTTCAGCGCCTTGAAGCGCAGGCGGTGCGGGCCGGCGTCGTCGCCCAGGCGGCGCTTCTTGTCCTCTTCGTACTCGCGGTAATTGCCCTGGAAGAACTCCACGTGCGAGTCGCCCTCGAACGCCAGGATGTGCGTGGCGATGCGGTCCAGGAACCAGCGGTCGTGGCTGATCACGAAGGTGTTGCCCGGGAACTCCAGCAGGGCATCCTCCAGCGCGCGCAGGGTCTCGATGTCGAGGTCGTTGGAGGGTTCGTCGAGCAGCAGCACGTTGCCGCCCTGGAGCAGGGTCTTGGCCATGTGCAGGCGGCCGCGTTCGCCGCCCGATAGCGTACCCACCAGTTTCTGCTGGTCCTGGCCCTTGAAGTTGAAGCGGCCGATGTACGCGCGCGACTGGATCTCGATGCCATTGATGTTGAGGATGTCGAGGCCGCCGGAGACTTCCTGGAAGACGTTGTGGTTGCCTTCCAGCTTGTCGCGGCTCTGGTCCACGTAGGCCAGCTGCACGGTCGGGCCGGTCACGATCTCGCCGGAGTCGGGCTTTTCCTGGCCGGTGATCATCTTGAACAGCGTCGACTTGCCGGCGCCGTTGGGGCCGATGATGCCGACGATCGCGCCCGGCGGCACGATGAAGCTCAGGTCGTCGATCAGCAGGCGCTCGCCGAACTTCTTGCTGACGTTCTTGAACTCGATCACCGAGTTGCCCAGGCGCTCGCCCGGCGGGATGAAGATCTCGTTGGTCTCGTTGCGCTTCTGGTAGTCGACCGACTGCAGCTCCTCCAGGCGACCCAGGCGCGCCTTGCCCTTGCTGCGGCCGCCCTTGGCATTCTGCCGCGACCATTCCAGCTCCTTGGCGATCGCCTTCTGGCGGGCCTTCTCCTGGTTCTCTTCCTGCTTCAGGCGGGCTTCCTTCTGCACCAGCCACTCGGTGTAGTTGCCCTTCCACGGAATGCCGCGGCCGCGATCGAGCTCGAGGATCCACTCGGCGGCGTTGTCGAGGAAGTAGCGGTCATGGGTGACCGCCACGACGGTACCGGTGTAGCGCGCCAGGAACTGCTCCAGCCACTCGACCGACTCGGCGTCGAGGTGGTTGGTCGGCTCGTCGAGCAGCAGCATGTCCGGCTTCTGCAGCAGCAGGCGGCACAGCGCGACGCGGCGCTTCTCGCCGCCGGACAGGTTGCCGATCACCGCGTCCCAGGGCGGCAGGCGCAGGGCATCGGCGGCGACTTCGAGCTGCTGCTCGAGCAGGTGCGCGTCGCCCGAGGCGAGGATCGCCTCCAGGCGCTCCTGCTCCTTGGCCAGCGCGTCGAAGTCCGCGCCTTCCTCGGCGTAGGCGTCGTAGACCTTGTCCAGCGCGGCCTGGGCCTGCAGGACCTCGCCCACGCCTTCCTCGACCGCCTCGCGGACGGTCTTGGCCGGGTCGAGCTCCGGTTCCTGGGCCAGGTAGCCGACCTTGGTGCCGGGCTGCGGGCGGGCTTCGCCGCTGAAGTCGGTGTCCACCCCGGCCATGATCCTGAGCACCGTCGACTTGCCGGCGCCGTTGAGGCCCAGCAGGCCGATCTTCGCGCCGGGGAAGAAGGACAGGGAGATGTCCTTGATGATCTGGCGCTTCGGCGGCACGGTCTTGCTGACGCCGTTCATGGTGTAGATGTATTGCGACATGGGGGTTCTGGGCTCCGCGTGCGGACGGCGGCCGGCTGCTCGCGCAGGGCCGCGGTGATTCGGTCAGATGACCGCCGATTATCCCGCAAGCCCCCCGCCCGCGCCAGCGGGGCGGGCCCCGGGGCCGCGCTGCCGTTCAACTTTGGCGTAGACTCCGAAGTCCCCTCCCACCCCGTCCATGACCGGAGTAGCAATGTTCCCGCGCGATGCCCGTATCGAAGGATTTGACCCCGAACTCGCCCAGGCGATCGCCGACGAGGCGCGGCGCCAGGAAGACCACGTCGAGCTGATCGCCAGCGAGAACTACGCCAGTCCGATGGTGATGGAAGCGCAGGGCAGCGTGCTGACCAACAAGTACGCCGAGGGCTACCCGGGCAAGCGCTATTACGGCGGCTGCGAGTACGTGGACGTCGCCGAACAGCTGGCGATCGACCGCCTGAAGGCGCTGTTCGGTGAAGGCTCCACGGAAAACATGTACGCCAACGTACAGCCGCATTCGGGCAGCCAGGCCAACCAGGCCGTGTACCTGGCGCTGCTGCAGCCCGGCGACACCATCCTGGGCATGTCGCTTGCCCACGGTGGCCACCTCACCCACGGCGCCAAGGTGAACATCAGCGGCAAGCTGTTCAACGCCGTCCAGTACGGCGTCGACGACAACGGCCTGATCGACTACGACGAAGTCGAGCGCCTGGCGCTGGAGCACAAGCCGAAGATGGTCGTGGGCGGCTTCTCGGCCTATTCGCAGAAGATCGACTGGGCCCGCTTCCGCGCGATCGCCGACAAGGTCGGCGCGCTGCTGTTCGTGGACATGGCGCATGTCGCCGGCCTGGTCGCCGCCGGGGTCTACCCGAACCCGCTGCCGCACGCGCACGTGGTGACCTCGACCACCCACAAGACCCTGCGCGGCCCGCGCGGCGGCATCATCGTGGCCAGGGATCCGTCCGAGGAGCTGGTCAAGAAGCTGCAGAGCATCGTCTTCCCGGGCATCCAGGGCGGCCCGCTGATGCACGTCATCGCCGCCAAGGCGGTCGCCTTCAAGGAAGCCCTGGACCCGGCGTTCAAGGCCTACCAGGCGCAGGTGGTGAAGAACGCGCAGGCAATGGCCGGCGTCATCATCGAGCGGGGCTACAAGATCGTCTCCGGCGGCACCGAGAACCACCTCATGCTGATCGACATGATCGGCAAGGGCGTGACCGGCAAGACCGCCGAGGCCGCGCTGGGCAAGGCCCACATCACCGTCAACAAGAACGCGGTGCCCAACGACCCGCAGAAGCCCTTCGTCACCTCCGGCCTGCGCATCGGCACCCCCGCGGTCACCACCCGCGGCTACCAGGAAGCCGACTGCGTGGAACTGGCCCACTGGATCTGCGACGTGCTCGACGCCCCCGAGGACGAGGGCGTGATCGCCGCGGTGCGCGACAAGGTCACCGCGCAGTGCCGTCGCTTCCCGGTGTATGGCTGAGGGCCGGTGATTCGTGATAAGTGAAGGGTGATGGGCGTGAGCCCGTCCCCCCGTCCGGTCCCGGCAATCACGAATCACGAATCGCCCAATCACCACGCATGCACTGCCCCTTCTGCCAGCACACCGACACCCGCGTGATCGACTCGCGGGTGTCCGACGACGGCGCGACGATCCGCCGTCGTCGCGTCTGCGAGGCCTGCGGCGAGCGTTTCTCCACGCTGGAGACGATCGAGCTGAAGCTGCCGGTCATCATCAAGAGCGATGGCCGGCGCGAAGCCTTCGACGCACGCAAGCTGCGGGCAGGCTTCGACCGCGCGCTGCAGAAACGGCCGGTGTCCGAGGAGCAGATCGAGGCGGCGGTGCGGGCGGTCGTGCACCAGTTGCGCATGACCGCCGAGCGCGAGCTCGGCTCGATGCGGGTGGGCGAGTTCGTGATGGCCGAGCTGCGCAAGCTCGACCACGTCGCCTACGTGCGCTTCGCCTCGGTCTACCGGGCCTTCGAGGACGTGGCCGATTTCCGCGAAGAGCTCGACCGGCTGGAGAGCGACAACTCCGCCGAGGGCCAGCTGCCCCTGCTGGACGAGGCCCTGGCGGCGACGCGGCGACGCAAGCCCCGGTGAGCCGCTCCGTGGGGCGCGGGCCGGGTCTTTTCTTCCGACAGCCACGAGGACGACACCGAGCATGAGCGGACCGGTTTTCACCGCCCAGGACCACCTGATGATGAGCCGCGCGTTGCGGCTGGCCGAACGCGGCGCATTCACCACCAAGCCCAACCCGATGGTCGGCTGCGTGCTGGTCGACGGCGACACCGTGGTCGGCGAGGGCTGGCACGAGCGTGCCGGCGGTCCCCATGCCGAGGTCAACGCGTTGGCCGCGGCCGGCGCGCGCGCGCGTGGCGCGACCGCCTACGTGACCCTGGAGCCGTGCGCCCACACCGGGCGCACCGGCCCCTGCAGCCGGGCCCTGGTGGAGGCGGGCGTCGCGCGCGTGGTCGCGGCGATGCGCGACCCGTTCCCGGACGTCTCCGGTCGCGGCTTCGAGGCCCTGCGCGAGGCCGGGATCGAGGTCGTCGATGGCCTGATGGAGGCCGAGGCGCGCCACCTCAACCGTGGGTTCCTGTCGCGCATCGAGCGCGGCCGGCCCTGGGTCCGCGTCAAGCTGGCCACCAGCCTGGACGGACGCACCGCCCTGGCCAACGGCGAGTCGAAGTGGATCACAGGCGAAGCCTCCCGCCTCGACGTGCAGCGCTGGCGCGCGCGCGCCAGCGTGATCCTGACCGGGGCCGGGACGGTGCTGGCCGACGATCCCATGCTGACCGCCCGGCTGGGCGACGACACCCCCTTCGTGGCGCCCCTGCGCGTCGTGCTCGACCCCGGGCTGGCGACCGTGGCGCGAGGCCGGGTACGCGAAGGCGACGCGCCGACGCTGTACGTCCATGCCCCGGACGTGAAGCCGCCACGGCAACTGGACGCGCAGGTCGCCCCGGCGCCGGTGAAGGGCGGCCGCTTCGACCTGGAGGCCGTGCTGGCGCAACTGGCCCGCGACCACCAGGCCAACGAGGTGCACGTCGAGGCCGGCGCCACCCTGGCCGGTGCGCTGCTCGGGGCCGGGCTCGCCGACGAACTGCTGCTGTACGTTGCGCCCGTCCTGCTGGGCGCGCGCGCGCGGCCGCTGTTCGCCGACCTGGACATTGCCAGCATGGCCGAACGCCTGGAGCTCACCCAGGTGGATGCCCGCCGTATCGGCGACGACACCCGCCTGCTGCTGCGGCCGCGGGCCGGATAGGGCGGGGTGGCATGGGCAGCGGCGGTTTCAAGGACCACTTCTCCGGGGTCGCCGGCCACTACGCGGCGGCCCGGCCGGACTACCCCGACAGCCTGTTCGATGCGCTCGCCGCGGTGGTCCCGGCGACCGCCCACGTCTGGGAGGCCGGTTGCGGCAGCGGCCAGGCCACGCGCGGGCTGGCAGCGCGCTTCGCACAGGTACACGCCACCGACCCCAGTGCGGAGCAGCTGGCGCGCCACTGGGCGGCCGCGGTGCCCGCCGGGGGCCGCGTGACGCTCGCGGTCGAGCCGGGGGAGTCGACGGCGCTGGCCGATGGCAGCGTTGGGCTGGTGGCGGTGGCGCAGGCCCTGCACTGGTTCGACCGGCCCCGCTTCTTCGCCGAATGCCGCCGCGTGCTGGTGCCCGGCGGGGTGCTGGCGGCCTGGGGCTATGGCGACTTCCTGCCGCCGGAAGGCATGGTCGACGCCGTGGCGGACTATCGCCGCCAGATCGCGCCGTACTGGCCGCCCGAACGCGTCGAGGTCGACGCTGGTTATTCGGACTACGACTGGCCGTTCCCGGCCCTGCCCGCGGAGGGCGGCTGGCTGGAGGCCGAATGGAGCCTGCAGCGCTTCCTGCGTTACCTGGGCAGCAGCTCGGCCAGTGCGCGTTGCCTGCAGGCGACCGGCGACGACCCGGTCGCCCGCCACGCGCCCGCGCTCGCGGCGGCCTGGGGAGATCCCTCCGACCTGCGGCAGGTCCAGTGGCCCCTGTTCCTGCACCTGCGCCGCAAACCGGCCTGACCGGGCCCGTCGCGCGCGCTGGAACGCTGCATCGCGCCAGGGGCCGCGGCGCGTGGGGCCCGGATGCTAGAATTGCCGCGCCGGCCAGGCCCCTTGGGCCCGGACGGCACACTGACACGACGTCTTCAGGGCGGGGTGGAATTCCCCACCGGCGGTAGGCACGGGCAGGCGGTCACGCCGCGTCCGGGCGAGCCCGCGAGCGCCTCCGGCAGGGCCTGAAAGGGCCGGGCGGGAGGGTCAGCAGATCCGGTCCAATGCCGGAGCCGACGGTCAGGCCTTCCCCGCGCACCGGGGGCGGCCCACAGTCCGGATGGAAGAAGACGGCAACGCACGCTCCCACGGCCTGGCCGCGGGACGGGCGTGCCTCATGCCTTGTGGCGTTTTTCGCTCATCCATGCGGGAAACCTACACATGCAGAATCCTCTGCCTACGATCGCAAGCGCGGCCCCGGCCGTCCCCGGGCGCCCCGGCGCGCCTGCCCGCCCCTCGTTCCCACGGGAGGCATGCTGATGTTCACCGGCATCATCGAAGGCCTCGGCCGGGTCGCCGCCATCGAACCCCTGGGCGGCGACGTCCGCCTGCACCTGGAGGTCGGCAGCCTGCCGTTCGAAGGCGTGCGGATGGGCGAGAGCATCGCCGTCAACGGCGTCTGCCTGACCGTGGTCGCGTTCGACGCGGGGTCCTTCGCCGCCGACGCCTCCAACGAGACGCTGGCCCTGACCACCCTGGGCCACCTCGAACCCGGCGCGGTGGTCAACCTGGAACGCGCGATGCGTCCCACCGACCGCCTGGGCGGCCACCTGGTCAGCGGCCACGTCGACGGCCTGGGCCAGGTGCTGGCGATCAGCGAGGACGCGCGCGCCCAGCGCTGGCGTTTCGCCGCGCCCGCCGACCTGTTGCGATACGTGGCCCGGAAAGGTTCGATCTGCGTCGACGGGGTCAGCCTGACCGTCAACGCGGTCGACGCGGAGGGCTTCGAGGTCGCGCTCGTGCCCCATACCGTCGCCCATACCGCCTTCGCCCATGCCCGCGTCGGCAATGCGGTCAACCTCGAGATCGACCTGGTCGCGCGTTATGTCGAGCGCCTGCTGGCCGGGCGCGTGCAGCCGGAGTCGCAGCCATGAGTTTCGCCCCCATCCCCGAACTGCTCGAGGAGATCCGCAACGGCCGCATGGTCGTGATCGTCGACGACGAGGACCGCGAGAACGAGGGCGACCTGATCATGGCCGCCGAGCTGGTCAAGCCCTCCGACGTCAATTTCATGGTCACCCACGCACGCGGCCTGGTCTGCCTGTCGCTGACGCGCGAGCGCTGCGCCCAACTGGGCCTGCCGCCGATGGTCCGCGACAACACCTCGCAGCACCACACCAACTTCACCGTCAGCATCGAGGCCGCCGAGGGCGTGACCACCGGCATCAGCGCCTACGACCGCGCGCACACCGTGCGTACCGCAGTGCGCCCCGACGCGAAGCCCAGCGACCTGCACCAGCCCGGCCACATCTTCCCGCTGCAGGCACAGCCGGGCGGGGTGCTCAACCGCGCCGGGCACACCGAAGCCGCCGCCGACCTGGCGATGATGGCCGGGCTCGAGCCCGCGGGCGTGCTGGTGGAAATCCTCAATGCCGACGGCAGCATGGCCCGCCGGCCCCAGCTGGAAGTGTTCGCCGCCGAACACGGCCTGAAGATGGGCTCGATCGAGGCCCTGATCCGTTACCGCCTCGACACCGAACACACGGTCGAGCGCGTCGACGCCCGTCCGATCGAGACCGAGCACGGCGAGTTCCAGCTGGTCACCTACCGCGATCGCCTCAACCACGGCCTGCACTTCGCGTTGCTGCGCGGCGAGGCGGTCGCTTCCATCCCAACCCTGGTCCGGGTCCACGTCCAGAACCCGCTGTCGGATGCGCTGCACTGGCGGCGCCCCGACTTCGGCCCGGCGGTCGGCGACGTCCTCGCCGCCATTGCGGCCGAGGAGCGCGGGGCGCTGGTCCTGCTCGGCGACAGCGCCAGCCCCGACGCGCTGCTGCGCCGGATCCAGTCCGGCCCGGCGCAGGGCGGGGCGGACGGCGGGTCGCCGGAGCCCTCCGGCGGGCGCGGCCAGGCCCTGGGCGAATGGCGGCGCAATGGCGCCGGCGGGCAGATCCTGGCCGACCTGGGTCTGGGCAAGCTGCGGGTGCTGGGCACGCCGCGCAAGCAGATCGGCCTGGCCGGATTCGGCCTGGAGGTGGTGGAGTACGTCGAGCCCTGAACCGGCGTCGCGACGCCGTCACCGCTTGTCATGAACTAGCCGCTAAACTGACATCCTTAGACGAACACGACACGAAACCGCCCATGTCCCATATCGAAGGCGACCTGCGCAGCCCCCAGGGCGCGCGCTACGCGATCATCGCCAGCCGCTGGAATCCGCGCATCACCGACACCCTGGTGGCCGGTGCGCGCAAGACCTTCACCGACAACGGCGTCTCCGAGGACGCGGTGGACGTCATCCGCGTGCCCGGCGCCTGGGAGATCGCGGTCACCGCCGAGCGCCTCGGCGCGGCCGGCGGCCATGCCGCGATCGTGGCCCTGGGCTGCGTAGTCCGTGGCGACACGCGTCATTACGAACAGGTCGCCGACGGCTGCTCGGACGCGCTGATGCGGGTCTCGCTGGACTACGGCGTGCCGGTCGCCAACGGCGTGCTGGCGGTCGACCGCTTCGAGGATGCCGAGGCCCGCGCCGGCGGCAGCCACGGCAACAAGGGCGAGGAGGCGGCGCTGGTCGCGATCGAGATGGCGCACCTGCTGTCGCAGTTGCCCGCCGGCTTCGACGTGCCCGCCGACGTGTTGCATGAGGTGGCATCGTGAGCCGCCGCCGGGCCGATGGCATCGACCCGGTCGCGAGGACCCGCGCCCGCCGGCGCGCGCTGCAGGCGGTCTACGCCTGGCAGCTGTCCGGCGCACCGGTGCGCGAGGTGCTGGCGCAGTTCGCCCACGAGCAGGCGCGCGAGCACGCCGACCTGGCCTACTTCGAGGACCTGGTGATCGGCGTCGACGCGCACCGCAAGGACATCGACGCCGCGCTGCTGCCCTTCCTCGACCGCAGCGTCGAGGAGGTCGATCCGATCGAGCGCGCCGGGCTGCGCATCGCCGCGTACGAGTTGCGCCACCGTCCCGACGTGCCTTACCGGGTGGTCATCAACGAGGCG
The DNA here is from genome assembly GCF_014145325.1 of Marilutibacter spongiae. Classification (GTDB taxonomy): domain Bacteria; phylum Pseudomonadota; class Gammaproteobacteria; order Xanthomonadales; family Xanthomonadaceae; genus Marilutibacter; species Marilutibacter spongiae. Next base: position 156,254 of record NZ_JACHTF010000001.1, read on the forward strand.
ATCGAGAGCGTCAAGAAATTCGGCACCGAACACGGCCACACCTACGTCAATGGCGTGCTCGACCACGCGGCCGCCGAGTGGCGCGCGGTCGAGGTGAACGCGCCGCGCGGCGGCTGAGGCCCGCCGGTCCCGTGCCGCGCCCGATGGCGCGGCCCTCCCGGAAACGCCGCATGCACGACGCGCCGCCCGACCCGACCGAGTTCGACCTGATCAGGCGCATCCGACAACGCGCCGCGGGGCGCGACGACGTGGTGCTGGGTATTGGCGACGATGCCGCGATCCTCGATGCCGCGCCGGGTCGCCAACTGGTGGTGGCGATGGACACGCTCAACGCCGGCATCCACTTTCCGCTCGATACCGCGCCGGCCGACATCGGCTGGAAAGCGCTGGCGGTCAACCTGTCCGACCTCGCCGCGATGGGCGCCGAGCCCGCGTGGTGCACCCTTTCGCTGTCCCTGCCCGAACGCGACGGGCCCTGGCTCGACGGCTTCCTCGACGGCTTCCTCGCGCTGGCGGCGGCGCACGGCGTGGCCCTGGTCGGCGGCGACACCACGCGCGGGCCGCTGTCGGTCTGCGTGACCGCCCACGGCTGGGTGACGCCCGCTGCGGCACTGCGCCGATCGGCGGCATGCGTCGGCGACGACGTCTGGATCTCGGGCAGCCTCGGCGATGCGGCCGCCGGCCTGCGTTTCGCACTCGCCCCGGGCGAGCCGGCGGAGGACGACGAACGCACACGGGCGGCGGTGCGCGGGCTGCGCGATCGCCTGGACAGGCCGACGCCGCGGGTGGCCCTGGGCCGCGCGCTGGCCGGCCGGGTCCATGCTGCGATCGATGTCTCCGACGGCCTGTTGGCCGACCTGGACCATGTCTGCGAGGCCAGTGGCGTCGGCATGCGCGTGTGGGCCGGCGCCCTGCCGTGTTCGCCCGCGCTGTCGGAGACCGTGGAGGCCGACCTGCGTCGCGCGCTGCAACTGGGCGGCGGCGACGACTACGAACTGTGCTTCACCGCGCCCACGGCGCTGCGCGACGCGCTCGGCGAACTGTCGCTCGCCTTGGCGGTCCCGCTCAGCCGGATCGGCACGGTCGGCGTCGGCGAACGGGTCCGGGTGATCGACGCCGGACTCGACCAGGACGGCCCCGAATGGGTCCCGCCGCGACGGGGCTATGTCCACTTCGACCCCGACCCCGACCCCACGCCCGACCCGGCCCGCGAGCGCGACTGAGCGTCGGCAGCGCCGCCGCGGGTGCATGCGGCATTGCAGCGTGATCGCGTCCGTACCCGCTGGTACGGTCCTCGTCGACGCGTCAATGCGTCAGCGTATGGTCGCCGAGGGGGCGGGACCACCGGGATATCGGACATTTGGGAGGGTCGATCCATGGGCAGGAACGCAATTCGTCTCGCATGCGCCGTCGTGCTGCTGTGCGCCTCGGCGCTGGCCGCGGCCGGCGACTTCAGCAAGCGCTATGCCAGCATCCAGAGCTTCGACGGCACCGCGCTGGGCGCATTGGTGCTGGTGCCCGAGGGCGAGGGGCCCTTCCCGCTGCTGGTCATGCCGGCCAGCTGGGCGCTGCCGAACCTGGAATACCTGGGCCGCGCCCGCCAACTGGCCGCCGATGGCTACGTGGTGGTCAGCTACACCTCGCGCGGCTTCTGGGACTCGGCCGGGCGCATCGACATCGCCGGGCCGGCGACGGTGGAGGACGTCAGCGCGGTGATCGACTGGGCGCTGGCGAACACGCCGGCGGACCCGGCGGCGATCGGCGCCTCGGGCATCTCCTACGGCGCCGGCACCAGCCTGCTCGCGGCCGGCCGAGATCCGCGCATCAAGGCGGTGGCGGCGCTGAGCGGCTGGTCCGACCTGGAGGCGTCGCTGTATGCCAACCGCACGGTCAGCCAGCAGGGCGTGGGCCTGCTGGTGGCGGCGGGCGCGCTCACCGGCCGGCCCGGCCCCGAGCTGACGGCGATCACCGCACGCGTGCTGCTGGGCGACTACGACGGCGCGGTGCAGGGCGTGCTGCCGGTCGCGCCCGAACGCGGTGCGCGCAGCGAGCTGGCGCGGATCAACCTCAACGGCACGGCGGTCCTGCTGGGCAACGCGTTCAACGATGGCCTGTTCCCGCCCAATCCGCTGGTGGACTTCTTCAACGGGCTGACCGGCCCCCGTCAGCTGATCCTCGGCCAGGGCGACCACGCCACCGCCGAGCTGCCCGGCGCGCTGGGCCTGCCCAACGAGGTCTACGACGCCGCGACGCGCTGGTTCGACCACCACCTGCGCGGGCGCGACAACGGCGTGCCGGCCGAGCCGCAGGTGCGCATGGCCAGCCTTTCCGGCGACTGGCAGGCCTTCGGCGACTGGGACGCGGTGCAGGCCGACGCGACCGACTACGGCCTCTCGCGGCCGGGCGGTTTCGTGCCCACCGGCGGCCTGACCGGCACGCCGAGCAGCGGCTGGACGCACCGCATCGGCACCGGACTGCCCACCCTCGCCGACTCGGGCGTGGTACTGGTGTCGGGCCTCCTGCAGGGGCTGGGCCTGCCGGCGACCGCCTCGATCCCGCTGGTGTCGCGGGTGGGCGCGGCGGTATGGGTGGGGCCGGCAATGCCGGCGACGCGCACGCTGGTGGGCTCGCCGGCGCTGCGCATCACGGTCACGCCCAGCCAGGCGTCGGTAAGCCTGTTCGCCTACCTGTACCGCATGGATCGCTGGGGCACCGGTCACCTGCTCAGCCACAAGCCGTATTCGCTGCGCGGCGTGGCGCCGGGCGTCGCCACGCCGGTGGATATCGCGCTGGAAGCCACCGCCGCGGAAATCCGCGCGGGCGAGCGCCTGGTGCTGGTCATCGATACCACCGATCCGCGCTACGCCGACGCGACTTCGCTGGGCGGCACGGTCGCCTTCTCGTCGCCGGCCTCGCGACCGGCACGGCTGCGCGTCGCACTGAAATAGGCCCTGAATCGCGGTCGCGCCGCGATGGCGCGACCCGCGACGTACCGTGCAACTTGAACGTGGCGTTCAGTTGCTCACGGACTCCTCATACCCCCGGTGGAAGCATCGGGGCATGGATGCCACAGCTTCACCCACCCCGTTCTTCTCCGTGGCCGAGCGTCTCGTCCTCGACGCGCCCGACGACGACTGGGACCTGGTCCTGGACGAGGGGCCCATCGTCGCCACGGCGATCCACGATGGCCATGCCATGCGCCCGTCGCTCGCGCGCCACCTCGCCGTCGACGAGCCCGGCCGCCGGCGCGAGGAAGACCCGCTGACCGGTGCGCTGGTCGAGGTCGGCGACGTCCGGCTGCGGGTACGTGCCTCGCGCTTCCAGATCGACCTCAACCGGCCGCGGGACCTGGCCCTGTCGACCGATCCGGCCGATACCTGGGGCCTGAAGGTCTGGAAGGGCCCGTTGCCTCCGGGCGAACTGGCGACCTCGCTCGCGGCGCACGATCGCTTCTACGCGATGATGACCGAACTGATGGAGCGGCTGATCGCGCGCTGGGGCTGCGTGCTCCTGCTCGACATCCACAGCTACAACCACCGCCGGGACGGCGCCGCCGTGGCGCCGGCACCGGCGGGCGGCAACCCCGACATCGACGTGGGCGCCACCACCCTCGACCGCAGCCGCTGGGGCCACGCCGTGGAGCGCCTGGTGGAGGTGCTGCGCGAACATCCGGCCGCGGGGCGCGCGCTCGACGTGCGCGAGAACGTGCGCTACGACGGCGGCGGGCATTTCCCCGAGTGGCTCCACGCCACCTATGGCGACAAGGTCTGCGCGGTGTCGCTCGAGTACAAGAAGTTCTACATGGACGAGTGGACCGCCCGCGCCGACATCGCGGTGCTCGACGACCTGCGCCGTGGACTGGCGGCCGCGGTCGACGCCGTCCGCGGGGAGTTCCACGCATGCCGGTGAGCGCGATGCACGCGCCGGCGCGCGCGCTGCCCCCCGTGGCCGCGCGGATCGACGCCGCCCTGGTCGAGCTCGACCGCCAGATCGACTGGCTGCTGGCGCTCTCGCCGATCGACAACGATGGGGCCTGGCAGGCCTTCGAGGCCAGCGGTTTCCGCCAGGCGCCGCCGCTGCGCTACATCGACCTGGAGATCGACCTCGACGAGGCGCGTGCGCGCCTGGACGCGCTGCCCCTGGACGACATCGAGTCGCCCTTGCTGTCGGGCCTGCTCAGCGAGAAGCAGCGCGAGCTGGAGCGGCACCTGCAACTGGTGCGCCTGCGCGGCACGGAGGGCTTCGTCAACGCCAGCCTCGATCTGTTCGGGGGTGTCGATGCCGGCCTGCGCGCGCTGGCCGACGAGATCCTCGCGAGCGTGCCCCACGGGGTGCCGCTGGTCGCTGACGCCGGCATCGACGAGGTCGTCGAAGCGGTCGAGGCCGAACTGGACTGGTACCGCGGCCAGGCCGGCGACTTCAAGGCCGACGTGGTCGTGGACACCGACATCGGCTCGATGATGATGGTTTCGCACGGGACCTTCTACGTCGATGGCGGCATCCGCGTGCCGCGCGCGCGCGTGCAGCCGCTGGTGCAGCACGAGATCGGCACCCATGTCGTCACCCGCTACAACGGCGGCCACCAGCCCCTGCGCCAGCTCGAAGTGGGCCTGGCGCACTACGACGCCCTGCAGGAAGGCCTGGGCGTGCTGGCCGAATACCTCGCCGGCTACCTGCCCGGCGACCGCCTGCGCGTGCTGGCCGCCCGCGTCGTGGCGGTGGACATGGCCGTCGCCGGCGAGGGCATACCGCGGATCCACGCCTTCCTGCGCGAGACCCATGGCCTGCCGACCAACGAAGCCTTCGACATCGCGGTGCGCGCGCTGCGCGGCGGCGGCTTGACCAAGGACGCGGTCTACCTCAGTGGCCTGCGCGACCTGCTCGCCCACCTCCACGCCGGTGGCGAGCTGGGGCCTCTGCTGCGCGGCAAGTTCGCCCTCTCGCACCTGCCCGTCGTCGACCGGCTGGAAGAAGAGGGGTGGGCGGTGCCGCCGGCGCTGATGCCGCGCTACGCCCACGACGACCGCTTCGCCGATCGCCTGCAACGCTGCCGCGAAACCGGCATCGCCGACTTCTTCCACATGGAACCACGCGCATGAACGACCGCACCGCCTCGCCGAACAAGCTGGGCTTCGTCATCAACGACATGGCGACCGAGAAGGACAACTTCACCACGATCCGCCTGGCCCGGCGCGCCATCGCACGCGGCCACGAGGTCTCGCTGATCGGGCTGGGCGGCTTCATCTACGACAGCAACGGCGTGATCCGCGCGCATGCCCACCGCCCGCGCGGCACCGGCTATGCCGACGATGCCGAACTGCTGGCCGACCTGCAGGGCGACGACGCCCGGATCGAGCGCATCTCGGTCGAGGCGCTGGACGTGCTCATGTTGCGCAGCGACCCGGCCGACGAGGTGAACGAGCGGCCGTGGGCCCCCAACAGCGGGCTGCTGTTCGCGCAGTTGGCCGCGCTCAAGCACGTGATCGTGCTCAACGATCCCACCCACCTGACCGACGCCTCCAACAAGACCTATTTCCAGCACTTCCCCGAGGAGGTGCGGCCGGTCACCTGCATCACCCTGGACGCGGAGGAGATCAAGGCCTTCATCGCCGCGCACGACGGCCATGGCGTGATCAAGCCGCTGCAGGGTTCGGGCGGGCAGAGCGTGTTCGTGGTGACCCCCGACAGCGGCGGCAACCTCAACCAGATGATCGACGCGGTGACCCGCGACGGCTATGCCATCGTGCAGGAGTACCTGCCGCGGGCGGTCGACGGCGACCTGCGCCTGCTGACGCTCAACGGCCGCCCCCTGGAAGTGGACGGCACGTACGCCTGCATCCGCCGCTACAACGACAGCGGCGACGCGCGCAGCAACATCAGTGCCGGCGGCAAGTACGAGATGGCGGTGCCCGACGAGGATGCCCTGCGCATCGCCAGCATCGTCGCGCCCAAGCTGATGCGCGACGGCATGTACTTCGCCGGGTTGGACATCGTCGGCGACAAGATGATGGAGATCAACGTCGACACGCCCGGTGGCATCAACATGGCCGACGACCTCACCGGGCTGGATTTCAGCGGGCACATCATCGCCGACCTGGAACGCAAGGTCGCCATGCGCGACCACTACAACCGCACGCTCAGCAACACCGAACTGGCGATGATGTAGCCCACCACGTCAGTCGCCCAGGGCCTCGCGTACGCGAAGGCGCAGTTCGGGCAGGACGTCGCGCGCGAACCAGGGGTTGGCCTTGAACCACCCGACGTTGCGCGGGCTCGGGTGCGGCAGCGGCAGCCGGCCCGCGTCCAGGTGCCGCCGCCAGTCGCGCACCGCGCCGGTCAATGTCGCGGCACCGCGCGTCCCCAGCACATGGGCCTGGGCGTGGCGGCCGACCAGCAGGCTCAGCCGCACGTTCGTCAGCAGGGGCAGCAGCCTCGGGTGCCAGGTGGCGCGACACTCCGGACGCGGCGGGGCATCGCCCCCGCCACGCTTGCCCGGATAGCAGAAGCCCATCGGCACGAGGGCGACCCGGTCGGCGTCGTAGAACGTCGGGGTGTCGAGTCCCAGCCATTCGCGCAAGCGCCGGCCGCTGGCATCGTCCCAGGGCACGCCACTGGCATGCACGCGCGCGCCCGGCGCCTGGCCGATGACCAGCACGCGCGAGCAGCTGCTGGCCTGCAGCACCGGGCGCGGCCCGAGCGGCAACACCGCCGCGCACTGGGTGCAGGCGCGGATCTCGCACAGCAGCGCGGGCAGGGCATCGGCCACGGCTCAAGGCGGCAGCAGCTTGCCCGGGTTGAGGATCCCGTCGGGATCGAACTGCGCCTTGATCGCCCGCATGAGCGCGAGGGTCGGGGCGTCGATCGCGCGTGGGATGAAATCGCGCTTGGCCAGCCCGATCCCGTGCTCGCCCGAGAGCGTGCCGCCGAGCGAGATCGCCAGCGCGAAGACCTCCGCCATCGCCGACGTGGCATGTGCGCGTTGCGCGTCGTCGGCGGGGTCGTACATCAGGTTGACGTGCAGGTTGCCGTTGCCGGCATGGCCGAAGCAGACGATGGGCAGGCGCGAACGTGCGGCCAGGGCCTGTACGCCGTCGACGAGTTCCGGGATGCGCGACACCGGCACCACCACGTCTTCGTTGATCTTGCCCGGCGCCAGGGTCCGCAGGGCGGGCGACAAGGCCTTGCGCGCCGCCCACAGGCGGGCGCGTGCCGCTTCGTCGCCGGCCGCGTCCAGCGAGACCAGGCCGTCGCCGCGTGCCGCCTCCATCAGCGCTTCGACGTCGTGGGCGAGCGTGGCGCCGTCGCCGTCCGCCTCGATCATCAGCAGGGCGCCGGCGTCGCCGGGCAGGTCCGCGCCACCGACGTCGCGCGCCAGGCGCACGGCATGATGGTCCATGAACTCCAGCATCGAGGGCGTCACCGGCTGCGCCATCAGGCGTGCGACCGCCCGCGCCGCACTGGCGACGTCGCGATAGAGCGCGCGGATCGCGCGGCGCGCGGCGGGGGCCGGCGCCAGGCGCAGGGTCGCCTCCACGATCAGCGCGAGGGTCCCCTCGCTGCCGACCAGCAGGCGTTGCAGGTCGTAGCCGGTGGCGCCCTTGGTCGTCGCGCTGCCGCAGCGGATGAGATCGCCGGTCCCGGTGACGGCCGTGAGGGCGAGCACGTTGTCGCGACTGGCGCCGTACTTCACCGCGCGCGGACCGCCGGCGTTGCAGGCGAGGTTGCCGCCCACCGTGCTGTAGCCGGCACTGGTGGGGTCGGGGGGCCAGAACAGGCCGTGCGGCGCGAGTGCCGATTGCAGGTCGCCGTTGAGCACCCCGGGTTCGACGACCGCGCAGCGATCCCCCGCGCGGATGCCGAGGATGCGGTCCATGCGCTCGAACGACACCACGACGCCGCCGGCCACGGGAACCGCCGCGCCGGTCGTGTTGGTGCCGCGGCCGCGCGCGACGAGCGGCACGCCATGCCGGCGACAGGCCTTGACCAGGGCCTGCACGCAGTCCGCGTCGCGGGGCAGGGCGACGGCATCGGGCAGGGCTTCTCGTCGCGAGTTGTCGAAGCCATAAGTCAGGCGCTCGCCGGGGTCGGTGCGCCAGCCGTCGCCGAGCAGGGCGGCCATCTCGCGCTGGAGCGCGGCGGGCAGCGCGGACACGGGCTCAGGCATCGTCGGCGCGGAAGGCGTCGCGCAACCACGCCAGGCGCGGGGCGGCGGGATCGCCGCTGGCGTCGACCACGTCGAACCGACAGGCACGCGAGGCATGCCGCGGATGTTGCTGCAGGAAGATCTGCGCCGCGCGGACCAGCTTGCGACGCTTGTGCACGTCGACCGAAGCCGCGCCGCCGCCGAAGCCGGCGGTACGCCGGTAGCGCACCTCCACGAACACCAGCGTCTCGCCGTCGAGCATCACCAGGTCGATCTCGCCGACGCGGCTGCCGGCGTTGCTGGCGACCTCGCGCAGCCCGGAACGGGCGAGCTCGGCGCGGGCCGCGGCTTCCACCGCGGCGCCCCGCCCGCGGGCGTCAGCGGCGGTCGCTGCCATCCGTGAGCGGCATGACCACGCCGCTGATGAAGGTGGCCCAGGTCGGCGTGCGCTTGATGTTGCCGAAGCCGTCCATACGCAGGGTGCCCGTCGCGCCCGGGATGGAGGCATCGGTCCCGGTCACCAGGCGCTCCATGTAGGCCGACAACTGCCAGGCATCGAAGCCGAAGGCGAACAGGCGCGCCGCGCCCCCGCGCGCGGTCGGCAGGGTCTCGGCGGTGAAGGTGGCGGTGGGCAGTCCGCGCGCACCGCGCGCGGTCCAGGTCTCGGTCGGGAAGGCGATGCCGTCGAGGACGCGATCGTCCTCGGGCTTGCCGGTGCCCGACAGCAGTTGCGAGGTCGCCACCCGCGGCTTGCCGGCGAGCCCGGCAAGCGCCAGCTTGGGCATCAGTTCGCGCACGCTGTTGCCGCGCATCGACAGGAAGATCGCGTCGATGCCGCCCTCGCGGTTGGCGAATGGCGTCAGGTCGGCAACACCTTCCCCGACCACGTCGGTGACGGTGGCGCCGCGCGCGGCGAGGTGCTCGCGCAGCGCGTCGACCGCGCGGCGCTGGCTGTCCTCGCTGCCCGACACCACCAGGACCCGCTTGGCCCCCCGCGCGACCAGGTACTCGGCGGCGGCGGTGCCCTCGTCCTCGGGCGAGAGCGCGAACGCGGCATTGCCGGCGGGCGGCGACTGGCTGCCGCTGTTGAGCGCGAGGATCGACACCGGCAGCGCGCCGCGGGTGAAAAGGGCGTCGACGGCGTTCCGCTCCAGCGGGCCGACGACGAAGTCGTTGCCCTCGGCGACCGCGCGGTCGTAGGCCGACAGCGTGCCGGCGATGCTGCCGGTGGTGTCGTAGAAACTGACTTCCGGGCGGCGCCGGTGTTCGCCGTAGTAGCCCGCGAGGAAACCATCGCGCACCGGCGAGGCGGCGACCGCCATCTCGCCCGAGAGCGGGAGCAGCATGGCCAGCTTGACCGGCGGCCGGTAGCCGTCGGGATCGGCCGCCGGCCGGCCGTTGGCATCGAACGTCCAGGCGGTATGGTCGAACGGGCGCGGCAGCGGCAGGCCACGCTCGACCAGGGCCTGGCCCATGTAGTTGTAAAGCGGTTCGCCGGCCGGGAGGGCAGCGGCCTCGCGTGCCAGCGTGGCATCGTCGAGCTGCGACAGCAGTTCGCGGATCTGGCGCTCGTTGTCCAGGCGCGCCTGGCCCGTCAGCACCGTGCCGCTCTGCGCCAGCGCGCTTGCCTGCGCGACCACCGGGCTCATCACCACCTTCGAGGTGTCCGTCGAGCGGGTGGACATGCCACCGCAGCCGCCCAGGATGAGCATCGCGAGCGCGGGGCCGGCCAGCCAGCGTGCGGCGGGGCGGATCGAACGGGAATTGGACAGTGGGGGCATGGGCGATGTCCGCCGCGGCGCGGCGTTGTTCAGGAACCGGGTACGATTCTAACCGTCCCTTCGATGGAATCACCCGTCATCGCCGCATCGCCCGCCACCCTGCATGTCGTCGCCACGCCGATCGGCCACCTGGGCGACCTCAGTCCGCGCGCGCTCGAGGTCCTGGGCTCGGTCGCCGCGATATGCGCCGAGGACACCCGGCATACCCGGCAATTGCTGGCGCACTTCGGCCTCGAGCGCCCGCTGGTGGCCCTGCACGAGCACAACGAGGACGCGCAGGCCGGCCAGCTCGTCGAGCGCCTGCGTGGCGGCGAATCGCTCGCCCTGGTGTCCGACGCCGGCACGCCGCTGGTGAGCGACCCGGGTTACCGCCTGGTGCGCGCGGCACGCGCGGCCGGCATGCGGGTGTCGCCGGTCCCCGGCGCCTGCGCCGCCATCGCCGCGCTGAGCGTCGCCGGCCTGGCGTCCGACCGCTTCGCCTTCGAAGGCTTCCCGCCGGCCAAGGCGGGAGCGCGCCGCGAACGCCTGGCGCGCCTGGCATCGGAGACGCGCACCCTGGTCTTCTACGAATCCTCCCATCGCATCGAGGCCTCGCTGGCCGACATGGTCGAAGCCTTCGGGCCGGCGCGCCCGGCCGTCCTGGCACGCGAGTTGACCAAGCTGTTCGAGACGGTGCTCGATGGCAGCCTCGAAACCCTGCAGGCGGCGGTCTCGGCCGACCCCAACCAGCGCAAGGGCGAGTTCGTCGTCATCGTCGAAGGCGCGGGCGACGATGCCGACGCGCGGATCGCGGAAGGGCGACGTCTGTACGCCCGGCTGGTCGCGCACCTGCCGCCTTCGACCGCGGCCAAGCTGGCCGCCGAACTGAGTGGCGCGCCGCGGAAGGCGCTGTACGGCGGCTGAGCCGCCGGCCCTGCTTGCCCCGGGCCTGTCTCGCATCGCCAGCGGCCATGCGGCGCGGCGAAGCGCTACAATGCGCGCGGCGGAGTCGGCCAGGCAGTCGCGTCATGCAATGCATGCCGAGGAAAGTCCGGGCTCCACAGGGCACGGTGCCAGGTAACGCCTGGGCGGCGCGAGCCGACGGAAAGTGCAACAGAGAGCAGACCGCCGATGGCCCGCGAGGGCACAGGCAAGGGTGAAACGGTGCGGTAAGAGCGCACCGCGAGTCTGGCAACAGACCGGCACGGCAAACCCCACCGGGAGCAAGACCAAATAGGGAGACGATGCCGCGGCCCGCGGTGTCTCCGGGTAGGTTGCTCGAGCGTATCGGCGACGATGCGCCTAGAGGAATGACTGTCCACGACAGAACCCGGCTTATCGGCCGGCTCCGCCGCCTTTCTGGCTCAGTGAGCCAGAAAGGCCCCAAAGTTTGTCGCGACAAACTTCGAGCCCCAGGCTGTCCTCTCCAGACCCCCACTCGCCCTTTGGGCTCGTCGCCCCCTGGCTCAGGGTGCTGGGCGTCGAGCGCTGAAGAAGGTCATGGGGTGGGTGCGCTTGGGACAGTGGCGGGCGCCTCCACGCTGCGCGTGGACCTCGCGATGCTTCGCATCCCGGGGTAGGCGACTTCAGGGCTGTGATTGGGGATTGGGAATTGGTGATTCGTGTCGAGTTCCGGCTCGGGGCCGTGCCCCTGAGGGCTTGAGCGACCGTTCCGGGTGCTTATGCCGTCATCCCAGCCCGTAGGATGGGTAGCGCGAAGCAAAACCCATCGCGCATCGTGCGTGCAGCTTCGCGACGGTGGGTTTCGCCTTCGGCTCTACCCACCCTACGAGGCCTGTCCACGACAGAACCCGGCTTATCGGCCGGCTCCGCCGCCTTTCTGGCTCTGTGAGCCAGAAAGGCCCCGAAGTTGGTCGCGACAATCTTCGGGCCCCAGGCTGTCTTCTCCAGCCCTCCACTCGCCCTTTGGGCTCGTCGCCCCCTGACTCAGGGGGCTGGCCTGAAGGCTGTGATTGGTGATGGGTGATCTGGTGTCGATATCCGGCCCGGGGCTGTGGCGTCGAAAACCTGAACGTCCGATCCAGCTCTTTACTCTGCGGCATGGGGTCGACCACGGGCGTCGGTGCGGTGGGAATGCCGGACGGGGCCTGGCCGCCGCGTCGCGTGCAACAAGCAAAGCGCATTGCACCCATGTCCGAGTCGCCCCGCCGCCGGCAACTGAAAGGCTGGATTCCAGCGTTCGCTGGAATGACGGTGGGGGTGGTGCCAAGCCCGTAGGATGGGTAGCGCGAAGCAAAACCCATCGCGCGTCGTGCGTGCAGCTTCGCGATGGTGGGTTTCGCCTTCGGCTCTACCCATCCAGATCCGGCTCAGGGCCGTGGCGTCAATGGCCCGAACGAGCTATCCGGCTGCTTATGCCGTCATCCCAGCGAACGCTGGGATCCAGCTCTTTCCTTGAGGTGGGCGGCGGGGTCCGGGATCGGCCAGGGGCGTTGGTGCGATGCGCTTCGCATATTGCACCCTACGGGGCCGGGGCTGTGATTGGGGTTGGGGTTGGTCATTGCGCGAGGGCTTCGGTGCCCTGGCCGTATCGACGCCCCTTGATACCTGTCCGTCTATCGAAACCGGAGACGCGATATGCCGCGCCGATTCGACGCGCCATGTTGCGTCGCAGCAATCCGCGGCGGGCCTTGCCTGAACCAGTCTTCACACGGCCGCACGAGCCCTCCCAGTCTCAAAATATGAGACGAAACAAGGCTTAGTGGGTAAGTCTTGAACAAGTCTGTGAAGTTCTTCGCAAGCCATTGATGTGCCTAGTGAAAATGCACTGGAAAACTTGTTGACAAGCTTTGGGGGCGTGCCTAAGGTGGACATCCGAGGGAAAGCCGGGTTTTTTGTGGTTTTTCGTGGCCGGAGCCGCCCCGATCGGGCGTTTCCATCGACAGGCAGACCCGCCCGCAGAGGTGGGCGCCAACAGGTGAATCGATGTTCCAGGGCGAGACCGCCATCACGATTGACGACAAGGGCCGATTGGCGGTGCCCACCGCCCATCGCGAACTTGTCGCGTCCGAATGCGGCAACCGCCTGGTCATCACCTACAACCCCTTCGAGTCCGGCTCCCTGTACCTCTACCCGCAAGCCGTCTGGGAGCGCGTGCGCGACCAGGTCAACAAGCTGCCCAAGGCCAAGAAGGTCAACCGCAACCTGCAACTCAAGCTGGTCGGCGCGGCGACCTTCGTCGAACTGGACGGCAACGGCCGGATCACCGTGCCGGGCAGCCACCGCGCCGCGGTCGGGATCGAGAAGAAGGCCGTCCTGCTGGGCATGGGCGAGAAATTCGAGCTGTGGAGCGAGCAGGCGCATCACGCGCAGATCCGTCAGACGGTGTCCGACGACGATCTGAGCGACGAACTGCTCGACCTGCAGCTATGACGGGAGGTGGCATGGAGCGCGCGACCGCGTCATCCGGCCACCTTCCCGTGATGTACGCGCAGGTGCTGGACGGCCTGCGCATTGTCGGGGATGGAGCCTACCTGGACGGCACGTTCGGTCGCGGCGGGCATGCGCGCGGCGTGCTGGCACAACTCGGCCCGGGAGGCCGGCTGCTGGTGATGGACAAGGATCCCGAAGCGATTGCCGTGGCCGAACGTGAGTTCGGCGCGGACCCGCGCGTGGCGATCTTCCGCGGCAGCTTCGCCGCGCTCGCCGGTTGGGAAGCGACCGCGGCCGGGCTCGATGGCGTGCTCTTCGATCTGGGCGTCTCCTCGCCGCAGCTCGACGTGGCCGAGCGCGGTTTCAGTTTCGGCAAGGACGGCCCGCTGGACATGCGCATGGATCCCGACAGTGGCGAGAGCGCGGCGCAGTGGCTGGCCCGTGCCGACGAGCGCGAGATCGCCGACGTTTTGTGGACCTACGGGGAGGAGCGGCAGAGCCGACGCATCGCGCGCGCCATCGTGGCCGATCGCGAGGCGACCCCGCTGCTGCGCACCGCCCAGCTGGCCGAGCTGATCGCCCGGGTGATGCCGCGCGGCGACTCGAAGTCGGACAAGGGCCGGATCCACCCCGCCACGCGCAGCTTCCAGGCCATCCGCATCTTCATCAACCGCGAACTGGCCGACCTCGAGCTCGGCCTGGAAGCGGCGATGGCGCGGCTCAAGCCCGGTGGGCGCCTGGCGGTGATCAGCTTCCATTCGCTGGAAGACCGCATCGTCAAGCGCTTCATCGGTGCCCGCGCCAAGGCGCCGCCGGCCAACCGGCGGATGCCGGTCGAGCGGGCCTTCACCCCGAGCCTGCGGGCCATCGGCGGCGCGATCAAGGCCGGCGACGACGAGACCGCCGCCAACCCGAGGGCCCGCAGCGCGGTACTGCGCGTGGCCGAGAAGCTGGAGGGCGAGGCATGACGCTGCGCCTCGCCCTCGTCGTGCTGGTGGCCGCCAACCTGCTCAGCGCGTTGGCGGTGGTGTATGCCCGCCACGAGAACCGCCAGCTGTTCGTCCAGCTCACGCGCCTGGAAAAGGCCCGCGACGAGCTCGACATCGAGTTCGGCCGCCTGCAGCTGGAACAGGCCACCTGGGCGGAGAGCAACCGCATCGACCAGGTGGCGCGCGACCGCCTGGGCATGAAGTTCCCGGAAGGGCCCGAGATCGTGGTGGTGCGTCCATGAACCGCCGGCCGATACGCGGCCAGGGCCTGGGCGAACGCCTGGGCGAGTGGTGGCGCGCGCGTCGCGAGGCCTCGGGCGCCCGCGGTGGCCGGCCGCGCAGCAACCGCGCGCGCTACAACCCCCGCCACCGCCTCCTGCTCGTCGGCGGCGTGATGGGCCTGTGCGCCGTCGCGCTGGTCGCGCGGGCATTCACCCTGCAGGTCGTCAACAGCGAGTTCTACCGCAAGCAGGGCGACGAGCGGATCCTGCGCGAGATCGAGATCCCGACCTCGCGCGGCATGATCACCGACCGCAACGGCGAGCCGCTCGCGGTGTCCACGCCGGTCGAGTCGGTCTGGGGCAACCCGCAGGAGCTGGTCAAGGTCCCCGACCGCATCCCCGAGCTGGCCGAGGCGCTGGGCGTGCCCGCCGACGAGCTCATGCGCCGCATCAGCCAGCGCGCCACGCGCGAGTTCATGTACCTCAAGCGCCGGATCAACCCCGACCAGGCGCAGGCCATCCTCGCCCACGAGGTCCCGGGGGTGTACTCGCAACGCGAGTTCCGTCGCTTCTACCCGCAGGGCGAAGCGCTGTCGCACGTGCTGGGCTTCACCAACGTCGACGACAACGGGCAGGAAGGCCTGGAGCTGGCCTTCGACGAGTGGCTCAAGGGCAAGCCGGGCAGCAAGCGGGTGATCCGCGACAGCCGCGGCCGCATCGTCGAGAACGTCGAGCTGATCGAGGCCGCCCAGCCCGGCCACGACCTCAACCTGACCATCGATCGCCGCATCCAGTACCTGACCTTCCGCGAACTGCGCAAGGCGCTCGAGCGCACCGGTGCGAGCAGCGGATCGGCGGTCGTGCTGGACGTCGCCACCGGCGAGATCCTGGCGATGGCGAACCTGCCGACCTACAACCCGAACGCACTGGGCGGGCAGGGCGCGGACACCCGCCGCAACCGCGCGGTGACGGACGTGATCGAGCCGGGCTCGACGATGAAGCCGCTGACGGTGGCGATCGGCCTGGAATCGGGTGCGATCACCCCGACGAGCGTGTTCGACACCAACCCGGGCTGGATCCCCAATGGCCGCTACCGCACCACCGACCATCGCAACTACGGCGTGCTCGACACCACCGGCGTGATCCGCAAGAGCTCGAACGTGGGCGCGGCGAAGATCGTCCATCGCATCGACGACAAGGTCTTCTACGACTTCCTGCGTCGCATGGGCTACGGCAGCAGCACGCACAGCGGTTTCCCGGGCGAGTCCTCCGGCGTCCTGCCGGTGCCCGGCAGTGCGAGCTGGTACGGGACGACCAAGCAGGGCATGTCGTACGGGTACGGCCTGTCGGCCACGCCGTTGCAGATCGCCGCGGCCTACGCCGCGCTCGGCAACGGCGGCCGGCTGATCGCCCCGACCTTCGTCAAGGGCCAGCGCAACGAGGCCCGTCGGGTGCTGGACCCCACGATCGCCGGCGAAGTGCTGCACATGATGCAGACCGTGACCGAGCCCGGCGGCACCGCCACGCAGGCCGCGATCCTGGGCTACCACGTCGCCGGCAAGACGGGCACCGCCCGCAAGTACAACGCCAGCGGCGGCTACTCGCGGCGCTACATCTCCTTCTTCGCCGGCCTGGTGCCGGTGGAGAACCCCCGTTTCTCGATGGTCGTGGTGATCGACGATCCCGATCCCGCCAAGGGCTACTTCGGTGGCCTGGTGTCGGCACCGGTGTTCAAGAACGTCATGGACGGCGCGCTTCGCCTGATGGACGTGCCCCCGGACGACATCGAGACCTGGCTCGCCGCCCAGGCCGAGGAAGACGCCCGGCGCAGCGGTGCCACGCCGCCGCTGGCCGCGGCCGCCGTGCCGCGCGCCGGCGCCCAGGGGGGCACGCCATGACGACGATGCGCCTGGCCGAACTGCTGCCCGACATCGACGCCGTGCCCGCCGGGCTCTCGATCAACGGCCTGGTCATGGACAGCCGCGAACTGTCGCCCGGCAACGCCTTCGTCGCGATCGCCGGCTTCGGTACCCACGGCCTTGCCTTCGCCGACGACGTCCGCGCCAAGGGGGCCGCGGCGATCCTGTTCGAGCCCCCGGCACCGGACGCGCTGCCGGCGCCCGCGGACGCCATCGCCGTGCCCGGCCTGCGGGCGCGCCTGGGCGAGATGGGCGACCGTTTCCATGGCCGGCCGAGCGCCGGCATGGACGTGGTCGGCGTGACCGGCACCAATGGCAAGACCTCGACCGTCCAGTTGCTGGCCCAGGCGTGGACGCTGCTGGGTACCCGCAGCGCGACCATCGGCACGCTCGGCGCCGGCCTCTACGGCCAGGCCGTGGCGACCGGCTTCACCACCCCGCTCGTGCTGCGCCTGCACGGCCTGATCGCCGAGCTGCGCGACGCGGGCGCCGAGGCGCTGGCGATGGAGGTCAGCTCCCACGCCCTCGACCAGGGGCGCGCGGCGGGCGTGCACTTCGACGTCGGGGTCTTCACCAACCTCACCCGCGACCACCTCGACTACCACGGCGACATGGTCGCCTATGGCGCGGCCAAGGCCCGCCTGTTCGAATGGCCGGAACTGAAAGCGGCGGTGATCAACATCGACGACGCCTTCGGGCGCGACCTGATGGCGTCGCTGGGGACCGGCGTGAAGGCGCTGGCCTGCAGTTCCCACGGCAACCCCGACGCCGGCATCCGCGCGATCGATCTTCGACTGGATGCGCGCGGGCTGCTGTTCGACCTGCAGATCGGCGACGAGTCGCACCCGGTGATCTCGTCGCTGCTCGGCCGCTTCAACGTCGACAACCTGCTGGCCGTCGCCGGCGCCCTGAGCGCGTTCGGCGAGAGCCCGGCGCGCATCGCCGACGTGCTGTCGAGGCTGGAGCCCATCCATGGGCGCATGAACCGGCTGGGCGGCGATGGCCGCCTGCCGCTGGTGGTGATCGACTACGCGCACACCCCCGACGCCCTCGAGCAGGCGCTGGTCTCGCTGCGCGGGCACGTGCACGGGCGGCTGGTCTGCGTCTTCGGTTGCGGCGGCGAGCGCGACACCGGCAAGCGCCCGCAAATGGCGGCGATCGCCGAACGCCATGCCGACGCGGTGTTCGTCACCGACGACAATCCTCGCGGCGAAGACGGCGATGCCATCGTCGCCGACATCATGGCCGGCTTCGACCGGCCCGGCGCCGTCCGCGTCGTCCGCGACCGCCGGGCGGCCATCCTGGGCGCCGTCGCCGAGGCCGGCCGCAGCGACATCGTCCTCGTCGCCGGCAAGGGCCATGAGCCCTACCAGGAGATCGACGGCGTGCGCCACCCCTTCGACGACACCCGCGTCGCGGGCGAAGCCCTGGAGGCGCGCGCATGAAGCCGATGACGCTGTCGTCCATCGCCCGCGCCACCCATGGCCGCCTGCAGGGCGAGGACCGCGAGGTGGATGTACTGGCGACCGACACCCGCGCCCTGCCCGGGGCGGGCGCCGCGCTGTTCGTCGCGATCAAGGGCGCCAACTTCGACGGCCATGACCATGTCGAGGTCGCCGCCGGCGCAGGAGTGTCCGCCGCCCTGGTGTCGCGCGCGCTCGAGATCGCGCTGCCGCAAGTGGTGGTGGCCGACACCGAGCGCGCGCTGGCCGATCTCGCCGGCTTCGTCCAGGGCCAGCGTCCGGGCCGGGTGATCGCGATCACCGGCAGCAACGGCAAGACCAGCGTCAAGGCGCTGGTGACCTCGATCATGCAGCGCGCCGCGCCCGGCACGTACGCCACGCCCGGCAACCGCAACAACGAGATCGGACTGCCCCTGGCCGTGCTCGACGCACCCGAGGACGCACCGTTCGCGATCTACGAAATGGGCGCCGGCAAGCCGGGCGACATCGCTTACCTGGCGCACATCGCGCGCCCGGACGTCGCCCTGGTCAACAACGTCGCCCCCGCGCACCTGGAGCGCATGGGCAGCCTGCTGGGCATCGCCGACACCAAGGCCGCCATCTACGACGCGCTGCCCGCCGACGGCGTGGCGGTGATCAACGCCGACGACGCCTTCGCCCCGT
This sequence comes from Marilutibacter spongiae, assembly GCF_014145325.1. GTDB lineage: Bacteria > Pseudomonadota > Gammaproteobacteria > Xanthomonadales > Xanthomonadaceae > Marilutibacter > Marilutibacter spongiae. The sequence goes on from NZ_JACHTF010000001.1 coordinate 174,805, forward strand.
ACTTCGCCGAACGCGCCCACGGCCGCCGTCTCATCCGCTTCGGCCTGGAGGCCAGCGCCGACGTGCGCGCGCGCGACATCGCGGTGGAAGGCGCGGGCTCGCGCTTCGTCATCGAGACTCCCCTGGGCGACGCACCGGTGGGGCTGTCCCTGCCGGGGCGCCACAACGTCGCCAATGCCCTGGCCGCCGCGTCCATGGCGCTGGGCGCGGGCGCGGACCTCGACACGATCGTCGCGGGACTGGAGGCGGCGCGGCCGGTGCCCGGCCGACTGGTGACGCACCGGCTGCCCGGTGGCGCGCTGCTCGTCGACGACAGCTACAACGCCAACCCCGGCTCGATGGCCACGGCGATCGACACCCTGGTGTCCCTGGGGGGCGAGGGCTGGCTGGTACTGGGCGACATGCGCGAGATCGGCGACGACGCCGAGGCCATGCACGCCGAGGTCGGCCGCCGCGCGCGCGCCGCCGGCGTCCGTCGCCTGTTCGCCCTCGGCCCGATGAGCGCCTGTGCCGCGCGCGCGTTCGGCGAGGGCGCCGAGGTCTTCGACTCGCACGACACCCTCGCCGCGGCCCTTGCCGAGCGCATCGGCGCCGAGGCGCGGGTACTGGTGAAGGGGTCGCGCGGCAGTGCGATGGACCGGATCGTGGCGGCGCTGGTCCCCGCTTCCGGCGCGAACGCAACACCGACAGGGGATCCCCATGCTGCTTGAACTCTTCCGCTGGCTCGAGCAACTGCAAGGGCACTTCGCCCTGTTCGGCTACCTCACCTTCCGCGGCATCCTTGCCGCGCTCACCTCGCTGGGTCTCTCGCTGTGGTGGGGACCGGCGGTGATCCGCCGCCTCGCCCAGCTCAAGGGCGGCCAGCCGATCCGCAAGGACGGCCCGGAGTCGCACTTCTCCAAGGCCGGCACGCCGACCATGGGCGGTGCGCTGATCCTGCTCACCATCCTCGCCGCGGTGCTGCTGTGGGGCGACCTGCGCAACCGTTACGTGTGGCTCGTGCTGCTGATCATGGTGGCCTTCGGCTGGATCGGCTGGTGGGACGACTGGATCAAGATCGTCAAGCGCGACCCCAACGGCATGAAGTCGCGCTGGAAGTACCTGCTGCAGTCCCTGTTCGGCCTCGGTGCCGGTTTGTTCCTGTACTACACCGCCGACGTGCCGGCGGCGACCAACTTCTACGTGCCGTTCTTCAAGGCGGTCGCGCTGCCGCTGGCGGGCATCAGTTTCGTCGCCATCGCCTACTTCTGGATCGTCGGCTTCTCCAACGCGGTGAACCTGACCGACGGCCTCGACGGCCTGGCGATCATGCCCACGGTGCTGGTGGCGTGCGCACTGGGCGTGTTCGCCTATGCGTCCGGCCACGCGCAGTTCGCCGAATACCTGCAGATCCCGCGCGTGCCCGGGGCGGGCGAGCTGGTGATCATCTGCGCGGCGATCGCCGGCGCGGGCCTGGGCTTCCTGTGGTTCAACACCTACCCGGCGATGGTCTTCATGGGCGACATCGGCGCACTGGCGCTGGGCGCGGTCCTGGGCACCATCGCGGTGATCGTCCGCCAGGAGCTGGTGCTCGTGGTCATGGGCGGGGTGTTCGTGATCGAGACCCTGTCGGTGATGATCCAGGTCGCGTCGTTCAAGCTCACCGGCAAGCGGGTCTTCCGGATGGCGCCCATCCACCACCACTTCGAGCTCAAGGGCTGGCCCGAGCCGCGCGTGATCGTGCGCTTCTGGATCATCTCCGTGGTCCTCGTCCTCGTCGGCCTGGCGACGCTGAAGGTGCGCTGATGAGCGAACACGCGTCCAGGCAGGCCACCCGCATCGACGACATCCAGGGGCGTTTCGACCCCTGGCTGCTGGGCGTCGTGCTGGCGCTGGCGTCGCTGGGCGTGGTGATGGTGGGCTCGAGCTCGATCTACCAGGACGCCGATCCCTTCCACTACCTCAGCCGCCACCTGATGTTCCTGGGCGCGGGCGGGGTGCTGGCGCTGATGGCCGCGCGCACGGAACTCAAGACCGTGGAGCGCCACAACCACCTCATGCTGCTGGGCTGCGTGGTCCTGCTGCTGCTGGTGTTCATCCCGGGGCTGGGGGTGAGCGTCAAGGGCGCGCACCGCTGGATCAACCTGGGCGTCTCGAACTTCCAGGTGGTCGAAGCGGTCAAGGTGCTCTTCATCATCTGGCTGGCCAGCTACCTGGTGCGCTTCCGCGACGAAGTCAATGCGACCTGGATCGCGATGCTCAAGCCACTGGGCGTCGTCGTGCTGCTGGTGGCGCTGCTGCTGCTGCAACCGGACTTCGGTTCGTCCTCGCTGCTGTTGGCGATCACCGCGGGCATGCTGGTGCTCGGCGGCGTCAACATGCCGCGGATGTTCGGCCCGGTCCTCGTCGGCTTGCCGGTCCTGGCCTTCATCGCGGTGCTCGAGCCCTACCGCATGCGCCGCCTGACGTCGTTCATGGATCCGTGGGCGGATCCCTTCGGCAGCGGCTACCAGCTGACGAACGCGCTGATGGCGGCCGGTCGCGGCGAGTGGTTCGGCGTGGGCCTGGGCAGTTCGATCCAGAAGCTGTACTACCTGCCCGAGGCGCACACCGACTTCATCCTCGCGGTGATCGCCGAGGAGCTGGGCTTCGCCGGCGTGTGCACGGTGATCGCCCTCTATGCCCTGCTGGTGGGCCGCGCACTGTGGATCGGCCTCAAGTGCGTCGAGATGCGCCGGCACTTCTCCGGCTACCTCGCCTTCGGTATCGCGCTCTGGATCGGCCTGCAGAGCTTCGTCTCGATCGGCGTCAACCTGGGCCTGCTGCCGACCAAGGGCCTGACCCTGCCGTTGATTTCCTCGGGCGGCTCCAGCGTGCTGATGACCTGCCTGGCGATGGGCCTGTTGTTGCGGGTCTCCTACGAACTCGAACGCGCCCAGCGCCAGGTCGCACGCCTGCGTGGCGAGGACGGGGAGGGCGCATCGCCGCTCTCGCCCGAGCCGGTCCGCACGCCCGGCGCGCCGCGCAGCTCGCGCGAGGCCGACGCATCGCCGCGCGGCACCAGCCGCCTGCACCAGCGCATCGAGCCGGTGCTCGGGAGGTCCCCATGACCGCCGCGACCCAGGCGCCCGTGGTGATCCTCGCCGGGGGCACCGGCGGCCACATCTTCCCCGGCCTGTCGGTCGCCACTGCGATCCAGGCCCGCGGCGTGCCCGTGCGCTGGATCGGCTCGGAAGGCGGCATGGAGACGCGCCTGGTGCCGCAGCACGGCCTTACCATCGACACCCTGCGCGTGAGCGGCATTCGCGGCAAGGGCGTCAAGGCCAAGCTCGGCGCCCCGCTGCGCCTGTGGCGGGCCGTCAACGAGGCCAAGCGCCTGCTGCGCGGCATGCAGCCGCGTGCGGTGGTCAGTTTCGGTGGCTTCGCCGCCGGCCCCGGTGGCCTGGCCGCCCGCCAGCTCGGGATTCCGCTCGTCGTGCACGAGCAGAACCGCGCGCCCGGGCTGACCAATCGCGTGCTCGCGCGCATGGCGCGCGATGTCCTGGTCGGTTTTCCCGGCGCCTTCCCGACGCTCGACGAAAAGTGGGTCGGCAATCCCGTGCGCGAGGCGATCCTCGCCGTGCCGCCGCCGGAAGAACGCTTTGCCGGTCGTGAAGGCCCGATCCGCGTCCTCGTGCTGGGCGGCAGCCAGGGCGCCCGCGCGCTCAACGAGGCGGTGCCGCGCGCGATCGCCGCGCTGCCCACGACCGTCCGTTGCGAGGTCCGCCACCAGTCCGGCGAGAAGCTGTTGGACGCAACGCGCAAGGCATACGCCGAGCATCGCGTGGCCGCGAGCGTCGAGCCATTCATCGCCGACATGGCCCAGGCCTATGCCTGGGCCGACGTGGTGGTCTGCCGCGCCGGCGCGCTCACCCTGGCCGAGGTCTGCGCCGTCGGCGTGGCCAGCTTCCTGGTGCCATTCCCGGAGGCGGTGGACGACCACCAGACCAAGAATGCCGAATACCTGCGCGTGCGCGGCGCTTCGATGCTGCTGCCGCAGGGACCCTCGCTGCACGAGCGGCTGTCGGCGACGCTGGAGATCCTCGGCGAACGCGTCGACCTGCTCGGCCTGGCGAAGGCGGCGCGCGGCATGGCGCGTCCAGACGCTGCCTCGCGCGTGGCCGACGTCGTGCTGCGCGACCCTTCCACGACCCATCCCCAACAGGAGTCGGCCGCATGAGCGCGACCGTGCGCAGCCGCCGGCTGCAACACCATGGCGACCCCGCGCGCTCCGGCGCCGACGGCCAGCCCTCGCGCGTGCACTTCGTCGGTATCGGCGGCACCGGCATGAGCGGCATCGCAGAGGTCATGTCGACCCTGGGCTATCGCGTGTCCGGCTCGGACATGGCCGACAACGCCGTCACCCGGCGCCTGCAGTCGCTGGGCATCACGGTGCATCGCCAGCACATCGCATCGAACGTGCTGGGAGCAGACTGCGTGGTGGTGTCGAGCGCGATCCGCGCCGACAACGCCGAACTGATGGAGGCGCGCGCGCAGCGCATCCCGGTGGTGCCGCGCGCGGAGATGCTCGCCGAGCTGATGCGCTTCAAGCGCGGCATCGCGGTGGCCGGCACCCATGGCAAGACGACCACGACCTCGCTGACGGCGAGCGTGCTCGGCGAGGGTGGGGTGGATCCCACCTTCGTGATCGGCGGCCAGCTGCTGGCCGCCGGCGCCAATGCGCGCCTGGGATCGGGCGACTGGCTGGTGGCCGAGGCCGACGAGAGCGACGGCAGCTTCCTGCGCCTGAACCCGCAGGTTGCGGTGGTGACCAACATCGACGCCGACCACCTCGAGAACTACGGCGGCGAGTTCGCCCAGGTCCAGGCGGCGTTCGAGGAATTCATGCATCGGCTGCCGTTCTACGGGCTGGCCGTGCTGTGCATCGACGATCCGGAAGTCGCCGCGCTCGCCGCGAAGACACCCCGTCACGTCATGACCTACGGCACCGACGCCGAGGCCGACGTGCGCGCCGAGGACATCCGGCAGCAGGGTCCGAACATGCATTTCACCCTCTGCCTGCCCGACGCCACGCGCACGCCGGTCGAGCTTGCGCTGCCCGGCCGCCACAACGTGCTCAACGCGCTGGCCGCGGCCGCCGTGGGCTGGCAGCTGGGCGTGGAGCCCGACGCCATCGCCCGGGCCCTGAAGGGCTTCGCCGGCATCGGGCGGCGTTTCAACCTGCTCGCGGAACTGACCACCCATCGCGGCGCACGGGTCCAGGTGGTGGACGACTACGGCCACCATCCCAAGGAGCTGGAGGCGGTGTTCGCCGCCGCGCGGGGCGGCTGGCCGGACCGGCGCCTGGTGGTGGCCTTCCAGCCCCACCGCTATTCGCGCACGCGCGACCTGTTCGACGAGTTCGCCGCCGTGCTTTCCACCGTGGACGCCGCCGTGCTGACCGAAGTCTACCCGGCCGGCGAGGCGCCCATCGTCGGCGCCGATGCCAAGTCGCTGGCGCGCGCGATCCGTACGCGCGGCAGGATCGACCCGGTCGTGGTGGCCTCCGCCTCGGAGCTCCCGCCCGTCCTGTCCGACGTGCTCGAGGACGGCGACCTGTTGCTGGTCATGGGCGCGGGCGATATCGGCCACGTCGCCCAGGACCTGCTCGCCCATGGCTTCGGGGAGGGCGGGGCATGAGCCTGTCGCTGCCCCCGCCGCGCTTCGACGACCCGGCCGTGTTCGGGCGCGTCGCCGTGCTGATGGGCGGCACCAGCGCCGAGCGCGAGGTCTCGCTCGACTCCGGCCGTAACGTGCTCGAGGCACTGCGCTCGCGCGGCGTCGACGCCTTCGCGGTCGATGGCATCCCGGCGCTGGTCGACGCGATCCGCGACGGCCGCGTCGACCGCGTGTTCAACATCCTCCACGGCAACCGCGGCGGCGGCGAGGATGGCGTGCTGCAGGGCCTGCTCGACGCGCTGGGCGTCGCCTACACGGGCCCCGGCGTGCTGGGCTCGGCGCTGACGATGGACAAGATCCGCACCAAGCAGGTGTGGATGGCCGAGGGCCTGCCGACGCCGCGCTTCGTGCGCCTGGCGCCGGGCGACGACCTGGTGGCCGCTGCGCGCTCGCTCGGCCTGCCGGTGTTCGTGAAGCCTTCCAACGAGGGTTCGAGCGTCGGCGTGTTCCGCATCCTCGAAGAGGGCGACCTGCGCGCCGCGGCCGAGTTCGCCGCCGGTTACCGGGGCGAGCTGCTGATGGAACAGATGGTCCAGGGCAAGGAATACACCGTGGCCATCCTGGGTGGCGTGGCATTGCCTTCCATTCGCATCGAGCCCGCGGGCGAGTGGTACGACTACCATGCCAAGTACGTCGCCGACGACACGCAATACATCTGTCCGGGGCTGGAGGGCGAGGATGAGCTCGCCATCCGCCGGCTCGCGCTCGCGGCGTTCGTCGCCGCCGGCTGCAGTGGCTGGGGCCGCGTGGACGTGATGCGCGACGAGGCGCTGGGCTTCCAGCTGATCGAAGTGAACACCGCGCCGGGCATGACCAGCCATTCGCTGGTGCCCAAGGCGGCCGCGCAGGTGGGCGTCGACTATGCCTCCCTGTGCTGGCGCGTGCTCGAGCAGACCCTGGGCGCCGACGCGGGAGGTGCGCGCGGATGAGCGCACTTGCGCGCCTGCTGGGCTGGACCCTCGCGGTGGCACTGGTCGTGTTGCCGGTGGTCGCCGTGCTCAAGGGCTGGGTGGGGCAGTCGCAATGGCCGCTGACCCGCCTGCGCGCCACCGGCGAGTTCGAGCGCGTGGATCCCGCCCTGCTGCAGCAGACCCTCCTGCCGTATGCACGGCAGGGGTTCTTCGCCGTCCGCCTCGAGGAGGCACAGCGCGCGGTCTCGCGCCTGCCGTGGGTGGAGACCGCCGAGGTGCGCAAGCGCTGGCCCGACATCCTCGAAGTGCACGTGGTCGAGCATCGCCCGTTCGCTCGCTGGGGCGAGGAGCGGCTCCTGTCCGAGCAGGGTCGCCTGTTCCCGGCGGGGGGGATCGAGGTGCCGGCCAACCTGCCCGAACTGGCGGGCCCCGACACCCGCGTCTCCGACGTCGTCCGCTTCTACAACGACACCCGCGAGATGTTCGCGCCGATGGGCGCCAGCGTGCGTTCGGTCGAACTGGACGCGCGCGGCAGCTGGCAGGTGGTGTTGGCCAGCGGCACCGAGGTGGTGGTCGGCCGCGACCACGCCGGCGAGCGCCTGCGCCGCTTCGTGCGCGTCGCGCCGCAGCTGCTGATGCATCGCGTCGAGCCGCTCGCGCGCGCTGACCTGCGCTACACCAACGGATTCTCATTGACGTGGGGCGCCCCCGGGGCCCCTGCGCCGAACCCGCAACCGCAAGGACAATCATGAACCGCAAGGGCGACAAGTCGCTGATCGTTGGCCTCGATATCGGCACCTCCAAGGTGGTGGCGCTGGTCGGCGAGTATTCGCCCGACAACAACGGATCGGGCAATCCCATCGAGGTGATCGGGATCGGGTCGCACGAGTCGCGCGGCCTGCGCAAGGGCGTGGTGGTCGACATCGAGTCCACGGTGCAGTCGATCCAGCGGGCGGTCGAGGAGGCCGAACTGATGGCTGGCTGCGAGATCCGTTCCGTCTATGCCTCCATCTCCGGCAGCCACATCCAGTGCCGCAACTCGCAGGGCATCGCCCCGATCCGCGACGGCGAGGTCAGCCACGGCGACCTCGACCGGGTGCTGGAAGCGGCCAAGGCGGTGGCGATCCCGGCCGACCAGAAGATCCTGCACGCGATCCCGCGCGACTACGTGCTCGACGACTCCCAGGAAGGCATCCGCAACCCGGTGGGCATGACAGGCGTCCGCCTGGAAGTCCATGCCCACCTGGTCGTCTGCGCACAGTCGGCCGCGGCGAACGTGAGCAAGTGCGTGCAGCGCTGCGGCCTGCAGGTCGACGACCTGGTGCTCGGCGTGCTCGCCTCCAGCCAGGCGGTGCTGACCAGCGACGAACGCGAGCTCGGCGTCGTGCTGGTCGACATCGGCGCGGGCACCACCGACATCGCCGTCTTCGTGCATGGCGCGATCGCGCACAGCGCCAGCCTGCCGATCGCCGGCGACAAGGTCACCGAGGACATCGCGCACATGCTGCGCACGCCCACCCCCGAGGCCGAGCAGATCAAGGTGCGATACGCCTGCGCGCTGGCGCAGATGGCGACCGCCGAGGAATCGATCCAGGTCCCGTCGGTGGGCGACCGGCCGCCGCGCCGCATGCCGCGCCACTCGCTGGCCCAGGCCGTGCAGGCGCGCTACGAGGAGCTGTTCGAGATGGTCCAGGCGGAGCTGCGCCGCAGCGGCTTCGAACAGCACGTCCGCGCCGGCATGGTGCTGACCGGCGGCGCCTCGAAGATGGAGGGCGTCGTCGAGCTGGCCGAGGAAATGCTGCAGATGCCGGTGCGCGTGGGCATTCCCCAGCACGTCACCGGCCTGGGCGAAGTCGTCGGCAACCCGGTCCATGCCACCGGCGTGGGCCTGCTGCTGATGGGCAGCCAGATCGAACACCCCCGCCGCCCGGTGATCTCCACCGGCCGCGCGGGCTCGTTCTTCAACAAGTTGAAGAACTGGTACCGGGGGGAGTTTTGATTCTGGTGATTTGTGATTTGTGATTTGTGAAGGGCAACAGCAACAGCAACAGCAACAGCAACAGCAACAGCAGTCGCAAGAGCGGTGGATGAAGCGTAGAGCGGTAGGCGGGTGGAATCGAAGGCAGCAGGAAAACCCTAAAAAAACGTCAGTGGTCGGCATGAGTGAAGTGTGAGAGGTGCAAACCTCCAATCACGAATCACCATTCACGAATCACGGCACCTACAAGAGAGGACGAGGACATGGCACATTTCGAACTGGTAGAGAGCATGGCGCCCAACGCCATCATCAAGGTCATTGGCGTGGGCGGTGGCGGCGGCAACGCCGTGGCCCACATGGTCAGCAGCAACGTCGACGGGGTGGAGTTCATCACCGCCAACACCGACTCGCAGGCGATCAAGAACTGCGGCGCCAAGCTGCAGTTGCAGCTGGGCAGCAACGTCACCAAGGGCCTGGGCGCGGGCGCCAATCCCGAGGTCGGCCGGCAGGCCGCGCTCGAGGACCGCGAGCGCCTGATGGATGCGATGGAAGGCGCGGACATGGTGTTCATCACCGCCGGCATGGGCGGCGGCACCGGCACCGGCGCGGCGCCCGTCGTGGCGCAGCTGGCCAAGGAGATGGGCATCCTGACCGTCGCCGTGGTCACCAAGCCGTTCCCGTTCGAGGGGCGCCGCCGCATGCAGGTGGCGCTGAAGGGCATCGAGGAGCTGAGCCACCACTGCGACTCGCTCATCACGATCCCGAACGAGAAGCTGATCACCGTCCTGGGTCGCAACGCGACGATGATCCAGGCCTTCCGCGCCGCCAACGACGTGCTGCAGGGCGCGGTGCAGGGCATCGCCGACCTGATCGTCCGCCCGGGCCTGATCAACGTCGACTTCGCCGACGTGCGCACGGTCATGTCCGAGATGGGCCTGGCCATGATGGGCACCGGTGCCGCACGCGGCGACGACCGCGCGCAGGCCGCCGCCGAGGCCGCGGTGCAGAACCCGCTCCTCGACGACGTCAACCTGTCGGGCGCCAATGGCATCCTGGTCAACATCACCGCGGGCCCGGACTTCACCATGGCGGAGTTCGACGAGGTCGGCCGCACGGTCGAGCAGTTCGCCTCCGAGGACGCCACCGTGGTCATCGGTACCGTGCTCGACCCGGACATGCAGGACGAGGTCAAGGTCACCGTCGTGGCGACCGGCCTCAACCGCGCGGTGGCCAAGCAGGGCCGGCCGAACGAGCAGCGCGCGCCGATCCAGCTGGTCCGCAACGGCACCACCGGCCAGCCCGAGTTCAGCGCCATGGACGACGTGGCCCCGGCCACCGCCCCCAGCTTCGGCGGCAGCCTGCGTCGTGGCGGCGCCGCCGCGCACGAGGCCCCGGCCCCGGCGCCCGCGGCGGATGTCGCCGATTTCGGCGGCAGCGGCGACTACCTGGACATCCCGGCCTTCCTGCGTCGCCAGGCGGACTGAGCGTCCCGCCCGGCCCAAAGCCAGGCACCCCACGGGCCGGACTCGTCCCCGGCCCCTGGAACATTGGTCCCGGACCCCGTGTCCGGGGCGTTTTGACCGTCCCGTCACGGCGGGTCGGTCAGTTTCGCAACTTCGAGTGACACCCGGGCGACAGGGCCGGCTTTTCGTTCAGGTTCAGCTACCTGCATGATATTCTCGCCGTCACCTGACGCCCCCGCGTCCCCCGTCACAAGGCTCCCCGACCGACCATGCTGCGCCAGCGCACCCTCAAGAACGTGATCCGCGCCACCGGCGTGGGCCTGCACAGCGGCGAGAAGGTGTTCCTGACGCTGCGCCCGGGCCCGGTCGATGGCGGCATCGTGTTCCGGCGCGTCGACCTCGACCCGGTGGTCGAGCTGCCCGCGCACGCGGACCTGGTGACCGAGACCATGCTGTGCACCGGCCTCAGCCGTGGCGATGGCAAGGTGATGACCGTCGAGCACCTGATGTCGGCGATGGCCGGGCTGGGCATCGACAACGCGATCGTCGACCTGTCCGCGCCCGAAGTGCCGATCATGGACGGTTCGGCCGGACCCTTCGTGTTCCTCCTGCAGTCGGCCGGGATCGTCGAGCAGGACGCGCCCAAGCGCTTCATCCGCATCAAGCACCCGGTGGAAGTGCGCGATGGCGACAAGATCGCCCGCTTCACCCCGCACGACGGCTTCCGGATCGGCTTCACGGTCGAGTTCGACCATCCGGCCATTCCCTCTTCGCAGTCGCGGGCGGAGGTCGAGTTCTCCACTGCGTCCTATGTCAAGGAAGTCAGCCGCGCGCGTACCTTCGGCTTCATGCGCGACCTGGAGTTCATGCGCGAGCGCAACCTCGGCCTGGGCGGTTCGATGGACAACGCGATCGTGCTGGACGAGTTCCGCGTCCTCAACGAAGACGGCCTGCGATACGCCGACGAGTTCGTACGGCACAAGATCCTCGATGCCGTCGGCGACCTCTACCTCGCCGGCCGGCCGATCATCGGGGCGTACGAGGGCTTCAAGTCCGGCCACGCCCTGAACAACAAGCTGGTCCGCGCGCTGATGGCCGAGACCTCGGCCTGGGACGAAGTCACCTATGCCGGGGACGAGCCCGAGCCGGTGGCCTACGCGCCCGCGCCCGCCGGCGCCTGATCCCCCTCGTTCGAAGCATGGCGGCCGGCAGGCCGAGCGGACGCCCACCTGCGGCGCGTCCGTTCAGTTCGCAGTCACTTTGACGTGGTTCTTGGCACGAAATTAACGTGCCTCCGTCACAGACGTGAATACACGCCCTCGTGTTAACCAATATTTAACAAAATATTTCTTATTTGTTATCTATTAGTTAACAAACACGGGCGAAGCGCTCAGTAGGATTTCACGTCGCTTTGTCATCGACGGTGCAAGTCGGATACCGACCTGCTCGCGGGGAGAGCACTTTTCACGACTCGCCGTCCTCTTCGGGGGCCGGTCGAAGCGTATCGAGTGCCGCCTGCAGGGCTCTCCGGCTTTGCGATGACAGGGGGATGGCCTGAAGCGGTGCCCGTTCCGGCGGTGCATGGGGGGTCGAGGAGACCTTGACCACCACTTCGGTCGCAACAAGCCCGATGGAGCGGGCCACGTCGAGCAGTTCCGGGGCCGCAAGCCTCAGTTTGGTCCGCCAGACAGGAGCGTCGACGACAAAAACCAGTGTGCCTTCCTTCACGTTAGCCAAGCGCGCGTGCGGGGCAAGTGAAGGAGGCAGGTGGGGATGTAGGCGACGGTCGAGTTCGCCCAGCCATTCGGCTCGGCGGATCGGATCGCCGGCAGGTTCCGACAGCAACGCGCTCAGCGCGTCCTGCGGAGACGACTGGCGGCGGTGCTTCGACTTGGCTTTGGAATCAGACATCGGACTTATGACCTTCAATACATTTCAATCGCCGCGACGTACTGCCACCGGTCTGCTCGACCGCGGGCACCGCCTCGGCGCATCACGCCCCGGCCTCTATGCCTCGGTCCTCCTGGTGGCGGGCCTCGGCCTCGGACTGGGTGCCGCGGCCTTCGGCACCGCAACGCTCCGCGCCCAGGTCGCCGACCAGCAGGCGCAGATCGAGGATACCCGTCGCGAGGCGCAGCGCGAGGTGAACGCGCTTGCCGCCCGCCTCGGCGAGCTGCAGGCCGAGGCCAATCGCCTCAATGCCCTGGGCGAGCGCCTGACGCGCATCGGCCAGCTGCAGGACGGCGAGTTCGACTTCGAGAAGCCGGTCGGCGTCGGTGGCGCCGGGCCGGTGGAAGATATCAGCAAGCCCGAGCTCGACGAAGGCCTCGAGCAGCTCGACGCGCAGTTCGATGCCGCGGGCGAACAGCTCTCGGTGCTCGAGTCGCTGCTGTTCACCCGCCAGCTCGACCTCAACGCGGTGCCCTCGCGTTCGCCGGTCGCGCGCAGCTACATCACTTCGGGCTTCGGCTATCGCGCCGATCCGTTCCGCGGTGGTCGCGCGCTGCACAAGGGGCTGGATTTCGACGCCAACACCGGCGACGCGGTCTTCGCCGTCGCCGACGGCGTGGTCAGCTACTCCGGCCTGCGCTCGGGCTACGGCAAGGTGGTCGAGGTCGACCATGGCAACGGCTACGTCACGCGTTATGCGCACAATTCGCGCCTGACCCGAAAGGTCGGCGAGCTGGTACGTGCGGGGCAGGAGATCGCCAAGGCCGGTTCGACCGGGCGCTCCACCGGTGCCCACGTGCACTTCGAGGTCTGGGAGAACGGGCGGGTCGTGAACCCGCGCAACTTCCTCAACCAGCAGTCGCCGCTGAAGGGCTGAGCCCGGACGCCAGGTGGCCACCGATGCGCCGCGCCCCCCGGGGTGCGGCGTCGTCGTTTCCGGGCGCGGATATTCGCGTCGCCGCGGATGCACGGTTCTGCGGGCAGGCGCCCTCGTTCCGGCACTCGGCCGCAGCTCCCGCGCGCTCGCCGGCTTGCACGGCATGCCTTGCAGGCAAGCCTCCTCGTTCCGGCCCTTCGCGGCACAGCCGCTACGGGCGCTCGGAAGCCTACGAGGCAATGCCTTGTAAGCAGGCTTCTTCGTTCCGGCCCTTCGCGGCACAGCCGCTCCGGGCGCTCGGAAGCCTACAAGGCGATCCCTTGTAAGCAGGCTTCCTCGTTCCGGCCCTTCGCGGCACAGCCGCTCCGGGCGCTCGGAAGCCTACAAGGCGATGCCTTGTAAGCAGGCTTCCTCGTTCCGGCCCTTCGCGGCACAGCCGCTCCGGGCGCTCGGAAGCCTACAAGGCGATGCCTTGTAAGCAGGCTTCCTCGCCCCCAGCTACAATCGGGGTGCCTAGGGCGCCCGGCGCCCTTTTCTATTGGTGGATCCGGTCGCGTGCCGATCCCCTTCACGAACACAACCGGTTCCGTCCATGCTCAACAACCTGCTTACCCGTGTCTTCGGCAGTCGCAACGACCGCCTGCTGCGCCAGCTCCAGCGCTCCGTCACCCGGATCAATGCCCTGGAACCGGAGATCGAGAAGCTTTCGGACGCTGAACTGCAGGCCAGGACGCCCGAGTTCCAGAAGCGCATCCAGGACGGCGAGTCCCTCGACAAGATCCTGCCGGAAGCCTTCGCGGTCTGCCGCGAGGCCTCGCGCCGCGTGCTGGGCATGCGCCACTACGACGTGCAGCTGATCGGCGGCATGGTCCTGCACCTGGGCAAGATCGCCGAGATGCGCACCGGCGAGGGCAAGACCCTCGTCGCCACGCTCCCGGTCTACCTCAATGCGCTCGAGGGCAAGGGCGTGCACGTGGTCACCGTCAACGACTACCTCGCGCGGCGCGACTCGGCCTGGATGGGCAAGCTCTACAACTGGCTCGGCCTCAGCGTGGGCGTGGTCTACCCGGGCATGCCGCACGGCGACAAGCGCCAGGCCTACGCCGCCGACATCACCTACGGCACCAACAACGAGTTCGGCTTCGACTACCTGCGCGACAACATGGCGCTGTCGAAGGAGGACAAGCACCAGCGCGAGCTCAACTACGCGATCGTGGACGAGGTGGATTCCATCCTGATCGACGAGGCGCGCACGCCGCTGATCATCTCCGGTCCGGCCGATGAATCGCCGGAGCTCTACATCAAGGTCAACCGCATCGTCCCGAACCTGGTCCGCCAGGAGAGCGAGGAAGGCGAGGGCGACTTCTGGGTCGACGAGAAGCAGAAGCAGGTGCACCTGTCCGAAGCCGGCCAGGAACATGCCGAGAAGCTGCTGCGCGACGCCGGCATCCTGCAGGGCGACGAGGACGCGCTGTACAGCGGCCAGAACCTCAGCGTCGTCCACCACCTCAATGCCGCCCTGCGCGCGCATGCGATCTACCAGCGCGACGTCGATTACATCGTGCGCGATGGCGAGGTCATCATCGTCGATGAGTTCACCGGCCGCACCCTGGCCGGCCGCCGCTGGTCCGATGGCCTGCACCAGGCGGTCGAGGCCAAGGAGGGCGTGCCGGTCCAGCGCGAGAACCAGACGCTGGCAAGCATCACCTTCCAGAACCTGTTCCGCATGTACAACAAGCTCTCGGGCATGACCGGCACCGCCGATACCGAGGCCTACGAATTCCAGAACATCTACGCGCTGGAAGTGGTGGTGATCCCCACCAACAAGCCGGTGCAGCGCAAGGACCACCCGGATGCGGTGTTCCTCAACCGCAACGGCAAGTACCGCGCGGTCGCCAACGAGATCAAGGACGCCAACGCCAAGGGCCAGCCGGTACTGGTCGGCACGACCTCGATCGAGGTCTCCGAGCTGCTCAGCCGGCAACTGCGCGAGGCGGGCATCCACCACGAAGTGCTCAACGCCAAGCAGCACGAGCGCGAGGCGCACATCATCGCCCAGGCCGGTCGCCCGGGCGCGATCACCATCGCCACCAACATGGCCGGCCGCGGTACCGACATCGTGCTCGGTGGCGCGCTCGATGCCGAGCTGGAGGCCCTGGAGGCGAGCACCGGCGCGCCCGTCGACGAAGTCACCCGCGCCCGCCTGAAATCCGAGTGGCAGGCCCGCCACGATGCGGTGAAGGAAGCCGGCGGCCTGCACATCATCGGCACCGAGCGCCACGAGAGCCGTCGCATCGACAACCAGTTGCGCGGCCGTGCCGGTCGCCAGGGCGATCCGGGCTCGTCGCGCTTCTACCTGTCGCTCGAAGACAACCTGATGCGCATCTTCGCGGCCGACTGGGTGCAGAAGGTAATGGCGCGGATGGGACTGAAGGAAGACGACATCATCGAGAGCGCGCTGGTGACCAAGCAGATCGCCAACGCGCAGAAGAAGGTCGAGGCGCACAACTTCGACATCCGCAAGAACCTGCTCGACTTCGACGACGTCAACAACGACCAGCGCAAGGTCATCTACGGCCAGCGCGACGAACTGCTCGAAGCCGAAAGCGTGCAGGACAACATCGAAGGGATCCGCGAGGACGTGGTCGCCGACATCGTCGCCCGCCACGTACCGGTGGACTCGGTCGACGAACAGTGGGACCTGCAGGGCCTGGAAGCCAGCCTGGAGCAGGAGCTGGGCGTCAAGGTCGCCGTGGCCGGGCTGGTTGCCGGCAGCGACGAGATCGATGCCGAGGGGATCGCCGAGCATGTGGCCAAGGCCGTCGAGGCGCACTTCGCCGAGCGCGAGGCGCAGCTGGGCAGCGAGACCACGCGCCAGCTCGAGAAGCACATCATGCTCAACGTGCTCGACCAGAACTGGAAGGAGCACCTGGCCCGCATGGACTACCTGCGCCAGGGCATCCACCTGCGCGGCTACGCGCAGAAGCAGCCCAAGCAGGAGTACAAGAAGGAGGCCTTCGAGCTTTTCAGCGAGATGCTCGACAAGGTCAAGCGCGAGGTCGTGACCCTGCTCGCCCGCGTGCGCATCCGCACCGAGGAGGAGATCGCCCTGATGGAGGCGCAGGAGCGCGCCGCCGCCGAGGCCAAGGCCCGGCAGATGCAGTTCCAGCACGCCGACGTGGGCGGCTATGGCGCCGACGAGGAAGCCGCGGCGGCTGCCGCGCCCGGCCAGGGCTTCCAGCAGGCGGCCCGAGCGATGCCGAAGGTGGGACGCAACGATCCCTGTCCCTGCGGTAGCGGCCAGAAGTACAAGCATTGCCATGGACAGCTCGACTGACGGAGGCTGTCCGAGCCCCTTTCCCCCGGCGGTTCGAGCGGGCGGGGAGGGGGCGGGAATCCCGAAGGACCGGCTGGCCCCGCGGGGTCGGCGCATGGAGCGCGCGTGAGCAAGCGGATGGTGGATGTGGTGGCCGGCGTCATACGCGACGCCCGTGGGCGCGTGCTCCTGACCCGGCGCACCGAAGGCCGTGATTTCGCCGGCCGCTGGGAGTTCCCGGGTGGCAAGCGCAAGCGGGGCGAGTCGCCCGAGGCGGCATTGGTACGGGAGCTGCGCGAGGAGCTGGGCATCGAGGCCGCGCCCGGCCCCCACCTGATCAGCGTGCCCCAGGAGTACCCGGACAAGCGCCTGCGCCTGGACGTGCGCGAGGTCGCCGAATGGGAAGGCACGCCGCGCGGCCGCGAACAGCAGGCCATGGTCTGGGTGCCCCTGGAGAAGCTCGCGCGCTACACCATGCCGCCCGCGGACGTGCCCGTGGTGGCGGCCCTGCAACAGGCCGACCGCTACCTGGTCACGCCCACGCCGGACGACGACGACGGCCACTGGCTGGGCGCGCTCGACGCCTCCCTGGCGGCGGGCGCCAGCCGGGTCCAGTTCCGCGCACCGGGCTTGCCGCCTGCGCGCTGGAAATCGCTTGCCTCCTCGGTCGCCAAGCGCTGTCGTCGCGCGGGTGCGCAAGTGCTGCTCAACGCCGACGTCGAACTTGCCCGCCTGCTCGGGGTGGGTGTCCACCTGACTTCGTCCCAGCTCATGGCCCTGGAAGCCCGGCCCCTGGCCGCGGACCTGCCGGTCGGGGCGTCTTGCCATGACCTGCAGGAATTGCGGAAGGCCGAGGCCCTGGGGTGCGATTTCGCGGTACTGGGTACCCTGAAGCCCACGCCCAGCCACCCGGGGAACGCGGGCATCGGCTGGGACGGGTTCTCCCGACTGCGCGAACAGGTCTCGCTGCCGATCTACGCGATCGGCGGCCTCGGCCCGGGCGACATGGACGATGCGCGCCAGCATGGCGCGCAGGGCATCGCGGCGATCCGCGGCTTGTGGGCCGACGCCGTCGCGGCGTAGGAAAAAACTCCGACGTCCGCGCGCGGAGCGCAGTCGTGCACTGCTTCGGCGGCGGCAGGTGACGGCTTCCCGGGTCGCTCAGCCCGCCAGTTGGCGGTAGCGCCGGTCCAGGGCCGCGACATGCGACGGAAGCGCGCCCAGGCCGCCGTCATTGACGATGACGTCGTCGGCGAGTCCGAGCCGTTGCGCCCGGGTTGCCTGGGCCTGGATCATGCGCTGGGCGAGGGCGTCGTCGATGCCGTCGCGTTCCACGAGGCGCTGGCGCTGTACGTCCGTGGGGACATCGACCACGAGGATCCGGTCCAGCCACGGGTAGGCATCGCGTCCCCCGCCCTCGGCCAGCAGCGGGATCGCGGCGAGCACGTAGGGCCCCCCGGCGGCCGCGCACCTGGACTGAAGGTAACGGCGTACGCGCGGGTGGATGATTGCCTCCAGTCGTCGCCGGGCGTCGACATCGCCAAAGACCCGCGCCCGCATCGCGGCGCGGTCCAGGTCGCCCGAGGCGTCCAGGACGTCCTTGCCGAACACGTCGACGACCTCCGCGAGCCCGTCCGACCCGCGGGCCACGGCATCGCGCGCGGCGACATCGGCATCGGCGACTTCCACTCCCCTGGCCTCGAAGAGCCGGGTGACGGTGGTCTTGCCCGATGCGACGCCGCCGGTCACGCCGATGATGTAATCGCTCATGCCTGCATTATGCCGCGGAAGCCCGCGCCGCCGATGGCGCGCGCGTCAGGGCTCAGCCGAAGCCGGAATAGCGCAGGTAGCCGCCCACGATCCAGTCGCCCCAGAAGAACACGATCCACCCGGCGATGGCCAGGTACGGCCCGAAGGGGATGGGCGTGGCCTTGTCGCGGCCCTTGGCCGCCAGCCAGATCGAGCCGATGATCGCACCCACCAGGGAGGAGATGAGGATCGTCGGGAGGATGCCCTTCAGGCCCACCCAGGCGCCGATGGCCGCCAGCAGCTTGAAGTCGCCATGGCCCATGCCCTCCTTGCCGGTGATCTGCTTGAACACCCACCAGACCGACCACAGGCTCAGGTAGCCGCCGACCGCGCCCAGCAGGGCCGGCTTGGTGCCCATGTACAGGTTATCCGCGCTCGCGATCAGCCCCAGCCACATCAGGGGCAGGGTCAACTGGTCGGGCAGCAGCTGGGTGCGCAGGTCGATTCCCGACATCGCGATGAGGAAGCAGCTGAAAAGCGCCGCACCGAAGCCCTGCCAGCCGAATCCGAACTGCCAGACGCTCACGAGCGCCAGCAGCATGGTCAGCATTTCCACCAGGGGGTACTGGACGGAGATCCGGGTCTTGCAGCCCCGGCATCGGCCGCCCTGGATCGCCCAGCTGAACACCGGGATGTTCTCGTACCAGCTCAGCTGGCGCTTGCATTGCGGGCAGTGCGAGCGTTCGACCACGATGCCCGGTGGGGGTGGATCATAGGTCTCGGGCTCGCCCAGGACTTCACGGCTGTCGCGCTGCCATTCCCATTCCAGGCGCTTGGGCAGGCGCAGGATGACGACGTTGAGGAAGCTGCCCACCAGCAGCCCGAGACCGGCCACCAGCGGATAGCCGATGGCCGGGTTCTGGTCGAGGAAAGCCATGGATCAGGTCGCTTCCGGGGTCAGGGCCTGCATCAGACGGTCGCGGCCAGCTTGAAGATGGGCAGGTACATACCGATCACCATGCCGCCGACGAGGACGCCGAGCACGACCATGATGAGCGGTTCGAGGAGGCTGGACAGTGCGTCCACGGCATTGTTGACCTCTTCCTCGTAGTACTCGGCGACCTTGTAGAGCATCGAGTCCAACGCACCGGCTTCCTCGCCGATCGCGGCCATCTGGACGACCATGTGCGGGAACAGGTTGGTCTGCTTCATGGCCATGTTGACCTGGTAGCCGACGGCGACGTCGTCGCGGATGCTGTGCACGGCCTTTTCGTAGACGATATTGCCGGTGGCACCGGCCACGGTGTCCAGGGCCTCCACCAGCGGCACGCCCGCCTGGAAGGTGACCGCGAGGGTCCGGGCGAAGCGGGCGATCGCGGACTGGTGCATGATCTGCCCGATGATCGGCAGCTTGAGGATCAGGCGGTCCAGGAAGTGGGCGAACGCCGGCGACCGGTTCTTGAGCATGATGAAGGCCACGCCACTGCCGATGATGATGAACAGCATCAGCCACCAGTAGCCGATCATGAAGTCGCTGGCGGCCAGGATCAGCTGGGTGAACGCCGGCAGCTCGGCGCCGAAGCTGGCGAAGGTCGACTCGAACTGCGGCACGACGAACACCAGCAGGATGGCGCTCACGATCATGGCCACCGCGACCACGGCCGCCGGGTAGAACAAGGCCTTCTTGATCTTGCCCTTCAGGCTCTCGATGTTCTCCTTGTAGCTGGCCACCGTGTCGAGCACGGTCTCGAGCACGCCGGCCGACTCGCCGGCCCGCACCAGGTTGCGGAACAGCTCGTCGAACTGCACGGGGTGCTTGCTCAGTGCCTCGTGCAGGGACAGGCCGCTTTCCAGGTCGGAGCGGATCGTGTTGAGCATGTTCTTCATGCGGGGGTTCTTCTGCCCACCCGCCATGATCTCGAGCGAGGTCACGATCGGGACGCCGGACTTCATCATCGTCGCGGTCTGGCGTGCGAAGAACGCGATGTCGCGAGGCGTGATGCGCTTGCCGGCGGCGCCGAACAACGGCTTGCCCTTGACCTTGACCACCCGCGGAGTGATGCCCTGGCGCCGCAGCTCCGCACGCAGCATGTTGGCGTTCTTGGCGGGCTGTTCGCCCTTCATCACCTTGCCGCGCTTGTCGGTGCCCTCCCAGACGAACATGTCCTGGGGAGCGGCGCGCCGGGTGGCGGGAGGGGTCTTGGCAACTGTACGGGTCGCGGACATGGCTTAGTCCTTGGTAACGCGGTTGATTTCGGAAAGGCTGGTGATGCCGTTCTTGACTTTGAGCAGGGCGGACTGGCGGAGGTCCTTGACGCCGGCCTGCTGCGCGGCCTCGGCGATCTGCATGGCGTTGCCGCCGGCCAGCACGATGGTCTGGATCTCGTCCGACATCGGCATGACCTGGTAGATGCCGGTACGGCCCTTGAAGCCCTCGGTGCAGTCGGGGCAGCCCCCGGCCTCGTACAGCGTCAGGCCTTCGTCGATCTCTTCCTGGGTGAAGCCTTCGGCGAGCAGCGCATGGTCGGGCAGGTCGACGGGCTTCTTGCAGTCGTGCAGGCGCCGCGCCAGCCGCTGCGCGATGACCAGGGTGACCGAGGAGGTGATGTTGAACGGCGCCACGCCCATGTTCATCAAGCGGGAGATGGTCTGTGGCCCGTCGTTGGTATGCAGGGTGGACAGCACCATGTGGCCGGTCTGCGCTGCCTTGATGCCGATCTCGGCGGTCTCGAGGTCGCGGATCTCGCCCACCATGATCACGTCCGGATCCTGTCGCAGGAAGCTGCGCAGCGCGGCGGCGAAGGTCATGCCGCGCTTGATGTTCATCTGGACCTGGTTGATGCCGGGTACACGTATTTCGACCGGATCCTCGACCGTCGAGATGTTGCGGCTGTCGTCGTTGAGCATATTCAACGCGGTGTACAGCGACACCGTCTTGCCGGAGCCGGTGGGGCCTGTGACCAGGACCATGCCGTAGGGCTTGTGGATCGCATCGATGAAGAGCTTCTTCTGCTCCTCCTCGTATCCGAGCTTGTCGATGCCGAGCTTGGCGGCGCTGCCGTCGAGGATTCGAAGCACGATCTTCTCGCCGAACAGGGTCGGCAAGGTGCTCATTCGGAAGTCGATCTGCTTGCTCTTGGAGAGGTTCAGCTTGATGCGACCGTCCTGCGGGACGCGCTTCTCGGCGATGTCCAGCTGCGCCATCACCTTCAGGCGCGCGGAGATGCGCTGCTGCAGCTTGGTCGGTGCCTTGGCGACCTGCTTGAGCAGGCCGTCGATGCGCAGGCGCACCCGGTACTCGGTTTCGTAAGGCTCGAAGTGGATGTCGGACGCGCCGCGGCGGATCGCGTCCACCAGCACCTTGTTGACGAACTTGACGACGGGGGTGTCGTCGCCCTTGGCGTCGACGCCGGATTCGCCGCTGCCGTCGTCATCGACCCCGCCGACCTCGAGGTTCTCCAGGCCCTCGTCGTCCGAGCCTTCGAGCGCGCCCGCGGAGTCGAGCCAGCGCTCGAGGTTGCGCTTGATCGCTTCCTCGTCGACCAGGACCGCGTCGACGGCGAGGTTGGTCTGGAACTTGATCTCGTCGAGCGCGTGGATGTTGGTGGGGTCGGCGATGCCGACGAACAGTCGGTTGCCACGCTTGAACAGGGGCAGCACGTTGTGCTTGCGGACCAGTTCCTCGTTCACCACGCTGATGGCCGACTGGGTCGGATCGAGCGTGCCCGGATCGAACACGGGCATGCCGAATTCCACGGAATTGGCGGCGGCCAGGGCCGGCTGCGCGATCAGGCGCTTCTCCACCAGGTAGGTGGCGAGGGGCTTCTTCTCCGCTGTCGCGGCCGCCATGGCTTCACGCGCGACCGTCTCGTCCAGGGCCCCGTCCATGACCAGGCGCCGGGCAATGCCGGTGATACCCACCAAGTTGGCGGTCGAAACCGTGTTCATCTGGCCCCCAGACACTCTCCCCGGGTCGACTTTACCGCAATCCCGGGCTTTGGCGAACGGACGGAGCGCACCTTTCTGGAACGCGGTTTCAGGGTACTCTTTCGCACGATGAAAGGGGGATGCATGCGCGTTACCGTGGTTTTACCTGCAAAGAACGAGTCCGCTGGCCTGGCGATGACCTTGCCGGCGCTCGCCGGGGCGGTGCCGGGCGCGGAGGTGATCGTGGTCGACGACGGGTCCACCGATGATACGGCGGCCGTGGCGACGCTTCACGGGGCCACGGTGCTTTCCTCGCCCTATTCGATGGGCAATGGTGCGGCGATCAAGCGCGGGGCGCGCGCGGCCCGGGGCGATGTCATCGTATTCATGGACGCGGACGGGCAGCATGACCCGGCGCACATCCCCCTGCTGCTCGAGCGGATCGAGGCGGGCTACGACCTTGTCGTCGGTGCCCGGGACGGGACCGGGCAGGCCAACCTCCACCGGGGCCTGGCCAACCGGTTCTACAACACGCTGGCCACCTGGATGACCGGACACAAGGTGCTCGACCTGACCTCGGGCTTCCGTGCCGTCCGCGCCGACAGGTTCCGCGAGTTCCTGCACCTGTTGCCCAACGGTTTCAGCTATCCGACGACCAGCACCATGGCGTTCTTCAGGAGTGCCTATCCCGTCGCCTACGTCCCCATGGCCGTGTCCCGTCGCGTGGGTACCAGCAGCCATATCCGCCCGTTCCGCGATGGCGTGCGTTTCCTGCTGATCATCTTCAGGATCGCCACCCTGTATTCGCCCTTGAAACTGTTCGCGCCTGCTTCGGCCGCGTTCCTGGCGACGGGCCTGGGCTATTACGCCTGGACGTTCCTGACAACGGGGCGGTTCACGAACATGAGCGCGTTGTTGCTCAGCGCCGCAGTGATCATCTTCCTGATCGGCCTGGTGTCGGAGCAGATCACCGGCCTGACATACCTGGCGTCGCGCCTCGACTCCGAGCACCCCCGGCCCTGACGTGCCTGCGATGAACATGCTGCGCGTCGTCGCGAACTGGTTCTCCAGCACGCCGCTGCACCCGCAGTGGCTGATGGAGGACAGGGTGGTTCCGCCCGAGGTCGCCGGTTCGAGGGGCGTCGTGCTCGACATCGGCTCGGCCACGCGCTGGTTGCGGAGCCGGCTCGATCCCGACGCCTCCTATGTCGCGCTCGACTATCCCGCGACGGCGACGGCGCTTTATGGCACGCGGCCCGACGTGCATGCCGACGCCCGCGCGTTGCCGATCGCGACGGCATCGATCGACGTGGTCGTGTGCCTGGAAGTGCTCGAGCACGTCGAGTCGCCGGAGCGCGCCCTGGAGGAAATGCACCGCGTCCTCAAGCCCGGAGGGATCGCGATGGTTTCGATGCCGTTCCTCTATCCCGTGCACGACGCACCGCACGACTTCCAGCGATGGACTTCACATGGTTGGATGGCGCGGGCAGGGCAGGCCGGGTTCAAGGTCAGGCGCCTCGAGCCGGTCGGGCACTCCATCCACGCCGCGGCGGTGCTGGCGGCCCTCGCCGTGACAGGCCCGCTGCAGGGCGCGCGCGCCGGCAGCCTCTCGTGGCGCCTGCCCCTTGCCGTGCCGATCGTGCTGCTGGTCAACCTCTCGGCCTGTTGCCTTGCCTGGTTCTGGCCGCGCTGGTCCGCCATGTGCACCGGGCATCGCCTGCTGCTCGAGAAGGGACCATGAGCACGGCGTCCCCCCGCAGGCCGCGCCTGCTTGTGCTGGCCTCCACCTATCCCCGCTGGCCGGATGACCCCGAGCCGGCTTTCGTGCACGAACTGGCCAAGCGGCTGGTGGACGCGTTCGAGGTGACGGTGCTGTGCCCCCATGCCAGGGGAGCCGCGGCGAGGGAATGCATGGACGGGGTCCAGGTGATCCGCTACCGCTATGCGCCGGAACGCCTTGAAGTGCTGGTGAACGACGGTGGCATCGTCAACAACCTGAGGCGGCGACCCTGGACCGCGCTGCTGGTGCCGGCCTTCGTCCTGTGCCAGGCGGTGGCGCTCGCGGCCCTGGTGCGCCGATGGCGGCCCGAGGTGATCCATGCCCATTGGCTGGTGCCCCAGGGATTCCTTGCCGCTGCCCTGCGGGGGTGGGGAGGCACGTCGATCCCTTACCTCGTGACCTCACACGGTGCCGACCTGTTCGCGCTGCGTGGCCGCGCGACGCGCTGGATGAAGCGGTTCGCCGCCAGGCGCGCGGCCTGTGTCGCGGTCGTCAGCGAGGGGATGCGCGAGGAAGCCGTTCGCGCGGGCGTGGCACCCACGGCGCTGAGGGTGATGCCCATGGGCGTCGATCTCGAGCACCGCTACGTGCCGGACCCCACGGTCGCCCGCAGGAAGGACGAGTTGCTGTTCGTCGGCCGCCTGGTCGAGAAGAAGGGCCTGGACGTACTGGTCTCGGCGATGCCGGAGGTGCTGGCCCGCCGGCCGGACGCGTCGCTGCGTGTTTTCGGCTTCGGTCCCGAGGAGGCGCGCTGCCGTTCGCTGGTCGCCGCACTGCGGCTCTCCGACGTCGTCACGTTCGAGGGGCCCGCCACGCAGGACCTGTTGCCCGCGGCATACCGACGCGCCGCGCTGTTCGTCGCGCCGTTCATGCGCGCATCCTCCGGAGACCAGGACGGATTGGGACTGGTGCTCATCGAGGCGTTGGGCTGCGGGTGTCCCGTGGTCGTCTCCGAGTTGCCCGCCACGCGGGGACTTGCCAGCACGGCATCCGGGATCGCGACGGTGCCCCCGGGCTGCCCGGACCGGCTTGCCCGCAAACTGGTCGAACTGCTCGAGTCGCCGCCGCCATGCGTGGGCGGCGTGGATGCATACGATTGGCGAAGGCGCGCGGCGGACCACGCCCGGGTACTGAAGTCGATCCTGCCAGCGGGACATGGCGAATGACGGCGGCACGTCCGGAGCTCGCGAAGCTCGCCTGCGTGACGGTCACCTACCACCCCGACGTGGCGGTCGTGGTCCGGCAGTTGCGACGGTTGCCCGCGGAGGCGACCAAGGTCGTGATCGACAATGCATCGCCCGAGGCCCTGTGGTCCGAGCTGGTCGGAGCCATGGGCGACATCGAACGGGTCCTGGCCATCCGGCTTGGCGAGAACCTCGGGCTCGCGGCCGCTGTCAATCGCGCGGCCGCAGAGGTCGCTCGCCGCACGGATGCGTCGTGGCTGTTGTTGCTGGACCAGGACAGCGAGCCCGGCGAGCACGCCGTGGAAGCGTTGGTCGAGGCGTTCCAGGACGCCTGGCGGTCGGGTGGGTGCCCCGCCGCGGTGGGGCCGCTGCTGCTGGATCCCGCGACCGGCCTGAGCCACGGTTTCCATTGCGTGTCGGGGTGGCGCTGGTCGAGGCGCTTCCCGGAGCACGGCAGCGCCCCTATGGCCTGCGCGGGCCTGAACGGTAGCGGCACGCTGACGCGATTGCAGTGCTTCATCGATTCGGGTGGATTGGACGAAGGGCTCTTCATCGACCACGTCGACACCGAGTGGGGATTCCGGATGACGTCGCGCGGCGCCAGCTTGCTCGGGGTTCCCGATTCGATCTTCATCCACAGGATGGGCGAGGCCAGCAAGCGCATATGGCTCGGGGGCTGGATGAACTGGCCGGTACGCTCGCCGCTTCGCCACCGGTACCTGTTCCGCAACACGATCGTGTTGCTCGGCCGGGACTACGTGCCCCGGGTATGGAAGGGCTGGGCGGTGATCAAGCTGCTCCTTTCGGCCGTCGTCGTGCTGATCACCGGGCCTGCGCGCCTGCACAATGCCGGCGCGATGCTCAGGGGCGTCCTTGATGGCCTGCGCGGCCGGCGTGGGCGGCTGTGATGCATCGCGGGTCGACTTCGGGGCGCTTGGCGATCGACGTCTTCGCCAGTGGCGTCTGGATGGGCATCAGGCTGATTGCCCTGGCGGGATGGCTGCTGGCGCTTGCCCGTTTCGCGCCTGCCGACGACTTCGGTTGGCTGGCGGCGGTGCTGGGCGTATGCGCGGTCTGCACGCTGCTCTGCTGCCTCGGCATTCCCTATCTGTATTTCGCCGACGCCCAGGTCGGCGCCGGGGTGCGCCACGGACGCTGGAACGAGTCACTCGGCTGCATCCTCGCCTCGAGCCCGCCCATCGCCCTGGTGTCCAGCCTGGCCTTGTTCCTGTTGTTCGACGCGCCCGTTCCCTACGGTGTCCTGTTGTGCTTCGTGCTCGTCGAGGTCGCGTGTGCGGCGCTCATCCAGTCGTCCGCGCTGTGCATGCATGCCGATGGCCGGCTCGGGGCGGCCGCGGCGCTGCCCGCGCTGCCCGGCATCGGTCGGCTGGTGGCGGCCGCGGCGATCCTGTACGTGGAGCCCACCGGCCCCCGCGCATTCGAGCACTACCTGCTCGCGCACCTGGTGGTCAACGTGCTGGGCTGCCTCTTCTCAATGGGGTGGGTCGTGAAGGTCGGGGGGCTGCTCCCGGCGCCAAGGCTGCCGTCGCGCGGCACGCTCGCCGCTGGCTGGCGCTACGGTGCGATGGGGGGTGCCGCGCTGGCATGCAGCGAGCTGGACAAACCCTACGCCGGTCGTCTCGCGGGCCTGGAGGCAGCCGGCCACTATTCAATGGCCTATCGGATCTGCGCGGCCTTGTCCGTGCCCGCCACGGCACTCTCCGCGAGCATGCTCCCGCGGTGGGCAAGAGCCGTGGCCGAGCACGATGCACCTTACCTGCGCAGGTCCTTCGCCTGTTGCCTGGGGGGCGTGATGCTGGCCGGGATCGTGGTGTGGCTGGGCGTCAATGGCGTGACCCGGGCCCTCGATCCGGCGATCCTTGGGATATACCCGCGTTCGTGGACGATGCTCGGCACCCTGTCCCTGCTGGTCGGCGCGCTGGGCATGCACCAGGTCGCCGGGACCGCGCTGCTCGCACTGGGACGGCCGCTGGCGCGCAGCGCCGTGGATGTCCTGGGGCTAGGGGTCCTGGCGGTATCGATGTTCCTGGGCAATAGCCGCTACGGCCTCGACGGGATCGCCTGGGCGAGTGTCGTCAGCGAATATGTGGTCGTACTCGTCATGTCGCTGGTGGTTGTGGGTGCGATGACTCGCATGAAGCCGAAATCGAGGTGGAAGACCGATGGTTGATCGAAATCCTGCTGTCGAGGCGATCGTTCCCGCGACCGCTGGATGGGAGGCGGGGGAGCTCGAGATGCCCGGGCGCTGCATCGCCTGTGCCGGCAGTGACCTGGTAGGCAGGTACGCCGGCCTCGACGATCGCCTGGGCCGCATCCCGGGCTCCTGGGGGTTTCTGGAGTGCACCGCATGCGGTGCCTTGAACCTGGCGCCCCGCCCGACGCTCGAAGCGGTGGGCAAGGCCTATCCGGGTGACTACGTCACCCACGACGACGGTGCCGGCGTCGCGGCGCGCGATGATGGCGACGGTCCGGTCTGGCGATCCATCAACGGTTACCTGAACATGCGGTTCGGGGCGAATCGCAAAGCGGCGAGCCGATTGGGCGGATGGTGTGTCGGCCTGTTGTGGCCGGTACGCTTCCAACTCGACTACTTCTTCCGGCACCTGCCGCCGACGCCGGGACGCCTGCTCGACGTGGGCTGCGGCAACGGCGCGTTCCTCAGTCGAGCGGCCGACGCAGGATGGACCGTCGAGGGGATCGAACCCGACCCGCAGGCCGCCGCCGTGGCCAGGCGGACCGGTTTCAACGTCTGGGAGGCTTCGCTCGAAGATGTATCCCCGACGCAGCCCTTCGACCGGATCACGCTCTCGCATGTACTCGAACACCTGCATGAGCCCGGCGCGGCATTGCAGCGGATGCGCGGATGGTTGAAGCCTGGGGGCGAGATCTGGCTGGCCGTCCCCAATCCGGGTGGCCCCGGGCACCGCTACTTTGGCCGGAACTGGTTTTCCCTCGATCCGCCGCGGCACCTCTGCCTGCCGACGTCCCGGCAGCTGCTGGCGATGCTCGCCGACGCCGGCTTCGACTCCGCGCGCCTGGTTCGGCGAGGCCGGGGCGCCCGGAGCTCGATCCTTCCGTCGGCGCGCTATCGCAAGGAGCGTGGCGATGGAGACTCGCCCCTGGTGCGTCCCCTTGTCTGGTTGATCGACTTACTGGCGTCGATCTTTCCCGGCGCGAGCGAGGAAATCGTGGTGATCGCCCGGCGCGGGGACGCATGACCGTGCGTAGCGAGGCGCCCGGTGCCCCCAAAGGCCTGGAGTTCGTCGAGGCATGCCCGGTCTGCGGAGGCGGCCAGCTCGAGGAGCGCTACCGGGAGCTGGTCGACCTCGAGGAAGGGGTGCCGGGTTCGTGGTCGATGTCGGCCTGCAGGCGCTGCGGGAGCCTGCTGCTGAATCCAAGGCTCGATGCCGCGCACATTTCCAGCGCCTACACGTCCTATTACACGCATGCCTCTCCCGAGTACGAGAATCGCCTGCTCAGTGCCGACGACGCGCTTTCCTCGGTGGCACGGTCCTATCTGCAGGGGCGTTTCGCTTCCCCGGGGGCCAAGGGCCGCAGCGCGACGGCCCGCCTTTTCGGCCTGGCCTGGCCGCTCCGGCAGCAGGCCGACTACTTCATGCGGCACCTTCCGCCCGTAGCGGGCAGCCTGCTCGACGTAGGCTGCGGAGGCGGTGGATTCCTGGTGCGTGCCCGTGCGTTCGGCTGGGACGTGCAGGGCGTCGAGCCCGACCCCGTCGCCGCCGCGGTGGCCAGCGAGGTGTCGGGCGCCACGGTGGTTCCGTCGCTGGATGCGCTGGACGGACGGCTGTTCGACCGGGTAACGCTTTCGCATGTCGTCGAGCATGCCCACGAGCCGATGGCATTGATCGAAGACTGCGTCCGCCGTCTGCGTCCGGGTGGGACGCTCTGGCTGGCGACGCCGAACATCCACGGCATCGGCCACCGTGTGTTCGGCAGGCATTGGCAGGCACTGGAGACGCCCCGGCACCTGGCCATGCCCTCGGCTCCTGCGCTCGCGCAATTGCTCGAACGCGCGGGCCTCGTCGACGTGCGATTCGTTCGTCGCGGGCGCGGCGCGGGCAAGCGCATCCGGGCAAGCGCGACACGGACCGGCGCGCGTCGCTGGACCGTGCTGGCGCCTTTGCTCGCCTGCGTCGTCGACGTCCTCGCCAGCCTCGCGCCCCGGGCGGCAGAGGAACTGGTGGTGGTGGGCAGGAAGCCGGGCCCATGAAATCCCGGTGCGCCGCGATCATCGTCGAGTACCGCTCGGCCGCCAGGACGATTGCCTGCGTGGCTTCGCTGGCCGGGCAGGGGCTCGAGGAGATCGTCATCGTGGACAACAGCGACGACGGCCGCCTGACCTTCGATGCGCTGGCGCGAGGCCTCGGGCACGACCCGAGGGTGACCCTCCTCGATGCGGGCGGCAACCTGGGCTTCGCCGCGGGCATCAACCGGGGACTGGCCCGCCTGCCGGTGGGACACGGGCGCGTGCTGGTGATCAACAACGACGCGGTGGCGCCGTCCGGCCTGGTCGCGAGGCTCTCCACGGCGCTGGATGCGGCGCCGGAGGCGTGCATCGCGTTCCCGGCGCTCGTTCACGCGGGCGCGCCGCTGGGTGAAATCCATTACCACCGCTGGTTCGCGCTCCTGCTTTCCCGGCCGTGGCCGGGGACCTTCTGCGTGCCGCGGGGCTGCTGCATGCTGGTCGATCGCCAACGCTTGCCGCGCGAGCGTCTCTTCGACGAGGACTTCTTCATGTACGGCGAAGAGATCCAGCTGGGCTGGTCCCTGCGCGATCGCCCCGGCGCCCTCGTGTTCGTCGGCGACTGCGAGGTGACCCACGAGGGGTCCGCGGCGGCCGGGATGGGATCGCCGTTCTACGAGGAACGCACCGCGTTGGCCCACGTCCTGTTGACCTCCAAACTGGCCAACGGCAATCGACTCCTCCTCATTGCCCTGTTCGTGGCAAGGCACGGCTCGCTGTTGGCCAGGGCGCTGCTGCGCAGCCTGCGTGCACGCAGTGGCCTGCCGGTCATGGCGTACGCGAACGCCTGTGCCCTGGCTCGCCGTGGCTCGACCGGATTGGCCGGCACAACGGCGAAGCCGCCGCCATGAGCGGCAGGAGGCTTCGCGTCAGCGACAGCTGCTCGGCATGTATTTCGCGTCGAGGCCGCCGCAAGACCAGCTGATGCTGCCCTGGTTGTCGGCGGCCGTCATCACCAGGGTCTGGCCGCTGATCTTGGCGCTGGCGCTACTGCCGAAGAGGATCGTCACGCTACCGGTGTTGTCGACCGTCACCGAGCGCACGTAGCGACCCGTGATGGACGCGGGCTGCGCCATCCCGGCGACCGTGTTGTTAGCCGGGAACTGGCCGCTGTCCGCGTAGAAGGTCGCCACCGCCTCCTTGCCGGAGGTGGACAGATTGAGGCCCTCGGCCACCTGGCCGCGGGCGACATAATCCTGGTAGGCGGGGAGCGCGATCGCGGCGAGGATGGCGATGATGGCGACCACGATCATCAGCTCGATCAAGGTGAATCCTTCGTTCCTTCTCATAGTCCATTTCCCCTAGAACGTCTTGAGTGCGCGAATTGGGCGTCTACGACTTCAATCGGTGGTCCGATCCGGTCCCTTTCCCTGCTGTCGCGCGGCCAGGGTTTCCAGTTCGGCAACGTCGGCGTCCCACTGGCCGTCGACGTTGTGCTGCTTCACGTAGGCGAGGAGGGCGAGCCCTTCCCTTCTGCGTCCCTTGTTTTGATGCAAATTCGATGCCAACAAGAACCTGGAAAGGTTGACGTAATTCACGGTATTGGAAGGTTCAAGCGTCAAAGCCTCTCGGGCCATCCGGATGGCGAGCGCCGGGTCGTGCATCGCATTCCAGGCAAAGTTCGCGTAGATGGTGTGCAGCACCGCGGAGTGGGGATTCGCACGCAGGGCGATCACCAGCGTGTCGGCCAACTGGGGGTCCTCGAGCTCGCACCCGCCCTGCAGCCTGCAGTTCACGACGCCGTACAGGGACTGGATCTCCTCCGGGCCGGCGGTCTTGCCCGCTGTCAGCTTCGCGCGGAAAGCATCCCAGCGTTGCGCGGGTATGGGCCGGCCTGCCTTGCCGTCCATGACGATGAGCGCCTGCTCGGCCAGCGGCGAACTATTGGGCAGGCCGGCGGCCCGCTCGTACTCGGCCCTGGCGAAAGACCATGCGGGGGATCGGGGATCCCCCGCGGCCTGCTCGTAGAACTGGCCACCCAGCGCATAGGCGGCACGGGGCGACTCGGGATTGCGCGTGCCCAGGGCCAACGCGAGCCTCATGGGATCCCCCCAGGTATGGGCGTGCATGGCGCACAAAGCCGCCAGGGTGGCGCATACCAGGCCGGCGAGGAGGCCGCGCGTGCCCGGCGACACGTGCCGGAACATGGCGTAGAGGGGTTGCACGATCGCCAGCAGTGCCCCCAGCAAGGCGAAGTAGTTGCGGTGTTCGAACGCCAGTTCCAGCGGGATCACGTTGCTGGTGAGGGCGTGGCCCACGAAGAACCAGCCGATGCCCAGCGACGTCAGCGGCCAGCGATGCCTGCTCGCGAAGGCGGCGACCACCAGTCCCAGCAATAGCAGCAAGGACCACAACGTGGAGATGGGCGATAGAAGGCCGGTGGAGACCGGCCACTGGTCGTAATAAAAGACCAGGTGCTGCGGCAGCGGCAGCACTATCTGGCCCAGGTAGTGGCACAGGATGGGGAACTGGCTGAGCAGCCTTTCGCCCAGGCTGAAGTGGCGTCCGGAATAGGCGCCCGGCGCCAGCAGTGGCGGCAGCACGTAGGCCAGGAAGACGACGATGGCGCCCGTCGCCAGGACCGCCCAGAGGGCGGCCAGCGGCTTCGAGGGCCGCTGGCGGCCTGTCCGGAAGCGGAACAGGCACGCTTCAATCACGAATGCGTACGCCGGCGCCAGGAGGGCGGATTCCTTGAAGCCCAGGCCCAGGACCGTGGACGCGATCGAGGCGAGGAACCAGGGCCAGGCGACGCGGTCTTCCTGCTGGGCACACCGCGCCTTGAGGTATGCCAGCAGGGCCAGAATGACGAAGGTGTACGCGCCTACCTCCATGCGCTGGACGATGTAGAGCACGCCCGAGACCTGCAGGGGATGGACGGCCCACGCCAGCGCGAGGAAGAAGGCGGTCGCGCCCGGGTTGGGGACCGATGAAGGCGCCGATCGCGGAGCGGCCGTCGAGAGCAGCGCGCGGACGAGCAGGAATACGAGGATGGCGTTGCCCAGGTGCCAGCACACGCCGGTCAGCTTCATCGGCCAGGGGTCCATGCCGGTGAAGTAATGGTTCGCGCCGAAGCTCAGCATTGCCAGCGGACGCCCGGTGCTGCTTGCGATGCCGTGCCGCATCGCCCGGAGCCATTCGGTCGCGCTACCGTCCACCACGCGCCAGTCCGGGTCCAGGACCAGGTTGGCGTAGTCGTCGAAAAGGAAGCCGCCGCCCAGGCCGGGCCAGAACACGGCAAGGCCTACGCCCAGGATGAGGATGGAGCGAAGCAGGGCGTTGTCGGGGCGCATGGCGGGGAACGCAGGGGGCGAAAAAGAACAGGGCCGCTCGAGGCGGCCCTGTGGTACTGCCTATGGCAACCAGGAATCAGTTGCGGCAGGACGACGGCAGGAACTTGTCGTTGATGGAGCCGGTGTTGCAAGTCCAGGTCACGCTGCCCTGGTTGTCGGTCGGGACCAGGATGAAGGTGCCGCCGGCGATCTTGGCGCTGGCCGAGCCCGCACCCTTCATGGTGGCGGTGATGGTGCCGTTGGCGCCAACCGCGGTCTGGGCGACGTACTTGCCGGTGATGCTGGTCGCCTGCGACACGCCGGCCTGGGCGTTGGTGGTCGGCCATGCGCCGCGGTCGGCGTAGTACTCGGCCACGGCAACCTTGGTGCCGGAGGTCAGGCTCATCGCCTCGGAAACCTGCGAGCGGGCCACGTAGTCCTGGTAGGCCGGCAGCGCGATGGCGGCCAGGATGGCGATGATGGCCACGACGATCATCAGTTCGATCAGGGTAAAGCCTTGCTGCTTCTTCATTGGTAGTTCCCCTAGGAGTTGTTGAACTTCACGTGCCTGCCGGCCCGGGTCCCCGGTCCATCGGCTTGCCGTGCTTGCTGCACGTGCAGGAATACATACGCAACTCCCGTGCCAAGTCCATGAACGAGGCCTGTATCACGCTTGGGTCCCTGCGTGAGCCCATTGTGTGATGGCGGTCAATTTTAACGTGACGCAAAGCGGCATCAAGAGTGAAAAAAGTGACGCAAAACGTCACTTTTGTTGTTGAAATCCCGTTCCGCCGTGGGGCAATGCGGGCGGAATCCCGCTCTCCAGGGGCCCGATTGGAGGGGCCTGCCGACGGCAACAGGGCGCGGGACAGGGTGCCGGCGGGCCGGCAAGCGATCGGAGTATGCGGTGGCGCCGCTCGTGGAGAGCCCGGCGGCGGGACGCCGGGGATTCCGCGATCGGGACGCGGTGTGCGGAGAGGGCCGGGCGCCCCGCGCCCCGCCCCCGGGCTGCCCGACGGCGGCTCAGTCGATGCCGAGCTTCTTGAGCTTGTAGCGCAGGGCGCGGAAGGTGATGCCCAGCGATTGCGCGGTCTTGGTCTTGTTGTAGCGGTTTTCCTGCAGCGCGTGCTGGATCGCGGCGCGCTCGATTTCCTCGATGTACGAGGGCAGGGCGCTGGTGGCCGTGTCGCGCGGATCGATGCTGCGGGGGTCGACGCCGGCCGCGGCGGCGGCCTGGTGCGTGTCGGGACTGCCGCCGCCATTGCGCGGCAGGTGCAGGTCGGATGCGGTGAGCTCGTCGCCATCGGACAACGCCAGGGCGCGTTCGAGGATGTTCTCCAGTTCGCGCACGTTGCCGGGGAAGGGATAGTCGCGCAGCGCCTGCACGGCATCGTCGGCGAGGGTGGGAACGCTGCGGCCCTGGGCCTCGGCGAGGCGGCCCATGATCTTGGACGACAGGCCCGGCAGGTCCTCGAGCCGCTCGCGCAGGGGCGGCACGGCCAGCTCGATGACGTTGATCCGGTAATACAGGTCCTGGCGGAACTTGCCCTCGGCGACCAGTTTGGCCAGGTCCTTGTGGGTCGCCGACAGGATGCGCACGTCGACCGGATGTTCGGCGTTGGCCCCGACCGCGCGGACCGACTTTTCCTGGATCGCGCGCAGCAGCTTGACCTGCATCGGCAAGGGCAGCTCGGCGACCTCGTCGAGGAACAGGGTGCCGCCCTCGGCGGTCTGGAACAGGCCGGGCTTGTCGGCGTGCGCGCCGGTGAAGCTGCCCTTCTTGTGGCCGAAGAACTCGCTCTCCATCAATTCCGACGGGATCGCGCCGCAGTTGACCGGCACGAAGGGCGCGTCGGCCCGGGCGCCCTCGGCGTGGATGGTGCGGGCGACGAGCTCCTTGCCGACACCCGACTCGCCGGCGATGTAGACCGGGGCCTGGCTGCGGGCGACCTTGGCGATGGTCTGTCGGAGCGTCGTCATCGCCGGCGATTCGCCGTACAGGCGCGAGGCCACGGCGTCGCTGCCGGCCTTGCGGGCCTGCTGCAGGTCCAGGGCGTGGCGGACGAGGTCGCGCAGCACCGGCAGGTCGACGGGCTTGGCGACGAAGTCGAAGGCGCCGGCCTTCAGTGCCTCGACCGCGGCCTCGACGTTGCCGAAGGCGGTGATCATGGCGACCGGGGTCTCGGGGTACTTCTGGCTGATCTCGCCCACCAGGTCGATGCCCGAGCCGTCCGGCAGGCGCATGTCGGTCAGGCACAGGTCGTAGGTGTTGCGCTGCAACTGGTTGCGCGCATCGCCGAGGTTGGACGCGGTGTCGCAACGCACGCCCATCCGGCTCAAGGTCATCACCAAGAGCTCGCGGATGTCGCGTTCGTCGTCGACTATGAGTGCGCTGCGTGTTTCTGACATCGAGTCCTCCGCCCGCCAAGATAGCCGAACGCCGGGGTGTGGCCAAGCGGCTCAGGCCGCATTCATTGCCATTTCTGGGCTATTGGAGGCGTCGGTCACGTCCGGGCGGCCGAAGCGGGGAAGCGGATGCGGAAGCAACTGCCGACGCCGGGCGTGGGCACGTATTCCAGCGTGGCCTGGTTGGCCCGGCAGAGTTCGCGGGCGATATAGAGGCCCAGGCCGGTGCCGTGGGGCGAGGTGGTGTAGAAAGGCTTGAACAGCTGCCCCGCCTGGCGCTCGGGAATGCCCGGCCCGCGGTCGAGGACGTCGATCCGGCTGCCCCCGGCGCCATCGGGCTGGGCGTGGATGGTGATCCGGGCCGGCTCACCGGGCTTGCGTCCGTACAGGAGCGCGTTGTGGACCAGCACCGTCAGCACCTGGTGCAGCTGGCGGGGGTCGACCATGACCGGCAGCGAGGGGCGGCTGGACGTCGAGCTGAGGCTGTCGTCCTCCAGCGGATGCCCGGCCAGGTATTCGGTGACGAACTGCCTGCACAGGCCGACCAGGTCGACGTGCTCGGGCTTGGCCGGCTCGCGCCTGGCCAGGCCGAGCACGTTGTCGACGATCCCGTTCATGCGGGTGCCCTGCTGGTGGATGATTTCCAGCAGCCGGCGGTCGGCCGGCCGGATGTCGTCGGACTCCTCCAGC
The DNA here is from genome assembly GCF_014145325.1 of Marilutibacter spongiae. Lineage (GTDB taxonomy): Bacteria > Pseudomonadota > Gammaproteobacteria > Xanthomonadales > Xanthomonadaceae > Marilutibacter > Marilutibacter spongiae. Next base: position 210,287 of record NZ_JACHTF010000001.1, read on the forward strand.
AACTGGACGGCATAGTTGATCGCTGCCAGCGGGTTGCGGATCTCGTGGGCCAGGCTCGCCGAGAAGCGGCCCAGGGTGGCCAGGGTGATCGATTCGGCCCGCTTGGACAGCAGCGAGGTGTCGTCGAGGAACACCAGGGTCTGGTCGCTGCCGGCGAGCAGGCGGGTGAAGCGGGGCACGATGTCGGAGAAGTCCGGGCTGGGCTGGAACGGGGTCTCGTCGTTCTTCCCGCCGTCGCGCCAGACCGCCAGCCGCCGCGCCAGTTCGGGCATGACCAGGTCCAGGTGCCAGTCTTCTTCGCGGGTGCCGCCCAGCAGCACGGTAGCGGCCTCGTTGGCCAGGGTGATCCGGTTGCGGCCGTCCACCAGCAGCACGCCGGTGCGCAGGCGGCGGATGATGAGTTCGTTGACCTCCACCAGGTGGGCGGTTTCCTCGCCGCGGCGTTCGGCGAGGTCCTGGCTGGCGCGCATCTGCCGGCCAAGGACGCTGGTCAGCGTGGCCATGGCCATGTAGGCCACGGTGAACATGAGCGGCTCGATCACCGAACGGGTCGTCTGGTCCTCGATGATCCGGGTCCAGAAGTGCTCCGCGGTCAGTCCGGCCACGGCCACCAGCGCCACGCCGATGCCGTAGCGGGTGGGCAGCAGCAGGGCGGCTGCGCCGATGTTGAAGATCAGCATGAGGGCGATGCCGGTGCTGGCGGCGGGGATCGAGTGCAGCGCCAGGATGCCGAAGAACAGGTCGGCGCTGATGCCGATCATCGTGCACAGGCGCAGGTCGCCCTTGCGGCCGAAGGCGAACAGCAGGACCGCGGAGAAGGCGTAGGCGATCGCCAGGGCCTGGGCGAACAGGGCGTGCCGGGCCTCCGGCAACTGCTCGGCGATGGGGCCGAACAGCACCAGCAGCAGCATCGCCGCTTCCAGCAGGCGGTAGAGGGTGAAGAAGTGGAGCTCGCGACGGAGCGCCTTGTCGGCGTCGGCGACCTGCAGGGCGGCGAGTTTCAGGGGCAAGCGCGGCGCTCCGTGGGTGGCTGGAGGGGGTGGGTGCGACGGGCCCCCGGGACCGAGTATAGGGAGCTGCGCCGGGGAAGTGTCGAAGCCGGCCCCTCCCGCCCCGGCCCCGGGGGGCGGTTTCCGGCCGGCCGGGACGCGGGTTTTGCCCGGGGCGCCCCAATCGGCGACAATGGCGGGCCCCATCGCGCCCGCTCCGGACTTTCCGGAACGCCGCCGCGAGGGACGTCTGTTCAACTCCCCTCGGTGACGCATGAACTTCCACGAATACCAGGCAAAGCAGCTCTTTGCCGACTACGGCATCGCAGTGCCGACCGGCCGCGTGGCCCGTACCCCCGACGAAGCCGTTGCCGCGGCCAAGGAAATCCCGGGCGACCTGTGGGTCGTCAAGGCCCAGATCCACGCGGGCGGCCGTGGCAAGGCCGGCGGCGTCAAGCTGGCCAGGACCTTTGATGAGGTCAAGGAATACGCCAAGGCCATGCTGGGCACGAAGATGGAGACCTACCAGTCGGCCGGCGTTGCCCTGCCGATCGATTCGGTCCTGATCTCCGAAGGCACCGACATCGACAAGGAGCTGTACCTGTCGGTGCTGGTCGACCGCGGCACCCAGTCGATCACCTTCATCGCCTCCAGCGAGGGCGGCGTGGAGATCGAGAAGGTCGCCGAGGAGACCCCGCACCTGATCAAGACCCTCAACGTGAACTACGTCGAAGGCCTGCAGCCCTACCAGTGCCGGGAGCTGGGCTTCTCGCTGGGCCTGACCGCCAAGCAGGTCGGCCAGCTGACCAAGATCATGCTGGGCCTGTTCAAGCTGTTCAACGAGAAGGATCTGGCCCTGGTCGAGCTGAACCCGCTGGCGATCCTGACCAATGGCGACCTCGCCGTGCTCGACGGCAAGGTCAACAGCGACGACAACGCCACCTTCCGCCACAAGGACCTGGCCGCGATGCGCGACATCCGCCAGGAGGACGAGACCGAGGTCAAGGCCAGCCAGCACGACCTCAACTACGTCACCATGGACGGCAACATCGGCTGCATGGTCAACGGCGCCGGCCTGGCGATGGCGACCATGGACGTCATCAAGCTGGAAGGCGGCGAGCCGGCCAACTTCCTCGACGTCGGCGGCGGCGCCACCAAGGAACGCGTCACCGAGGCCTTCAAGCTCATCCTCTCGAGCGACAAGGTCAAGGCCATCTTCGTCAACATCTTCGGCGGCATCGTCCGTTGCGACATGATCGCCGAGGGCATCATCGCCGCGGTCAAGGAAGTCGACGTCAAGGTCCCGGTGATCGTTCGCCTGGAAGGCACCAACGTCGAGGCCGGCAAGGAGTTGCTGAAGAACTCCGGCTTGGCGATCACGGCCGCCGACGACATCAACGACGGCGCCAAGAAGGCCGTCGCCGCCGTCGCCGCCTGAGTTTCGCCCGCGCTAACCCCGATCGCCTGCCCCCTTGAGTCAAGGGGGCGAATCCGGCGCAAGGCGCTGGATGGGGGATCTGGGGCAGCGTCCCTGCGGACATCGGCGCGCCGATGTCCGATGTTTCCGAAGCCAGTCAAATCCAAGAATTTCGAAAGGACCTTCAGCAATGTCCGTTCTCATCAACCGCAACACCAAGGTCATCGTCCAGGGCTTCACCGGCTCGCAGGGCACCTTCCACGCCGAGCAGATGCTCGAGTACGGCACCCAGGTCGTCGGTGGCGTGACCCCGGGCAAAGGCGGCACCGAGCACCTCGGCCTGCCCGTGTTCAACACGGTGTCCGACGCGGTCGCCGCCACCGGCGCCGACGCCTCGGTCATCTACGTGCCGCCGCCGTTCGCGGCCGACGCGATCCTCGAGGCGGCCGATGCCGGCATCAAGGTCATCGTCTGCATCACCGAGGGCATCCCGGTGCTCGACATGCTGCGCGTCAAGAACGTGCTCAACGACCACGAGGACGTGGTCCTGGTCGGCCCGAACTGCCCCGGCGTGATCACCCCGGGCGAGTGCAAGATCGGCATCATGCCGGGCCACATCCACAAGCCCGGCAAGGTGGGCATCGTCTCGCGCTCCGGCACGCTGACCTACGAGGCCGTCAAGCAGACCACCGACGTCGGCCTTGGCCAGTCGACCTGCATCGGCATCGGCGGCGACCCGATCAACGGCACCAACTTCATCGACGCGCTGAAGCTGTTCCAGGACGACCCGCAGACCGAAGGCATCATCATGGTCGGCGAGATCGGCGGCAGCGCCGAGGAAGAGGCCGCGGAGTTCATCAGCCAGTACGTGACCAAGCCCGTGGTCGGTTTCATCGCCGGTGCCAGCGCCCCGAAGGGCAAGCGCATGGGCCACGCCGGTGCGATCGCATCGGGCGGCCAGGGCACGGCCGAGGGCAAGTTCGCCGCGATGGAGAAGGCGGGCGTCACCACGGTGAAGTCGCCCGGCGACCTCGGCGCGGCGATCGCCAAGCGCCTCGCTGGCTGAATCGCGATCCGCCCCGTTGTACGAGAAAGGCCACCTCCAGGTGGCCTTTTTCATGCTGCGTGCGTTGGCGCCGGCGAAAGGCGGCCCGGCGCTAGACCCCGACGGGGTAGTCGACCATCACCTCGTCGCCGGACTTGCCGGCCAGGCCCCAGTTCCAGCGCGGGGTTTCGGTGATGCTGATCTCGACGTCGTGGCGCGGGATGCCATGGCGTTCCTCCAGCCGCTCGAACAGCAGCCGGATGAGCGCTTTCTTGGCCGACATCGAGCGGCCTTCGAAGCAGCTGATCTCCAGTACCAGGTAGCGGTCGGAATGGCCGGTCGGGAAGATGAAGTCCTCCGGCTCCAGGCCGAAGAAGCGATGGAAGCGGTGCTCGGCAGGCAGGCGGAACGCTTCCGTCATGCAGCTGTGGATGGTGTCCGACAGGGCGCTTCGGATCGGGTCCAGTTGCGATTTGAGGCCGTAGATCTTGATGCGGGACATGGGGCTGGACTGCTGGGTTGGCGGTGGCGGAAGGCTGCCGTCCGCGGTGGCGGGACGCTCGGGGGTGCGCCTGGAGGGAGATCCGTATCCTGTCGGGCCCACTCCCCGTGGGCCATTCCGGTCGCCGGCCGGGGCCGGGGCGGGAACGAGCGGCAGGGTATCAACAAAAAAACGCCGGGGGGAGGGAATCCCCCACCCCGGCGTGTCCGCAGGATCCGGACATTTCATTCGATCCAGTCGGGCCTGGCGCTCAGTACTCCGTGCTGACGGTGACGCCGTTGGCCGCCGTGACCCCGTATAGGCTGAGGTAGACATAGCCGGCGGGCGGGTGGTCCACCACGACGCTTTCGCTGTTCCCGGCGTTGGTCGAGCGGTAGTTGTGCGATGTCCGCGTGGCCCAGTTGCCGAGCGTGTTCACGAAGAGGTCGGCGTTGCCCGTGCCCCCCTTCATGGTGATCCGCAATGAGGCCGTGCCCTGTGGGATGTAGATGTACAGGTAGGCATGGTCGCCGGCGGCCACCGACACGGTGCGCGAGCAGTTCCTGCCCATGGCTTGCGCGCTGCCGGCGCACGCGGGCAGGTCGGCCCCGCCCGATACCGTGACGGCCTGCCGCCGGGTGTGCGTGGCCCCTGCGTCGTCGGTGACGGTGAGGGCGACGGTGTACGTCCCCGCGCTTGCGTAGGCATGGCTGGGACTGGTCGTCGTCGATCCAGAACCGTCGCCGAAGTCCCAGGCCCTCGACACGATGCGGCCGTCCGGGTCGGTCGAGGCGTCGGTGAATCGCGCCGCCAGCCCGTCCACCGCCACGCTGAACGCCGCGCTGGGCGCCTGGTTTGGCGTGCCGGCGCTGACGCTGACGGACCGGCTGGTGCTGGAGCTGGCGCCCGCGTCGTCGGTGACCGTCAGCTGGACCGTGTAGCTGCCCGCGCTCGCGTAGGTGTGGCTGGGCGAGGCGGCGGTCGAACTGCTGCCGTCGCCGAAGCTCCAGCGACGGGACACGATGCGCCCGTCGGGATCGCTGGAGCCGTCGGTGAAGCGGGCGGTGAGCCCGGTCGCGCTGGCGCTGAAGGCGGCCACCGGTGGCGTGTTGCCGCTGCCGCCGCACGAGGGCGTGCCGGGCGTGGCGACGCAGGGGAGCCATGCCTTGAAGCCGGCATCGTTACCGGTGCCGATGCTGGCCATGAAGCCGGCGTAGCCAGCGTAGTCGCCCGGTCGCAGGTAGCCCAGGATCGAGTCGACCTGGCCGCGCCGCTGCTCGAACATGTAGCGCACCGCGAGGTAGCCCCAGTTGTAGACCCGGGTCTGCCCGCTGTTGTAGTCGTTGCCGTAGATCGTGCTCAGGGCATGGGTCCCCTTCGCGGCCTCCTGCTGGGCGGCGGCATACAGGACGTCTCGATAGGAGTACGACATGTACTCGGCCAGGCCCTCGATCCACCAGATGGTGTCCTGCGAGATGGCGTCGCCGAAATCGCCGTGCATGTTGAAGCGTCCGTCCAGGTAGTGGACATACTCGTGGGTCAGGTTCCAGATCTCGAACGTCTCCGGCTGCAGCCATTCGGCCTCGTAGGCGATGAAGCGCGCCTGGTTGCCGCTGGCGGCGGGGTCGCCCTCCAGGTACATGCCGCCGTTGTTGGTGTCGATGCCGAAGATCGCCCCGGCATACGTGCCGTAGTCCGTGCTGCTGTCGAAGACCACCATCTCGAGCGCCGAGTTGTTGTCGTCCCGGACCGGGACACCCCCGGTCTGCAGCCTGTCGTGGAAGTAGTCTTCCTGCCCACCGACGATCTGGCAGGTCTGCGCCAGTTCTGCGGCACTCATGGCCTGGGCGCGGATCCTGAGCGTCGGGCTGCAGGTATGCCGCAGCGGCAGGGCGGCGGCCTCGACGCGCGCGGCGAAGTCGCACAGGCCGTAGTAGCTGCAATTGGCCTTGTCGTAGTAGTCGACCATTTCGCCCACGCCGACCCAAAGCGGAGCGGTGACGCCCGTGACCGCCGAGCGATCGATCACCGCCTTGGCGCGCGAACGCGACAGCGACTTCAGGGTCCCGCCGTATTGCAGGAAGCGTCCCAGCTCGCGTCCGGCGTTGGAGACGAGGTAGTCGTTTTCGCCGCCCATCAGGCTGAAGTTGCGGTTTACGAAGTCGTACAGCGTGTCGACGATCGAGGTGTCGGCCTGGACGGCCTGCTGGAATGCTGCGTCATAGTGGCCGCGGAACAGCACCAGGAAGGCGTTGTTGGTGGCGGCGCGCATCCAGTAGTAGGCGTCGTAGCGGCTGTCGAAGGCATTCAGCAGTCGCTTGACGACGTACAGGTAGCGGGCGTTCTCGGTCGCGCTGTCGATCAGGGTGACGAACTCGGCGAGTATCTCGCCGTGCACGTCGTTGACCAGCCCAAAGTTGGCGTTGCCGGCGAAGGCATCCAGCGCCGGCCTGATCGCCGCGCGCAGGGCGCTGCCGTAGTCGCCGACGCTGCCGTCGTAGTACTGCACGTAGTAGCCCGCGCGCAGGAACAGGATCAATTGCAGCGTGCTGTCTTGGTTGCTGCCGTCGTAGCGACCCGCCGAGGTGGCGAGCGCATTGGCCACGCTGACCATCTTCGCTTCGTTGAAGGTGTCGCGGGCGAGGCTGCCGCCGAGCGAGAACAGGCCATTGATGCAGCTGGTGGTCGCGCCCTTGACGGCGGCGACCAGCGAGGCGCCGCTCAGCATCGCGAACTGGTCGCTGGTGCACGTGGCCGTGGTTGCCGCGGCGGCGGCCATGCCCGTTGCCTGCAGCGAGGGCCGGCGCAGCACGTTGGCTCGGGGGCTGGCGTGGTCGTAGGCGGTGTCGACCCACTGGCTGACCGGAGGCTGCCGGGGCATGCGGCGGGCGACCGCGCGGCGATCCTCCTGCACGTGCTGTCCGAACACCTGGCGTTCGGTCTGCGGCGATTTCTCTACGGCTTGGGCGCGACCCAGTTGGCGTTGCGCGGCAGTGCCATCGCGCAGCAGGGCGCTGCGGCGATGGGCACGGTCCCGTGGACCCGCGTGGTGCGCCCCGGCAGCCGTGATCGCGGTGGCCGCATCGGGTGCGGGGCCCGTGACCAGGCCGGGCAGGCCATTCTGGCTGGCATAGCTGATGAACGACACGATGGCGGCGACGCTGCCGATCGTGGCCAGGCGCCGGGTACGGCGCTTGCGTGATGCTTGCATTTCGGTTCTCCCTTGGATGTATAAGGCGGACGATTCCGCCGACGGCGCCCCCCTGCGCCTTGCCGATCGATGCCCGGGACCTTGGGCCGCCCTGGCCGGTCCCGGGATGCTGCATGCGGGGAACGCGTCCCCGGCCCGCGTGCGCGTCCGCTGTGCACGTCGGGCGTGGTGCTCTGGTGTTCGTGTCCGGGACGCCGGTCCGCGTGTTGCGGCTCTCAGCCGAAAGGCCGGGTGATCGAGACCGCGGGCGGGGTGAACCAGCGGGCGCCCGTGCCGGTCACGTGGAAGTGGTCCTCGAGGCGGATGCCGAAGCGGCGCGGGACGACGATCATGGGTTCGTCGCTGAAGCACATGCCCTCCTGCAGCGGCGTGCGATCGCCCGGGACCAGGTAGGCCGGTTCGTGGATGGCCAGGCCGATGCCGTGCCCGGTGCGATGCGGCAGGCCGGGCAACCGGTAAGCGGGGCCGAGCCCGGCGCGGACCAGCAGGGACCGGGCGGCATCGTCGATGCGCTCGCAGGGGACGCCCACGCGGACCGCGTCGAAAGCGGCCTGCTGGGCTTCGCGTTCCAGCGCCCAGGTCGTGCGCTGGGCCTGGTCGGGCGTGCCGAACGCGTACGTGCGCGTGATGTCGGAGTGGTACCCCTGGACCTGGCAGCCGGTGTCGACCAGGACCAGGTCGTCCCGGCGAAGCCGTTGTTCTCCGGGCACGCCATGCGGATACGCGGTGGCCTCGCCGAACTGGACGGCACAGAAGGTGCTGCCGCCATCGGCCCCGAGGGCGCGATGGGTTTCGTCGATGAAGGCCCGCAGCTGCCGCGTGGTGACGCCTGGCTGCAGCGACTCGAACACCTGCTGCTGGACTTCCAGGGTGATGGACATGGCGTGCTGGATCAGCGCCAGCTCCGCGGCCGACTTGCGCAGCCGGCAGGCCTCGGTGACGGCCGCCGCGCTTTCCAGCGCCAGGGGACCGAGTGCGCGCTGAAGCGCCTCCACCATGAACCACGGGGCAAGGGGGTCCACCCCGGTCCGGCGGCAGCCGCCGTCGCGAAGCAGGGCCGCGACCAGCCGGGCCGGATCCTCGTGCTCCTGCCAGGTGCAGGTTTCGACCTCGACTTGGAGCGCGCCCCGCAACGAGCCGAGCTCGAACTCGGGGCACACGAGCCGGGGCGCTCCCGAGCGCGGCAGCACCATCGCCAGCAGGCGCTCCGTCCCGCCCCAGGGCAGGCCACTGAAATAGCGGAGGTTGGCCCCCGCAAGGATCACGCAGGCGTCCAGGCCGATGGAGGCCATGAGGCGCCGCGCCCGGGCGATGCGGTCAAGGTATTCCTCGCCTCGTATGGGGGCGGGACCAGGCGCGCCCCCCACGGGGACCTCGTCGGGCCCCAGGTGCGGGTGGGAACACGGATAGCGGGCGGTCTGGGCAGGCATCGGCGGGGTCCACTGCAATGCCCGTCGGGCGGGCGTCATGAGGCGGCAACAATACTAAGGTATATAAGATACGGTATACAGTTTGAGAGAGGCGTCTCTGTTTGGGTCGACGGGCCCTTCGCACCGGGCTTGGCGACGCCGCCAGGGGCCTGGGCACGACTTTCGGAGGGCCCCTCGGCGGGGCGGACCGCGCATCGCGGCCGTTAGACTGGTGCGATGAGCATCGTCAGCCGCAGCCTCTCCGACCAAGCCTTCGAGGTGATCCGCGAACGGATCCTTTCCGCGCGGATTCCCGCCCTTGCCCCGATCCGCCAGGAGGCCCTGGCCGAAGACCTCGGGATCAGCAAGATTCCCCTGCGCGAGGCGCTGACGCGGCTGGAGCAGAGCGGCCTGTTGCGCTCGCTGCCCAACCGGGGCTTCTTCGTGCCGGCGCTGAGCGCGACCGAGGCCGAGGAGGTGTTCGCCCTGCGGCTGAAGCTGGAGCCCGACGCCGCCGCCGATGCGTGCCTGGAAGCGGACGAGGCGCGCCGCGAAGCCGCGCGTTCGGCTCTGCGTGCCCTCGAGTCGGTCGATACGGGCGACAAGGCCGGACTGGCGACGCGCAACCGCAGCTTCCACCTGAGCCTGGTGCAGTCGGCGCGGCACCAGGTGACCGCGCAGCTGGTGGAACGCCTGCACCTGCTTGCCGATCGATACGTCCACAAGCATCTTGAGCCGGAAGGCCGATACCGTCGCGCGGACGATGAACACCAGCGCCTGCTCGATGCCTGGCTCGACCGCGACACCGACCGGGTGCGGACGCTGCTGCGCGCGCACCTGCAGCTCACGCTCGACGACCTGCGCGTGCAGTTGGCCGCCGCCGGCGACTGACGCGCGTCGCTGGGCTGGTGGCGCGCCTCCGCCATCTGGAACAATGCCCGCATCGCGCGCCGGCTTCGCACAGCCTGCGCTCCCCCGGCCGACGCGGCCGGTCCAAATCCCAGGTGGCTCCATGTCCCAGACGCTTCGAATCGCCATGGCCCAGTTCGACTTCCCGGTCGGCGCGGTCCAGGCCAATGCCGAACGCATCCTCGCGATGGTCAACGAGGCGCGCGACGAATACGGGGCCGACCTGGTGCTGTTCCCGGAGCTCGCCCTCAGTGGCTATCCGCCGGAGGACCTGTTGATGCGGCCGGGCTTCCTGGCCGACTGCCACGTCGAGATGGAGAAGCTGGCTGCGCGCGTCGCCGGCATCACCGCGGTGGTGGGGTGGCCGCAGTCGGCCGGCAGCGTGGTCTACAACGCGGCCAGCGTACTGCGCGATGGACGCGTCACGCATACCTACCGCAAGCGCGAGCTGCCGAACTACGCGGTGTTCGACGAGCGCCGCTACTTCACCCTCGATCCCGACGGCGAGACCTGCGTGTTCGAGGTCGACGGCATGCGCGTCGGCCTGGTGATCTGCGAGGACCTCTGGTTCGCCGAGCCGATGGCCGAAGCGGTGGCGGCCGGCGCCGAACTGCTGCTGGTGCCGAATGCCTCGCCCTTCGAGCGCGACAAGCATGCCGACCGCGACGCCCTGCTGGGGCGCCGGATCCGCGAGAGCCGCGCGAATGGCCCCGGCGTCGCCATCGCCTACCTCAACCTGGTGGGTGGGCAGGACGCGCTGATGTTCGACGGAGCGTCGGTGGTCGCCGACGCCGACGGCAGCGTGCACCCTGCCGCCGCGGCCTTCACCGACCAGTGGCTGGTGGTCGATTTCAACCGCGAGCACCGCGCCTTCCTGCCCGTGCAATGGATGGACGAGGGCGACGAGAGCCGCGATGCGCTGGCGTGGCGGGCCATCGTGCGCGGCACCGCCGACTATTGCCGCAAGAACGGCTTCGGAAAAGTCTGGCTCGGGCTGTCGGGCGGGATCGATTCATCGCTGGTGCTGGCGCTGGCGGTCGACGCACTGGGCGCGGAGAACGTGACCGCGGTGCGGATGCCCTCGCGCTTTACCGCCGACCTGTCGAACGACCTGGCACAGGTGCAATGCGATTCGCTCGGGGTGCGCTTGCTGACCCTGCCGATCGAGAAGCCGTTCCAGGGCTTCCTCGACGCGCTGGAAGGCACCTTCGAGGGCATCGATGTCGACACGACCGAGGAGAACCTGCAGTCGCGTACCCGCGGCGCCCTGCTGATGGCGCTGTCGAACAAGTTCGGGGGGCTGTTGCTGACGACCGGCAACAAGAGCGAGTACGCCGTCGGCTACGCCACCATCTACGGCGACATGTGCGGCGGCTACGCCCCGATCAAGGACCTCTACAAGACCGAGGTCTATGCGCTGGCGCGCTGGCGCAACACCGTCGGCGGCAGCGCGCCCCACGGCGGGCAGGTGATCCCGCAGGAGGTGATCGACCGGGCGCCGTCGGCCGAGCTGCGCGCCGACCAGAAGGACCAGGACTCGCTCCCGCCCTACGACGTGCTCGACGCCATCCTGTTGCGCTATGTCGACCAGGAGCAGTCGCGCGACGACATCGTCTCGGCCGGCTACGACGCGGCGACCGTCGACAAGGTCCTGCGCCTGGTGCGGATCAGCGAATGGAAGCGGCACCAGTCCGCGCCGGGACCGAAGGTCTCGCGCCGTGCCTTCAGCCGCGAGCGGCGCTACCCGATCACCAACGGCTACGGGTTCTGAACGCGCGGGCATAAGCCCCGGAAGCGCGTGGACCCTCCGGCCCGCGGGACTTTCGGCCCCTCATCGCCTGGGGATGGGCTTTTTCTTCGGGGTCACCGCTGGAAGGAGCAGGTCCTGCTGGCGTCGAGGCAGGGGGCGGCCGCCCCGGCGAAGCGAAGAGCTGGATCCCAGCGTTCGCCGGGATGACGGCGTTGGGCGAGGGCGGGAGTGGTGGCGAGCCGAGGCCCGTCCGACCCCCATTCCCCATTCCCCATTCCCCATTCCCCATTCCCCATTCCCCATTCCCCATTCCCCATTCCCCATTCCCCATTCCCCCAAAAAAAACGCCGCCCAGGGGGCGGCGTCCTCGCAACGGAAGCAGGCTCCCGTCACATGTTGTCGAGCGCCGACTTCTCGCCCGCGAAGGGGTTGAGCTTGCGCCAGTCGCTGGGATAGTCGGGCCAGTTCTTGCCGGCCAGGTACGGATGGTCGGGGTCCTTGGCCTGCAGCTCCTTGCGGGTGCTCTCGGCCAGCGCTTCGTTGCCCATGCCTTCGTAGGCGAGGGCGAGGGTGGCGATGGCGTCGTTCTGGTACATGCTGCCCGGGTAGGTCTTCATCAGGTAGGTGGCGCGGTTCGCCGCGGCCACGTAGGCCGTGCGCCGCAGGTAGTACAGGGCGACGTCCATCTGGTGGCGCGCGAAGGTATCGCGCAGTTCGGCCATCTTTTCCTCGGCGGCCGGCGCGTAGCGGCTGTTGGGGTAGCGGTCCACCACGAGCTGGAAGTCGTTGTAGGCCTGGCGCGGCGTCGAGAGGTCGCGCCGGCTGGAGTCCAGGCGCCACACGCGCTGCAGGAACACCGCGTCGCGGCTGGAGTTGGTCAGCCCGCGCAGGTAGTACAGGTAGGCCGCGTTGCGGTGGGTGGGGTAGGTGCGCAGGAAGCGGTCGATGCTGCTGATCGCGTCTTCGTGCTTGCCGGCCTTGTACTGGGCATAGGCGATTTCCATCAGCGCCTGCTCGGTGTACGGGCCGTACGGGTACTGGGCGACCAGGCGCTTGAACGTGGTCTCCGCGCCGGCCCAGTTCTCGTTCTCCATCGACTTGTGCGCTTTCTGGTAGAGCGCTTCGACAGGCTGGCCTTCATCGGCGTCCTTGTCCTTGAAACGCGAGCAGCCGGTGGCCACGACGAGGGCGAGCACGAGGATGCCGGCCAGGCGGGGCAGGGAACGGGCGAGGGTGGAACTTGCGGTCATGGGAGGCTTCAACGGGCGCCGAGGGCACGAACTGCCGATAATAGCAGTCCGGGCCCTCGTGGCCTTAATCGATGCCCAGCCCCGGCAAGGCCGCCCCAGACAATGACCGATACCGCCTCCCAGTTGACCGCCACCGTCCCCGACCATGCCGCCGGACGGCGCTTCGACGCCGTCCTGGCCGAACTGTTCCCGGCCTACTCGCGTTCCCGCCTGGCCGCGTGGATCAAGTCCGGCGACGCCCTGCTGGACGGCCAGCAGGTCCGGCCGCGCGACCCGGTGCGCGGCGGCGAGGCCGTGGTGCTGCGGGTGGTCGAGGAGGTCCAGACCCATTCCGCGCCCGAGGCGATCCCGCTGGAGGTGCTGTTCGAGGACGAGCACGTCATCGTCATCAACAAGCCCGCGGGCCTGGTCGTCCACCCGGGCGCCGGGAATCCCGCCGGGACCCTCGTCAACGCCCTGCTGCATCGCGACCCGAACCTGAACACGCTGGCCCGCGCCGGCATCGTGCACCGGCTCGACAAGGACACGTCCGGGGTCATGGTGGTGGCCCGCACCCTGGTCGCCCACACCGCCCTGATCGAGCAGTTGTCCTCGCGCCAGGTCCATCGGCAGTACCTGGCCGTGGTGGTCGGGGCAATGGTCGCCGGCGGCACCGCGGACTTCCCGATCGACCGCCATCCGCGCGACCGCATCCGCATGGCGGTGCGTGAGGACGGGCGCGAGGCGGTGACCCATTACCGCCTGCGCGAGCGCTTCCGTGCGCACACCCTGCTGGAGTGCCGGCTGGAGACCGGGCGGACCCACCAGATCCGCGTGCACATGGCCCACGTGAAGTACCCGATCATCGGCGATCCCATGTACGGCGGACCGCTGAAACTGCCGCGCGGGGCCACCCCCGAACTGGTCGAGGCGCTGCGGGGCTTCAAGCGGCAGGCGCTGCATGCCGAGACGCTTGAGTTCGCGCATCCGGTCAGCGGCGAGCCGGTCCGCTGTTCGGCGCCCATGCCGGCCGACATGCAGGCCCTGGTCGCGGTGCTTCGGGAAGACAGCCGCCTGGCCGACGAAGCGGCCCGCTGAGATGGCGACGCCGTGGTTCGAGGTCGACTGGCCTGCGCCGCCGCGGGTCCGCGCGATCAGCACGCTGCGCCACGGCGACGGCCAATCGCCGCCGCCCTTCGACGACTTCAACCTCGGGCTGCGCTGCGGCGACGCCCCGGAGAATGCCCGGGTCCACCGCGAGGCCCTGGTCCGGCGCGCGGGACTGCCCTCGGCGCCGCGCTGGCTGCGGCAGGTGCACGGCACGGGCGTGCTGCGCCTGGGGGCGGCCGGTGGCGGCGGCGAGCCGGAGGCCGACGCGGCGGTGACCGCCGAGCCGGGCGTGGTGATCGCCATCCAGACCGCGGACTGCCTGCCGGTGCTGTTCCGCAGCGACGACGGCCTGCAGGTGGGGGGCGCGCATGCCGGCTGGCGTGGCCTGGCCGCGGGTGTCCTCGAAGCGACGGTGGCCTCCCTGCGAACGCCGCCCGATCGCCTGCGCGCCTGGCTGGGCCCCGCCGCCGGGCCCGCTGCCTACGAGGTGGGCGAGGAGGTCCGCGATGCATTCGTGTCGCGCGAGGCGGGTGCGGAGGCCGCCTTCGCCGCGACGCGCCCGCGACACTGGAACGTCGACCTGTACGCGCTGGCGCGACGCCGCCTGGCCGCTGCCGGTCTGCCCCTCGAACGCATCCATGGCGGCACGCGCTGCACGATCTCCGAGCCGGCGGCGTTCTTTTCCCATCGCCGCGACGGGCGCAGCGGGCGCATGGCCAGCCTGGTGTGGATCGAGTAAGCGTGACGCGCGGCGATGGCGGGCCCGCGTGCATGCCATCGTCCGGGCGTGCCGCATACTGGAGGCGGACTACATACGGGGGCGGGGACATGAAGCGGGACAAGTTGGCCGTTGCGGCCACGCGCGTCGCGAAGCGGGACGGCGGCGATGACTGAGCGCGCCGCCCCGCGCTGGTTCGTGCCCGGCGACCTCAACGGCTTCTTCGGCCTGGTCGTCGACAACCTGTCGATCCTCGGTTTCATCGCGGCCGCGCTGGTCGGGATCTTCGGCTTCCCGGCCGAGGTCGTGTTCACCCGGATGTTCCCCGGCACCGCCTTCGGCGTGCTGGTGGGCAACCTCATCTACACCCTGATGGCGCGCCGGCTCGCGCTGCGCAGCGGGCGCGACGACGTCACCGCCATGCCACTGGGCCTGGACGCGCCGACCAGCATCGGCATGGCCCTGCTGGTGCTCGGCCCGGCGTTCACCCGCTTCCAGGCCGAGGGCATGGCGCCCGAGGCAGCGGCGCTGGCGACCTGGCAGCTGGGCATGGCCTCGCTGATGGTGATGGGCACGCTGAAGCTGGTGCTTTCGTTCGCCGGCGACCTGATCACCCGGGTCGTGCCGCGGGCGGCGCTGCTGGGGTCGATCGGCGGCGCTGCGCTGGTGCTGCTGGGCTTCCTGCCGCTCATCGAGACCCTGCGATCGCCGGTGGTCGGCCTGGCGACGTTCGGCCTGCTGCTGTACGTGCTGGTCGCGCGCGGCCGGCTGCCGGTCCGTATCCCGGGCGTGCTGCTGGCTTTCCTGGTGGGTACGGCGCTGTACTACGGGCTCGGCATCGCCGGCCTGGGGGCGCCGGGCTTCGTCCTGCCGCGCGCGATGCCGCTGGGCCTCACGTTGCCGTGGCCGGGGCTGGGCTTCATCGACGGACTGCCGCTGACCGTGCCCTACCTGTCGCTGCTGCTGCCCTTCGGGCTGTTGATGGTGGTGGGCGGCATCAACGTCAGCGAGAGCGCGCGCGCCGCAGGCGACGATTACCGCACGCGCGACGTGCTGCTGGCCGAGGCCGTCTCGACCCTGGTCGCCGGCCTCTGCGGCGGCGTCGCGCAGACCACGCCGTACATCGGCCAGCCGGCCTACAAGCACATGGGCGCGCGCATGGGCTACACCCTGCTGACCGGCCTGTTCGTCGGCATCGGCGGCATGCTGGGCATCGTGTCGGGCCTGGTGCAGTGGCTGCCGCTCGCGGTGCTGGCGCCGATCATCGCCTACGTCGGCCTGGACATCACGGTGCAGGCTTTCCAGAGCACCCGCCGCGAGCATGCGATCGCCGTCGCCCTCGCGTTCCTGCCTTCGGTCGCCTACCTGCTGGTGATCAAGCTCGGCAATCCGGCCTGGATCGAACCGGCGCGCTTCGCCGAGCTGTATGCTCACGGCGAAGGCAGCGGCCTGCCGGAGCTGGCCACCATCGTGGTCCTGGGCAACGGCTTCATCATCACCGCGATGCTCTGGGCCTCGGCCCTGGTGGCGATGATCGAGGGGCGCCTGCGACTGGCCGCGGGCTGGCTGCTGGGCGCGGCCGTGCTCTGTCTGTTCGGGGTGATCCACTCGGTGCACCCGCAGGGCGGCATTTACCTGCCATGGGCCTTGCAGGGGCTGGCCCGGGTCATCGCCTGGCAGTTCGCGGCGGGCTATGCGGTACTGGCGGGCATGCTGGCGCTGCTGTCGCTTCAGGCCGACGGACCACGCGATCGCGCGCCACCCGGGGCGTAGGCAGGCCTCGACATTGCCTGAACAGCCGTTTGCGCATCCTTGAATCGCGCTTGAATCGTCGGCGCGCGAGCCGCATTTCGCAGTCATGCGGCAATGCGGCCGCCCCCGTTTCCCGAGGATTCCCCACATGCGGATGGACAAGCTGACTTCGCGCTTCCAGCAGGCGATCGCCGATGCGCAATCGCTGGCGGTCGGGCGCGACCACAACGTGATCGAACCGGTGCACCTGCTGACCGCGCTGCTCGACCAGGCCGGCGGCGGCACCCGGCCGCTGCTGGTACAGGCCGGCGTCAACGTACCCTTGCTGCGCGAGCGCCTGGGCGAGGCGCTGGAAAAGCTGCCCAAGGTCAGCGGTCAAGAGGGCAACGTCTCGGCCGGCAACGACCTGGCGAGGTTGCTCAACGTGACCGACAAGCTCGCCCAGCAGCGCGGCGATGCCTTCATCGCATCCGAGCTGTTCCTGCTCGCCGCGCTCGAGGGCAGCAGCGAGGTGGGCAAGCTGCTCAAGGCCGCCGGCGCCGACAAGACGCGGCTGGAAGCGGCCATCGACAAGGCCCGCGGCGGCGAGTCGGTGCAGTCCGAGAACGCCGAGGAACAGCGCCAGGCGCTTGAGAAATACTGCGTCGACCTCACCGCGCGCGCCGAGTCCGGCAAGCTGGACCCGGTCATCGGCCGCGACGAGGAAATCCGCCGCACCGTGCAGGTGCTGCAGCGCCGGACCAAGAACAACCCCGTCCTGATCGGCGAGCCCGGCGTGGGCAAGACGGCGATCGTCGAGGGCCTGGCCCAGCGCATCGTCAATGGCGAAGTGCCCGAGGGCCTGCGCGGCAAGCGCGTGCTCGCGCTCGACATGGGCGCGCTGATCGCCGGCGCCAAGTTCCGCGGCGAGTTCGAGGAGCGCCTGAAGGGCGTGCTCAACGACCTGGCCAAGAACGAGGGCCAGGTGATCCTCTTCATCGACGAACTGCACACCATGGTCGGCGCCGGCAAGGCCGATGGCGCGATGGATGCCGGCAACATGCTCAAGCCGGCGCTGGCGCGCGGCGAGCTGCACTGCATCGGCGCGACCACGCTGGACGAGTACCGAAAGTACGTCGAAAAGGACGCCGCGCTCGAGCGCCGCTTCCAGAAGGTCTTCGTCGGCGAGCCCTCGGTGGAGGACACGATCGCCATCCTGCGTGGCCTGAAGGAGAAGTACGCGGTCCACCATGGCGTGGAGATCACCGACCCGGCGATCGTCGCCGCCGCCACGCTGAGCAACCGCTACATCGCCGATCGCCAGCTGCCGGACAAGGCGATCGACCTGATGGACGAGGCGGCGAGCCGCATCCGCATGGAGATCGACTCCAAGCCCGAGGAACTCGACCGCAAGGAGCGCCGCCTGATCCAGCTCAAGATCCAGCGCGAGGCGCTGAAGAAGGAAAAGGACGACGCGTCGAAGCAGCGCCTGGCCGACCTCGAGGCGGAGATCGCCACGCTCGAGCGCGAGTTCAACGACCTGGAGGAAGTGTGGAAGGCCGAGAAGGCCACCCTGCAGGGCGCGACGAAGATCAAGGAACAGATCGAGGCGGCCAAGCTCGAGCTGGAGGCCGCGCAGCGCAAGCAGGACTTCGGTCGCATGAGCGAGATCCAGTACGGCACCCTGCCGGAACTGGAGAAGCAGCTGCAGGCAGCCCAGGAGGCCGAGAAGCAGGGCTTCAGCCTGCTGCAGGACAAGGTTACCGCCGAGGAGATCGCCGAGGTCGTCGCGCGCTGGACCGGCATCCCGGTGTCGAAGATGCTCGAGGGCGAGCGCGAGAAGCTGCTGAAGATGGAGGAGCACCTGCACGCGCGCGTGGTCGGCCAGGAAGAGGCGATCAAGGTCGTCTCCGACGCGGTGCGCCGCTCGCGCGCCGGCCTGTCCGACCCCAACCGACCCAGCGGCTCGTTCCTGTTCCTGGGCCCGACCGGCGTCGGCAAGACCGAGCTGTGCAAGGCGCTGGCCGAGTTCCTGTTCGATTCGTCCGACGCGATGGTGCGCATCGACATGAGCGAGTTCATGGAGAAGCACGCCGTCTCGCGCCTGGTCGGCGCGCCCCCGGGTTATGTCGGCTACGAGGAGGGCGGCTACCTGACCGAGGCGGTGCGCCGCCGGCCGTACAGCGTGATCCTGCTCGACGAGGTCGAGAAGGCCCACCCGGACGTGTTCAACATCCTGCTGCAGGTGCTCGACGACGGCCGCCTCACCGACGGCCAGGGTCGCACCGTGGACTTCCGCAACACGGTCATCGTCATGACCTCCAACCTGGGCAGCCAGATGATCCAGGAGATGTCGGAGGACGACTCCGCCGAGGGCTACACCAAGATGAAGGCGGCGGTGATGGGCGTGGTGCAGAACCACTTCCGGCCGGAGTTCATCAACCGGCTCGACGACATCGTCGTGTTCCATCCGCTGGGCAAGGCGCAGATCCGCGAGATCGCCCGGATCCAGATGGCCGGCCTCGACAAGCGCCTGGCCGAGCGCGGCCTCAAGCTCGAGCTCGGCGACAACGCGCTGGCCCTGCTCGCCAACGTCGGCTTCGACCCGGTGTACGGGGCGCGGCCCCTGAAACGGGCGATCCAGCAGCAGCTGGAGAACCCGCTGGCGCAGCGGATCCTGGCCGGCGAATTCGTCGCCGGCGACACCATCGTCGCCGATGCCGAGGGCGGCCAGCTGGTGTTCCGCAAGGCCTGAGCCTTCCCGCCGCCACCATGGCGTCAACCCTCCGGCGGGCCCTCCCGGGGCCCGTCGCGGACGCGGCCGCGCGCGCGGGGCGGCCGCCTGCTAGACTCCTCCCCGCCTGAGGTGACCGCCGGCCCGATCCGGGACGGTGGTTGAAACGGGAATCCGGTGCGCCGGTCCGGCTCCACGCTCGTGGACGACCGGTCGGCAATTCCGGAGCTGCCCCCGCAACGGTAGGCGAGACAAGGTCCGCACGCAGCCACTGTGCTTGAAGCATGGGAAGGCGCGGACCGGGAACCGGCGACATGCGTCCGCCCGTTCCGCTCGCAAGCCCGGAGACCGGCCCCAGGCACGACCCGACATGCGGTGGGCGATGTCATGGGCTGCACGCGCCGCGTGCCGTCTCGATCCCGCTTTCCGCCTGTCCATTTCCATGCCATCCGCGCGGGCAGGCGCGGTCGAGGAGTCCCGAGTGCATCGCAACAACGCCGCATCCCGTCGTGCCGTCCTGGCGACGACGCTTTCCCTGGTATTCGTCCCCGTCGCCCCGGCCCTGGCCGAAGGCGCCGCCACCGACCTCGACAATGTCGTCGTCACCGCCACCCGCACCGCGCAGACCCAGGACCAGGCCCTGGCGGCGGTCAGCGTGATCGAACGCGAGGAGATCGAACGCCTGCAGCCGGCGTCGCTGCCGGACCTGCTGCGCGGGCGCGCCGGCATCTCGCTGGCCAACAACGGCGGGCCCGGCAAATCGACCTCGCTGTTCCTGCGCGGCACCGAGTCCGACCACGTGCTGGTGCTCGTGGACGGCGTCAAGATCGGCTCGGCGACCAGCGGCGGGGCCGCCCTGCAGGACATCCCGGTCGAGCAGATCGAGCGCATCGAGATCGTCCGCGGGCCGTTCTCCAGCCTGTACGGGTCGGAGGCGATCGGCGGAGTGGTGGAGGTGTTCACCCGGCGCCCGCAGGGCCCCTTCGAACCGAACGCGCGCATCGCCGCCGGCAGCGACGACACCTGGCGCGTCGCCGCCGGCGTGGGCGGACGCAGTGCCGGCGCGTTGGCGGGCGGGCGTGGCGGCTGGTACGCGCTGCAGGCCGCGCACGAGTCGACCGCCGGCATCGACGCCTACCGCGGTACCCGCAACGCCGATCCCGATCGCGACGGCTACCGCAACAGTTCGCTCACCGCGCAGGGCGGCTACCGTTTCGACGAACGCTGGGACGGCGACCTGCGCGTGTTCCAGGCCGAGGGCGAGAACGAGTACGATGGCGGCCCGGCGAGCGAGTCCGAGTTCACCGAACGCGTCGTGGGCGCGCGTTTGCGCTATGCGCCCGGTGCGCGCGCGACCTTCACCCTCAGCGCCGGCACCAGCGCCGACCTGAGCGAGAATTACTTCGATGGCGTGTTCAACTCGCGCTTCGACACCCGCCGCGAGCTCGGCGGCGTGCAGGCCGACCTGGGCCTGGGCACCGGCCTGCTGACACTGGGCTTCGACTGGCAGCGCGACGAGGTCGAGAGCAGCGAGGCCTACGCGCGCGACCGCCGCATCAACCGCGGCCTGTTCGGCCAGTGGCAACAGGATTTCGGTGCGCAGTCGTTGCAGGCCAGCGTGCGCCGCGACGACGACGGCCAGTTTGGCGGCGAGACCACCGGCAGCGTGCTCTGGGGCTGGGATTTCGCCCGCGCCCTGCGCCTGACCGCGAGCTACGGCACCGGCTTCAAGGCGCCGACCTTCAACGAGCTGTATTACCCCGGCTACGGCAATCCCGACCTGGGGCCGGAGACCTCGCGCAGCGTCGAACTCGGCCTGCGCGGCGAGCCGGCCTGGGGCCAGTGGTCGTTGAATGCCTTCCAGACACGCATCGACGACATGATCGCCTACGACGCGGACCTCGGGCAGTTCGGTGGGCCCAACAACATCGACCGTGCCCGCATCCGCGGCCTGGAAGCGGTGGTCGACACCCTGGTGGCCGGCTGGGACCTGCGCGGCAGCGCCACCTGGCTCGACCCGGAGAACGATGCCGGCAGCGCCGGCAAGGTGTTGCCGCGTCGCGCCCGGCAAAGCGCGCGCATCGACCTGGACCGCCGCTTCGGCGCCTTCAGCGGCGGCGCTTCGCTGACCGCTGCGGGCGAGCGCTACGACAACCTGGCCAACACCCGCCGCATGGGCGGCTACGGCCTGTTCGACCTGCGCCTGGGCTATGCCCTGGCCGAGGCCTGGGACCTGCGCCTGTCGGTCGAGAACGTGTTCGACAAGTCCTACGAAACGGCGATGTTCTACAACCAGCCCGGCCGGAGCTGGTTGCTGAGCCTGCGCTGGCATCCCGCCCGCTGAGCCGGCATCGCCGCTCCCCATTCCCACCACCACGAGGTCTGCCATGAAACCGCTGTCCAACCCGATGAACCTGGGCCTGTTCGCGGCGTTCTCCGCCCTGATGGTCGCCACGCGCTTCCATCATTTCGGCGATGCGCTGCACCTGCCCGATGCGTCGATGGCGCTGTTCTTCCTCGGCGGCCTGTACCTGCGCCGGCACTGGCAGTTCGTCGCGATGCTGGCGGTGGCGGTGGCCGTCGACTGGGCGGCGGTGTCGCTGGCCGGCGTCAGCGACTTCTGCATCACCCCGGCCTATGCGTTCCTGCTGCCGGCCTACGCGGTGCTCTGGTACGGCGGGCGGCTGTACGCCCCCCGGCTCGAGACGGGGAACAGCGCGTTGTGGGGCGCCGCGGCGGTGGGGCTGGTCGCGGCCTGCCTGTCGTTCATGGTCTCCAATGGCGCGTTCTACTGGCTCGGCGGCCGCTACGCCGAGCCGCACTTCGCCGAGTACGTCGCGCGCCTGTGGCAGTGGGGCCCGCTGTTCGTGCGCACCACGATGATGTACGTCGTCGTCGCCCTGGTCGTGCACGCGGGCCTGGCCCGCTTCCATCACGGACAGCGCGCATCCGGTACCGTCTGAATCCTGGGAGACACGCATGGCCATCATGAAAGACACCGCATCGCCCCTTCCCGTCGCCTCCACGCGCGACCAGTGGGCCGTGGGGCTCGCCCTGGCGGCCTTGATGGTCGCCACGCGCGGGCAGCATTTCGCCAGCGTCGATGCGCTGCCGAGCGCCTCGTGGGCGATTTTCTTCCTGGCCGGTGCGCTGCTGCGGCCGATGTGGACGCTGCCGGCCTTCTTCGTGCTGGCGACCGTGCTCGACCTGGGGAGCTATGCGGCGGGGACCATCACCGACTGGTGCCTGTCGCCGGCCTACTGGGCGCTTGCGCTCGCCTACGCCAGCCTGTGGCTGGGCGGGCGCGTGTATCGCGGGCTGCATCGCGATGACTGGCGCGACATCCCGCGCCTGGCGGTCGCGCTGCTGGTCACCGGCAGCGTGGCCTATCTGCTGTCGAAGGGCGGCTACTGGTTCTTCTCCGGGCGCTATCCCGACCCGGACCTGCAGGGCTTCCTCGCGCGCATCCCCGCCTACTATCCGCGGGCCCTGGGCACGCTGGCCGGTTACGTCGGCGCGGCCTTCGCGCTGCGGGCGATCTGGCGCACGGTCCTGCGCCCGGCCGCCATGGGCGAGGCACGGCCGTGAGCCGGGGCTCGGATCGCCTGGGGCGGACCGAGGAGGAGCACTACCGCGAGCGCGCGCAGCGCAAGAAGGCGCTCGTCGACCGCCGCATCGCGCGGGCCACGATCGACCGCGGCGTGCTGGTGGTGAACACCGGCAACGGCAAGGGCAAGAGTTCGTCCGGCTTCGGCATGCTCGCGCGCTCGCTGGGCCACGGGTTCAACTGCGGCGTGGTGCAGTTCATCAAGGGCAGTTTCAGCACCGGCGAGGACCTGTTCTTCCGCCGCTTCGGCGAGGCCTTCGCCGATCGCCTCGAATACCACGTGATGGGCGAGGGGTTCACCTGGGAAACCCAGGACCGCGGGCGCGACGTCGCCGCGGCGATGGCCGCCTGGGAGGTCGCCGCGCGCATGCTTGCCGATCCGGCGTTCGACTTCGTGCTGCTGGACGAACTCAACATCGCCCTCAACAAGGATTACGTGCCGCTCGAGGCCGTGCTCGCCGCGGTCGCCGCCCGTCCCGAGCGCCAGCACGTCGTCATCACCGGGCGGGGCGCGCCGGAGGCGCTGGTGGACGCCGCAGACACCGTCACCGAGATGCGCCTGGTCAAGCACGCCTTCAAGGCCGGCATCAAGGCCCAGCACGGGATCGAGCTGTGAACCAGACGTCCCGGCAGTGCCCGGCCCTGCTGGTATCGGCGCCCGCGTCGGGGCAGGGCAAGACCAGCGTGACCGCGGCGCTGGCACGCTGGCATGCCCGCCAGGGCCGCCGGGTACGCGTGTTCAAGACCGGCCCGGACTTCCTCGACCCGATGGTGCTCGAGCGTGCCTCCAGTGCGCCGGTCCTGCAGCTCGACCTGTGGATGTGCGGCGAAGCCGACGTGCGCGCGCGCCTGCATGAAGCCGCGGCCGGGGCCGAGCTGATCCTGGTCGAGGGCGTGATGGGCCTGTTCGACGGCTCGCCGTCCAGCGCCGACCTGGCGACCGCGCTGGGGCTGCCGGTACTGGCGGTGATCGATGGCGCGGCGATGGCGCAGACCTTCGGTGCGCTCGCGACCGGACTGGCGCGTTATCGCGACGGTCTGCAGGTGCATGGGGTGGCGGCCAACCGCATCGGCAGCGCCCATCACGCGAAGTTGTTGCGCGAGAGCCTGCCACCCGACCTGCACTGGCTGGGTGCCTTGCCGCGCGACCCGGCCATCGCCCTGCCCGAACGCCACCTGGGCCTGGTCGCGGCGGGGGAACTGGAGGACCTGGACGCGCGGCTCGACGCGTTGGCCGACGCCTGGGGCGGGCATGCCGCCACCGCACTTCCGCCCGCGGTCGACTTCGCGCCCGTCGAACGCCTGCCGGTGCCGCGCACGCTGACCGGGCAGCGCATCGCGATCGCCCGCGACGCCGCGTTCTGCTTCCTGTATCCGGCCAACCTCGAAATGCTGCGCGAGGCAGGAGCAGATCTGCGCTTCTTCTCGCCAGTGGCCGGCGACGCGTTGCCCGAATGCGACGCGGTCTGGTTGCCCGGCGGCTATCCGGAGCTCCACCTGGACGCGCTGTCGGCGAACACCGGCCTGCATCGTGAGCTGCGTGCGCATCGCGAGGCCGGCAAACCGCTGCTCGCCGAGTGCGGCGGCCTGCTGTTCGCGCTGGACCGCCTGGTCGACCGCGAGGGCGCGTCCGCCGCCATGGCTGGCTTGATGCCCGGCGAGGCCACCTTGCAGAAGCGCTTCGTCGCCCTGGGCATGCAGGAGGTCGACATGCCGGCCGGCCGGCTGCGCGGCCACAGCTTCCACTACGCGCGCGCGGAGATCGCCGCGACCCCGTGGACCCAGGCGCGGAACCCCAACGGCGGTCCGACCGCAGAGGCGGTCTACCGCGATCGCGCGATGACGGCGAGTTTCGTGCACCTGTACTTCCCCTCCGATCCCGTCGCGGCCACGGCCCTGTTCCGGCCATGAGCGGCCTGCCGGTACTGGTGGCGATGACGGCGGCGATCGCACTCGATGCCGTGTTCGGCGAGCCACGGCGGTGGCATCCACTGGTCGGCTTCGGGCGCTGGGCGCGGCAGGTCGAGCGGGCCTTGTACGACGATGCGCGCGCCCGCGGCCTGCTGGCCTGGGCGTTGGCCGTGCTGCCGCCGCTCACCGCGATCAGCGCGCTGTCCCTGCTTGCCGGATGGGCCGGTGCCTGGATGGCCGCGTGCGTGGACGCGGCCTGCCTGTACTTCGCCCTGGGACTGCGCAGCCTGGGCGAACACGCGCGACCGGTCGCGACCGCCCTCGAGGCGGGTCGGCTCGACGACGCCCGTTCGGCGGTCGGGCGCATGGTCAGTCGCGACACCGGCGCACTCGATGCGACGGGCGTCGCCGCGGCGGCGACCGAATCGGTGCTGGAGAACGGCAACGACGCCGTGTTCGGCGCGCTGTTCTGGTGCCTGCTGCTCGGTGGCCCGGGCGTGGTGCTGTACCGGCTGGCGAACACCCTGGATGCGACCTGGGGCTACCGGACGCCGCGGCTGGCGCGCTTCGGATGGGCGGCCGCGCGCATCGACGACGCCATGAACTGGATACCCGCGCGCTTGACGGCGCTGTCCTACGCGCTGTTGGGACGCACGCGCAATGCACTGGCGTGCTGGCACCGGCAGGCACCGGCCTGGGACAGCCCCAACGCCGGTCCGGTGATGGCCTCCGGCGCGGGCGCCATCGGCGTCCGGCTCGGTGGGCCGGCGCGCTATCACGGACGTTGGGAAGAACGCCCGCGCCTGGGCGAGGGCGCGCCCGCCGACGCGGCATCGATTGACGCGGCCTTGCGCCTGGTCCGTCGCACGACCGCCCTGTGGCTGCTCGCGACGGCGGCCGCGGTGTTGCTGGGTGCACTGCTGGGAGGGCGTTCCCATGCTTGAGCACGGAGGGCGCCTGCAGCGCGCCGCGCGCCAACACGGCATCGAGCCATCGGCGTGGCTGGACCTGTCCACCGGCATCAGCCCCTTCGCCTGGCCGGTGCCGCCGCTGCCACCCTCGGCCTGGCAGCGGTTGCCGGAGGACGACGACGGGCTGGACGCCATTGCATGCCGCTACTACGGCGCGCCCGGCGTACTGCCGGTCGCCGGCTCGCAAGCCGCGATACAGGCCTTGCCGCGCCTGCGTGGGCGCTCGCGCGTGGGCGTGATCCTGCCCGGCTACGCCGAGCACGCGCATGCCTGGCGCCAGGCCGGCCACCACGTCGAACGCCTGCCGGCGTCGCGGCTGCTCGAGGACGCGGAACGCTTCGACGTGATCGTGCTGATCCATCCCAACAACCCCGGTGGCGAGCGCTTCGGGCGCGAGGCGCTGCTCGCGCTGCATGCGCGCCTGGCCATGCGCGGCGGCTGGCTGGTGGTCGACGAGGCCTTCATGGACGCCACGCCCGGTGACTCCCTTTGCGCCCAAAGCGATCGCGAGGGCCTGGTGGTCCTGCGTTCCGTCGGCAAGTTCTTCGGCCTGGCCGGTGCGCGCGCCGGCTTCGCCTGTGCGTCGCCCGCGCTGCTGGCGGCACTGCGCGAGCGCCTGGGTCCGTGGACGCTGGCGGGCCCGAGCCGGTACGTGCTGGCGCGCGCCCTGGCCGACGTCGACTGGCACGCGCGGGCGCGCGCCTGGCTGGCGGCCCAGGGCGAACGGCTCGGGGATTGCCTGCACACCCATGGCCTGGCCGACGGCGGCGGCACGGCCTACTTCCAATGGCGCCGGCACCCGCGCGCGACGGCGCTGCACGAAGCGCTGGCCCGTCGCGCGGTGCTCACGCGCCTGTTCGATGCTGACGAAGCCGGCGCCGACAGCCTGCGCCTGGGCCTGCCGCCGGATGCCGCCGGCTTCGAACGCCTGGATCGCGCGCTCGGCGACGCGCTGCGCGAGGTCGCGCCGTGAACGCGTGCGTACTGATGGTGCAGGGCTGCACCTCCGACGCGGGCAAGAGCACCCTGGTCGCCGCGCTGTGCCGCTGGCTGCACCGGCGCGGCGTGCGGGTGGCCCCGTTCAAGCCGCAGAACATGGCACTCAATGCCGCGGTCACCGCCGACGGCGGCGAGATCGGGCGCGCGCAGGCGGTGCAGGCGCAGGCCTGCGGCCTGGCGCCGCGCACCGACTTCAACCCGGTGCTGCTCAAGCCCAGCAGCGACAAGGGCGCGCAGGTGATCCTGCACGGGCGCGCGATCGGGCAGATGGACGCGGTCGGCTACCACGACTACAAACGCGTCGCGAAGGCAGCGGTGCTGGCCTCGCACCAGCGCCTGGTCGAGGCCTTCGACGCGGTCGTCGTGGAAGGAGCGGGCAGCCCGGCCGAGATCAACCTGCGCGCCAACGACATCGCCAACATGGGCTATGCCGAGGCCGTCGATTGTCCGGTCGTGCTCATCGCCGACATTGATCGCGGCGGCGTGTTCGCCCACCTGGTGGGGACCCTCGCCCTGCTCTCGGAAAGCGAACGTGCCCGCGTGCAGGGCTTCGTGATCAACCGCTTTCGCGGCGACATCGCCCTCCTGCAACCGGGCCTGGACTGGCTGGAGCGCGAGACCGGCAAGCCGGTGCTGGGCGTGCTGCCCTGGCTGCACGGCCTGCACCTTGAGGCGGAGGACGCGTTGCCGCGCGAACATGCCGACAAGCCAGGGGCGGGCTTGCGGGTCGTGGTGCCGGCGTTGCCGCGCATCAGCAACCACACCGATTTCGACGCACTGCGCGCGCACCCCCAGGTCGATCTGCGTTTCCTGGGCCCCGGCGAGGCCTTCCCGCCCTGCGACCTGGTCGTGCTGCCGGGCAGCAAGGCGACCCGCGCCGACCTCGGATGGCTGCGGGCGCAGGGTTGGGACGCCGCGATCGCCCGCCACCTGCGCTATGGCGGCAAGCTCATCGGCATATGCGGTGGCCTGCAGATGCTTGGACGCGCGGTGCATGATCCGCACGGGATCGAGGGCGAGGCGGGCTCTAGCGAGGCGCTGGGCTGGCTGGACCTGGAGACCACGCTCCAGCCGGACAAGCAACTGCGCGAGGCCAGCGGGCACCTCTCGATCGAAGGCGTCGAGGTCCACGGCTACGAAATCCATTGCGGCAGCAGCGAAGGCCCCGCGCTCGCGCGCCCGCTGGCGATCCTGTCGGATGGCCGTGGCGACGGTGCGCTATCGGACGACGGTCGCATCCTCGGCACCTACCTGCACGGCCTGTTCGACACGCCCGGCGCACTCGCCGCGCTGCTGCGCTGGGCCGGGCTCCAGGACGCACGACCATTGGACATGGCGGCGCTGCGCGAGGCTGCGCTCGACCGCCTGGCCGACGCGGTCGAGGCCCACCTCGACACGGCGCGCCTGTCGGCCTTGCTGGTGGGGGCGCCATGCGAAGCCTGATCCTGGGCGGCGCCCGCTCGGGCAAGAGCGCGCTGGCCGAACGCCTGGCGCTGGCGGGCGGGGGGGCGGTGACCTACGTCGCGACCGGGCAGGCCGGCGATGCCGAGATGGCCGCGCGCATCGCACACCATCGCGCGCGGCGGCCCGCGGACTGGGCCTGCGTTGAGGAACCCGTGGCGCTGGCCGAGGCCCTGCGCCGGCATGCCACGCCCGACCGCTGCCTGCTGGTCGACTGCCTGACGCTGTGGCTCGGCAACCTGTTGATCGATCCCGATCCGACCTGTTTCGAGCGCGAACGTTCGGCGCTCCTGGAGCGGCTCCCGACGTTGCCCGGCACGCTGTTGATGGTCAGCAACGAAGTCGGCATGGGCGTCGTGCCGATGGGGGCGCTGAGCCGGCGCTTCGTCGACGAAGCCGGCCGCCTGCACCAGGACCTGGCACAGCGCTGCGAACGCGTGGTCTTCGTCGTCGCTGGCTTGCCGATGGCGCTCAAGGGCGCGCTCGAACCTTTCCCGATGGAGTCCGCTGGATGAGCGATACGTTCGACCCCACCCTCCCGGCCGCGCGCGTCGACACCGGCGCGGCGGAGGCGGCCCGCCTGCGCCAGTCACGCCTGACCAAGCCGCCCGGTTCGCTCGGCCGGCTCGAGGACGCAGCGATCGCCCTGGCCGGGCTCCAAGGCAACCCCCTTCCGGCGCTGAAGCGCGTCTGGATCAGCGTCTTCGCCGCCGACCATGGCGTCGCCGCCGAGGGCGTGTCGGCATTTCCGCAGGCGGTGACCGGCGAGATGGTGCGCAACTTCGCCGGCGGCGGGGCCGCGATCAGCGTGCTTGCCCGGCAGCTGGGCGCCACGCTCGACGTCGTGCACTTGGGCAGCGTCAACGATCCGGGCGCGATCGACGGCGTGCGGCGCGCATGGATCGCGCCGGCGACGGCGAACTTCTGCGAAGGCCCCGCGATGAGCGACCAACAGCTGCGCGAGGCGCTGGAGGCGGGCGCCGCTAGCGTGGCGCTGGCGCATGCCGATGGCGCCGACCTGTTCATCGGTGGCGAAATGGGCATCGCCAACACCACCTCCGCCACCGCGCTCGCATGCGCCCTGCTCGATGCCGCGCCCGCCGACCTGGCCGGCGCGGGGACCGGCCTGGATGCCACAGGAATCCGCCACAAGATCGCCGTCGTCGAACGCGGCCTGCACCGGCATGCAGGCGCCGACTCGGCACTGGAGCGCCTGCGCTGCCTGGGCGGCTTCGAGATCGCCGCGCTGGCCGGCGCCTGCATCGCGGCCGCGCAGGTCGGCCTGCCGGTGCTGGTCGATGGCTTCATCGGCACCGCGGCGGCCTTGGCGGCGGTGCAGGCCCATCCCGGTACGCGCGACTGGCTGCTGTTCTCGCACCGCTCGCGCGAGCGCGGCCACGCGCGCCTGCTCGACGCCCTGCAGGCACGGCCGCTGCTCGACCTCGACATGCGCCTGGGCGAGGCCAGCGGTGCCGCCGCCGCGGTGCCGCTGCTGCGGCTGGCCTGCGCGCTGCATGCGGACATGGCGACCTTCGAACAGGCGGGCGTGTCGGCGGCATGAGCGCCGCGCCTGCCCGGATCGACCTGCTGCGGCATGGCGATACCGGCCACGCCGGCTTCCGTGGCCAGCTCGACGATCCCTTGACCGGACTGGGCTGGCGGCAACTACGGGCGGCCGTCGCCGCGGGCGAGTGGGACGTCGTTGTCTCTTCGCCGCTGCGCCGCTGCGCGGATTTCGCCCGCGCCCACGCGGACGCGCACGGCCTGCCGCTGCGGCTGGAGCCGCGCCTGGCCGAGTACCGGTTCGGCGCATGGGAAGGGGTGCCGATGCAGGAATTGGCCGACACCCAGGGCGAGGCCCTCGGACGCTTCTGGGCCGATCCGCTGCGCTTTCCGCCGCCGGGTGCCGAGTCGATCGAGGCGTTTGCCGCGCGCCTGACCGGGGCGCTCGATGCGATCGTCGCCGACCATGCGGGGCGGCGCGTGCTGGTGCCCACCCACGGTGGCGCGATCCGGCTGTTGCGATGCCTGGCCGAGGGCCGGCCGCTGCGCGCGATGAGCGACTACGACGTCGGCCACGCATCGCTGCATCGGCTTGAATGGGCGGATCGCCCGGCCGTACCGGGGGCGGCGTGATGCGCGGGCTGTGGGTGGCGATCGGGTTCCTGACTCGCATCCCGGTGCCGGCCTCGGCATTCGCGGCACCCGATGGACAGTCGCGCTCGCTGCCCTGGTATCCCCTGGTGGGGCTCGTGGTGGGCGGACTCCTGGCCCTGTTGGCGGCGAGTCTGCCTGCATCGATGCCACAGCTCGTCGCTGGCCTGGTGCTGCTGGCCTGGGTCGGCCTGACCGGCGGCCTGCACCTGGACGGCCTGGCCGACAGCGCCGATGCCTGGATCGGCGGCATGGGCGATCGCGGGCGCACGCTGGCGATCATGAAGGATCCACGCAGCGGTCCCGCGGGCGTGGTCGCGGTGGTGCTGGCGCTGCTGGTGAAATTCGCAGCGCTGTCGAGCCTGCTGGCGCTGCCACCCGGCGGTGCCCGCTCCACCTCCGCGTTCCTGGGCTTGCTGCTGGCGCCGCTGCTGGCGCGGGCGGCGCTGGCCGGGGCGCTGCTGGGACTGCCCTATGTGCGCGAGGGTGGTATCGGCCAGGCCCTGCCGCTGGCTTCGCGACCGGCCTGCCACCTCGCCCTGGCGCTGACGGTGCTGGCCTGCCTGCTGCCGGCCCTGGGCCTGCCGGGCGTCCCGGTGGCCTGGCTCATGCCTGCCCTGGCTGCGCTGGTCGCGGCCGCGGCGATCGCGGGGCTCTGGTTGCGGGCCTGCCTCGTTCGCATCGGCGGGATCACCGGCGACACCTGCGGCGCGCTGGCGGAAATGGTCGAGGCCGGCGTGCTGGTCGCCGTGGCGCTCGCACTCGCCTGAGCGGGGCGCCCGTCAGGTCGCGCCGCTGGCGGGCGGCAGGTGGCGTTCGCCGCGGAAGGCGGGCGTGGCCATCACCATCTCCGCGAGGCTGTGCGCCAGCTCGCGCTCGGCCATGACCGCGCCGTCCGCGCCATGTTCGAGCAGGTGCTTGACCTCGTTGTCGCTGTGCGCCCGCGCGACGATCGTCAGCGCCGGGTTGACCCGTCGCAGCGTCGCGATGATCTCCCCGGCCTCGAGCACGTTGGGGATGGCCAGCATGACCGTGTTCGCCCGTTCCGGATGCGCCTCGGCGAGCACGATGTCGTTGGCCGCGTTGCCGCGGATCGACGGCAGGCCGGCCTCGCGGGAATGGCGGACCAGGTCCTCGTCGCGGTCGATCACCACCAGCGAGATGCCCTGCGCCACCAGCAGGCGGCCGAGCTCGCTGCCGACCCGGCCGAAGCCGATCAGGATCACGTGGTCGGACAGGTCGTCGGGGATCGGCGGTTCCACCTTCGGTACGGTCCTGCGCTCCTCGTTGTCGGCCAGGCGTTGTTCGCGCCGGTGCATCCAGCCGAAGAGCAGGGGGTTGAGCAGGATCGAGATCAGGGCACCGGCGAGGATCAGGTCCTGGCCATCCTCGGTCAGCAGCTCCAGCTGCAGGCCCAGTCCGGCGAGGATGAAGGAGAACTCGCCGATCTGCGCCAGGCTGGCGGTGATCGTCAGCGCGGTGGCGTTGGACTTGCCCATCACGCGGGCGATCGAATACACCGCGAAGGACTTGACCACGATGATGATGAACACCGTTGCCAGCACCTGCATCGGCCGCTCGAAGATGATCCAGGGGTCGAACAGCATGCCCACCGAGACGAAGAACAGCACCGCGAAGGCATCGCGCAGCGGCAGCGTCTCGGTCGCGGCCTTGTGGCTGAACTCCGACTCGTTGAGCAGCATGCCGGCGAAGAACGCGCCCAGCGCGAAGGAC
Organism: Marilutibacter spongiae; assembly: GCF_014145325.1. Classification (GTDB taxonomy): domain Bacteria; phylum Pseudomonadota; class Gammaproteobacteria; order Xanthomonadales; family Xanthomonadaceae; genus Marilutibacter; species Marilutibacter spongiae. The sequence goes on from NZ_JACHTF010000001.1 coordinate 241,857, forward strand.
ACCCCGAACATTTCCGCCGAGCCGAAGGCCACGCCCAGGGCGATCGCCAGCACGCACAGGGTGAAAAGCTCGCGAGAGCCGGTCCCGGCCACGCGCTCCAGGATCCACGGGATCACCCGCCGGCCGATGAGGAACATGAAGGCGAGGAAGGCGCCCATCTTGATCGCCACGCGGGTCAGTACGTAGACGACCGACGGTGCGTCCTCGCCGCCGGTGCCGCGCAGCACGTCGGCGAAGGCGGGGATCAGCACCAGCGCCAGGACCATCGCCACGTCTTCCACGATCACCCAGCCGATGGCGATGCGGCCCTTCTCGCTCTCCATCAGGCGCCGGTCCTCGAGCGAGCGCAGCAACACCACCGTACTGGCGACCGACAGCGACAGGCCGAAGATGATCCCGGCGCCCGCGGGCCAGCCCAGCATGTGCCCGAAGCCCCAGCCGATGAGCATCGTGAAGCCGATGCGCAGCAGGGCGCCCGGCACCGCGATCGCCTTGACCTCCAGCAGGTCGCGCAGCGAGAAGTGCAGGCCGACGCCGAACATCAGCAGGATCACGCCGATCTCGGCCAGCTGCGGCGCCAGTTGCTGGTCGGCGACGAAGCCCGGCGTGAACGGCCCGACCACCACGCCGGCCAGCAGGTAGCCGACCAGCGGCGACATGCGCAGCCGGTGGGCGAGGGCGCCGAAGATGAAGGCGACCACGAAGGCGCCGACGAGCAGGATGATCAGGGAGGTATGGTGCACTCGGGCTCCGGGCGGGGGGTGGGGGCGGGCGGTCCGCGCGGGGGCACGGATCGGGCTTCACAAACCCGAACATAGTGGCAGAAGCCGCATGGACGCCGGATCAACGCGCCGGCAAACCGTCGTGGCGCATTACAATGCGCGCCATGATTGCCTTTCGAGATTTCGCCCTGCGCCGGGGCGAGCGCCTGCTGTTGTCCAAAGTCGACCTGGCCCTGCACGCGGGCTGGCGGGTCGGCGTCATCGGCCGCAACGGCACCGGCAAGTCCTCCCTGTTCGCGGCCATCCGCGGCGAAGTCGAAGCCGACCGCGGCGACATCGACGTGCCCACGCGGGTGCGGATCGCCAGCGTCGCGCAGGAGACGCCGGCGCTGGACGACACCGCGCTGGATTTCGTGCTGTCGGGCGACGCCGAGGTGCACGCCGCCATCCAGGCCGAGGCCAATGCCTTCGCCAACGAGGACTGGGAGGCCGTCGCCGAGGCCCACCAGCGCCTGGAAGCGCTCAACGGCTACGACGCTGGCGCCCGCGCCGGCAAGCTGCTGCACGGCCTGGGCTTCACCCCCGACACCCACGACCGCCCGGTCAAGGCCTTTTCCGGCGGCTGGCGCGTGCGCCTGAACCTGGCCCGCGCGCTGATGACGCCGAGCGACCTTCTGCTGCTCGACGAGCCGACCAACCACCTCGACCTCGACGCGGTGCTGTGGCTGGAACAGTGGCTGCTGAAGTATCCCGGCACCCTGCTGCTGATCAGCCACGACCGCGAGTTCCTCGACGGCCTGTCGACCCATACCCTGCACCTGCATGACGGCACCGCCAAGCTGTACACCGGCGACTACACCGCATTCGAGCGCCAGCGCGCCGAGCACCTGCGCCAGCAGCAGATCGCGCACGACAAGGAACAGGCCGAGCGGGCGCACCTGCAGAGCTTCATCGACCGCTTCAAGGCCAAGGCCAGCAAGGCCAAGCAGGCGCAGAGCCGGGTCAAGCGCCTGGAGAAGCTGGCCGGCACCGAGGCCGTGCGCGTGGAGCGCGCGCTGCGGATCGAATTCCCGGCCCCCGACAGGTTGCCGCATGCCCTGCTGCGCCTGGCCGATGCCGACTGCGGCTACAGGCCCCTCTCCGATCGGGAGAGGGGTGAGGGTACGATGGCCGCCGAACCCTCATCCGGCGCTTCGCGCCACCTTCTCCCGGAGGGAGAAGGCAAAATGCACACCGTCCTTCACGGTGCCTCTTTCATATTGGAAGCCGGCGACCGCGTGGCCCTGCTCGGCCCCAACGGCGCCGGCAAGTCGACCCTGGTCAAGTCGCTGGTCGGCGAGCTCGAGCTGCTGGCGGGCGAGCGCAGCAGCCACCCCGACCTGCGCATCGGCTACTTCGCCCAGCACACCGTCGAGTCCCTGCGCGAAGGGGCGAGCCCGATCGACCACCTGGCCGACATCGCCCCCGGGGTCGCCACCCAGCAGTTGCGCGACTTCCTCGGCAAGTGGAGCTTCCCGGGCAATCGCGCCTTCGAGTCGGTCGACAGCTTCTCCGGCGGCGAGCGCGCGCGCCTGGCGCTGGCCCTGATCGCCTGGCGCAAGCCCAACGTACTGCTGCTCGACGAACCGACCAACCACCTCGACCTGGACATGCGCGAGGCGCTGGCCGAGGCGCTGGCCGACTTCGACGGCGCGATCGTGCTGGTCAGCCACGACCGCCACCTCATCGGCCTGGTCTGCGAAACGTTCTGGCGCGTCGCCGATGGCCAGGCCCAGCCCTTCGATGGCGACCTGGACGCCTACGCGGCGTGGCTGCGCACGCGCGACGCGTCGGCCGACGGCAAGGCCGGCGGCAAGCGCAAGGCGGCCGAACCAGCGGCGGTCTCGAAGCCAGCCGGCAAGGCGCGCAAGGCCAACCCGGTCAAGCTGGCGCAGGCGGAGTCGCGCGTGGCCGAGCTGGACGCGCGGGTGAAGGCGCTCGACGCGGCCCTCGCCGATCCGGGCAGCTACGACGCCGGGGGCGAGCGCCTGGCCCAGCTGAACCGCGAGCGCGAGGCCGCGGCCGCCGAGCTGGCCGAGGCGGAAGCCGAATGGCTGACGCTCTACGATGCCGCCTGAGCATCACGCGGCGTCGGGTATAGTGCCGCGCCATGTGATGCCGGTCCCGTAACCGGACCATTTCGATGCTTCGCGGCAGTCCTGCGCGACCGCCGCCCGAACCGGGATCCGGATGCGAAACGAACTGATCTACCTGGTGCTGATCTTCGGCCTGCTGGTGGTGCCCCGCGCGCTCCAGCGCTTCAAGATCCCTGCGCCACTGACCTGCCTGCTGTTCGGCGTCGGCGCGATGCTGGCCTGGGGCGACCAGTCCCACGACCCGCTGGTGGGCTGGCTGGCGACCCTGGGCATTTCGTCGCTGTTCCTGTTCGCGGGCCTGGAGGTCGACCCGGCGCAGTTGCGCAAGGGGCTGTGGCCACTGCTCGCGCACCTGGGCATCCGCACCCTCACCCTCAGCGTCGCCGCGTGGCTGGCCTGGCGCTACCTGGACCTGGACTGGCGCCCGGCGACCCTGCTCGCGCTCGCCTTGCTGACGCCGTCGACCGGCTTCATCCTCGACACGCTCGAACGCCTGGGGCTCGACGAGGCGGAGCGTTTCTGGGTGACCAGCAAGGCAATCGCCGGCGAACTGTTCGCCCTGATCGTGCTGTTCGTCGTGCTGCAGGCCAACGACCCGGTGCACCTGGGCCTGTCCTCGCTGGCGCTGGTGGCGATGATCGTCGGCCTGCCGCTGATCTTCATCGCGCTCGGTCGCTGGGTGGTGCCGCATGCGCCGGGTTCGGAGTTCTCGCTGCTGGTCATGGTCGGTCTGGTCGCGGCCTTCGCCACCGCCAAGCTGGGCGTGTACTACCTCGTCGGCGCCTTCGTCGCGGGCCTGATCGCGCGCCTGCTGCGCATCCGCATGCCGCGCCTCGCCTCGACCCAGAACCTGCACGCGGTGCGGCTGTTCGCGACCTTCTTCGTGCCGTTCTACTTCTTCAATTCGGGCACCAAGGTGCCCGAGGGTGCGCTCAGCTGGGAGGCCCTGGGCATGGGCCTGGCGCTTACCGCCGCGGTCCTTCCGTTCCGGATCGGCACCATCTGGCTGCAGCGCCGCTTCATGTTCGGCGAGGACCACGCCAGCAGCCTGCGCGTGTCGATCTCGCTGGCGCCGACGCTCATCTTCACCCTGGTGCTGGCGGGGATCCTGCGCGATCGCTTCGCGCTGTCGGACGCGCTGTTCGGCGCCCTGCTGCTGTACACCACGCTGACGACGATCCTGCCTTCGCTGGTGATGCGCGCGCCCTTCGACGTCGACCCGATGGACGTGCGGCGCAAGCCGGCGGCGCACCCCGAGGACGCGATCAAGAGCGACCATGCCAATGGCGCGGCCAAGGACAGCCGACCGGCAAGCTGAGCGCGACGCGACGTTGTACCGGGTTTGACCGCGCGGCGCCGATCGTGTTTCGGTAAAAGGCGGCACTGGCACGGAGCACCGAATGGGCGCGCTGCACACGCTCGATTACGTCGTACTGGCGGCGTACCTCCTGGTCCTGGTCGTGGTCTGCGCACGCGTCGCGCGACGCAGCCCCGACGCCGACGACCTCTTCCTTGCAGGGCGCAGCCTCGGTGCGGGCGTGGTGGGGCTGTCGCTGTTCGCCTCGAACATCTCCTCGACCACGCTGATCGGCCTGCCGGGCGCGGCCTGGTCATCCGGCATCGCGGTGGCCAACTACGAATGGATGGCCGCCCTGGTACTGCTGTTCTCGGCGCTGTTCGTGGTGCCCAAGCTGCTCGGCAACCGCCTGACCACGGTGCCGGAACTGCTGGAACGACGCTTCGACCCGCACCTGCGCACCTATCTGTCGGCGGTCAGCGTGTTCCTGTCGATCGTGCTCGACACCGCCGGCAGCCTGTACGCGGGGGCGATCGTGCTGAAGGTCTTCTTCCCGGTACTTCCGCTGGGCCTGACCATCGCCGCCATCGCGGTGTTCGCCGGGCTGTACACCGCTGCCGGCGGCCTGCGCGCGGTGGTGTATACCGACGCGCTGCAGGCGATCGTGCTGCTGGCGGGCTCGGCGGTGCTGGCGACCCTGGTGTTCGCCGAGTTCGACTATTCCTGGCAACGCGTCGTCGAGGCCGTTCCGCCGGACCACATGTCGCTGGTCCGGCCGCTCGACGATCCCGACCTGCCCTGGCTGGGAACCCTGGTCGGCCTCCCCATCCTGGGTTTCTTCTACTGGACGATGAACCAGTACGTCAGCCAGCGCCTGCTCGGTGCGCGCAGCGTCGACGCGGCCGGTTGGGGCGCCGTGCTGGCGGCGGTGCTGAAGTTGCTGCCGCTGTTCCTGATGGTGATGCCGGGCGCGATGGCGGTGGCCCTGCTGCCCGACCTGCAGCGCGGCGACGAGGTCTTTGCACGCCTGCTCGCCGAGTACGCACCGGTGGGCGTGGCCGGGCTCGTGCTGGCCGGCCTGCTGGCGGCGATCATGTCCAGCGTGGACTCGGCGCTCAACTCCGCGTCGACCCTGGTCACCGTGGACTTCGTGCAACCCCGGCGCCCCGGGCTGGATGCGCATGCGCTGGCCCGCATCGGCCGCGGCGTGACCTTGCTGCTGATGCTGCTGGCGGCGCTCTGGGCGCCGATGATCGACCGCTTCCCCGGCCTGTTCGCCTACCTGCAGCAGACCTTCGCCTACGTGACTCCGCCACTGGTGGCCGTATTCGTCATGGGCCTGTGGTGGAAGCGCCTGTCGGCCGGCCCGGCCCTGCGGGCACTGGTGACGGGGCACGTGGCCAGCGCCGCGTGGTTCGTCGCCACCCAGTTGGGGTGGCTGGACCTGCACTTCACCATCGTCGCTGGCGTGCTGCTCTTGCTGACGGTAGTGGCGGCACTGGCCTGGCAGGCGTTCGACGGCGGGCGGCCCCGCGACGCACAACTGGCCGCCGTCGACGCCGCGCGCGCGCGCGCGGTCGCCCGCCCGGTCGCCTGGGCCGCCGGCCTGGTGGTGGCGATCACCGCGTGCCTGGTGTTCGCCTTTCGATAGGCGAGCGCCGCCTCAGTCGCGGTCGAGCTCGTACACGTGGCGGCGCATGCCGCTGCCGGCGGCCTCCACCGCTTCCAGGAAATCGTGGCCCCAGCGCTCGACGTCGTAGCGCTCGACGATGTCGAACAGCTGGCGCTGGCGGGCCTCGGCCTCGTCGGCCGGCATCGCCAGCGCCTGCTCCAGGCCCAGCATCAGGTCGGCGGTGTCGTGCGGGTTGGTCAGCACCGCGCCCTTGAGCTCGGCGGCGGCGCCGGCGAACTCCGACAGCACCAGCACGCCGGCGCTGCCCTCGATGCCGTGGGCGGCGATGAACTCCTTCGACACCAGGTTGAGGCCATCGCGCAGCGGGGTGATCCACATGACGTCGGCGGCGGCGTAGTGCGCGACGACCTGGTCGAAGGGCAGGCCCCGGGCGAAGAAACGCACCGGCGTCCAGTCCAGGCGCGAGTGGCGGCCATTGATCCGGCCCACCGCCTGTTCGATCTGGGTCTGCAGCTGCCGGTAGACCGTCATCTCCTGGGCGGCCGGCACGCAGACCATCAACAGCGTCATGGTACCGCGCAGCTCCGGTCGCTCCTCCAGCAGGCGCTCGAAGGCGAGGAGCTTTTCCAGCGAGCCCTTGGTGTAGTCCAGCCGTTCGATCGAAAGCACGAGCTTGCGTCCGTGGAACTCCATCCGTATGTGCTCGATGCGGTCGCGGACTTCGCCCTTCGACAGCATCCCGCGGATGCGGCCCATGTCGGTGCCCACCGGATGCGCGCCCAGCGACACCAGCCGGTCGCCGACCCGGATCGCGGTGGTCATGCGGTCCAGGCCCACCGCGCAGCCGTAGGTGAGGAAGCGCGGGGCGCAGCCCTCGCGCGAGACCGTCTCGAACGGCATCGCGCCGCGCACCACGTCGACGAAATTCTCGACCTGGCGGGGGATGTGGAAGCCGATGTAGTCGCACTGCAGCAGGCTGCCGAGGATCTCGCGCCGCCAGGGCACCACGTTGAACACGTCCGCGGACGGGAAGTAGGTGTGGTGGAAGAAGGCGATCTTCAGGTCCGGGCGCATCTCGCGCAGGTAGGCCGGCACCATCCACAGGTTGTAGTCGTGCAGCCAGACGGTCGCTCCGTGCGCCGATTCCGCGGCGGCGGCCTCGGCGAACTTGCGGTTGACCTTCAGGAAGATGCGCCAGTCGCTCTCGCGGAAGCGGGCGCGCTCCCAGAAGGTGTGCAGCATCGGCCAGAAGGCTTCCTTCGAGAAGCGTTTGTAGAACGCGTCCACCTCGGACTTGCTCAGCGCCACGCGCGCGGCGGTGAGGTTGGGGTAGCGGTCGCGGTCGACGCTGGTGTGGGTCTCGAACGTGCCATGCTTGCCGTCGTCGATGCTCCACGCCACCCACGAGCCCTTGCGGCCACCGGCGAAGAAGCCCAGCAGGCTGGGGATGATCCCGTTGGGCGAGCGCGGCTGCCGGCGCTTGAGCTTGCCGTCCTCGACGTATTCCTCGTAGGGCAGGCGGTGGTAGACCATGACCAGGTCGGAGTCGCCGAAGTTGCGCGAGGCCGGGGTGCTCAGCTTGAGCTCGTCCTCCGGCAGCAGCCTGAAATGGCGGATCGCCTGCAGGATGCCGCCGCAGCCGGGCGCCTTCGCGTGCAGGACGTTGGCAAGGTGGCGAGTCGCGCGGGTCAGGGCCTTTTCCGACTCGCCGACGGCGACGCCCTGGAAGCCGGCGGTGAACATCGACAAGTCGTTGAGCGTGTCGCCGGCGACCAGCACCTTCGCGTGCGGCACGCCCAGGTGGTCGGCCAGCGCGACCAGCGTGCGTCCCTTGTCGGTGTCCGGCGGGAGGATGTCGAGGTAGCGGTCGGCCGAATACAGGACCGAGCAGCCCAGGGTTCCGGCCGCCTCCTCGATGTCCTCGCGGATGCCGGCCAGGGTGGCGGGGTCGCAGAAGTACGAGCAGCGGCGCTCCTGCGGCACGTCCTGGCGGACGAGGCCGTCGAAGCGGCCGATGACGTCGGCGACCGCATGCTCGCCCGGCCAGCGGGCGTCGATGTCGCCCTGCAGCGGGTGCACCGGCTGCAGCGTGCGGCCGTCGACCACGGTGGCGCCGACATCGCAGATGACATGGTCGGGCCGGGGCAGGGTGGGATCCGACAACAGCGGCATGACCGCTTCCAGGCCACGCCCGGTCACGAACACCAGTTGGATCTCCGGATGGCGGTCGACCAGCCGGTACAGGTGTTGGCGGTCCTCGGCCGATCCGGCGAGGAAGGTGCCGTCGAGGTCGGTGGCCAGCAGCATCCGGGGTGTGGCGGAGGCGGCCGGGGCGGAAGGTGTCGCGCGTGTGTCGGTCGGGTCGGTCAAGGGTCTTCCTGTGGCGGGAGGGCATGGGGGTAGGGACGGTCGGGGCGCTCGGGCGCCTCGGTCTCGGGCAGCAGTTCCAGCGCGGTGGGCGTGGTGCGCAGCATCGCGTGGAAGGTGGTGGCGTGCGCCAGGCTGCGGCGGCGCAACAGGCGCCGGCCCCCGGCGATCAGGGCCAGCAGTCCCAGCGAACCGGCGAAGAACGCAGGCAAGGCCTCCGGACCGAAGCGGGTCATCGCCACGCCGGCAGCCGCAGGGCCGATGGCCGAGCCGACGCCATTCAGGAGCAGCAGGCTGCTGCCGGCCGAGAGCGTGTCCTCGGGGGGCAGGTGGTCGAGCAGGTGGGCCACGCAGATGGGGTAGATGGCGAACGCCAGCCCGCCGAAGGCGAAGAACAGCAGGTACAGCGGCGGCCCCGACTGCCCGACCGGCAGTATCATCGCGAGCGACACGCCGGTGGCCAACAGGCAGACCAGCGCCAGCGTGGTGCGACGGTCGCCGCCGTCCGACAGGCGGCCGATCGGCCATTGCAGGGCCGCGCCGCCAACGATGGTCGCGCTCATCAGCAGCGCGATCCCGGACACGTCCAGGCCGATGCGGGTGGCGAACACGGCGCCCAGGCCCCAGAAGCCACCCATCGCCAGGCCCGCGAGCAGCGCGCCCATCGCCGAGGCGGGCGCGGCGCGGTAGAGGGCCTTGAGCGCCAGCCGCGGCATCGGCGGCAGTTCGGGTTGGATCATCCGGCTCGCGGTCACCGGCAATGCCGCCAGGCAGACCAGGACGGCGACCAGGCTGAAGAGTTCGAAGCCCGCCGCCGGCGCCAGGCGGACCAGCCATTGGCCCGCCGCCAGCGCCATCAGGTTGACGGCCATGTAGACCGCGAACACCTGGCTGCGCTGCTGGGGCGGCGCCTGTACGTTCAACCAGCTCTCGATCACCGTGTAGAGGCCGACCAGGGCGATGCCGGTCAGCAGTCGCAGCAGGCCCCAGGCCCAGGGCGCGACGAAGACCGCGTGCAGCAGGACGGTGGCCGCGCACAGCGCGGCGTAGAACGCGAACGCGCGGATGTGCCCGATCCGCTGGATCAGGCCGGGGGCTGCGTAGGTGCCCAGGAAAAAGCCGACGAAGTAGCCCGACATGACCAGGCCCAGCGTCTGGTCGTCGAACCCCTCCAGGCGTCCGCGCAGCGCCAGCAGCGTGCCCAGCAGGCCGCTGCCCATCAGCAGGAAAGCCACGCCGGCGAGCAGCGCGGCCAAGGGGCGGACGGTGGAGATCATGGAGGAGTTCGCGGGTTTCCTTCAGGCTAACACGTTGAAATATCAGGACATATTGCAGGTCGGGCCGTGATGGTCGCGTGCTTGCTGCGTTGCAGCACGAGGTCCCACCCTAGCGCGTCGGGATGTCCCGCGCTTGATTACCGCCCCGCAGGCCCCAGACTGGACGCCTCCCGGGCCCGTCCCGATTGCACCTGTCGAACCCCCGCCATGCCGATCTATGCCTTCGAGTGCGCCGCCTGCGGCCACCATTTCGACCGCCTCCAGAAGCTGTCCGACGCCGACCCCACCCAGTGCCCCGCCTGTGGCGAGGCGCAGGTGCGCCGGCAGTTGACCGCGCCGCAGTTCCGCCTTGCCGGCGGCGGCTGGTACGAGACCGACTTCAAGAAGGACGGCGACAAGAAGCGCAACCTCGCCGGGGACGGGGCGCCGGCCAAGACCGGCGCGGAGGGCGGCGGCAAGGCCGAGGCCAAGCCCGCCGCGACGCCGGCCCCCAAGCCGTCGCCGGACGCCGGCTGAGCCGACACCCGCGCCGCGGGCGAGCCGCCACCCCGCCGAGCCGCTAAAATGTCCGTTTCCCCGGCGCACGCCGGGCGTGCCTGTTTCCTGGAGCCTCCATGCGTACCCACTTCTGCGGCCTTGTCAACGAGGCCCTGATCGGCCAGACCGTCACCCTGTGCGGTTGGGCCGACGTCGCCCGCGACCTCGGCGGCCTGTGCTTCATCGACCTGCGCGACCATGAAGGGATCGTCCAGATCGTCGCCGAACCCGCGCCCGGCGTTGAGGGCAATGCCGAGGTGATCGCGGCCGCGGCCGCGGTGGGCTACGAGGACTGCCTGCGCGTCACCGGCGTGGTGCGCCGTCGCGAGTCGGTCAACGCGCGGATCCCCACCGGCCAGGTCGAAGTGGTCGCGCACAAGGTCGAGCGCCTCAACAAGGCCGAACCGCTACCGTTCCACGCGCACGAGAACCCGGGCGAGGATGTCCGCCTGAAGTATCGCTACCTGGACCTGCGCACCCCCGACATGCAGCGCAAGATGCGCACCCGCACGAAGCTGGTGCAGGCGCTGCGCCGCTGGCTGGACGCGCGTGGCTTCCAGGACATCGAGACCCCGATCCTGACCAAGGCCACGCCCGAGGGCGCGCGCGACTTCCTGGTGCCGGCGCGCATGCACGAAGGCGAGTTCTACGCCCTGCCGCAGTCGCCGCAGCTGTTCAAGCAGATCCTCATGGTCGCCGGCTTCGACCGCTACTACCAGATCGCGCGCTGCTTCCGCGACGAGGCGCTGCGCGCCGATCGGCAGCTCGAGTTCACCCAGCTCGACATGGAGTTCGCCTGGGTGACCGAGCGCGACGTCCAGGACACCAGCGAGTCGCTGGTGCGCGACGTGTTCCGCGAGGTGATGGAGGTCGAACTGGGCGAGTTCCCGCGCATGAGCTGGGCCGAGGCCATGCGCCGGTTCGGGTCGGACAAGCCGGACCTGCGCATCGCGCTCGAACTGGTGGACGTCGACGAACAGGTGAAGGGCTCGGGGTTCAAGGTGTTCACCGACTGGGCCGGCGTGGACGGCGGCCGCGTGTGCGCGCTGCGCATCCCGGGCGGCGCCTCGCTCAGCCGCAAGCAGATCGACGAATATGCCGCGCACGCGGCCAAGTACGGCGCAAAGGGGCTGGCCTACATCAAGTTGTCCGGGAGCGGCGAGGTGTCTTCGCCGATCGCGAAGTTCTTCGCCGACGAGGCCTTCGCCGGCCTGGTCTCCCACGTCGGCGCCGGCAACGGCGACATCGTGTTCTTCGGTGCCGGCCCGCATGCCACGGTGAGCGACTTCATGGGCGCGCTGCGCCTGAAGGCCGGCAAGGACTTCGGCCTCGTCGAAGCCGGCTGGAAGCCGCTGTGGGTCACCGACTTCCCGATGTTCGAGTGGGACGAGGAGGCGCAGCGCCACGTCGCGCTGCACCATCCCTTCACCGCGCCGGCGGTGGACGACATCGACGACCTGCGCGCGAATGCGCGCACGGCGGTCTCGCGCGGCTACGACATGGTGCTCAATGGCAACGAGATCGGTGGTGGCTCGATCCGCATCCATCGGCCGGCGATGCAGTCGGCGGTATTCGAGCTGCTGGGCATCGGCGCGGAGGAGGCCGAAGCCAAGTTCGGCTTCCTGCTCGACGCCCTGCGCTACGGCGCGCCGCCGCATGGCGGCATCGCCTTCGGCGTCGACCGCATCGCCGCGCTGATGGCCGGCACCGAGTCCATCCGCGACGTGATCGCCTTCCCCAAGACCACCAGCGCGCAATGCCTGATGACCGGCGCGCCGTCGCCGATCCCGGACGCGCAGCTCGCCGAGGTCCATGTCGCGGTCAGGCCGCGCGTCCGCAACGACTGAGAGCGGCCCTCCGGGCATGGCGGGGGCGGGACGCGGGCCTGCAGGGCCCACGCCCCTGCCTGGTTCACGATCCGTCCGGCTTCGTTGCGACGGTGCTCCATCCCCGCGCGTAGTATTGGATGCAATCGGATGCTTGGGGACGGCGGGCGGCGCTCGCCCACCCGGGCCATCGCATCGAACCCGAGGAGCCTGCCATGTCCATCCCGCAGCTGGTCCGAGTCGCCTGCACCGTGCTCCTGCTTGGCAGCGCGGGCCTGGCGACCGCACGCAACGTCACCGATCCCGACGCCCCGCGGCAATTGCAGGGCGACGGCCCCGTCAGCGTCAGCTGGAACGACCCGGCGACCTTCACCGAGATCCGCTACAGCGGCAACCGCTGGGAGGCCGAGCGTGGCGACTGGGTCGACGCGCTCGCGCGCCACATGCGCGACCGCATCGCCCGCGTGCTTCCGCCGGGGCAGTCGATGGCGATCAACATCACCGACATCGACCGCGCCGGCGACTACGAGCCCGGACGCGGCTTCCGCAGCGACCAGATCCGCGTCGTGCGCGACATCTATCCGCCGCGCATGGAGTTCGACTACATCCGGACCGGCGCCGACGGACAGGTGCTCGACCAGGGCCATGCGAAGCTCCGCGACATGGCCTATCTCTCGCAATCGACCCTGCGCTACCAGAACGACGACCTGGCCTACGAGAAGCGCCTGATCGATCGCTGGGTCGAAGGCATGGCATCCGGCTCTGGCAGCTGAAGTGACGGCTGCGGTGCGGCGGGTCGTGCTGTTGCATGGCCTGTGGATGCGCGGTCTTTCGATGCGCTGGCACGCGGGCCGCCTGGCGGCCGCCGGGTTCAGGCCCGAACTGTTCGATTACGCCAGCGTGACGGTCGACCCCGAGCGCGCCATCCCGCGCCTGGTCGATGTCCTGTCCCGTGCGTCCTGCCACGTCGTCGGCCACAGCCTGGGCGGAGTGCTGGCCCTGTCCACCTTGCGTCGCCACGCCGGGCTGCCGGTGTCGCGCGTGGTCTGCCTGGGTTCGCCGCTGTGCGGCAGCGCGGTCGCGCGCGACGCCGGCGGCGGGCCGTGGCGACGGATGACCGTCGGTCGCAGCGCCCCGGTGCTGCAGCGCGGCTGCCCGGAGATGCCCGACGGGATCGAGGTGGGCATGGTCGCCGGGGACCGGCCCCTGGGCCTGGGCCAGCTGTTCGGCCGGGTGGAAGGCCCGCACGACGGCACCGTGGCGCTGGCCGAAACCCGGCCGCCCGGCCTGCGCGACCACGTCGTGGTGCCTGCCAGCCACAGCGGCCTGCTGTTCTCGGTTCCCGCGGCCCGCCAGGTGCTGAGTTTCCTCCAGACCGGCCGGTTCCTGCACGCAGCCTGAGCCTTGCCTATAATTGCGCACCGCAGCAAACCCGGCTGCACCCCAATGCCACAGGCTCGACTCCAGGAATCCCATGGCCGGTCACTCAAAATGGGCCAACATCCAGCACCGCAAGGGCGCGCAGGACGCCAAGCGCGGCAAGATGTTCACCAAGATCATCCGCGAGATCTCCGTCGCCGCGCGTGCCGGCGGCGGTGACCCGACCAACAACCCGCGCCTGCGCAGCGCGATCGACAAGGCGCTGGGCGCCAACATGACCAAGGACGTCGTCGAGCGCGCCATCAAGAAGGCGACCGGCGAGCTGGAGGGCATCAGCTACGAGGAGATCCGCTACGAGGGCTACGCCCCCGGCGGCGTGGCCGTGATCGTCGACTGCCTGACCGACAACAAGGTGCGCACCGTGGCCGACGTGCGCCATGCCTTCGGCAAGTTCGGCGGCAACCTCGGCACCGACGGCTCGGTGGCCTTCATGTTCCGCAAGCTGGGCGTGCTGAGCTATGCCCCGGGCGCCGAAGAGGACGCGATCACCGAGGCGGCGATCGAAGCCGGTGCCGAGGACATCGTGGTCTACCCCGAGGACGGCTCGATCGACGTACTGACCCCGCCGGACGCGTTCGAGGCGGTCAAGGCGGCCATGGACGCGGCCGGACATGCCGCCGCCCAGGCCGAGGTGACCTACCGCGCCGACAACGACGTCGCCGTCGAGGGCGAGACCGCGCAGCAGGTGGCCAAGCTGCTGGACTGGCTGGAAGACCTGGACGACGTGCAGAACGTCTACTCCAACGCCGAGCTCGGCGAGGACGCCTACGCCTGAGCGCGTAAGCTGACGTTGTGACCCACGCCTCCTTCCCAGATTCGCTCCGGGCCTGCCATGCAGGCGCGGGGACGCGTATGCGGCGCCATCGCGCCATCCCGGGACCGGCGCGATGATCCGCGTCCTCGGCATCGACCCGGGCTCGCAGCGCACCGGCCTGGGCGTGATCGACGTCGGCAGCGATGGCCGCTGCCGCTTCGTCCATGCCGGCGTGCTGAAGCTGCTCGACGCGGAGGACTTCCCGTCGCGCCTGGGCCTGTTGTGCGACGGGCTCGAGGCCGCGCTCGACGAGTGGCAGCCGCAACAGGTGGCCATCGAGACCGTCTTCATGGACAAGTCCGCGACCTCCGCGCTCAAGCTCGGGCATGCGCGTGGCGCCGCCCTGGCCAGCGTGGTGCGGCGGAAGCTGCCGGTGAGCGAGTACGCGCCGCGCGTGATCAAGCAGTCCCTCGTCGGTCGCGGCGCGGCCGACAAGCAGCAGGTCCAGCACATGGTGCGCCTGCTGCTCAACCTGGGCGAGATGAAGCTGCAGGCCGATGCCGGCGATGCGCTCGCGATCGCCCTGACCCACGCCCACATGAGCGCGACGGCCGGGCGCACCGGCATCGCGGTCGCCCAGCTGCGGAGGCGCGGGTGAGCCCGCGGCCGCGCCACGAGGGCCCCCACGGCGGGCCGCGAACCGAGGTACGTGCATGATCGGACGACTGAAGGGCCTGCTGGTCCACAAGCAACCGCCGTGGCTGGTCATCGACGTCCATGGCGTGGGGTACGAGCTCGAGGCGCCGATGAGCACCTTCTACGACCTGCCCGAGGTCGGCCGCGAGGTCGCCTTGTTCACGCACTACGCGCAGAAGGAAGACAGCGTCTCGCTCTACGGCTTCATGAGCGAGTCCGAGCGCCGCCTGTTCCGCGACGTGCAGAAGGTGTCGGGCATCGGCGCGAAGATCGCCCTGGCGGTGCTGTCGGGCGTCAGCGTCGACGAGTTCGCGCGGCTGGTGCAGACCAGCGACGTGACCGCGCTGACCCGCATCCCCGGCATCGGCAAGAAGACCGCCGAGCGCATGGTGGTCGAGCTGCGCGATCGCGCGGCCGACCTCGCCGGCGGGGGTGCCTCCCTGTCCGGTGGGCTGCCGGCCGACGCGCAGGGCGAAGCGGTGATCGCCCTGCAGCAACTGGGCTACAAGCCGGCCGAGGCCGCGCGCATGGCCAAGGCGGCCACCGAGGCGGGCGACGATGCCGCCACCATCATCCGCAAGGCGTTAAAGTCCGCGCTCCGCTGAGCCGGCGCGTCGCAACCCCGGAAATCCCAGATGGCCAACGTACACAATCCGTCCAGCGCCGAGGCGTCCCAGCAGGCGACCCTCCAGGACCCGGCGAATGGCGGGCACGGACACGGCAACATCGGACTGTTCGGGCTCGTCGTCGGTGCGATCGGCGTCGTCTTCGGCGACATCGGCACGAGCCCGCTGTATACGATCCGTGAAGCCTTCTCGCCGCACTACGGACTGGTCGCCAACCACGACACCGTGCTCGGGGTGCTGTCGCTGGTGTTCTGGTCGCTGATGCTGGTGGTCACGCTCAAGTACGTCACCATCATCATGCGCGCCGACAACCATGGCGAGGGCGGCATCATGGCGCTGATGGCCCTGGCCCAGCGCAGCCTGCCCAAGGGCTCGAAGTCGGCTTACATGGTCGGCATCCTGGGCATCTTCGGCGCCTCGCTGTTCTTCGGCGACGGCGTCATCACCCCGGCGATCTCGGTGCTGTCGGCGGTCGAGGGCCTGGAGGTCGTGGCCCCGCAGCTGCACCACTGGGTGGTTCCACTGGCGGTCATCGTGCTGGCGGGCCTGTTCGCCAGCCAGCGATTCGGCACCGCCAAGGTGGGACGGGTGTTCGGGCCGATCACCGGCCTGTGGTTCCTGACGCTGGCGGTCCTGGGCGTGGTCAACATCCTGCACGAGCCGGAGGTGCTCAACGCGGTCAACCCGCTGTGGGCGGTGCGCTTCTTCGGCAATCACGGCTGGCACGGGATCTTCATCCTCGGCGCCGTGGTGCTGGCGGTGACCGGCGGTGAGGCCATCTACACCGACATGGGCCATTTCGGCGCCAAGCCGATCCGCTATGCCTGGTACTTCTTCGTCCTGCCGGCGCTGATGATCAACTACCTGGGGCAGGGGGCGCTGGTGCTCGAGGACCCGGCCGCGATCCGCAACCCGTTCTACCTGGGCGTGCCCGAGTGGGGCCGCGTGCCGATGATCGTGCTCGCCACCGCGGCGACGGTGATCGCCTCGCAGGCGGTCATCACCGGCGGCTTCTCGGTGGCGCGGCAGGCCATGCAGCTGGGCTACATCCCGCGCATGAAGATCCAGCACACGTCCAAGGAGACGATCGGGCAGATCTACATCCCGGCGATCAACTGGACGATGATGGCCATCGTGATCGCCCTGGTGCTGGGCTTCGGCAGCTCGACCGCGCTGGCCACCGCCTACGGCATCTCGGTGTCGGCGACGATGTTGATCGACACGCTGCTGCTGGCGATCGTGGCGCGCGCGCTGTGGCCGCGCTGGCGGCTGTGGGTGCTGCCGTTGTGCGTGCCGTTCTTCTTCATCGACCTGGCCTTCCTGACCGCGAACGGCGCCAAGGTGCTCGACGGCGGCTGGTTCCCGGTGGTGGTCGGCCTGTTGCTGTTCACGCTTCTGCGTACCTGGCGCCGCGGGCGCCAGTTGCTGCGCGACGAGATCCAGAAGGAGGGCCTGCAACTGGGCACCTTCCTCAACGGCCTGATGCTGGCCCCCCCGTTGCGGGTGCCGGGGACCGCCGTGTTCCTGACTGCCGACAAGGGCGTCGTGCCGCATGCCCTGCTGCACAACCTCAAGCACAACAAGGTCCTGCACGAGCGCAATGTCTTCCTCACCGTGGATACGCTGACGGTGCCCTACGCGCACAAGCGCCTGAAGATCGAGGCCATCGGCGACGACTTCTACCGCGTGGTGATCCGTTTCGGTTTCATGGAGACCCCCGACGTACCGCTGGCGCTGATGCGCTCGTGCGACGAAGGCGGGGTGTACTTCGATCCGATGGACACGACGTACTTCTCGAGCCGCGAGACCATCGTCGCCACCCGCGACCGCGGCATGCCGGTCTGGCGCGACAAGATCTTCGCGCTGATGCATCGCAACGCCGCGCCGGCGACCGGCTACTTCCACATCCCGGGCAACCGCCTGGTGGAGCTGGGCGCCCAGGTCGAGATCTGAGGGCAGGGCGGGGCGCGCACGCCGCGCCCGGCGTGGGCAGGACCCGCCACCGGCCGCGATGTGCGAGCATTGCGCGATGGCGGCGCCCCGTGCCCGCCGCGCCCCCTCCCACGACCGCAGGCCCATGAACGACCGCATCATCGCCGCCGACGCCACGCGCGAGGACGACGCCCTGGAGGCGTCGATCCGCCCCAAGCGACTGGACGAATACCTGGGGCAGCAGCCCGTCCGCGAGCAGATGAACATCTACATCGAAGCCGCGAAGGGCCGGGGCGAAGCCCTCGACCACGTGCTGATCTTCGGGCCGCCCGGCCTGGGCAAGACCACCTTGAGCCACGTCATCGCCAACGAGCTGGGCGTCAACCTGCGCGTGACCTCGGGCCCGGTGATCGAGAAGGCCGGCGACCTGGCCGCGCTGTTGACCAACCTGCAGCCGCACGACGTGCTCTTCGTCGACGAGATCCACCGCCTCTCGCCCGTGGTGGAAGAAGTGCTGTACCCGGCGATGGAGGACTTCCAGATCGACATCATGATCGGCGAGGGCCCGGCCGCGCGCTCGATCAAGCTCGACCTGCCGCCCTTCACCCTGATCGGCGCCACGACCCGGGCCGGCTTGCTGACCGCGCCGCTGCGCGATCGATTCGGTATCGTCCAGCGCCTGGAGTTCTACAACGCCGAGGAACTGACCCGGATCGTGCGCCGCTCGGCGCAGATCCTCGGCATCGACTGCGTTGCCGAAGGCGCCGCGGAGATCGCGCGGCGCTCGCGCGGCACCCCGCGCATCGCCAACCGCCTGCTGCGGCGCGTCCGCGACTTCGCCCAGGTGCGCGCCGACGGCTCGATCAGCCGAGAGGTGGCCGACGCCGCGATGGCGATGCTGAAGGTCGATCCCCAGGGTTTCGACGAGCTCGACCGCCGCCTGCTGGTGACGATCATCGAGAACTTCGATGGCGGCCCGGTCGGTGTGGAGTCGCTGGCCGCTGCGCTGAGCGAGGAGCGGGGCACGCTCGAGGACGTCATCGAGCCCTACCTGATCCAGCAGGGCTACCTGGTACGCACCGCCCGCGGCCGCATGGCGACCCACAAGGCCTACCGCCACGTCGGCCTGAAGCCGACCGGGCGCGACGACGACCTGTTCGTCGAGGCCGGGCCGCCGGTGCCCTGAGCCCGCAGTTCCGGGGCCCGGGGCCGGCCTGGGTCACACTGGCGCACTCCCATTCACGCTCTTAAACCAATGTTCAGCCTACCGATCAGGATTTACTGGGAAGATACCGACGCGGGTGGCGTGGTCTACCACGCGAACTACGTGGCGTACCTCGAACGCGCCCGGACCGAGTGGATGCGCAGCCATGGCCATGGCCAGGATGCCTTGCGCACCCGCGAGGACCTTGTGTTCGCGGTGCGCGGGGTCGTGGTGGACTACCTCAAGCCGGCGCGACTGGACGACGCGCTCGAGGTGACCGCGGTGCTCCGGCAGGTCCGGCGCGCCAGCATGGTGTTCGCACAGGAGGTGCGCCGCGGCGACGAGGTGCTGGTGGTGGCGCAGGTGCGCATCGCGGCCCTCGATGCCGCCGGTTTCCGGCCCCGCGCGATCCCGCCGTCCCTGTACGACCAGCTCAAGTCACTCGAAACCCCTTCGCCCTGATCCGCCATCGAAACACGCCCTGCCGGGCACGGAGAACACACGCATGATCCCATTGTCGAGCACGCTGCTGGCCACCGCCGTGGAACCGCTGCCCGAGGAGGCCGCGCAGGCGGCCACGAGCGCCCTGAGCCAGGCCGCCAACGTGACCGAGGCGGGCGGCGACCTCAACGTGGTCAACCTGATCCTGCATGCCAGCCTGCCGGTGCAGGCGGTGATGCTGGTCCTGCTGTTCGCGTCCATCGCTTCGTGGGTGATCATCTTCCGCAAGAAGCGCGTGCTCGACCGCGCCGAGCGCGAGGCCGAGCAGTTCGAGGAGCGCTTCTGGTCGGGGACCGAGCTGACCAAGCTCTACGCCGGCGCCACCGAGCGCAGCCGCGCGATCGGCGGCATGGAGTCGATCTTCGAGGCCGGCTTCCGCGAGTTCGGGCGCCAGCGCCAGCGCCGCGGCATCGACAGCAAGACTCAGCTCGAAGGCGCGCAGCGCGGCATGCGCGTGGCCGCCTCGCGCGAGCTCGACGGCCTGGAACAGAACCTGGAGTTCCTCGCCAACGTCGGCTCGATCTCGCCCTACATCGGCCTGTTCGGCACGGTCTGGGGCATCATGATCTCGTTCCACGGCCTGGCCAACATGAAGGAGGCGACCATCGCCACCGTCGCGCCGGGCATCTCCGAGGCCCTGATCGCCACCGCGATGGGTCTGTTCGCCGCGATCCCGGCGGTCTGGGCCTACAACCGCTACGCGACCAAGGTCGAGCGCATCGGTGGCCGCTACGATGCGTTCGCCGACGAGTTCGCCTCGATCCTCGAGCGCCAGTCCCAGGACTGACCCCGCCCCCTGCCTTCGGGCGTTGGATCCCACGAACACGAGAGGAATGCCATGTCCGGCATCGCCGCGCGACGCAAGCGCAAACGCAAACTCAAGGCCGAAATCAACGTCGTGCCCTACATCGACGTGATGCTGGTGCTGCTGATCATCTTCATGGTCACCGCGCCGCTGCTGAACCTGGGCGTCGACATCGAGCTGCCCAAGTCCAACGCCAAGTCCATGCAGGAGAAGAAGGACCCGATCGTCGTCACCGTCGATCGCGACGGCCACTATTTCCTGGTGCTGGAACCGGGCAGCAACGAGGCGGTCACCCGCGAGGAACTGGTCGCGAAGATGAGCGCGATCGTGGCGCAGAACCCGGACGTGCCGGTCTTCGTCGCCGGTGACGGTTCGGCGAGCTACCAGACCGTCTACGACGCGATGAACCAGTTGCAGAACGCCGGCGTGGAGCGCGTGGGCCTGATGAGCGCACAGAGGGACGAGCGCTGATGCGGGAGAATCGCGCCGACACCACGTTGGCCGTGATCCTCGCGGTCGGCCTGCATGCCCTGCTGTTCCTGTTGATGGTCGCTGGCCTGTGGTGGCACCGCGACAACCAGCAGGTGCAGGCCATGGGCTCGCCGATCTCGGCCGAGCTGGTCGACGCGACCGCACTGTCCTCGGAAATGCAGCGCACGCTGGCCAACCGGCCCGACCCGGTCGAGCCCCTGCCCGAGCCGGTCGCCGAGCCGGCCGAGGAAGAGACCGCGCCGCCGCCGCAGCCGCTGCCCGAGCCGGTGCCCGAGGATGCGCCCAACCCGCCGCAGCCGGCGGCGCAGGACTTCATCCCCGAACCGGAGGACACCAACCAGGACGCGGTGACCGACCTGCCCACGCCCACGCCGGCGGAAGAGGACGAGAAGATCCAGGAGGCCAAGCGCCGCCAGGACCAGGTCGACCTGACCGAGCGCAAGCGCCAGGAAGAAGCCGAGCGCCGCCGTCGCCTGGCCGAGGAACAGGCGCAGAAGGACCGTGACGCCAAGCTGGCCGAGATCCGCCGCCAGCGCGAGGCCGCCGCGCGCGAGGCCCGGCTGGCCGAGGAGAAGCTCAAGCAGATTGCCGACGCCCAGGCCCGTACCGCGTCCAACAGCGCGGCGAGCGCGCCGGCGGGGCAGGGCGGTACCGACACCGGCCTGCTCGCGCAGTACCAGGCGGCATTGACCCAGGCGATCCTGTCCAAGTGGACCCGCCCGGAAACCGTGCCCCTGGGCGCGCGCTGCCGCCTGGTGATCCGCCAGTTGCCGGGCGGCAACGTGATGAGCGCGGAGGTGGGCTCGCCCTGCGCCTACGACGAGCAGGGCCGGCGCTCGATCGAGGCCGCCGTCCTGAAGGCGCAGCCGCTGCCCTACGCGGGCTTCGAGACCGTGTTCGCGCGCGAGGTCATCCTCAATTTCGAGGCGCGCGACCACTGACGCCCGCTTTGCGCCTGTTCATCTTTGAGACCGCCTTAACGCCGAAGCTGTTAACACTTCACAGGCCCACACTGGAAATGCCCATGAAACGATCCCTGCGCTGGTTCGCCGCGTTGCTCACGTTGCTGCTGCCCCTCGCCGCGTCCGCCCAGCAGAGCCTGGAGCTGGACATCGTGGGCGGCAATGCCGCGGCCCTCCCGATCGCGGTCGTGCCGATGCCCTACCAGGGCAGTGCCGCCGCGCCCGAAACCGACATCGCCTCGGTGGTCGCCGCCGACCTCAACCGTTCGGGCCAGTTCCGCAGCCTGCCCGACGCCAACATCGTCGAGCGGCCCAGCCGCGGCAGCGAGGTCAACTACCCGACCTGGCGCGCCCTCAACCAGGACTACCTGGTCGTCGGTCGCGTGGTCGACGCCGCGGGCGGCAGCTACCGGGTCGAGTACGAACTGTTCAACGTCGCCACCCAGGAGCGCCTGCTCGGTTTCGCCCTGACCGCCCGCGCCGGCGCCATGCGCGACGTCGCCCACCAGATCGCCGACGCCATCTACGAGAAGGTGCTGGGCGTGCGCGGGGCCTTCTTCACCCGCATCGCCTACGTCACCGCCACCGGCACCGGTCGCGACACCCAGTACGCGCTGATGGTCGCCGACTCCGACGGCTTCAACCCGCAGACCGTGGTGCGCTCCTCCGAGCCGCTGTTGTCGCTGTCCTGGAGCCCGGACGGCAACCGCCTGGCCTACGTCAGCTTCGAGGGCGGCAACTCCTCGATCTACATCCAGAACATCGGCAGCGGCAGCCGCGAGATGATCGCCAAGTTCCGCGGCATCAACGGCGCGCCGGCGTTCTCCCCGGACGGCAACCGCCTGGCCCTGACCCTGTCCAAGTCCGGCAACCCGGAGATCTACGTCATGGACCTGGGCAGCCGCGCCCTGACCCAGCTGACCAACCACTTCAGCATCGACACCGAGCCGACCTGGTCGGCCGATGGCCGCAGCATCTACTTCACCTCCGACCGGGGTGGCCGTCCGCAGATCTACCAGGTCCCGTCCAGCGGCGGCAGCGCGACGCGTGTCACCTTCCAGGGCAACTACAACGCCAGCCCCGACGTCTCCTACGACGGCAAGAAGCTCGTCACCGCGCAGGGCAGCGGCAACACCTACCGGATCGCCCTGAGCGACAGCAGCCTGGGCTCGCCGCGCTGGACGACCCTCTCCCCCGGGTCCCTGGACGAATCGCCGAGTTTTGCACCCAACGCCAGCATGATCCTTTATGCTGCGCGCGAAGGCCGTAAGGGGGTCTTGTACGCGGTGTCCGCCGACGCCCGGGTGCGCCAGCGCCTGGTCCTCGCCGACGGCGACGTGCGGGAGCCGGCCTGGGGACCCTACCGAGACAAACGTTGAAGCCTGCCGGCTATACCCGACGTGCACGGGGTCTGATGCATGAATAGAAGGAAGAGTTCGCCCGGCCGCGCCACCCGCCGGATCCAATACACGAAGTAGAACCGTTCAACTACGCAGTATCCATCGCGATCAACCTGTCCCACGCAACGACGAGGAACAACCATGAACAGCATCACCCCGGCCACCATTGGCAAGACCGTCCTCGCCGCCGTCCTCTGCACGGCGGCGGTGGCCTGCTCCAAGAAGGTCAAGGAAGAGCCGCCGGCGCAGGAGCCGACCACCCCGGCCACCACGCAGACCCCGAGCACCCCGGGCGCCTACACCCCCGAGGACCTGGATACCGACGCCTGCCTGCGCCAGCGCGTGGTCTACTTCGACCTGGACCAGGACAGCCTGCGTCCGGAGTTCCAGTCGATCGTCGCCTGCCACGCCAAGTACCTGCGTGACCGCCCGACCTCGCGCATGACCCTGGAAGGCAACGCCGACGAGCGCGGCAGCCGCGACTACAACGTCGGCCTCGGCGAGCGCCGCGGCAACGCCGTGTCCTCGGCCATCCAGGCCAATGGCGGTTCCGGCAGCCAGACGACCGTCGTCAGCTACGGCGAAGAGCGTCCGGTCTGCACCGACTCGACGGAAGACTGCTGGGCGAAGAACCGTCGCGTCGAGATCGTGTACACCGCGAAGTGATGCGGGCCGTGTCGATGCGTCATCTGTTCGCATGCACGGCACTCGCGGCGGCCCTCGTGGCCGCCGCACCCGCGCACGCGCAGCGCATGAGCCTGGCCGATCGCGTCGCGCTGCTCGAGCAGCGTGCCGCCGACAACCAGGCCAATGTCGACCTCCTCAACCAGGTCAGCCAGCTCAAGGCCGAGGTCCAGGCCCTGCGCTCGCAGGTCGAGGAGTTGAACCACCAGCTCAACCAGCAGCAGGAGAGCGGCAAGGCGCAGTACCTGGACCTCGACGGGCGGATCAATCGCCTGGAAGGGGGCGGGGCACCGCCAGTGGACGCGGGCGAGCCCGTTTCCAGCGCTCCCGGCACGCGGTCGCCGTCGCCGACGGCGGCCGTCACCGAGACACCGCCCTCGGTATACGGCGACCCGGGCCGGATCGCCCAGACCGCCGACGAGCGCCAGGCCTACGACCTCGCCTTCGACGCACTCAAGGCCGGCGAGTACGCACAGTCCGCCAACCTGTTCCAGGATTTCCTCGCCCGTTTCCCGGCCGGCGCGTATGCGCCCAATGCCCTCTACTGGCTCGGCGAGAGCTACTACGTCACCCAGAACTACCCATTGGCCATGGGCCAGTTCCAGGCGCTCCTGGATCGCTACCCCACGCACGACAAGGCGCCCGGCGCGCTGCTGAAGGTGGGTTTGTCGCAATATGGCCTCGACCAGCTCGAGGCGGCCGAACGCACCCTGGCCGAGGTGACCGAGCGCTATCCGGGCACCGACGCCGCGCGGACCGCCTCCGACCGGCTCAACGCCATCCAGCTGAACCGCCTGCGCTGAGGCGGGCCACGGGCGCGCGGTCCCGCGCAGGGTCCGCTAGAATCCCCGCATGAATGCCGTCAACGCCGATGCGGCTGCCGTGTCGCCGGACCGGCTGCGCATCACCGAAATCTTCCTGTCCCTGCAAGGCGAGTCGCGCAGCATCGGCTGGCCGACGGTCTTCGTCCGCCTCACCGGCTGCCCCCTGCGTTGCCAGTACTGCGACACCGCCTACGCCTTCCACGGTGGTGAGTGGTGGGACACCGACGCGATTCTTGCCGAAGTCGCGCGCCTGGGCGCCCGCCACGTCTGCGTGACCGGGGGCGAGCCGCTGGCGCAGAAGCGCTGCATCGGCCTGCTCGAGCGGCTGTGCGACGCCGGCCTGGAGGTCTCGCTGGAAACCTCCGGGGCCATCGACATCGCCGCGGTCGATCCGCGCGTGTCCAGGGTGCTCGACATCAAGACGCCCGGCTCGGCCGAAGCGCATCGCAACCTGTGGTCCAACCTGCCGCTGCTGACCGCGCACGACCAGGTCAAGTTCGTGGTCTGTTCCCGCGAGGACTACGAGTGGGCCCGCGACGTGGTCGCCGAACACGGCCTGGTG
Organism: Marilutibacter spongiae; assembly: GCF_014145325.1. Taxonomy (GTDB): domain Bacteria; phylum Pseudomonadota; class Gammaproteobacteria; order Xanthomonadales; family Xanthomonadaceae; genus Marilutibacter; species Marilutibacter spongiae. The sequence goes on from NZ_JACHTF010000001.1 coordinate 266,533, forward strand.
GACACCTGCGACGTGCTGTTCTCGCCCAGCTTCACCCAGATCAAGCCCCGCGACCTGGCCGACTGGATCGTCGAAGACCGCCTGCCGGTGCGCTTCCAGCTGCAACTGCACAAGATCCTCTGGGACGACGCCCCCGGCCGTTGACCCGGCTGGCGGGCAACGCCGCTTCTCCCACTCCCCATTCCCGAACACCCATCCCCGCCATGAAAAAAGCCGTCGTCCTCGTCTCCGGAGGCATGGACTCCGCCGTCGTCATCGCCATCGCGCGCGAGCAGGGCTATGCCGTGCATGCGCTGAGCGTCCGCTATGGCCAACGGCACACCTCCGAGCTCGATGCCGCCGAGCGGGTCGCGCGCGACCTGGGCGCGGTCGCGCACAAGACCGTCAGCGTGGACCTGCGCAGCATCGGTGGCTCGGCGCTGACCGACGACATCGAGGTGCCGACCGACGCCGACGGCCACCCGGTCGGCGACGCGGCCCCCGAGGGCCACATCCCCGTGACCTACGTCCCGGCGCGCAACACCATCATGCTGTCGATGGCGCTGGGCTGGGCCGAGGTGATCGGCGCCGCCGACATCTTCTGCGGCGTCAATGCGGTCGACTACTCGGGCTATCCCGACTGCCGACCGGCCTTCATCGAGGCCTTCCAGGCCCTGGCCAACCTGGCGACGAAGGCGGGCGTGGAAGGCGCCGGACTGCAGGTGCACGCCCCGTTGCAGCACATGAGCAAGGCCGACATCGTGCGCGAGGGCCTGCGCCTGGGCGTCGACTTCTCGACCACGGTCTCGTGCTACCAGGCCGACGCCGATGGCCGCGCCTGCGGTCACTGCGACGCCTGCCGCCTGCGCGCGGAGGGCTTCGCCGCCGCGGACGCGGTCGACACCACCCGCTACTCCTGAGCCGTGCGCCGGGCCGGGCGCGGCGTGGGAGGCCCTATCCCACTCCGGGCGGCCTTGCGCTAGAATGCACGCCCCCGATGCAATGTCGGGCGAAGGCCACGGCGGCCCCACGCCGCGGCTTCCGGTTTCCCCGGGTCGTTAGCTCAGTCGGTAGAGCATCGGACTTTTAATCCGCTGGTCGTTGGTTCGAATCCAACACGACCCACCATCGAACGCTTGAGCAGACTGTCGAGCGGCGCACGGCTCATTCGGAGCGCCCTTCAGTCACACTGAACACGTAGGAAGGCAGACCGGCCGTGCGAATGACGCGCCCGGTCACCGTAATGCGGACGGGTGCCGTTCCCGGCGCAAGCGTACTGGCCAATGCACTCGAAAGCTCTGGATCATCGCCCTCAATGTCAAGGGCACGGCCTGGGCACGCAGGGTCCGAGAGCGTACTGCCATGTCGAGACATCCTGGCCGTGCCTGAGAGGGTCAGGGGCAAGCCCTCAAACCGGTCCGGAGCGCGCGCGACATCGCAGAGGGATTGCGTTGGCTGCATGTTCGAGCAAGCGGCAACCATCGCAAGCATGATCAGTGAATACGCTCTCATGACGGGTGAGCGTCCACTCAAGCCGTGAATCGCCCCGGGTTCACTAGACATCTCCAAGCCGTACATTACGGCAATCACGGAGGTGTGTATGAGTGGCAAGCGGTATACGGAAGAGTTCAAGGCCGAAGCGGCCCGACAGGTCATTGACCACGGGCGTCCCGCCCGGGAAGTGGCGGACCGGCTCGGGGTGAGCGTGCACTCGATGTACGAATGGGTGCGCATGCATCGCAAGGCACCGCAGGAACGTCACGACGACGCCGCGCTGGCGGTCGAGAACCGGCGACTGCAGGCGGAACTGCGACGGGTCACCGAGGAGCGCGACATCCTGAAAAAGGCCGCGGCGCACTTTGCCAAGGGATAAGGGCGAAGTACGCGTTCATGCAGGCACACCTGGATCAGTTCCGCGTCATCAGCATGAGTCGGGTGCTGGGGGTGCAACGCAGCGGGTTCTATGCCTGGCTGCGCCGGCCCCACAGCGATCGCCATCGCGAGGACCAGCGCCTGCTGGGCCTGGTCAAGCAGGCGTGGCTGGAGAGCGGCACGGTCTACGGCTACCGCAAGATCACCGACGACCTTCGGGACCTGGGCGAGCGCTGCGGCAAGCATCGCGTGGCGCGGCTGATGAAGGGCGAAGGCCTGCGGGCGCAGGTCGGCTATGGCCGGCGACCGCGTCCGCGTGGCGGACAGGTCTCGACGGTGGCGCCGAACCGGTTGGATCGCCGGTTCGACGTGCCCGCCCCGAACACGCACTGGGTCACCGACATCACCTACATCCGCACACACGAGGGCTGGCTGTACCTGGCGGTGGTCCTGGACCTGTACTCGCGACAAGTCGTGGGCTGGGCGATGCAGGCTCGGATGCAGGCCAACCTGGTGCTGCAGGCTTAGTTGTCGGCGGTGTGGCGACGCAAGCCGGCTCCGGGACTGATGCTGCACTCGGGCCAAGGCAGTCAGTTCACGGGGGCCGAGTGGCAGGCGTTCCTGAAGGCCCATGGCCTTGTCTGCAGCATGAGCCGGCGCGGCAACTGCCATGACAACGCAGTGGCCGAGAGCTTCTTCCAGTTGCTTAAGCGCGAGCGGATCAAGCGCAAGATCTATCTGACCTGGACCGCGGCGCGCAGCGACGTGTTCGACTACATCGAGATGTTCTACAACCCCAAGCGCCGACACGGCTCCAATGGAGGCGTCTCTCCGGTAGAGTTCGAACGGCAAGCGGGACTTTCAGGCTCGTAGGTGTCTATGAAACCCGGGGCGATTCACCACCTCGGCCAACGCCACGGTGCTCGGCTTCGGCATCACCCAGGCCGGCACCAGCGACGATGCGTACGTCAACGGCGTGTTCAACACGACCAGTTTCTGGAGCGACCCGTACGGCGGCGCCGTCGCTGGCGGCACGTCGCTTTCGTTCTCGGTGCCGCCGACGCTGACCGCCATCAACTACACGTTCACCTTCAGCGAGCCGGTCAACAATCCGGTGCTGCATGTCGACCGCCTGGGCGGCATCAACGGCGGCGTCTCCAACTCGTCCCTGTGGACGCTGGCCTCTTCCACCTCGCAAGGCGGCGCGGTAAGCATGACCCGGCTCAGCGGCAACACACCGTTCGTGGTCAACGCCACCACGTTCCGCCGGACGGTCAACGTAAGCATCGCCGTCACCCAGCCCGAGTGCGAGAACTCGTCGGTGGGGACCGGCTGTGGCTCCATCCAGTTCAACGGTACCGGCATCACCAGCCTGACCTTCAGCGTCGCCATGATCGGGTCGGCCGGTCTGGGCGATGGCGTCGAGTTCCGCTGGAGCACGACCGGTTCCAGCGTCGTCGTGCGCAAGCAGTCCAGCAACGGCACCGGCAGCTTCAACTTCAGCCGCGGTGGCGCACTGGGCACCGGCACGTTCGCGCTCAATACCGCCACCAGCAATCCCGCGGTGTCGGCGACCTTCCCGGTCAGCAACCACTCCCAGGCCATCACGATCACTGAAACCCTCGTGCCGGCGGCCTTCACCCTGACCGGCGCGAGCTGCGTGGACCAGACGGGCGCGACGGTGAACGCCACGCGGACGGGAGGTGCGCTGAGCATCCCCGCGGCCAACTACGGCGCGAACCAGACCATCACCTGCACGTTCAACAACAGCTTCAACGCGGAACTGGCGGTGACCAAGACCAACACGCCGACGCAGGGCGCGAACGACCAGGCGGGCGACCGCGTGGTCTCGGGCGCGGCGACGACCTACGCGATCGTGGTGCGCAACAACGGCCCGGGGGCCGCGTCGGGTGCGATCCTGCGCGAACCCGTCCCGACCGGCGTGAGCTGCAGTTCGGCGACCTGCGGTTCGGCCACCGGCGGCGCCGTGTGCCCCCCTGCCGGCTCGGTCACCGTCGCGGCGCTGCAGTCCGCGGCAGGCGTCTCATTGCCGACCCTGCCCGCGAACGGCTCGCTGACCTTCACGCTGCAGTGCGCGGTGCCCTGACGGCCCGGGCACCGAGATGCCCGGCCGCAGTGGCCCGGACATGCCCGCGCCGCCGGCGAGCGCCGGCGGCCGGGTCGATGCGGCGGTTCAGTAGTCGAACTGCAGGGTGACGTCGCCGGAGAAGCTTTCCAGGTTGATGTCGGCGTCGCCACCGCCATAGCGATGGGTGAAGCTGGCGCCAGGACCGTGCCTGGGGCGCTCGATGTTCGCGTCCGGGGCGCTCAGGTCGCCGCTGAAGCTGGAGGCCTTGACCGTCGCCGACAGGCTGCGCGGGAAATGCAGGTCGACGTCGCCGCTGACCGATTCGATGTCGATGCGGGCGTTGGGGGCCAGCGCGGTGCGCAGGTCGAAATCGCCGGATACGGTCTCGCCGGAGAACCGGCGAAGCTGGCTGTCGATCACGCGGACCTCGACCTCGCCCGAGACACTGTCGATGGCCACCTCGCCGTCGAGCCGGCCGGAGAGACGGATGTCGCCCGAGACGCTGTCGATGGACACGTTGCGGCTGTTGACGGTGAGCTTCAGGTCGCCGCTGACGCTGTCCACGCTCAGTTCGCCCGGTGCGCCGGCCACCGTGGCGTCGCCGCTGACGGTGTCGATGGAGAGCGAATCGGGGGCGACACCGGCGACGTCGATGTCCGCCGAGACCGAGTCGATCTCCAGGTTGGCGCGCAAGGGCACCATCACGACCAGGTCGCTGGGCTCGCTCTTGTCGCTGCTGGTGAAGAAGCCCAGGCCGCTGCCGCGGTTGGGGTACTTCACTTCTATGTCGAGGTGGCGCTTGTCGCCGGTGATCTCCAGCTTCTCGACGCCCTTGCCGAGCGTGCCGGTGATCTGGACCTCGGCGCGGTCCCAGGCGCGCACTTCGATGCGCCCCTTGAGGTTGTCGATGTCCACGCTGCCGCGCGGGTCGAGCGGACGGGTCTCGTTGATGGGCGTACCGGCGAGGGCGGGCAGCGCCGCCACGAAGAGGGCGGAGGCCAGCACGGGTGAGGCAATGGATTGGAATCGGGTCATGGCGGGCTCCGGTCAGGTATTGAGCATGCGCTGGCTCAGCGCGAGGCGTTGGGCGTAGGTGCGACGCAACTGGTCGAGCAGCAGGCGCGAATCGGGTTGCTGGGCGAGGGCGTCGAGGATCATGTCGGCATTGCGGTCCAGGTCGTTGATCGCCGGTTGCAGGCTCGGGTCGCCCGGCACGGCGCCCAGGGCGTTGAACGCGGCCTGGTATTGCCGGGTCAGCCCCGCGACTTCGCGCTGGTAGGCCCAGGCGGGGTCGGCGGCCGGGGGCGCCTGCGTGGCCGGCGCGCCGGTCGTCGCGACACCGGCCCCGGCCGGCGCATCGCCGGCGGGAGGCAGGTACCAGCCCAGCGTCGTGGCCACCAGCAGCAGGCTGGCCGCGAGGGCGAGAGGGGCCAGCCAGCGGCGCCGCGAGCGCGCGGTGGGTGGCGTCGTCGTCGCGGTGCGCGGCGTCAGGCGACCGGCGATGCCGGGCCACAGGTCGTGCGAGGGAGCCGCGTCGGTGCGCAGCCCGCGAAGCTGCCAGCGCAGGTCATCGGGCAGCGGGGCATCGGGCGTGTGATCGGTATCGGTTTCGTGTGTCATGGGATGTCTCCGGACCAGGCGGCCTCGCCGAGCCGTTCGCGCAACAGATGGCGCGCGCGATGCAGTTGCGCCTTGGAACTGCCGACCGCCATGCCCAGCTCGGCGGCGATTTCCTCGTGCTTCCAGCCTTCCACGTCGTACAGCACCAGGACGGCGCGGGCACGCGGCGGCAGGCTGGCGACCGCGCGCTCCAGGTCCATGGAAAGCGCGGTGGTATGGCCGGCCGAGTCGGCCTGGCCGAGCAGGTCGAAGGCATCGTCGTCGCCCTCGTGCTGCGGCCGGCTGCGCTGGCTGCGCATGTCCATGAGCGCGGTGTTGACCGCCAGCCGGTGCAGCCAGGTCGAGAACGCCGCCTCGAACCGGAAAGCCGGCAGCGCCTGCCAGGCCCGGACGAAGGCCTCCTGGGTGAGGTCTTCCGCGCGGGTGCCGTGATGCCCGACCAGGCGGCCGATCACGCCGTGGACGCGGCCTGAATGGCGCCGGTACAAGGCCTCGAAGGCCACGACGTCGCCCTCGACCGCGGCGCGGACCAGGCTCGCTTCGACGTCGGCGCCGGCCGCAGCGTCGGCGGGGGCGTCTTCGGCGAGGGGCGGGAGTTCGGCCACGGCGTTCAGCATAACCACTCTGATGCCGGTTGCCCGCCGGGGGTTTAAGCCGGGCCCGTCACGTTTCCGGAGAGCCGGTGCCGCACCGGCGATCCGATGCGTTGGACGGGGCCGGCGTCCGCCGGCTTGCCCGCCCGCGTCATTCCAGGCGGGCCAGGTGGTCGAGCAGGTCCCCGGCGTAGCGTTCGAGCTTGCGGGCGCCGATCCCGGGGATCTCCGCCAGCGCGCCTTCGTTGCCCGGCGCGGCCTCGGCGATCGCGCGCAGGGTACTGTCGTGGAAAATCACGTAGGCGGGCACGTTCTGCTCCTTGGCGACCGCGGCGCGCCATTCGCGCAGGGCGTGGAAGCGGCCCAGCGCCTCGGCATCGAGGTCGGCCTCGATCATCGAGGAGCGGTGGGTGCGCCCGCGGCGGCGCGGTTCGGGCTCGTGCCGGAAGGACAGGCGGCGCTCGCCGCGCAGGACGGCGCCGCTGGACGCGGTCAGCCGCAGTGCGTTGTAGCGCTCGGCATCGGCTTCCAGCAGTCCGGCGGCGACCAGCTGGCGGAATACGCCGCGCCATTGCCGCGCGTCGAGGTCGCGCCCGATCGCCCAGGTGCTGAGGGCGTCGTGGCCGAACTGCTGGACCTTGTCGGTGTCCTTGCCGACGAGGATGTCGATCAGGTGGCCGGCGCCGAAGCGCTGGCCGCTGCGGTAGACGCAGGAGAGCGCCTTGCGCGCGGCCTCGGTGCCGTCCCAGGTCTCGGGTGGCTCCAGGCAGTTGTCGCAGTTGCCGCAGCCGCCGCCGTGGGCGCCGGCATAGTCCTCGCCGAACCAGCCGAGCAGGGCCTGGCGCCGGCAGCCGGTCGATTCGCAATAGCCGAGGAGGGCGTCGAGTTTGTTGCGCTCCAGGTGCTTGCGCTCGTCGCTGGCTTCGCCGCGGTCGATGAGCGCGCGCAGGTTGACCACGTCGCCCAGACCGTAGCTCAACCAGGCCTCGGCCGGCCCCCCGTCGCGGCCGGCACGGCCGGTTTCCTGGTAATAGCCTTCCACCGACTTGGGCAGGTCGACGTGGGCGACGAAGCGAACGTCCGGCTTGTCGATGCCCATGCCGAAGGCGATCGTCGCGACCATCACCACGCCGTCGGCCTGGAGGAAATGGCGCTGGTTGGCGGCACGCGTCTCGGCCGGCAGGCCCGCGTGGTAGGGCAGGGCGTGCACCCCGGCTTCGACCAGCTGTTCGGCGATGGCTTCCACCCGCCTGCGCGAGAACGCGTACACGATGCCGCTCTCGCCCTCGTGCCCGCGCAGGAAGTCCAGCAGCTGGCGGCTGCCGGCGCCATCCTTGTGCACGACCCGGTAGCGGATGTTGGGACGGTCGAACGAACTGACGAACTGCCGGGCATCTTCCAGCGCCAGGCGCTCGACGATCTCGCGCCGCGTGGGCGCGTCCGCGGTGGCGGTGAGGGCGATGCGCGGGACGTCCGGCCAGCGCTCGTGCAGGACGGTCAGCTGGCGGTACTCGGGCCGGAAGTCGTGGCCCCATTGCGAGACGCAGTGGGCCTCGTCGATCGCGAACAGGGCGACCTGGCCGCGTTCGTGCGCGCGCCCCACCAGGTCCAGCATGCGCCCGCCGAGCAAACGCTCGGGGGCCACGTAGAGCAGGTCCAGGTCGCCGTCCAGCCACTGTCGCTCGATCCCGGCAGCGGCCTGGGCATCGAGCGAAGAGTTCAGGCTGGCCGCGCGAACGCCCAGCTGGCGCAGGCCCTCGACCTGGTCCTGCATGAGCGCGATCAGGGGAGAGACGACGATCGCGCAACCATCGCGCAGCATCGCCGGCAACTGGTAGCACAGCGATTTGCCGCCGCCGGTGGGCATCAGGACCAGGGCATCGCCGCCCTCGGCGACCCGCTCGACGATGGCCGCCTGCTCGCCCCGGAAGGCCGGGTGGCCGAAGGTGTCGCGGAGGAGGTCGAGGGCGTGGTCGAGGGTGTCGCGGGGCATCCGCCTAGGGTACCAAGGGAGGCGAGGGCGGAGGGGGGTGGATCAGGGGAGGGGTCTGGAAAAATGGGGTCAGAGTCATTTTTCCGTCGGTCCAGGTCGCTTCACCTTGCAGCCTGCAGGAAAAATGACTCTGACCCCATTTCTTGGGATCGGGAGCGCATTGTGCAGTGCGCGGGCTTCGCAAAGCGAAGCCCGCGGTCGCCAGACGCGCAGCGTTGCGACTTCACTGCAGCAGCGAGCGCAGCATCCAGGCGGTCTTCTCGTGGACCTGCAGGCGCTGGGTCATCAGGTCGACGGTGGGGTCGTCGCCGGCGCTTTCGGCGGTCTTGAGGGTCTTGCGTGCAGTGCGGCAGACGGCTTCGTTGCCGACGGTGAGCTGGCGCACCATCTCCTTCCAGTCGGCGGCGTCGGTCAGTCCCGGTTCCTCGGGGATCGAGGACAGGCGGGTGAACTCGGCGTAGGAGCCCGGCGCATTGAAGCCCAGGGCGCGGATGCGCTCGGCGACCTCGTCCAGCGCGGTCCACTGCTCGGTGTACTGCCCCTCGAACATCACGTGCAGGGCGTTGAACATCGGGCCGGTGACGTTCCAGTGGAAGTTGTGGGTCTTGAGGTACAGCGTGTAGGCGTCGGCGAGGAAATGCGACAGGCCGTCGGAGACCTTCTTGCGGTCGCTGGCCGAGATGCCGATGTCGATGGCCGGCGCGCTGGAGCCGGGTGCCGGGGATGCGGCCGGCTTGGGGGCCTTGCTCGCGGCCTTCTTGGCCGGCTTCGAGGTCTTGGACTTGGCCATGCGGTTTCTCCTTTGCAAGGGGTTGGGGCGACAATGGCCGCCCCGGTTCGCCATGTTGAAAGTGATAGCGGTTCAAACAACAGATGGAGTCTAGCGATCGAAATGCAAACGCGGCGTCACGGAAGGGGCGCCGCGACGACGCGCAGGGCAAGGCCTTGCAGGCCGCCCGTCGCGCGATCGACGGCGGCCTGAGCCGCGATCGCGGTCGGCTCCACGGCTTGTGGTCGCGCTGGAAGGGGCGACCTGCCGACGCGGCCGCTCAGGAAGCGTTCACCCGTGCGCTGGCGGAGTCGGTGGCCAGGCGCGAAGCGCGCGCGGCCGCGTTGCCGCATGCGCCCGCCGACCCCTCGCTGCCGATCGGGCGCGAGGCCGACCGCATCGTCGAGCTCATCCGCCGGCATCCGGTCGTGGTGGTCGCCGGCGAGACCGGATCGGGCAAGACCACCCAGTTGCCGAAGCTCTGCCTGGCGGCCGGGCGCGGCGCGGCGGGCATGATCGGCTGCACGCAACCGCGCCGGATCGCCGCGCGCGCGGTCGCGCGCCGCGTCGCCGAGGAACTGCAGGTGCCGCTGGGCGGTGCGGTCGGCTACCAGGTGCGCTTCAACGAGAACGTCGGCGAGCAGACCGCCATCAAGTTCATGACCGACGGCATCCTGCTGGCGGAAATCCAGTCCGACCGCTGGCTGTCGCGCTACGACACGATCCTGATCGACGAAGCGCACGAGCGCAGCCTCAACATCGACTTCCTGCTCGGTTACCTGAAACAGCTGCTGGCCCGGCGACCGGACCTGAAGGTGATCGTGACCTCGGCGACCATCGACACCTCGCGCTTCGCCGCGCACTTCGACGACGCGCCGGTGGTCGACGTCGAGGGCCGCAGCTATCCGGTGGAAGTGCGCTACCGCCCGCTTGAGGGCGAGGGCGACGACGAAGACGGCCGGCGCGGCGAACGCACCGTCACCGATGCGATCGTCGGCGCCTGCGACGAGATCACCCGCGAGGACCCGCGCGGCGACGTGCTGGTGTTCCTGCCGGGCGAGCGTGAGATCCGCGACGCGCACCAGGCACTGGAGCGGCGCAAGTACCGCCACACCGAGGTCCTGCCGTTGTACGCGCGCCTCTCCGTCCGCGACCAGGACCGGGTGTTCAATCCCGGTACGCAGCGGCGCATCGTGCTGGCGACCAACGTCGCCGAAACCTCCCTCACGGTGCCGCGGATCCGCTACGTGGTCGATCCGGGCCTGGCCCGCGTCAAGCGCTACAGCCAGCGCGGCAAGCTCGATCGCCTGCACATCGAGCCGGTGAGCCAGGCCAGCGCCAACCAGCGCAAGGGACGCTGCGGGCGCATCGCCGAGGGTACCTGCTACCGCCTCTACTCGGAGGCGGACTTCGAGTCGCGGCCGCTCTACACCGACCCGGAGATCCTGCGCGCGGCGCTCGCCGGCGTGATCCTGCGCATGCTGGCGCTGGGCCTGGGCGACATCGAGGCCTTTCCCTTCCTCGAGCCACCCGAGCCGCGTGCCATCGCCGACGGCTGGCAGCAACTCGCCGAACTGGGCGCGGTCGATGACCGGCGCCGCCTGACGGTGACCGGAAAGCTGATGGCCCGGTTGCCGGTGGACGTGAAACTGGCGCGCATGCTGATCGCCTCCAACGCGCACGGCTGCCTGCGCGAGATGCTGGCGATCGCCGCGTTCCTGGGCATCCAGGACCCCCGCGAACGGCCCGCCGACCAGCGCGGCGCGGCAGATGCCGCGCATGCGCGATTCGCCGATGCGAAGTCCGAGTTCGTCGGCATCCTCAAGCTCTGGGACGCCTACCAGGCGGCCCACGAAGAGATGACGCAGTCGCGCCTGCGCAAGTGGTGCGAGACCCACTTCCTTGGCTTCCTGCGCATGCGCGAGTGGCGCGAGCTGCATCGCCAGCTCAAGCTCATGGCGGCCGACCTGGGCTGGCAGGTGCCGGCCCGACGCGAGGACTTCGATACCGGCGCCTACGCCACCCTGCACCGCGCGGTGCTGGCCGGACTGCCCACCCAGGTCGCGCACCGCAACGACAAGGGACTTTTCGAAGGGCCGCGCGGACGTCGCTTCCAGTTGTTCCCGGGCTCGACGCTGGCCAGGAAGCCGCCGCCCTGGGTGCTCTCGGCCACCCTGCTCGACACCGAGCGCGTCTGGGCGCTCACCAACGCGGCGATCGAGCCCGACTGGGTGATCGCCGAGTTGCCGCACCTGCTGGCCAGGCGCCAGCACGACCCGCGCTGGTCGCGCTCGCAGGGACGCGTGGTCGGCAGCGAGCAGGTCAGCCTGTTCGGGCTGGTGCTCGCGCCCAGGAAGCCCGTCCATTACGGCGCGCTGTTCCCGGAGGAGAGTCGCGCGATCTTCGCCCGCGACGCGCTGGTCACCGGCGAGATCAACACCCGCAGTCCGTTCCTGGCACGCAACCTCGCCACCCTGGCCAAGGCGCGCGAGGAAGAGGCCAAGCAGCGGCGCGCCGGCATCGTCGTCGACGAGGACTGGATGGCGCGGTGGTACCTGGACCGGCTCCCGCCCGACGTGCACAACGCGCAGGCGCTCGATGCCTGGTACCGCAAGCTGCCGGCCGCCGGCAAGGCGGGGCTGGAGTGGTCGCTGGACGAGTTGATGATCGGCGACGAGACCGACGCCGACCGGTTCCCGCCATGGATCGCGCTGGGCGACGTCCGCCTGGCGGTGAAGTATCGCTTCGAGCCCGGCGCGCCCGACGACGGCATGACCCTGGCGGTGCCGCTGCACCTGCTCAATGCGCTGGACCCGGTACGCCTGTCCTGGCTGGCGCCGGGGTTCGCCGTCGACAAGGCCGCCGCGCTCATCAAGTCCCTGCCCAAGGCACAACGGCGCAACTTCGTGCCGGCCCCGGATTTCGCCCGCGCCTTCCACGAAGCCCATCCGGGTCCCGATGGCGGCGACGGGTTCGAAGGCAGCCTGGCGCGTTTCCTGAAGAAGCTCACCGGGGCCGAGGTCGCCGCGCTGGATTTCGACGGGGCGGCACTCGAGCCGCACCTGCGGATGAACCTGCGCCTGCTCGATCGCGACGGGCGGCGCGTGCTGGCCGAATCGCGCGATCTCGATGCGCTGCGCCGCGAGTTCGGCGAGCGCGCTGCGCGTGCGTTCGCCGAACGGGCGGCCGATGGCCTGGCCCGCCAAGGCATGACCGCGTTCCCCGACACGCCCATCCCGGTGTCCGTGCCCGGGGCCGGCGGCGTGCCGGCGTGGCCGGCGCTGCACGACGAGGGCGACAGCGTCTCGTTGCGCGTGCACGCCGAGCGCGACGTGGCCGAGGCGGCGCATCCGGCGGGCGTGCGCCGACTGCTCGCGCTGGCCAGCGCCGACCGCATGAAGCAGGCACGCAAGCAGTTGCCGGTATCGTCGCGGACGGGGTTGCTGTACGCGGCCATCGAAGCCGCCGAGCCCCGCGCGACCGGTATCCGCGACGGCGACCGCCTGCGCAACGACCTGGTCGATGGCGCGTTCGCCGCGCTGGCGCGCGAGGGGCTCGACGCGATCCGCGACGCCGCCGCCTTCGATGCGCGCGTCGCCGAAGTCGGGAAGGCCCTGTTCCCCGAGGCGGTCGAACGCCTGAAGCAGGCCGAGGCCATCCTTGCCGCGGTCGCCGAGGTGCGCGCCCGCCTGGAATCGCCGCTGATGGGCTGGGCCAGCGGCAACCTGGACGACATGCGTGCGCACCTGGCGGCCCTGGCGCCCCCCGGTTTCCTGCGCGACGTCCCCGCCGCGACCCTTCGCGAATATCCGCGCTACCTCAAGGCCCTGGCCCTGCGCGGCGAGCGCGCGCTGCGCGACCCGACCCGCGACCAGGCGCGCATGCTGGAACTCAAGCCCTTCGTGGATGCCCTGGACGCGGCGCGCGGGGCCGGCATGGCCCGGGACCCGGAGTGGCAGGCCTTCGGCCGCGACCTGGAGGAACTGCGCGTGTCGCTGTTCGCCCAGGAACTGGGCGCGCGCGGCGGCGTGTCGCCGAAGAAGCTCGCGCAGCGGTTGTCGCAGCTCCAGCGGTAGACGCCCGGGGGCAGGCCCCGGGCGCGGGCGTCATTCGATCCGCTTGACCTTGGCGTTCTTGTTGTAGCCCTCCACGGTCATGTACCAGGTGTTGCCGACCAGGCTGGGCTTGATGGTGACGTTGGGGTTGGGATTGCGCGCGCCGACCAGCGTCGCGTCGTCGACCTGCTCCCAGACCTGGCCGTTGTCGAGCGTGTAGCGACGCCCCTTGCCGAAGCCGCGGAACTCGCTGGTCATCCGGCCCGTGACCGGCTCGGTGGAGCCGAAGCTCAGGAAGCCGCGGTTGTCGTCCTCGACCTTCTTCTTGGCCGCGGCGGCCGCGGCGGTGGCGGCCGCGGTGGTCTCGGCGGAGATCTTGCGGCCAAGCCAGCGGTTGAGCTCGGCGAGCTCGCCGGCATCGAGCTTGTCCAGGCCCGCGGCCTTGAATTCATCGGCGCTCATCTGCTGCTGGATGGGCGCCTGGGCGTCGGCTTGCTGCGCCCAGGCATTGGAGGCCGTCGCCACCGGCAGCAGCGCCAACGCGCCGGCCAGGGCAAGTGTGCGAAGGTGGAAAGCAGGCATCATGGTGTTCCTCCAGGCAGTTGGCGCTAGTGTAGACGCCACCGGTCGGGACGACACCTCTCCCGTTTTTCCCCCGCAGCCGCATGACCGCCACCGAAGCCAAAGCCCTGCTTGCCGAGCCGGCCCTCGGCGTCGTGCCCGCCGACGCGCGGGACGCGCTCGCGCGTGCCTTCGACGCCCCGGGCGTCGAGGAGGGGGCCCGCGACGCACCGCCGGTGGTGGCCGACATGCTGGACTCGCTGGCCCGGCTCGGTGCCGACGGCGACACCGTGCTGGCGACCTTGCTACGGCAGTATCCGTCCCTCCCGGCGAAGCTGGGCAAGGATTTCCAGGACGCGCACCCGGCGGTGTTCGGCCTGCTCGAAGGCCAGCAGGCGGCGGCGCAGGTGCGCGAACTGCACGCGCAACAGGCCAACCGCGCCGGCAGCGAGGGCCTCCGGCGCCTGTTGCTGGCCATCGTGCGCGACCTGCGCGTGGTGTCGATCCTGCTGGCCCGACAGCTTGCGCGCATGCGCCATGCCGCGGCCCTGCCCGAGGCCGAGCGCCGCGCCCTGGCGCTGCTGACGCGCGACATCCACGCGCCGCTCGCCAACCGGCTCGGCATCTGGCAGCTGAAGTGGGAACTCGAGGACCTGGCCTTCCGCTACCTGGAGCCGGACACCTACAAGCAGATCGCCCGCCTGCTGGACGAGAAGCGCGGCGCCCGCGAGCGCTACATCGAGTCGGTCAAGCAGATCCTGCGCGAGGCGATGGCGGCGCAGGGCATCGAGGCCGACATCGCCGGACGCCCCAAGCACATCTTCAGCATCTGGAAGAAGATGCAGCGCAAGGACGCCCCGATCAGCGAGCTCTACGACCTGCGCGCGGTGCGCATCCTGGTCGGGGACGTCGCCGCCTGCTACGCCGCCCTGGGCATCGTGCATGCCCAGTGGGCGCCGGTCCCCAGCGAATTCGACGACTACATCGCCCGGCCCAAGCGCAACGACTACCGGTCCCTGCATACCGCGGTGATCGGCCCCGAGGGCAAGACCCTTGAGGTCCAGATCCGCACCCAGGAAATGCACCGGGCGGCGGAGCTCGGCGTGGCCGCGCACTGGAAGTACAAGGAATCCGGCAGCCAGGCCGCCGATGCCGCCTTCGACCGCAAGATCGCCTGGATGCGTACGCTGCTGGAGGCACGCGACGACGAGTCGCTGCTGGCCGGCGCGCTCGACAGCGAACTGGTCGAGGACCGCGTCTACGTGCTGACGCCAAAGGGGGAGGTGGTCGACCTGCCGGTCGGCGCCACGCCCCTGGACTTCGCCTACCAGGTGCATACCGAGATCGGCCATCGCTGCCGGGGCGCCAAGGTGGACGGTCGCATCGTGCCGCTCGACCACACGCTCGCGACCGGCGACCGGGTGGAAATCATGACGGCGCGGACCGGCGAACCGCGGCGCGACTGGCTGATCGAGTCCAACGGGTTCCTCGCGAGCAGCCGTTCGCGGCAGAAGGTACGCACCTGGTTCCACAAGCTCGACCGCGCCCGCAACGAACAGGCCGGCAAGGACATGCTCGACCGCGAGTTGCGCCGGCTCGGCCTGCTGGGCGCGGACCTGGCGCCGGCGCGCGAGCGGTTCAGCGTGGCCCAGGACAGCGACCTCCACATCCAGGTGGCACTGGGCGACCTGGGCCCGCACCAGGTCGGTCGGGTCCTGCTCGAGCACGAGCGCGCCGAAGCGGCGCCGCGCCCGGCGCCGCCACCCGTTCCCGCCGCGCCGCGGCGCCCGCGCGAGCGCAGCAGCGAATTCACGGTCGAAGGCGTCGGCAACGTCCTCACCCAGATGGCGCGTTGCTGCCAGCCCCTGCCCGGCGAACCGATCGTGGGCTACCTCACCCGCGGGCGCGGCGTCAGCGTGCACCGGCCCGGCTGCGCGACCTTCGCCCGCCTGGCGGCCTCGCATCCACAGCGCGTCCTGCCGGTGGAGTGGGGGCGTGCGGGGAGCATGCACGAGATCGACGTGGAGATGCGCGCGATCGACCGCAAATGGCTGCTCAAGGACGTCACCAACCTGGTCGCGCAGGACAACGTGAACGTCTCCAGCATGCGCAGCGAGCACGAGCGCGACGGCGCGCACGTGCGCCTGCACCTGCGTCTCAAGGTCGTCGATTTCGGCCAGCTGTCCACGGTGCTGGGGAAACTCGCGGCCCTGCCGGGCGTGGAGCACGCGCGGCGGGCGTGACCGCCCGCCTTCGCTGAAGCGCCGCTCAGGCATGGCGCGGGCGCAGCGACTATGCTGGACGCCCAATGGATCGTGACCCTCCAACTGCCGCCCGCGGGGGCGGGCCCCGTCGTGTCGAGCCGCGCATCGATGGCGGTCGCCTGGCGTCGATGCGCCTGTCGCGACCCGCGCCGGCGGATGCAGGTCACGCACGCCCGGCCTGGTGGTGGTGGGCCGTCGCCGCCCTGGGCGTGGCCATGCTGGTGCTCCTCGTCGTGCGCAAGCCACTGGCCGATCGGCTGTGGCCGGAAACGCGCGCGCAGCAGTTGCGGCTGGATGCGGCCCAGGCCCTGGTCGAAGGCCGCCTGACCGCGCCCGATGGCAGCGGCGCTCGCGAACTCTATGAGGCCGCCAGGGCGCTGGAGCCCGATCGCCTGGAAGCACGCGAGGGCCTGGCCCAGGTCGGCGAGGCGGCATTGCGCCAGGCCGAGGCCGCGGTCGATGGCGGACGCCCGGCCGAGGCCTGGCGCGCGCTCGAACTGGCCCGGCAGATGCACGTGCCGCGCGCGCGCCTGGACCAGGTCGAGGCGCGGCTGCGCCTGCTCGAGATGGATGCCGCGGATGTCGACCAGTGGCTGGTCGGCGCGGACTCGGCGCGGGTGGCGGGGCAACTCGTCGGCACCGCGGATGCCGCCCTTCCGTTGTACGAACGCGTGCTGGCGGTGCAGCCGGACCGGGTGGAAGCGCTGGAAGGCCGCGAGGACGCGTTGTCGGCCCTGGTCCGCCAGGCGTGGACGGCGATGGACGAGGGCGCACTGGCACGCGCCGGCCGGCTCCTGCGACTGGCGCGCGGCTACGATGCGGGTCACGTCGAGTTGCCCGATGCGCTGGCCGAACTGGCGCGCAGGGGCGAGCAGTTGCAGCAGGATGCCGCGCGCGCCCTTGCCCAGCGCCGCCTGCCCCAGGCGCAGGCACTCTGGAGCGAGCTGCTGGCCGCGGACCCGGCCAACACCGCCGCCCGCCGCGGCCTGGACGAGGTCGCCGGCGCATGGGCCGCGCGCGCGCGCCGGGAGGCCGCCGACTTCAATTTCGAGGGGGCCGATGCGGCCCTGCGCGAGGCCCGCGCGGCCGCGGGCGTACTCGGCACGTCGAGCGTCGACCTGGACGAGGTCGAACGCGACGTCGCCGCCGCCCGCCGGGTCAGCCAGCGGGTGCAGGCACCCGGCGGCGACCGGCTTTCGCCGGCGCAGCGGGAGCGACGGCTGGTCGACTGGCTGGAGCGGGCCGAGGCCGCCCGGGCCCGCGGCGACCTGCTGACGCCTCCCGGCGACAGCGCCTACGACCGGTTGGCCGCCGCCCGCGCGCTGGCGCCCGACGATCCCCGCGTGCGCGAGGCCACCGCGCGCATGCTGCCCACGGCGGTGGCCTGCTTCGACGACGCCCTTCGCGGCAACCAGTTGGTCGGGGCCGGGCGCTGCCTGGAGGCCAGTGCCGTGCTTGGGATGGACGGCGCGGCGCAGGCGGCGGCGCGAGAGCGACTGGCCCAGCGCTGGGTGGCGGTGGGCGACGAGCGCCTGGGCGCGGGCGAGCTGGCGCGCGCGGACGCGGCGATCGCGGCGGCCCGGGCACTCGATCCACAGGCCCCCGGGCTGGACGACCTGGTCCGCCGCTTCAGGGCCGCTTCGATCGAACCCTAGGCGCGTTCCGACGGCTCGTCGCCGCGCAACAGCACGCGGCGGACGACCCCGCGCCCGGCGTCCAGCGAGAAGTGCTGTTCGACGTTGCGGCGTGCGTTCGCCGCCAGTTGCTGCCACAGGACCTCGTCGCCGTGCGCACGCAGCACGGCGTCGGCGAACGCCGGCGGGGTGTCGGCGACCAGGACATCGTGCCCGTCGACCAGGTGCATGCCCTCGACCGCGCAGCGCGTGGCGACGACCGGTTGTCCGTGCGCCATGCTCTGGTTGACCTTTCCCTTGACCCCGGCGCCATAGCGGAGGGGGGCCACGGCGACGCGCGCGCCCTCCAGCCAGGGCGCGAGGTCGGGCACGTGGCCATGGACCTCGATGCCATCGTGGCCGTGCAGGCGCCGGATGGCGTCGGGTACGTCGCCCCCGATGCAGTGGAAGCGCAGTGCCGGCGCCCGCGCCCGCAGCAGCGGCCAGACCTCCGCGGTGAACCACAGCACGGCGTCGACGTTGGGCGGATGCCTGAAGCCGCCCACGAACATCACGTCGCTGCGCTGGCGGAAATCCGGGCCGTGCGCGGGCAGGTGGTGCAGGTTGGACAGGACCTCCACCCGCGTCCCCGGGGCGTCGCTTGCCAGCAACTCGCGCTCGACCGCGCTGACCACCAGGGTGGCATCGCTGCGGTGGACCAGGTCGAGTTCCAGCTCGCGGGTGCGTTCGGCGGCGCGCGCCAGCGCCGGATCACCGGCCAGTTCGGCGCCCCGGCGCTCGCGCAGGTAGTGCAGGTCGACCGTGTCGAACACCAGGCGCGCCCGGGGCGCGTGCTCGCGCAGCAGGGGCAGCATTTCCCGCATCACGTAATGCCGGCAGACCACGACCGTGTCGAATCGCGCCCCGTGTTCACGCAACCAGGCGGGGAACCGCCGGGCAAAGGGGGCGAACCAGGCCTCGATGCCCAGCGACTGCAGGTGCCGCGTGTGCTCGCCGTCCTCCCTGAGGTTCGCGGGCAGGAAGACGACATGGGCACCTTCTTCGCCCAGCAGGCGCATCAGGTTGACCAGGCGCAGCGAGCCGGAGTCGTGGTTGGGGCGCGGCGTGAGCGCGTCGACCACGAGCACGCAGCGCGCATGATGACGGTCGGTGACCCGGCTGAGCGGGACCTCGTGCCCGGGGTGTCCGGCGAGCCGCCTTTCCCAGCGCGACGCGAATTTGGCCTGGTTGCGCAACTGGTAGGCTTTCACGCCCTTGCGCGTGTCCGTGCCGGCGGTGGCGCCTTCCACGTGGACGATCCGGCTCCGGGGCTGCACCAGCACCTGCAGGCCGCGCTCGCGGACCTTCATGCACAGGTCGGTGTCTTCGTAGAAGGCCGGGGCGTAGAGCGGATCGAAGCCGCCCAGTTCGAGGAACAGGTCGCGGGCGATGGCCAGCGCGGCGCCGGAGCAGTAGTCGACGCGGCGCACGAAGGCCACGGCCGGGGCATCGGCGGCCTGGTGGCGCCCCAGTTTCTCCGCCGAACCGTCGCGCCGGACGATGCCCCCCGCCTCCTGCAGGCGCCCGTCCGGGTAAAGCAACTGGCCGCCGGCGACGCCGGTGCCGGGGTGCGCGTCGAAGGTGTCGATCAAGGCATCCAGCCAGCCCGGCTGGGGCACGGTGTCGTTGTTGAGAAAGACCAGGTAGTCGCCCTTCGCGATCGCGGCACCGTCGTTGCAGGCCGCGATGAAACCGCCATTCTCCGCGCGCCGGTGGTAGCGCAGGCCCGCCACCTGCCGCAGCGCGGCCTCGGTGTCGTCGGTCGAGCCGTCGTCGACCACGATCACCTCGAAGGTGGTGGCCGGTGGGTGCGCGGCGACCGCCCGCAGGCAGGCCAGGGTATGCGCGAACTGGTCGTAGACCGGGATCACGATGCTCGCCCGAGGCGGGTTGCTGCAGGGCAGGGTGAAGGGCGCGAACGGGCCGGTGTCGGGCAGGTAGAGGTCGGGGCGCTGCTGCCGCGGGACCCGCTGGAACTGCTTGAGCACGCGCTCCCAGGAGGCCCGCCAGCCGCGGGTACGCAGGCTCGCGAGGCCGCGACGGCACAGTCCGGTGATGCGGTCGATCTGGAAACGGATATCGGCGGCGCTCATGCGTATCCGTGCACTGGCATTGCTGAAGGAACTCCCATCGCGGGTCCGCGGCCGCCGCGGATGCGGGGTCGCGCTGCGCTAGACTCGCCGGAACGAGGGCGCCGCCCCGCCATTGTCCCACGCCGTGGCCCGAAACCCGCACAAGCACGTTCCGTACGAGGAAGACGAGATCGACGACGACAACAGTCCGCGCTGGCGTGGCCGGCTGGTGACCCTGGTCCTGGCCCTGGTGGCGCTGGGCCTGGGCTTCCTGGTCCCGTACATGATCTACCTGAACCACGAGGTCGGCGAGCGCTTCGGGCAACTGCAGTGGCAGATCCCCACCCGGGTCTACGCCCGCCCGCTGCGCCTGGAGCCGGGCCTGCGCATGGACGCCGACACCCTGCGCACCGAGCTGGCGGCCGCGGCCTATCGCGAAGGCGACGGCAAGGCGCCGGGTACCTATCTGCACGATGGCAGTCGCTGGGTCATCGCCAGCCGCGGCTTCAACGACGTCGACGGTCCAGTGGCCGCGCGCCGGGTCGAGCTGCGGCTCGCCTCGGGCCGCGTCACCCGCCTCGGGGGCGTCGAGGGGGAGAAGGGACCGGAGCAGGCCCGCCTCGACCCCGCCCGCATCGCCACGCTGTACGGACAGAAGCAGGAGGAGCGGCGCCTGGTCCGGATCCAGGACGTGCCGGACCTCCTGGTCACCGGCCTGCAGGCGGTGGAGGACCGCGATTTCGCCCACCACCACGGCATCGACGTCGGTGGGATGATGCGCGCAGCCTGGGTCAACCTGCGCTCGGGCGCGGCCCGGCAGGGCGCCAGCACCCTGACCCAGCAGCTCGCGCGCAGCGGGTTGCTCGGCATCGGTCGCGAGCAGACCTTCACCCGCAAGGGCAAGGAGATCCTCTATGCGATCCTGATCGAGTCGCGCTACGACAAGGGCACCATCCTGGAGGCCTACCTCAACCAGGTGTACCTGGGCCAGCGCGGCGCACAGGCCGTGCATGGCGTCGCCGCCGGCGCCGAGTTCTGGTTCGGGCGCGACCTGAAAAACCTCAGCACCGAGCAGATCGCGCTGCTGGTGGGCATCGTCCGCGGCCCGTCCTATTACGACCCGCGCCGGCATCCGGCGCGCGCGCTGGAGCGCCGGAACTTCGCGCTGGGGGAGATGCACGAGACGGGCCTGATCGACGATGCCGAGTACAAGCGCGCGCTGGAGGCCCCGCTGGGCATCAGCCAGACCCCGGGCAGCCTGTCGGCGAACCGCTTCCCGGCGTATATCGACCTGGTCCGGCGCCAGCTCGCGCACGACTATCCGGCCGACGCCCTGGCCGGCGCCGGCCTGACGGTGATGAGCGGCATGTCGCCTTCCGCCCAGGCCTACGCCGAGGCGGCCGTCATCCGCGCCCTGAAGGACCTGGACAACGACAAGCGCCCGCCGCTGGAGTCGGGGCTGGTGGTGACCGACGTCCACAATGGCGACGTCGTGGCCCTGGTCGGCAGCCGCGACTTCGCGACGCCGGGCTTCAACCGCGCGATCGAGGCCAGGCGCCCGGTCGGCTCGCTGATCAAGCCCTTCGTCAACCTGCTGGCCCTGGCCCAGCCGGGGCGCTGGTCGCTGGCGAGCTGGGTCGACGATTCGCCGGTCAAGGTCGCACTGGGGCGTGGACGGACCTGGGAGCCGGGCAATTCCGACGGCCGCAGCCACGGCACGGTGCGCCTGGTCGACGCCCTGGCCCATTCCTACAACCAGGCCACGGTGCGGATTGGCATGGCCGTCGCCCCGGAACGCATCGCCGCGCTGCTCAAGACGCTCGCCGGCATCGAGGCCCAGCCCAACCCCGCGTTGATCCTGGGCTCGCTGGACCAGAGCCCCTACGCGATGGCGCAGCTGTACCAGTTCCTCGCCTCGGACGGCGAAATCCAGCCGCTGCACGCGGTCCGCGGCGTCCTCGACGCCGAAGGTCGCGCGCTCAACCGCTACGACAAGGCCCCGGCGCCGGCGCAGGAGGGCGACGCGGTCGCCGCCCGGCTGATCACCATCGCGCTGCAGCAGGCGGTGTCCGGCGGCACCGGCCGACGCCTGGTCGCCGATGGACTGGGCCACCTGGCCCCCGCCGGCAAGACCGGCACCAGCAACGATGGACGCGACAGCTGGTTCGCCGGCTGGACCGGCGACCACCTGGCCGTCATCTGGATGGGCAACGACCAGAACGAGGCCACGGGCCTGTACGGCGCCACCGGCGCGATGCGGGTCTGGTCGAACATCTTCCGCAAGCTGCCCAGCGCCACGTTGAAGGTCAGCGACAAGGGGCTGGACTGGGCCTGGGTGGTCGATTCGGCCAGCACCGATGCCAGCTGCGAGGGTGCGCGACGGTTCGCATTCGTCGCCGGCCAGGCGCCGGCCTACGCGCCCTGCCCGCTGCCGGAACCCCCGCCGGTCGAGGAGAGCGGGCGTGGCGGCTGGCGCGAGTGGTTCGGTTTCGGCCGCGACCGCGACGACGAAGCCGAATCCGCGCGCGAGGAGGCGCCGACGCCATGAACCGACGCGCTCGGTCCCTGCCGGCCTCGTGCCTGCTGGCCACGCTGGCCTTCCTGGCCGGCTGCGCCACGCCCGCACCCGCCCCGGACGCCGACGTGCCCGCTTTCGACGCCGAAGCCGCGGTGGCCGCGATCCGGGCGACCGGCAAGGCCAGCGGCGGCGAACTGGACGTGCAACCGCTGCGCGATCCCCAGGTCACCGACCTGATGGCCGAGGCCGATGCCCTGGAGGCGCAGCGCCTCTACCGGGCCGCGGCCGAGCGACTGGACATGGCGCTCGAGGTCGCCGCCGACGACCCGAACGTGCTCCAGCGACGCGCCGAGCTGGCCCTGCTGCTCGACGAGCCCGATCGGGCCGAGCGTTTCGCCCTGCTCGCGCAGGCGGCCGGGACCGAGGTCGGGCCCTTGTGCCGCCGCCATTGGGAGACGGCGCTGCAGGCCCGCCGGGCCGGCTCGCGACCGCCGGAAGACGCCGGCCTGCCGCGTGTCTCCGAGGAGGAAATGACCCGTCGCCGCGAAGCCTGTACCGTGGCGCCCCCGCCGCGTTACTGAGCCTTCGATGGACGACACCGCTCCCCCGGCCGCCTCACGGCTGGCCCTGGCCGCGCGCGAAGCGCTGGAGGACGGGGGGCTGCTGGCCGCGAACATCGAGGCCTTCGCCCCGCGCAAGGCCCAGCAGGACCTGGCGGCCGCGGTCGCCGAGGCGTTCCAGTCCCGCGGCACCCTGATCGCCGAGGCCGGTACCGGTACCGGCAAGACCTTCGCCTACCTGGTCCCGGCGTTGCTGTCGGGCATGAAGACGATCGTGTCGACCGGCACGCGCGCACTGCAGGACCAGCTGTACCACCGCGACCTGCCGCGCGTGCGCGACGCACTCGGCGTGGGGCTCAAGACCGCGCTGCTGAAGGGGCGCGCGAACTACCTGTGCCATCACCGCATGCAGCTGGCCAAGGGCGAGCCGCGCTTCCACAGCCGCGAGATGGCGGCCCAGTTCCAGCGCATCGTGGCGTGGGCCGGGCGCACCCGCATGGGCGACCTGGCCGAGGTCGAGGGCCTGGGCGAGGAGTCGCCGCTGGTGCCGATGGTGACTTCCACCACCGACAACTGCCTGGGCAGCGACTGTCCCTTCTTCTCGGAATGCTTCGTCGTCCAGGCGCGCCAACGCGCGCAATCGGCCGACCTGGTGGTGGTCAACCACCACCTGCTGCTCGCCGACCTGGCGCTGAAGCAGGAAGGCTTCGGCGAGATCCTGCCGGGCGCCCAGGCCTTCGTCGTCGACGAGGCCCACCAGTTGCCCGATCTCGCCTCGCAGTTCTTCGGCGAGGCCTTGAGCGCACGACCGCTGGTCGAACTGGCGCGCGATGCGATCGCCGAGTGCAAGGAGGTGCCCTCGGCCCTGGCCACCCTGCAGGAGCCGGCGCGCGAGCTCGAGCAGGCCACCCGCGCCCTGCGCAGCGCGATGGACGACCTGCCGGTGCGTGGCACCCGCCAGCGCGCCGCCGAGCTGGAGGCCGCCGAGGCGGCGCAGGATGCCCTGGCGCACGCCCTGGCGACGATGCAGGCGGCGCTCGAGCCACTGGAGAGCGCCGCGCCTGGCTTCGAGGCCTGCCTGTTCCGCGCCCGCGACTATTCCGCGCGCCTGCGTCGCTGGCGCGACCCGGCGCCTACCGCGGAGGCCGAGGACCCGTCGCCGCCGCCTGCCGATCCGGACGACCGGGCACCGCCGACCCTGCCCGGCGACGTCGACAGCGTGCGCTGGTATGAGCTGAGCGCACGCGGCTTCCGCCTCAGCCGCACGCCGCTGGACGTGTCCGCACCGCTGGCCGAGCATCGCGAGCGTTCGCGAGCGGCCTGGGTCTTCACGTCGGCCACGCTGGCGATCGGTGGGCGTTTCGAGCACTACGCGCGCAAGCTCGGCCTGGAGGCGCCGCGGACCCTGCTCGCGCCCAGCCCGTTCGACTGGCCGCGGCAGGCACTGTGCTATTTACCCCGTGGGCTGCCCGAGCCGGCGTCGCGCGACTACGGCGCGGCCCTGCTCGATGCGGTGCGGCCCGTGCTCGAGGCCTCGGGCGGCCGGGCGTTCCTGTTGTTCGCCTCGCACCGCGCGCTGCGCGAGGTCGCCGCGCTGCTGCGGGCGGCCGAGGCCCCGTGGCCGCTTTTCGTGCAGGGCGAGGCGCCCCGCGGACTGCTGCTGGAGCGCTTCCGCGCCTCGGGCAATGGCGTCCTGCTGGGCGCGGCGAGCTTCCGCGAGGGCGTCGACGTCGCCGGCGAAGCGCTGAGCGTGGTGGTCATCGACAAACTGCCCTTCGGTGCACCCGACGATCCGGTGTTCGAGGCGCGCCTGGAGGCCATCCGCCGCGCCGGCGGCAATCCGTTCCGCGACGAGCAGTTGCCGCAGGCGGTCATCGCGCTCAAGCAGGGCGCCGGTCGCCTGATCCGGAGCGAGGGCGACCGCGGGGTGCTGGTCCTGTGCGATCCGCGCCTGCTCGGCAAGAGCTACGGGCGCGTCTTCCTCGATTCGCTGCCGCCCTTGCCGCAAAGCCGCGACATCGACGACGTGCAGGCGTTCTTTGGGGGAGAATGCAAGCCCCCGGTCCCGACGCCCACGGGCGAGGACCTGTTCTGAAGGAGGCCAGGCATGCGCAGCGATCCCCCCCGCGTCCACGGACTGGGTGGCGTTTTCTTCAAGGCCGATGATCCCGAGGCGCTGGGCGCCTGGTATGCCGAGCACCTGGGTGTCGGCGTGCAGGAGTGGGGCGGCGCGGTGTTTCCCTGGCGTCGCGCCGACACCGGGCAGGACGCCTTCACCGTGTGGTCGCCTTTCAAGGCGACCACCGAGTACTTCAAGCCCAGCGACAAGCCCTTCATGCTCAATTTCCGCGTCGACGACCTCGAGGCCACGCTCGCGGCCCTGCGCGAGGAGGGCTGCAACGTCCTGGATCGGCGCGAGGA
The DNA here is from genome assembly GCF_014145325.1 of Marilutibacter spongiae. Classification (GTDB taxonomy): domain Bacteria; phylum Pseudomonadota; class Gammaproteobacteria; order Xanthomonadales; family Xanthomonadaceae; genus Marilutibacter; species Marilutibacter spongiae. Next base: position 291,572 of record NZ_JACHTF010000001.1, read on the forward strand.
CGGCGAACAGGGCCGCTTCGGCTATGTCATGGACCCGGAAGGCCACCTGGTCGAACTCTGGGAGCCGGCGCCGGACGCCGCTTCGTCCGAGTCGGGCGCGTGAAGCTGCTGGCACTGGAAACCGCCACCGAGGCCTGTTCGGTCGCGTTGTGGCTGGACGGTGAGGTCGTCGAGCGCTTCGCGATCGCCCCGCGCCGGCATGCCGAACTGACCCTGCCCTGGGCCGGCGAACTGCTGGCCGAAGCCGGCATCGCCCGCTCGCAGCTCGATGCGATCGCGGTCGGGCGCGGCCCCGGGGCCTTCACCGGCGTACGCCTGGCCATCGCGCTGGCGCAGGGCATGGCCCTGGCGCTCGACCGGCCGGTGGTGCCGGTCTCGACCCTGCTCGCGCTCGCGATGCGCGCGCCGGGCGGCGGCGGGGACGGCCCGGTGCTGGCCGCGATCGACGCCCGCATGGGCGAGGTCTATGCCGCGGCCTTCGAGCATCGTGACGGTGCCTGGCGGGCGCTCGACCACGAACGCGTGTCGCCGCCCGGCGACGTCGAACTGCCGGACGGGTCCACGGCGAGCGGCTGGCACGGCGTCGGCACCGGGTTCGCCGCGCTCGATGGCGCCTTGCGCCAGCGGCTCGGCGCGCGGCTGGCGACGGTCGCCGACGACGCGCTCCCGCATGCGGCGGACGTCGCCCGCCTGGGTGCGGCGGCCTTCGCGAAGGGCGGGGCGGTGGCGCCCGAACGGGTCGAGCCGGCCTACCTGCGCAACAACGTCGCGCTCACGCTGGCCCAGCAACAGGCGCTCAAGGGCCGTTGAGGCGAGGCCTCAGTCGTCCACGAGCGTGCCGCCGGGGAGGAAGTTCCAGGTCCGGGTCACGTGCAGGATGTCCGGGTCTTCCTCGGTCCGCGGCAGCGGCGGGTAGGGCTCGGCCAGGCGCGCGATGCGCAGCGCCGAGGCGTCGAGCAGGGGCGTGCCGCTGCTCTTGATGATCTCGGCCCGCTCGACGGAGCCGTTGCGGCGGATCGCCACGCTGATCACCACCTGGCCGGCCAGCCGGCGTCGCCGCGCTTCGTCGGGGTAGTTGAGGTTGCCCACGCGCTCGACGCGGTCCACCCACTCGCGCAGGTAGGCGGCCCAGGCGTATTCCTGCGTGCTGGCGGAGACGAACTTGCGCTTGGGACGTTTCGCGTAGCGTTCCGAGCGCAGGTGGATCTCCGCCGCCAGGCGCGCCATCGCCATGTCGCGCTCGACCTTGCGGTCGCCGCGCGGCAAAGGCAACTCGTCGGGATCGGGCGTGTCGCGGGCAGGCGGTGCGCGGTCCTCGCCGCGGGTGCTGGCGACCACCCGCGCTTCCGGCGGGGGTTGCGCGGCGGGCGATTGCGCGCGCAGCGGCACCGGTGCCACCCCGGCCTCGGCCTGGGGCGCCTGCCCGGTCTGGTTGTCGCGCGGGCGGGTGGTCTTCTCGTGCTCGCCGCCGCCCTGGTTGCTGGCCTGGGCGAGGAAGTCCGCCTGGGCCTGCGTCAACGGGCTCTGGGTCTGGGTCAGGATGACGTCGAGGGTCGGCACCACCGGCGCCGCGCTCTCCAGCGCGAAGCCCACGCCGAGCAGCAGCACGCCGTGGAACAGCAGCGACAGTACCAGGGTGGCGGTCAGGCGCTGGTTCTCGTCGGGCACCTGCCGGACCGGTACGCGAGGGCCCGCCATCGCGGGAGCCGCGCCGCTCATGGGGCCCCGCGCGCGGTCCGGGCCGCGATCGCCGCCACCGGCCGGGTCATGCCGCCGCGGACGCCATCCGGCGCTCGATCACGTCGAACAGGTCGCCGGCGATGCGCGTGCCGTAGGCCGCATCGATCTCGCGGATGCAGGTCGGGCTGGTCACGTTGACCTCGGTCAGGTAGTCGCCGATCACGTCCAGGCCGACGAAGAGCATGCCGCGACGCTTCATCTCCGGCCCGACCTGGGCGGCGATCCAGCGGTCGCGCTCGCTCAGCGGCCGCGCTTCGCCGCGCCCGCCGGCGGCGAGGTTGCCGCGGAATTCGTCGCCCTGCGGGATTCGCGCCAGGCAGTAGTCGACCGGCTCGCCATCGACCAGCAGGATGCGTTTGTCGCCGTCGCTGATCTCCGGCAGGTAGCGCTGGGCCATGGCCAGCTGGCGCCCGCCGTCGGTGAGGGTTTCCAGGATCACGTTGAGGTTGGGCTCGCCCGCCCGGGCCCGGAAGATCGAGCGCCCGCCCATGCCATCCAGGGGCTTGAGCACCGCCTCGCCGTGCTCGGCGACGAAGGCCTTGAGGGTCGCGTTGTCGCGGGTGACCACCGTGGGCGGGCAGCACTGCGGGAACAGCAGGGCGGCCAGCTTCTCGTTGTAGTCGCGCAGGCCCTGGGGGTCGTTCACGATGAGCGCCCCGGCCTGCTGGGCGATGCCCAGCACCTGGGTGTCGTGGATGTACTCGGCGTCGACGGGCGGATCCTTGCGCATCAGGACCGCCTGGCCAGGGCTGAATTCAAATTGTGATGTGTGTCCCAGTTTGAACCATTGCCCTGGATCGTCCTCCACGGCCAGCGGGGCCGCCAGCGCGAAGGCCCGGCCGTCGCGCAGGAACAGGCCTCCCGGGCGGACGTAGTGGAGGCGATGGCCACGGCGCTGGGCCTCCAGCAGCATGGCGAAGGTCGAGTCCTTGGCGGTCTTGATGGATTCGATGGGGTCCATCAGGACGACGATGTCGAGCGTCATGGCAATGGGCAGGCGACGGGTCGGGCGATGGTAGCAGGCCGGTGTGCCGGGGCGTCGATCCGGGCTCCAAAACCGCGACCGGCACGGCTGAATGGCCCTTTTTTTCAGGGCCCGGATGCAATTCGTGCTTGACAGTTGCGGTCAGGCTTGGAATAAAGGCAGGCAAGCGAGGCGCCGCCATGCTCCACAAATAAAATGGCGCCCGCACTTGGGGAATACGGAATGCTTGACGAGGGCCGCAAGGGCAGCCTCGATGGACTGCGGGTCATGGTGATCGATGACTCCAAGACCATCCGGCGCACTGCAGAGACGTTGTTGAAACGCGAAGGCTGTGACGTCGTCACGGCCGTCGATGGCTTTGAGGCGCTGGCGAAGATCGCCGACCAGCAGCCACAGATCATCTTCGTGGACATCATGATGCCGCGCCTGGACGGCTACCAGACCTGCGCGCTCATCAAGAGCAACCAGCTGTTCAAGGGGACGCCGGTGGTCATGCTGTCCTCCAAGGACGGCCTGTTCGACAAGGCCCGCGGGCGCATCGTCGGCTCCGAGCAGTACCTCACCAAGCCTTTCACGCGCGAGGAACTCCTCGGCGCCATCCGCACGCACGTAACCAACGAACCAAGCAACGCCTGACCGGGGGGTAGGGCATCCATGGCACGCATTCTCTTGATCGAAGACTCGCCGACCGACACGGCGGTCCTCACCCAGTTGCTGGAACGCAACGGCCACCAGGTGCTTTCATCCGGCAGCGCCGAGGACGGGATCGAGGTGTGTCGCCGCGAACAGCCCGACCTGGTGCTGATGGACGTCGTCCTGCCCGGCATGAACGGCTTCCAGGCGACCCGCGCGCTGTCGCGCGACGCCGACACCAAGGCCATCCCGGTACTGATCGTCAGCACCAAGAGCATGGACACCGACAAGGCCTGGGGCCTGCGACAGGGCGCCAAGGACTACATCGTCAAGCCGCCGCGCGAGGACGAGCTGGTCGCGCGCATCAACGACCTGCTCGGGGACTGAGCGCGGCCGTGGACACGAACATGACGCCCTTCGAGGTCCTGGTCGACTACGAGCGTCGCAGCCTCGCGCACGTCGTCGGCCTGCCCGAGCAGATCGACGCCCCGGGCCTGTGGCGCGGCGTCGGCTACCGCATCGGCAGCCGCCGGCTGGCCTCGGGCTTCGACGAGGTCGTGGAAATCCTGACCCTGCCTCAGGTGACGCCGGTGCCCGGTGCCCAGCCATGGCTGCTCGGGCTGGCCAACGTGCGCGGCAACTTGCTGCCGGTGGTCGACCTCAAGCAGTTCCTGCAGGCCGAACGCACGGTCCTCCACGAAGGGCAGCGCATCCTGCTGGTGCGCCAGTCGGGCGGCAACCTCGCCGTGCTGATCGACGAGCTGTACGGGCAGCGCAGTTTCAACGAGGAGCAGCGGCACGACGCCGCCGCGGGCATGGACGCGTCCCAGGATGACGCCGGCACCTGGGCGGAAGGCCGTTACCGGCATTTCATCGATCACAGCTATCGGCTGGACGACACCGAATGGGGCGTCTTCAGCCTGGATCGCCTTACCCGCACTCCGGAATTCAGGCAGGCCGCCGCCGACTTCGCACGGCCTGAACTGGGCAATCGCAACACACTTGAGGTTGAATCATGAGCACTGACATGAATAACGCTGTTGGCAAGGTCCGCCAGTACGGCGTCAACACCTGGTTGACGGTGCTCGGCATCGCCCTGGTGGTGTTCGGCCTCAATACGGGCTACTCGGTCTGGAAGGCATCCCGCCTCGGCGGCGCGAGCTCCGCGGCCTCGGACCTGCAGGTGCTCTCGCAGAAGATGGCGGTGCAGGGCCGCGAAGCGGTCGGCGGCCAGCAGGACGCGTTCACCGCGTTCAAGGCCACCAAGGCGCAGATCGACGGCCACATCAGCAGCCTCAACAACAACTTCGGCGACACCACCGGCGTCGCCGGGCCGATCCGCGAGGTCACCCAGACCTGGCAGCCACTGGGCGAGAGCGCCGACAAGCTGATCCAGAGCGAGGAGGCCGTGCTCGGCCTGGCCGGAAACATCGACAGCTTCAACGCCAAGGTGCCGCAGCTGCAGGCGAACCTGGACGAGCTCGTCCGCGCCATGTCCTCCAGCGGTTCGCCGTCCTCGCAGGTCTACTATGCGCTGCGCCAGGTCGTGCTGTCGGGTACGATCGCCCGCCGCATCACCGAGATCCAGGCCGGCGGCAGCGGCGCCACCGCGGCCGGCGACGCGCTCGCGCGCGACGTGCTGGTCTTCGACAACGTCCTGACCGGCCTGCGCGAAGGCGGCGAGAATCCCTCGATCACCGCGCTCAGCAACCAGGGCGCGGTCAGCGCCCTCGGCCAGGTCGAGACCCTCTGGGCGGACATGCGCAAGGACGTCGACGCGATCCTGGGCAGCACGCCCAACCTGTTCCAGGCGCAGGCCGCGGCCAACACCCTGACCGAGGGTTCGGACGCGCTGGAGTCGGACAGCAAGACCCTGTTCAATGCCTTCACCTCGACCGGTTCGATGAAGGACAAGAACCTGCTGGGCAACATCTGGATCAGTATCGTCTCCGGTGCGATCGCCCTGCTCGCCATCGTCGGCTTGCTGTACTCGCTCAACCGCGCGCAGCAGGTCCGCTACCAGACCACGAAGGAACTCAACGACCGCAACCAGGAGGCCATCATGCGCCTGCTGGACGAAATGGGTTCGCTCGCGGAAGGCGACCTGACCGTGAAGGCGACCGTGACCGAGGACATGACCGGCGCGATCGCGGACTCGATCAACTTCGCCGTCGAGCAGCTGCGCAGCCTGGTGCAGACCATTACCGATACCTCGGTGCAGGTCGCCTCCAGCGCGCAGGAAACCCAGGCCACCGCCATGCATCTGGCCGAGGCCGCCGAGCACCAGGCGCAGGAAATCAACTCCGCCTCGAGCCGCATCAGCGAAATCGCGGACAGCATCAACCAGGTCTCGCGCAACTCGGCCGAATCGGCGGACGTGGCGCAGCGCTCGGTGCAGATCGCGACCAAGGGCGCCGGCGTCGTGCGCCAGACGATCGCGGGCATGGACAACATCCGCGACCAGATCCAGGAAACCTCGAAGCGAATCAAGCGACTGGGCGAGAGCTCGCAGGAGATCGGCTCGATCGTTGAACTGATCAACGACATCTCGGAGCAGACGAACATCCTGGCGCTGAACGCGGCCATCCAGGCGGCCTCGGCCGGCGAGGCGGGCCGCGGATTCGCGGTCGTGGCCGACGAAGTGCAGCGACTCGCGGAACGCGCCTCGAACGCGACCAAGCGAATCGAGACCCTGGTCCAGACCATTCAGTCCGATACCAACGAGGCGGTCAGCTCGATGGAGCAGACGACCTCGGAAGTGGTCGCCGGTGCGCGACTGGCCGAGGACGCGGGTACCGCGCTGGGCGAGATCGAAAAGGTGTCGTCCGACCTGTCGGGCCTCATCCAGGGCATCTCGAGCGCGGCGCAGCAGCAGACCAGCGCGGCGTCGAACATCACCGAGACCATGAACACGATCCAGTCGATCACCGCGCAGACCTCGCAGGGTGCGAGCCAGACGGCGGAGTCGATTGGAAACCTCGCGCAGCTCGCCGCCGACCTGCGCCGTTCGGTCGCCGACTTCAAGCTGCCGGCTTGACGCTGGGCTGGCAGCACGATGAGAGAACCGAGCATGAACACGCCGGGCATGTTCGATCCAGGGATGCGCATGGGGCGCAGCCACGCTGACGGGCAGGTCCGACCATGACCGTGATGAGCGACGCGATCGACACCACCACGCTGGGCTGGATCAAGCCGGAGCTGGACCAGACCCTGCAACAGGCCCGCGACGAGATCGAGGCCTTTGCGGAGAACAAGGGCGATACCGCCCGCATGCGCGCCTGCGCGGCCCACCTGCACCAGGTGCACGGCACGCTGCGCATGGTGGAGCTGTACGCGCCGGCGATGGTCGCCGAGGAAATGGAGCGCCTGTCGCTGGCGCTGCTCCACGGCGAGATCGAGAATCGCGACGAAGCCTGCGCGGTGCTGATGCGCGGCGCCGTCCAGCTCCCGGACTACCTGGAGCGCCTGCAGGGCGGCCACCGCGACATCCCGATCGTGCTTTTGCCGCTGCTCAACGAACTGCGCGCCATGCGCGGCGAAGTCGGGCTGAACGAAAGCGTCCTGTTCGCGCCCAACCTCGACCGTCCGCTGCCTTCCGACCTGCCGGCCTCGCTGCCGGCGAACGCCAAGGCCGGCAGCACCGCGAGCGCGCACCTGGCCGCGCTGCGCAAGGCCCTCAATGACTGGCCCGAGCACGCGGGCCCGGCCGATCCTGCCGCGCTGGTGAGTGCCATCGACGGGCTGCTTTCCGACGTTGCCGTCGAGCCGCTGCGGCGCATGTTGTGGGTGGCCCAGTGCGTTGCCGAGGCTCTTCGCGACAACGCCATGCCGGCGACCCGCGCCCTGCGCCACGCCTTCGGTGGCGTCGAGCGCGAAGCGCGCCAGATGCTGGAAGGCGACGACTTCAGCGGTCCGCGCAGCGGTCCCGCCGCGGAACCCACCCGCCAGCTGCTTTACCACGTCGCGCACAGCGCGGGTGGACATCCCGCGCTCGATACGCTGCGGGAGACCTTCAACCTCGACGCGCAGATGCCGAGCGAGTCGGAAGTCGAGCACGCGCGCGGCAGCCTGAGCGGCCGCAACCGCGAGCTGCTCGACACCGTGTCGGCGGCGATCAAGGAAGACCTGCTGCGCGTCAAGGACGCGCTCGACCTGCACCTGCGCACGCAGCAGGACGACGTCGGCGGCCTGGCGCAGCAGGTGGACGTGCTGACCCGCGTCAGCGACACCCTCGGCATGCTCGGCCTGGGCATGGCCCGCAACGTGGTCGTGCAGCACCGCGACATCCTGCGCGACATCGTCAACGGCCTGAAGCCGGCCGACGAGGGCGCCCTGCTCGATGTCGCCGGCGCCCTGCTGTACGTCGACGCCAGCCTGGACGACCAGGTGTCGCGCCTGGGCCACCAGAGCACCGAACAGGAAGGCAGCCTGCTGGCGAGCGAGTCGCGCAAGGTGCTCGACGTGGTCGTGCGCGAGGCGATCGCCAACTTCGGCGATGCCCGCCAGTCCTTCGTCGCGTTCGTGGAGACCAACTGGGACCACGACGAACTGGCCGAGGTCCCGCGCCTGCTGGACGAGGTCGGGGGCGCCATGCGCATCCTCGAACTGGAACTGCCGGGCGAGTACCTGCGCGGCATCAAGCGCTACACCGAGGTCGAGCTGATCGGCCGTCGCAAGGTGCCCACGGGCAGCCAGCTCGACACCCTGGCCGACAGCCTGGCAAGCCTGGAGTACTACCTCGAGGCGGTGCGCGAACAGCGCCCCAACCGCGAGCGGATCCTCGACATTGCCCGCCAGAGCCTGGAATCGCTGGGCTACTGGCCGGTGCCGAGCACCGCCGACCATGTGGTGGCCGGCGACCTGCCGGGTGCCATGCGCATCGACGACGACACCCGCGAAGCGGTGTCGCGTGCGCTGGGCGAGCTCGAGCGCGCACCCGCGCACACCGCCGGCACGCCCGGCGCCCCGGCGGCTGCATCCGGTAGCCCCGACACGCCGGCGATGGCGCCTGCGCCGGCTGACACGGCCGCGCCCGCCGAGCACGTGGCCGCCCACAGCCCCGTCGCCGACGCCGGCGTCGCCTCCGCGGGCTTCGAGCACAGCGACGACATCGACGACGATATCCGCGAGGTCTTCCTCGAAGAGGTCGAGGAGGAGATCGCCAACCTCGGCAACCTGCTGCCGACCTGGTACGAACAGCCGGGCGACAAGGAAAAGCTGCGCCCGATCCGTCGCGTCTTCCACACCCTGAAGGGCAGCGGTCGCCTGGTCGGCGCGCGCACCCTCGGCGAGTTCAGCTGGAAGATCGAGAGCATGCTCAATCGCGTGCTCGACACCGACAATGGCCGTGAGGCCAGTCCCGCGGTCGTCTCCGTGGTCGAGCATGCCTTTGCCGTACTGCCGCAGCTGCGCGACGCGCTGCAGGGTGGCGCGGTCGTCACCGCCGACCTGCCCGGGCTCGAAGCCATCGCCGATCGCGTCGCAGCGGGCGAGGAAGTGTTCTACACCGCGCCGGAGGTGCCGACCCAGGCCGCCGCCGCCGAAGCGCCGGCAAGCGTGCCGGAGCCGCCGCCGGAGATCGAAACGCAACCCGACGCCGTGTCCCCGGTCGAAGACGTCGAGGTCGAGGCCGGCGAACCCGAAACGACCGTCATCGACGAGGTCGCCGGGACGGAGCCGGAACACGAGCCCGCGAAAGAGCCGGAACCTGCTGGAATCCCGGCTTCGGTCGACCCGGTCCTGCTCGAGATCCTGGACGCCGAGGTCACCGGTCACCTGGCAACCATCGAGGACTGGATCGCCAGCGCCCAGGTCGTGCCGCAACACGTCAACGACGGCCTGCAGCGCGCCATCCATACCTTGAATGGCGCGTTCGCCATGACCGAGGTGCCGGTGATCACGGAGATCACGGCGCCGGCGGAAGGTTACGTCAAGCGCCTGCTGGTGAGCGGTGCGCCGGTGAATGCCGAGGGCGTCGCGACACTCGCGGCGGTGGCGCATGCCATCCGCAGCACGCTCGAGGCACTCAAGACGCCTGCGCCGCGCATCCCGGCGTTCGAGGGTCTGGCCGATCGCGTGGTGGAGTTGCGCGACGCATTGCCGGCCGTGCAGGCGCCCGTGGGCATCGAGACCATCGAGGAACCGGCGACCCCGGCGCTGCCGCCAGCGGCGGAGCGCGAGCGGACCGGCCACCTGTTGTCCATCGACCTCAGCAGCTTCGTCGGTCACGTGGACGCGGTGCCCTCGCATCTTGGCCGCAGTCCCGAAGCGATCGCTGCCGAACTCGACGAAGTCGCGCGCATCGAGCGCGAACGCGAAGAGCGGCTGCAGTCGGGTCGCATGGCGCCGCCGCGGGATGCGGCGTCCGAGGATGCGATCAACCGCGAAGCCGCATTGCTTGAAGCCGAGCGCATCGAGGCCGAACGCGCCGAGGCCGAACGCCTTGCGGCGGAGCGCATCGAAGCCGAACGCGCCGAGGCCGAACGCCTGGCCGCCGAGCGTGCCGAAGCCGAGCGCGCCGAAGCCGAACGCCTGGCCGCCGAGCGCGCCGAAGCCGAGCGCGCCGAAGCCGAACGCCTGGCCGCCGAGCGTGCGGAGGCCGAGCGCGCCGAAGCCGAACGCCTGGCCGCCGAGCGTGCGGAGGCCGAACGCGCCGAGGCCGAGCGCCTGGCCGCCGAGCGTGCGGAGGCCGAGCGCGCCGAAGCCGAACGCCTGGCCGCCGAGCGTGCGGAGGCCGAACGCGCCGAAGCCGAACGCCTGGCCGCCGAGCGTGCGGAGGCCGAACGCGCCGAAGCCGAACGCCTGGCCGCCGAGCGTGCGGAGGCCGAACGCGCCGAAGCCGAACGCCTTGCCACGGAGCGCGCCGAAGCCGAGCGCGTGGAAGCCGAACGCCTTGCCACGGAGCATGCGGAAGCCGAGCGCGTGGAGGCCGAACGCCTCGCCGCGGAGCGTGCCGAAGCTGAACGTCTGGAAGCCGAGCGGGTCCAGGCCGAAGAAGAGGCCGAGTACGCGCGGCTGGAAGCCGAATACGCAGCCAGCGAGCGTGCCGCGGAAGGCGCGGAGGACACGGACGGGCCTGAAATCGAGGATGTCGCCGACGCTGCGCCGGCCGATGTCGAACAGGCGTCCGAGCCAGCGCTCGGCCATGCCATCCTCGCCGCGATCACGGTCGAGGCCGATCCGGATGCCGACCTCGACCTGACCGACCTCGATCCCGAGCTCGTCGATATCTTCGTCGAGGAAGGCGGCGACCTGCTCGACCATTCCGACGGCCTGCTGGCGCAGCTGCGCCAGTCCCCCGAGGATCGCGACATCCTCGTCGGCATGCAGCGCGACCTGCATACGCTGAAGGGCGGTGCGCGCATGGCGGGCATCATGGCGGTCGGCGAACTCGGCCACGTCATGGAGTCGCTGCTCGAGGCCGTCGTCGAACGCCGCGTCGAGCTGGGCCGCGACAGCGTGCCGTTGCTCGAGCAGGGCTTCGATCGCCTGCATGCGATGGTCACCCGCGTCGGTGAGCGCAGGGCGCTTGCGATGCCCGAGGCGATGATCGCCGAGTTCGAGGCCCGCGCACGCGGCACCACGACCCTGGTCGAGGCCGACGCTGCTTCCCCGGTCGCCGCTGCGCCCGAGGCCACCCCGTCCGCGGGGGCGAGCGAGCCCGCCCGCGTCGAGGCGCCCGTCGCGCGCCCGGGCCTGTCGGCGCCTGTCGGCAGCGACACGCGGGTCGACGACGACGACGAGATCATGGTCCGCGCCCCGCAGGAACAGGTGCGTATCCGCGCCGACCTGCTGGACCGCCTGGTCAACTACGCCGGCGAAGTCGCGATCTACCGCGCGCGACTGGAGCAGCAGCTGGGTGCGTTCCGCGGCGCGATCGCGGAAATGGCGCAGACCAACACGCGTATGCGCGACCAGCTGCGCCGCCTCGAGATCGAGACCGAAGCGCAGATCGTCGCGCGCTACCAGCGCGAGGCCGACAGTGGCGAACCCGCGTTCGATCCGCTGGAGCTGGACCGCTTCTCGACGCTGCAACAGCTGTCGCGCGCGCTCTCGGAGTCCGCGGCCGACCATGGCAGCCTGCAACAGACCCTCGACGACCTGACCCGCCAGTACGAGACGCTGCTGCTGCAGCAGTCCCGCGTCAGCTCGGAGCTGCAGGAAGGCCTGATGCGCACCCGCATGGTGCCCATCGACGGCCTGCTGCCGCGCCTGCGCCGCGTGGTGCGCCAGGCTTCCGGCGAACTGGGCAAGCACGTCCAGCTCAAGCTCGACGGCTCGCAGGGCGAACTGGACCGCAACGTGCTCGAGCGCATGACCGCACCGCTGGAGCACATGCTCCGCAATGCGGTGGCGCACGGCCTGGAGACGCCCGAAGCGCGTCGCAAGGCCGGCAAGCCCGAGGAAGGCAGCATCCGCATCGCGGTGCGCCGCGAGGGCTCGGAAGTCGTGCTGGTCGTTTCCGACGACGGCAGCGGCCTGAACCGCGAGGCCATCCGCAAGCGCGGCCTCGAGCGCGGCCTCATCCGCGAAGGCGCGGTGCTGGGCGACTCCGACCTCGACATGCTGATCCTGGAGCCCGGTTTCTCTACCGCCAGCGAAGTCAGTCGCCTGGCCGGTCGTGGCGTGGGCATGGACGTCGTGGCCAGCGAGGTCCACCAGCTCGGCGGCACGCTCGACATCCGGTCCAAGCCGGGCAAGGGCGTGACCTTCACCCTGCGCTTGCCGCAGACGCTCGCGGTGACCCAGGCGGTGTTCGTCAAGATCGGCGAAACCAGCTTCGCGGTGCCGATCGCCTCCGTCCGCGGCGTCGGTCGCATCAGCCGCGAAGCGCTGGAAGGCCCGTCCCCGAGCTACGAGTACGGCGGCGAAGACTACGTCGTGCACGATCTTGGCCAGCTGATCGGCCATGCCCCGGCCAAGGCCGAGGGCCAGCTGCAGATGCCGGTCCTGCTGATCCGCTCCGGCGACCTGCGCGCGGCGGTCTGCGTCGACCAGGTGGTCGGCAACCGCGAGATCGTGGTGAAGTCGGTCGGTCCGCAGGTCGCCTCGGTGCCGGGCATCTTCGGCGCGACGATCATGGGTGACGGTCGCGTGGTCGTCATCCTCGACGTCGCTCCGCTGGTGCGCCGCCGCGCGGCCATGCCGGACGATGCCGCGGTCGAGCCGATGCAGAGCCACGAGCCGCGTCGCGTGCCCCTGGTCATGGTGGTCGACGATTCGGTCACCATGCGCAAGGTCAGCGGTCGCGTCCTTGAGCGCCATGGGTTCGAGGTCGCCACCGCGAAGGACGGCATCGATGCGCTCGAGCGCATGGCCGAAGTGGTGCCCGACCTGATGCTGCTCGACATCGAGATGCCGCGAATGGACGGCTACGAACTGGCCACGGAAATGAAGGCCGATTCACGTCTGCGCGACGTGCCGATTGTGATGATCACCTCGCGTACCGGCGACAAGCATCGCCAGCGTGCGCTTGAAATCGGCGTCAACCGCTACCTGGGCAAGCCGTACCAGGAGCCGGAACTGATGCGCAACGTGTATGAACTGCTCGGGATCGAACAAGAGAATGACTGAAACCGCCCGTCGCGTAGCCCTGCTGGTCCGTCCCGGCGTTGCCGGTGACCGCCTGCGCGAACTGCTGGCCGAGGCCGGCATCGAAAGCGTCCTGCAGGGCGATCCGACCGAACTGGCGGCCGAGGCGCTCGCCGAGTCCGGACCACAGGTGGTGCTGGTCGCGCTCGATCCGGAGACCGAGGACGCGCTGGAGCGGTTCGATTCCGTGCTCGGCAACCCCGACGTCGACGTGATCTACGAGGAAGCCGAGCTGGCCGCGGTACGCGAAGGCTGGGAGCAGGCGCGCTGGAAGCGGCACCTGCTGGCGAAGCTGCAGGGCCATGACCGCGTCCTGCCGCCGCGCCCCGATGGCAGCGCGGATGCCGACCCGGTGGCGCTGCAACTGCACAGCGTGCGCGATGTCAGCGACCAGGACCTGCAGGACTTCGATCCCGAACTGGCGTCTGCCGACACGGCGCCGGAGATGCCCGGCGATCCCGAGCCGTCGACGATGCCTGGCGATGCGCTGTCGCTCGACGAAGACACCGTGGACGACGGGACGACCCAGGTCGACGCCGATGCAGGCGGCGAACTGGCCTTCGAGACGGAGGCCCCCGGGAACGACGATGGCGCCCCCCTGACGCTGGAAGGCGATGTCTCCGGTTTCGAGATCACCCTGGACGACGCGGACGGACAGGCGGCGTCGTTCGAGACCGCCGGACCGGCGATCGACGACGCGCGTGTCGTGGAAGCGGCCGGGCCGGGCGACACGGGCGAGACCATCGAGCTCGACGTCGCCGACTTCCAGTTCTCGGCCAGCAGTTTCGACCCGGCACTCGCCGAAGCCGAGGAAGCCGCCGGCAATGGCGACAGCTCGGGTTTCGAGATCACCTTCACGCTCGACGAAGAGGGTCCCTCGACGTCTGCGCGCGACGGCGACGGCGGACTGGAAGCGCACCTGGAGAGCCTGATCCGGGCGTCTTCGGAAGATGCGCCCGCTCCGGCCGCGCAGGACGCAGCGGCGACCGCACCGGGCGACCCGGCGCCGCAGCCGCCGCCGCTCCCGCCCAAGGGCTCGAGCTTCGGCGAACTGAGCCTGGACGATGGCGATGGCACGTACGCGGCGCCGCAGACGCGGGCGGCCGACGACCGCTTCGGCCGTGACCTGGCCGATCTCGATCAACGCATCGCCTCGCTCGAACTGGTCGACGACAACGCCGAGCGCGGCGGCGGCGTACCCGGCGCCGTGCTCGTGATGGCCGGCATCGGCGGTCCCGATGCCGTCCGCCAGCTCCTGGGCGCGCTCCCCAACGACTTCCCGCGGCCGGTACTCGTCCAGCAGCGCCTCGATGGCGGGCGCTACGACCGCCTGGTGGCGCAGATGCAGCGCGCGACGACGCTGCCCGTCGAACTGGCCGAGCCGGGCCAGTCCGCGCGGCCCGGCGTGGTCTACATGCTGCCGGCGGGACTGGGCATCCAGTCGGGCGCCGAGGGCATGGGCTTCGTGGCCGAGGGCGAGATCCTCGCCGCCCTGCCGGCCGCCGACAGTGCGGTGGTCCTGCTCAGCGGCAGCGATCCGGCCGACGTCGACCAGGCGCTCAAGCACCGGGCCGGCGGGGCGCTGGTGGCGGGTCAATCCGCCGAAGGCTGTTACGACGCATCGGCCTCCGACCAACTGGTGGCGCGGGGCGGTGAATCCGGCCAGCCGGCCGAACTCGCACTACGCCTGGCCGAGCGCTGGCTCGCCTGAGGAATTCCGCCATGTCCCAGACTCCTTTCCATTCGAGCGAAGAACGCAGCGTCCGCGACATCCGCGGCGTGCTCATCCAGGTCGCGGGCGCGCGACTGATCCTGCCCAACGCGACGATCGCCGAAGTGCTCTCGTACGCCGCGCCGGAACCCTTCGCCAACGCACCCGATTGGTTGCTGGGACGGATCCGCTGGCACGGTTGGCAGGTTCCGCTGGTGGCCTTCTCGCAGCTGGCGGGCATCGACCAGGACAAGCCCGGACTGGGTAGCAAGGTCGTCGTGCTCAAGGCGCTGGGCGGCAATCCCCGCGCGCCGTACTTCGCCATCCTGACGCAGGGCTTCCCTCGTCTGGTGACCGTGGCCGACACCGGCATCGTGCTCGACGAGGACCAGGGCGAACTGCCTGCCGCCGTACACGCCCGCGTGGTCCACAACGACGACCTCGCCTTGCTGCCGGACCTGCAGTCGCTCGAGACCCGGATCGTGGACGCCATCGCCGAAGCGGCTTGAACGCCGCCGCATTGGCCGGTGGGGGCGGCCCCGGAGGCCGGTTGGCATCGGTCGACGCCCTGCGCGGCGTCACCGTGGCAGCCATGCTGCTGGTCAACAATCCCGGCGACTGGGGCCACGTGTATGCCCCCCTGCTGCATGCGGACTGGCACGGCTTCACCCCCACGGACCTGATCTTCCCGCTGTTCCTGTTCATCGTCGGCGTATCGATCAGCCTTGGGCTGGGCCGCCCGCTCGAGCAGGGGCGTCCGGCATCGCAGTTCCTTCGCCCCGTCGTGTCGCGTGCCGCGCGCATCATCGGGCTCGGCCTGCTGTTGCACCTGTGCGCCTACTGGGCCTTCGACCTCGCGCACTACCGGGTCATGGGCGTGTTGCAGCGCATTGGCCTGTGCTACCTGTTCGCGGCCCTGGCGATGCTCTACCTGTCGGCGCGCCAGCAGTGGATCGTGGTCGGCGCGCTGCTCCCGGGCTACTGGGCGCTGCTCGCCGCTGGCGGCACGCTGGACCCATGGACCAATGCCGCCAGCCGCTTCGACACCTGGGCGCTGGGCGTTCACTGCTACCTCTACGATCCGGCCACGGGCCTGGGCCACGACCCCGAGGGCCTGGCCAGCAGCCTCGGCGCGCTCGCGACGACCGTGCTGGGCCTGCGTGCCGGCGACGCGCTTCGCCACGGTCGGCGACGGGCGCTGCTGCTGGGCGCCGCGGGCGCGATGGTGCTGGCGCTGGCCTGGCAGCTCGCGCTGCCGATCAACAAGAACCTGTGGACGCCCTCGTACGTGCTGTGGAGCGGCGGACTGGCCTGCGCC
Organism: Marilutibacter spongiae; assembly: GCF_014145325.1. Lineage (GTDB taxonomy): Bacteria > Pseudomonadota > Gammaproteobacteria > Xanthomonadales > Xanthomonadaceae > Marilutibacter > Marilutibacter spongiae. The sequence goes on from NZ_JACHTF010000001.1 coordinate 307,550, forward strand.
CTGCTGTTGCTCGCCCATGAAGCGGTCGATCGCCGCGGCTGGCCGGCCTGGGGGCGCGCCTTCGGTGTCAATGCGATCGCGGCCTACGCCGGCTCGGCCTTCATGTTGTACGCGCTGGTCGCCCTGGGCGGTCTCGATCCCCTCTACCAGCATGGCTTCGCGAACTGGATGACGCCGCGCTTCGGGCCTTACGTGCCGTCGCTGGCCTACGCCCTGGCCTTCGTCGCGCTCTGGTGGGGGGTGGTGCGGGTCCTCGACGCGCGCGGCATCCATTTCAAGGTCTGACGTCGCCCCCGTTCCGGGGACACGCCGCGTCAGGCGAAGTCGCCGAAGCGCGCCTGCAACGCGGACAGCACCGCCAGGCCCGCGGTTTCGGTGCGCAGCACGCGTGGCCCGAGCCGCATGCCGGTGAAACCCGCTGCGCGCAGTTGTTCCAGGTCCTGGGGCGACCAGCCGCCCTCCGGGCCGATCGCCACGACCACGGGCTGTCCGGGACCAACCTCCAGCTGGCCCAGCGCGTGCGTGCCGTCCGGGTCGAGCGTCAGGCGCAACGGCGTTGGGGGCAAGGCCGCCAGTGCCAGCGGCAGCGGCAGGGGCGCTTCCACCGCCGGCACGCGCGCGCGTCCGCTCTGTTCGCACGCCGACACGACGACGCTGCGCCAGTGCGCCAGGCGCTTGTCCGCCCGCGCGCCTTCCAGGCGGACCTCGCTGCGTTGCGACCAGGCCGGATGCACGGCATCGACCCCCAGTTCGGTGGCCTTCTGGAGCACCAGGTCCATTTTTTCGCCGCGGGCGACGCTCTGCAGCAACACCACCGGCAAGGGCGACTCCTTGTCGACGTGCACGCCCTCGCCGATTTCCACCCGGACATGGCGTTTGCCGACCTCGACCAGGCGGGCCGGATGGTCGTGGCCGTCGCCGTTGAACACGATGCAGGTGTCGCCGACGCCCAGGCGCAGGACCCGGGCGAGGTGCCCGGCGGGACCTTCGGGCAGGTCGAGCGCCTGCCCGGCAACCAGCGGCAGCGCCACGTGGACGCGGGTGAGCCTCATGCCATCGCCTCGCCGGTGGCGATCTCGATGACCTCGGCAGTGGTCCTCGCCAGCAGGTCCAGGGCCTCGTCGTCCACGCAGTACGGCGGCATCCAGTACAGCACGTCGCCGAGCGGCCTCAGCAGCACGCCGCGCTCCAGCGCGGCCCGATAGGCTCGCAGGCCCACGCGCGATGCCGGGTCGAACGGCGTGCCGCGGTTGCCGTCGCGGGTGAGTTCGAATGCCAGGACCATGCCCGCCTGGCGCAGGTCGGCCACGTGGCGGTGCTCGCCGATCGGCGCCGCCAGCCGCGCCATGGCCGCGGCGGTGTCGCGGTTGCGCGCCACCACACGGTCCTGCTCGAAGATCCCGAGCGTCGCCAGCGCCGCGGCGCAGGCAAGCGGATTGCCGGTGTAGCTGTGCGAATGCAGGAAGGCCTTCTCGCGCGAGTCGTCGAGGAAGCCTTCGTATACCGCCTCGGTGGTCAGGACCGCCGCCAGCGGCAGCGAGCCGCCCGTCAGGCCCTTGGACAGGCAGAGGAAGTCGGGGGCCACGCCGGACTGTTCGCTCGCGAACAGCGTGCCCGTGCGGCCGAAGCCCACCGCGATCTCGTCGGCGATCAGGAACACGCCATGGGCGTCGCACAGCTCGCGTGCCAGGCGCAGATAGAGTGGATCGTGCATGCGCATGCCGCCGGCGCACTGCAGCCGTGGCTCCAGGATCAACGCGCAGACCTCGCCCGCATGCCGCTCGAGCAGCTCGCCCAGGGCGGCGGCGGCACGTCGTGCGCGTGCCTGCGGCGACTCGCCCGGCTCGCACAGGTAGGCATCCGGGGAGGGCGCGAAGATCGCTTCCGTCAGCAGGGGCGCATAGACCCGTCGATACAGCGGGATGTCGCCGACTGCGAGCGCGCCGAGGGTTTCGCCATGATAGCCGCCTTCCAGCGCGATGAACTTGTCGCGTCCCTCGATGCCGCGGTTGCGGAACCAGTGGAAGGCCATCTTCAGGGCGACCTCCACGCCGGCCGAGCCGTTGTCGGCGTAGAAGACCTTGTTGAAGGGCGCGCGGCCGGGCTCGCGCGGCGCGATCGCAAGCAGGCGCTCGGCCAGCTCGACGGCGGGCGCATGCGAACAACCCGCCAGGATCACGTGCTGGAGCTCGCTGGCCTGCCTGGCGATCGCCGCCGCGATGCGTGGCTCGGCATGGCCGAACAGGTTGACCCACCAGCTGCTGACGGCATCCAGGTAGCGATTGCCGTCGCGGCCGACGAGCCAGGGGCCTTCCCCGCGCTCGATCGGCAGCAGTGGCAGGGTGTCGGGATGCTCGCGCATCTGCGTGCAGGGATGCCAGAGCACGGCGAGGTCGCGCTCGCGCCAGCGGTCGGCGCTCGAAGCCCCGCCCTCTGCTAGCATCAGCGGATCGTGAATCGACTTGTCCATTCCCCCATTATCGTGCCTGCAGCGATTTTTCTCTTCCCCATGGCGCCGGCATGGCCGGGAGCGCCGCGATGAGCCCGCGCCTGCCGACCATCCACGGCATCACCGAGCACGAGGCCGGTCCCTACCGCCTGGAGCGGCTCGACCTGGAGTTCTCCAATGGCGAGCGCCGGCGCTACGAGCGGCTGCACAACCGCGGCCATGGCGCGGTGGCGGTCGTCCCGCTGATCGACGAGGACACGGTCCTGCTGGTCCGCGAGTACGCCGCCGGGATGCACCGCTACGAACTGGGCCTGGTCAAGGGGCGGATCGACGCGGGCGAGTCCGCGCTGGAGGCGGCCGACCGCGAACTCAAGGAGGAGGCCGGCTACGGCGCGCGCGACCTGAAGGTGCTGCGCGCACTGACCCTGGCCCCGACCTACATGAGCCACGAAACCCAGCTGGTGATCGCCCGCGACCTGTATCCCGAGCGGCTGCCCGGCGACGAGCCCGAAGCGCTGGAGGTCGTGCCGTGGAAGCTGGACGCGCTGGACCAGCTGATCCTGCGCGAGGACTTTTCCGAAGGCCGCTCCATCGCGGCGTTGTTCATTGCCCGCGAATGGCTCAGGACCCAGGCCCGATGACCCCGAACGCCCCCCTTTCCCCCGAACTGCGCGAATCGATCGTCGAACTGGCGTACCGCGCCGGCAACGCGATCATGGAAGTCTACGAAAGCGATTTCGCCGTCCAGCACAAGGACGACCGCTCGCCCCTCACGGCCGCCGACCTGGCCTCGCACCGCTGCATCGTGGAGGCCCTGGCGCGACTGACGCCGGACATCCCCGTGCTGTCGGAGGAGTCGGCCGACGAGATCGACACGGCCACGCGACGCGGCTGGACGCGGCTGTGGATCGTCGATCCGCTCGACGGCACCCGCGAGTTCGTCAAGCGCAACGGCGAGTTCACCGTCAATATCGCGCTCGTCGACGACGGCGAGCCGGTCTTCGGCGTCGTCCAGGCTCCCGTCACCGGCGTGTCCTGGTTCGGCGGGCGCGGGCAGGGTGCGACCCGGCGCGGGGGCGGCAACGACCGCGCGCTGGAAGTCCGCCGGCCGGCGGACGCCCCCTTGCGGGTGGCGGCCAGTCGTTCGCATCGCGACCCGCGCACCGAGGGCTTCATCGGCCGCATGGGCGAAGTCGAGCCGGTGGGGTTGGGCTCTTCGCTCAAGTTCTGCCGCATCGCCGAGGGCGGGATCGACGTCTACCCGCGCTTCGGCCCGACCAGCGAGTGGGATACCGCCGCCGCGCAGTGCGTGCTGGAAGGCGCCGGCGGCGCGGTGCTCGACCTGCAGGGACGGCCGTTCCGCTACAACCAGCGCGACACCATCCTCAACGGCGAGTTCGTCGCCCTGGGCGACCTGTCCCTGCCCTGGCGCGACTGGCTGGGCGCCTGAGCATGGCCGGCCCGCCGCGGGACGCAGACGTGGAGACCGGCCTGGCGCCCGGCGACATCTGTCGCCTGCTGGCGATCATGCGTGCCCTGCGCGATCCGGTCGATGGCTGCCCCTGGGACGTCGAACAGGATTTCGCCTCGATCGCCCCGTACACCGTCGAGGAGGCCTATGAAGTGGCCGACGCGATCGATCGCGGCGACCTGGACGACCTCAAGGACGAGCTGGGCGACCTGCTGCTGCAGGTGGTCTTCCATGCGCGCATGGCGGAGGAGCAGGGTGCCTTCGACTTCGCCGACGTGGTGGCCGCCATCAGCGACAAGATGGTGCGCCGGCACCCGCATGTCTTCGGCGACGACGAAGTCGGCGACGCCGCCGGGCAGACCGTGGCCTGGGAGGCGCTCAAGCAACGCGAGCGCGACGCACGCGGCGAGGCCGATGCTTCGGCGTTGGCGGGCATCGCCCGCGGCCTGCCCGAATGGCAGCGCGCAGTGAAACTGCAGAAGCGCGCCGCCCGCGTCGGCTTCGACTGGCCCGGCATCGCGCCGGTGCTGGCCAAACTGGCCGAGGAGATCGAGGAGGTCCGCGCCGAGTTCGAGTGCCTGCGGGCCCGCCCGTCCGATCCCGCCGCGCAGGCGCGACTGGAGGAGGAAATCGGCGACATGCTGTTCGTCTGCGCCAATGTCGCCCGGCATGGCGCGGTCGACGTGGGCACGGCGTTGCGCCGCGCCAACCTGAAGTTCGAGCGACGCTTCCGCGCCATGGAGGCCCTGGCGGCCGCCGACGGCGAGCGACTTGAGAACTTGGCGCTGGACGCGCAGGATGCGTACTGGGCACGGGTCAAGGCGCTGGAATGAAGGCCGCGATGCGCGCAGGGCGCTAGGAGGAACGTATGGGCTGGTGGTCCAGGTGGTTCGGCAAGCGCGGTACTGCGGAAAACGGCGAGCACGCCGTCATCGTCTCGTTCCAGTACGGATCCCCCGACACCGGGCCGCTGGCCGAGTTGGGGGAGCAGCTGCGCGCGGCACTGGGCGACAGCGGCGACGGCGAGTACGACGGGCACGAGATCGCCGAGGACGGCAGCGACGGCACCTTCTTCATGTACGGCCCCGATGCCGACCGCATCCTCGCCCGGGTCAAGCCGCTGCTGCAAAGCCACGGACAGCTGAGCCGCCTCACCGCGCGCCTGCGCTATGGCGAGGCGGGGCGCAACGCACCCGAAACCGTGCTCGAGCTCGGCTGAGGCGGCCGGCATGCGTTATTCCAGCTTCCGCGAGTTCTATCCCTTCTACCTGGGCGAGCATGCCAACCGCACCAGTCGGCGACTGCACTTCATCGGCAGTTGCGGGGTGCTGGTGCTGCTGGCGACGGCGTTGGTGCGCGGCAATGCGTGGTGGCTGCTCGCCGCGCTCGCCTGCGGCTACGGATTCGCGTGGGTCGGGCACTTCTTCTTCGAGAAGAACCGCCCGGCGACGTTCCGCCATCCGTTCTATTCCTTCGCGGGCGACTGGGTGATGTTCGTCGACATCCTGCGCGGCCGGATCAAATTTTGAGATTTGCGTCACGTTTTCAGGCGTTTCATCGCCGGGGCTGGCAGTCGTCCGCCGCATGTTCATCTGCCAGCAGGGAAAGCCCCCCTGTTCGGGCAACGCTTTCACGGGATATCCACTGCGTCTCCCGCAGCCTTCACGAAACTGAAGCGAGGGGTTTCCCATATGCAGGGTACACGTGAGGGCGGTCTGGTCCTGATCGTCGAGGACAACCGCAATATTTCCGAGATGGTGGGCGAGTATCTCGAAGGCCGCGGCTTCGAGGTCGACTACGCCGCCGATGGCCTGGATGCCTACCGGCTGGCCACCGACAACAGCTACGACGTCATCGTGCTGGACCTGATGCTGCCGCGCATGGACGGCCTGGAGGTCTGCAAGAAGCTGCGCGAGGAAGCGCGCAAGTCCACGCCGGTGCTGATGCTGACTGCCCGCGACACGCTCGACGAGAAGCTCAACGGCCTGTCCGTCGGCGCCGACGATTACCTGACCAAGCCCTTCGCGATCCAGGAGCTCGAGGCCCGCCTGCGCGCACTGATCCGCCGCGAGCGCCGCCAGGTGGGCGGCGAGGTGCTGAAGGTCGCCGACCTCGTGCTCGACCCCGCCAGCCTGCGCGTCACCCGCGGCGGCAACGAGCTGCAACTGTCGCCCATCGGCCTTCGCCTGCTGACGATCCTGATGCGCGAGTCGCCGCGCGTGGTGAGCCGCCAGGAGATCGAGCGCGAGATCTGGGGCAATGGCCTGCCCGATTCCGATACCCTGCGCAGCCATCTCTACAACCTGCGCAAGACCATCGACAAGCCCTTCGACAAACAGTTGCTGCATACCGTGCAGAGCGCGGGATATCGGATCGCCGACATCACGCAGTCGCCGGACTGAGCGCGGCGCTCGCCGGCTTCCCGACATGGCCCACGGACTGCACCGCCAGATCAAACTGGTGTTCATCCTGCATGCGTTGATCAGCGGCCTGCTGATCGCCGGCGGCGCGGTCGTGCTCGGCCTGCTGGTCCGGCACGCGGTGCTCGACCATCGCATGCAGGCCGAGGCGGATACGTTCTGGACGCAGCGCGCGCGCAATCCGGACCACCCGCTGCCGATGACCTCCACGATGGAGAGCTTCCTCGACACCGGGGGGCGGCTCGATCCCGCCCTGCCCGCCGACGTGCGCGACATGTCGGCGGGGCTGCACTGGATGCCGCTGCGGCACACGACGTTCTACGTGGACAGGCGCCCGGAGGGCGTCGTCTACTTCCGGCTGACGCCCGGCGACGTCGAACTTGCGATCCTGCTCACCGGCCTGGCCTGCCTGTTGCTGTCCATGCTGACGATCGCGGTCATCTCATGGCTGAGCTACCGGACCTCCAAGCGACTGGTCTCGCCGGTCAGCTGGCTGGCCAACGTGGTGGCCCGGTGGGATCCCCGCGCGCCCGACACCGAGGCGATCTCGGCGACCGCGCTGCCGGTGGATTCGGGCCGGGAGGTGCGCTCGCTGGCGCGCGCCCTGCGTGGCCTGGCGGGCCGCGTGGAGGCCTTCGTCGCCCGCGAGCGCGACTTCACGCGCGACGCCAGCCATGAACTTCGCACCCCCCTGACCGTGATCCGGGTGGCGACCGACCTGATGCTGGCAGACCCCTCGGCCTCGCCGCAGGCCCAGCGTTCGCTGGCCCGCGTGCAGCGCGCCGGGCGCGACATGGAGGCGGTGATCGAAGCGTTCCTGATCCTCGCCCGGGAAGCCGAGATCGCGCCGCAGAGCGAAGAGTTCGACGTGATGGACGTCGTCCACCACGAGGTGGATCGCATCCAGCCGCTGCTCAAGGGCAAGCCGGTGGACGTGACCATCGTCGACCAGGGCGGCCCGCGGCTCTACGCCCCGCCGAACGTGCTCAACGTCATGCTCGGCAACCTGCTGGGCAATGCCGCGCGCTTCACCGAAAGCGGGCACATCGAAGTACGCGTGTCGCCCGACGGCATCGAAGTGCGCGACACCGGCATCGGCATGGACGCCGGCACGCTGGGACGCGCGTTCGACCCGTTCTACCGTGCCGACCCCGAGCGCGAGGAGGGCAAGGGCATGGGCCTGTCCATCGTCCGGCGCCTCGGCGAGCGCTTTGGCTGGCCCGTGCAGCTCTTCAGCGAGCCGGGCAAGGGCACGACCGCGACGATCCGCTTCGTTGCCTGAACCCCGTGGCATGCTCGTGTCAGGGCCGCGTCAACGCGGCTGCGGCGCGCGCGTTGTCGCAAGGGTCTCCCTCCACCATCGACCGACCGAATGAACCGACACTCCGCTCCGTCCCGCCCCGTGCGCACCCCGGCCCGGGGCAAGCGGGCCGCCTGGCTGCTGGTCCCGCTGCTGGTCCTGGGCGCTGGCTTCTACGCCTGGCAGCACCGCGGCGCCGAAACGGCCGAGGGCGCGTACCGGACGGTCACCGTCGATCGCGGCGACATCCGCGTGGGCATCTCGGCCACCGGCAGCCTGTCGGCGATCTCCACCGTGGATGTCGGCAGCCAGATCTCCGGGCAGCTCACCGAAGTGCTGGCCGACTACAACGACCGCGTCCGCAAGGACCAGGTGATCGCCCGCATCGACCCCAGCACGTACGAAGCGCAGATCGCCCAGGGCGCCGCGGCCGTGGCCAATGCCCGCGCCGCGCTCGCGACCGCCGAAGCCGCCCTGCGCAACGCCGAGGCCGACTACACGCGCAAGAGCGAGCTGGTCGGCCGCCAGCTGGTGGCCCGCAGCGATGCCGACCTGGCTCGCGCCGCGCGCGACCAGGCCCGGGCGCAGGTGCAGGCGGCGCGCGCGCAGATCGAACAGCAGATCGCATCCACGCGCACGGCCCAGCTCAACCTGGACCGGGCGGTCATCCGCTCGCCGGTCGACGGCGTGGTGCTGACGCGTTCGGTCGAACCCGGGCAGACGGTCGCGGCGAGCCTGCAGGCACCGGTACTGTTCCAGATCGCCGAGGACCTGTCGAAGATGGAGATCGTGTTGGCGATCGACGAGGCCGACATCGGCCAGGTGCGCGCGGGGCAGGGCGTGTCGTTCACCGTCGACGCCTTCCCCGACCGACAGTTCCGCGGCGAGGTGCAGCAGGTCCGGCTGTCGGCGACCAACACCAACAACGTCATCACCTATCCGGTGGTGGTGTCGGTGGACAATGCCGACCAGTCCCTGTTGCCTGGCATGACCGCGAATGCGGAGATCGAGGTCAACCATCGCGAGGACGTGCTGCGGGTCGCCAATGCCGCCCTGCGCTTCCGGCCGGACGAGGGCGAGATCGCGGCGCCGGCGACCGGCGGTGGTGCGGGCGGCGGGATGCAGGACGCGTTGCCGCGCATCGCCGCGTCGCTCGGGCTCGACGCCGCCCAGCAGGCGGCCTTCGATGCGGCCCTCGAGCGGCTGCAGGCGCAGCGCGCCTCCCGCCAGGCGGCCGCCCCCTCCGCGGAGGGCGGTGGCGGTCGCAGCGTCCTGTTCGGCGGCGGACCGGGTGGGCGTCCGCCGGCGGCCAGTGGCTCGGGCGGGATGAGCGGCGCGATGCGGCAGCGGATCCAGGAGCGCTTCGCGCAGCAGTTCGCCGACTTCACTGCCCTGCTCGACGACGACCGCAAGGCGCGCTGGAACGCGGCCATCGGCGCCCTGCTGGGCGCGCGCCGGGCGCCGCTGTACCTGCTGCGCGACGGCACCCCGGTCGCGGTGATGGTCCGCGTGGGCGCGAGCGATGGCAGCTTCAGCGAGGTGTCGGGCCCGGTCGCCGAGGGCGAAGTCGTGATCACCGGCCGGACGCGCAGCGCGCCATGAGCGCCACCGTCATCGAAACGCGCGCGCTGGGCAAGGTCTACTCGCCCGGCACGCCGGCCGAGGTGGTGGCCCTGCATGACGTGGACATGCGCATCGACGCCGGCGAGCTGGTCTCGATCATGGGGCCCTCGGGTTCGGGCAAGTCGACGCTGATGAACCTCATCGGCTGCCTGGACACCCCCAGCAGCGGCCAGTACCTGTGCAAGGGGGTGGATGTCGCGACCCTCGATGCCGAGGCGCGGGCGCGCCTGCGGCTGGAGACCATCGGTTTCGTGTTCCAGGGCTTCAACCTGCTCAGCCGCATGAGCGCGCTGGAGAACGTGGCCATGCCGATGGGCTACGCCGGCGTGCCGCGTCCCGAGCGCCTGCGGCGCGCGCGCGAGGCGCTGGACTCGGTCGGCCTGGCCGCGCGCGAAGGCCACCGCCCCAGCGAGTTGTCGGGCGGACAGCAGCAACGCGTGGCCATCGCCCGCGCGCTGGTCAACCGACCGGCGTTGCTGCTCGCCGACGAGCCGACCGGCGCCCTCGACAGCCATACCGGCGAGGAGATCCTGGGCCTGTTCAAGCGCCTGCAGGCGGAAGGGCAGACCGTCGTGCTGATCACGCACGACCCGGGCGTGGCCGAGCATTGCGACCGCGTGCTGGAGATGCACGACGGCGCGCTGCACGAGCAGGCCCGCGCAGCGGCGGGGGGGCGCCCATGAACTTCCTGGAAGTCCTGCGCACCGCGGTGTTCGCCCTGCGCGGCAACTGGGTACGCAGCGCGCTGACCTCGCTGGGCGTGATCATCGGCATCGCCGCCGTCATCGTGATGGTGTCGGTGGGGCAGGGCACGCAGGCCGAGATCGACAAGCTGGTGTCGGGCCTGGGGTCCAACCGCCTCGACATCAGCCCCGGCGCCGGGCGCGGCCCGGGCGGCGCGCGCATGAGCGCCAGCAGCTACTTCACCATCGACGAGGATGATGCCGACGCCATCCGCCAGGACATCCCCGAGGTGCAGTACGTCGCCGCTTCGCTGCGTGGTGGCACCCAGGTGGTGTTCGCCGAGAACAACTGGTCCAGCCAATGGCAGGGCGTACAGGCCGACTTCTTCCCGATCGAAGGCTGGGAGATCGCCAGCGGCGCCGTCTTCGAGCCGCGCGACTACGGCACGGCCGCCAAGTCGGTGATCCTGGGCGACACGGTGCGCCGCGAGCTGTTCGGCGACGAGGACCCGGTGGGCCAGACGGTGCGCCTGGGCCGGGTGCCCTTCACCGTCGTCGGCACGCTCAAGCCCAAGGGCCAGGGCGGTTGGGGCCAGGACCAGGACGACGTGCTGCTGGTGCCGCTGGAGACCAGTCGCCGCCGCCTGATGGGTGCGATGGCGCTGCCGCCCGGCGCGGTGCAGCAGATCACCCTGGGCGTGACCCGTGCCGACGACCTGGGCTACGTGCAGGGGGAGGTCGAGGCGCTCCTGCGCCAGCGCCATCGCATCCAGCCCGGGGCGGAGGATGATTTCCGTGTCCGCAACATCGCCGAGATCATCGAGACGCGCACCGCCACCACGCGCCTGATGTCCTTGCTGCTGGGTGCGGTGGCGACGATCTCGCTGGTGGTCGGCGGCATCGGCATCATGAACATCATGCTGGTCTCGGTGACCGAGCGCATCCGCGAGATCGGCCTGCGCATGGCGGTCGGCGCCGGGCCGTCGGACGTGCGACGCCAGTTCCTGGCCGAGGCCATGCTGATTTCCCTGGTCGGAGGCGCGCTGGGCATCGTCATCGGCATTGCCGGAGCCCTGCTGGTGGGGCGCATGGGTTCGCTGCCGGTCGCGCTCAACGGCCAGGTGATCGCGCTGGCGGCCGGCTTCTCCGTGGCGACCGGCCTGTTCTTCGGCTACTACCCTGCGCGAAAGGCCTCGCAACTGGACCCGATCGAGGCGTTGCGGCAGCAGTAGGCGGTCGCTCGCCGCGGTATGCTCGGGACCTGGTGTCTTGCGCCTGGGCGGGAGGGTCCGATGCGTCGTATGTTGTCCACGTTGTTGCTGGTGTCGTCCATGGTGATGGCGATGAATGCACGGGCCGAAGACGCCCCTGGGCCGCCGCAGGCAGGCAGGACCGCCCTGGTGATCCACGGCGGCGCGGGCTTCGTGCCGCGCGAGTCGCTCAGCGACGATGACCTTCGCGAGATCCACGCCACGCTGGACCAGGCGCTGGACGCGGGCAATGCCGTGCTTGCCGATGGCGGGGCCGCCCTGGACGCGGTGCAGGCGGCGATCCGCGTGCTGGAGGAGTCGCCACGCTTCAACGCAGGCAAGGGTGCGGTCTTCAACGCCGTCGGCGGCCACGAACTCGATGCCTCGTTGATGGAGGGTCACACCCGGCGCGCCGGGGCGGTGGCGGGCGTGACCACGGTCCGCAGCCCGATCCTGCTCGCGCGGGCGGTCATGGAGCACAGTCCGCACGTCATGATGGCCGGCGCGGGCGCCGAGGCCTTCGCCGACACGCGCCCGGAGCTCGAGCGCGTGGACAACAGCTGGTTCGACACCGAACACCGCCGCCGCGCGCTGGAGAAGGCGCAACAGACCAGTGCCGGGATCGCCGGCGACGACGCGCCGGCCTATTTCGGCACCGTGGGCGCGGTCGCCCTGGACCGCCACGGCCATATCGCCGCCGGGACCAGCACCGGCGGCATGACCAACAAGCGTTTCGGGCGAGTGGGCGATGCGCCCGTCATCGGCGCGGGCACCTGGGCCGATGCGGGCTGCGGCGTCTCCGGCACCGGCTGGGGCGAGTACTACATCCGCAATGCGGTCGCCCATGACATCTGCGCCCGCGTGGCCTACCGCGGCGATCGCCTGGACGCCGCCGCCGAAGAAGTGGTCAACCGCATCGTCACCGACGCCGGGGGCGACGGCGGGGCCATCGCCCTGGACCGCGACGGCAACATCGCCATGCCGTTCAACACCGGGAGTATGTTCCGCGGCTGGATCCGGCCCGACGGCAGCCGCGGCACCGCGATCCACGAAGCCGAGTGATCGCGCGCCGCCCGCGACGGCGGCCGGTCATGCGGCTGTGGCAGAATTGCCCGCCGTGGCCGGCGCCGCGCCGCGCGCGGCCTGCATCCGGCGTATCGCCCCCATGCCCGACCCCAGGAGGTCCGTACCCCATGGCCGATGAATTCGGACACCTGCCGCGCGGCCCGCGCCGCATCATGAAGGCCACCGTCTGGTCGATGCAGGGACTGAAGGCCGCCTGGCTTCACGAGTCCTCCTTCCGCCTGGAGGTCTGCCTGTTCGTGGTGCTGGCGCCGCTGGCGGCCTGGCTGGCCCGGACCCCGGTCGAGGGCGTGCTGCTGGTCGGCTCGATGCTGCTGGTGCTCAGCGTGGAACTGCTCAATTCCGCCGTGGAGGCCGTCATCGCCCGTTTCGGCGACGAACACCACTTCATGGCCGGCCGGGCCAAGGACATGGGTTCGGCGGCGGTCTTCGTGGTGATGATGAACGTACTCCTGGTCTGGGGAGGCATCCTCCTGCCGCGGCTGTTCTAGAATGGGCGGCCCTGCCGGACGAACCCCGCGGACGCCCCGTGATTGAACTGCTGACCGATCCGAATGCCTGGATCACGCTCTTCACCCTCAGTGCCATCGAGATCGTGCTGGGCATCGACAACCTGGTGTTCATTTCCATCGCGGTCAGCAAGCTGCCGGTGCAGCGACGCGAGGTCGCGCGCAAGTTCGGCATCGCGGTGGCCTGCGTTTCGCGCATCTGCCTGCTGCTGACGCTCGCCTGGCTGGCGGGGCTGACACACGACCTGTTCCACGTCTTCGGCCAGGGCATTTCGGTCCGCGACCTGGTGCTGATCGTCGGTGGCGGCTTCCTGCTGGTGAAGGGCGGCATGGAAATCCGCGACCTGGTCCACGGCGAGCCTGACTCCGAGGACGTGCACACGCGGCCCGCGGCGTCGTTCGGCATGGTGATCGCGCAGATCGCGGTGATCGACATCGTGTTCTCGCTCGACTCGGTCATCGCGGCCGTGGGGCTGGCCGACCAGCGCGTGATCATGGTGGTGGCGATCCTGCTGGCGGTCGGCGTCATGCTCCTGGCCGCCCGGCCGCTGGGCCAGTTCATCGACAACAATCCCACGATCAAGATGCTCGCCCTGGCCTTCATCGTGCTGGTCGGCGTGTACCTGATCGCCGATGGCTTCGAGCAGCACATCCCGCGCGGGTACATCTATGGCGCGATGGGCTTCTCGGCCCTGGTCGAGTGCCTCAACCTGTGGGCCAAGCGTCGCGAACAGGAACGGCTCGGTCGCACCTGAGCCTCCCGTTTCCTTCGTTGGAGAAGTGAAGGCCGCGTGAGGGCGGGGTGGGTGCCGGCGTTGCGCGGCGCTCACGGCAGTGGTGCAATCGTGCGCAGTCCCGCCCATCCAGGAACACCGCCATGGCCGTCCCGCGCGCCGTCCCACCGGTCCGTTTTCCGTCGGGGGTCCTCCGGACTTTCCTGCTGCTCGTCGTCGCACTGTCGCTGAGCGGCTGCGGCTACAACACCATCCAGCAGAAGGACGAGGCGGTGAAGGCCGCCTGGTCGCAGGTCCTCAATGTCTACAAGCGGCGCGCCGACCTGGTGCCCAACCTGGTCGCGACGGTGAAGGGCTACGCCGAGCACGAGGAGGCGGTCTTCACCGAAGTCGCCGAGGCGCGCGCCCGGGTCGGCAGCATCAACGTCGACGCCAACGACCCTGCATCGGTCGAACGCTTCCAGCAGGGCCAGGCCCAGCTGCAGAGCGCGATCGGCCGCCTGTTGCTGGTCAGCGAGGCCTACCCGCAGCTCAAGGCCGACCAGAACTTCCTGCAGTTGCAGGCCCAGCTCGAGGGCACCGAGAACCGCATCAGCGTCGAGCGCCAGCGCTACATCCAGGCCGTGCAGGACTACAACACCTACATCCGCCAGTTCCCGACCAACCTCACCGCGATGGTCTTCGGCTACAAGCCCAAGCCGAACTTCAGCGTCGAGGACGAAGCCGCGATCCAGCAGGCGCCCGCGGTCGATTTCGGCCGCGACGCACCCGCCGGCGGCTGAGCGCGCGTGACCGGCACGCGCCTGCCGGGCATCGCCCGCCTGCTCGCGATCCTCGGCCTGTTCCTGGTGCTGCAGTCCGCGGCGTCTGCGCAGTCCCTGGCGCCGGTGCCGTCGCTCGACGGACCGGTGGTCGACACCACCGGCACCCTGGACGCCGCGACGCGGCAGGCGCTGGAGGCCCGCGCGCGGGCATTGCAGGACGCCAAGGGCAGCCAGCTGCAGGTGCTGATGGTCCCGACCACCGCGCCGGAGGACATCGCGCAGTACGCGGTGCGGGTGTTCGAGCAATGGCAACTGGGTCGCAAGGGCGTGGACGATGGCGTGCTCCTGGTCGTGGCCAAGGACGACCGTCGCGTCCACATCGAAGTCGGCTACGGCCTGGAAGGCGCGATCCCCGATGCCACCGCCCACCGCGTGATCCAGGAGTACCTGGTGCCGCGTTTCCGCGCCGGCGACTTCGCCGGTGGCGTGGACGAGGCCTCCCGCGTCCTCGCCGGCCTGGTCGAGGGCGAGCCGCTGCCCGCGCCGATGGCGGACCGTCGCGACGACGGCGGCAGTGGCGGCAACTGGCTGGGCGCGCTGTTCGCGGCCTTCGTCGTCGCCCAGCTGGCGCGGGCGATCTTCCGCCGCGTGCCGACGTTCCCGCGGGGCCTGTTGGGGGGAGCCCTCTCCGGCGGCATCGCGTGGCTGCTGTCCTCGGCGATGCTGGTCGGCGGGGTCGGGGCGGTGCTGGGCTTCTTCATCGGCCTGGCGAGCGCCAGCGCCGGGGGCGGGCGCGGCGGCCGTTTCGCCCGCGACAGCGGCTGGGGCGGATTCGGCGGCGGTTCGTCGTCCGGCGGCTGGGGCGGGTCCGGGGGCGGCGGGGGCGGCTGGTCCGGCGGCGGTGGCATGAGCGGAGGCGGCGGCGCCTCCGGGAGCTGGTGAGGTCGCCATGGAACGCCTGAAACGACTGGTACGGCACCTGTTCGCGGCGGACGCCCGGCACCTGTTCCCGGCCGCCTCGCTGTCGCGGATCACGCAGGCGGTGGTGGACGGCGAGCGGCGTCACCATGGCGAGATCTGCTTCGCGGTCGAGTCCGCGCTGTCGGCGGCGGCGGCGTGGAGCGGGGCCGACGCCCGCAGCCGTGCGCACGAGGTGTTCGCGCGGTTGCGGGTGTGGGACACCGCGGGCAACAACGGCGTCCTGCTGTACCTGCTGCTGGCCGAACACCGCATCGAGATCGTTGCCGATCGCGGCTACGACGGGCGCGTCAGCGAGGCCCAGTGGCGCGGGGTCTGCGAGGCGGTGGAAGCGCGGATGCGGGCGGGCGAGCCCGAAATGGCGGTGGTCGCCGGCATCGAGGCGATGTCCGACCTGGTGGCGATGCACTTTCCCCGCGCCGCCGATGCCGCCGATGCCAACGAACTGCCCGACGATCCGCACCTGCTATGAACCGCGTGGGGCCAGAGGGTCGGCATCCGGCCCAGAAGCGGACCCGGCTCGGGCACAATAGGACGCGTCGTCCCTTCCGGAGCCGTTGTCGCGCATGACCGTCCTGCACCAGATCGACCCGATCGCCTTCCACATCGGTCCGTTGAGCGTCCACTGGTACGGGATCATGTACCTGCTCGGCTTCGCCACCGCCTGGTGGCTCGGCCGCCGCCGCATCCGTGCCGGACGACTGCCCGGGGTCGATGAACAGGGCTTCGGCGACCTGCTGTTCTACGGCATGCTGGGCGTGGTCCTGGGCGGTCGCCTGGGCTACGTCTTCTTCTATGCCTTCGAGGCCTTGCTGGAAGATCCGTTGATGCTGTTCCGGGTCTGGGAAGGCGGCATGAGTTTCCACGGGGGTCTGATCGGCGTGCTCGTGGCGGGGCTGTGGTGGTCGCGCCGGCATCGCCTGCACTTCTTCGACGTCATGGACTTCGTGGCACCGCTGGTGCCGCCGGGACTCGGCTTCGGTCGCCTGGGCAACTACATCGGCGGCGAGTTGTGGGGCAAGCCGACCGACGCCGGCTGGGGCGTGGTCTTCCCCGGCAGCCTGCCGCAGCCCTTCGCCTCGATGTCCGCCGAGCGCCTGCGCGAACTGCACGCCAGCGGCAGCCTCGACGTGTTCGCGCGCCACCCCTCGCAGCTGTACCAGGCGGCGCTCGAGGGCCTGGCGATGTTCGTCGTGCTGTGGTGGTTCTCCAGCCGGCCGCGGCCGCGCTACGCCGTGTCGGGCCTGTTCGCGCTGATGTACGGGTGTTTCCGCTTCCTGGTGGAGTTCGTGCGCGTGCCCGACGCGCAACTGGGTTACCTCGCCTTCGGCTGGCTGACCATGGGCCAGGTGCTCAGCACGCCCTTGATCCTCGTGGGCCTGTACTGGCTGTGGCGCTCGCGCCGCGCGCCGGTCCTCGAGCCCCGTCCCGCTGCCCCGGTCCAGGAGTAAGCGATGCGCCAGTACCTCGACCTGCTGCGCCACGTCCTCGAGGAAGGCTCGGACAAGGGCGATCGCACCGGCACCGGCACGCGCAGCGTGTTCGGCTGGCAGATGCGCTTCGACCTCGCCAAGGGCTTCCCGCTGGTGACGACCAAGAAGCTGCACCTGCGCTCGATCGTGCACGAACTGCTGTGGTTCCTGCAGGGCGACACCAACATCGGGTACCTCAAGGACCACAAGGTGTCGATCTGGGACGAGTGGGCCGACGCCAACGGCGAGCTCGGCCCGGTCTACGGCCACCAGTGGCGCCACTGGCCGGACGGACGCGGCGGCGAGGTGGACCAGATCCGCTGGGTGGTCGACGAGATCCGCCGCAACCCCGATTCGCGCCGCCTGGTGGTGTCGGCCTGGAACGTCGCCCAGCTGCCCGACATGGCGCTGATGCCCTGCCATGCGCTGTTCCAGTTCTACGTGGTCGACGGCAAGCTCAGCTGCCAGCTGTACCAGCGCAGTGGCGACATCTTCCTCGGCGTGCCGTTCAATATCGCCAGCTATGCCTTGCTCACGCACATGGTCGCCCAGGTCTGCGGGCTGGGCGTGGGCGACTTCGTGCATACCCTGGGCGATGCCCACCTGTACTCCAACCATTTCGAGCAGGCCCGCGAGCAGTTGTCGCGCACGCCGGGGGCGCTTCCCAGGCTCGTGCTCAATCCGGCGGTCGAGGACCTGTTCGCGTTCCGCTACGAGGACATCGCCATCGAAGGCTACGCGCCGCAGGCGGCGATCAAGGCGCCGGTGGCGGTTTGAGCGCCGGCGACGCGGTCGACCTGGTCCTGGTGGCCGCGCTCGATCGCCGCCAGGCGATCGGTCGCGACAACGACCTCCCCTGGCGGCTGCCGGCGGACCTCAAGCGCTTCAAGGCGATCACCCTGGGCCATCCGCTGCTGATGGGGCGACGCACCGCCGAGTCCCTGGGGCGCGCGCTGCCGGGCCGTCGCAACCTGGTGCTGACCCGCGGCGGCCGGGTGCCGTTCGAGGGCATGCAGGCGGTGGCCAGCGTGGACGAGGCCCGGGCGATCGCCGCGGTCGATGCCGCCGGGCAGCTGTCCGTCATCGGCGGGGGCGAGGTGTATGCGCTGTGCCTGCCACTGGCGGCGCGCCTGCGGCTCACCCACGTGGACACCGAAGTCGAGGGCGCCGACGCCTTCTTCCCGCGCTTCGATCCCGCGCACTGGCGCATCACCGCCCGCGAGTCGCATCGCGCCGACGATCGCAACGCCTTCGACTACGCGTTCGTGGACTACGAGCGCCTGCCGGCGTAGGCGGGCAGGCGGCGCGCGCAGCGGCGCCTATCTGCGCGGGCCGCGCTCGTTGCGGGGTTTCTGGCGCTGGCGCGGCGGCGGCGCGGGCTGGTCGCGACCGGGCACCTGCACGATCCGCACGTCCTCGCCGTCGAGCTGCAGCGCGGTGAGCTTGCCGCCCCATACCGCGCCGGTGTCCAGCGCGTGCACGCCGTAGCCCATGAACAGGCCCAGCGTCGACCAGTGCCCGCAGACGATCTTGAGGTCGCGCTCGGCGCGGCCGGGCACCTCGAACCACGGGTACAGGCCCGCGGGCTGGGTGCCGGGGGTGCCCTTTTCCTCGAACGAGATGCGGCCGCGCGGCGTGCAGTAACGCAGCCGGGTCATGATGTTGATGATCGCGCGCAGGCGGTCGGTGCCGGTCAGGCGCGGGTTCCAGACCGGGCCGTCGCCGTACATGTTCTTGAGCAGGCGGCGGAACTGGTCGCCCTGCAGCTTCTGCTCGACCTCGCGCGCGTGGCGCTCGGCCATCGCCGGCGTCCACTTCGGCGCCAGGCCGGCATGCACCATCATCCAGCCCAGCTTGCGGTCGAGGTGGCAGAGCTTCTGCATGCGCAGCCAGTCGAGCAGGGTGTCGCGGTCCTCGGCGAGCACCACGCGTTGCAGGTCCGGATTGACCTTGCGCTGCTCTTCCTCGCTGCGCTGCCCGATCGCGAGCAGGGACAGATCGTGGTTGCCCAGGACCACGACGCTCTGCTCGCGCAGCGAGTGCACCAGGCGCAGGGTTTCCAGGGACTGGCCGCCGCGGTTGACCAGGTCGCCGCAGAACCACAGCCGGTCGCGGGCCGGGTCGAACGCGATCTTCTCCAGCAGGCGCTGGGTGGCGTCGTAGCAACCCTGCAGGTCGCCGATGGCCCAGATGCTCATCCTGGCCTCCCCTCAGTGCAGCGTGCGCGGCACGGTCAGGGTGAAGGCGGGGATGGGGGCGTCGAAGTGGGTGCCGTCGTCGGCGAGCATCCGGTAGTGCCCCTCCATCGTGCCCAGGTCGGTCTCGAGCATGGCGCCGGAGGTGTACTCGAAGTTCTCGCCCGGCTGCAGCCAGGGCTGTTCGCCGACCACGCCCTCGCCCTCGACCTCCTGCACCTTGCCGTTGGCATCGGTGATGATCCAGTGGCGGGCGACCAGGCGCGCGGGCATCGAGCCGCGGTTGCGGATGTTGATGGTATAGGCGAAGACGTAGCGGTCCTGGTCGGGTTCGGACTGGTCGTCGAGGTAGCGGGTGGCGACTTCGATGTCGAAGACGTATTCGGTCGGGGGATTCATGGTGACAGTGTACCCGGCGCGGCGCGGGCGATGAGCTGGGCGCGCCGGAGGGGCGTTCAGTCGTGGAGACGGTTGGCGAGGCGGATGAAATCGGCGACCTCGAGCTGTTCGGCACGCAGGTCGGGTCGGATCCCGGCGGCTTCGATCTCGGCGGCGCTACACTGTTGCGAGAGGGCGTTGCGCAGGGTCTTGCGGCGCTGGCCGAAGGCGTCGCGCACGACGGCGGCGAAGCGGACCGGATCGTCGATGCCGATGCTGCCGGCGGGCCGGGGCACCAGCCGCACCACCGCCGAGTCGACCTTGGGCGGCGGGCTGAAGGCGCCCGGCGGGACGTTGAACAGGGGCACGACCTCGCAGCTGGCCTGGAGCATCACGCTCAGTCGGCCATAGGTCTTGCTGCCGGGACCGGCCGCCATGCGGTCGACGACTTCCTTCTGCAGCATGAAGGTCATGTCGCGGATGACGGCGGCATGCTCCAGCGCGTGGAACAGGATCGGCGAGGACAGGTTGTAGGGCAGGTTGCCGACCAGGCGCAACGGGCCTTCCTCGCCGGCCAGCGCGGTGAAGTCCACGTCCAGGACATTGCGGTGGATGATCCGCAGGGTGCCGTGTGCGCGCGCCGCCTCGGTGAGGGGGAAGATCAGGTCGCGGTCGAACTCGATCACGGTCAGTCGCCCGTGCCGGTCCAGCAGCGGGAAGGTGATCGCGCCCTGGCCAGGGCCGATCTCGACCAGGCGGTCGTCGGGGCGCGGGTCCACCGCGTGCACGATCTTGTCGATGATGCCGCGCTCGTGCAGGAAGTGCTGGCCCAGGTGCTTCTTCGCTTCGGCGGCGAAGCCCTTCGCAGCGGGTCTGGCCTCGGTGCGGGGGCCGCGGTAGTCGTGGCCGGATCGTCGGTTCATCGGGGATCCCCGGTCGTGCGTGCGTCCAGGCGGGCGCGGGCGAAGGCGGCGCAGGCGTCGGCGGCGGCGAACAGGCTGGACGGGTCGGCCCGGCCGCTGCCGGCCAGCTCCAGTGCGGTGCCGTGGTCCACCGCGACGCGCGGATAGGGCAGGCCCAGGGTGATGTTGACGGCCTGTTCGAAGCCGCTGTACTTGAGCACCGGCAGGCCCTGGTCGTGGTACATCGCGAGCACGGCGTCGAAGCCGCGCAGTTTGGCCGGCAGGAAGGCCGTGTCGGCGGGCAGGGGGCCCACCAGGTGCATGCCTTCGCCCCGGAGCCGGGCCATCACCGGTTCGATCGTTTCGATCTCCTCGCGGCCCAGGTGGCCAGCCTCGCCGGCATGCGGGTTGAGCCCGAGCACGGCGATCACCGGCTCGGCGATGGCGAAATCGCCCTGGAGGGCGGCATGCAGCAGGCGCAGGGTGCGTTCGAGGCCCGGACGGGTGATCGCGGTGGCCACGTCGCGCAGGGGCAGGTGGGTGGTGGCCAGGGCCACGCGGACGATGTCGTTGGCGAGCATCATCACCACGTCGCAGCCGGCCCGTCCGGCCAGCAGTTCGGTCGTCCCGGTGTAGGCGATGCCGCCTTCGTTGATGGCCGCCTTGTGCACCGGACCGGTGACCAGGCCGTCGAAGCGGCCCTGCTGGCAGGCGTCGGCAGCCTGGCCGAGGGCCTGGATGACCGCGGGCGAATTGCGCGGTTCGATGACGCCGGGACGGCTGGCCACGGCGTTGGCGACCTCGTGCAGGACCAGGGTCCCCGGACGCTGCCCGTCGGCCTCGTGGCCGGCGACCAGTCGCAGTGGCAGGTCGAGGCGATGGGCGGCCTCGCCGAGGACGTCGGCGTCGCCGAAGACGGTCAGGTGGTGGTCGCGCGGGCGCTGGGCCAGCCGCACGCAGAGCTCCGGCCCGACGCCGGCCGGCTCGCCGGGCACCAGCGCGAGCCGGGGCACGGGGGGCATCTCAGCCGCCGGTGGCGTTGTCGGTCGCGCTGGCCTGCGGTCCGACCCGGATGTCCACGTAGGCCTCGCCGCGCAGTTCGCGCAGGTAGCGGTTCCACTCGTCTTCCAGCTTGCGGCGACCGATGGTCTCCGCGATCTGGTTGCGCTTGTTCTGCGCGTTGACGTCGGTCTGGCGCGAGCCGGTCCGCTTGATGATGTGCCAACCGCTGGAGGTACGGAAGGGCTGGGACACTTCGTCGTCGCCGAGGCGGGTGATCTGGCCGCCGAACTCGAGCCCGAAGGCGTCGGCGTTGAACCAGCCCAGGTCGCCGCCGCGGACCTTGCTGTTGAGGTCCTGCGACTCCTGGCCGGCCAGTTCGGCGAAATCGGCGCCGCCGGCGAGGCGCGCGGCGAGGGTGTCGATCTTCGCCTTGGCTTCGGCGTCGCTGGTCTGCTCGTCGACCCGGATCAGGATGTGGCTGGCCTTGTACTGGGTGACGGTCTGGCCACTGGTGTCCTGGCTCGCGTTGCGGGACTCGACCATCTGCAGCAGCTGGAAACCGCTGGGGCCGCGGAGCGGGTCGGTGACCTGGCCCGGACTCATGTGGCTGACCATCTGCACGAAGGCGCTGGGGATCTCGTCGCTGCTGCGCCAGCCCAGGTCGCCGCCTTCCAGTGCGTTGGGGCTGTCGGAGTAGCGCACGGCAGCCGCCGCGAAGTCCATCTCGCCCCGGTCGAGCAGCGACTTGATGCCGTCGATCTTGCCTTGCGCGGTCTTGATCTGCTCCGGCGTCGCGCCTTCGGGCAGGGCGACGAGGATGTGCGCGAGGTGGTACTGGACGCCACCGGCCTGCTGGGCCTCCATGGCCGCGTCGATCTCGGCGTCGCTGACCGAAACGCGGCTCTGGGCATAGCGCTGGCGCAGCTTCTGGACGAGCAGTTCCTCGCGGATCGAAGTGCGGAACTCGTCGAAGGTGCTGCCGTCGCGGGCGAGCTGGGCGTTCAGCTGGTCGATGCTGATGCCGTTCTGCCCGGCGATGTTGGCCAGGGCCTGGTCGACCTCCTGGTTGGTGACCCGCACGCCCGAGCTCTCGGCGCGCGCGACCTGCAGCTTCAGCAGCACCAGGCGCTCGATGACCTGCCGCTCGAGCACGTCGCGCGGCGGAAGCTGGGCCTCGCGTCCGGCGTACTGCGAGAGGATGTTCTGCATGGCCCGATCGAGCTCGCTGCGCAGCACGACGTCCTCGTCGACGATGGCGACGATGCTGTCGATCGGCCGGGTCTGGCTGGAAGGCGGCGTCTGCTGGGCCTGGACGGAGGTCGCCGACAGGGCCGCGGCGAGGGCACAGGCAAGGAGTTTCTTCATAGGATCGGATCAGGAGACGATTCGACGTTGTCGTCGGTGATGAGGGACGGCGGGACCAGGTACAGGTCGTCACGGTCATAGCCGAGGATAGCACGGCGCAACTCGCGCTCCGTCTTCTGCCCGGCCGAGCCCAGGCCCTTGAGTTCGAACTCCAGGCGCAGGGAATCGTTCAGGTCGCCGTCGCGATTGCGGATGTAGCGCCGCGCGATCAGGCGCACCGCCAGGCAGCAGCTTTCCCATTGCACGCCGGCGATGGACTCGAGCAGCTTGTCGTCCAGCAGCGAGTAGTAATAGCGCCCCACCAGGCTCCAGTTCTCGTTGACCGGGTAGAGGAAGGAGAAATCGACCTGCTCGAGCAGGTCGTCGCGGGTGCTGGGATCGAGCCGGTAGCGGTAGCCCAGGTTGACCACGCCGCTGTTGTCGAGCAGGTAGCGCACGCGCAGGCTGGCGAGGTCCTCGCCACGGAACTTCGGGTCCCACTGGTAACCGGCGTCGATGCTCCAGCGGTCGTTCGGCGACACGCTCACGTCGGCGATCCAGGCCGACTTGCCCTTCTCGATGGGTTGTTCGCGCCCCAGGGTGGTGCGCACGTCGTCCAGGTACTGGATCTGGCCGATGCTGGCGGCCAGGCGCTCGCGGCCGTCGTCCTCGCTGATCAGGCGCGTGGTCAGCGCGGTGGTGATCTGGTTGGCGTCGGTCTGGCGATCGGCGCCGGTGTAGCGGTTGTCGCGGAACAGCTGCCCCCAGCTGTAGGTCATCGGCCGGGTATCGAAGCTGGGCAAGCCGGTCTGGTCCCGGTAGGGGACGTTCAGGTAGTAGATCCGCGGCTCGAGCGTATGCAGGTAGCGTTCGCCGCCGATCTCGGTGCTGCGGTCGAAGAAAAGCCCGGCATCGACCGAGAAGATGGGCATGCTGCGGCTCGGCGACTTGTCGCCGGCGACGGCCGCGAGATCGTCGTCCAGGTCGTAGGCGGTGTAGCGCCAGGCCAGCGTGGGGCGCAGGAACCAGCTGTCCCCCTCCAGCGGCATGCTGACATAGGGCTTGATGTCCAGGCGGCTGCCTTCGTTGCGGACGTCGTGCCTGAAGCCCACGGCCTCGGCGCTGACGCCCGCCTCGAACCAGCGGCCGAAGGGCTGCGACCAGTTCAGGTACGCCCGTGGCAGCCGGTCGTAGGCCAGGCTGGACTCGCTGACGGTGTAGTCGGTGAGCTGCTGGTGGTCGGCCATCAGCCCCGCGTCCCAGTAGCGGCCACGACCGTAGAGGCCGACCGTGCTGACCAGGGAGTACGACGAGCGACCGAACAGGCTGTTGCTGAAGTCGTCCAGGTAGTGCGTGTCGCTCACCCAACCCAGGTTGGCGCGCGCATGCCAGTTGCCGCCGAACCAGCTGTCGTCGAGGTTGTGCAGGGCCTTGAGCCGGAACAGGCCGCGGTCGTCCTCGGGGAGGGTCGCGCCGGGGATCGGCAGGCCATTGGGGTAGAAGAGATAGTCGCGGGGCTCGCGACCGGGCAGCTTGTCGGTCGGCATCCACTCGCCGTAGACCTCGCCGCGACCTTCCGGGTACAGCCAGCGGAACTCAGTGCCCAGCTGCGCGCCGCGGTCGGTCATGATGCGCGGGGTGATGGTCGCGTCGTAGTTGGGCGCGATGTTCCAGTAGATCGGCTGTTCCCAGTCGAATCCGTCCCGCCCGGAGACCGAGATCGAGGGATACAGCAGACCGCTGCGACGGCGGTCGTCGGTGGGGAACATGAACCACGGCACGTACAGCACCGGCACGTTGCCGATCCGCAGCACGGCATTGCGCGCCACCGCCATGCCTTCCTCTGTATTGATGTCGATGCGGTTCGCGCGCAACTGCCATTGTTCGTGGCCGGGCACGCAGGTGGTGTAGGTCGAGCCGACCAGCGCCCCCTGCTCGCCGCTGAGCTCGATCCGCTCGGCGCCGCCGTTGCCGCGCCGCTCCACCAGCTGGTAGCGCAGGTCGCTGATGGTGTGCGTGTCGGAGTTCTGGTTGCCGGTGGCCTTCTCGGCGACGATGCGCAGCCCGGAGTCCTGGTAGCGCACACCGCCCTCGGCGCTGTACTGCCCGGTTTCCTCGTTGTAGGTCAGCGCGTCCGTGTTGAGGAACTGGTCGCCACGGACCAGTCGGACATCGTCCTGGACGATGACGTTCTCGCCGGTCGCGGCGCGCGACAGGGTGCCGCCTTCGATATCGGTGGGGGCGTTGGGGCGTTCGGCGGGCTTGGCGTCGGTGGCCGGCGCGTCGTCGAAGGCGGGGATCGCGTCGCCGATCGGGCACAGGCTCCAGTCTTCCTCGTCTTCGGCCGCCTGGACCGGAAGGGCCAGGGCGATGCAGAGCGACAGGGGGAGCAGGCGAAGGGATTTGCGCACGCGGTCTTCCGGCTATGGAGGTCAAGCGGCGGTTAGCTTGCCGCATCGGTGGTGGGGCGGCAATGACGCCCGCAGCCCCGCCGTTCATGTTGTCGAAGGCCGTGTGTGTCCGGCGTTACGGGCGCACGCCGGCCAGGACCCCCACGTGGGCCACGCTGCACTCGCGCAGCGCCTGCAGGTCGTAACCGCCTTCCAGCATGGATACCACGCGGCCGTCGCCATGGCGGCGGGCGATCGCCAGCAGCTCGGCGGTGAGCCATTCGAAGTCGGTCGCCTCGAGCTCGAGCTGGGCGAGCGGATCGCGCCGGTGGGCGTCGAACCCCGCGGATACGAGCAGCAACTGCGGGCGGAAACCGTCCAGGGCCGGCAGCAGGGTCTCGCGCCACGCCGCGCGGAAGGCGTCGCCGCCCGATCCCGGCGCCAGCGGTGCATTGACGATGTTGCCCACGCCGCGCTCGTTGGCGTGGCCGCTGTCGGGATACAGCGGCATCTGGTGCGAGCTCAGGTACATCACGCGCGGGTCGCTGGCGAAGATGGCCTGGGTGCCGTTGCCGTGGTGGACGTCGAAATCGACCACCGCCACCCGCGCCAGTCCGTGGCGCTCGATGGCATGCGCCGCGGCGACGGCGATGCTGTTGAACAGGCAGAAGCCCATCGCGACGGTGTCGGTGGCGTGGTGGCCGGGCGGTCGCACCGCGCAGAACGCGGTGGCCGGCCCCTTGCCCAGCACGGCGTCGACCGCGGCCACGCCCGCGCCCGCGGCGCGCAGGGCCGCCTCGGCCGAGTGGGGGCCGAGGACCGTGTCGGGATCGAGCGGGACCGGCTGGCCATCGGGCAGCGGTGTGTCGAGCACGAGTCCGAGCAGGCCATCGTCGTGGACGCGCAGCAACTGGCCGCGCGAGGCGCAGGGGGCGTCGTGCCAGTCCAGCGAGGGGTAGGCCTCGCGCAGCGCATCGATCACGCTTCGCAGGCGGGCGGGCTGTTCGGCATGGCCGGCCCCGGGGTCGTGCAGCAGGCAGGCCGGATGGGTGTAGATACGCATCTCGGGGCCGGGCGCGACGGGATCAGGCCTTGCGGCGGTCGTGGTCCCACAGGACCTCGCCGTGGCCACTGGCACGGGCGAGGACGCGGGCAAGCACGAAGAGCAGGTCGGACAGGCGGTTCAGGTAGCCGATCGCCTCCGGGCGCACGGCTTCGAGGCGGGCGAGGGCGACGGTTTCGCGCTCGGCCCGGCGCACCACCGTGCGTGCGACATGGCAGCGTGCCGCCGCCTCGCCGCCACCGGGCAGGATGAAGTCCTTGAGGGCCGGCAGCAGCGCGTTGAAGCCGTCCAGGCGGGCCTCGAGGCGGTCGATGTCCTCGCCGGTGATCGCCGCGTGCCCCGGGATGCACAGCTCGCCACCCAGGTCGAACATCTGGTGCTGCACGGCGGTCAGCAGTTCGCGGACGTCGTCGGGAACGTCGCTGGCCAGCACCATGCCGATGCAGGAGTTGGCTTCGTCGACGGTGCCGTAGGCGGCGACCCGGGCGGAGTCCTTGCCGGTGCGGCTGCCGTCGCCCAGGCCGGTGCTGCCGTCGTCGCCGGTGCGCGTGTAGATCTTCGAGAGCCGGTTGCCCATGCGAGGTGCGGGAAGGAAGGCGCCGGGCTCAGGCCGTCTGCGCGCGCAGCGCCGGCAAGCGGTGGCGCAGCAGGGCGAAGCCGCCGAACAGCAGGGCCGAGTAGAACAGGGTGCCCAGCACCGTCCACTGGAAGAAGGGGATGCCGGCGGTGTACGCCATGCCCAGCCCGCCCAGCGTCGCCGGGTAGGTCGGGTCGGCCAACCATGCGCCGAAATTGCTGACCGCGAAGAACACCACCGACCCGGCGAGGGCATGGCCCAGCACGCGCAGGCCGCTGACCTTGCCGCGCAGGCCCAGGCCCAGCGCCGTCACCAGGGCCACGCAGGCATAGCCCAGCCAGATGCCGAAGCCGCCGAACCAGCTGGCGTACAGGCCACCGTTGATCGAGGCCAGGGCCAGGTCCGACAGCAGCATGGCCACCAGCGGCACGATGAACGCCCACTGGCGCGAGGCGAAGTAGGCGCCGCCGAACAGCGCGATTGCCGCCACCGGCGAGAAGTTCGGCGGGTGCGGGAGCACGCGGGTCAGGGCGGCCACCAGGATGAACGCGACCAGCACCAGCGGCCCGGCCGCGAACGTGCCCCGGCGGGGCGACTCGGAGGGGGACGGGGCAAGCGGGGCGCTACGGTTCATGGGGCGTGGACTGGGGTGCGGACGGGAAGCCGTTAGCATACCGCAGCTGGCGCGCTCACCCGGTCGATGCGTGTTGCATGGCACCATGTGGCTCGGGTCGCCTCCGGGCGAACACTGCCCAGGCACTCCCCGAAGCCGGACCGGATACCCGACAGACAGCACATGGCGACAGACTCCCAGCCCCCCGCGACTTCCGATTCGACGCCCGAGCCCTGCCACGACGTACTCATCGTGGGCGGCGGGCTGGTCGGTGCCAGCCTGGCGATCGCCCTCGAGCGACACGGGCTGGACGTCGGCCTGATCGAGGCCGCGCCGCCGGGCTCGCTGCCGGCGGTGTTCGACGAGCGCAACCTGAGCTTCGCCGAGGCCACCGTCAACGCGCTGACCGCGCTGGAGGTGATGCAGAAGCTGCGCGCGCCGACGGGCGCTATCCGACGCATCCACGTCAGCCGTCGCGGCGATTTCGGACGCGCCACCCTCGACGCCGCCGCGCATGGCCGGGAGGCCTTCGGCCAGGTCGTGGTCGCGCGCGACTTCGGCGACGCGCTGGAGGCCCGCCTGTCCGAGTTGCCGGCGCTGGTGCGCTACCGGCCGGTGCGCTTCGTCGGCCTGGAGGATGCCCCGCTGGCACGCCACCGTTCGGTGCGCGTGGCCGACCAGGGCGGCGAGCGCGTACTGCATGCGCGGCTGCTGGTCGCCGCCGACGGCACCCGCAGCCAGGTGCGCGAGGCGCTGGGCATCGAGTCCGAGAGCCACGACTACCGGCAGACCCTGTTCGTGACGCGGCTGCGCGCCGAGCGCGCGCCCGACGGCACCGCCTACGAGCGCCTGGGCGAGCATGGGCCGACGGCCCTGCTGCCGCGCGGGGACCGCCACTTCGGCCTGGTGCACGGCATCGACAGCGCCCGGGCCGAGACGGTCGCCGCGCTGGACGAGCCGGCCTTCCTGGCCCTTGCGCAGGAGGCCTTCGGCTGGCGCGTCGGCCGTTTCCTGTCCTGTGGCCGTCCCAGCATGTACCCGGCGATCCGCCTGCTGGCCGCGCGCAGCGTGGCCCCGCGCGCGGTACTGGTCGGCAACGCCGCCCAGACCATCCATCCGGTGGGCGCGCAGGGCTTCAACCTGGGCCTGCGCGACGCGTTGACGCTGGCCGAGCTGATCGGTGCCGCCCGCGAGGGAGACCCCGACGCCGACTGCGGCGCCTCGTCGCTGCTCGATGCCTATGTCGAGCGGCGTCGCGTCGATCGCGACGAGACGGTCGCCCTGTCCGACGGTCTGGCCCGCCTGAGCGCCAATCCTTCACCGATGCTCGCCCCCGTCCGCAGCCTCGGCATGTTCGCGCTCGATCGCCTGCCGTCGGTGCAGGCGGCCCTGGTGGGCGGGGCGCTGGGCTATCGCGGCCACGTGCCCGCCCTGTGCCGCGAGGATGGGCGGGCATGAGCCGCCGCGACCTCCACGACGTGGTCGTGGTCGGCGCCGGCGTGGTCGGCGCGGCCGCGGCCCTCGCATTCGCACGCGACGGCCTGCGGGTGGCGCTGGTGGAAGCACGCGCGCCGCAGCCGTGGCGGGCCGACGCCCCCGACCTGCGCGTCTATGCCTTCGCACCGGACAATGCCGCCTTCCTCGACGACCTGGGCGCATGGGCCGGCGTGCTCGCCGCGCGCGCGCAACCCTATCGCGCCATGCGGGTGTGGGATGCCGGCGGGGGGGCGCCCCTGGTCTTCGATGCCGATGCCCTGGCGCGCCGGGAACTCGGCTGGATCGTCGAGAACGCCCTGCTGGTCGACCGCCTGTGGGCCGCGCTCGCGCCCGCCGGCGTGGAACTGCATTGCCCCGAACGCGTGCGCGCGCTGGAGCAGGATGCCGACAGCGCGAGCCTGGAACTCGATTCCGGCCTGCGCCTGCGTTCGCGCCTCGTGCTGGCGGCCGACGGCGGGGATTCCCAGTTGCGCGCGATGGCCGGGATCGAGACGCGCGTGCGCGACCATGGCCAGAGCGGCCTGGTCGCCTTCGTCGACCACGGGCAACCGCACCAGGCGACCTGTTGGCAGCGCTTCATGCCCAGCGGTCCGCTGGCTTTCCTGCCCTTCGAAGGAGAGGGCGGTCATCGCAGTTCGATCGTCTGGACCCTGCCCGAGGCCGAGGCCCTGCGCCTGCGGGACATCGACGAGGCCGCTTTCCTGATGGAACTGGAGCGTGCCTTCGACGGGCCGCTGGGCCCGATGACGTCGGTATCCGGGCGGGTGGCTTTCCCGCTCAAGCGGCAGCTGGCCGAGACCTGCCTGGCCGGGCGCATCGCCCTGGTCGGCGATGCCGCCCATGTCGTCCATCCGCTGGCCGGGCAGGGCGTCAACCTTGGACTGCGCGACGTTACCGCGCTGCGTGCCGTGCTGCGCGATGCGTCGCGTCGCGGCGCGGACATCGCGGCGCCCTCGCGGCTCGCGCGATGGGCACGTGTCCGGCGCAGCGAGAACGCCATCGCCGCGCATGCCTTCGACGGCCTCAACCGCCTGTTCTCCAATGACGCGGTGTTGCCGACCCTGCTGCGCGGGCCGGCGATGGGCCTGCTCGGCCGCTGGGCGCCGGCGACCCACGCCCTCTGGCGGCGCGCCGCCGGAGTCTGACGAAAAAGGCGATCCGACAAAGGCGCGGCCCACCCATCGGGCAGGCCGCGCAGGGTGGCGATCGGCTGGCGCGCGATCAGCGCACGTTCGCCCAGGCCTCGAACTCGGTGGTCGACAGGCGCCCGTCGGCATCGGCGTCGATGCGCTCGAACTGCTCGGCGACGGCGACGTGCGCGGATGCCTCGGAAGCGCTCAGGTAGCGGTCGCGATCACCGTCGAGCACGCCGAAGTCGGCCGCCGGGAACGCCACCGCCTGGCCCGAGGGAATCGATCGCACGGTCAGCTGCGGCGCAACCGGCTCGGGCACTGCGGCGACCGCGACCGGCGCCGGGGTGGCGGTCGCCGCCTCCGCTGTCGCCTCGGCCGCGGCCTGCGCCTGAGATGTCGCCAGGATCGCCGCAGCGGTGGCATTGGCGGCCTCGTTGGCCGCTTCGCGCGCCTCATGGGCGGCTGCGACCGGATTGGTGCCGCTCTCGGCGACGGTCTGCGCGCCCAGGGCGCGGTGGGCCGCGTTGGCGGCTTCGTTGGCGGCCTGCTCGGCGTTGATCGAGGACTGGGTGGCGACATGCGCCTGGGCCTGCGCGCTCGCCGCGCCATGCGCCGACAGCGCGCCGCCGTCGCGGGCCCGTGCCGCGGCCTCGGCGGCTTCCTGCGCGGTCGCCGCCTGCTGGCGGGCGGCGCGGGCCTCGCCGACCGCGATCTCGGCTTCGGCACCGGCATCCTGCCTGGCGACGACCTCGGACTGCGCCTGCGCGAACGCCGGCGCGCCGGTCATGGCCAGCGCGGTGAGCAGGGTGGCGGCGAGCACGCGCCGGGCGTCGTAAGCGGTGTGCAGGGCGGTATCGGGGTGGCGTGAACGGATCATCGTCGTGGACTCCTCGTTGGGACGCCACGAACGCTAGGCAGGCCAGGGTCAACCCGGTGTCAAATTCAGGAACCGCCGCTGAACCATGCGGTCTCGCATCGCGCACCCGTGCCGACGCCGCACGCAGGCATCAGGCCGGCCGCGCGTAGACCGTGATCTCCTCGCGGTCGTGGTAGAGCTGGCGGGCGCGCAGCACCAGGGGTCGGCCCGCCTGGGCCTGGAACAGGTCCAGGCACTGGCGGGTTTCGTCCCAGCGCTTCTTCATCGGCAACTTGAGGTTGAAGACCGTTTGCGCGCACCAGCCTTCGCGCAGCCAGTCGGCCATGCGGGTGGCCACGCGACGGGGCTGCTCCACCATGTCGCAGACCATCCAGTCCAGCGGCGAGTCGGGTTGCCAGCGGAATCCATCCACGCGCAGGTGCTCGAGCCGTCCGGTGTCGAACAGGTGCGTGCGCATCGGCCCGTTGTCGATCGCGATCATGTGCAGGCCGTGGCGCAGCATCACCCAGGTCCAGCCGCCCGGCGCGGCGCCGAGGTCGGCACCGCGAAGGCCGTCGCGCAACCGGGCCTCGCGTTCGCCGTCGTCCAGCAGGGTCATCAGCGCTTCTTCGAGCTTCAACGCCGAACGGCTGGGCGCGTCGGCGTGCATCCGCAGGCGCGGGATGCCCTGCGGCCAGGGTGCGCTGTCGCCGGGATGGCTGCGGCCCAGGACGGCATGGTCGCCGGAAAGGAACACCACGTGCAGGCGCGAGCGTCGTGCATCGTCGCGCGGGCTCAGCCAGCCCGCCTTGCGAAGCGCTGGACGCAGTGCGTTGCCGAAGCTGCGCGCGAGGCCCGAGAGCGGGCGCGCCTCGTCGGAGTCGGGATGCTCGACCCAGAGTTCGCCGAACGGCGGTCCGTCGCGGACGGGCACGTTGGCTTCCAGCGCCGCCAGGATCGGAGTGATCCGGTCCTTGGGGTCCAGGCCGCGGAGGTCGGCCAGGCGCAGCAGCTTCTGGCGGGCGAAGACGAGATCGGCGAAGGGCAGGCGACGCGCCAGTTGCGCGGCTTCGTCGCTGATGAACTCGACATGGCCGCTGCCGCGGCTCGCCTTCGGATACCCCGCGTGGCCGAGCAGGGCGGCGCGCTCGGCCAGCTCGGCGGCGAGCTCGGGCTCGAAACCGGGGCGGCAATGGCAGAACAGGGCGTCGATGCTCATGGCGAAGGCAGGCGGGAACGGCCCCCATGATCGCATCCCCGTCGCATTACGGGGTCGGCGACGCGACCGCGCTCAGTAACGGGGGCCGTCCAGCTCGCCGTAGCGGCGCAGCACCTCGCACGCGGCGTCGCGATGCACGTCGCGCACGACCTCGATGCCACGCTGTTCGAGCGCCCCGACCCAGTCCATGGGCAACGGACCTTCGTCGAAGTCGGTCAGCGCTTCCACGTCTTCGCTGCGCGCCCCGATCAGCAGGCGGTCGATGCCTGCCCACACGGTCGCGCCGTAGCACTGGCAACACGGCTGCGAGGACGTGGCCAGGGTGATCGGCCCGGCCGGTTGGCCCCGTGCGTCCAGGTTCAGGCGCACGCGCTGGGTGCGTTGCTGCGCCAGCATGTAGGCCATGGTCTCGGCGTGGGCGAGCGAGCAGCTGTGAGGCAGGACGCGGTTCACGCCGATCGCGATGATGCGGTCGTCCGGGCCGAAGACGGCCGCACCGAAGGGGCCGCCGCTGCCGGCGTCGATGTTCCGGCGCGACAGCGCGATCGCCAGTGCGACCTTGTCCTCGTCCAGGGGGTGGGCCGCCCGTGTGTCCACGGCTTCGTGGACCCACGCGGGCAGGGTCAGGTGGACCTGTGCATACAGCATCGGGGACCTCGTCGGCTTCGGGCTTACTGGAGCTGCACGCCGTTGTCGTTGGCCTGGCAGCTGCCGGCGACGCACTGGCAGCCCTGGATTTCGCGGAAGCCGCAGGTCGACATCATGCCGTCCTCCGCGCAGGCCGCGCGCACGCCCTCCGGGTCGGTGGGGCTGTTGACGTTGACGCAGGCCGGATAGGCGCCGCAGCAGTTGCCGACGTCCTTCACGGTGCAGTCGGCGTCGGTCCGGCAACTGCGGTCGACCTGGACGGGGCCCTGCGCCGGCGCCGGCGCCGTGGCGTCCGGCGGGGGCGCTTGCGCCTCGAGCGGCGGCGGGGTGGGGGCCTCCGGTGCGGTGGCCGGCGGGGCCTGGGCGGGCGCGGGCCCGGCCGGTGCGTCGGCC
>NZ_JACHTF010000020.1 GCF_014145325.1 Marilutibacter spongiae
CAACGAGGAGCGACCCAAGAAGGTGCTCGGCGGACTGACCCCGAGCGACTACGCCAGCCAGCTGGCATCCGCTACGATTGATCCCGGACTCTAAACCGCCTTGCTACTGAAGGCGGGGGGACGTCGGGAGCTTTTGCATCGCCGGCATGTGTAGACACATCGACAACACCGGTTTCTATGTTTCTCTGGCCGCATTTGTCTTGCTGGCCATGGTGTCGGCAAGTTCTGCTGTAGCGCTCGGTATGCGTCGTTCACGCGCCTAATCCCTTCAGAACCAGAACTTCCGGCACAGCGACGAAGACGACGGTTGCCGTTATCGTTGCGATGTTCCTGCCATTTCAGACCCCATGCCGGAGTACGCCTTGAGAACCTGGATCCTGTTGGTGCTGACCCTCGTGGCCCCGACGGCCGCCGCCGCCGTCATGACCGATGTGCCCGAGTCGCCGGACGCTGCGCGGGTCCACCTGATCTACCTGCATGGCCGGATCATCGAGAACGCCGGCCCGACGCCTACCGATTCCCGCTTCGGCCGCTACGACTATCCCGCCGTGCTGGAGGCCCTGTCCGGCCGGGGTGCCGTCGTGATCTCGGCACAGCGCCCCCCGGGCACCGAGATGAGCCGTTATGCCGGTGTCGTCGTGTCGCAGGTCGAAGCGCTCATTGCGCGGGGCGTGCCGGCCACCCGCATCGTCGTCGTCGGCTTCTCGAAGGGCGGCGGGATCGCGACGCGTGTCTCCAGCTTCCTGAGGCGGCCCGGGGTACGTTTCGTCCTGCTGGCCGCGTGTCCGATGGGGGACGTGCCGGCGCACCTGCAGTTCACGGGCCGCGTTCTCTCGATCTTCGAGGAGAGCGACGAACTGGCCGGCAGCTGCCAGCCCATCGCCGAGCAGTCGCGCGAGCTGGCCTCGTTCGAGGAAATCGGGATCGCGACCGGCAAGCGGCATGGCGCCTTCTATACGCCGATGCCGGCGTGGGTCGATCCGGTGCTGGACTGGGTACACGCCGATGCAGATTGAAGGCGATGGCGTCATGCCGCCCAGCCGGCCCGGCTTGATCGAAGCGATCAACCATGACGCCGCTGTCGACGCCCTGCTCGCCGTCTGCGACCTCGATGCAAGCGATCTCCAGAAGTCCAGCGCCATGCTGTTCGGATGTGTCGCCGATGGCGCGCTGCAGGGCCTGGTGGGCCTCGAGATGCACGGCAATGCCGCCCTGCTCCGCTCGCTTGCCGTCGCCGGCGAAGCCCGCGGCCAGGGGCTCGGCGAGGCGCTCGTGGCCCATGCCGAGCGGCAAGCCGTGTCGCGCGGCCTAGAACGTCTATTCCTGCTGACCACGACCGCGACCGGCTTCTTCCAGCGGCTGGGTTACCGAACCCTTGCGCGCGAGGACGCCCCGCCGGGGATCGTCGCCAGCACGCAGTTCGCCAGCCTGTGCCCGGCCTCGGCGAGCTTCATGGGCAAGACGCCGCCGGGGAACAACAACGGGTAACGGCCCAACCACGTTCGGCCCCGGGACGCGAAAAAGCCCCGCAAGCGGGGCTTTTTCGTCGATGGCGATCCAGGGCGGGGGCGCCCTGCATGCCGGGATTGGTGCGGAGATAGGAACCTCAAAAGCTATCTATATTATTGATTTTTCTTGTATTTAAACCCAGACAACTCCACAAATACCCCCTAAAACACCCCCAAGATGGCCGCGCTGGGTTGCCGTCGATCACTGCCAAACCGTCCTCTGAAACGTGGATGCATGAAAGGAGGTCCGATGGCGGTGCCCGCATTCATGCGAGAGGAATTCCGTCAGCCCCCCCCTTGCTGTTCTAGGCCACTAAGCGATGCTCAAGGAATGGGTGTCGCTTGTCATCGAAACCTCTGTACTGCGAGGTTAAGACCGGTGGATAGGGATTGAGCCAATCGTCCAGATTCTGGGACTTGATGTTTACGATCGCTCCGACCGCAATCGATCGAGTGAGCTAGGCCGACCGCCATCCCATTGACTGTAGAAGCGTCACATTCCACTCGCCCGATGACACTACATTGTCGCTTCGATCCCATAGGAGGATGCGCTCTCGATGCGACCTCCTTGGGATCTCTTGCTCATTGGGTTTGATTCAATGAAACGCGCGAGGACTGAATCTGAACCTGCAAGTATCCGAGCCGATCTGGAGGCGAGTTGAGAGGCAAGTCAACGAGTGTCCACGAACCGCTGCGGAGAGGCATAACAATGCTTTGCTCTTTCGAACGCAGGGCTGCTCTCCATGCACTGTAGTCCTGGGCCCCTTGGGCATCAAACCGAGGCCCATATAGAACTCTTATTGTGCCGCCGGTAATGTCGCCCGCAGAGATGTTGCCGACCCGCAACTTAACCAGTGAACCGTCAGCTCTCTGCGACGTGCTATCCAGCGAAACAAGAACCGGGGAAATCCCGGTATCCAGCACGTGAAAGCCACTTTCTCCTGCTGGATCAATCTCAGCCACCGGACTCGGGGCGCTAGATTGTCCTTGCCGATCTACGCGTGACTCAAGTTCAACAATGCGCGCCAACTGTTCCAAGTTGCGGTCTTCCACATTCTTCAGCCTGGCGCTCATTACCTCTTGCTCTGATCTAGACGCGAGGTTGTCACATCCTCCCAAGGCTACGAGGGCAAGAAGGCACATCGATCTCATAAGACCCTCCAGAGTAAAATTATCGCTGAATCTTTAGGCGCATGACAGCTCGCATAGTACCTCGTTGATCTGGCTGTCACCCCTCATTTTCTCTTGCTCAGATTTTTTAGCGCCTTAGCTTTCCCTTCAGGAGTTCTCGGCCCTGTACTTCGTCCCCCGTGCCATTTGCAGCGCCGCTTGCCAGGTTCGGCCTTTGCCCGACAAGGATGCCCTTTTCGGGTCCGCGCCCCACAAAAGCGGCGGGTGGCCTCTCCCAACGGAGCCGACCGCTCGCCCGAGCAACTATCGAAGTCATACGCGCGCGCGAAGTGGTGACTTAATTCCGGCTGCTGGCCCGTAGTCATGGACACGTCTATTTGCGTGTATTCAATTCCGGTCAGCTCGGCCCATTCCGTCACGATCGCGTCAATGACCGCGCTGTTAGTGGCCTCAATGCTGCCCGGCCGGCACGTCGCCCGCTTGGCCTCGATCACCACCCGCGCATGGTCGCCGGGCATGTAGTCGATCCGCACCATGCGCGACCGTCGCGCGCGCTGCTGGCGGTTCGCACGATCATTGTCGTGGCTGAGGTTGTCGTCGCTCATCTTGACCCTGCCTCCTTGGATCGTCCTGTTCTCAGGTGCGCCCATTTGTCGAGACGCACCTACTTTCGTGTCACTCGCCACGCCACCGCTTGGTAAGAATCTATAAAGGGCTACGGATGGCGTAGCAGGCCAAGGAGAGAATCGGGCCAAATAGCTACGGATGACGTAGCAGTCACGCAGCCTTTTTCCCCTCATCGTTACGGATGGCGTAGCTGTCTGATACGGGAGGCGTAGTGGGCTTGCGATTCTTCGGTGGCCGTTTGAACCGCTCGCGCGGCTCCTTCCAGGTGGCCGGCGCAACTCGCGTCGCCTGAGCACATGTGAGCTTTCCGTCGCAATCATCGACGGGACGCCAGGTCAGCGCGTATAGGTTCGGACAAAGCAAACCGCCTTGCCGGGTTAGCAGCAACAATCCGTAGTGACGCAGTTCCTTTAGGGCATTGCAGATGGTTTCCGGCGAAGTCCACCCGCGCGGCCTCAGCACCGATAGCGCCGCGCACAGGTCCCCATTGTTTCGCCCGTTGTACTGGCGTGCCAGGTCGCACAGCAGCTTGATTCCAGTTCCACTGCACTGCCTCCAGTTGGCGCAGTCCTGCACAGCGTGGGGGATCGCTGTGAACGTGCCGGATTCCCTGCGCCCTTTGTGATTCAAGCGGCTACGCGGCTTCATCTTGATCGCCCCGCTGGTTTGCGAAGGGCCAGTACGTTGCCGGCCTTTGGACATACACGCTGCCGTTGCCCTTCTTGGCTACTGAGTTAGCAGTCGAGCCGTCGGCGGGCCTAACTCTATTGCGGCCGGCAAGGTCAAGCGTTTCCATCGTCCAGCATCTAGCCGCGTTACGATGCCAACCGCGCTCCGTCATCTCGGCCTCGGTCAGGCATCGCCGATTGCCTTGCCATTGGCCCGGCGCGGCATAGTCGCCCGTGCGGTGGCGGTCAAAGGCCCGTTCGCGGCTGAAGTATTCGCCGCAGGCGCGGCACAGGCACGCGCGGCCGGCCAGGTTGGGGGCGTTCAAGCCCCACCGCCTCGCCCGCCCTTTAGGGCCTGGCAAAACTCGCCGTGCAGGTAGCAAGCCGCCGTGTCCAGCAAGTCGGCTGCATCGACCGTGCCCGGCTCGGGGTAGTCGGTACCGGCCGCCACCAATGCGAGCATCCGGCGGGCCACCTCGACGGCCAGCGCTGCCATTTCGTGCAGACACGCATTGCACGGGGTATGCTCGCAGCCGCAGGGGCTGTCAGCCTTTGCACCTGCCCCCTGATTCCCGTCGGTCGCCAAACTTGCCGGGGTCAGGGGGTTCTCGTTGGGGTGGCTCATGCGACCGCCTTTGCATCGCGTTCGGCAATGCGACGCGCGGCCCATTCAACAATTTCGCGCTCCACCCACGCGCTTGCACGTTCACCTAGCTTCACGGGTGCGGGAAAGTCACCGGACCGCACCCGACGGTAAATCTCACTACGCGAAAGCCCTGTACTAGCTTGTACCTGTGGCAATCGCAGCAAGCCATAGACGGCATTCGCCGAGGTCGTTTGTCGCATGGTTGTACCCCTCAAACATCATTGGCCGGCGCCGGATGGTGCTGGCCGCTGCGGGATGCAGCAATGCACAAACTATTGATTTAGGATCTACTACGCGAGGAAAAGTTCAGACCTTACTTTTCCTCACTAGCGCTCGATACGTGCAGTCCTGTGAACCCACGCATCATCCGTAGAATGCTGTCTGCGTCCGGCTTACCGCCCATCTGGTTCGAAAGCTCTTCGGCGACTTCACTGCGGGTCATGCCTTCGCGCAGCATTCGGTCAAACTCCCACGTCAACCACACTTTTCGAAACCGCGACGCCGTTCGCTTGGCATAGTTCCCTGCCCCTTTTTTGGTCGGACCGAAGAAAGCCTCCTCCAGACTCATCTTCCCTCTCGCACCCACGTAACGCTTCCAGACTTCGAATAATCCGAAAAGCAGCTCGGGCGGGGGATAGAAGCCCATGTCAACGTAGTAGAACAGCGTGGAAAGTGGCGAGTCTGACGTCTTGCACTCCGAACCGCGTTTCATGATCGGCTTTCCGTGAATGCTGTACTGCTCGTTAAGCTCATCCCAAGCTTCATTGAACGAGTCTGCAACCGGATAATCTCCGCCTCGAACGTCCTCTAGGTAGCGATACCACGCTTCCACTTCCTCCCATTGGGCGTCGAGATCTAAAGCCTCACCACGCGCCATTGCCTCCACATTTTTAAAGGCTCTATCTAGCAGACCCTTGTTACTCATTGCGCCCCCTCACTCACCATGCAGAATAGCCGCGCCATGCGACAGCGGTATCTGACTTTTCGCCCCGTCGGACTCGGCGCTACAAATCAATCAATTGGCCTTGCGCTTTATCGGAATGATCATGGCCCCCACCCGCAGGCCATCCAGGAAATCGGCCCACGCCTGCATCATCTTCCGGCGCTCGCTCAGGTACTGCGCGCGGTTGTAGGCGGCGCGGACCTTGTTTCGCTCAGCATGGGCCAACTGGCGCTCGATCACGTCCGGCGACCAGCCCATTTCATTCAGGTGGGTAGACGCCATCGCGCGGAAGCCGTGCGCGGTCATGGTGTCTTTGTCGTAGCCGAGCCGGCGCAGGGCTGCGTTGATCGTGTTTTCGCTCATCGGCCGGTTAGGCGTTCGCAGGCTCGGAAAAACATAGCGCCCGCGTCCGGTCAGTGGCTCCAGTTCGCCCAGGATCGCCAGCGCATGCGACGACAGCGGCACGATATGCGCCTCGCGCATCTTCATCCTGCCGGCCGGGATGCGCCATTCCGCACCGTCCAGGTCCAGCTCGGCCCATTCCATCGCCCGTAACTCGCCGGGGCGCACGAACAACAGCGGTGCCAGCCGCAGGGCACATCGGGTCGCCAACTGGCCGGTATAGCCGTCCATTGCTCGCAGCAGGTCGCCCATCTGCGCCGGGTCGGTGATCGCAGCGCGCGAGCGGGTCACCACCGGGGCCAGCGCCCCGCGCAGGTCTGCGGACGGGTCGCGCGTCGCGGCACCGTGGGCGACGGCATAGCGGAACACCTGCCCGGCCCGTTGCTTGGCTCGGTGTGCGGATTCGTGGGCACCTCGGGCTTCGATCCGTTTCAGGGTCGCCAGCAGTTCGGGGGCGTCAATCTCGGCAATGGGGCGCGCGCCCAGCCACGGGAACAGATCATTCTCGAAGCACGCCAGCGCCTTGGCGTATGTCGCCGTCGCCATGCCTCGCTTCTGGCCGGCCAACCACTCGCGGGCGATGGCTTCAAAGCTGTTGGCCGCTGCGACCCTCTCAGCTCGCTTGCGCGCCTTCTTGATCGCAGCAGGGTCGCCGCCGTCACGGATCACGGTCCGCGCCTCATCGCGGCGCTTGCGGGCCTCGGCCAGCGATACCTCGGGCCACGCACCGAAGGACAGCAGCTTCTCGCGCCCCGCGTGGCGGTACTTCATTCGCCACAGGCGTGAGCCGCTGTCCGTGGACAGCAGGAACAGTCCCCCACCATCGAACAACTTGCCAGACTTGGCCGCCTTGATCGCCGCCGCCGTCAGCTTGCCGGTGTTCGCTGCCATGCCCTACGCCCCTCTCGATACCCCCACAGGGGGCCGGATACCCCCAACGGTACCCCCGCGACTGCAGGGCTGCAATGGGACGCCTTGGAACGTCAGGCAACAAAAAACCCCGCGTTTGCGGGGCTTTCGTGATGATTTCGGGTTGTCTTGGGACTTGCTGAAACCGTCAATTGGTGCCGGAGATAGGCGTCTTCGGCACCAATCTCGTTGCGCGCAATTCGGTCCTGTTCGCTTGAAAAGCCCGTCAATTATGGCTTTCAGGTCTCGAGCAAGGTTCCCGTCCCGCCCCATTTGGCCCCGTTGCGGTATCCTGCGGCCCCACGTTTGGCCCCACGGACCGTATGGCGAGCATCGTCCCGTACCGCAATGGCTGGCGCGTCCAGATCAAGAACCGGCACGGCCGGGATTCTGCCACGTTCAGGACGAAGCGCGAGGCGGCCCAGTGGGCCTTGCAGCGCGAGGCGGAGATTTCGGGGACCAAGGTGCCAGACAAATCCCTGGCAGAGGCCCTGGACCGATACAAGCGCGAGGTGAGCCCCGAGCACAAGGGGGCTCGCTGGGAAGCCCTCCGATTGGATTCCCTGTCCCGGCATCCCATTGCCCGCACGCCAGTGGCCGAGCTGGTCGGGCCGGACGTCGCCGAATGGCGGGACGACAGGCTTAGGGAAGTCGCTCCGGCTACTGTCGCCCGAGAGATGACGCTGCTCCGATCGGTGCTCGAGGTCTGCAGGCGCGACTGGGGCTGGATCCGCACGAACCCAATGACCGATGTCAGGCGCCCTCGATCGCCGCCAAGCCGAAAGCGTCGGATCACGCCGGAAGAGGTGGAGCGAGTTGCTATTGCCTGCGACCTGGTCGACGGCGACAACGCAGAGACCGCCCTTCAACGTACCGGTTTGGCGTTCCTTTTCGCCCTGGAGACCGCAATGCGCGCCGGCGAGATCCTCAGGCTACGCTGGGAGGACATTGGGAACAAGTCGGTAACGCTGTCAGAGACAAAGAATGGCGATGCTAGGCGAGTTCCGTTGTCGCCAAGGGCTCGCGAGATCGTCGCGGCACTACCGCAAGTCGCTGAGACGGCCTTCAATCTTCACCCTGGCACCCGGGATGCATTGTGGCGAAAGGCCGTCCAAGCTACCAAAATCGAAGATCTTCACTTCCAC
Organism: Marilutibacter spongiae; assembly: GCF_014145325.1. GTDB lineage: Bacteria > Pseudomonadota > Gammaproteobacteria > Xanthomonadales > Xanthomonadaceae > Marilutibacter > Marilutibacter spongiae. The sequence goes on from NZ_JACHTF010000020.1 coordinate 7,980, forward strand.
GACTCCAGGGCCGAGGCGATCTGGCGCCTGTCCAAGAAACTGGACGTTATGGAGCTGGCAAGGGTCATCGGCCATCGCGACTTGAAAAGTCTCATGATTTATTATCAAGCAGACGCCGACGAGTTGGCTGACCGCCTTTAGAGGCGACTGCAACCCACACCTACTCACTAGATTCAAAGGCCCAAATCTGGCCAATGAAGCATTCTCTCACCGCAGCGAAATGTACGAGATACCAGACTAAATACAACTAAGCGTCGGCTTCAAGTCTGTGCAAGAACTTCTCTAGCCTACCCTTCGCTTCATCCCTCGATTGATAATAGCTCTCGTACGCCGCACGTGCGCTCAAAATGAGGCTCTCGTAAGTCAGCACTCGAGCCCCCAAGGCCTCAAGAGAATCAAGTTCCTTACCGTCTAGATGAGAGCGATCAGAACATACAAAGTATATTGAAACAACTGCGGACGCGCCCCCGCCATCCATCCACTCGCTATGTTGCCGAACGTACTCCTCCACAGCACGCCTATAACGATTACATTGGTCAAAAATTTTTCCGAATGGTACTCGAACGCCGGGCCTCTTTAACTCAACGACGACATGTCTTCCTGACTGCGTTCTGTAAGCAATATCCAACCTTGCACCATCCTTAGTGTCCGGGCAGCTCTTCTTCAGGTACTCTGAGAGCCGAACCTCCTTCTTTTGTGTGCCCTGGATACGATCCCACGTAGGATCAAGAAGCCACAGATGATCCAGCAGGTAGCCCTGCACTACACCTTCAAGTTCTGACGAATTAATCTTTGTCTCAAAGGCCTGGATTACCTCAAGCCTTTGATGACTTATCTCATGAAAGTAACTCTCCTCTACAGCATCGAGGGTTGCAAATATAGCCTGAAACTCTGGAGAAAAAACATCTTCAACTCCGTTAAGCTGATCCAAGGCATTCTTTACCCTGAGCTTCTCAAAGGCTACCATGGTGCTGCGATACAACATTGATCTAGCGCGTCGGTTTCTCGCACCATCGTTATAGAACTGGACTTTCTCAATAGATCGAATCAGTTTTCTGGCCAACTTCTTGTCAGCCGTTCTTTCTATACTGTCGATCCACTCTCCGATGACATCGGAGTCAGCACCAGCCTCTTCTCCGCCCACCTCGGATCGCCAAAGATCCCATTGATCACGGATCTCGGAAAGAGTCGCTATTAGATGCGATCTAATAGCAATGTAGACGGGGTCATACTGGATAACAGATTCTCGTGCAGATGTCGCCCTATCGACATCATCCGAATCTAAGAAATCTGCATGTATCTCGCCGACGATGTAGCTGTTGAAGTAGCGCGTGTCACCAACGTCCGCGAGCATGTCCTCTTGCCAGAGTCTTCCATTGGCGAAGAGTGACACCTGATTGATACTCTCTCCCTCCGAACCAAGCTTACTAGGAACATCTACCGTACCGATGAACCCACGAACCCTAACAGCTCTTCCTTCAATATCGATAACATTCGAAATCTTTTTTGCAGCTACTTTGCCATTGAGGGATTCGGGTTTGGCTAAGGGCGCGCGAAGCGCCACCGCCTCATTCAAAGCATCTTCGTCGAAGTACCAAATAAACTGGAGGTCTCGATGAACGCCTGCATCCGCCCGAGTAACCTCATGATCTCCCAGAAAAACTCTGAAGTTATGTTGAGGCCCGATGATTCCGAAACGACGTGCTAGGCGAGGTATGAGATAGCTCGCGCTTCGCTCCACAGAGCGATTCAGCTGCTCAAGCTCGATTCTGGTGCCATGGCCTTTCGGCAGGGCTACGGGCTCTGCAAGCATCCGAGGAAGATATAGAGCGTTCGCTCGCGACCGCGCCTCGAGCTCATCCACGTCGATCTCAAATCCTATAGGCTCCATACCAGAGACTTGGGTAGTAACTCGAACCTTACCAGCGATAGAGAACATTGCCAGCTTGCCGATACCCTTGCGCCCCATTACGCGGCGCTTGTTGTTATCGGACATGTTCGACCCTACGAACTCGCGCCTACTATAACCAACACTTAGGAATCGAGACTGGAGAGCGGATCGATCCATTCCGTGACCATCATCTGTCACAGTTAATCGACCATCCTCAGAGTTCACTTCTACCTTTACAGTCTCCGCTTCCGCGTCCCAGCTATTTGCAACCAGTTCGGTTAGCACGGAAGGTGCACTCGCATAGAGCTTCATTCCGAGGTGGTGCAAGACGTTGAGATGCACCTCGAAACGCAATGGTTCTTCAACATCCTCGCTTGTTTGGGTGATTTCGCCGACATCAATGGAGGTCACATCGCTTCTCCTTCCTTAGGACTTGAGGTGTTTCACCAGATGTCGTCCGACTGCCGCACCCAAGGGCGGAGGGACGGCGTTCCCGATATGTTTCCCCACGGTCATAAAGTCTATGGAGCCATCGGAGCCAAAGAATTTGTAGTCGCAAGGAAATCCCTGCAAAAGTGCAGCCTCACGCAGTGTGATTGCCCGATCCTGGACTGGATGTCCAAAACGGCCGGTGCCAAAATTGTATGACTGGGTTGTGATAGTCGGCGCGGGCTCGTCCCAAGCCATACGCGCATAGACGCTACGGAATGTCGAACCCGTGGACTTCCTGTGACACGCTGATCGCAAATCAAGTGGCCAGTCATGCCATGTGCCACCTGGTCTCGACGCCTTGATGCGCTTCATGTTCAATGGCGAAAGTGAGCGGGCTTTGTGAAGCGGATCTGTCGGGTGCTGCTCGCCTGCCCCAATCGCTGGCAATTCCCCAATCACTTGGCGTACGGTCAATGTGCCTGCGGAGCTGTCAGGCAGGGGATCCAGCTCTCCTATGGCTGACGCAATGAGGACGAGCCTGCGGCGACGTTGCGCAAGTCCAAACCGAGGCCCGTAGCAGAGCCTCTCTTGCACACTAAACCCATTGCTCAAGAGCCTCTCGACAAAACGCTTGAAGACAGCAGTTCTTCGCAGGCCTGCAACATTCTCCATCGTGACAAAATCTGGCCGCACCTCTTCAATAAGTCTGGAAAACTCATCTAACAGGCTCCACTTGGCATCTTGCGATGTGTCAAGGCCCCGCATATGTGTCGAGAATGGCTGACATGGAGCGCAACCTGCCATGAGCTTGAGGCCGTGTTCTGGAAAGAGCGCGGCCAACTCTTTACCACAAACGTCACGAATGTCTCGCGCGTGGAATGGGGCCTTGATATTGGCCTCATAGGCAGCCCGACAGCTCTCGTCGAAGTCGTAACCGGCAACCACACTTACACCAGCATTGTTCAAGCCGAGCGACAGACCTCCAACTCCGCAGAACAGGTCGACCGCATAAATTCTGTGCTTTTTCATACGCTCAGTTTATCCCCAGCGAGCTCAGCCGTCGACCGCGAGGCAACCTAGGCGGAGGAGGTAGCGCCAAGTGCCAGCGCCATCGCAAGCAACTGAATTCATTGCGAATTCTTTGACGCCACCACCCGCCTTTCACTGCTCACCGCGCTTGAATCCTACCTCAAAGTGAGCGCGCTTAGCGGCTCAGTTGAAGATTTCAGCGTTTGCTCAATGTTGACTGCGCGCCTCGGAGGCTACAGCCTTGCCCGCATGTGCTACTCCGCCCTGGTCAAAGCAGAGTTCACCCGCTTCGTGCGCGAGTACGGAGCCATCATGGACATCGAGACCTATGTGAAGACGTACTGGGGCGACGATGGCCGGCCGGTGGGTCGGCGGCCCAAGGTCCCGCGCGCCGCGGAGCGCGACATCCTCGAGCACGGGCCACCCGAGGTGGCCGAGCTCATCCGCCAGTGGGATGCCGCTGAGGTCAACGACCTGACCCAGGAACTCTTCAATCAACGCAAGCGTGTCGCCGATGGCGAACGGGCCCTGCAGGCCAAGGCCACGAAGAAGGCCGCTGAGGACGTGCGGATCGGCACTAACAAGGTGAAGGCGGCCCGGCGCCGGCTGGACACGATCGCCGGGAAGGCGTCAGAGCAGGACCACCGGATCTACCCCGGGGTCTACTGCCCGGTACTGGTGATCGAGGACGGGAAGCGCCACGTGAAGCTGATGCGTTACCAGTGCCGGCCGGCGGGCAAGCCCTCCGTCTACGACCGGAAGTACCCGGGCACCTACAACGCCAGGCGGGACAACCTCGAGGGCTTCTGGAAGGACCAGTTCGGCTACAGCCACGGGATCATGGTCGCCGACCGGTTCTACGAGAACGTCGAGGGGCCGGATGGCACCAACCAGGTCCTCGAGTTCGAGCCGCGCACCGGCGAGCCGATGCTGGTGGCCTGCCTGTGGTCCCACTGGACCGACCCCCTGGGCAAGGAGCCGGACCTGCTGTCGTTCGCGGCGATCACAGACGAGCCCGAGCCGGAGGTCGCTGCGGCCGGCCACGACCGCACGATCATCAACATCAAGCCCGAGCACCTGGACGCCTGGCTGCAGCCGGACCCGGCCGACCTCGCCGCGCTGTATGCGATCTTCGACGACAAGCGACACCCCTACTACGAGCACCGATTGGCTGCGTAGGGAGCGCCGCATGAAGGAGCTCGTGCATGACCACCACTGACTTGCCAAGATTCCCGCGGGCCATTTTCGACGACCAAGGAAACTACACCGTCAGGACCTATGGCCGATTCCACGTTCGTTCCACCCTGGTCGCGCGCTTCGCAGCACTGACAGATATAAGACGAGACCTAGAACGGGCTCACGAAATTCTGGACGCCTGCAGACAGATGGACGACGACGCACCGGATTTCGTTGAAGAGAGCCTGTGGAACTCGGCAATCATCACCTACGGTCGTGCTGTTGGAGTCGGGCACGCAAGGACTCCGGGCTTTGACGCTCGCAGCTACATCGCAGCAGAACTAGACGATGAGAGGCTTAGGGTTCACAAGTACGTTCTGACGCTTCGCGACAAGATGGTCGCGCACGACGACGGCGTTGGGAGGGCAAAGAGTCTTTGGATGTTCCTAACCCCCACACCGCCCAAAGATCCCGTCATGTTTGGCATCAGTGGAGGGAACGCGCGAGTAATCTCGCTGGGCACAGACATTGCCGACTTTCTTGCACCCCACTTCAAGTGGATGGCTTCACACTTCTCTGAGTTGGCAGAGACGGCGCGCTACGAAATCCAGGCTGAGCTCATTCGCACCCATTTCGTTGGTGTCGAGCTCCTAGGGCCCTACGAAGAAGAAGAGATAGACATCACGATCGACGCACTAGTAGGGGCCACCGGAGGCGGGTGAGCCAACAGCAGCGTCCTCACCCCAAGGCCGGCTCAATCATTCGTCTGGAGGTCGTGGGCGATGCCCTGGGCGTCCAGCATCTCGACCAGCCGGCCGTTGACCGGCAACCAGTGCACGGCGTGGAGGTCGCCGGCGGCGTCCATCCTGACAGCGTCCTCGACGATCTCGTCGGCGATGCCAGCGAAGGCGCTCCAGAAGTCGCCCTCCTCCGGGTACTCGGCAATCAGGGCGGGGAGCTGGGCCTCGAGAGCGTCGCAGCGGGCCTGCAGCTCGTCCTCCGTGACGCAGCGGTCTGTGCTCATGGGGTGAGTTTACGCCCGCGCGGGACCGGGCGCGCCTGTGCCGCAGCCTCCGCCCTGAGGCGCGCCTCGTGGCGCCTGGCCCACGCTTCGATGCCGGCGGTGCCGGTGGCCTTGCTTTGGCAGCGCCGCGTCACCAGCGGCCTGTCCATGCCCCAGTGGGCATTGAGCCGCGCGAGCCAGCCTCCATCCACGCGCTCGAGCAGCATGGCAACCTGGACATCGCCCAGCACGACGGCGGTGCCCTCTTCGTCGTACTGGCTGCGCTTCGTCCACTTGAATCCGTCGGGGAGCATGGTGCGATCTAGCAGTCTTTCAGCTCAGTGGCCTTCACACCTTTAATGACTTCCTGAACTAAAGAATGGTCCAGGAGCTCGACCCCGATGAACTCTTGCAGCTCACGAGAAAGATCAATGGAAAGCTCGGCAAAGAGTATGGCTTGCTTGACCACAAGCATCAGCTTTCGGTATTGGAAAGGGTCAAGCTCCACGCCCTTGGCAAGACCCAACGAGACGCAGAGGCCCATTCCCTCACCTGCTATGGCGCCGAGCTGTCGACGATAAGCGAACAAGGTTGCAAGATCTGGGCCTAAAGCAGCAGGAAGATAGTGCACGCTGTCCAGAACAGTCTCAACGGTCCTCATAGGAATCTCTCTGAGCTCCTTCATAGACTCATGGACTGCGGCAGCGTCCAATAAGGTTCGACGTTCCTTCCAAACTACGTTCATAACCAGCGTTTGGATGGGTCTTTGCACTCGCGGAGCCAGCTCGCCGACTTCAACGTGGACAAGTCGCGCTATTACCATGCCCTTTGCAGCGCTTTCCCTTCGCCGAAACTCAAAATCTTCCCGGGCGATTGCCTTCGCACTATTGGCTATATCAGTCGCCCGTCTCGACGTCCACCAAGCTAAAACTCCGACCACCAGCGTACCCAATCCCGAAACCCACGTTCCCAAGGTTCCCCAATCTACTGTTAGTCCACCGAATTGACGGCCGCCGGAAAGGAAGTAGACGGCGACTATGCCCATCACACCTATCGCCGCAATTAGCAGCCATCGACGGGACGTGCGTTGATTTCCTGACACCGGCCATCGCTCCAGGCTAAGAGTTGTGAAAAGAGTAGCAGCACCAAGCGCATCACTGATCTTTCACCCTGCGGTGGCGGGTTAGGTGTTGGCGCACCGGGCCTGGGGCACTGCGGAGACTCGAGCCAGGCAGCGTCTCGGCAGCGGCATTGGCTAGGCGGCCGCGGCCAGGTCCTCGATCTCGGTGGAGGTGAGCGGTCCGTCTTTGAACAGCGCGCATTCGTCGACCGAACCAATGACCTGGTAGAAGGCCGTGAGCGCTGCGCCGAATCGTGCCGCGCCCCACCAGGAGGGCTTGGCGTAGTAATTGAGGGTCGGCTCGCCCGTCGACTCGACAATCTTCACGCCATTGACCCACAGCTCGAGCTTGCCGGCCGGCAGCTTGTTCAGGACGATCACCAGCTTGGAGCCGTAGGGCCAGGTGACGGCCCCGGTGCTGGCGATCTGGCCCACGCCCGAGCTGTACATGGCCAGCCGGAAAGTGGTCGCGGTGACGTGCACCAGTCGCAGCTCCGGGCACCCTGCCCCGTCGCCCACCAGTTGCATGATCACGCTGACATTGCTGTTTCCGGCGCCCGGCGCCGCGTCAGGCCGAACGATGCAGGTGCCGGCCCAGCCGGTCGCGCTGGTCAGGGTCTTCGCTGGCGAGGTGACGACTGCGCTGCCGGCGATCGCGAACGCCTTGTCGCTCGAGCCCGCGAGCAGGCCGGCCGCGCTCACGGTGTCGGTGTTCTTGGCCGACGTCGCCACGCCGTTGACGACCGAGAGCAGCGCGCCATTCGCCGGCGCCGCGGAGACGTCGACGACCGTGCTGTTGGCGGCGTTGTCGTTGCACCTCAGGTAGGTGACCGGCCCCAGGCTGGCCAGCAAGGTGGCGTAGTCGCCCCCCGCGCCTGCAGCGGCCGCTGCGCCCGCCACCACGCCGGGGATCACGCGTCCCCCAGCAGGCCGAACAGCAGCCAGGTGTTCGCCGCTACCTTCTTCAGGGTGGCCACCGCATAGCGCTGCCGCAGGCCGAGCGAGAAGGCCGCGGCCTTGGACACCGTGGCGCCCGTGCCGGCCGCGACGCTGACCGCGGCGACCCCGGACCAGCACACATGGACTTCCGTCCCCACCGCGGCCGCCCAGTCGCTGTCCTGGGGCGCGGTGATGACGATCGGCGTGGTCGCATGGTCGCAGGCCAGGAAGCGCCCGGCCTGGCCGGCGCCGAGCGTGAGGCTGGCGGCCACCGCCGCCACCGGTGCGCCGGCGGGCACGCCGCTGGCCAGGTCGGCGATCTCGGCGGCGGTGGCGACGCGCGTCTGCAAGGTGCCGCCCACATCCTGGGTGACCTCGAGGAGCTCGGTTCCCGAGAGGGGCTCGGCCGCGGTGCCGGTGCTGAGTTTGTAGTCGGGCATGGGTTACTCCGTGATTCGTCGATCGTCGCTCTCGGTCACCCGGACGTCGCCGGCCTCGGTGAGGCGCTGGGTCGGTTCGGCCACCGTGTAGCTGAGGGTGTGCGTGTGCGCCTGCCAGCTGGCCACGCCATCGCGCTCGGCCTCCAGCTCGATGGTGAGCAGGCAGTTGCCGGCGGGCGTGTAGGTGATGGGGAACGCGGTCGCTCCCGAGACGGTGTGCTCGAGGACCCCGTCGGCGTAGAAGCGGGCGTTGTAGGTGGTCCCCGCCTCGGGGCCGATGGTGCCTTCGGTGTCGTCGACCAGCTGGTCGGCCTGTTGGACCCGATCCCGGTGCACGGCGGAGAGGCTGATCTCGCCGAACGCCGCGCCGGGATAGCTCTCGCCCTGGACGGTGAAGCCCGCCGGCGGATAGGGCCGGTAGGCGCGCTGGTCGAGGGTGACGCTCGACTCGGGCGCCGTCGCCAAGTCCAGGATCGCGTTGCCCGTGCGGGTCAGCAGCTTGGCCTGCACCTCTTCGCCGGTGACGTACTCGACCAGGTCCGAGCCGGCCCACGCGTCGAAGAACCAGATGCGCTCGCCCGGCGCGTGCGCCTGGCGCACCGTGTCGCCGCACCCGCGCCCCAAGACAGCCGCCCCGGTGCCCACGTCGAGCGCGTCCACGCGGACGATCTCGTTGCCCCACAGGGCGGCCTCGCCCAGCGCGACCCGGTCCAGCAGGCTGCCATCGGTGAGGGTGAAGGCCGTGGCGGGACCCGTGAGGTCGTCGCCCTCCTCCACCACGGCACTGGGACACCAGTCGAACAGCGAGGCGGCCTCGTATTCACCGCCGGTCAGGCGGGTATTGAGCTGGTAGTTGAGCCCGACCGCGGGGCGTGCGCCCACGACGAGGACGTAGCCGGCCTCGGCGTCCAGCGCCTGCAGGTCGGCCGCCGGCAGCGAGCCGGCCAGCTCGACGTAGGGCGCCTCGAACGCCGCCTGGGCCGGCGCCGGTGCCGGCTCCCCCGTCGCCGGCGGCACGGGCGGCTCGCCGGTCACGTAGGTGGTCGTCGGCATCGCGAAGACGTCCTGCGTCGCCACCAGGCTGATCGCCCCGCTGCGCAGGGTCCCCTTGCCGATGTCCCCGACCAGGCACACGCTGTCGGCGATGCCGCGCTTGGGCGCCTGCAGGCGGAAGTAGGTGCCCAGGCGCCAGTTGTAGGGCCGACGGTTCGTGGTCAGGGTGTAGCGCCACAAGGGTGTGGATCGCGAGCGCAGGTCGCGCTCCGCGACGCGCAGCGCCAGGGGCTCGACCGGGATGGCGCTGTAGTCGATCGTCTCGGCATTGATCCCGCTGGCCTCGACCGCGCCCAACGCATGCAGGGGCGCGGTGGTCCGTGCCTGCTTCGTCAACGGGTCGAACCACTTCACGGCGACCTGGTTGACGGCGTCATCGAGCAGGGTCGGCTCGGCCTCGAAGTCGAGGATATCGTCGTCGGTCAGGACCGGCAGGTCCTCGAGGACGTACTCACCGCGCACCAGGTCCAGGTACCACTGGCCGTCGACCGTGCTGCGCGTGCAGTTGGCCGCGATCACGTTGCAGATGCGCTGCCGGAACTGCTCGACGGTCTCCTGGTCCGGGTCCCATTCCGTGCACAGGCAGAACCCTTCCGCGTACAGCTGGTCGGCCGCGGCGCGGAAGCTCGCGTCATTGATCAGCTCGACCGGCTCGCCCTGCATGTTGGCGGCGGTCAGGCTGTAGTAGATCAGGTGCGCCGGGTTGATCCCGATCAGGCCCGGATCCTCGGACATGAGCTTGGTGGCCGCGTAGGAATAGGTCCCCACGTCGCGGCACACCATCGCGAAGTGGTTCTGGCCCTCCACCAGGATCGAGGCCGGCACGGCGATATCGTGCGTGAACGCAGGCCCCGACGGCGTGGAGGTCGTGCCGGCGTTGTCGAGCAATTTCACGCCGTTGATCCAGACGCTGGCCAGGTTATCCACGAACACGGTCAGGCCGAAGTCGAACACCGTGGGCAAGTCGAACGTGCGGCGCACCCAGATCTGGCTGTTGAGCGTCCACTCGGTGCCTTGCGTCGCCGGGAAGCCCGCCGAGGCCGCGTAGGGGTGGCCCGGCTCGCTCGCGAACGGCGCGGCGCCCACGGCCCAGCTGCTGTCGTCATAGCCCGGCGCCGAGTAGTCATCGGTGTTCTCGAGGGTGACCTGCGTGTAGCGCCAGCCACCGGACTCGGGCGACAGCGCGAGCAGACCGCCCTGCTCCACAAAGATCTCCGCCGTCTCGGGATACCAGCACACGTCCCCGTCCCAGCCCTTCAGGATCCGGCGCACCATCACCGACAGCGGCTTGGGGTATGGGTTCATTGCGCCGTAGCGGCCGCCCTTGAACAGCAGCGCGGCGTGGCCGCGGTGCGCCGAGCTGTCGGGGCCGATCAGGCTGCTGATCGCGGGGTTAGGTAGCTGGTCGGCGGCGCCGAACATCAGGTCGACGTCGCCCTGGATGCCGCCCTCGGCCTCTTCCCCGCCCCACAAGTTCGGGTTATCGATCGTGATCGTCGCGTTGCTGGTGACCTCGCCCGACCAGGCGTCGACGTCGCCGCCGCGGATCTTCAGCACGGCGTCGATCGGGCCCTTGCCCAGCACCATGTGGATCGCCGGGTGGTACCAGTAGCCGACGGTCTGCTTCTTGCTACTGCCCATGGGCCGCCTCGCATTCGTGGGCCCAGCGCACCAGCGCCTCGGCCATGCCGTCGCCCGTGGCCAGCAGCACCGCCTCGTCGAGGCCTTCGCGGATGAACGCGGCGAAGTCCAGCCCGTGCTCGCCGAACCAGGTGCGCACCTTGGGCAGGCAGAAGCCCGGCCGGGCGCGGAAGTACGGGATGGTGCGCACGTGGCGCATGGTCACGATCACTTCTTGCCCCCCTTCTTCCGGATCGGCTCCGGGGTGCCGTTGGCCCAGCCGACGATGGCGCTGTCGTCGACCCAGACGGTGCCGAACAGCTCCTTCAGGGCCTTGCCGTCCTTCGTCTCGGGGGCCTGCCCGCTCACGGGATCGGGCACCTGCGGCTTGGGCCGCGAGGCGTAGGCGATGTAGGCCGAGATCACCAGCAGCGCGATCTGGATGACGACCTGCACCCAGGCGCCCCGAGGCGCGCCCGGCGCGATCGCCGCCGGCGCGGCCTGCCACAGCGCCACCGCCTGGACGGAAAACACGACCAGCGCGGCCACCAGCACCGCTCGCCGGCAGGGCGTGGCGTACTTGTCCATCGCCCAGTAGCGCGCCATCCAGTAGGCCCAGTGCAGCTTGCGCGCGATCAGCCCCATGCCTGGCTCCTGGGCAGCGGGTCGGAGGTGGGCAGGTTCTTGTAGCCCGGGTAGTTCACGCCGTTGCCGTAGCTGTCGCAGGCCTCGCTGTTGTGCGCGCAGCCGGGGTAGGCCGACAGGTCCAGCCCGATGGCCAGGTCGGCCGCGCCGAAGTTCACGACGACGGTGTCGCCGGCGTGCGACCAGATGGTGCGGCGCTCGGTAAGGCCATCGAGCCGGGTCCACTCGATGAACCCGCCGCCGAGGTTGCGCGGGGCCGCCGCGAACGCCGGCGCGGTCAGCGCCAGCCCGGCGACGGCGCTGAGCGTCGCAGGCACCTCGTGCGCGGCTTTGTCGAGGTTGCACATGCCCTCGCCCTGGCTGTAGACCGGCACGTCGCAGTTGCGCCCGATGCGCGCCTGGCGCCCGCTGGTACGGGCGTTGCGGTACGACGGGTCGCACGCCAGCTCGAGCGTGGTGTCGGTGAACTTCGGGCCCAGCACGCGGCCCAGCCATTCCACGTTGACCTGTTCGTCGGGGTCGCCCAGGTGCGTCGTCATCACCGTCACCAGCACCCGCTCGCCCGGCGGGTACGGGTTGAACCAGTCGCCCAGCACCTGCGTGACCGGCTGGTCGGCCGCATTCGGGTCCATGCGGTATGGCACCGTCACCGTCAGCTGGTTCTTCTGCGGGCTGGCTGCCGTCTGGCGGATCTCCGAGTGCGAGATGCCGCGCGCGGCGACGTAGGTCTCACCGCCGATGGTGAGGTCGCGATCGCGGCTGGTGAAGCGATGCTCGACCGCGCCGCGCTTGAACAGGTACAGCGCGACCTTGCGGCCGAAGAAGCGGGAGAGCTCGAGGTCCTCAAACATCGGGCACCACCGCCGAGAAGGACAGGCTCACCTGCGCATGGCCATCGGCATCGGTGTAGTGGGCGATCTCCTGGCTGTCGGGGCCCACGCTCAACGTGAGATAGGAAATGGCCCGCACCTGGGCGGGGGCCACAGCAACCCCCAACGGCGCATCAAGGAACAGGCTCTCGGTGGCACCGGCGTCCGCAACACCCGTGACCCGTCGATACAGCACGGTACCGTCCCTCAGCTCGATGCGGAGATCCCGCCGGTTGGGCTGCAGCGCGCCCAGCGCCGCGTAGCCGGTCCACTCGACCGTCATCGTGGTGGACGCGGCACTGATCGGCGCGGCCAGCCTCAGGTCCTGCTTCCAGCTCGGTACCCACAATGGCACCGCGCCCCCGCGCATGCCGTACAGGCGCGATCGCGCCGCGGCTTGATCGGCACGACCCCACAAATGCCAACCCATCGAGCTGCCGCGCAACTGCACACTGGCGAGATCGAACTCGGCCGGACCGCCGAGGTCGTTGCTGACTTCCGCCATGAGGCGGTTGTAGCTGCCGCCTTCGTCCGTCCCATCGTCCGGCCGCCACTCCAGCACGGGGTGTCCCAGGTAGGTGGCCACGGGCGCCGCGGCAGGCCATGCGCAGGGCTCACGGACCTCGAAGCGGACCGTGCGCCGGCCCTTGTCGTCGGCGCGCACGGTCTCCTGCAGGCCGTTGCGGACCCGGCCTCGCCGCAGCGGATACAGACGCGTGCCGCGCGGCCAGGCCTGGGAGGTCGGGGATGCGAGCACCAACGCCCCCGGATCGACCGTCGCCACCTCCAGCACCTCCCACGTGTTCACCCCACCCCAGAGCAGGGCCAGCCCGTCATCGGTGAAGTCGTAGCCGTCGGTCGCGCAGGCAATGCTGCCCAGCCCACTGGTCAGCGGCCCCACCAGCTGCAGGTCCGGCCAGACCGGCAGCAGCATCGCCTGACCGCTGGCGGTATGCAGCAGTGCGTCCGCGAAGCGCCAGGGCAGGCCCTCGTCGAAGACCTCGAACTCGAAGGCCCGCGCGGGCGTCTCGCGCAGGCTGGCATGGAACGACACGCCCGTCGTGTTCGCCCGCAGCGTGTTCGTGCCCCACCCCAGCGACTCACGCACCGGCCGTGCCCAATCCGGCGGCACGGTCCAGGGCACGGGCCCGCCCGGCGTGAATGCCATCAGCCCTCCCACCCGGAGCGGACGGTGTTCTGATCCTCGATCACCGTGTTCACGACGGCCTTCTTGAAGCGGCGATTGCCGGCCAGCCGCTCGGCCACGTCATCGAGGTCGAGCGCATTGATGACCGCGACGCTCATCTCGGGGCTGATCGTGGGGGCGTAGGTGTCGTATCGCGGCGTCGGCAGGCGGGGCTCGTTGGCAGACTCGAACAGGCCCCCATCGGCAAACCGCGTCCACCCGTACAGCGCGTCCATGCCGCGCTCGTTGAAATCCTCCAGGAACGGCAGCGCGCCGGGCTGGCGCACCACGGCGGCCCGGGTCACATACTCGTAGTCGGACAGCCGCGCATTGATGCTGTCGCTGGTCCCGGTACCGGCGCCGCGGACATGCCCACCGGTCGCGTACCCGTCGCCCCCGCCATAGGTCGCGGCTGCCAGCAGGCTGGCGATCTGCGCGCCCTGGGCGAACGCGGCCGCAATCAGGGGGATGTTCTGCGGGTAGCCCGCCTTGCTGGCCTCGGCCACGTTCTGCCCCAGCGCCACGGCCGCCTGCGCCACCGCGAAACCCTTGCTCAGGGCGAACAGGGCCCGGTAGGTCTTGCTCTGCTCGCCCCCGTACGCACGCGCGATCCCCGCCAGGCCGTCGAACATCTCCGACGCGCCGGCCAGCATCACCTGGGACTGCGCGCTCTGCAGCTGCCGCAGCTTTGCCTGGTGCTCGGCCTCTATGCGCAGCTCGGCCGCATCCATTTCGGCCACCGTGAACAGGCGCTGGTCACGGTAGTTCTGGAGCAGCTGCAGCTGCTCGGCGTACCACTCCTGCAACTGGGTGCGAGCCTCGTCGATCTTGTCCAGCTCGCCGAACGGCCCCGCCACCTCCGGCGCCAGGCCCTGGAACTTCGGCGCCTTCTTGAAGGAGTCCTTGAGGATTCGCTCGAGGGCCTCGTCGTAATCGCCGGCATCGCCGATGCCGCGCTGCATGGCCTCATTGAGCGTCTGGACGCGCTCGATCGCCGTGTCGAGCGCCACTTCCGCCGGCGTGCGCAGGCTGTCCAGCATCCGCTCGTATGCCTTCTCGGCCTCTTCGAACGCCTTCTTCTGCTCCTTGGCCTGGTCGCGCCGGGCGCGCTCGGCATCGAGCAGCTTCGCGTTCTCCACCAGCTGGGCCTTCAGCGCATCGTTGGCGCTGGCGTAGGCACCGGACTGGATCTCGTATCGGACGCGGGCCTCTTCGCTGACCCGCGTCTCGCCTTCCTCCACCTCGCCCAGCAAGGCCACCTGGCGCTGCAGGTTGGCCAGCGCGGACTTGGCCGCGGCGTCGGGGTCCTCACCCTTCTTCGGCCGTCGCTTGCGGGGCTTCTTCGCCTCGGCTTCGATGCCGGCGATGATGGCCGCCTCGTCGGCGCGGATCTTGGCCACCAGCTCCTTGTTGTCGGCCGCCATGGCGGCTTCGACCGCATCGTTGGCCTGCTGCCGCGCGGCGGCGATGCGCTGGGCGCGCTTCTCCTCCGCCGAGGCGTACTTGGCCGCTTCTTGGTCGAGTGCGATCGCGGCTTCTTCGGCCCGCTGTGCTTCGGCTCGCCGGTTTGCCGCCTTCTGCTCCTCGACATTGGCGTCCGACAACGCTCGCATTTGATCGCGCATGGTGGCGATTCGGGAGTTGAGCTCCTGGTCGCTGAGCTGCAGGAAGGACAAGCTGAAGCCACCACTTGCCCGAGTCTGCAGCGCCTCCTCCATTGCGAGGATCTGCTCTTGAAGACCGACGAATGCCTCCTGCCCGGTTTCGGCACGCCCGACACCCAGCATGCTGTCCCACGCTGCGTCGGCAGCCAGAGTGATGTGGCTCCAAGCCTTCTCGAGCAGGCCGAGGTTGTCCTCAATCTGCGACGTGCGGCGCTGGACCTCGTCCGCGTACGTTTGCATGGCAAGCGTGGCCGCCTCCTGCGTGCGCCCCTGCTCTTCGAGCGCCTTGATCTGTTCGTAGACCTCGAGCGTCAGGAAGTGCGTAGCATCGTTCAGAGCAAGAACGGCCTTGACCGGCTCGTCGGCGAGCTTGGCAAATCGCTCGACGACTTCCTCTACCGCAACTCCGCCGATCCGCTGGAGATCCAGCGCGGCCCCGGTGATCGCCGCAACCTGGTCCGCAGTGAACTTCCCGGACTTCGTGATCTCGGCCAAGGTGGCAGCCACCTTGCGCTGGCTGTTCTCGCCATCGGACAGCGTCAGAGACATTTCGGCGAGACGATCTGAAGTCAGCCCGACGATTCCACCGGTCTCGATCAAGGCCTCATTGAAGGCTTGGGATTCTTTGCTGCCTTCATTCCATGCGTAGGCCAAGGCCGCGACCGCGCCAGCCGACAACGTCAGCGGGTTGATCAGCCCCAGCAAGTAGCCACCGGCTGCGCGCGCCGCCGGCCCAATGCCACCGAACACGTCCTTCAGCTGACCACCCTGCTGCAGCAACACCTGCAGCGGCCGCTGCCCGGTGGCCAAACCGGTGAAGATGTCGGTGAACTGCACCGGCAGCTGGCGCGTGGCCTGCTGCAGTTGCTTCGCCGACAGGGTCGCCTTGTCCATGGACTGGGTCGTGCGGTCCACCGCCTTCGAACCCACCGTGCCGCCGGCGAGGTCGCGGTTGGCCTGGCTCAGGCTGCGCGCCAGGGACTTCACCTGCTTTTCCGTGCGCACCAGCTCGCGCTGCGCCTCACCGAACTCGGCGCGCATCTTCAGGTCGATCTCGAAGTCCTTGTTGCGGGTGGCCATTAGCCTTTCCTCAGTCGATCAATCCGCTTGGGCGTTTCCTTGCCGCCCCAGTGCGCCACGGCCGCGTCCTCGATCGCGTTGGCGCGCGTGCGGCGCTCCAGGCGAGCCAGGGCGGCGTCGTAGGCCCTCAGTTGACGCTCGGTGAGCCGTCCGAGGCGGTCGTGGTCTCCGATCCCGGCGGCAGCGAGCCGGGCGAAGAGCTCGAACCAGTCGACACGCGATGTGCGGCCGCCAGCGCCGCGTCCCGCATGTCCACGGCCACCTCGCGCACGAAAAAACCGCTGTTCACCGTGAACCACGTGCTCAGGAACAGCTCCGAGTCCGCCGGCTCCAGCCGTTCGATCCATTCCGGCTCGACACCCGCCGACTCGGCGGCGATGGGCACCACCACGGCGCGGTGCTTGCCGAACAGGCGCCGGACCCGTGCGTAGCGCATGGTGCCGTCGGCACACAGCGCCACCATGTCGGCGATGAGGTCGCTGGCACGCTCGGCGATGCCCAGGCCCTCGAGGAAGCCGTACTCGCGGATGGTGACCTCGCGGCCGGCGATCTGCGTGGTGAGGTCGGGCGCGAGCGTGTTCAGCCCCGCCGTCCCCGGATCGGGGACGGCGGGCGGCGCGGTCGCTGGCGCGGCGGGAGGGGCGTCCTCCCGGGGCAACTTGCGGGCCATCAGGACTCCTGCGGGATTTCCATGCGACCGAAGCCGCCCAAGGTCGGATCGAGCGCGCCTTCGCTGTCGAACAGCGCGGTGCCGGTCAGGCTGATCTCTCCGAAGCTGGAATTGATCAGCGGCAGGCTCGCGATCGGCTGGAACTTCACCCGGTACAAGTGCAGGCGCACCGGACTGTTGTCGAGCGTGTTCACGCCGTGCAGGTACAGGTAGCGCTCCGGCGGCGGCGCGGTGAAGAACGGCAGGCTGGTGAACGCCTCGTGGGTGTAGTCGGCCGTCAGCGGCTGGGTGTAGCCCGTCGGATCGATGATCCGGACGATTCCGCCGGCGGCGTTTTCCAGTACGAAGTCGCCCGAATCCACGGGCGCCGGGGTGGCGTCGTTGAGCGTCAGCGCCGACACGTTGGCCCCCTTGGCCAGCACGATCCGGTCACCGGCCACCAGGGCGTCCGGCAGCGCCTCGTCCGTCACGCTGGCGCCGGCGACGTTGTTCGGCGTGGCATACAGGCCCAGCTGCAGGTTCTCGGCCGTGCCGTAGCGCAGCACCAGCCCCAGGCTCACGCGGGTGGCCGTGGTCAGCTGGGCCGACTGCAGGCGGTTGCCCGAGTAGGTTTCGGTGCGGTCTTCGGTGTCGGTCTCGAAGGTCAGGTCACAGGACGACTGGTCGCCCACCCAGAACAGCTTGCCCGGCTTGGGGCCCGCGAGGCGGGTGCCGAGCTCGATACGGCCCTGGAAGCTGAAGTCTTTCATCGCGGCGATCTCCGGTTAAACGATGAGGTCAAGGAATCGGGGGCCGCAGGCCACCGGTCGGGGTTCATCCGCTGGCGCTCTTTCGCCCACGGCGTTCGTAGGATTCGCGCAGGCGGTCGACCTCGGCGGCGAGCACGCCGCGGGCGAAGTCGGCGATGCGCTCGGGGCGGCGCCCCTTGGCCAGGGCCTGGGCGATCGTGGCGCCGTACTCGACGGCCAACGGCTCTCGGCGTTTGCCCTTGTAGCGGCCCGCCGTCATCGGCCGCGGGGCTCCGGACCGCGTCACGATCTGCGTGTTGCCGCTGAGCAGGCGGGCCTTGAAGGCACCCTGGTGCAGCTCGCGCTTGCCGCGGAAGATCGCGGCGGTCACGCCCTTGCGCACCTGGCGGGCGCCGAAGTTCAACAGGCCGATGCCGCGTCCCCAGCGGCCGGACAGCGAGATACCGTTGCCGTCGCCGCGAACGATGAGGTCC
Organism: Marilutibacter spongiae; assembly: GCF_014145325.1. Classification (GTDB taxonomy): domain Bacteria; phylum Pseudomonadota; class Gammaproteobacteria; order Xanthomonadales; family Xanthomonadaceae; genus Marilutibacter; species Marilutibacter spongiae. The sequence continues at coordinate 26,019 of NZ_JACHTF010000020.1, forward strand.
TGATTGATGCGCCCGGCCTTCAGGTTGTACTCGGCCTGGATATCGCGACGCGCGAACACCGGCAGTCGGCGCTTGAGGGTGGCGATCGCGCGGTCCTGCACGTACGGCAACTGCGCGCCCAGCGCCTGGGCATTGCGCACCGCGGCCAGTTCGCCCTGCAACTCGAAGCGGACGTTGTCCCGGCGCGTCATCGCCGATACCCCGTGCGCAGCATCGACTGCGAGGCCATGACGGGCAGGCCTTCCGGCCGGTCCAGATACACCGCCTCCAGCCACTGCAGCGGCAGTGCACCGGGGAGGGGCAGCCACTGGTCCAGAGCGGCCTCGATGTCGTCGGTGATCGCCACCACCAGCGCGTGCGCGTTGTCGAACCCGACCGGCACCTGCGCCTCAATGATGAGGTCGAACTCACGCTGGCCACGCACGCGCTCGTTGTCGCCAACGATGCTGCCGCTGTAGATGGTGATCAGCGGTGCGTCCGGGTCAGTCTTACTGGGCTCAATGCGAACGTCGTCGCCGGCATCGGTGTGGTAGCCGTTTGCGATGCTGATGACCTGCAGGCGCGCCTGGATGGCCTGGAGGATCGCCCAGGGGATCGGGGTGTCAGCCAAGGAGCACCACCCGGGCCACATAGCCGTCGTCGCTGTCGACGTCATCGACCTTGCGGGCCACCCCATCGATGGTCACGAGGTCGCCGACCTTGGGCCGCCACTGCGGCACCTTGAAGCTCGCCACCGTGACCTGGCCGATCTTCTGGCCGTGGTCACCCAGGCGCGCGACGCCTTCGTCGATTATCAGGCGGACGGGCACGGCCACGTCGAGCCCGCGCTGGACCGTGCCGTCGACACCGAAGACCTCGAACAGGCTGTCGTCCATGTCGGTGAACGCCGGGTCCAGCATCACAGCAGCACCCCATTGGCCTTGTGTCGCTCGATGCATTGGGCGCAGGCCTTGCGGCGCGCCTCGCACTGGTCCAGCTGGCCGACCAGCGGCGCGATGACCTGTTCGCCCAGCTCGCGCCAGGCCTCGGGGCTGTCCGGGTCGCGGGGCGTCCACGCCGGCGCCTGTGTATTGCAGGGCACGTAGCACAGGGCATTGCACAGGGCCGGGACGGCCGGCGGCGGCGGGCCGGGGCGCTTCGGCCCACAGCCGGCGAGCGCCAGTGCGAGGGCCACGGCCATCAGCAGCTGGGTCATGGCGTCGCCCCCGAGAGCCGGTTGAATGCCTCCACGCGCGCCGCCCCGGGGCCGCAGTTGCCCGGCATCGGCGGCAAGTTGCGCTCGACCGTACGGAACTCGGTGACGCGCTCGCGCCCGCGCTCGACCAGGGACGCCAGGTATGCGAGCAGCGCCACGTTGTCGGCGTCCGCAGCCCGTGCCACGCCGTTCACCACGTCCAGTCGGCCGTGCAGCGCCGCGATGGCGCCCGCGTCCCGGGCCGCCTGCAGGGCGGCGTCCGCCCGCTCACCGGCGCCGCCGGCGCGGTAGAGCTGCAGGCCGTTGCCCAGTAGCGACAGGGCCAGGGCGATGGCCAAGGCGATCGCTATGCGCGTCATGCGATTCGCCCCCGCTGCAGGCGCCAGCGCCACAGCCAGTGCGCCATGTGCAGCGCCACGCCGATGCGGAACAGGATCTCCCACCAGTGCGCGGGGTGCCCGCGCAGTTCGGAAATGGCGATCGCCATCGCGCCGACGGCCACGAACACCAGGGCGATCTGGCTGGCATGGTGGCGCACGCAGCGCGGGCGGCCATGGCGCAGGTAGAAGTACATGGCCACGAACCAGATCACACCGCAGGCCATCAGGTTCGACGCGGTCCAGAGCCAGCTCATTTCAGGTTGCCTCCACCTTGCGCTCGACGAAGCGGTGGCCGAGGTTCCAGATCGACTGGAACGCCAACGCGCACAGGCCCGCACGCGCACTGGGGTCGACCTTGGCCGCCATGGCACCCAGGCCGATGAAGTCGACGTGCGGGAGCACCAGCGAGAACCACGCGCCCGAAAACGCCATCGCCACGATCCCGAACACCACGCGCGGGATGCGCGTCTCGGGCTCGCCCTTGCGAAAGTAGAAGCTCAGGGTCGCGCCCAGCAGCGCGGCGATCAGGACGCCGTACGGCACGCCCAGAATGACCATGCCCACGGCGCCGCTGGCGGCCGGGACCTGCTTGGACATGACGGTGGCGAATACTTCGTTGCGCATCAGGCTCCCCCCTGTTCTGCCAGCAGTGCCGTGGCGAAGACCCGACACAAGCGGCGGCTCCAGCCGAGCCCGAACGTGTCGTCCAGGTGGTCCAGGAGCATGTAGTCGTGCATTCGCAGTGCCGCGTACTCTTCAAGCTCGGCGCGGCCGGCTCGTGCCGCTGCGGCAAGCGTCCGCGGACCGATCTGGCCATCGACCTTGACGCGCAGGGCCTTCTGCAGGAACTGCTTGGCATCGCCCTCACCTTGGTTCACACATGCGTCGAACGCGAGCAAGGCCAGGCCCAGTGGCAGTGCGTCGCCGTGAATCGGGCGCCAGTACATGACGTCGTAAATCACCTTGGCCTGAAGGAGCGTGAGGCTGGAAACCGATGCGGGCAGGTGCTGGATCACGCCTCGTGCCCGATCCAGGGTCCGTTGCGTGATGCCCAGGTTGGTGTGACCGCCCGGGTCCGCGGCGTGGTTGACCTCGCCACCCTCGTGACCGAGCAAGATCCGCAGGCAGTACTCGAATGCCGAACTCACGGCCGACGCTCCATGCAAGCGATCACCCCACCCGCTGCCGGGACGAGTCGGCGGCGGGCGGGGGTCGCCTCAGGGAAGCGATGGCGGGGCTGCGGGGTCACGATCAGCTGCCGGCGACGCCGCTGCCGGGGGTCAGCTTGACCTTGACCGTGGTCGCGCCGTTGCCGGCGGCCTCGATCGCGACGCCGAAGGCGTTGAGGTCGCCCGCGCCGCCAGCGGCGATGATCACCTCGCCGACGTCGGAGTCCCAGTTGACCGCAGCGCCGACGGGAATGACGGCCGTCGACAGCTTGGGCAGCTCCCACACGCCCTCGATCTGTACGGCACCGGTGTCGCCATTGGCGATGTCGGCGATCGGAATGGCCAGCAGGATGCCCACGATCAGGGGCACACCCGAGGACAGGTTGGCGCCGGCGGTGTAGTCGATGACATTGCCCGGCTGGATGAAGTTTTTCGCCATGAGGGTTCTCCGAGAATGGCGTTACGGGGAGGCGTGCTTCGAGCTCGGTGGGGCGGCCATCAGCCGCCCCACCCGTCCCGTCACGCGCCGGGGTTCTTGGCCAGGGCGATGTGATCGACCGCGGCCGCGGCCGCGTCGAGGCGCACCTTCCACTCGGTGCCGTCGACGTTCCAGCCCTGCTTGGACTCCAGGTACGGCTCCTGGCGGCCGTCGAGGTAGCCCACGACGATGCCGTCGTAGAACGTCGGGTCGGCCACGCCATACCAGGCGGCCGGGTCGGCGGCGTCCAGGCGCGGGTCCTCGATCACCTCGAAGGTGTTGCGCACGATGTTCGGGGTCGTGTTGTTCTTGCTGCCGCTGACCTCGAACTGGCTCTCCAGCACGGTCCGCGCCAGGCCACCCAGGCCCACCGGCACCACCAGGAACTTCAGCGGCACGCGGACCACGTTGCCAGCGGCGTCCTTCTGGGTGGCCATCAGCACGCGCATGCCATCGACGGTGGTGGTGCTGATCGCCGAGCCGGGATTTACCAGGTTGTTGTGGTCGGCATGGAACAGGGCCTTGCCATCCGACATCACCGGGTTGCTGGTGAAGATCGAGAACACCGCATTGCCCAGGGTGCGCTTGGCGGCCTGGCCCATCTTGCGCGGCACGTCGGCCAGGGCATTGAGGTCGTCGTTGATCACTGCCTGGCGGGTGATGCTGAACATCTTGCCGTAGGTGACCAGGCGCAGCGGGCTGCCGGACTCGTTGAAGGTGCCGTACTTGTACTCGCTGCCTTCGGGCACGATGTCCAGGTTGCTGAAGCGGCCCAGGCCCGCCAGGCTGGTGGGCTTGAAGTCGGTCAGCGTCACCGGACGGGTGAACAGCGGGAAGACCTCCGGCGATTCCTCGTAGCCGCGCTTGAGCGACTTGTGCGCGACGTCGCTCAGCAGCAGCGGGAAGTCGCTGGTGCTGTGGGTGAACGAGCTGGCCACGATCTCCATGCGGTCCATGCCCCGGGTGTTCACCCCTGCCGCTTCCGCGCAGGCGCGCGACAGCTCGAACATGGTGTGGCCGCGGAAGGGGTTGTCGCCTGCCGCGCGGGTCACGCCCAGGCGCGAGTCGATGGCCAGCGCCATCGCCTGGCGCTTCTTATCCCGGTCATCGTCACCGGCCGCCACGGCGGCGTTGCCGTTCATGGGCTCGCGGCCCTGGCCGATGAGCGCCAGGATGCGGCGGCTGACGTCGTCCGCGGTGACCTCCGGGTCGGCACCGGCGATCACCTCGTCGTAGTACGACCGCACATCCGGGTGGCCCAGGTGCGGGGTGGCGATCGCGCGGATCTCGGCGTTGCGCGCCTGCAGGGCCGCGATCGGGCTCTCGGCGTTCTGCGGGTTGGCCGCGGGTTCGGCCGCCGCGGTGCGGGTCGGGTTCGGCATGTCGATGTCCTCATGGATGCCGGACACGGCCGGCGAAGTGGTGCCGGCGGCCGCCGGCGAACGGGGGGTGGGGTGCGCGGCAGCGGCGGCCGTCGCATGGGAGTCGCGCGGGTGAAGCAGCGCGTCGAGCTGTGCGGCGATGTGCTGGGGCGCTCGTGCGGACAGGCGCTGGAGAGCGGCCGCGCTCGCGGCGGCGTCCTCTTCGGCTTCCTCCGGCGCCTCGGCATCCACAGCCTCATCGGCCAGGCCGGCATCCACGGCCTCCGCGGCGGTGTACCAGTAGTCCTTGCCCGACGCCCACAGGGCTTCGAACTCGCTGGCCGGACGCCCGCTCTTGCGGGCATAGCTGGTGGCCATCGCCTTGCCGAAGGTGTCCAGCACGTCGGCGTACTCGCGCAGCTCGGCGCTGTTGCCGTAGGCGAAGCCCCACGGCGCGTGCAGCATCATCAGGGTGTTGTCGGGCATGGTGATCGTGTCGCCGGCCATCGCGATCAGGCTGGCGATCGAGGCCGCAATCCCATCGATGTGCACGTCGATGGTGGCGCCCTCGCTCGCCTTCCGGCGCAGGGCGTTGTAGATCGCCACGCCGTCGGAGACGGCGCCGCCGTAGCTGTTGATGCGCACCACGATGGTGCTGGCGCTGATATCGCCCAGTTCGTCGACCACCGACTTGGCGGTAACCGTGTCCTCCCACCAGCTCTCGCCGATGTTGCCGTAGATCAGGAGCTCGGCCTGGTCATCGCCGGCCTCGGCGCGCACCTCCATGCGGCCGGGAACGGCGCGGGCAGCCGCCGCGGCCGAGGTACGCCGGTCGCCGCCGCGGCCCAGGATGGCGCGCATGGCCTGCGGAATCTTCTTCAGCTTGATGGTCATTCGGGCTCCTTCAGCGCGAGGGCGCGGGCAAGGCTCCGCCGCGATGCGCGCGTGTCGTCGGGGTTCGTGCCTTCAGGCGTCGACTGGCCGGCGGTCTGGTCTCGCCAGTCCTCACGCAGGCGCAGCACCTCTTCTGGGTCGTTGCCCGACAGCAGGATGTTCTGCTGTGGCGCCTGCCAGCCGCGGTCCTCCATCTCGCCCCGGGCCAGCGCTTCCTTGAGCGGATCGATCCAGGGCATCTGCGGCCGCACGAAGATGGCGGCCATCAGCTCGCGCTGCGTCCAGCCACGTGGCAGGCGCACGATGCGCGCCAGCAGGCAGGCCTGGACGAAGCGGGTCCAGATCGGGCGCATCGTGCGTGCAGTGAAGAACTCGCCGAGCATGGCGTACGCGCCCCACTGCTCCACCAACTCCTGGCGCTGCGCGGAATAGGTACCGTCGTAGTTCTTCGACACGGAACTGTGGCTGGTGCTGGTACCCCCGGCGACCCGGCGCAGTTGGTCGTTGATGTAGACCGCGACGTTCGGGTTGGGACGCTTGCTGTCGAGGATCTCGATCTGCTCGCCGGGCAGCAGGTCGTCGCCGATCATGCCGGGCACCATCGTCAGGGCACGGTAGGCCGCCGCCTCCAGCGCCTGCCCGGTGACGGGGTCTTTGCTCGAGCCATAGCCGCTAGCGTCGCCCTTGATGATCTGCGCGCACAGACTGGCGGCGACCTTGGCCGCGATGCGCTCGCTGTCCTCGTAGTCCTGGATATCGCGCAGCCGGTTCATGACCGGGGCGAACATCGACAAACCGCGCACCTGGTGGATGCGGTCGATGTTGGCGAGCTGACAGATGAACTCGGCCGGCACGCGCTTGGTCTCGGCCTTCCAGTACAGGCCGTCGCCCGGGTGCTGCTTGTAGACGTGCCAGGCGACCGGGCGCCCCCAGGCATTGCGCTCGACGCCCTGCCGGATGTTGCGGGCCTCGTCGTTGAAGTCGAGGGGGATGAGGTCCGCCTCGAGCATCTCGATCGAGAACGGCACCTCGGTGCCGTGGTCGAGGTACGGGATGCGGCCGGTCAGGTCCTGGAAGAAGGACTCGCCGTCGCGAGCGCAGCCACCGAACAGGAGCTGCTGCGACTTCCCGAAATCGTGCTGCCAGGTGACCTCCGGGCGGTCCCACCACAGGTCCCAGGCATCGCGCAGGTCCTGCGCCAGGCCGCGATCGACCTTGCCGCCGCGCCGGCGTGGCGCCGGGATCACGTCAATGCCCGACCCGACCACGTTCTGCACCAAGACCGAGAGCACGGTCCGCGCCACGTCGTGGTCGCGGCACAGCGCACGGGCGCTGTCGCGCAGTTGCTTGGCGTCCAGTCCCACGATGCGGTCACCACTGCCGTGATCGATCGCCATCTTGCGGCTGCGGCTTGGGCGGGTGGCTTCGTGGACCACCGCCTGGACGCGCCGGGCCGAGTCCAGCTCGCGGCGGGTCTGGTCGTGGCGCGCCTCCGCAGCGATGACCGCGTGATCCGTGGGGATCAGGGCCTGCAGGCGCTCACGGGCGACGGTGGCGGTCAAGCCCGCCATCAGATCCGGCCTCCGAAGTCGGCCTGGGAGAAGCGGCCCCCACCATTTGCGACGCGCGCATCGCGATCCACGACCGTCTGCAAGCGGGCGATCTCTTTCTGGACCGCCTCAAGGTCTGCGCGCGTCAGTTGCCGGTCGCCGAAGCGCACCGACTGGCCCGAGAGGATCTTCGCCTCGGCGGCCAGGTAGAGGTCGAGTCGCTGTTGGTTGAGGGTCGGCACATGAGTAGGTTGCCGGGGTCGCGCGGACATTCGTAGGCAAAACGTGTCCGCGACCGAATCTGAAAGCCTTGCCCTGCTTACGTTTCAGGATTGCGCGCGGACAAGTTTTGCCAAAACATGTCCGCGGCACACCTTTAGGCCGCTTCAGCGCCACCTTTTGGCAGTCCGCCGGGGAACAGGCGGCGCAGATGCCGGACCGTGATCCCGTGGCGTCCCGCGACGCGCGATGCGTCGGCGCCGTTGCGAAGCTCTACTTCCATCTGCGACACGTCGTACTGCCGCCCCGGCTTGGGAATGTACAGACGCTCACCCGGGTATTCGCGCTGCAGGTAGTCGACGATGACGTTGGCGAACGGCAGCGCGATCGACTCCGTCGCGCCCAGGTCCTCCACGATCGCCTGCACCAGCTCCGCGCGCAGGGCCTCGGTCTTGTCGAGGTCTCGGCTGTTGCTCATCCGATGTTCCAATCCCCATCCACGACGCCACCCCGCTTCGGTGCCGCCCGGGGTGGCGCGCTGGCCGGCTTCGCCGGCGTCGATGTTTCACGGGAATCATGGGCCGGCTGGCTAAAGAGGTCCTGTGGGTCCGGCAGGAGCGCTGCTTCCAGGGCTTTGAACTGCGCCTCGCGCATGGCATCGATCTTTACGGCCGGCGCGTAGGCGGCCCACAGCGCGTAGACCAGCGTATCCAGCGGCTCGTTGTAGGAGCCCTTCGGCCGGATCCACTTCTTCGCCGCCTCGTCGAAGTACTCCACCACCAGGCCCTCGAAGTACTTGGGCTCCAAGGCGCCCGGATCCGGCTTGAGCGGGTCGTACTCTTCGCCCCGCCCGCCGGGGAAACGGATCATGCGCGCGTCGATCGGATCCGGCTCACCGTCCTTGTCCGCGGCCTCTTTTGCCAGGATCGCCGACGACAGCCAGCCGTAGATGATGTGCTTGAGCACGCTGGTGCCCACGCCCCAGACACCGACGCTTCGCGCGAGTGTCTTGTCGCGGTCGTTCACCTCGGTCTTGGAGGGACGGTACACTGCGCGCTCGGACTTGTGTTCGGCGCGGCCGCGGATCAGATAGAGCGCCTGTGTGCGATAGCCCCGATCGACCTGGATCATCCGGTCGCGGCCCGAGCTCGCCACCTTCGACTGCACGAACTTGGCCGCCATCTCGGTCCAGTTGCCACCGTCGATCGCCACGGCGCGAATGTGCATCGGCCTGCCATGGACGTTGTGCCACACGCCTTGCAGGTACCGGTCGAGTTCGGCGTAGCCATCCGGCTTGGAGGGATCGCCATCGAGGATGGCGTACTCGACCACGCGCCCTCGCTGGCCACGACCCCACGCCACCACCTGGACCTCGAAGCGGTCGTGCGCCAGGTCGACGCCGGCGGTCAGGATCAGACCCGCCTCCGGGACGACGCCGGCATGGACGCCCGGCTCAGCCAGCGACTTCACGTCCTCGGCGTTCTGGGTCTTGCGCTCGCCCTCGTAGACCTCGCCCAGCACCAGGTTGGTGAAGCCAGCCAGCTTGTCCGGGTTCTTCTCGGCGGCGGCGCGCTTGTCGGCGATCGCCTTCCACGAGTCGCCAATGCCCTCCGGCGAGTAGGCGGCCCAGATGTGATAGCTCTGGTGCGAGCGCGGCGCCTCGGGATTCGTGGGCTCCCAGAAGGCGCCGTCGGGCGCAGGTGGATCGATGACGGTCCGGCAGCACACATCCGCGAAGACCAGCCGCCCCTTGCCTTCTTGGGCATGGATCACTCGCAGCGGCACCTCACCGCAGTCCGGGCAGGCACTGCGCTCGCGCAGCATGGCCTCGCGATGGTGCTCGCGTATCTCGCAGCCGTGGGCGGTGCAGGCAAAGAAGCCTTGCGGGTGCAGGTTGTCGGGCTTGAGCACCTGGTGCGCGCCGCATTCCGGGCAACGCACGCGGTAATAGCGACGGTCGCCGTCCTGGAAGTCATCGTCGATCTGGCTCGCCCCGGCAACCGTCGGCGTGCAAGCGCGGTAGCGCTTGGCACGATCGCCGTAGGACATGGCGCGGGCGGCGAGCTGTTCGGCGGCCGAGCCCTGACCACCGATATCGGTCGGCGACTCGTCGTACTCGTCGTGGAACACGAAGCGCGCGGTGCGCTGGCGCAGCTGCTTGCTCGAGTTGACCCAGATCGTCCACAGCGTGCCGCCCGGGAACTGCTTCTCGAAGGTGTTGTCGCTCTCGAGCTTGGCCTGCAGCGTCGGCATGATCGCCACGGCCGGTTCGAACTTGGACACGCTCCAGCTGCGCGCCAGGTCCTTCACCGGCTGGGCCACGATCATCGAGTCCAGGCCGCGGTCGATCACGTACCCGACCCAGTTGATCCCGACTTCCGTCGCACCGATCTGCGCCGACTTCTTGAACGTGACGTCGGTGACCCGGGTGTGCTCGCTCAGCGCGTCCATGATCTCGCGCAGGTAGGGCGTGCGGCTGGTGCGCCACTCGCCCGGCTCGGCGCCGGCGCCCTGGGCGATCTGCCGGTACTTGTCGGCCCACTGGCTGACCGTCATGCGCGCCGGGATGGTCCACCCTTCCGCCCAGGCCGCGGCGACGACCGCGCTCGCGTCAGCGAGCTGGACGTCGAAGTCGACGTCGAAGGTCTCGAGCATCATGCGGCGTCCTCGGTCGGCATGGCGCGCTTCTGCGCCAGCGCCTGGGCCGCCTTCTGCATTTCCTCGCTGATACGCGCCACCTCGTCGTTGATCAATTGCTCGCAGGCATGCGGGTCGGACTCCGCGGCCAGCTTGAGCCGGAGCTTGCTGCCCATGCGGCGCAGCCGCTCCATCGCCTGCCGCGCCAGCGTGAAGGTGTCGCGGCGGACGTCGTGCGTGCGCGTGAGCGCGCCAGAGAGCTCGCCCAGGCGCAGCTCCGCCTCGCGCGCCTTGGCGAGACGCTCGCGGCGCATGGCCTCGCGCAGATCGACCCGGTCATGCAGCGGCGCGACGGTCGCCGTGGGCACGTCGTCACCTGGTGTCGCGTCGTGCGCGTCGCGCGTGCGATCGCCGCCACGCACAGGATCGGTGGTCTCCGCCAGGAGGGCGTCGCTGGCGGCGACATCGATGCGCTTGCCATCCGGCGCCAGCTTCAACCGCCCGTCCCGGCGCATCCGGCGGACGTAGGAGTCGCTGCATCCTCGGTGCTGGGCGTACTCGGCGGTCGTCATGAAGCGGGTTTCAGCGGTCACCGGAACCCCCTGCCACCATCGGAACCCCGGAACCAATAACAAAATCAAAAACTTGCACGAGTTTCGCGGCCTCGCTACCCGCACTACCCGGCGCCCCGGGAGGACCCGCGCGCCGGGGGCCGGCGCCCCTCGCGGTGCCGCGCCCGACCGGGCCCGCCTCGCCCTGCCCGACCTCGACTGAGGTTGGGCAGGAGGTTGGGAAGCGGAAACCCTTGCGGCTGTTGGCTATTCCCAACCTACCCAACCTACCCAACCTGTTATTACACATGGGGAGAATGTAGTGGCGGACCCACTCCATACACGCGAGGGACAAAAGGTTGGGCAGGTTGGGCAATGCCCACGGCGAAAGGCCCGAGGTCGGGCAGGAGGTTGGGCAGAGGTTGGGCAGCGCGCCCAAGGTCGGGCTAGAACGGGATGTCATCGTCACCCCCTGCTGCCTTGCCAGGCGTCTCGGCGGCCGCCATCGCGGCCCAGGTCAGGCCCGGCTGCAGCCACCGTCGCTCACGGCGCCCGCCGGGCACGATACCGCGATCGTGGCGCCATCCCAACCGCTTCATGATGTTGGCCACGCGCATCTGCTCCGGCCGGCCATGCCTGGCTGCGTCCACCCCAATGGCGAACAGCAGCAGCTCATCGGTCGTGGTCCAGGTGGGCGTCTTGCCGTAGAGCCTCGATGGGTACGCTTTCTCGCCAGGGTCCCTGCCGTCGAGCCAGCGCGCCACGCGTCCCTCCCAGCTGTCTTCGAAGTAGCGCGCCTCCTGCTCGTCGCCGGCGTCATCGGGCAGGTCCCACCACTGGAAGCCGGCGCTGAACATCGCGACCGCCTCAGCCCACAGCTGGTCGCGCACGGCCTGCAGGCGGTCAAGGTCGATCTGTCCCCCGTCTTGGATCCGGACCGGTAGGAAGCGTCGGCCACCGGTGTGATCGCGCAGGTATTCGGTCTCGTTCGTGGTGCCGACGAACACGCACTCACGGCGGTAGGACCGAGGCACGCGCTCGTACGGCGCACGATACTTGTCGACGCGGCGGGTAATGGCGCCCTTCACTGCCGTGATATCGGCCTTCGTGAAGCTGTCCATCTCGGCGATCTCCACGCCCCAGCACCCCAGAATCACCTGGTAGAAGTCCTTGCCCGAGGGCGACTCCAGCGTTTCGACGTACCAGCTCGGGTTGAACAGCACGCCCATGGCCGTGGTCTTCTTCTTTCCCTGGATGCCTTCCAGCACCAGCATGAAGTCCACCTTGGCGCCCACCATGGGTTGCTTGGGGTCGAACCACAGGATGCGCGAGACGGCACTGACCATGAAACACTGGGCCGCGTGCCGGTTGTAGGCACGGTCCTCGACCCCGAACAGGTCGACGAACATGCGCTCCACGCGCGGCGTACCATCCCAATTCAGGCCTTGCAGGTATTCACGGATCGGGTGCCGCCTGTGCCGGCGGGCCACGGTGATGACCGCCTTGAGCGCCATCTCGTCGCTGACCAGCATGCTGTAGCGATCGGGCCGCTGCAGCCAGGCCGCCAGTTCGCAGGCATCCGTGTCGGTGAACTCGTCGCGGTTGCCGCCCACCCAGGGTGGATCCTTGGCCAGCACCACCTGGTTGCTCGACTCGTTCAGCCAGAAGGCGCCGGCGAAATGGTCGTCGTGCTCGAGGATCAGCATCAGGTTGTGCAAGGTGCTCTCGATGCGACCGTCGCGGTTCGTCGTCAACGCCAGGCGCCAATCGCTGTCGCCCGGCGAGCCCCCGCCTGGCGGCGTACCGCCACCGTCAATGACCTCCAGTCGCTTACGCGCCACGCTCACCCTCGCACCACGTCGATTTCAGCGACGCGGTGCGCCGCCCAGGTGGCCAGCTGGCGAGGGGTCCACCCTTCCGCCAGCGCATCGGCCAAATCCCAGCCTTTCGGCTGGCCCGCGGGGTCCACCACGCGCATCGAGCGCACCCCGGCTTGCTTGAGCAACTGGGCGACCCCGACGTGGAAGCGTCCCGCGTAATCGCGGTGGCCGAGCATGGCCTGGCGGCCGGCGTCGTCCGCATCCGGCCAGAGCACCACGTCACGCTCGGCCAAGGGCGACCAGTCGACGTACGCCACGCCCTTGCCACCGCCGGCCCAGCTGACCGACACGTACATGGGCAGCGCGTCAGCGCCAGCCGCGCGACATTTCTCGCCCTCGGACAGCAGCACGGGTGCGCCCGGGCGATCTGCCAGCGCGTCAAGGCCGAACAAGGGCCGCGGCCGGGGAAAGGATTGAATGCACCACTGCATCGCTCCGTCAGGGCCGATGCACCAGGTCACCGTTGGGGTGATCTTTCCATCCTCGAACTCGCACCGTAGGACGTAGCCGATCAGCCGACCTTGGCTGTCGCGGTAGTCGAACGCGGTCACCGGCTTGAAGCGCGAGAACTTGCCGCGCTTCACGTTCCACACCGGTACGGTCCAGCCATCGCCCTGCACCAGCTCGGGGGCGTCGTCCGGGACGGGCATCAGCGGTACCCACTTGCCGCCCGCCTGTTCAACCTGGGGCGCCCGCTGCGCGGGACGGGCCTCCGGTGAGGGGCGGAATGCATCGCCGCCCAGACGTGCGCACGCTTCCTGGAACGTGATGTCCTCATAGCGCTGCAAGAAGTCGATCACGTCGTGGTGGGCACCGCAGCCGAAGCAGTGCACGAAGCCCTTGCTGGGCGAGACATAGAAGCTGGGCGTGCGCTCGTCGTGGAACGGGCACCGTCCCTTGTACTCGCGCCCGTCCTTCTTCAGGTCGACGTAGGCACCGACGACCTGGACGATGTCGACTTGCGCCCTCAGGGCGCCGACGTCGATCCGGTTCATCGCGCCCCCTTCTTGGAGGGCATGGCGGCCTTGCGCTTCGCGGCGCGGTACTGCACCCGCAGGTAGTCGGCAATGCGCTCGCGGCAGTTGCGCGGCGCCCCGCAGTCGCTGTGGAGGCAGGCGTCCGGCAGCGCGGCAATCTTGCCGGCCCAGGTGTCCAGGGGGCCCGCCGCAATCTCGAGCGCCTTGCCCATGCAATGGCTCACGCTCACTTCGCCGGCTCCAGCGCGAGGCAGCCTTGCGGCAGGCGCCTCGCCGCATCTTCCGCGGCCCACTGCGCGCGTTCTGCCAGCGCCTGTTCGTGGGTCATGCCAGTCGCCGGCGCCCGCAGGGCATCAAGGGCTCTTGTCATGCCGTCGAGCGCACGCCCCGAAGCCGGGTGCCGCAACGGCCGGTCGCCGGCGTGGACACCTCGCGGCAGGGCGCGGCGGGCGGCCATGATCAACGGCGCCACGCCCGCTGGTGCGCGGCCGCGGCCTCTTCGCCCTTCTGGCAAGGCACGCACAGCCGCGCACCCATCGCCTGCCGCACCGCCGCGATGGGCTCGCCGCAGTCGAGGTTCTCGCAGTGGGTCAGCCCCTGCGACCGCTCGCGCCGCGCGTGCGTTCGCAAGGCGTTCTCGGTGTGCAGCTCGTTCATGGCTTGCACCTGGTCCATCTGGTCAGGCATGTGCGGCGTCCCCCTCTGGCAGCAGTGCGGTGACCTGGCGGCGCATGCCCAACAGGGCGGCCATCAGGTCGTCGGATTCGTTGAGGATTCGCTTGGCGTGCGGCAGGTCGTCGGCATTGAGCTTGCCGTCCGCCAGCGCCGGGGCCAGCGCCTCCACCAGCTGCGCGAACTCGGTCGCCAGCGCGGCCATGCCCACGGCGGGGGCATGCGGGGCGTCCTCGATTGCAGCAATGGAGAGCCGGCCCCGGCGCTTGGCCAGGTCGCGCTCGCATGCGCTCCGGTAGGCCTCCGGCAGCGCCATAACCCATGCATCCTCGAGATCAGCGGGCAGCACCTTGACGGTGCCATCCATGTAGCGGCGAAGGGTCTGACCGTTCGCCTTCATCGCCGCGAGCAGGGCATCGCCCTCCCCCAGCTTGAACGGCACGTGGCGCACGTCGGGCGCCACGGTGGCGAGGTAGTGCTCGGCAACAGCCATGGCGAAGCTGTTGGCGTTGGTGGCCGTCTCATCGAGCATGCGGCGCGTGTAGCCGTATACCACCGACTGCCGCGGCGGCAGGAAATGAGGCGCGAGCTTCATGCGTATCGCCCCATGCGACACGCACCATGGGCGTCATGACAAACATGACCGCCCTGCCCCGCCGAACTCGCCTGACCGCCTTGCGTCACTTCCATGTCGACACGGGTCCTGGCCGGCTCGTAGCAGTCCTGATCAATTGTTCCCGCGGATCCGAAGTAAGCTTGGAGAGCGCGGATATCAACCCGAAAGCGAGAAGGAGGCACTCCGATGGACAAGACACTGCACGGCCTGGGTCCGCAGAGCATTCCATTGGCCGAATTTCCAACTTGGGCAGCAGAGCGCATCCAGCTCCACGAGACGCTGCTGGCGCGCCTCTTGGGAGAGGTGACTGCGATGAAGTACGGCCTCGGCATCGTCATGGGCTGTCACCCCTCGCCCGAGAAGCTCCTAGCAGCCTGGAATCGCGCAAGGCACGACCTAGTCGACGTAGAAATGGAAGGAGGCCTGTTCCAAGGGGCCGAGTATCGAGCGGCCTTCCAGGAACAGATGTCGTACCTGACCGAAGTGATGGAGGCCGCTGCGGGGAAGGATCAATCGATTGGCGATTGACCGACTTCCGCACGATTTCCAATAGCAGCGAATGCTGTCGCTCGAGCGCATCCTCGACTTCACCGAGGTCGAAGACGTTCACCACTTGCGCCGAATCCGTGGCTGAAGGTGCCTGGACCTTCGGTTCACTCAGGGCTCGTGCGGCCGATTCTGCCAGCATCGAGAACTGCGTATCCGTGAGGTGCGCACCGCCGAAGGTGATCTGGCCGAGGATCTCGCCTGCCGGCCCTTTACGAACCAGTACGCAGCGAACGAACCCTCCAGGTTGGGAGTCCATGCCCAGCACCATTTCAGGCGGCCTCCGGCGTCGGTGCGTCCGGCGTGGGGCCGAAGACGTCGGGCTTCAGTACGAATCGGAGCTTGAGGGCGTGGCGCTCTTGGATCGGCCCCTCAGGCCACTGGTAGACGGCGGATGGCGTGATCCGGAGCGCGTTTGCGAGCGCGGAGGCATTGCCTCCGTAAGCGGCAATCGCTTCAGCCTTTGAGATGGGCGGCATGTCCATGGGCAACGAGTATAAGCATGCTTATACGCTGCATGCAAGGGCGCTTACATTGGCTCCCTATAAGCTCGCTAACATGACTATGACCCTGGGCGAACGGCTCACGCATGCACGCGTCGAGTCTGGCTACAACGAACCTGCGATCGCCGCTCACAAGGCGGGCATCTCGCCGTCTGCGCTCTATCAACTCGAGGACGGCACGACGAAGTCGCTGAAGGGGACGACTGCCGTGCAACTCGGGAGGGTCTACACCGACTTCCGGATCGAGTGGCTCATTGACGGAAGCGGCCCCGCCAAGCGAGAGCGCATCGGTGTCGCTGACGAGCCCGCCACTTACGTCGCAGGTTCAGAGACACCCGTTGGATACGTTCGTCTCCCGCTACTGAACATGGAGGGGGACATGGGCTATGGCACCTACAGCGACGAGCAACCCGACGTCGTGAAGTTCCTGGACGTCGCCGAATGGTGGGCGCGCCAGAACCTCCCGCGAGACCTGGACCGCGTCAAGCTGATCAGCTCGCGTGGCGACAGCATGGCCGGTGTGATCAATCACGGCGACGTGGTCTTCGTCGACACCGGCATAGATCACTACGAAGGCGAAGGCATCTACGTCTTTAACTGGCAGGGCCGCGCCCTGATCAAGCGTCTCGTCCCCAATTTGCGGACGGGACGACTTCAGATCCAGTCCGCAAACCCGGCATACCCGCCCGAAGACGTCGCGCCAGAAGAAATCGAGCAACTACACATTGCCGGCCGGGTGGCGGCTTGGTGGACACTCCGCAACTTCTGATCTGGTGATCTCAGGCATAGGCCTGGCGGCCTGCCTGAGAACTTAGGCTCAAAGCCGACTACTTCTGTTGAGCTGCCAACAGTTCTTTGGCCGCCTCTCGGATAGCGCCGATGACACCTGCACCGACGAGGAACACCGCCCAAATGAGGAAGGTGACGCCGGCGAGGATCTCGTGAATCGCGCTCTTCGCCCCACCGAGTAGAAGCACGCCGCCGAAGAACGCGGCCAAGGAAATTAGCAAGAAAAGAATCTGCACTTCGGTCTCCCCCTGAGGCTGAATGCTCGACGATAGCAACGCCAGATATAAGCCCGCTTGCATGTCATGATGTAAGTGTGCTTATATTTTCCCTGCCGGCTCCCCCTAGGACCGGCAGGGCACCCGCCCCGGCCGACCCGATGCGGCCATAGGCGGACAGAGCCGGGCCCGGCGCGATCTCCCCCCGCGCCGGGCCCGGCCGCCCTTCATCTCCGATGGAGGCGCACATGTTCGACACTACCGACACCCGCGATCTCGAGGCCCAGCACCAGGCGGTGCTGGCGGCCCTCCCCCTCCCGATGGTCCCCGCCTGCGTGCGCGCCGTGCTGCGCACCACGGCCCGCGACCACATCTACGCCGAGGCCCACCGCAAGTCGGGCCAGGCGCAGCACCGTCTGCGGCACAACCGCCGCGGCAACCGGCTCCACCGCACCGCCCTGCGCACCGAAGCGCTGGCGGCCGAGCTGCTGGCGGAGGTGCGCTGATGGCCACCGTCATCCCGCTGCGCCCAATCGAGAACGCACTCGCGCAGGCCAACCGCCTGCCCTCCCCGCCCGACCGCCGCGCCTGCATTCGCGCCGTCCTGGCCGAGCTCAAGGCCGGCCGCAACGGCCAGGCCGTCGCCTTCCAGCTGCAGCGCACCCGGCACCACCTGGCGTCTCTGCAAGGCGGTGCGGCATGAGCGGGCATACGCCAGGGCCTTGGGCATGGGAGACAACTCCAAGCGGCGAAGTGCGCCTGCAGACCCCGGATCGGGGAAAGCTCTATGTGATGGGTTTCGCCAGGCAGGGTATGCAAGGGGCGCAACCAAGGTTTGCCCTCTGGGGCCACGGCGAGCGTGGTCGCCGCGGCGGGATCATGCATGACTTCGCTGACGCAGGCGGCGCAGACCATCCCGACGCGCGCCTGATCGCTACCGCACCTGATCTTTATGCATTCGCGCGTTCGTTCATCGACAAGATCGACGAGTTGGATGGCGAGCCTGGCCCAGGCATGCGCTGGCAAAGGGAGTACGCCACGGCAAAGGCCTTGATCGCTCAAATCGAAGGCGGTGCGTCATGACCCCCATGGACATCAAGCGCGAGTTCGCGTCCTTGGGGCCGGTACGCGAGCAGAGCGACCGCGAGTGGCTGCGGCTCTTCGGCGGCAACCCGCCGCCCGCATGGCCGCCTCAACCCACGCCGGCGCAAGCGCAGGATGGTGCGCGATGAGTGCCCGCCTACGCGCCTGGGCCGACTACTGGGTCCGCCTGACGGCCGCGTGGCTGGCCGACTGGTTCGATCTGGTGGCCGCCGACACCTGCCACACGATCGCCGGCCGACTGCGTGGGTGGGCGTCGCGATGACCGTCCTGATCACCGCCTACGTCTGCCTGTGCCTGGGCTTCTGCCTCGGCATGCGCACCGCCGCCGGCTTCTTCCACCTGGCGAACCGCAAGACCTCGACCGGAGGCCTCTGACCATGATCCAGCAAAGCCGTCCGCTCCCGGCGGACATCCCCACCTGCGTCCCGGGCCACCGCCCGCAGCTCGTCGAGACCCGCGGGGCCCCGGCGGGCCATCGCGTGGGCGCGCCCTGCCCGCCCCACTTCCACATCGAGTGCCACCGCTGCCGCGTGGCCACGGTCCCCTCGCCCAGCCGCGCCATCACCGAGCTGCGCTGGCGCGACCCGATGGGCCACATCCCGCTGTCCGACCTGCCCCGCGTGCGTGAACGCATTGCGGCGGTCGTCGCCGCCGCTGCCTGATCCCGAGGTTCCCATGACGACACTCCAGAGTCTGTCCCTGCTCCAGCGCCGCGCGCTTCTCGCAGCCCTGGCATCGCCCTCCCACAGCTTCACCCGGCAACGCGCCGGCTACGTCGCCGCCGGCGCGTACCCGAAGGCCAACCGCAGCCAGCCGCTGCAGGTGGAGACGTTCACCAAGCGCCTGATGCTGATGCTCGAGCGTGACTACCTGGTCGAGTCCGACCAGCCGGGCTTCCCGACCCGCTTCGCCCTGACGGCCAAGGGCCTGCAGCTGGCGCAGGCGATCGCCGAGGCGACGAAGGGCCCGCAGGCAGGTGCCGCATGATCCAGAAAGCTGCGTCCGCGCTCATCACCTGGGCCCGCCAACGTAAGCCGGACTTCGTGGTCGGCGGCGTCGAACAGCCCTACCTGCTGCGTTGGTTCCTGATCCCGCGCAATCCAGTGTTCAACGTCTACCTGCACTGCTTCCTGCGTGACGACGACGACCGTGCCCTACACGACCACCCATGGCCCTGGTGCAGCATCCTGCTGAGCGGTGGCTACATCGAGCACACGATTGCCGCAGGCGGCATCCATCGCCGCCGCGAGCGTAGCGCCCCCAGCATCAAGCTGAGCGGGCCACGCCGGGCGCACCGGATCGAGCTGCTGAAGATCCGCGACTTCGTCGCGAGCCAGCCCGGCAATGACACGCCAATCTCGTGCTGGACTCTGTTCATCACGGGGCCTCGCCTCCGTACCTGGGGCTTCCACTGCCCGGAGCGCGGCTGGGTGGACTGGCGCGAGTTTACTGATCCCAACGACAAGGGGATGACCGGACCGGGTTGCGGCGATCAGTCGGCGGAGCGCCAGGCATGACTACCGGCAAGCCAACCACCGCAGGCCGTGTGCGCACCTTCATAGCGGGCCGTGCGAACGGCGCCACCACGCGCGAGGTGCATCGCTTCCTGGTGGGAGAAGGCCCGAGCCGGACAACATCCTCAATGCTGGCCACCATGGTCAAGCACGGAAAGCTGGACAAGCGCGGCAACCGGTTCTTCACCAATGCCGCCAGCTTCGTCGACCGCCGCAGCGGCATGACCGTAGCCACGCCGAAACCTGAGCCCAAGCGCGTCGCGCTGGCGCTGCGCGCGGGAGAGGTCGCCGCGTCGACCAGGGCTGCGCCCAACCGCCTCCAGACCTCGCTGGCGGCGCCGCTCGCCACCGTCCGCGACGCCGCGCCGACCGTCGCGACGATGTGCTCGGCCGTCGAGGTCAAGAAGCCTCTGCGCGACACCCTCGCGCGCGATGTCGACGCCTTCCTGGCGCGCGGCGGCCGCGTGCAGACCTTCGCCATGGGCGAGACCGCCCACTCAATCGCCGAGCGCGAGCGGCAGGCCCAAGCCTTCCGGCGTGAGCGCAGCGAGATCCATCCCACGAAACGCGGCAAGCGTGCCGCCTGAGGACTGCCCATGTTCAACACGCACGACGCCGCGACTAGCGGCCCCGACCAACTCGACGCCCTCGCCGACCAGACCGAGGGACAGGGCCTGCAGGTCAGCGCCGAAGGCCTTCGTACCCTCGCGCGCGAGTGGCGGCGCGACCAGCACGCCCTGCAGGCCGCCGAGTCCAGCCTCGCGATCGCCGCCAAGCCCGAGCGTCTCCTGGCCCAGCTCGGTCGCGGCCGCAGCCACGCCATCACCCCTTCCAGCCGCTGAGGTCACCATGAACGCACAGGACGAGTACACCGATCTGCGAGCTGCCGCCAAGCGCGGCGCCCGTATCCAAGCCTGGCACCTGAAGCCTGGCGCTGTCTCTTCGGCCCAGGGCCACTGGGTGACGCTGCTGTCCACCCCGGAGCCGGCCTTCAGCTGCCCGGCCCATCTGTACCGCGTGCACCCGAACGACGTGGCGGAGGTGCCGGCATGAACGCCGTCGCTCCGCTCGCGCGCCCCGAAGCGGCGTCACTGCAGCGCATCGCGCTGGCCCACCTGCAGTTGTCACCGCTCAATGCCCGCAAGACCCAGGGCGAAGGCGTCGAGAACCTGGCCGCCAGCATCGAGGCGCACGGCCTGCTGCAGAACCTCACGGTCCTGCCGACCGATGAAGCGGGCACCTTCGAGGTGATCGCCGGCGGCCGCCGCCTCGCGGCCCTGCAGCTGCTCGACGCCCAGGGTCGCCTGCCGGCGACGCTGCGGGAGATCTCCTGCCTGGTGGTCGACGACGCCGACATCGCCGTGGAGGCATCGACGGCGGAGAACACGCTGCGCGAGGCCATGCACCCGGCCGACGAGTTCGACGCGTTCCGCCGTATGATCGACGCCGGCAAGCCGATCCCGGACATCGCCGCCCACTTCGGCGTCGCCGACCGCGTCGTCCGCCAGCGGCTGAAGCTGGCCAACGTCAATCCGGACCTGGTGCAGGTCTACCGCGACGGTAGGATGACGCTCGAGCAGCTGCAGGTGCTGGCGCTGACCGACAACCACGACCTGCAGAAGCAGGCTTGGGGCAAGAACCGCCAGGACTACGAGCGGAGCCCCTACCAGCTGCGCCAGTTCCTCACCCAGAGCGACGTGTCGGCAGACGAGGCCCTCGCGAAGTTCGTGGGGCTGGAGGCCTACGAGCAGGCCGGCGGAACCGTGCGCCGCGACCTCTTCAGCGATCGCGCCTGGTTGACCGACCGGGCCCTCTTGGACCAACTGGCCATGGATCGCCTCGAGCAGGCCGCACAGGCGCTGCGCGACGCGGGCTGGTCGTGGGTCGAGGCGCGCATCGACCTGGACTACGCGACACGTGCCGAGTTCCCGGCTGTCGATGATCGCGGGGTCGAACTCACACATGCGACGCCCGAAGACGCCTCGCGGGAGACCGAGATTGAGGCGCGCCTCCAAGCCCTGGACAAGGGTGAGAAGGATGACGGGGAGAACGAGTACTGGGACCTTCAGGAGGAGCTCGACGAGATCGCCGCGCGCAAACGCGAGATCTGGCCCGAGCGGATCATGGCGCAGGCAGGTGCGCTGGTCACGGTCGGTAGCGGCGGTGTCGCGATCACCTATGGCCGCCTGAAGCCCGGCGAGAAGCTGGGCAAGAGCGGCGCGGTCACCGGCGGGGCCGATCCGAGTGCGCCGGCCAAGCCGAAGGCACTGACGCTCAGCGCGGCCGTCCTGCGCAACCTCAGCGCCCATCGCAGCGAAGAGGCACGCCACCACGTGAGCCGGGACCCCCAGCTCGCGCTGGCGCTGCTGGTCGACCGCTTCGCCTCGGACCTGGCCGGCAATTTCAGTCACGCGCGACTCCTCACCGCGACCGGGGGCCGGGGCGCCGATGCCGCGGCGATCGCGCCTGACAACTACAACGCGCTGCGTCCCAAGAGTGAGGCGGCGGAGGCCTGCCGCAAGAAGATGCCCCGCGCCAAGCGACTGACATGGCTGATCAAGCAACCGCAGCAGGACCTGCTCGACATGCTCGCCGACCTGGTCGCCCAGAGCTTCGATGGCATGACCGACCACGAGCGTGGCCACGCCGGCGTCCAGGAGCTGCATGAGGCCATCGGCTTCGAGATGGCGGAGCGATGGAACCCCGGCTGCGACAACTTCGTGGCCCGCGTTCCGAAGCCCTACCTGCTGGCAGCGATCGCCGAGGCCAAGGGCAAGGACGTCGCCAAGTCGCTCGAGGGCCTGAAGAAGGGCGAGCTGGCGGCCGAGGCAGCCAAGCTGCTGGCTGGTACCGGCTGGCTGCCCAAGACGCTGCGCGGCCCGAGCTACGGCAACGCGGCGAAGGGCAAGGCCACCAAGAAGCCGACCAAGAAGGCCGCCAAAGCGCCCGCCAAGAAGCGCGCCGCGGCTGCCAAGCCCAAGGCCAAGAAGGCGAGCAAGGCCGCGTGAGCACGCCGCAGCTCGACCTGTTCGCCGCGCCTCCGCCGGCGCCGCCGGCGGAGGTTCAAGCGCCTGCCCATGGCGTCACGTACAGCGTGGTCCCCAAGGGCGAGCGCTTTGTCATCAACTGGCACTCAGGAGACGCCCACGGCGTGGTCGGCGGCATCTACGCCTCGGTCCAGGAGGCCGAGGCCTGCATTGCGTTCCGCATTGAGCTCAAGGCCGCCGGCATCCAAGACCCACGGCCGTGGATGCGCGTGCCACCGGAAGGGCCTATCACGTGAGCCGATCCGCCTCCCGTCGCTGCCTGAACTTCGCCGTGAACCGCATGACGGACGCGGCGCTCGCCGCGAACATCGCCGACCTCGCCAAGCGGATACCCGCCATGCAGGCGCTGCTGGCGGCCGCGCGCCGCGAGAAGTCCAGGCGCGGTAAGCGACAGCGCGCCGCCGGCGTCGACCAGGGAGACGGGGAGTGAGCAGCCGCGCTCCCTACAACGACGACGAGATCGAGACCGTGCGCATCAACTACGCGGACTGGCCGAACTTCCTGATCGCGTACGTCGTCGGCCGCTCGGTATCGAGCGTGCACTACCTAGCCAACAAGCTCGGCTTGCGCAAGGGGCCGGGCTTCCACCGCAATCCGCACGCCCACCTCTGGGCGACCTGGGCACGCCCGAACGCCGTGGCCTGCCGGTTCAAGCGCAACCATGTGCCGCACAACAAGGGCGTGCGACGTCCGCCAGGTTGGGCGCCGGGTCGAATGGCCGAAACCCAGTTCAAGAAGGGACACCGCGGCGGACGTGCAAGGGAGGTGTACCAGCCGATCGGCGCCACTCGAATCTCAAAGGACGGCTACCTGCAGCGCAAGGTCAACGACGACATGCCGCTCCAGCACCGCTGGCGCGCCGTGCACGTGCTGCTGTGGGAGGAGCACCGCGGACCGGTGCCGCCCGGCCACCAGGTCGGTTTCCTCAACGGCGACAAGTCCGATATCCGGATCGAGAACCTCGAGCTGGTGAGCCAAGGCGAGCGCATGCGCCGCAACTCCATACACAACCTGCCCGCGCCGTTGAAGCGGGTGATACATCAGCGCGCCGGCCTGGTGCGCTCCATCAACCATCGCCGTCGGAAGACCACGCCATGACCCACACCGTTGAAGAGCTTCGTACCGCTCTGTTCGAGACCCTGGACCAGCTGCGCAACGACAAGATCAGTCTCGAGAAAGCCAAGGGCGTCGCCGATGTCGCCCAGACCATCATCAACTCGGCCAAGGTCGAGGTGGACATGATCAAGGCCGTCGGGACGAAGCGCCTGCGCCCCACCGGCTTCGTCGGTGAGCTCATCGAGCACGACCCCGGCCGGCCCACCATCCAAGGATCCGCGACGCAGCCCGTGGCTGGCCGCGGCCTGCCGCCGGTGGGGCCGCGAGGGGCTATCTAGATGTCTGAGCACGCAGCACCTGATGTCGTCGCAATCCTGGCGGCGATGGTCGAAGGCGAGCGTTGGCTATGCGCTGACGCAGCAGCGGCATACCTTGGCCAGATGCCGCGCAAGACGTTCTTGGAGTTCGCAGCGAAGCCTGGCTTCCCCGCGCCGGCGAGGATCGGCAAGCGGCGCGTGTGGAGGAAGTCGGAGCTGGACGACTGGGCGGAGAAGCTGCGAGCCCGCCAGCAGCGCGAGAAGGCCGCCTAGGCCCCACCTACGCCCCAAGATCGCGGGAAACGTAGACGGGCCAAGGGGGATTGGTGCCGGAGATAGGAATCGAACCTACGACCCCATCATTACGAATGACGTGCTCTACCAACTGAGCTACTCCGGCGTGGAGCATGCCGCCTTGCGAAGCGCGGCGCCGCGGCGGGCCGCGGGAGCTGAATTCTAGGCGGGGCCGGCGCCCGGGTCAATCGAAAGCTGGGCCGGGCGCCCATGGCGGGCGGCTCAGTCCACGAGCTGGACGCGCAGCTCCTTGGGCAAGGCGAAGACCATGCTCTCGGGTTCGCCGCTGAGCTCGGCGACGTGGGCGGCGCCCAGTTCCCGCAGGCGCTCGATCACGCCGCGGACCAGCACTTCGGGCGCCGAGGCGCCGGCAGTGATGCCGATGCGCGTGCGTCCCTCCACCCAGCGCGGGTCGATCTCGATCGCGCCGTCGATGAGGTGGGCCTCGACGCCCTCGCGCTCGGCCAGCTCGCGCAGGCGGTTGGAATTGGAGCTGTTCACCGAGCCCACCACCAGCACCAGGTCGCATTCGGCGGCCAGCTCGCGCACGGCGTCCTGGCGGTTCTGGGTGGCGTAGCAGATGTCGTCGTTGCGGGGGCCCTGGATGGCCGGGAAGCGCCGCTTGAGGGCCGCGATCACCGCCTGGGTGTCGTCCACCGACAAGGTGGTCTGGGTGGTGTACGCGAGGTGCTCGGGCTGGCCGACCTGCACCCGCTCGACGTCATCCACGTCCTCGATCAGGTAGATGTTGCCCTTGCCCTTCTCCCGCTGCCATTGCCCCATGGTGCCCTCGACCTCGGGGTGGCCGGCGTGGCCGATGAGGATGACGTCGTTGCCGGCGCGGCAGTGGCGCGAGACCTCGAAATGGACCTTGGTCACCAGCGGGCAGGTGGCATCGAACACCTTCAAGCCGCGACGGTCGGCCTCCTCGCGCACGGCCTTGGACACGCCATGGGCGCTGAAGATGACCGTGGCACCATCGGGCACTTCGTCGAGCTCTTCGACGAACACCGCGCCACGGCGCTTGAGGTCGTCGACCACGAAGCGGTTGTGGACGACCTCGTGCCGTACGTAGATCGGCGCGCCCAGCGTCTCGATCGCGCGCTTGACGATCTCGATGGCGCGGTCGACGCCGGCGCAGAAACCTCGGGGATTGGCGAGCAGTACGTCCATGGGATCCAAGCGGGAGGGCGATGGCCTGCACGCGGGGTGCGGCCGACAAGCGACAGTGTAACGCCGACTCAGTCGGCCTGCGCCTGGCGCGAACCGCTGAACAGGCCGTGCACGGCGATGCCGATGGCGCCGGCGACGATGGCCGAATCGGCGATGTTGAACGCCGGCCAGAAATGGTCCTGCCAGTGCCACTGGATGAAGTCGACCACGTGTCCGTGCATGAAGCGGTCGATCACGTTGCCGATCGCCCCGCCGATGACCAGCGCGTAGGGCGCGGCGGTCTTCCAGTCCCGGCGCGGCGTGCGCGACAGCCAGTAGCCCAGCAGTCCGCAGATGCCGGCCGCCAGGACGGTGAAGAAATACTTCTGCCAGCCGCCGGCATCGCTGAGGAAGCTGAACGCCGCGCCCGTGTTGTAGGTGCGGTACCAGTTCCAGAAGCCATCGATCACCGGGATGGCGGTGTACTCCGGCAGCGACGAGAGCACCCAGGCCTTGCTCCACTGGTCCAGGACGACGACCAGCACCGAGAGGGCCAGCCAGGCCAGCGCATCGGGGCGGGGACGCGGCGCGGCCATCAGAACCACCGCCTGTCTTCGCCGTCGCCGTCGACGTTGCTTGCGCAGCGTCCGCACAGCAGCGGATGGGCCTCGACCTGGCCAACGTCGGCGCGATGGTGCCAGCAGCGCACGCACTTGGACTTGGTGGTGGGTTCGGCTTCGACCCGGACGTCCTTGGCGTCGTCGTCGGCGACGACCTCGACGTCGCCACTGATGAAGAGGAAACGCAGTTCGTCGGCCAGCGGCGCAAGCCAGTTCTGGTCGGCCACCCCGCAGGACAGGCGGATCTCGGCCTCGAGCGCGGCGCCGATGCGACCGGCGGCACGCATGGGTTCGAGCACCCCGCTGACGTCCTCGCGAAGCTCCAGCAGGCGCTCGAAGCGCGCCGGGGACAGCGCCGCATCGTCGGCCATCGGTGCCAGCCCCTCGTACCAGGTGGCGAACAGCACGTTGGCCTCGCGCGTGCCCTGGGCCGGCGCAGGCAGGTAACCCCACAATTCGTCGGCGGTGAAGCCCAGCACCGGCGCGATCCATCGGACGAAGGCTTCGATCACGTGGTACATCGCGGTCTGCGCCGAACGCCGGCCGCGCGAGTCTTCCTGCATCGTGTACAGGCGGTCCTTGGTCACGTCCAGGTAGATCGAGCCCAGGTCGACGCTGCAGAAGTTCAGCAGCGCCTGGACGATCTCGGCGAAGTCGTAACGGGCATAGGCGTCCTTGATGGTTTCCTGCAGCTGCCAGGCGCGATGCAGGATCCAGCGGTCGAGCGCGACCATGTCGTCGACCGCCACCAGGTCGCGCCCGGGTTCGAAGCCGTGCAGGTTGCCCAGCAGGAAGCGCGCGGTATTGCGGATGCGGCGGTAGGCATCGGCGTTGCGCTTGAGGATCTCCTGCGACAACGACATCTCGTTGCTGTAGTCGACCGAGGCGATCCACAGGCGCAGGATGTCCGCGCCCAGGGTCTTCATGATGTCCTGGGGCTCGATCCCGTTGCCCAGCGACTTGGACATCTTGCGGCCCTTCTCGTCGACCGTGAACCCGTGCGTCAGGCATTGGCGGTAGGGCGCGGCCCTGTCGATCGCCACACCCGTCAGCAACGAGGACTGGAACCAGCCGCGGTGCTGGTCCGAGCCTTCCAGGTAGAGGTCGGCCGGCTTGCCGAATCCGCGCTCGAGCAGGACGCATTCGTGGGTGACGCCCGAGTCGAACCAGACGTCCAGGATGTCGGTGATCTTCTCGTAGTCGCCGGCTTCGGTGCCCAGCAGCTCCGTCGTGTCGAGGGTGTACCAGACATCGACGCCGCCCTGCTCCACCCGGTCGGCCACCTGGCGCATCAGGTCGGTGCTGCGCGGGTGAGGCTCGCCCGTCTCGCGATGGACGAACAGTGCGATCGGCACGCCCCAGGTGCGCTGGCGCGAGATCGTCCAGTCCGGACGCCCTTCGACCATGCCGGCGATGCGCGCCTGGCCCCACTTCGGGTACCACTCGACCTCGTCGATCGCGGCCAGCGCATCGGCGCGCAGGTTCGCCTGGTCCATCGAGATGAACCACTGCGGCGTCGCCCGGAAGGCGATCGGGGTCTTGTGGCGCCAGCAGTGCGGATAGCTGTGCTCGAGCTTCGCGAACGCCAGCAGGTGGCCGTTCGCGCGCAGCGCCTCGACGATCGCGTCGTTGGCCTTCCAGATGTGCTGGCCGGCCAGCACGGTGTCGCCGGCCGGCGGCGTCGACGGCAGGTACACGCCGCGACCGTCGACGGGATTGAGCTCGGCTGCGGTGTACGTGTCGAGCAGGCCGTACTGCTTGCTGGCGACGTAGTCCTCCTGGCCGTGGCCGGGCGCCGTGTGCACCGCGCCGGTACCGTCCTCGGCGGACACGTGTTCGCCCAGGATCAACGGGATGTCGCGGTCGGCGTAGAAGGGATGCTCGAGGACCTGGCCTTCGAGCGCGGCGCCGGCGACGCGGCCGTGCACGACTGCCTCGTGCACGCCGTAGCGCGCGAGTGCCTTGTCGACCAGCGCCTCGGCGACGACGAGCCAACGGCGGCGCCCGCCGCTCGCAGGACCTTCGACCAGGGCATAGCCCAGGTCCGGCCCGATCGAGATGGCCAGCGACGCCGGCAGGGTCCACGGCGTGGTGGTCCAGATCGGCACGGCGATGTCGACGTCCGCCGGGTGCAGCGCGCCGAAGAGCTTGGCCATCGCGGCAGGGTCGCGCGCGAGGTACGCCACGTCGATCGCCGGCGACACCTTGTCCTGGTACTCGATCTCGGCCTCGGCCAGGGCCGAGCCGCAGTCGAAGCACCAGTGCACCGGTTTCACGCCGCGGGTCAGGTGGCCGTTGTCGATCACCTTGGCCAGCGCGCGCATCTCGTTGGCCTCGAAGCGGAAATCGAGGCTCTTGTACGGGTTGTCCCAGTCGCCGACGACGCCCAGGCGCTTGAAGTCGCGACGCTGGATGTCGATCTGCTCGTTGGCGTAGTCGCGGCACTTCTGCCGGAACTCCACCGCGTCGAGCTTCACCCCGACCTTGCCGAACTTCTTCTCGATCGCGATCTCGATCGGCAGGCCGTGGCAGTCCCAGCCCGGCACGTAGGGGGCATCGAAGCCCGCCAGGTACTTGGACTTGACGATGATGTCCTTGAGGATCTTGTTCACCGCGTGGCCGAGGTGGATCGCCCCGTTGGCGTACGGCGGACCGTCGTGGAGCACGAACAACGGGCGTCCGGCGGCCTGCTCGCGCAGGCGCTGGTACAGCCCCTCCTCTTCCCAGCGGGCCAGCGTCGCGGGCTCGCGCTTGGGCAGGTCGCCGCGCATGGGGAACTCGGTCGCCGGCAGGTGCAGGGTGGACTTGTAGGGATTGGCGGGGGCGTCGGTCACGCTTGGGCTCGCTGTGGGTGCTTCGTCAGGAGGGCGCGCGCCTGCTCGGCATCGCGGTGCATCTGCGCGACCAGGGCCGGCAGGTCGTCGAACTTTTCCTCGTCGCGCAACTTGGCGACGAACTCGACCTCGATCCTGCGACCGTACAGGTCGCCGTCGAAATCGAACAGGTGGGCTTCGAGCAAGGGCTCCACGCCGTCCACGGTCGGACGGGTGCCGAGGCTGGAGACCGAGGCCATCGGTCCCT
This sequence comes from Marilutibacter spongiae, assembly GCF_014145325.1. Taxonomy (GTDB): domain Bacteria; phylum Pseudomonadota; class Gammaproteobacteria; order Xanthomonadales; family Xanthomonadaceae; genus Marilutibacter; species Marilutibacter spongiae. Next base: position 54,836 of record NZ_JACHTF010000020.1, read on the forward strand.
CGCCCACGCCATGCACCCACGTGGCGTAGATGCCCGACAGCGGCGGTGTCTTTCCGCCGAAGCGGTTGTTCGCGGTGGGATAGCCCAGGGTGCGGCCGAGCTGCTGGCCGCGCACGACCCGGCCGCCGATGGCGTACGGGCGGCCGAGCAGTCGCGCGGCGACGGCGAATTCGCCCGCGACCAGGGCCGCGCGGATGCGGGTGGCCGAGACGCGCTCGCCGTCCAGCATGACCGGCTCGATCTCGCCGGCAACGAAACCGTGCGCACCGCCCAGCCGGTGCAGGGTGTCGATGTCGCCCGAGCGCGCCTGGCCGAAGCGGAAACCGGGCCCGACCCAGACTTCCCGGGCGCCCAGGTGGCCCACCAGCACCTGCTCGACGAAGGCCTCGGCGGACAGTCGGCTCAAGCGCGCGTCGAAGCGCAACAGGCCCACCGCATCGACGCCGAGCGCGAGCAGGCCATCGGCCTTGGCCCGCGCCGACAACAAGCGCGGCGGCGGCGATGCCGGGGCGAAGAATTCGCGTGGCAAGGGCTCGAAGCTGACGGCGACCGACGGCACGGAAAGCGCATGCGCGCGCGCCACCGCGTGGCGCACCAGCGCACGATGCCCCAGGTGGAGGCCATCGAAGGCGCCGATGCAGACCACACTGCCGTGCGGGCACCGGGGCCCGCCGTCGACGTCACGAAACAGCCTGCTCATAGAACCCGGCAGTATATAGGGCGCACGCGCCGCCCGTCCGCCCTGGCCACGCCGCGGTTCAATGCCGCAGGTGCCGGGGGCGCAGCCCCATCAGCAGCAGCGTCGCGGCGTAGGCGCCGCCCCCGGCGGCGACGGCCGCCAGCAGCCAGAGCCAGCGGTCGGCCATCGGCAGCAGGCCCCACGCGCCCACGTGGGCGCGCACGGCAAGCACCGCCGCGGCCATGGCCACCAGGGCCACGCCGATCCGCAGGAGCCAGCGTCCCCAGCCGGGCTGCGACCGGTACAGGCCCTGCTGGCGCAGGTAGCGCCAGAGCAGCGCGGCATTGAGGATGCCCGCCAGCGCGCTGGCGGCGGCGATGCCCACGTGCGCCTCGGCCACCCCCATCATCCACAGCGGCGTGACCAGCGCGATGGTCAGCACCACGTTCGCGACGACGGTGATGATGGCCGCGCGCATCGGGGTGCGGGTGTCCTGGCGGGCGTAGAAGGCCGGCAGCAGCACCTTGCTGAGCATGAAGGTGGGGATGCCCACGCTCATCGCCGTCAACGCCACTCCGACCATCCGCGAGTCCTCGGCGGTGAACGCCCGGCGCTGGAACAGCGACGCGGTGAGTGGCTCGGCCAGCAGTGCCAGGCCGACGGCGGCCGGCACGCCGATCAGCAGGACGATCCGCAGGCCCCAGTCGAGCGACTTCGAGTATCCGGCCTCGTCGCCGGACGCATGGTGGCGCGACAGCTGGGGCAGGATCACGGTGCCGATCGCCACGCCGAACAGGCCAAGGGGCAGCTCGGTCAGGCGGTCGGAGTAGTACAGCCAGGACTGCGCCGCGGGCACCAGGAGCGCCGCGAACATGGTGCCCACGAGGACGTTCACCTGGGCCACGGAGGAGGAGAACACGGTCGGCAGCATCAGCCGAGCGACCTTGCGCACGCCGGCATGTCGGACGTCGAAGCGCAGTCGCGGGCGCAGGCCCAGCCGCCCCATCGCCGGCCACAGCACGAGCACCTGCAGCACGCCGGCGGCGAGCACGCCCCAGGCCATCGAGGCCTCGGGCACGGCCAGGCGGTCGGCCAGCAGCCACATCGCCGCGATCATCGCCAGGTTGTGCAGGACGGGCGTCAGCGCCGGAAGGCCGAAGTGGCGGAAGGTGTTGAGCACCCCGCCCGCGAGCGCCGTCATCGAGATGAACACCAGGTACGGGAACGTGATGCGCAGCATCTCGGCCGTCAACGGGATGGTCTCGGCGTCCGCCGGCGCCAGTGCGAGGAACAGCCGCGCGATCCACGGCGCCGCCAGCACGCCCAGTGCGCTGACGACGACCACGACCGCGAACAGGGCGCCGGCGACGTGGTTGAGCAGGTCCTGCAGGGCCTCGTCGTCCCCCTTCTCCTTCATCTCCGACAGCACCGGGACGAAGGCCGAGGAGAACGAACCCTCGGCGAAGATTCGACGCAGGTAGTTCGGGATCCGGTAGGCGACCACGAAGGCGCTCATGCCCGGCCCGGCGCCGAACAGGCTGGCGGTGACCGCATCGCGCACGTAGCCGGCGATGCGCGAGATGAAGGTCATCACGCTGAACACCGCGGTCGAACGCAGCATCCCCCGCTCGCGCCGGGGCGGGCGCGAGCCCGGACCCGTGCCGGGCGAGGCCGGTGGGCCCCCGGGCAGCCCCCCGGCGCCGGCCTGCAGGGGGGTCTCCTGAACGGTCTTGTCAGGCATGTGAAGCCCCCGGGGTCGCGGAGTTGACGCAAGCTACTGAATTGCTCATAATTTCCTGTCTACTTGCCCGGTTAACCGCCCGCAAGTCCTGCTCCAAGACATACACCCCTTCCAGTTCCAAACTTCAAATAATTCCAGGAATACGCCGTGGCTAACATCAAGTCCGCCAAGAAGCGCGCCAAGCAGACCGTCGTGCGCAATGCCCGTAACGCCAGCCAGCGTTCGATGCTCCGCACCTACGTCAAGAAGGTGCTCAAGGCTCTGGGCGAGAACGACGCCGCCGGCGCCGAGTCCGCCTTCGCCGCCGCCCAGCCGATCATCGATCGCTACAGCGCGCGTGGCCTCATCCACAAGAACAAGGCTGCCCGCCACAAGAGCCGCCTGAACGCCCGCATCAAGGCGCTCAAGGCCGCCTGACCGGATACCCGGGCCAGCATCCGCGCCACGATACACCGTGGCGCGAACAAGAAAGCCGGCGAACGCCGGCTTTTTTGTTGCCCTCGCCCAGGCTGGCGCCCGTTGCCCGCGTGCCAACCCGCTGGCGCGCCGGCGTGCCAGAGGCGGAACGACCGCCGTGCAGGCGCCTTCCGCCCGCACGGGCCCCTGCGCCTGCGGTCGCAGGACAGGCGCGGACGCCGCCGGCTCCACGGGCGCCGCGCTCAGTCGTCGCTTCGCGTCGACGCGGCCGCCTCGGCCGCGGCCTCGGCAGCCTCTTCGGCCTGCCGGTCGAAGAAGGCCATCACGTCCTTCATGACCGGCCAAGTGCCCTCGCGGCCGATCGCGGAAACCCGGTACCAGCGGTCCGTCCAGCCCAGCTCGTCGATGATGCCGCGGGCGACCTCGTCCTGCTCTTCCTCCAACAGGAGGTCGGACTTGTTGAGGATCAGCCAGCGCGGCTTGCGCAGCAGTTCGGGGTCGTGCTTGCCGAGCTCGTGTTCGATGGCGCGCACCTGCTCGGCCGGGCTGACACCCTCCACGCCGCCCTCCATGGGCGCCATGTCCACGAGATGGAGCAGCAGGCGGGTGCGCTGCAGGTGCCGCAGGAACTGCGCGCCCAGGCCGGCACCGTCGGCGGCGCCTTCGATCAGGCCGGGGATGTCGGCGATGACGAAACTACGGTGCGCCTCGACGCTGACCACGCCCAGGTTGGGATACAGCGTGGTGAAGGGGTAGTCGGCGACCTTGGGGGTCGCGGCCGACACCGCCCGGATCAGCGTGCTCTTGCCGGCATTGGGAAACCCGAGCAGGCCGACGTCGGCCAGCAGCTTCAGCTCCAGCTTGAGCACGCGCTCCTCGCCCGGCAGGCCCGGAAGCGCCTTGCGCGGGGCCCGGTTCACCGAGCTCTTGAAGTGCATGTTGCCCAGCCCGCCCTTGCCGCCCTTGGCGACCAGCATGCGGTCGCCGTGCCGGGTCATGTCGCCGATCACCTCGTCGGTCTCGACGTTGGTGACCACGGTGCCCACTGGCACGGTGATGACGGTGTCCTCGCCGGCCTTGCCGTACATCTGCCGGCCCATGCCGTTCTCGCCGCGCTGGGCGCGGAACTGCCGCTGGTGGCGGAAGTCGACCAGGGTGTTGAGGTTCTCGTCGGCCACCAGCCAGACGCTGCCGCCGTCGCCGCCGTCGCCGCCGTCCGGCCCACCGAGCGGGATGAACTTCTCGCGACGGAAGCCCACGCAACCATTGCCGCCGTTGCCGGCGGAGACCTGGATTTCAGCTTCGTCTACGAGTTTCATTGGAGGGCCGTGATCGGTGATTCGTGAATGGTGATTGGACAACGACTGGCGAGCGCCTTGCCCGCCAGTTTATGCGAACGATATCGGCCCACGATGGGGGCTGGCCTGGCGGCCAACGGCACGAGCGGCGAAACGGCCCGCCCATCACCCATCACCCATCACGAATCCCGAATCACGTTCCAGAAAACGAAAAACCCCGCCGGGGCGGGGCCTTTCGCGGCATCGGCGCGGGGCGCCGGATGCCCGTGCTCAGTCGGCGATGACGCTGACGGTGCGGCGCTTCTTCGGACCCTTGGTCGAGAACTCGACCTTGCCGTCGACCAGCGCGAACAGCGTGTGGTCGCGACCCAGGCCGACGCCGGCGCCCGGATGGAACTGGGTACCGCGCTGGCGCACGATGATGTTGCCTGCGTCGATCGCCTGGCCGCCATAGATCTTGACGCCCAGCATCTTCGGGTTGGAGTCGCGGCCGTTGCGCGAAGAACCTACGCCCTTTTTATGTGCCATGACTGCTTCTCCTTACTTCTTGTCGCCACCGGCGATGCCGGTGATCTCGATTTCGGTGTAATGCTGCCGGTGGCCCATCTGCTTGCGATGGTGCTTGCGGCGGCGGAACTTGACGATGCGCACCTTGTCGGCGCGACCGTGGCCGATGACCTTGGCCGACACGACGGCGCCCTTGAGCTCGTCGCCGACCTTCACGCCATCGCTGTCGCCCAGCATCAGGACGTTGTCCAGCTTCAGCTCGCTGCCGGCTTCGACATCGAGGAGCTCGACGCGCAGGGTCTCGCCCTGCATCACGCGGTACTGCTTACCGCCGGTGACTACAACTGCATACATGACCAGATTCCTCTGTAGTTATTTTGGTCGCTGCCAGCCTGTTCAGGGCGGACAGAAGCGGAATTGTAGGACATCCGGCGCCCCGTCGCAATCAACCCCTGCCGGCACGGTCCGCCTCGCGGCCACGACGCGCACCGGATCGGGCGGATTGCGAAATCTGCTCGCTGAACCGCGGTCGACCCTTGTGTTTCGCGCACGGCGCGTTTAGGTTCGAGTCAGGAGCGGCAACAGGGGGTCGCTCGCTGACATTCAGGATTCCCTGCCCCATGGGGGGCATGGACCCGGCATTTTCGGCGAGGTATTCCAGAGTCATGGAGCATGGAGCTCACCGTCGCGCGGCCCAAGGCCCGACGGCGTCAGCGCAGACAGAAGGACCGGTGCCCGCGCGCCCCGTCGCTGCTGCATCCCTGTCCCACGCCCTGGACGACGCGGCGCAAACACGCGCACCCGGCCCCGCCCGATACCCGACTGACACCGCTGCACCTGGCCGCTCGCGCGGGCCGGCGCGGCGGCCACCGCGTTGCGCGTCGACGCGCCCCATTGGCGTCGATGCGGACTGGGCCCAAGGCACAGGGGGTGCCACGGGAGAAATGGACTTAAGAAAAGGATGCTCAACTCATGTCATCGAAGAACCATGCAGGCTCCAACCGCCCACGGAACATGAAGTGGACGGCGCTTGCGATCGCGACAGCGATCGTGGTGGCGCCGGCCGCCTACTCCGGCGCGAAACTCGAGAGCTTCAAGCGCCCCGTCGCCGCGACCAGCGCCAAGGCCGCCAGCCAGGTCCGGACGGACCGCTTCATCGTCACCTACCGCAATGCCCCGGGGGCCCGCGCCTCGGCCGCCTCGCGCAACCAGGGCCTGGCCACCGCGGCGCGTGACGCCGGCATCGGCATCCGCCCGATGCGCACGCTGAACAACGGCGCGGCGGTCATCAGGACCGACCGCAAGCTCGACCGCGCCGCCAGCAAGGCGCTGGCCATCGCGTTGATGAAGGACCCCAACGTCCTCAACGTCGAGCCCGACCGCCTGCTGACGCGGCAGTTCGTGCCCAATGACCCGGGCTACGCGCAGCAATGGCATTACCAGGCCGGCACCGGCGGCATCGACGCCGAGGCGGCATGGGACACGACCACCGGCGAAGGCGTCGTGGTCGCCGTGCTCGACACCGGCAGCACGCCGCACGCGGACCTGCTGGCCAACCTCATCCCGGGCTACGACTTCATCGACGATCCGGACGTGTCCGTCGATGGCGATGGCCGCGACGCCGACGCCAACGATCCGGGCGACTGGCACGACGGCGAATGCAACATCTTCGGCATCCCCGAGGACAGCAGCTGGCACGGCACCCACGTGGCCGGCACGATCGCCGCGGTCACCGACAACGGCGTCGGCGTGGCCGGCGTCGCGCATGGCGCCAAGGTCCAGCCGGTGCGCGTGCTGGGCAAGTGCGGCGGCTACATCTCCGACATCGCCGACGCGATCGTCTGGGCATCGGGCGGCAGCGTCGCCGGCGTGCCGGACAACACCACCCCTGCCGAGGTCATCAACCTGAGCCTGGGCGGTGGCGGCAGCTGCTCGGCGGTGATGCAGGACGCCATCGACGGCGCGGTCAGCCGGGGCACCACCGTGGTCGTGGCGGCCGGCAACAGCAGCTCGGACGTGTCGGGCTTCACCCCGGCCAACTGCGACAACGTGGTCTCGGTGGCCGCCACCGGCCCGGCCTACGCGTTCGCGGTGGACTACTCCAACTTTGGCGAAGGCATCGACGTCGCCGCCCCGGGCGGCAGCGGCGTGGCCCCGGCCGAGGACAACGTGCTGTCGACGCTCAACCTGGGCGCGCAGGGCCAGGAGGGCGACGGCTACGCGTGGTACGCGGGCACCTCGATGGCGGCACCGCACGTGGCCGGCACGGTCGCGCTGATGCAGTCGGTCGCGGCCAAGACGCCGGCCGAGGTCGAGGAGATCCTGGTCAACACCGCGTACGCGGCCAACGGCTTCCCGGACGGCTGCAGCTTCAGCAAGCCCTGCGGCTCGGGCGTGATCAACGCGCGCTACGCGGTCGCGGTCGCCTCCGGGGCCGAACCGCTGCCGGAGGCGCCGCCGGAGCCGCCGCCGCCGCCGCCGGCCACCGAACTCGAGAACGGCGTCACCGTCACCGACATTGAGGTCGGGGCCGATGGCACCGTCCGCTACCAGCTGTCCGTGCCCAACGGGGCGTCCAACCTGCTGTTCGCGATGTATGGCGGCGAGGGGGACGCGGACATCTATGTGCGTCATGGCGCCGAACCGACCGATACCGCGTACGACTGCCGTCCGTTCTCCTTCGGCAACGACGAGACCTGCTTCTTCCCGACGCCGGAAAGCGGCATCTGGTATGTGACCATCAAGGGCTACACGGACTCGAGCGGCATCTCGCTGTACCCGAGCTTCGTCGACCCGGGTTGGCCGCGGGCGCTGGCCGCCGAGGCCGAACAGCTCAACAACCACCGCACCCGGGTCAACCTGAGCTGGGACGAGGGCGCGAAGTTCGTCGACCTGTACCGCAACGGCGCGATCCTCAAGACCGTGCGCAACAAGAAGCACAGCACCACCGACACCTTCCGGATCATCGGAAGCGGAACGATGAGCTACAAGGTGTGCAACAACGGCACCCTGGAGTGCTCGGACGAAGTCTCCATCGACTACGCCTCGCAGAAGCGTCGCAGCCGCTGAAGCCTTCACCTGCAACACGGCGTCCCAGGACGCCAGGACGGGGGCCCGCAAGGGCCCCCGCTCCATCCGGGGATGCAGGCCCCGGTCACCGACACCCGAGCTTCCCCCCAGGAGTAGCGCATGCCCCAACGTTTCCCCCTTCGTCCCCGACGCTTGCCCCCACGGCTCGGCTGGGTCCCGTTCCTGCTGCTGGCGACCCTGGCCTTCGCCGGGTGCGACCGGGGCGCGGCGCCGGACGCCGGCGCGCCCGCCCAGGCGACCACGCCCGCGGCCGAAGAGGACGTGGACGACGCCGTCGCGTCGGCGCTGCCACCGCCCTCAACCCAACGCGCATCGAGCCTGAACATCACCAACAACAGCGGCGCGATCCGCTACGATGGCCGCATCGACAGCGCTTCGCACCGCGATGCAATCGACCGTGCCTTCGCCGACATCTTCCCGGCCGGGCAAGCCAGCGGCAGTGTCGCGGTCGACCCCGATGCCAGCCCGCCGGACTGGATCGACGGCCTGGAGGGCTTCCTGGCCGGTTTCAACGTCAGCGGTACCGGCTTGCGCTTCGACGGCAACCGGATCGAGCTGACCGGCAAGGTCGACCCCGACACCCGCGCGCGCCTGACCGATGCCGCCCGCGAACACTTCCCGGACGCCGAGTTGGGCGGGCTCTTCATCGGCGCAGAGGACGATCCCGCCCTGGCGGCGCTGGCCGCGCTCGGCCCCGATGCCAGCGTGTCCGAGCTCGAGAGCAGCCTCAACGGCATGACGGTGGCCTTCGAACCCGACAGCGCAAAGCTCTCGGCCTCCAGCCTGGCCGTGCTGGCCCAGGCCGGCCAGACCATCGCCGCCATGCCGCGCGACCGCCGGGTCGAGATCGTCGGCAACGCCAGCGCCAGCGACGACCCCGCCTTCGACGAGCGCCTGGCCCTGCAGCGCGCCGAGGCGGTCAAGGTGCAGTTGATCGTCAACGGCGTGGGCCCCGGCCAGATCCGGACCTCGGCCCATCCGGGGCAGGCCGGGGACGGCCCGGCAGCGGCCGACAGCGTCGGCTTCCGCGTCGCCGACTGAATCCATCGGCACCGCCCCTCGGTCCCGGCGCCCTGCCTGAACGCAAGGCGCCGGCGCGGACCCGCGGGGCCCGCCCGGTTTGTTCGTGGGGATTTGCCCCCATATCGGTCTACCGATACGCTCGTCTGTTCGCCGCCGCATCGCCTGGCGCGCGCGCCCCGTCCCGGGGGGGCGTGCAGGCGTCGCGGTCGACGGGTACCCCCACGACCATTGCAGGCCCCCACCCACGCATGGATACCATCCGCATCCGCGGTGCGCGGACGCACAACCTCAAGAACATCGACCTCGACCTGCCGCGCGACAAGCTGATCGTGATCACCGGCCTGTCGGGCTCGGGCAAGTCTTCGTTGGCGTTCGACACCATCTACGCCGAAGGCCAGCGCCGCTACGTCGAGTCGCTGTCGGCCTACGCCCGGCAGTTCCTGTCGGTGATGGAGAAGCCCGACGTCGACCACATCGAAGGCCTCTCGCCGGCGATCTCGATCGAGCAGAAATCGACTTCGCACAACCCACGCTCCACGGTCGGCACGATCACCGAGATCTACGACTACCTGCGCCTGCTCTACGCACGCGTGGGCACGCCGCGCTGCCCGGACCACCACTATCCGCTCGAGGCGCAGACGGTCAGCCAGATGGTCGACCAGGTCATCGCGCTGGCGGACCGGCCCGAGACCGCCGAACAGCGCTACATGCTGCTGGCCCCGGTGATCCGCGAACGCAAGGGCGAGCACGCACAGGTGTTCGAGCAGCTCCGGGCACAGGGCTATGTCCGGGTGCGGGTCGACGGCGAGGTGCACGAAGTCGACGCGGTGCCGACGCTGGCGCTGCGCCAGAAGCACACCATCGAGGCGGTCGTCGACCGCTTCCGCCCGCGCGAGGACATGAAGCAGCGCCTGGCCGAATCCTTCGAGACCGCGCTCAAGCTCGGCGACGGCATGGCCGCGGTGATGTCGCTGGACGTCGCCGATGCCGAGCCCTTGCTGTTCTCCTCGCGCTACAGCTGCCCGGTCTGCGACTACGCCCTGCCCGAGCTCGAGCCGCGGCTGTTCTCGTTCAATTCCCCGGTGGGCGCCTGCCAGCACTGCGACGGCCTGGGCGTGGCCCAGTTCTTCGACCCGGCACGCGTGGTGATCCATCCCGAGCTGGCCCTGTCCGCCGGCGCGGTGCGCGGCTGGGACCGTCGCAACGCGTATTACTTCCAGATGATCCAGTCGCTGGCCAGGCACTACGGCTTCGACGTGGACACGCCCTGGCAGGAGCTCGGCGAGGCGCACCGCCAGGCCGTGCTCTTCGGCAGCGGCGACGAGCAGATCGCCTTCACCTACCTCACCGATGGCGGCAGCAGCCGGCAACAGCGCAAGCACCGCTTCGAGGGCATCGTGCCCAACCTGGAGCGCCGCTACCGCGAGACCGAATCGCCGGCCGTGCGCGAGGAGCTGTCCAAGTACATCAGCGAGCGCCCCTGCCCCGACTGCGGCGGCGCGCGCCTGAACCGCGCGGCGCGCAATGTCTTCGTCGGCGAGCATCCGCTGCCGGAGATCGTGGTGTTGCCGGTCGACGACGCGCTCGCGTTCTTCAAGCGCCTCGAGCTGCCCGGCTGGCGCGGCGAGATCGCGGTCAAGATCGTCAAGGAGATCGCCGACCGGCTGCGCTTCCTGGTCGACGTCGGCCTGGATTACCTCACCCTGGAACGCAAGGCCGACTCCCTGTCCGGCGGCGAGGCGCAGCGCATCCGCCTGGCCAGCCAGATCGGCGCCGGCCTGGTCGGGGTGATGTACGTGCTGGACGAGCCTTCGATCGGCCTGCACCAGCGCGACAACGAACGCCTGCTCGGCACCCTGACGCGCCTGCGCGACCTGGGCAACACGGTGATCGTGGTCGAACACGACGAGGACGCGATCCGCCTGGCCGACCACATCCTCGACATCGGCCCCGGCGCCGGCGTGCATGGCGGCGAGATCGTCGCCCAGGGACAGTTGCAGGACGTGCTGGAAGCGCCGCGCTCGCTGACCGGCGCCTACCTCAGCGGCCGCAAGCGGATCGAGGTCCCGGCCAAGCGCACACGCCCCAACCCAAAGGCGACCCTGCACCTGCGCGGCGCCACCGGCAACAACCTCAAGGACGTCGACCTCGACATCCATGCCGGACTGCTGACCTGCGTCACCGGCGTTTCCGGCTCGGGCAAGTCGACCCTCATCAACGACACGCTCTACGAGATCGCGGCCAACGACCTCAACGGCGCTTCGCGCACGCCGGCGCCGTATCGCTCGATCGACAACATGGACCTGTTCGACAAGGTCGTCGACATCGACCAGTCGCCGATCGGCCGCACCCCGCGCTCCAACCCCGCGACCTACACCGGCCTGTTCACGCCGCTGCGCGAACTGTTCGCCCAGGTGCCGGAGGCGCGTGCGCGCGGCTATGCCGCCGGGCGTTTCAGCTTCAACGTGCGCGGCGGCCGCTGCGAGGCCTGCCAGGGCGACGGCCTGATCAAGGTCGAGATGCACTTCCTGCCCGACGTCTACGTCCCCTGCGACGTCTGCGGCGGCAAGCGCTACAACCGCGAGACGCTGGAGATCCTCTACAAGGGCTATTCGATCCACGACGTACTGGAGATGACCGTCGAGGACGCGCTCGGCCTGTTCGAGGCGATCCCCTCGATCGCGCGCAAGCTGGAAACGCTGATCGACGTCGGCCTGAGCTACATCAAGCTGGGCCAGAGCGCGACCACGCTGTCGGGCGGCGAGGCGCAGCGCGTGAAGCTGTCCAAGGAGCTCTCCCGCCGCGACACCGGGCGCACGCTGTACATCCTCGACGAACCCACGACCGGCCTGCACTTCCACGACATCGAGCACCTGCTCGCGGTCCTGCACCGCCTGCGCGACGACGGCAACACGGTCGTGGTGATCGAGCACAACCTGGACGTGATCAAGACCGCCGACTGGATCGTCGACCTGGGACCGGACGGCGGGCATCGCGGCGGTACCATCCTGGCCACCGGCACGCCGGAGCAGATCGCGGCGCTGCCGCACTCCCATACCGGCCGTTTCCTCGCGCCCCTGCTCGAGGCCCCCGGCGCACGCAGCGACGACGCGGATGCCAAGCCTGCGCCCCGGCGCAAGGCGAGTCCCGCGACGCCCACGAAGCCGAAGAAGGCAACGAAAGCGGCGAAAGCCGCAAAGGCCACCAAGGGCGCGAAGCGCGCCAGCGGGAAGACCTCCTGATGAGCAAGCGCAAGAAGAGCGAAGCAACGGATGCCGGGCAGGAGACGTCCGGCGACGCGACGGTCACCAAAGACGGCGACAAGGCCGCCAGGCCGGCCCGCAAGGCGCCCGCGCGCAAGAAGGCCACGCGACCGGCGAAGAAGGCCGCCGCGAAGAAGGTCGCACCCAACAAGAAGGGCAAGGACGCGGACAAGGCCCGCGAGCGTGATGCGGGCATGGCGCCCCCGGGTGCGGAACGCGTCGCCGACGCGGCGCCTGCGACGGCGGACGCCGCCGGTGGCGCTGCCCCCGGCGTCGAGGTACCTGCCGCCGTCCCGCCAGGCGCGGGCGAGGCAGCCGCGTCCTCGCCCCGCGTGCTGCAACGCATGCCGATGTCGGTGCGCTGGAACGACCTCGACGCATTCAACCACGTCAACAACGCGCGTTACCTCACCTACCTCGAAGAAGCACGCCTGCGCTGGATGATGGGCCTGCCGGGCCTGGGCCTGGACGACGACGTGGCCCCGGTGGTCGCCGCCGCGCACGTCAACTACAGGCGGCCGATCGAATGGCCGGGCGACGTCGACATCGAACTGTTCGTCGAGCGCATGGGCACCACCAGCGTGAGCATCGGCCACCGCATCGTCGCCGCGCGCGACCCCGGGGTGCTGTATTGCGACGGGCACGTCGTGCTGGTGTGGATCGACCGCAACACCGGCCGCGCGGCACCGCTGCCTGCCGGCGTGCGCGAGGCCTGCCAGGCCTGAGCGGCTCCGTGAACGACGCATGTCCGCGGGCGCAGACGGCGCGCGGACATCGGCCTATGATATGAACAGGCCGAGAATGGAGTTCGCGATGCATCGTCCCCTGTCACTGCTGGCAGCCGCCTGCCTGTTGGCCGCATGTTCGCAGCCCGAGCCCGGTGGCAAGGCCGCCAAGTCCCGGCTCCCCGCGGAACCCGCGCGCAGCGCGAAGGCGGACCGGCCCGCGGACAGCGAGGACACGGACGCATCGACGCGGCTCACGGTCTACAGCGGCGACTACGATGCGCTCGGCCAGCTTACCCAACCCATGCCCGGCATGCCCGGCTACGCCCTGGTCGAGCGGCCGCTGCGATACACGCTCGCCGCGGGCAGCAACGCGGTCACCGCCACCAACGTGTCGCCGGCGATGGACGTCGAGGCGGCCCTGCTGCAACCCCGCAGCCCCGGCGTGGGCGTCGTCGCGCAGCGCTACATCGGCGCCCTGTCCGGCACCCAGGACGTGCTTGCGCGCGCGATCGGCATGAAGATCGCCGTCGAGCACACCTCGGGCGGCGCCAAGCAGACCGACAGCGGTACCCTGCTGGCGGCCAACGACGGCCTCAGCCTCGCCTTGAACGATGGCCGCATCAAAGTCATCCACGACTACGACAACTTCAGCATCATCGACGCCGGCGACGCGTTGCCACGCGAGGCCGCGCTGCAGTGGACGGTCGAGGCCGAGAAGGCCGGCGATGCCGCCTTCGTGCTCGGTTATCCCATGGGCGGGATGGCGTGGCGCGCCGAGTACCTGGCGCGGATCACCCCGGGCAAGGGCTGCCAACTCGCGCTCGATGGCGCGGCACAGGTCTCCAACCGCTCGGGCGTGACGTTCTCCAACGCACGATTGACCCTGGTCGCCGGCGAGCCACGGCGCTCCGTCACGGGCGGGGGCGCGCGCTACCGGGAGATGGCGTACGCCGATGACTACGCCGCTGCCGCGCCCGCGGCGGCACCGCCACCCCCCGTGGAACGACAGTCGGGCGAGTACCACGCGTACGAACTCCCCGGCACGAGCCGCGTCAGCAACGGCGCCACCGAGCGCCTGCCGCTGTTCGCCGCGCGCGACTCGGTGGCCTGCGAGCGGGTCTACCTGCTCGATGGCGGCGAGCCGGGCTGGATCCCGGACCGCCCGCAACTCGCCCCGCGCGCCTCCGGCGCCACCGGCAAGCGGCCCGTCGTCGCGTCCGTGGTCATCCAGAACACGGAGGACGCCGGCCTGGGCCGCGCCCTGCCCGCCGGCCGCGTGCGCGTGTTCGACGGCGACGATTTCCTCGGCGAGTCGCCGCTCGGGCACACCGCCAACGGCGAAGAGATCCGCCTGCAGGTCGGCACCGCCTTCGACCTCTCGGCCGAGCGCGAAGCGACGGCCTTCAGCGTCGACCGCAGCGGACGCACGATCACCGAGTCGTTCGCCATCGAGCTGCGCAACGCCAAGCAGGAGGCCGCGACGGTTCGCGTGATCGAACCGCTGCCGCGCTGGCGCGACTGGGAACTGGTCGACAGCAGCGTTGCCGCCGACGCCAAGGGCGCGCAGAAGGTCGAGTTCCTCGTCCCGGTGCCGGCCGAAGGCACCACCACCCTCACCTACACGGTCCGCTACCGCTGGCCCCGGGAGCTCAATCCATGACCTGCGTCGACACCCTCCACCATGGCGACCTGGTCGAGCTGCGCCTGGCGCGCTCGCCGGTCAATGCGCTCAATCCCGCGCTGTGCACCGACCTGCGCGACGCGCTCGACGCGGCCATCGACGGCGGCGCGCGCGGCGTCGTGCTCAGCGGCGGCCCGAAGGTGTTCTCCGCCGGCCTGGACGTGCCCTACCTGTTGTCGCTCGGCGACGATCGCGCGGCGCTCAAGGCGGCGTGGCAGTCCTTCTTCGATGCCGCGCTCGGCCTTGCCGAATCGCCGGTTCCCGTGGTGGCGGCCATCGCCGGGCATGCCCCGGCCGGCGGCTGCGTGCTGGCGCTGTGCTGCGATTACCGGGTGATGGCCTCCGGCCCCTACCGGATCGGCCTCAATGAAACCCGGGTCGGCCTGGCCGCGCCGGAAGGCATCCAGCGCCTGATGCGGCGGGTGGTGGGCACGTATCGCGCCGAGCGCCTGCTGGTCGCCGGCGAAATGGTGGAAGCGTCGCAGGCCCTGGATTTCGGCCTCGTCGACGAGCTCGTCGGCATCGACGAGGTCGCCCAGCGGGCGTTGATCTGGCTGCGCGAACTGGTCTCGCTGCCGCGCGAGGCGATGCTGCTGACCCGCCGCATCGCGCGCGCGGACGTGATCGAAGCGATGCAGCCCGAACTGATCCAGCTCGACCGCTTCCTCGATGGCTGGTACTCCGAAGGCACCCAGCAGGCCCTGCAGGCGCTGGTGGCCAGCCTGCGCAAGTAGGCCCGAAGCCGCGGCGATCCGTCGCGACCCGACTCAGTCGCCGGTCGCGACGGGGCGGGACGGGTCTTCGATCCAGCCGCTCCAGGAACCGGTGAACAGGCCCGCGCCATGCAGGCCCGCATGCGCCATCGCCAGCAGGTGGTGGCAGGCGGTGACACCGGACCCGCACATGACCACCACGTCGCCGGGAGGGGTGTCGCCCAGCAGGGACCGGAACTCGTCGCGCAGGGTGCCGGCCGGCTTGAAGCGCCCCTGGTGCAGGTTCAACGCATACGGCCGGTTGACCGCGCCCGGCACGTGGCCGGCGACGCGGTCGAGCGGCTCGACCTCGCCGCGGAACCGCTCGGCGGCACGCGCATCGACCAGCATCCCGCCCCGGTCGAGATGGGCCTGGACGTCGCCGGCGTCGAACAGTCGCGAATCGTCGAAAGCGCGCCCCGGAGGATGGTCGATGCGTTCCCGCGGCCGCGCCTCCCCGCTGGCCACGGGCAGGCTCTCGGCCCGCCAGGCGTTCCAGCCGCCGTCGAGCACCGCGACGCGTTGGTGGCCCAGCACGTGCAGCATCCACCACAGCCGGGCGGCGGCAAGCGCGCCGTCCGCGGCGTCGTAGACCACGACTTGGTGCTCCGGGGCGATGCCCCATTCGGCCAGTCGGCCCTCGAAATCGCCTGCCGCCGGCCACGGATGCCGGCCCTGTCCGCGCAGGCGGTGGTCCGACAGGTCATGGTCGAGGTCGGCATGCCGGGCGCCCGGGACATGCGCCTGCAGGAAACGCGCCCGGGCGGCGCCGGGACTGCCGAGGTCGGCGCTCGCATCGATCACCACCAGGCCTTCGTCGCCCAGCCGGGGCAGCAACTCGCGGGGCTCGACGAGGGTCGTCCAGGCTTTCACGCGGTGGCCTCCAGTCGTTGGCGGAAGTTCAACAGCATCGACGCGGTCGCGCCCCATATCCGCTGACCCGGGTAACGATACTCCAGCACCCGCCGCTCGCGACCGCGGTACTGGACGACGTGGTGGCCGAGGCTGGCCGGATCGAGCAGGTAGTCCAGTGCGACCTCGAATACCGTGTCGACCTCGCCCGGGTCGGGCACGGCGACATAGTCCGCCGCGATTCCCGCGACCACGGGCAACACCCGGAAACCGGTGATCGTCACGAGGGGATCGAGGAAGCCCAGTGGCTGGATCTGCGGCGGACGCAGACCGATCTCCTCGCCCGCCTCGCGGATGGCCGCCGCAGTCGCATCGCGATCGGAGGGCTCGATGCGTCCCCCGGGGAAACTCACCTGTCCGGCGTGGTGGCGCAGCGAATCGGTCCGTCGCGTCAGCAGGACCTGCAGGCCGCTGTCGCGCGGCACGAGGCCGACGAGCACGGCGGCCTGGACCTGGATGCTGTCCGCCGGCAACAGGTCGGCGACTTCGTCGCGGTTCCAACCGGTGCCCGTCGGCTCACCGTGCAGTGGGTGGAGCGCCGCGACGATGCGGGAGAACGGTTCGGGCGTGCGCGGGGGCGCGGACGCGTTCACCCCCGCGCGGCCTCGCGTCCGGGCAGCACGGTTTCCATCAGGTGCAGGCGCTCGTCGTCGTTCATCTGCGACCAGCGGGCGATTTCCGCGGTGCTGCGCAGGCAGCCCTCGCAGAAACCGGCCTCGTCGAGGCTGCAGACGCCGATGCAGGGACTGAGCACGGCACGGAATGCTGGATTCATGGCAACAGGGTATCAACTGTGGGAGGCGACCCGGCATGCGATCGCGACGCAGGGCGTCGGACGGCACCCTGGCCGGCCCCGGACAGCAGAAGCGCCGGCAGGGCCGGCGCTTCTGGACTGGCCGGGCCGGTCCGGTGCACGCAGCGCCGGACGGCCAGGAGCAAGGGCGCATGCGCGCCCGGCCGGCTTACTTGACCGAGACCAGCTTGATCTCGAACTGCACCGCCACGTTCGGCGGGAACGGCGTGCGCGGGTCGGCCCCGTAGGCCTTCTCCGGCGGCAGGGTCACTTCCCACTTGGAGCCGGCCGGCATCTGCAGCAGCGCTTCGCGCATGGCCGGCATCTCGATCTCGCTGAGCTTCATCGGCGGGATGGTCTGGGCCGGGCGCGCCGGCGTCGGGCGCTCGCCCCACGCGTACGGACCGGCGACCTGGAGTTCCACGGTGCTCGCCTGGGTCGGCTTGGCGCCGTTGCCCGTTTCGATCACGCGGTACTGGATGCCGCTGGGCAGGGTCTTGACGCCCGACTTGGCCTTGTTCTGGGCCAGGAAGGTGTCGCTCTTGGCCTTGTTGGTGGCGGCGGCCTGGTCCCACTCGGCCTTGGCCTTGGCCTGCTGGCGCTGCTGCATGTTCTGCACCGCGCTGCGCAGTTGCTCGACCGGCACGGCCGGCTGGCTCTTGGCGTAGCCGTCCTGCAGGCCCTTGATGACGGTATTGAGATCGACGGCTTCACCGCTTTCGATCGCGTTACGACCCAGGTCGTAGCCCAGCGCGTAGCTCAGCTTGCCTTTCTCAGACGATGTGTCCTGAGCGGCGGCATTGCCGACGGTCAGCACCAGGGCGGTCACGGCGACCGCGAGAAAACGCAACTTCATTCGGTAAAACCTCCGGTTTGTGGCACGGGATCCCGCGACGGGGCGAACTACTTCGGTTTCGATCGCAGGGGGTACCGCTCATGGGATCCGCCAGTCGTGCAGGCCTGATCGGACGCGCTAGGATAGCGGCGCACTGGCTTAACTGCCACTGACACCGCGTACTCTGACCGCGCGCCCCGCGGCGAGTTCCCGCGCGGCGATGCGCCGCAGCGCCCGCGGTGGCGCTCCGGCGCGTCGATTCCGCCCCCCATTCGACAAGGACACCCGTTCACATGCCTGAATCGTTGCTGTTGAAGACCCGCCACGACGCGGTCCTGCAGATCACCGTCAACCGGCCCGACAAGCTGAACGCGCTCAACGCGGCGACCCTCGACGCGCTGGATGACGCATTCGCGGAAGCCGCCGCGGACGAGGGCGTGCGCGCCATCGTCCTGACGGGCGCCGGGCCCAAGGCCTTCGTTGCCGGCGCGGACATCGCCGAGATGAACACCCTCACCCCGGTGCAGGGCCGCGATTTCTCCCAGCGCGGGCAACGCATGATGCGTCGGATCGAGCAGATGCCCAAACCGGTGATCGCGATGGTCAACGGCTTCGCGCTCGGCGGCGGGCTCGAGCTGGCGATGTGCTGCCACCTGCGCATCGCGGCCGACAGCGCCCGGGTCGGGCAGCCCGAGATCAACCTAGGGCTCATCCCCGGTTTCGGCGGCACCCAGCGCCTGCTCCGCCTGGCCGGGCGCGCGGCGACGATGGAACTGTGCCTGCTGGGCGCCCCGATCGACGCGCAGCGGGCACTCGGACTGGGCATCGTCAACCGCGTCGTCCCGGCCGCGGAGCTGGAAGCCGAGACGCTCAAGCTCGCCGCGCAACTGGCCGCTTCCGCGCCGTTGGCGATGCGTGGCGTGATCGACTGCCTCAATGTCGGCGGGTCGTGCGGCATCGAGGAGGCGCTCGAGTACGAGACCGCGCAGTTCGCCCTGATGTTCGCGACCGAGGACATGCGCGAAGGCACCACGGCCTTCCTCGAGCGCCGCAAGCCGGGCTTCAGCGGCCGCTGATGGCCGACGCGCCCTGCCCCTGCGGTTGTGCGGCGCCTGCGGGCGCGCGGGCCCACGCGGTCAGCGCGGCCCTGGCCATCGACGACCTGGACGTGGCGATCGAGCAGGGACTGGCCGACATCGAGGCCTGCCCGGCATGCACGCCCGGGTGCCGTCGGCGCCTGCTCGGCGCCAAAGCCGGCCGCCTCGCGGCCTGGGCGGCACGCGAGCGCCATCGAGCGCGCGAGGCCCGACTGCGCAGGCTGGCCGCCGCGCGCGCCGCGCGGCGTGCGATGCCGGCATCGCCGGGCGGCGAAAGCAAGCGGGCACCCTTGCCGGGCGCGGCG
>NZ_JACHTF010000021.1 GCF_014145325.1 Marilutibacter spongiae
GATTGGTTGATTGGTTGATTGGTTGATTGGTTGATTGGTTGATTGGTTGATTGGTTGATTGGTTGATTGGTTGATTGGTTGATTGGTTGATTGGTTGATTGGTTGATTGGTTGATTGGTTGATTGGTGATTGGTTGATTGGTTGATTGGTGATTGGTTGATTGGTTGATTGGTGATTGGTGATTGGTGATTGGTGATTGGTGATTGGTGATTGGTGATTGGTTGATTGGTGATTGGTGATTGGCCGATTGCCGGTTGCCAACATCGCCTCCAAGCCCCTACCCGCCCGTAGCCCGGGTAAGCGCACCGCGCGCACCCGGGACCACGCCACCCGCCAGACCGTCATCCCAGCGAACGCTGGGATCCAGCCTTCGGCTTTTGTCCGGTGCGCACGGCAACACACCGCCCCTCACACACGGTGCAATGCGCTTCGCTTATTGCACCCAACAGGTCCGACCGCCTGATCGTATGATGGGTAGCGCGAAGCAAAACCCATCACCGGCCGGAAGCGTCATGGATCCAGTTGCCGGCAGACCCGTAGTAGGGCGCAATAACCAACGGGCATTGCGCCGAATGAAGTCCAAGCGCAATGCGCATGGTCGCCCGAGCCCTGCCGCCTACGTAGACCGCGCACGCGCCTGGCGCACGCCGGGAAAGTCACCCCCAACAAGCCGCCATCTCCCCAGCCGTCATCCCAGCGAACGCTGGGATCCAGCCTTCGGCTTTTTTCTCCATCTCCCCACGACGACCCGACCCGCCATTTGACCGCCGCCCGCCCCCCCGTGCGAGGATGCCGGTTCGATCATTCCGGCCCCGGCCCGCACGACATGGACGACCCGAACGCCAGCCCCGATTTCATCGAAGTCTTCCCCGACGCCCTGTCCGCCGAGCAATGCGCCGCCGTCGTGGCGCGCTTCCAGGACAGCGGCGCCGACGGCCCGGGCCTGGTCGGCGGCGGGCACCGCCCGGAGCTCAAGGACAGCCGCGATATCACCCTGGCCGGCAAGCCTGAATGGCAGGACGTCGAAGGCCTGCTCAACACCGCCGTGTTCAAGGGCCTGATGGCCTACCTGCGCCGCCATCCCTACACCCTGATCGCCCCATTGATGCTCGAGGTCGGCGGCGAGGACGGCGCCCGCCATCGCCTGACCGCCGAACGCCTGCGCGCGATGCCGGACGAAGGCCTCGCCGGCGTGGTGCAGACCGTCATGCGCCCCGGTGCGATCAACCTGCAGCGCTACACCGGCGGCCGCGGCGGCTACCCCTACTGGCATTGCGAACTCTTCCCCCGCGACGCCCGCGGCGAGACCCTGCATCGCCACCTGCTGTGGACGATCTACCTCAACGACGGCTTCGAGGAAGGCGAGACCGAGTTCCTGCACCAGCAGCGCAAGATCGCCCCGCGCACCGGCAGCCTCCTGATCGCCCCGGCCGCCTTCACCCACACCCACCGCGGCAACCGCCCCCTGGGCGGCGACAAGTTCATCGCCACCAGCTGGGTCCTGTTCCAGCGCGCCGAAACCCTCTACGGCGGCGGCGCCGGCCGTACCGACTGACGCCACCCCGGACCGGGACCACGCCTGTTCGCGAAGCACGAACCCGGATGCGCTGCGCTTATCCGGGCTACACAACGGCCGTCGCCCCACGTAGCCCGGATAATGCCAACGGCCGCATCCGGGGCCCTCATCGCTTCCCGTGAGCGCCTGACCGGCCAAGCGTGCCCGCCCAATCCGGCGGAAGCCACCCCTTCGCGACATATCGATGAAAGGTCGAATGCGGCCAATCCGAAACCCGCGCGACCAGGCCATGCTTCAACGGATTCACGTGCACGTAGTCCACATGCGCCTGCAGGTCGTCCCCGTCACGAATGCAATGCTCCCAGAAGCGCGCCTGCCAGGGCGACCGCCCGAGCGGACATACCCGGCGCGTAAATCCACTCTTGATCCCCTGCCAGAGCCGTGAGTAGTCGCCCGCGCCATCCCGCATGGCAATTACCGCATGCATGTGATCGGGAAGGACCACGGCCGCGACGATGTCGTGCGGTACCCGTACTTTCGCGGCGCGCCACGCCTCGCGAAGCAGGTCCACATGGCGCACCAGCGCATCGCCGCGCCGATCACGAAGATTCACAGTGAAGAAGAACGTCCCGTCAGGGACGCGACTGCGTCGATACCGCACCATCCATGGCGCTCCGATTCCCGCAAGCACCCATCGTACCGGGACGCCGTCGGCACGAGAAACACGAACCCGGATGCGCTGCGCTTATCCGGGCTACACACCGACCTTCGCCCCATTCCGTAGCCCGGATAAGGCCAACGGCCGCATCCGGGAGGACCTCACGGGGGACCATCTGGCACAGGAACCTGCACTTGGACATCCGAGATTCCAGCGCATGGTCGCTGAGGCCCTTAACAGACCGGTTACCTGTCGGCCTCGTGGACGACCGAGAACGGCAGGTGAGGAGACTTAATTACCTCCGTCCCCTTTGATCCGCTGAAGCCTACAGCAGACCGGTTACCTGCCGAGCTCGTGGACGGCCAAGAGCAGGAGGTGAGGATATTTAACTGCCTGTGTCCCCTTTGACTTCAATCGACTGAATGGCAGTGAAAAAATCATTGCAATGAAAATCAACAAGCCGAAGTCCTTCCACCTTGGCTCTCTTGGCTAACACTTCCCGCAGAAATCGTCTTTGAATTTTTTCCGCATCTATTGATTCGTCATCATTTGCAGCCAACGAGACATTCAATACAAGCATTCTTTTCACTTGTTCATGCTCGCCATACACCTCTATGGAAACCTCTTCGTGGAACTCGACCTCCTCATCGCGGATCGAGTCCATCGAGCTGATGACCTCAACGCCCAACACAACTTCCTCAACGCCTTTCCCGAAATCCCGACCTTCAATACTGGCTTTCAAACGATCCTCAAGATCCACGAGAATCGGAACAACCCATTCCAGTCCTCTTGAAACGCTTATACCTAATCCGATCCTCATGAGTCACCTGTCAACGGACAACAAAGGGGACGGAGTAATTAAGCGACAAATCTTACCTCCCAGTGCGCTCCACTCCCAAAGACGTCAAGGGGTTGACCCTGCAGTCTTGAACCTTCCGAACACGAGCCCCTCCTGACATGCCTCGACGCGCTCGGCTGGAACTGCTCGCCATACCGATGCGCATCACCCAGCGTGGCGTGAATCGCTGCGCGATCTTCATCGACGACGAGGATCGCCACCACTTCCGCAGGCTACTACGGGACGCAGCCCAGGCGCACCACGTTGCCGTGCATGCCTTCGTCCTGATGGACAACCACGTCCACCTGCTGCTGACGGGAGCACGGGCAGGCGATGTCTCTCTTGTCATGCGACGGGTCGGGCAGTCGTACGTGCAGGCGTTCAATGCCAGGCACGGTCGCAGTGGCACGCTTTGGCAAGGACGCTTCAAGTCCTGTCTCGTCGACAGCGATCGTTACCTGTTGACGGTCATCCGCTACATCGAGCTCAATCCCGTCCGCGCGGCGATGGTCGAGTCACCCGACGCCTACCGCTGGTCCAGCGTGCACACGCATCTGGGACGAGCCCGGGATCCGCTGATCACGTTGCCTGCGAGCTATCAGGCCCTGGCCGACACCCCGGAAGGCCGCGCCTCCGCCTACCGGGTGTGGTTGCAGGAAGGCATTGATCCCGACGACCTTGCGTCGATCCGACAACATCTGGCACAGGAACGTGCACTTGGATATCCGAGATTCCAGCGCATGGTCGCTGAAGCTCTTAACAGACCAGTTACCTGCCGGCCTCGTGGACGACCAACTACAGGACGTGAGGAGACTTAATTACCTCCGTCCCCTTTGATCGATTCGACAACATCTGGCACAGGAACGCGCACTTGGATATCCGAGATTCCAGCGCATGGTCGCTGAAGCTCTTAACAGACCAGTTACCTGTCGGCCTCGTGGACGACCAAGAACAGGACGTGAGGAGTCTTAACTACCTCCGTCCCCTTTGATCGGGATACCTCAGCTTCCGCTCCCTTTGATCGGCCCCGCTTAATCGACTACGAGTTCAACCTGGTCCATTCGTGAGAAAAATCGTTGAACTCAATATGCAGTTCGCCGTCGTGATCTAGAACTATGTGGTGCTTATAGACACTGGGTCGGACAATTGAAAATTCATGAAGGAGAACGTCTGCATGGCCATTTCCTTCCAAGCTTGGCTCATTGAAGTGAAAGCTTGCAACACCTCCATAGCTTAGAGTTGTTTTTCCTTCAAAGAGCTGATCGATAAGGCATATTTCTATGGATGTCTTCCCGTCAGAAAATTTGCCATCATACTTTTTAGACACGAGAAACGACAGGATTCTCGCATCGTGCAACGTCCTATTTCCACTAAGGCTATAGCTTTCAGTAGCGCCCGCGAAAGCTCTCAAGGAAGGCGGCATTCCATGCGCAACTTCCTTGAGGTAGTCGAAATAGTCAGAGAAGTTCCAAGAAACTCCATCGTGATAGATACGTTCCAACTTAGTCACATTTCCTCGCAACCGGGATAGTCTGGATTGGCGGCGCATATTCTCTCAGGACTTGGCGTAGTCATTTCTATGAGAGGGCCAAACGGGCAACAAAGGGGACGAACGGGCAACAAAGGGGACGGAGGTAATTAAGCGAGAAGTCCTACCCCCCGGCGCGCTCCAATCCTAAAGACGTCAACGGATTGATCCGGCAGTCTTGGGCCTTCTGAACACGAGCCCCTCCTGACATGCCCCGACGCGCTCGGCTGGAACTGCCCGGCATACCGATGCACATCACCCAGCGTGGCGTGAATCGCTGCGCGATCTTCGTCGACGACGAGGATCGCCACCACTTCCGCAGGCTACTACGGGACGCAGCCCAGGCGCAGCAGGTGGCCGTGCATGCGTTCGTCCTGATGGACAATCATGTCCACCTGCTGCTGACAGGAAAACGTGCAGGCGATGTCTCCCTCGTCATGAGGCACGTCGGGCAGTCGTACGTGCAGGCGTTCAATGCCAGGCACGGTCGCAGCGGCACGCTTTGGCAAGGACGTTTCAAATCCTGCCTCGTCGATAGCGATCGTTACCTGTTGACGGTCAGCCGATACATCGAGCTCAATCCCGTCCGCGCGGCGATGGTCGAGTCACCCGACGCCTACCTCTGGTCCCGTGTGCCCACGCACCTGGGACGAACCAAGGATCCACTGATCACGCTGCATGCGAGCTATCGGGCCCTGGCCGACACCCCGGAAGGTCGCGCCTCCGCCTACCGGGCGTGGTTGCAGGAGGGTGTTGATCCAGACGACCTTGCGTCGATCCGACAACATCTGGCACAGGAACGTGCGCTTGGAGATCCGAGATTCCAGCGCATGGTCGCTGAAGCCCTTAACAGACCGGTTACCTGTCGGCCTCGTGGACGACCAAGAACAGGACGTGAGGAGACTTAATTAGCTCCGTCCCCTTTGATCAGGTGGGCAGGTCAAGGCGACTGCATCAGCCCGGACCCGGGAGGATCTTTTTCGTACTTCTTGACCACGGCGGCGAAATGGTGACCCCATTGATGGGATCAGTCCCCTTTGACTTTTCGCCTTTCATCTTGGTTTAGCATCAGGGACCGAAGTCTTCGATCCGCCTGATATGCCTGGACGCATCGATCGAGCGATCCGGTATCCCGGTCAAAACAAACGTCCCAGAAACGTAGATCGGTACGGCTCTGCCATCGACATTCCCGCTTGCCAGGAACCGTTCGATAGAGCCAATCTGCGGATCGTCCTCTATCACAATTGATGCAACATCTTCACCACTTTCCACAGATCCTTTGGAGGGAAAGAGTACGACCCTGCCCCTCCCGCCCGGCTGCGCCCAAGCCAGAACCCTTATCCGCTTTCCATCATAACGCTCAGGGTGGGCAAGCAGCTGCACGTAGGTAACCGCGCACAGATGCGCACCCGGCACGTTCCCAACTTCTCTGCAATCATACTGACCTTCCTGCTCCCTTGACGCTTCACCCTTGTGTTCGTCGTTGGGAACCTGTGTGCAACCGACAGCCACGAGTAATACGGGTACGAAAGCAAACAAGCTTTTCATGGCAACTCCGATACGTAGTCAGAGGCGTAGAAGGTTCCTTCGGGATTGGCCCTTATATCTCCATGCATAGCGGGGAAATTGAACCCTGAGACCCGACCATCTGGAGTCGCCACATAGATCGGAACACCGGTCCTTCTCGCGTTGTACGCGTCGCTCTCGTATGTCCCGGACATCTCACTGCTCCAGCTTCGATTGCTGTATCTACCGGCAATACCTGAAATCGAAGAAACCACGGGGTGGGTGTGGATTGTAGCAACGCGATAACCCGGTCCACTGTAGCTTCCCACGAACAAAGGGGACGGAGGTAATTAAGCGAGAAGTCCTACCTCCCGGCGCGCTCCAATCCTAAAGACGTCAAGGGATTGACCCGTCAGTCTTGGGCCTTCTGAACACGAGTCGCCCTGACATGCCCCGACGCGCTCGGCTGGAACTGCCCGGCATACCGATGCACATCACCCAGCGTGGCGTGAATCGCTGCGCGATCTTCATCGACGACGAGGATCGCCACCACTTCCGCAGGCTACTACGGGACGCAGCCCAGGCGCACCACGTTGCCGTGCATGCCTTCGTCCTGATGGACAACCACGTCCACCTGCTGCTGACGGGAGCACGGGCAGGCGATGTCTCTCTTGTCATGCGACGGGTCGGGCAGTCGTACGTGCAGGCGTTCAATGCCAGGCACGGTCGCAGTGGCACGCTTTGGCAAGGACGCTTCAAGTCCTGTCTCGTCGACAGCGATCGTTACCTGTTGACGGTCATCCGCTACATCGAGCTCAATCCCGTCCGCGCGGCGATGGTCGAGTCACCCGACGCCTACCGCTGGTCCAGCGTGCACACGCATCTGGGACGAGCCCGGGATCCGCTGATCACGCTGCATGCGAGCTATCGGGCCCTGGCCGACACCCGGGAAGGCCGCGCCTCCGCCTACCGGGTGTGGTTGCAGGAGGGTGTTGATCCAGACGACCTTGCGTCGATCCGACAACATCTGGCACAGGAACGCGCACTTGGATATCCGAGATTCCAGCGCATGGTCGCTGAAGCTCTTAACAGACCAGTTACCTGCCGGCCTCGTGGACGACCAACTACAGGACGTGAGGAGACTTAATTACCTCCGTCCCCTTTGACCGACCGGTCCCCTTTGACCGACCGGACACCCCGAAAGGTCGAGCCTCCGCCTACCAAGCGTGGTTGCAGGAAGGCATTGATCCCGACGACCTTGCGTCGATCCGACAACATCTGGCACAGGAACGTGCACTTGGACATCCGAGATTCCAGCGCATGGTCGCTGAAGCCCTTAACAGACCGGTCACCTGTCGGCCTCGTGGCCACCCTAGAACGGCAGGTGAGGAGACTTAATTACCTCCGTCCCCTTTGATCGCGCACCGGCAGCCTCCTGATCGCCCCGGCCGCCTTCACCCACACCCACCGCGGCAACCGCCCCTTGGGCGGCGACAAGTTCATCGCCACCAGCTGGGTCCTGTTCCAGCGCGCCGAAACCCTCTACGGCGGCGGCGCCGGCCGCACCGACTGAGCTTCCGTAGCCCGGATAAGGCCAACGGCCGCATCTGGGGCCGCGTCTGCTCACGAAACACCAACCTCGGATGCGCTGCGCTTATCCGGGCTACGCAGGCTGATCACGCTGCGTGCGAGCTATCAGGACGTGGCCGACACCCCGGAAGCTCGCGCCTGCGCCTACCAAGCGTGGTTGCAGGAAGGCATTGATCCCGACGACATTGCGTCGATCCGACAACACCTGGCACAGGAACGTGCACTTGGGCATCCGAGATTCCAGTCTATGAAACCCTCAACAGACCGGTTACCTGTCGGCCTCGAGGACGCCCGAGAACGGAAGGTATGGAGACTTAATCACCTCCGTCCCCTTTGATCTTAAAGTCCTTGCTCCAAAATGGCGCGCTCCCATTCCGTATTTAACCCTTGAAACACAATTGATGAACGGTCGTTGCGCGCTACTTGCGATGAAAAGTCCCTTATCCATTGATTGCTCGGGATTACACGCTCTAGGACGGATAGCACTTCCGATGGGGAGAAAAGATTGCTTGAATAA
Source organism: Marilutibacter spongiae (assembly GCF_014145325.1). GTDB lineage: Bacteria > Pseudomonadota > Gammaproteobacteria > Xanthomonadales > Xanthomonadaceae > Marilutibacter > Marilutibacter spongiae. Next base: position 8,154 of record NZ_JACHTF010000021.1, read on the forward strand.
TAAATGAATGCTTTCGCCTTCAATACTTCTCGATCTCCCTCCGAAACCTGATCCGCAAGATCAATCAGCCTTATCGCCTCGTCATCATCTCCAAGATTGAAATTTCGAATTGCAACGCTCGCAAGAAACTGTCCATCTGCCCAGTCAATGCTGTCACCGACTGCGTAAAGATGCTCCAGTGGTTCCGAGCGAGAACCTGGACCCTTCCACTTGAGCAAACTGATCATTTCACCCTTGCTGTACATTTGTCTTCATGGCTTTGGAGTGGTTATGTTTCTCGGTGATGATTTGCCGAACTGCCCCTCTACGACGCTACCCACCTTCACCCTGCCTTCCTTATAGCCGAAAGCACGAAATTCATATTGTCGGCCTCCGACAATAATTTTCTCCTGCATGCCCTGGCCAAGCCCCAATCCTCTTTCAGAAATTCTCGCGCTAATGGCCTCCTTCAGGGCTTTGGACTCCGCTTGAGCGAATCTACGTAAACCATGCTCGCCAAACTCAAGAACGACCTGCTTACCTGCCATTCTAAATGCAAACAAGCTAGTTCCGAGTTTAACCCCTAAGCCTGAACCTCCTCCCACAAACGTAAACAGGAAAGATACAAATTCCCCATTACTCATATCAGGAGGTGGCGCATACCCCCAGCACCCCATTGATGAAGTGCAATTGGCAGGAAGACCAGATGCACCACTCTGAGAAGAGCCGCTTTCAGTTCTAGTATCATTTGGAACTATAGCACTATCGTTTAAGTTCGAAACATGATACCTAACCGATCTTCTATCATCTGATTTATCTTCAATATCCTCCTTTTCCTCTACCTCAGACTCCTCTCGTCCATCTGGGTCCGTATATCTGTATGGATTGTTCCCGGCATATTTATACCGGTTAAACATTATCCCCGCATCCGCGCTCACCGGATCCACACTCAAAAACCGCCCGACCACCGGATCATAATAGCGCTGCTGCATATACGTCAGCCCGGTCGCCGCGTCCATCACGTGCCCGGTGTGGCCGGGGCCGTCGTTGGCGGGGCCGCTGATCTGTTCGCCGTAGGGGGCGTAGAAATCGCGCTCGATGACGTTGCGGTTGGCGTCGGTGACCGCCACCGGGCTACCGAGGCCGTCGGTGTGCTGGTAGAGGTTGCGGATGGTGTCGTCCAAGACGTTGCGCTCGCGGATGGCCACCAGGCTGCTTCCCAGGTAGACGTACCATTGCTGGACGTCCTTGCGCATGTCATTGGTGAAGGCGAGCTTGCCGTCCTGGCCGTAGAAGCTGTACTTGGAGCCGCCGGTGAAGTCGCGCACGCGCCGGCCCAGGCCGTCGTAGACGTAGCTGGTGCTGCCATGGGCGCGCAGGCGGTTGCCGTAGTCGAAGTCGAGCGCGCTGCCGTTTCGATTGTCGACGTTGCCCTGCGCGTCATAGCCGAGCCCAACGACGGTGGCGCCGGCGCCATTGCGCATGTTGGTCAGCCGGTTGTTCGTGTCGTAGGTATAACTGACCGCGCCGGCGTCTTTGGTCCAGCCGGTGAGCAGGTTGTCCAGGGCGTTGTAGCTGAAGCTGGCGCTACCGTTGCCGCCCAGCATGGGGGCGTCGTGGACCTGGACGAGCCGGTTGAGGCCGTCGTACTGCATGCTGCGGTTGCCCTGCGCCCCCGGCAGGCCATCGCTGATGGCCATGAGGTTGGCATTGGCATCGTAGTCGTAGCTGTCGTCGTGGACGGCCGTGCTGCCATAGGCATCGCGGCTGCGTTCGGCCAGGCCCCGGGCGTTCTGGGTCAGGGTATGGACGATACCGTTCCCATAGGTGAACTGTTTGAGCGCCCCATTGGGGAAGTAGCGGACGTTGGTGGCGTAGGTGCCCGCTTGCGTGGGTTGACCGAGCGCATTCGGGGCGTAGGCGACGTTCCAGTTGCCCGGCATGGTTTCGCTGGCGAGATGACCGTTGCCGTCGTACGCGGAGGTCAACGTCCAATCGACACTGTTCCATTGCATGCGCTCGCTGGTCAGCAAGCGGCGCTTGTTGTAGGCGTACGTCGTGGTGACGACATTGCCGCCACCGTTGTCGACCATGATGCTTGCCGGAAGCCCATCCGGTGTGTAGGTATGGGTGGTGTTGCCGCGGCTGTCGGGGAAGCTCATGGCGGTGACGCGGTTGCGCAGGTCGTAAGCGCGGTCGACGCGGCGTGCGGCCACCGACGACGCGGTGAGGCAGCCGGCGCCCGAGGGCGTGAAGCCCATAACGGACCAGGCAACGTTGCCGGCCGCGTCGTATCCCATGGCGCTGGTGCCCGACTCGGGTTCGTCCACCCGGCACAGTTGCTGGTAGCCGTTATAGGTGTAGTCGCGGTTGACCGCCAGCGAGCCACCCGTGGCACTGCTGCTGTTGCTGCGCCGCAGCCGCGTCGTCTTGCCGAAGACATCCCGGGTGATGTGGGTGTAGGCGGACTCGGGGTGCCAGATGGTGGTGGGCGTGTCGTAGCTTGGGGTGTCGAAGGACTGGAACCAGGTGCGTGTCTGCTCGTCGCGGGGGTCGGTGACAAGGGTGTAGGGGCCGTTAGCGCCGGCTAGGTACGTGGTGGTGGTCGACAGTTCGCCCAATTCGGAATCCTGCAGCACCTCGCGCACTCGCCCCAACACGTCGTAGGTGGTGATGACCCCCTCGGTGAAGGTGCCGACATTGCTCCAGGTGGCGAGCGGGTACGAGGCGAACACCTCGCGGCCTTCATGGTCGTACTGCTTGACCGTTCCGGTGCGCGTCGCAACCACATCGGTGTTGTCGAACTGCTGGGTCAGGACCGGGCGCCACAGCGCATCGAAGTAGGTATAGCTGCGGAAGTTCCCCTGGGACACGATCTGACGCCAGTGCCCGGCGGGGATGCCCCATTCGGAAGCGGCCACCTGATCGAAGGTCTGGGTGATGGGGGCCCACGCGGTTGTGTCGCCGGTGGGGAACGTCGTCTTGGTGACGCGCCCCATCTCGTCGTATTCGTAGCTGGTCGTGAAGCCGTTGGCATCGGTGATCGAGCTGACCGTGCCGTCGTTGGCGACCACCGCACTCTGGCTGGTGCCGTCGGCATAGGCGATCGATTGCGGGATGCCGCGCTTCCAGCTGCCGACGCTGGTGGTATGGCCTGCGCCGTCCTTGACATAGGCGACGGTGCCATCGGCGCTGTTGTAGCCGATCTCCAATGCCAGGCGTCCGAAGCCATACTTCTTCCGCGGGACGTGCTTCCAGCCGTATTCGGTCCGGGTCATCTCCAGGGGATAGGCGAACGCCGGATCCAGTATCGGCGTCGAGGCCACCAGTTCGACTTTCTCGACCTGGCCGAGCACCCAGCCCGCCGTGTCGTCATGGTAGGTGATCCCCTCGGTGCGGCTGTAGTCGGCGGCCAGGCCCACGGCCGGCAGCAGCACGATTCCGGCGATGGTGCCCTTCAGTACGTCCTTGCGCAGCTTCATTCGCCTTCTCCTTCGGCCGGCACGGGCTCCAGGCCGCTACCCGGCAACTCGACGCGGAAAGGCTCGGGGCAAGGTTGTCCGCCGCAGTTCCCCCCGCCCCCGCCACCGACGACCTGTACGCGCCGGGTCGCCGAGTACGGGCCGCAGCCGCCGACGTTGCACGCGCGCACGCGATAGTCGTACGCCCCGTCGAAACCCTGGTTCTGGATCCGCGAAAGCGCACTGCCCGAATAGATGTTCGACCAGCTGCCGCCACCGCCCAGGTCGAGCTGGTAGCTCGTCGCCGTGTCGACCGCACTCCAGGAGACGGTGTAGTTCTGGTTGGTGTTGGCGCTCACCGGTGCCGTCAGGCTGGGTGCGGTACTCGGTGGGAACGTGACGAGCGTCGTGCGGATGGCCGAGTAGCCGCTGCAGCCACTCGAATTGCAGGCACGCGCGCGATAATCGTAGCTGCCGTTGGTCAGGCCCGACACCGACTTGCTGGTCGCTGCGCCCGCATGGATCTGGGACCAGCTGCTCCCGTCCTTGCGTTGCTCGAGGTGATACTCGGTGGCGGTCGCGACGCTCGACCAGGTGAGGGTGTACGCCCCGTTGTTGTCCGCGCTGGGCGTCGTGACCGCCGGCGCGCTCGCGGGTGCGAGCAGGACCACGGTCGAGTCGGTCGCCGAATAGACACCACAGCCGCCGGCGTTGCAGGCACGGGCGCGATAGTCGTAAGTGCCGTTGCCCAGGCCCGAGACGGCCTTGCTGGTACCGCTGCCGCTGTAGACCTGGGTCCAGCTTCCGCCGTCCTTGCGTTGTTCGAGGCGGTACTCGGTGGTCGAGGCCACCGACGTCCAGGCGATGGTGAAGGCCCCGTCCGTGTCGCTGGACGGTGCGCTCACGGTCGGCGCGCTTGCGGGGGAATGCGTGACGACGGTGGTGTCGATCGTGGAGTACGCGGAGCAACCGCCCGCGTTGCAGGCGCGTGCACGGTATCCGTAGCTGCCATCGGCAAGCCCGGAGACCGTCTTGCTGGTCGCCGTGCCGGCGTGGACCTGGGCCCAGGCGCCGCTGTCCTTGCGTTGCTCCAGCCGGTACTCGGTGGCCGACGTAACGCTGGTCCAGCTGACGGTGAATCCGCCGTCGCCATCCGTCGCCGGCGCGGTGACGACCGGCGCCGAGGCGGGCGGGAATGTCACCACCGTGGTGTCGATGCCGGAGTACGCGCTGCATCCGGCGACATTGCAGGCACGGGCGCGATAGTCGTAGTTGCCGTCCGTCAGGCCAGAGAGCGCCTTGCTGGTAGCGGTGCCACTGTAGACCTCGCTCCAGCTGCCGCCGTTCTTGCGTTGATGGAGCTGATAGTCCGTGGTGGCGGCGACGCTGCCCCAGCTGACGGTGTAAGCGCCGTTGTTGTCCGTGGCTGGCGCGGTTACGGTCGGGGCCGATGCCGGAGGCAGCGCGACCACGGTCGTTTCGGTACCGCTGTATGCGGTGCAACCGGCGGTATTGCAGGCGCGGATGCGGTAGTCGTACGTACCGGCTGCCTGGCCGCTTGCGTTCCAGCTCAGCGCGGAAGTGTCCTGGACGGTCGCCCAGCTACCGCCGTTGATGCGTCGCTCGAGCGGGTACCGCGTGGCGTCCTGCGAGCTTGTCCAGCTGAGCGCATAGGTGCCGGAATAGCTGCTGGCGGGTGCGCTCAGCGCGGGGAACACGCTGGGCGGATCGCTATGGAAGCCGCCGGTGCCGGTGCTGCCCTTGCGAACCCGGATGGGCCTGGCGAACGCGTCGAATGCCTCGACCTCGTTCACGAAGAGGGCGCCGTCCTGCACGATCTCGCGCAGGCGCTGCGGGCGGACACTTTCGCTGGTGAACCCGTTGCCGCGTTCCTGCGGGCTGTGGCCGATGGGGGTGACGAAAGGCTGGCCGGTCGGGTCCAGGACGTATGCGAGGCGCTCGGTATAGAGGGGTGTGGAACTGGTGCCACGCTGCGTGCGCAGGAGCTTGCCCTCGTTGTAGCGATAGCTGTTGCCGAAGGTGTAGCGCGTCCAGCTGCCGTCTGGCGCGGTGACCGTGGTGACTGCGGAACCCGCGCAGCTGTCGTCGGTACACACCGGCGCTCCGCAGCCGTTGACGTTGTCCTGGCAGACCGGCTTGCCCGCGCCGCTGGGATGCAGGAACCAGGACACCGCGCTTTCATAACCGTAGTTCCACGTGTCAACAGGCACGCCCGGACCGCTGACCTGCTTGGTCGTCAGCGTGAAAGCATCCCAGTTGATCGGGTAGTAGGCGAAGTCGTCGTTGGGATTGTTGCCTGGCGTGGTGTAGCCACGACAAACCGCCGGCACATTGGATCGGCCGTGACCTTTGATCATGACAGTGAAAGTGCCGACAGCCCCTGCAGGATGCGTGATCGTTCCGCTGACCGGCATGTTGTCGATCAGGTCGCCGGCAAAAAAACAGCTCCGACTCGGCTCGTCGGGCAGCTTGTTGGGGTTGTAAAGCATCTCCAGGTTCGAGAACGCAGCGAAGGAAATGGACCACTTGCTCCCATCGGGCTGATTGACGCGGATCAGCGTTGCCCTTCCGTCCGCCGGATAGCTGTAGTCGTAGGTCCAGGTGTGCATTCCATCGCTAACGGCGTTCACGTGGCCATGGGCGTCGTAGCCCAGGGTGACAACGCGTCCGTCATTGGACTTCACTTCCGTCAGCGCAGCGGGATTGCCCTTGCTGTTGGTGTAGGTGTAAGTGACCCAATTGCCGAAGCGGTCCTCGACGCGCGTCGCATAGAGGACGTTCTTGCGTCGTCCAAGCGTCAGGGTGCCGCCGGAGGGCTTGGGTTTCTCGATCGGTGGTTCGCTGTACTGCGCCATCCAGTCGAACCAGTATTTGGTGCCGTCGGCTGTGATTGCGAGGAAGCCCTGTCCGCTGCCATCCGGGTTCTTGATCGAGGACAGGCAACTGAAATGCGTACGACTGGCCGTGGTCCACGGATACGGCCCACCCGTGCCGGGCTTGGGCACGCCCGCGAGCGTACTCAGCATCTCGCCGCCGCCGGGCATCTCGGCCTGGAGGCCGTTCCAGTACTCGTCGGTGCCGAATATCACGTTGGACTGGACGACGTCGGGCGGTCGAGCCACCGTGCAGCGGTTGTCGTGCCAGGTGCCGATGAAGGTGCCGCTGATGCGCGGGACGTCGAGGTCCCAGTCGGCAAAGGGCAGGTCGCGCAGCCAGTAGCCCTTGCGGTCGGTGACCGTATAGCTGCGACCGACCGCCACCGCCAGCCCACTGTTGCCCGGGATGCTGACGTCCGTCGCGGAGAACGACAGGCTGCCGGTGTACAAATCGACGGCATCGCCGAACAGGTCCGGGCCCATCGAGGCAAGCGACGAGCGCTTGTTGATCAGCTTGTCGTATTCCTCCCAGGGCAACTTGCCCTCGTCCTGGGCGAATGCCGGCAGTGCAAGCCCCCAAGCCAGCAGCAAGGCCAGCAGCGTGAATCCCTTCATCGATTTCCCCTGAATCCCGGAACGTCCACCCAGTCGGGTGGAGCGAAGCGCGTACGACACGCGAGGGAAGCTAGATACCGGAATTCACGGGGAACACAAGCCGATGCCGGAGCGCTTGCCGCGACTCCCGGTAGCAGCCTTTGTCGATGCTGCCTTTGTTTTCAGCAGTATAAGAAAAAGCTGCTACCGGAATTGGCCAATAGCAGCTAGTAACGGTGGCTTAGCTACCAATGGTAGCAATGGCGGATCCATGGGCGAGAGGAACACGAACCCGGATGCGCTTCGCTTATCCGGGCTACGCGCTGGTGGAAGACGCCTTCAGGCGCTGCGCGCCTGGTTCAAAACCAGCCAGTAGAGGCCGACCTGCTTGACCGCCCAGACGAACTGTTCGAAGTCGACGGGTTTCTGGATGTAGCTGTTGGCGCCGAGGGAATAGCAGCCTTCGATGTCCATCGGTTCGGCGCTGGTGGTCATCACCACGACGGGAATGGTGCGGGTGTGGGGATCCTCGCGGATGGCCTGCAGCACTTCGCGGCCGTCGACCTTGGGCAGGTTGAGGTCGAGCAGGATGATCGAGGGGAGGTCGCGCGGGTCGCGGCCTTCGTGGGCCTCGCGGGCGAACAGGTAGTCCAGGGCTTCGGCGCCGTCGCCGACGACGACGAGGCGGTTGGCGATCTTGGCCTCGTCGAAGGCGAGGCGGGTGAGTTCGACGTCGTCCGGGTTGTCTTCGACCAGCAGTATCACTTTATCCATGGCATGGCTCCCCCTTCAGGATGGACCGGCCGGCAGCTCTATGGACAGCGTGGTGCCGTGACCGGGTCGGGATTCGGCCTGCAGGCGCCCGCCGTGGCGCATGGCCACGCGCTGGGCGATCGTCAGGCCGAGCCCGTGTCCGCCCCCATCGTCCTGGCTGTGCAGGCGCTGGAACGGTTCGAACAGTTTATGCACGTATCGCATGTCGAAGCCCGTGCCGTTGTCACGGACGTACAGCTTCAGCACGCCCTCGCGGGGCTCGCCGCCGAACTCGATGCGGGCCGCCTCGCAGCCGCGGGTGAACTTCCAGGCATTGCCCAGCAGCTCGTCGAGCAGGACCTTGAGCAGGCGCTCGTCTCCCTGCACGGTGAGACCGGACTGGATGTCGACGCTCACCTCGCGTCCGGGCTCGGCATCCAGCAGTTCGGCGTGGACCCAGTCCGCCAGCAGGCTCAGGTCGACGGGTTGCGGGTTGAGCTCGGCGCGGGTGGCGCGCGACAGGCGGCCCAGCGCGGCGAGCAGCTCGGACATGCGGCGCGCGGAGGCGCTGATGCGCTGCAGGTAGTCCTGGGCATCGGCGTCGATGTCCTCGCCCAGCGCCTGGCCCAGGCGCTCTGAGAAGCTGAGGATCGAGCGCAGCGGCGCGCGCAGGTCGTGGGCGACGGCGTCGGCGAACAGCTGCAACTGGTGGTTGGAGGCTTCGAGCTCGGCGCTGCGGTGCACGGCGCTGGCCTGCATTTCGTTCTCGTGCGCGAGCTGTGCGCCGATGTCGCGGATCTGCACGAGGATGCAGATCGGCTCGCCGCCGGCACCACGCAGCATGGCGATGTTGACCTGGGCCCAGAGCACGGAGCCGTCGCGGCGCAGGTAACGCTTGCGGGCTTCGAGCAGCAGGCCGGGCTCGTCGGTGATGCGCCGGATCAGGTCGCGGCTGGACTCGATGTCCTCGGGGTGGGTGACCTCGCGGGCCGAGCGACCAAGCAGCGCCCCCGCCTCGTAACCGAGCATGGTGCACAGCGCCGGATTGACTTCCTTCCAGTGGCCCTCGATGTCGCAGATCGCCATGCCGATACCCGACGCGGCCATCACCAGGCGGAGTGCATCATCGCCTGGCAGGCGCGAAAGCGTTGCGATTGGAGACATCAGGACCACTCGTGTTGCGATGGCTTTAGTGTAACGAGCGCCGTCGTGATGGGACGGTGCAGGCAATCGCCCCGGTATGCCTCACAATGCGCCCCATGGATGTCACCGCGCCCGCCTTCCTGCAGACTTTGCTGACCCAGGTGTCCTGGCACCAGGTGGCGTTCCTGCTGATCCTGGCCGGCACCCTGTACCTGTTCGTCAGCGAGCGCCTGCGGGTGGACGTCACCGCGATGCTGAGCCTGCTGGCCCTCGTGCTGACCGGCATCCTCGATGCGAAGCAGGCCTTGTCGGGCTTCGCCAGCGAGCCGGCGATCATCGTCGCGGCGGTGTTCATCATCTCCGGCGGCCTGGCGGCGACCGGCATCACCGAGCGCATCGGCCAGTGGATCGGCCGGATCGGCGGCCATGGCGAAACCCGCGCGATCTCCGTGGTCATGCCGGTGGTGGCGGCGCTGTCGTCTTTCACGCACCACGTGATGGTCACGGCGATGATGCTGCCGATCCTGAGCCGGTTCGCGCGGCAGCGGAAGCTGTCGGTCTCGCGCCTGCTGATGCCGATGTCCTTCGCCGCTTCGCTGGGCACCACGCTGACCCTGGTCAGCGCGCCGGCCTTCCTGCTGGCCAACAACCTGATCCAGCGCACCGGCGCGGAAAGCCTGGGCATCTTCTCGATCACGCCCATCGGCATCGCGCTGGTGCTGATCGGCCTGGTCTACATGCTGCTGACCCACTGGCTGCTGCCCAAGCGCGGCGGCGACAGCGGCGACGACGAATACCTGCGGCTGGACCGCTACCGCACCGAGCTGCTGGTGGTGGAAGGCTCGCGCTGGAGCACGCGGCCCCTGTCGGAACTGCGCCGGGCCCTGGGCGACAAGTTCGGCCTCGTCGGCTGGATGCGCGACGGCAAGTTGCGCAAGGACCTCAGCGAGAGCAGCCCGATGATCAGCGGCGACGTACTGCTGGTGGAGGCGTCGGCCGATACCCTGGCCTCCCTGCACGACGATCCCGGCCTGGACCTCAATGCGGTTGCGCGTTTTGGCGACACCGTGACCGGCGACGGCGACGCCCAGCTGGTGCAGGCGGTGGTCGCGCCCGGCTCGGAGTTCATCGGCCACTCGATCCGCGAACTCGACTTCTCGCGCCGCTTCCACGCGGTGATCGCCGGCCTGTGGCGGCGCGACGCCACGATCGCCCCGCGCATCGCCGACGCGCGCCTGCGCGAAGGCGACCTGCTGGTGCTGTGGGGGAAGCCGGCGCGGTTCGCCGAGCTGGCCGCGCACCACGGCTTCCTGATGCTGGTCCCCTTCGCCGGCGAGGCCAAGCGCCGCGTGCGGGCGCCCATCGCCCTGATGGTAATGGGCGCGACCATCCTCGCCGCGGCGACGGAGTGGCTGCCGGTGCCGTTGGCCTTCCTGCTCGGTGCGGTGGCCATGGTCGCCACCCGCTGCGTGGACATCGAGCAGGCGTACCGCGAGGTCGACGTGCGCATCTTCGTGATGATCGCCGGCGTCATTCCGCTGGGCATCGCGATGGAGCAGACGGGCACCGCCGCCCTCCTCGCCCAGGGCCTGCTGCAGGTGGTCGCGACGTGGTCGCCGCTGATGATCCTGCTGGTGATGTTCTCCGCCGCGGGCCTGCTGTCGCAGATCCTGTCGGATGCGGCGACCACGGTGCTGCTGGGGCCGATCGCGATCTCGCTCGCGCAGTCCCTGGGCCTGCCGCCCACGCCGTTCGTGGTCTGCACCGCGCTGGGCGCCGTGGTCACCTTCCTGTTGCCGATCGGCCACCACGGCAACCTGCTGATCCTGGGTCCCGGCCAGTACCGCTTCAGCGACTTCATCCGCATCGGCCTGCCGCTGTCGATCCTGCTGGCCATCACCAGCGCATGGATCGCCCGCTGGCTGTGGCTGGGCGGCCCGCTCATGCCGGGGGGCTTCGGCGGGATCTGAGGGTGGGAATGGGGAATTGGGAGTGGGGAATGGGGAATGGGGAATGGGGAATCGGTACATTCGCCGCCATCCCGGTCATCCCTGAGGTCCAGCCCTGGCCTTGACCCGATTCACGCGTCCCCGAGGTAACGCAGACCGGCGCGACACCGCACCCACTGACGCCACCCCCTGCCCATCATCCCAGCGAACGCTGGGATCCAGCCTTTGGCTTTTTCATCGATCCAATGCATCGCGCACCGCACCGCACCGCACCGCAAGGAGAGTGCAATGCGCTTGGCTGATTGCACCCTACGGGAGCTACGGCGCGAGTCGCCTTTGCGCTTGCCTCGAGTTCCCACGCCCCTCGTAGGATGGGTAGCGCGAAGCAAAACCCATCGCGCGTCGCGCGTGCAGCTTCGCGACGGTGGGTTTCGCCTTCGGCTCTACCCACCCTACGTGTAGCGCTCATTCGCGCCGACAAGGGCTGCCGCGAGGTGCGATGCCGTCCGTCGCCCCGTGCGCGCATGTCCACAAGGGCCCCTCAAGGGGGGACCGCCTCGACGTGCGTCCTGACGAAGGGACCTGATCGTGCGGCCGACGCGCACCGGGCGCCGACGGGTTTCAGAACAGCTCGCCCTGGGGGGTCACCGGTCGCGGCGGGACGAAGTGGCTGCAGTCCAGTGGCGGCAAACGGGCATAGCCCAGCCGGCGGTACGCCTTGGCGAAGCGCTGGGCGATGAGTTCGGCGAAGGGGCCCTCGCCGCGCAGGCGGGTGCCGAAGCGGCTGTCGTAGTCCTTGCCGCCGCGCATCTGCTGGACGAGGCTCATCACGTGCGCAGCGCGCTCGGGGTAGTGGAGCTCGAGCCATTCGCGCCAGACCTGCTTGAGCTCGTGGGGCAGCCGCAGCAGTACATGGCCGGCCGCGGCGGCGCCGGCCTCGCGGGCCGCTTCCAGGATCGCCTCGAGTTCGGCATCGGTGATCATGGGGATGACCGGGGCCACGAGCACCCCGACCGGCACGCCCGCCTCCGTCAGCCGGCGGATGGCCTTCAGGCGGCTGTGGGGCGCCGAGGCGCGCGGCTCCATGCGCGCGGCCAGGCGGTTGTCGAGGGTGGTGACCGAGACGTAGACCGTGACCAGTTGCTTGCCGGCCAGTTCGGACAGCAGGTCGATGTCGCGCAGGATCGAGGCGCTCTTGGTGACGAAGCTGACCGGATGCCCGCAGTCGGCCAGCACCTGAAGGCAATCGCGGGTGATGCCGTAGCGGCGTTCGCTGGGCTGGTAGGCGTCGGTGTTGATGCCCAGGGCGATCGGCGCGCAGCGATAGCCCGGGCGCGACAGCTCATGGCGCAGGCGCTCGGCGGCATTGGTCTTGGCGAACAGGCGGGTCTCGAAGTCCAGGCCCGGCGAGAGGTCCAGGTAGGCGTGCGAGGGCCGTGCGAAGCAGTAGACGCAGCCGTGCTCGCAGCCGCGATAGGGATTGACCGACTGGCTGAACCCGATGTCGGGCGAGTCGTTGCGGCTGATGATGCTGCGTGCGCGCTCTTCCTGCACGCGAGTGGCCGGATTGGGCTGGTCGGCCAGGACCTCGCCCAGCGAGCCCCAGCCGTCGTCCTCGGGCTCGGCCGTGGTCACCGCGAAGCGGCCGCTCACGTACGAGCCCGCTCCGCGCCCCTTCACGCGGCGTGGATCCGGCGACAGCGCTTTCCGGGCATCATCCATGCCTCAAGCCTACGCCGGTCGCGTCGCAGCCGCCGCGACGACCGTCCGTGCCACCGTCCAACGGAGTCCCTCCCGTCCATGCCGTCATTCGCCTCGATCGGGTCGTTGCTGTTCGACCCCGACAACCTGCGCCTTTACCTGATCGCCGGATGGGCGATCTACCTGGTCTGGATCGGCGGCTGGATCATCCTGCAGAAGCGCGAGCCGGTGGCGACCCTGAGCTGGTTGATCAGCCTGGCCGCCCTGCCCTACCTGGGCTTCCTGGTCTATTACTTCTTCGGGCCGCAGAGGATCCGCCGCAAGTCCATGGCGCGTCGGCAGACCCGCGCCAGCCTGCCCAGCCCACCGGCGGGCCTGACCCCCGATCCGGACGCCATCGAACTGGCGCGCCTCGGCCAGTCGATCACCGGCCTGCCGCCGACCACCGCCTCGAAAGTCGAGCTGCTGATCGATGGCGGGGCCAAGTACGCGTCCCTGCTCGAGGCCGTGGCGCAGGCGCGCGAGCACATCCACCTGGAGTACTACATCTTCCAGCCCGACCACATCGGCACGGCCCTGCGCGATGCCCTGATCGAGCGAGCGCGGGCGGGCGTCAAGGTGCGCCTGCTGATCGACGCCGTCGGCTCGGGCAAGTGCCGGCACGCATTCATCGCGCCGCTGCTGGCCGCGGGCGCGGAAATGGCCTGGTTCCACCCGATGAAGCTGCGCTTCTTCTGGAAACGCCCCTGGTTGAACCTGCGCAGCCATCGCAAGATCGTCGTGATCGACAGCCGGGTCGCCTTCACCGGTGGCATCAACATCACCGACGAGGAAGACGAACGCCGGCGCGAGGACGCCTACCGCGACCTGCACGTGCGCCTGGAAGGCAACGTGGTGCTGGAACTGCAACTGGTCTTCATCGAGGACTGGGCATACGCGACCGGCGAGCCGCCCCTGAGCCTCAGCCACCCGAACCGGGTCGTCGGCGCCGTGCCCGCGCAGGTGATCCCCTCGGGACCGGACTCGCCCTGGGAGGCGATCCATCGCCTCAACGTCTCCGCGATCCAGGACGCGCGCAAGCGGGTATGGCTGGTCACGCCCTATTTCGTGCCCGGCGAGGCCGCGCGCATGGCGCTGACCTCGGCGGCCCTGGGCGGGCTGGATGTCCGCCTGCTGGTGCCCAAGCGGAGCGACAGCCTCCTGGTCACCTATGCCGCCCGCTCCTACTTCGACGAGCTGTTGCAGGCCGGTGTCAGGATCTACGAGTACGGTCCGCGGATGCTGCATACCAAGGCCCTGCTGTGCGACGAGGACCTGGTGCTGCTGGGCAGTGCGAACTTCGACAATCGCAGCTTCCGCTTGAACTTCGAGGTCTCGGTGCTGTTCAGGGACGAGGCCCTGTGCGGGCAGATGGCGGCGCTGATCGAGGGCGAGTGCGCGACGGCCGTGCCGGTGCAGGCCGAACGCAACCGCGCGCTCTGGCGCGTGCGCCTGCCCGAAGCCCTGGCGCGGCTGGTCTCACCGCTGCTCTAGGCCGGCCGGGCGCCGACGGATGGCCATCGCGGTGGGGACGATCGGGCTTGAGGCGCGCGCCGTCGCGGTTACACTCTTTGCACCTCTCTACTGCATGGATTGCCGCCATGATGCCCTGGCTGTTCCTGCTGCTCGCGCTGGCTTCGCTGGCCGCGGCGTTCAAGTCTTCGTCTCCGGCCCTGGTGGCGGTCTGGCTGCTGGTGTCCCTGGTGCTGTTCGTCGCCTGGGTGATGGGATTGCTGTCCCAGCGCGTGGGCAACAGCAGCCGCGATATCAGCCACGTCCTCGATCCGGAGGAGATGCGACGCCTGCGCGAGCAGGCGGAGGCCCGCAAGAACGCCCTGGGCAACCCCGAAGGACCGCGTTGAACGCGGTCAGGCTCGCCTTGACGGCATGACCCTCCTCAGCGTCAACGTCAACAAGATCGCCGTCCTGCGCAATTCCCGCGGCGGCGCGGTACCGGACGTGGTGCAGGCCGCACGTACCTGCCTGGATGCCGGCGCGCACGGCATCACGGTGCATCCGCGACCGGACGCGCGCCATATCCGCGCCGATGATGTCCGCGCACTTTCCACGCTGGCGCGCGAGCGCGACGTCGAGTTCAACCTCGAGGGCAATCCCTTCGCCACGCCCCGGGCGGGCTATCCGGGGTTCATCGCGCTCTGCCGGGAGGTGCGTCCCGCGCAGGCGACCCTGGTGCCCGACGGCGATGGCCAGCTCACCTCCGACCACGGCTTCGACTTCGTCCGCGATGGCGATGCCCTGCGTCCCCTGGTGGCCGAGCTGAAAGCGCTGGGTTGCCGTGTCAGCCTGTTCGCCGATGCCCATGCCGACGCCGGTGACTGCAGCATCGCGCGGGCGGCCGACTGCGGCGCCGACCGGGTCGAACTCTATACCGGGCCCTACGCCAAAGCCCACGGTACAGGCGGCTCCGAGGCGATGCTGGCGCGCTTTGCCGGCGCCGCGCGACGGGCGCAGGCCGCCGGTCTCGCGGTCAACGCCGGCCACGACCTCGACCAGGCGAACCTGGGCGCCTTCCTCGCCGCCGTTCCCAACGTGTTGGAGGTCTCCATCGGGCACGCCCTGGTCAGCGAAGCGCTCTATGCGGGCCTGGAAGCGACGGTGCAGGCCTACCGAAGGATCGTGGACGGCGTGCCTCGCGGCTGACGGCCGGCCGTCGGGACCGGCGGTGTCACAGCTGGGAGATCCACCGTCGAATGATGGCCGTCAGCGGCGCTCGGCCCCCGTCGAGGGCGTCGAGGTCGGGCAGCGTGACGATCGCTCGGTCCGGTCCCCGCCAGGCCAGCAGGCCGGCGGGGTCATCGATGGCGCCCTTCGGCATCTGCCGCTTCTTCGCCCCCATGTGCAGGACCAGCTGGACTGCGGTCGGCGAGCGCAGGTGCATCGTGGCGAAATGATCGCGGGTGTGGAAGCTCGGTGCGTTCCATTTGATCGCCTCGCCGATGGCGCCGTCGGCGTCGAGCACGAGCGCGCGCAGGGCCAGCACCACCGGTTTGCGCGGATGGTCGAGGTGCTCCAGGAACACCTCGACCGCCGGGTCGGCGGCGCGCGACGGCGACAAGGCCCCTACCCGTCCGGCCGGCGACGGCGGCGAAGCCGGGTGGGCCGCTTCGCCGCCCGGTCGTCAGTTGCCATGGGCGATCTGGCGGACCCCGCTGTCCTCGGCGGCCGCCAGCGCGTTGGCGAATGACTGGTAGTCGGCATCGTCGCTGGCGCTGACCATCAGGACGCGCTCGGGGTCGGTCGCGGCGCTTTGCACCAGTGCGCTGCCCAGGGTCCCCAGGTCGTGGACGACGCCATCGAGCCGGTAGCGGCCGTCGGCCTGCGCCACCAGCTGCATCGGCCGCGTGTCCGGTGCGACCGCTTCCTTGCTGGGTTGCGGGAGCTTCGCGTCCAGGCTGCGACTGACGACCGGTGAGATGACCATGAAGATGATCAGCAGGACCAGCATCACGTCGATGAGGGGCGTGATGTTGATCTGCGAGAGCGCGGCGTCGCCGCGGGCGGATTCGGAGAACACGGAAGACTGGGAGACGGCCATGTACACCTCCTGCGTCGGGCGAGCTGCCCGTCTTCGACACTACGCCTGTCCGGGGGGATCGCGCAATTGGCAGTGCGGCCTCGTGCCCGCTGGCCGGGAGTGAAGGCGCGGGCGTCGCATGTAGCGCCAGCGCGGCGGATGGCGGGCTGCGCCCTGGGGGCCCGCCCCGCCCTCGCTTCGCCAGCCGCCCTCGCCATGGGGCCCAGGGGTGCGATGACCGCGACGCGTCCATAAAAAACGCCGCCCCGGAGGGCGGCGTCCAATTTTGCTACACGACGGTAAACGTTTCTTGCTACACGACGGTAAACGTGGGTCGGATGCGGCGTGGCTCAGTTGGCCTCGACGAACCCGATTTTCTGCATGTCCGCATTCTTGGCCGCGGTCAGGACCTTGGCCAGCACGCCGTAGGCGGCGTCGCCACTGGCGTCGAGCTCCAGCAGCGGCTGGTTGCTCGGGTCCTTGGCGACTTCGGCGGTCATGCGCTGCTGCAGCTGGCCGACCGGCATCGGCGAGTCGTTCCAGTAGACCGTGCCGGAGGCATCGATCCGCAGCTTGATCGGCGCTGGCGGATCGTTGACCTGCGGCGGCGGGTTGGTGCTCCGCTGCGGCAGGGCGATGTCGACCGGGTAACTGGCAATGGGTGCCGTCACCATGAAGATGATCAGCAGCACCAGCATCACGTCCACCAGGGGCGTGACGTTGATGTCGGCCATTGCACCACTACCACCCGTTGTAAATGCCATCGGTGGCCTCCGTTAATTGCTGCTGCGATCGCGGACGGTCACGAAGCCGACCTTGCGCATGCCCTGGGCCTGCGCGGTCTTCACGACTTCGTTGACGATCCGGTACTTGGTGGTCTTGTCGCCACGCACGTTGACCTGCGGCTGGGGCGTCTTCTGGGCCTCGACCGAGAAGCGGCTCTCGAGCATCTCCTTGGTGACGGGTTCGTCGTTCCAGAACAACGAACCGTCATCCTGCACCGCCACCGTGATCGGCGGCGTCGGGAGCGGCTCCTGCTTCTTGTCCAGATTGGCCTCGGGCAGGTCCACCTTCACTTTGTGCGTCATCAGAGGCGCGGTGATCATGAAGATGATGAGCAGCACCAGCATCACGTCCACCAGGGGTGTGACGTTGATGTCGGCCATTGCGCCGCCGCTACCGCCAGAACTGAAAGCCATGTTCGAACTCCAAAATCGCGTGTGTGACGACGGGGCCTGTTAGCGCTTGCCAGTCACGTCGCCGACGCGCGAACCGGTGGCGAAGAAGTCGTGCAGGTCGTGCGCGAAGGTGTCGAACTTGGCGTTCGTCACGCGGTTGGCCCGGGTGAAGAAGTTGAACGCGAGCACGGCCGGGATGGCGACGAACAGACCGATCGCGGTCATGATCAGCGCTTCACCCACCGGACCGGCGACCGCGTCGATCGACGCGTTGCCGCTCATGCCGATGCGGATCAGGGCATGGTAGATGCCCCACACCGTACCCAGCAGGCCCACGAACGGGGCGGTGGCGCCGACCGAAGCGAGCACGGTCAGGCCGGACTCCAGGCGCGAGCTTTCGCGGGTCACGCCTTGGCGCAGGGCGCGGTCGACGAACTCGGAACGGTTGAGCGACTCGACCAGGCGCGAACCTTCGTGGCGCTGGTGGTGCGAGGCCGCCTGGGCGGCGTCGAGCGCGATCTTGGAGAACGGCTCGCTCCTGGGCTGCTCTTCCATGTAGCGGATGGCGTCCTGGGCGTTCGGGGTTTCCCAGAACGTGCCGATAACGCGGTCCGAGGTGGAGCGCAGGCGGAGGTTGCGGACGAAGTTGAAGATCATCCAGTAAATGGACATGGCCGACATCGTCACCAGGGTGATGAACACGATCCAGGCGACCAGATCGAAGTTCTGGACCATGTGGCCAAAGCTCATCTGCTGGAGGGCTTCGGCGTTGGAGCCTCCGGCAGTGGCAGCGGTGGTGGTTTCCTGCAGCATGACGCTTACCTTTGAATGTCGTGGAAGGAAAAAGCTTGTACTAGATGAAGTGAAGCTGGAAAGAGTGGAACGACTGGTACCTGACTACTTGCTCCACCGGCCCGATCAGCGCGGCGGGACAAAATCGACCGGGACCCGCACCTTGCTGGCGACGGCGACGCCGTTGCGCTGCTCCGGGTTGAAACGCCACTTGCGTGCGGCTTCCATTGCGGCGCGGTCCAGGTTGCGGTTGCGGCTCGACTTCTCGACCGAGACGTCCAGCACGTTGCCGTTGGCGTCGATGCTGATGACCAGCACCACCGTGCCACCCACGCCCTGACGCGCCTCGGTGGGCGGGTAACGGGGCGGGTTCAGGCGGCGCGACGACGGGTCGACGCTGGAGCCGATGTTGGTGGCCGGCGGCGGCGGCGACGGCGGGGCCGGCGGCGGCGCCTGGACATCAACCGGGCTCGGATCGTCGAACACGACCGGCGGCTCTTCCGGCGGCGGCGGCACCGGGGTCGGCTGCGGCGGCGCCAGTTTCGGCGGCGGCTTCAGCTCCTTCGGCGGCTCCGGCGGCGGCGGCGGCGGCGGTGGCGGCGGCGGTGGCGGTTTGATCAGGTTGACGAGGGTGACCTCTTCCTTCTCCTGCTTTGCCGGAGGCGGGGTCATCGGGGCGAGCAGCAGCAGCAGGGCTGCGGCGTGCACCGTGATCGCCATGGTGATACCGGCAATGCGGGCCCAGTTGAGGCCTTCGTCGCGATCGTCGTTATGAACGTGGTTTTCGAGGTCTTGCGTCATGCGCCGTCAGCTCGGGAAGTGATTCCGCAACGTCTGACGCCGCGGGCGTTTAAGCGAGTCCGGGCGGTTGCTTTCGCGTTGCCCGAACCTCCTAGGTTATACCAAATCGGACCCGAAGATTCCAAGTGGCAGCCCATCATTTTGTCGTATTGCATGCCCACCCTACAAGGCCGTGATCTTCTTGGCGTCCTCGGGATTCTTGACTCCCTTGGCAAGCGCCTGGCGTGCGGCCTCCTTGGCTTCGGGGATGCGGTCTTCCTGCCAGTAGATCCTGGCCAGGTTCAGGTAGGTCTCGCCGTCGTCGTCCAGCGGGGCGGCCTTGGCGTAGGCGGCGATGGCCGGGGCGATCTGCTCGGAGAAGTACAGCGACTGGGCGAGGGCCAGGTTGTTCTGGAAGTCGTCCTGCAGGATGCCCTTGGACAGGCCTTCCTGGATCACCTTGGCGGCGTCGGCCTCGTGCCCGTCCATGTTGAGGTAGACCGAGTACAGCTGGCGGTACTCGCGGTCCTCGGTGAGCTGGCCGGACGCGCGCAGCTTCTCCAGCACTTCGGCGGCCTTGTCCAACTGCTCGCCCTGCTGGTAGGTCGCGGCGAGGTTCATCTGCGCCCGCTTGTCGCCGGGGTTCCTGGAGGCGATCGACTCGGCCAGGGCGTTGGCCTCGGCGGTCTGTCCGGTCTCGAAGTAGGTCGCCATCAGCATCTGCTGCCAGTCGTTGCGCGGCTCGGGGCTGGCGTCGATGGCCTGCTTGAGGACGGTGGCCGCCTCCGGGTAGCGCTCCATGCGGTACAGCGCGTTGCCCTTGACGACCAGGTGCTCGGGCTTGGTGCTCTTGGTCTCGGCGAAGAAGCGGTCGATGGTCGACAGGGCGGCGTCGTATTGCTCTTCCTGCAGCTGCAGCTGGGCCATCATCAGCATCGCGCCGTAATGGGCGTTGTTGTCCAGGCCGTTGTAGTCCAGCGCCTTCTGCAGGTCGGCGATCGCGCCCACCGAGTCGTCCTCGTCGTAGAGGGTCTGCGCGGCGATCTGCGCGGCGAAGGACTTGTCGTACTCATTGGCCTTGTCGCTGGCCATGATCTCCTCGGCGATCGTGCGCGCTTCGGCGCCGTTGTCGTCGTCGTAGGCGTCCATCATCTTCTTCAGCCGCGGCGTCATCTTCGAGGAGGCCTTGGTCTTGGGTGCCTCGCGGGTCGCGTCCGGGTACTGGTCGGCGCTCTCGCTGGCCTTCTCGCTGCCCGACTGGGCATGGCGCTCGCGCCGGGCTTCGGCGCGGTCGTGGGCGGTCTGCGCGTTCGCCTGGGAGACACCGCCGAACACGAGCACGGCGCCGATGGCGGCCGAGAGCAGGGTGAGGTGACGGGGGGCGGATGGGTTCATCGGATTACCTTCTCTGTGTCGGTGCAGCGAATGTGGAATCGACGGGTGGGCGCCCGAACCACGCGGGTTGCTTGGCGGCGGGGCGGTCACGCTACCAGAAACGTACGACAGGGTGATACGGGGTTGCCTTCCTCGTGGATTTGGTCGTCTCGGGCAGGGCGCACACTTTTCCCTCCATACCTATCCGCATTGAGGCGTACTGCCGCTGGCCCGCGCCTGCTGGTACGTCGGCGTGAGGCCATCGGCCCGCCGCTCCAGCTCCTGGATCCGGGTACCGGGGCTGGGATGGGTGGACAGCCACTCGGGGGGCTGGTTTCCGCCGGCCGACATCATGTGTTGCCACAGGTCCACGGCCTGGTGCGGGTCGTAGCCGGCCCTGGCCATCAGCTGCTGGCCGACCACGTCGGCCTCGCTTTCCTGCGTGCGGTTGTTGGGCAGCAACAGGCCCGCCTGGACCGCGGCGCCGCCGAACTGGCTGGTCGCGCTGGCGGCGTTCTGGCCGTAGGCCGAGCCGACGATCGCGCCGACGATGCCCAGACCCGCCTGCGCGCCCACCTGCCGGGTGACGCGCTCGTCATGGTGGTGGGCGATGACATGCCCGATCTCGTGGGCGACCACGGTGGCCAACTGGTCCTGGTTCAGGGCGACCTTGAAGATGCCGGTGTTGACGCCGATCTTGCGGCCCGGGAGGGCGAAGGCGTTGGGCGACTCGTCGACGAACAAGGCCACTTCCCATCCTGCCTGCTGGGCGGCGGGCAGTTGCCGCGTGAGACTGTCGACGACGCAGCGGACGTATCGGGTCTGGTTGCTGTTCGTGCTGATCTTGCCGGTTTTCTTCGCTTGCTCGAACGCCTGGATACCCATCTGCTGCAGTTGCTCCTGCGACATGGCGCCGACCACCTGGGTGCGCCCGGTGGGCGAGGTGGTGGTGGCGCACGCGGCGACCAGGACGGTGCTGGCGGCGGCCAGCAGGCCCAGTCGCAGGCGGGTGGTGGCAGGGCGGCGGGCGATGGTCGCCCTCTGGCTGGATGCGTCGAACATGCGGTCTCCCCGTCGATGGAAGGGTTGTTGTAGCCGAAGCTGGATTAACAAGGTGTAATCCCACCCTCGTGCAGGGCGCGTGGTGACGGGCTCAGGCGTAGCCCAGCACCAGCAGCAGGCAGGCGATCGCGTTGTTGAGGGCATGGGCGCCGATCGCGGCCCACAGACTGCCGGTGCGTCGATAGACCCAGGCGAACGCGGCGCCCATGAACCCATACGTCATCCAGAGCTGGACGGTTGCAGGCCAGCTGTTGGCGCTCAAGCCGGGCAGCTCGTGGATGAGCGCGAACGCGGCGCTGCTGAGGACCATGCCCAGCCATGGCCGACCGGCGCGCCACAGGCGCCCGAACAGCACGCGCCGGAACAGCAGTTCTTCGTACGCCGGGGCCAGGAGGGCGGCGAAAACGTACATGAACAGCGGGCTCTGCTCGAAGGCCCCCTGGATGATGGCCTGGTTGCTGGGCACCGGTTCACTGCCCAGATGCCTGCCCAGCCAGGCGATGGCCGTGCTCGCCGCGAGGGTGGCCAGGCCCACCAGCACCATCCAGCCCCAGGTCGAGGGGCGCGACAGGACCTGGCGCGAGCGTCGCCGTTCGTCGGGGGTGGCGCGGCCGCGCAGGGCGTAGACGACCAGGGCGGTGCCGCCGGTGGCGAGCAGGGTGACCCAGATCATGACCAGGCCATCGGGCTGGGCGAGCGATTGCACCAGGCCGTCCGGATCGAGCGCCTCGCCGCGCGACAGAGCAGTGGCCGCCGCGATCACCGCCGCCGCGATCGAGAACAGCGTGCTGAGCGCGACCAGCAGGCCGATCGCCATGCCCAGGTCGATGAAGAAGCCGGGCAGGGCCGCCACCGGCCGTGGCGGCGCCGTTGCGAGCGGCGCCAGCGGCGGCGGGAGCGCGGCGCCCTGCGCGCCTTCCTGGACGGACACGGGAGCGGCTCAGACGTCGAGGTTGGCGACCTTGAGCGCGTTGTCCTCGATGAATTCGCGGCGCGGTTCCACCACGTCGCCCATCAGGGTGCTGAAGATCTGGTCGGCGGCGACCGCGTCCTCGATGCGTACGCGCAGCAGGCGACGGGTCTCCGGGTTGACCGTCGTTTCCCACAGCTGCTCGGGATTCATTTCACCCAGGCCCTTGAAGCGCTGGATCTGGCGTCCCTTCTTGGCCTCGTCCAGCAGCCAGGCCTGGGCCTGGGCGAAGCTGTCGATCGGCTGCGCGCGGTTGCCGCGGATGATCTGCGCACCGTCGCGGACCAGGCCGTGCAGCTGGTCGGCCGCTTCGCGCAGGGCGCGCAGTTCGCCGCCTTCGAAGGCGGCCAGCGGCAACAGCTGGACCTGGGTCTGGCCCATGTGGGTGCGCTCGATCCTCAGGCCGGCCGGCTGCAGGTCGTTGGCCGGCTGGAAGGCCAGCGCGTACCGCGGCTGGCCCAGGCCGCTGCGGTTGAGGCGGGCGGCGAGGGCGTCGAGTTCGTGCTGCTCGTCGGTGTTGTCCTGCAGCCGCGCCGCATCGAGCGGGGTGAAGTCGATCAGCGCCTCCAGCACCCGGGGATCGAAGCGGTGCTGGTTGCGCGCGATCACCTCGCGCGCGGAGGCGTAGGCCAGCAGCAGCGCCTCGAGCGCGGCGCCGGTGATCGGCGGCTCGCCCTCGGCGGGCACCAGGCTGGCGTTCTCGACGGCGTGGCTGGCCAGGTAGGCGTCCAGCGCCGCGTCGTCCTTGAGGTAGAGCTCGGTCTTGCCCTGCTTGATCTTGTACAACGGCGGCAGGCCGATGTAGATGTGGCCGCGCTCGATCAGCTCCGGCATCTGCCGGTAGAAGAACGTCAGCAGCAGGGTGCGGATGTGGCTGCCGTCGACGTCGGCGTCGGTCATCAGGATGATGCGGTGGTAGCGCAGCTTGTCGGGGTTGTACTCGTCCTTGCCGATGCCGGTGCCCAGCGCGGTGATCAGGGTGCCGACCTCGGCCGATCCGAGCATGCGGTCGAAACGGGCGCGCTCGACGTTGAGGATCTTGCCCTTGAGCGGCAGGATGGCCTGGGTCTTGCGGTTGCGACCCTGCTTGGCCGAGCCGCCGGCGGAGTCGCCCTCGACGATGAACAGCTCCGACAGCGCGGGGTCCTTCTCCTGGCAGTCGGCGAGCTTGCCGGGCAGGCCGGCGATGTCCAGCGCGCCCTTGCGGCGGGTCAGGTCGCGGGCCTTGCGCGCCGCCTCGCGGGCACGCGCGGCGTCGACCACCTTCTCGCAGATGGCGCGGGCCTCGTTGGGGTTTTCTTCGAGGAACTCCTGCAAACGTGCGCCGAACGTGCTCTCAACTACCGGCTTTACGTCAGAGCTGACCAGTTTTTCCTTGGTCTGGCTCGAAAAGCTCGGATCGGGCACCTTCACCGACAGCACGGCGATCATGCCTTCGCGCATGTCGTCGCCGGACAAGCTGATCTTGGCCTGCTTGGCGATGCCGTTCTGCTCGATGTAATTCGACAGGGTGCGGGTCAGCGCGGCGCGGAAGCCGGCGAGGTGGGTGCCGCCGTCCTTCTGCGGGATGTTGTTGGTGAAGCAGAACATCGTTTCCTGGTAGGCGTCGGTCCACTGGATGGCGACGTCCACGGTGATGTCGTTGGCTTCACCCGATACCGAGATCACGTTCGGGTGCAGGGGGGTCTTCAGCTGCGCCAGGTGCTCGACGAAGGAGCGGATGCCGCCCTCGTACTGGAACACGTCGCGCTTGCCCTCGCCCCGTTCGTCGACCAGGGTGATCTTGACGCCCGAATTGAGGAACGACAGTTCGCGCAGGCGCTTGGCCAGGATGTCGTAGTGGAATTCGGTGTCGGTGAAGATGCTGGCCGCCGGCTTGAAGCGGAGCAGGGTCCCGCGCTTCTGCGTGGGCTCGAGCACCTGCAGCGGGGCCAGCGGTTCGCCCATGGCGTATTCCTGGCGGTGGTGGTGACCGTCTCGCCATACTTCCAGCCACAGGTGCTCGGACAGTGCGTTGACCACCGACACACCAACGCCGTGCAGGCCACCGGAGACCTTGTAGCTGTTGTCGTCGAACTTGCCGCCGGCGTGCAGGACCGTGAGGATCACCTCCGCCGCGGAGACGCCTTCTTCCTTGTGCACGTCGACCGGCATGCCTCGACCGTTGTCGAGTACCGACACCGAGCCGTCCTCGTGAATGGTCACGACGATGTCATTGGCGTGGCCGGCCAAGGCCTCGTCGACCGAGTTGTCCACCACTTCGAACACCATGTGGTGCAGGCCGGTACCGTCGTGGACGTCGCCGATATACATGCCCGGGCGCTTGCGCACGGCTTCCAGACCCCGCAGCACCGTGATCTTGCTGGAGTCGTAGGCCTGGACAGTGGGGGCTTCGGCGGCGGAGGTCGGGTCCTGCGTGGACTCGGGCGAGGGATCGTGCTCGATTTGGGTCATTGCGGCAGCGGGCTCCGGCGACACGCTCGCGGGAGCGCGACGCGTCTGGACACATTAGCTATAAGCGACCCGTGAGTATAGCAGTCGGGCCCGGTCGACCGGGGAGGGCTTCAGGGGCGCGGCAGGGGCGCACCATCGCGTACACGCCCGTGTTCCACGTGGAACATGCTCACATCGAGATCGAGGTCCACCATGCCGACCGGGGGCTCGGTGCCGGTGATGAAGACCTGCGCAGCACTCTCCGCCAGCCATTCCAGTACGCGCCCCTGGTGGGCACGGTCGAGCTCCGATCCAAGGTCATCGAGCGCGATCACCGGCCAGGCACCCCGTGCGTGGGCATGATGCGCGGCCTGGCCGAGGATGGCGGCGAGCGCCGTCAGCTTGGCTTGGCCGCGCGACAGGGCTTCGCGACCCGGCAGGCCCGGGAACTGGATCCGCCAATCGCCCCTGTGGGGGCCGACGGAGGTGTAGCCGGCCTGCAGGTCGCGCTCTCGCGCCAGGAGGAGGGCGTCCTCAAGAGGCATCGCATCGCGCCGCCAACCGGGCTGGTACTCCAGGTCGATCCGCCCCAACCCCGGGGCGATTCGGTCCAAGAGGGGCGCCATGGTGTCCTGCAAGGCTTCCAGGTACAGCTGCCGGCGACGGCTCAGGGGTTCGCCCGCCTCGGCGAGCTCCCGCTCCCACGCCTCCAGCCCATCCCGGATCCGCCCGCTCTTGAGCAGTGCGTTTCGCTGCTTCAGCGCCCGGGCATAACGTCGCCACAGGGGCATGAACTCGTGTTCCACGTGGAACAGGCCCCAATCCAGGTAACGCCGTCGGTTCTCCGCGCTTCCGGTCACCAGTGCGTGGCTGCCCGGCTCGAAACTCACGACGGCGAGCGCTGCGCACAGGTCGCCCAGCTGTGCGACATGTTCCCCATCCAGGCGCCCGGTCCAGTCCTGTCCGCTATGCCGCAAGCCAGCCTTGCGTACGCGGACGGAAGCAGGATCGCCCGACGACACCCGCTCGCGCCATTCGACGAACACCTCGAGGTCAGTCGCCCCATCCTTGAGCAGGCCGTCGCGAACGCGGCCCCGGAAGCTCCGGCCATACGCCATCAAGTGCATTGCTTCGAGCAGGGAGGTCTTGCCCGCGCCGTTCTCGCCGGTGATCAGGTTCAATCCGGAGTGGGGCGCCAGGCTGACCTCGTCGAAACGGCGAAAGCGGCGGAGGTCGAGGCGAGTGATCTGCATTGTAGATAGCTTAAGGCCTGGCCCCGTCCAGCAGGAGGGCAGGGTTTGAGGAGGGGCGAAAGTAGTGGCCCGACTACAAGAGGGTGAGACGATGCGGCCCCAAAACACGCCCGCGGGTTGGGAATTGCATCTGCAGCGGGGCGCAGGGGCGGGGCCATGCAGCGGCATGGCGCCTCATATGGATCCAAAGGAAATGGGCCGGTTCCGCTTACGGGTAAAAAAACACCCGGCCGGGGCCGGGTGCTCGATGTTCCACGTGGAACGTACCTGGGAATCGCCCCTTCAGAGCCTCAAGGGCATGACCACGTGGCGGCTGCGTTCGTTACCGGCCTCACGAACCAGCGCCGAGGAGTTCGCATCGCGCAGTGCCAGGATGACCTGCTCGTCGCGCAACGCGGTCAGGGCGTCCAGCAGGTAGTTCACGTTGAAGCCCACGGCAAGGTCGTCGACCTTGGTGTCGGCCTCGACTTCCTCCTGCGCCTCTTCCTGCTCGGGGTTGTGCGCGCTGATCTTCAGTTGCCCGGGGGATACCTCGATGCGGACGCCGCGGTACTTCTCGTTGGACAGGATCGCCGCACGCTGCAGGGAGGCACGCAGCACCTCGCGATCGATCCGCACTTCGCGGTCGGCACCAATCGGGATGACGGCTTCGTAGTCCGGGAAGCGACCGTCGATCAATTTGCTGGTGAACGTGACATCGTCGCGCTTGATGCGGATGTGGCCGCGGCCCATTTCGATCTCGACCTCGCGATCGCCCCCTTCCAGCAGGCGTTGCAGCTCGGTCACGCCCTTGCGCGGCACGATGATCTGGCGCTTGGTGCCGTTGCCGCCTTCCAGGGGCGCTTCGCACAAGGCCAGTCGATGACCGTCGGTCGCGACGCAGCGCAGGCTGCCGTCGCGCAGGTCGAACAGCAGGCCATTGAGGTAGTAGCGGACATCCTGCTGGGCCATCGCGAACGCGGTGCGCTCGATAAGCTCCTTCAAGGACGCCTCCGGTACGCGGACGCGCTCGGTGGCTTCCACCTCATCGATCGCCGGGAAGTCGTTGGCCGGCAGGCTCGCGAGGGTGAAGCGCGAACGACCGGCCGATACCGTGATCTTCTCTGCGCTCTGGCTGATGGTGACCTTGCTGCCGTCGGGAAGCGCCCGGACGATGTCGAACAGCTTGCGCGCGGGGATGGTGGTTTCACCGTCCTCGGCGTCGTCGACCGCGATCCGCGACACCATCTCGACTTCCAGGTCGGTACCCGTCAGCGAAAGCTGCCCGTCCTGCACCTGGACGAGCAGGTTGGCCAGGACCGGCAGGGTCTGGCGTCGTTCGACCACGTTGACGACTTGCGCCAACGGCTTAAGAAACACTTCGCGTTGCAGGCTGAAACGCATGCTCAACCGCTCCCCTATGCCCAAGACAAAAGATTGGATAAATCAAAAGCATGGTGGTGGTGGTGTCGGCGAAAAACCGGGAAAACCCACTTAACCATATGTTTTAAAAGCAAAAATCCTGAAGCTGAACCCTTGTAGAACCCGCCCTGGATCACTGGGTAACTTGTGGACAAGTTTTCGGCCTTCGCGGCGAACCTGGCTTATCCACAACTTGTACCGCCACCATCCAGAATGTTTCGTGTTCCCTGTTCAGGTTCCATGTTGCAGCCGGCCCGGCGCCATCTCGCGTCGCCGTGGCCGGTTCCTTGCAGGGCATCCGGCGCGACCATGCCGTGCCGACGCCCGTGGACCGGTTCGAAGCTACTCGCTCAACTTGCGGATGAGCTTGTCCCAATCCTCTCGCATCTTGCCGTCGGTCTCCATCAGGGTGCGGATCTGCCGGCAGGCATGCAGCACCGTGGTGTGGTCGCGGCCGGCGAACGCATCGCCGATTTCCGGCAGGCTGTGTTCGGTCAGCTCCTTGGTCAGCGCCATCGCCATCTGCCGCGGCCGGGCGAGCGAACGGGTCCGTCGTTTCGACAACAAATCCTTGATTTGAAGGCCATAGTAGTCTGCCACGGTCTTCTGGATGTTGGGGATGCCGATGGCCTGCTGCTGGGCCCGCAGGAGGTCGCGCAGTGTCTCCTGGGCGAACTCGACGGTGACCGCCCGGCCGGTGAAGTTGGCGCGTGCAGTCAGGGTGTTCAGGGCGCCCTCGAGGTCGCGTACGTTCGAGCGCATCTTCTTGGCCAGCAGGAAGGCGACGTCCTCGGGGATGCGGGCACCGCGCTCGGCCGCCTTGGACAGCACGATCTGCGCGCGCGTCTCGAAGTCGGGCGGCTCGATCGCCACCGACAGGCCCCAGGCCAGGCGCGACTTGAGGCGCGGCTCCAGGCCTTCGACCTCGCGCGGATAGCGGTCGCAGGTCAGGATGATCTGCTGCTTGCCGTCGAACAGCGCGTTGAAGGTATGGAAGAACTCTTCCTGCGTGCGGTCCTTGCCGGCGAAGAACTGGATGTCGTCGATGAGCAGGGCGTCGACCTGCTGGAACTGGCGCTTGAACGCATCCATGGTCTTGTCCTGCAGCGACTTCATCATCGCGCTGAAGAACTGCTCGCTGCGCAGGTACATGACCCGCGTCGCCGGATTGTTCGCGCGCATGGCATTGCCCGCGGCGAACATCAGGTGGGTCTTGCCCAAGCCGGTGCCGCCATACAGCAGCAGCGGGTTGTGGGCGCGGTCGCCGGGCTTGAGCGAGGCTTGCCAGGCCGCGGCGCGACCGAGCTGGTTGCTGCGGCCCTCGACGAAATTGTCGAAGGTGTAATGGTTGTCGAGGTGGCCATTGAACGGCGCGACCGGCGCGACCGGCGCGGGCGCCGGGACCGTTGCGCGAACGCCACCCGCCGGCGTCGCGGCGGGCGTCGCGCGCGGCAGCGCGCCGACCTCCAGGCTGACCTCGCTGCTGCCGGCAAAGTGGCCCAGCAGTTCACGGATTCGGTCCAGGTAACGGGCGCGCACGTGCTCGACCACGAATGCATTCGGGGCGTACAGCACCGTCACGTCGTCGCGGCGGACCGACTGCAGGGGTTTGAGCCAGGTCTGCACGTCCTCGGGAGCGAGTTCGGTTTCGAGGCGTTCGAGGCAACGGGGCCAGGCGTCCATAGGGATGGGCAAGTGTTCCAGAGTGATGCGTTGACGCGACATCCGCCGACGCGCGCGCTCGCCGCGCGGCGCGACACGATGGGGACGGGGCCGGCCAGACTATCACCGCCCCGGGGACCGGAACAGCGCGCCGTGCCCGCGCCGACGTGCGGCGACCGCCCATGTGCGGGCGTCTGTTCGCCACCGCCCGGAATGAACGGGCTTGCCCCGGTGCGTTGACCTGAACCTCGCGCCAAGCTAGACTTCGCGGTTCTATTCCGTATCCAACGCAGAGCCGCACCCATGGCCACCAAGCGCACCTACCAGCCCAGCAATCTCAAGCGCAAGCGCGACCACGGTTTCCGTGCGCGCATGGCCACCGCCGACGGCCGCAAGATCCTTGCCCGCCGCCGTGCGAAGGGCCGCAAGCGCCTCTGCGCCTGAGTCTGATCCGCGGCCGCCACGGATGACTTCGTCCGTCGGCCGTCGTCTGCAATGACAGACTACCGCTTCCCGCGCACCGCGCGGGTACGCGCGCGAAACGACTTCGATCGCATCTTCAAGCACGGCCGGCGCGTGGCGCTGCCCGTGCTCGCATTGCACTTCAGCCTTGACGATCCCGCGTCCGCGACGGCCTCCGCCGCGGACGCCGCCGCGTGTCCGGGTGGCGCCCGCCTCGGCCTGGCCGTCTCGCGCAAGGTCGATCCGCGCGCGGTCGGGCGCAACCGCATCAAGCGCGCCTTCCGCGACACCTTCCGGCGGATCCGCCATTGCCTGCCTGCCGGCGATTACGTCCTGGTGGCGCGGCCGGGCGCCTCGCGGCAGAGCGGCGAAGCCCTGCGCGCGGCCTTCCTGCAGTTGTTGCAGCGGGCCGGAGCGTTGCCGCGTGGGGACGTGGGCGGCACAATGCGCGCCGAAGCCGTGGCGACCCCCACCGCTCCGCCGGCGCCCGCCCCGCGGGCCCGCGACGACGAACCGCCTCCCGCCTGAGCTTGTACGCGGCCTGCAACGGCCACATACAAGAGTGTCGGCCCGCCGCTTCCTCCCTTCATTCCAGTCCACGAGTCCCCATGAACCAGACCCGCGTTTTCCTGATCATTGCCTGGCTGATGGTGGCAACCCTGCTGTGGATGGAATGGAACAAGGAGCAGGCGCCCGAGACGTCGACCCCTGCGGCCGCCACTGTCTCGGGTGCGTCCGTTCCCGGCAGCACGGCCCAGGTGCCAGGCGCCGGCACCGCCAGCCAGGTGCCCAGTGCCACGGCGACCGCCCCGGAACCGCAGGCCGTGCAGGCCGGCGACGGCCCGGTGGTCACGGTGGTCACCGACGTCGTCCGCGTGGAGATGACCGGTGGCGAGATGCGCGAGGTCGACCTGCTGGGTTACGGCCAGACCGCCGATGACGACAGCCCGCCGGTCCGTCTGTTCACGCGCGACCCGGCGCACTATTTCATCGCCCGCAGCGGTTGGAGCAGCGAGCAGGCCGCGCCCGGTGCCGCGGGGGGGTTCCAGCTTGAAGGCGATGTCCGGGATTTCCGCCTGGCGCCCGGCCAGGACCAGGTGGTGGTGCCCTTCGTCTGGACCGGCCCGGATGGCGTGAGCATCCGCCGCAGCTACACCTTCAGGCGCGGCGACTACGCGATCGGCGTGCGCGACGAGGTCGTCAACCAGGGTAGCGGGCCCTGGCAGGGCTACGTCTACCGCCAGCTCGACCGCGTCCCGGCGATCGTCAAGAAGAGCGGCCCGATGAGCGCGGAGGGCTACAGCTTCCAGGGCGCGGTCTGGTACGACGGCGAATACGACCGTCGCAAGTACGACGACTTCGTCGAGGACGGCCCGCTCGACCGCACCGTCACCGGTGGTTGGGTCGCGATGCTGCAGCACCACTTCTTCGCCGCCTGGATCCCGCAGGCCGACCAGGCCTCCCTGTTCGTGCTCGACTCGGGCGATGGCCGCTACGGCATCGAGAGCCGCGGGCCCTCGTTCAACGTCGCCGCCGGCGGCACCGCCGTCACCGACGCGCGCCTGTGGGTCGGCCCGAAGCTGGTGGAAGGCATCAAGGCCCAGGGCGTGAAGGGCCTGGACCGCGCCGTCGACTACAGCCGCTTCGACATCTTCGCCGCGCTCGCCAACGGGCTGTTCTGGTTGCTGGAGAAGATCCACAACCTCGTGGGCAACTGGGGCTGGGCGATCATCGGCCTGGTGCTGATCATCAAGCTGGCGATGTTCCCGCTCTCGAGCGCGCAGTACAAGTCGATGGCGCGCATGCGCAAGTTCCAGCCGCGCATCCAGCAGCTCAAGGAGCGCTACGGCGACGATCGCCAGAAGTTCCAGCAGGCGATGATGGAGCTGTACAAGAAGGAGAAGATCAACCCCGTTGGCGGCTGCCTGCCGATGCTGGTGCAGATGCCGATCTTCCTGGCGCTGTACTGGACGTTGCTGGAGTCGGTCGAGCTGCGCCACGCACCGTGGATCCTGTGGATTCAGGACCTCACCGCGCGCGATCCGTTCTTCGTGCTGCCCATCATCAACGCAGCGGTCATGTGGGCCACGCAGAAGCTGACGCCGGCAACCGGCATGGATCCGATGCAGCAGAAGATGATGCAGTTCATGCCGCTGGTGTTCGGCGTGATGTTCGCCTTCTTCCCGGCGGGCCTGGTGCTGTACTGGGTCACCAACGGTTCGCTGGGCCTGCTGCAGCAGTGGTGGATGACCAAGAAGTACGCGGACGCGCCCGCCAAGGGCTGACGACACGCAGCATGCGGTAACGACCGGAACGGCGGGCAGCGATGCCCGCCGTTCTGCCTTGGAGGTCGACGGTCCGGACCAGGGCGAACCGCCGCCCGCGCCATGCGACCATATCGCCCATGAGCGACCCCGCCCGCGACACCATCGCCGCCATCGCCACCGGTCCCGCCGCGGGGGGCGTCGGGATCGTGCGGCTCTCCGGCCCCCGGGCCCGCCTCATCGCGCAGTCGATCTGCCACCGCGAACTCGACGCGCGCCACGCCCACCACGTGCGCTTCCGCGACGTCGACGATGTCGTGCTCGACGACGGCATCGCCCTGTATTTCCGCGCGCCCGCCAGCTATACCGGCGAAGACGTGGTCGAGCTCCAGGCCCACGGCAGCCCGGCCGTACTGCAGGCCCTGGTCGCGACCTGCGTGGCCCTGGGCGCACGACGCGCCCGACCGGGCGAGTTCAGCGAACGCGCCTTCCTGGAAGGCCGCCTGGACCTGGCCCAGGCCGAGGCTGTCGCCGACCTGATCGCCGCTGCCGACCTGATGGCCGCGCGCGCGGCGCGGCGGGCGCTCGACGGCGACTTCTCCCGCCGCGTGGACGCCCTTGGCGACGCCCTGGTCGCGTTGCGCGTGCATGTCGAGGCGGCGATCGACTTCGCCGACGAGCCCATCGACACCCTGGGCGGCGAAGCGCTGCGGCAAGGGATGGCGACGCTGGCCACCAACCTGGGCGAGCTGTTGCAGGCGGCCGAACGCGGCCGCCGCCTGCGCGACGGCCTGCACGCCGTCCTGGTCGGCCCGCCCAACGCCGGCAAGAGCTCCCTGCTCAACGTGCTGGCCGGCAGCGAGCGGGCCATCGTCACCGAGATCGCCGGCACTACCCGCGACCTGCTCCAGGAAACCATTCGGGTCGATGGCCTGGAGCTGACCCTGGTGGATACCGCCGGCCTGCACGAGGGCGGGGACGCGATCGAGCGCGAGGGCATGCGCCGCGCCGGCGGGGAACTGGCGCGGGCGGACCTCGCACTGGTCGTGCTGGACGCGCGCGACCCCGAAGGGGGCCGTCGCGCCGTGGCCGAGGCGATCCAGGGCGTGCCGCAGGTCCTGTGGATCCACAACAAGTGCGACCTGTTGCCCGTGGCGCCCGCTCCCGCCGCCGGCGATGCAACCGGAGTACTCCACGTTTCGGCGCGAACCGGCGTGGGCATCGACGGCCTGCATGAACGCCTGCGGGCGCTCGCCGGTGCGCGGGTGGGCGAGGGCGATGCCGGCGGTGCGTTCACTGCGCGCGCGCGCCATGTCGAGGCGCTCGGCCAGGCCCTGGCCGAACTGGACGATGCCCGCCGGCACCTGGCCGACGAAGCCCTGGAGCTCAGCGCCGAAGCCCTGCGCCAGGCCCATGACCGCCTGGGCGAGATCACCGGCCGGATGCACCCCGATACCCTGCTGGGCCACATCTTCTCGAGCTTCTGCATCGGCAAGTAGGACATGCGTGCCTGTTCACGTCCCGGCTCGCTAGCAGGAAACGCGTGGCTGCGACCGGGCTTCTGTCCAAAATGTGACGTTCATCAATATTTCCTTGACAACTCGGCGTCCGAGAGGCGATTTAATGATGCGTGTTCGCACGAGCGAATTTCAGGGGAGAGTTTTACCAATGACACACCGAACATCTGATCGGTCGCGGGCCGCTGTTGCCGCCCGGACCGTGCTGCTGCTGGCCCTCGGGCTGGGAATCGCCGCCTGCGGCAAGGACGAACCGGCAGCGCCGGCCGCTGGCACCGACGCCACCGCCGAAGCCCCGGCCGAGACCGCCCCGGCGGTGACGCCGGAGAACGCGGTGTCGAGCAAGGTGTCCGCACTGGGCACCGACGAGCTCCGCGAGGCCGCCCGCAAGGCCTATGCCGAGAACCGCCTCTACGCACCGGCCGAAGACAATGCGGTCGAGTACTACCTGGCCCTGCGCGAGAAGGCACCCGGCGACGCCGCCGTGTCCAGCGCGCTGACCGACCTGCTGCCGATGACGGTGATCGCGATCGAGCAGAGCGTGCAGCGCGAGGACTTTGCCGAAGCGCAGCGCCTGGCCGCCCTGCTGGAGAAGGCCGACCCGCAGCATCCGGCCCTGGCGCGCCTGAAGACCAGCATCACCGCGCAGCAGACCGCGGCGGTGAAGCGTGCCGAACAGGAGAAGATCAGCGCCGAGGAACAGGCCAAGCGCCAGGAAGAGCTCGAACGCCAGCGCGCCGCCGACCAGCAGCGCCAGCAGGAAGAAGCCGCGCGCCAGCTCGCCGCCCAGCAGCAGGCGGCGCGCGAACAGGCCGCGCGCGAGGAAGCCGAGCGCAAGGCCGCCGAAGAGCGTGCCGCCGCCGCCGCGACCCAGGCCCCGGCCGCGAGCCGACCGGCGCCCGAACCGGCGCGTGCGACCGCCGCCGACCTGCGCCCGATCTCGACGCCGGCGCCGCGTTTCCCGGCCGCGGCGATGCGTTCGCGCACCAGCGGCGAAGTGCAGGTGGAGTTCACCGTGGGCACCGATGGTTCGGTGACCAGCGCCCGCGTGGTGCGCTCCGAGCCGGCCCGCGTGTTCGACCGCGAGGCTGTCGCGGCGGTCCGCGAGTGGCGCTTCCAGCCGATCGCCAACCCGGTGACGACCCGCCGCACGATCGGCTTCAACCCCGGCGGCTGAGGCCGGGCAAGGACGGTCCGCGCGCGGACCGTCCCGCACGCGGAAACGAAAAAGCCCGGCGCAAGCCGGGCTTTTTCATGGCCGGGGCAGGCGCCCCGGGGTTGTCGGGCCTCAGCCCGAGATCGCCAGCCGTTCCTGCTGGTAACGCCGCACCGCGGCGAACCACAGGAGGGCCGCCAGGCCCAGGCCCGCCGTGAGGTAGACCGCCCACACATCGGGTCCGATCCACTCGCCGCGGATCACCTTCAACAGCAGCTGGTTCTGCGCCAGGAAGGGCACCACGTACTGCCACAGCTGCGACTTGATCGGATTCACCATCAGCACGAAGGTCGGCACCATCGGCAGCAGCATCAGCCAGACGGTGTGGCTCTGCGCCTCCTTCATGCTCTTGGCCGAGGCCGCCAGGTAGGTCAGCAGCGAGGTGCCGATCAGCAGCATCGGGAGCAGGATGAACAGCATCTTGGCGATCGCCATGAAGCTCACGTCCACCATCTTCGCCACGCTCGGTGCGATCACCGCACTGCCCTTGAACGACAGCAGGGTCAGCAGCAGGGTCAAGAGGCCGAGCGCGCAGGCGGCCGCGATCTTGCCGCTGACGATCGCGCTGCGCGGCGAGGGCGTGGCCAGGAGCGGTTCCAGCGACTGGCGTTCGCGCTCGCCGGCGGTGGCATCGATGATCAGGTACGCACCGCCCAGGAACGAACTCAGGATCAGCAGGTACGGCAGCAGCACCGCGAGCATGCGGCTCTGCTTGGCCTGGGCGCTGGCCATGTCGCGATTGCCGATGGCGATGGGCTGCACCACCGCCGGATCGATGCCGCGCACCATCAGGCGCAGGGTGCCGACCTGGCGGCGATAGCCCTCCAATGCGGCGCGCACGCGTGCGACCGGGATCTCGGCGTTGCGCCGCGTGCTGTCCTGGATGATGTCGATCGACGCCGAGCGTCCGTTGGACCACGCCTCCGCGTAGTCCTCGCCGATCGCCAGCGCGACGTCCTCGTCCTGGCGGACGATCGCGGCGTTGACGTCGCCTTCCGCGGGCACCGCCTTGATGCTCTGGGTGGCGAGGAACTTGACCAGGTTGGGTGCGCGCTCGATGCCGCTGACCGGCAGTTCCAGGACGCCCTCGAGCTGGGTGCGCGCGCGCTGCTCGGCGAGGTGGTTCATGCCGAGGATCATCAGCGGATAGAGCAGGGGGGCAAGCAGCAGGGTCATCGCCAGGGTGCGGCGGTCGCGCGAGATGTCCAGCAGCTCCTTGCGCATCACCGCCACCAGGGTGGCGAAGAAACCGGTGGAACGATGGCGGGTTGCGTTCATGCGTGCAGGCCCTCCTCGGAACCGATGGCCTTGACGAAGGCGTCCTCGAGGTTGGACTCGGCGAAGCGCTCGCGCAGCTCGTCCGCGGTGCCCGCGGCGACCACCCGGCCCTTGGCGATGATCACGATGCGGTCACACAAGGCGGCCACCTCCTGCATGATGTGGCTGGAGAAGATCACGCAGCGGCCCTCGGCGCGCAGTTGGAACAGGAACTCGCGCATCGCGCGGGTGGTCATCACGTCCAGGCCGTTGGTGGGCTCGTCGAGGATCACGTTCTTCGGGTCGTGCACCAGGGCCCGCGCGATGGCGGTCTTGGTGCGCTGGCCCTGGCTGAAGCCGTCGGTCTGGCGGTCGAGGATGTCGTCCATGTCCAGTGCCCTGGACAGCACCGCGGTGCGCGCGGCCACGTCCGCGCCCGACAGGCCGTGGAGCTGGCCGAAATAGGCGATGTTCTCGCGCGCGGTCAGGCGCTTGTAGACGCCGCGTGCGTCCGGGAGCACGCCCAGTGCGCGTCGTACCGCGGTGGGGTCCTTCGAGGCGTCGGTGCCGTCGACGTGGATGCTGCCGGCATCGGGCTGCATCAAGGTGTAGAGCATGCGCAGGCTGGTGGTCTTGCCCGCGCCGTTGGGGCCCAGCAGGCCGGTGATCTGGCCGTCATGGGCCTGGAAACTGACGCCGTCGACCGCCTTGACCGTGCCGGTCCGGGTCTTGAACGCCTTGTGCAGGTCGTTTGCGATGATCATGGAATTCCCCTGGAATGTGGGAGAAGCCCGGCGCGCGCCTCCGCGGAGGCGCGGCGCTCAGGGTTCCCAGCCGTTGTAGGACGTGAAAGGCGGGACGTAGTCGAGGCTGTCCAGGCAACTGGCATCCAGCGCGCCCGGATCGGTCGACTCGATGAACTGCGCGATCAGCCGCGGCATGCAGCCCACGCCCATCACGCCATGCCCCTGGCCCTTGAGGGCGAAGTGGCGTGCGTTCGCCAGGCCCTTGGCGACCTCGTCGGCGTACTCGGGCGGCGTGACCGGGTCGAGCTCGCCGGACAGCAGGAGGGTCGGCAGGTCGCCGGAGTAGGGTTGGGTGAAATCCGCCGCGACGTCGCCGACGGGCCAGGCGTCGCAACCACTGAAGAACTGGCGGCCCTGCTCGGCGCCCATCAGCGTGCCCGCGTCGGCGGGGTCGGGCGTGTAGCGCGGCGCGTCCTCGGCGCAGACCACCGAACGCTGCATGCCCAGGTTCATCATCCCTTCCATCTGGCCCGACCACAGCTGGGCGATCGACATCAGCGGTTCGTACCGGCCGGCGTCGGCCTCGTCGACCACCAGGGGCAGCAGGGCACTCAGCTGGGGCACGTAGGACACGCCGTGCACGAGGCCGACGACGGTGTCGCCGGTGAGCGTGCCCTGGCGCGTCTCGAACGTGGTGGGGTGCCGGTAGTTGAGTTCGACCGGCGTCGCTTCAAGCCGCGCCTGCAGGGCCCGGATCCGCGCGACCAGGTCGTGCCCGAAACGGGATTCGCAGGCCGGCAACGCGGCGCATTGCGCGTCCTGCAAGCGCAGCGCGCGGTCGAGCATGCGCGCGAACTCGCCGCCGACCACCAGGCGGTTCGGCGCCACGCCGTCCAGCACCACGCTGCGGGTGTGCGCCGGATAGTGCATGGCGTATTGCTGGGCGACGCGGGTGCCGTAGGAACCCCCGATCAGGTTGACCTGTTCGATCTCCATCGCCTGGCGGACCGCATCGAGGTCGGCAATCGCATGCGCGGTGGTGTAGAAGCGCGTGTCGGCCCGACCCTCCAGCGAGCGCAGGCATTGCGCGAAGTAGGCTTCGGCCGCCTGCGGGTCGACGCTGTCGGCCGGGTCGATCTCGAGCGGCTTGCCGTCCGTGCCGCGGCAATCGAGCGGGTTCGACGCGCCGGTGCCGCGCTGGTCGACCAGCACGATGTCGCGTTGCTTGCGCACTTCCTTGAGTGCGTTGTCGACGACCGCCGCGACGTCCGTGGCGGCCTGGCCGGGACCGCCGGCGAGGAAGAAGACCGGATCCTCGGTGCCTCCGCTCTTGCCCTCGGCCGGCAGCCGGGCGATGTTGAGCCGGATGCGGCGCCCTTCGGGCGCGGCCGGGTTCTCGGCCACCTCGTAATGACCGCATTGCGCTTCCACGGTCGGTTGTCCGTGCTCACCGCCGAGCACGCAGGGCGCGAAATCGATGGCGCCGACGCGTTCGACGCTGGTGTCGGTTTCGACGCCCGCCGGCGGCGTCGGTTGGCAGGCGGTCGCCAGCCAGGCCGCCGCGAAGGCGGCGGGTATCAATCGGGTGCTGCGCATGGTGTCCCCATCTGTCCTTGGCCAATCGCCAACAGCATGACAGACGGAAGCCACGCGCAGAATGTGACCGATGGCATTGCCGGGCCGGAGCGACCCGCGTCGCGCGGTCTACTTGCTGCTGACGTACTTCTCGCGGCGAATCTGCCGGACCTCGAACCCGGTGTCCTTCAAGGCTTCGAAACAGGCATCGACCATGTTCGGGTTGCCGCACAGGTAGGCGATGTCCTGGCCCGCATCGGGCGAGACCTCGGCGAGGAACTGCTGCACGTAGCCTTCGCGCACGTCCTCGTGGGCATGCGGGCTGCCCGCGTCCGGCAGCTCGCGGGAGAAGCAGGGAATGAAGCGGAAATGCGCCGGGTGCCGCTCGGCGAAGGCGCGGAACTCGTCGCCGTAGAGCAGCTCGGCCGGATTGCGCGCGCCCAGCAGCAGGACCACGCGCACGCCGCGCTCGCGGATCGCCGCCTCGAGCTGCGGCAGCATCGACCGGTAGGGCGTCACGCCGGTGCCGGTGGCGATCAACAGATAACGCGCATTGGCATCGCCGGGCATCAGGCAGAAACGGCCGAACGGGCCGCTGGCGTCGATGCTGCCGCCCACGTCCAGGCCCTCGAACAGCGCCGTCGCGGCACCGCCCGGCACGTAGGACACCGCGATCTCGACCGCCTCGCCCGGTCCCATCGCGTGGTCGTGGATGGTGGCCAGCGAATAGCTGCGCTTGGTCGCGGTGCCGTCGGCGTAACTGAAGTGCACCTGGATGAACTGGCCGGGGATGAAGTCCAGCGGCTCGCCGTCGTCGCGCACGAAGGTGTAGTGGCCCACGGCCGGGGCCAGCATGCGGCGTGAAACGAGCTTGAGCGGGAAGTGCTGGATGGCCACGTTGCGGAGGATCCTGTCGTCGAAGGGTGGAGCGGCGCGCGTCCGGGCGGCGTGAATTCGGGCCCTCGCGCGCTGGAACGGTGTCCCGGGTGGAACACAGTGGCCCGGGCCGGGGATGGCGGGACGCCTATAATAACGGCTTGCGCCCGGCCAGCCCGGGTGCCGCTCCCCCGCCAAGGTCCACGCAATGATCCAACAGCCCGTCGTTCCTTCCGCCGCCCCGGTCCCGGCGCCGCCCGCCCTGTCCGTGCGCGACCTGCGCAAGACCTACGACAACCGGGTCCAGGCCCTGAAGGGGGTCTCGCTGGACGTCGCCCAGGGCGATTTCTTCGCCCTGCTCGGCCCCAACGGCGCCGGCAAGAGCACCCTGATCGGCATCGTCAGCTCGCTGGTCAACCTGAGCGAGGGCGAGGTGCGTATCTTCGGCACCGACCTGGCGCGCGACCGCAGCACGGCGATGCGCCTGATCGGCCTGGTGCCGCAGGAGCTGAACTTCAACATGTTCGAGAAGCCGCTCGACATCCTGGTCAACTACGCCGGCTTCTACGGCATCCCGCGCGAAGAGGCGCTGGTGCGTGCCGAACAGGAGCTGCGACGCGCCCAGCTCTGGGACAAGGCGCGGATGATGAGCCGCACCCTGTCGGGCGGCATGAAGCGCCGGCTGATGATCGCCCGCGCCATGATGACGCGCCCGCGCCTGCTGATCCTCGACGAGCCCACGGCCGGCGTCGACATCGAGATCCGCCGCGGCATGTGGCATACGCTGCGCGAGATCAACGCCGCGGGCACGACGATCATCCTCACCACGCATTACCTGGAAGAAGCCGAGAGCCTGTGCCGGAACCTGGCGATCATCGACCGCGGCAGCATCGTCGCCTCCGGGCCGATGAAGGCGCTGCTGGCGCGGCTGGACGTGGAGGGCTTCCTGTTCGACATCGACGGCCGCCTGCCCGACGTGCTGCCGGCGATCGAGGGCATGCAGATCACCGCCGCCGACGACCACACCCTCGACGTGGAGATGCCGCGTTCGATGGACCTCAACCGCGTGTTCGCCGTACTGGGCGAGGCCGGCATCCGGGTGCGTTCGATGCGCACCAAGTCCAACCGGCTCGAGGAACTGTTCGTACGCATGACCGGCGACAATGCCGACAGCGCCGCGGGCAGCACCACCCAGGTGGCGCCGGAACCGGCGGCATGAATGCCCGGTCCCACGACACCCGCAAGCCCGACACGCAGGAACCCGCGATGACCCCCACCCGCACCGATCCCGCCACCGGTTTCGAAGCCACCACGCCCGCGCGCCGCAACCTCGTCGCGCTCGGCACGATCGTCCGCCGCGAGATCGCGCGCATCGTGCGCATCTGGGGCCAGACCCTGGTGCCGCCGGCGATCACGATGACGCTCTATTTCCTGATCTTCGGCGGCCTGATCGGTTCGCGCATCGGGACCATGGACGGCATCACCTACATGGACTTCATCGTGCCCGGCCTGGTGATGATGAGCATCATCCAGAACAGCTACGGCAACATCTCCTCGAGCTTCTTCGGCGCCAAGTTCGGCCGCCATGTCGAGGAACTGCTGGTGAGCCCGATGCCCAACTGGGTGATCCTCGCCGGTTACGTCGCCGGCGCCCTCGCGCGTGGACTGGCCGTCGGCGCGATCGTGCTGTGCATCGCGATGCTGTTCACCACCGTGCGAGTGCCGCACCCGCTGGTGACGCTCAGCACCGTCGTCCTGGGCGCCACCATCTTCGCCCTGGCCGGCTTCATCAACGCCGTCTACGCCAAGAAGTTCGACGACGTGGCGATCGTCCCGACCTTCATCCTCACACCGTTGACCTACCTGGGCGGCGTGTTCTACTCGGTCAAGCTGCTGCCGGGCTGGGCCGAGACCATGACCCATGCCAACCCCATCTTCTACATGGTCAATGCCTTCCGCTACGGCCTGCTGGGTGTCAGCGACGTGCCGCTCTGGGTCGCCTATGCGTTGATGGTCGGCTTTGTGGTGGTGCTCGCCGCGATTGCCCTGACCCTGTTGAAAAAGGGCGTCGGCCTGCGCAGCTGAAGCTCCGGCGCGCGACGCAGTCGCGGGTCAATCCGTGCCCGGTGTCGCGAAAGCAGGCAAAGGGCGGCATCGAACCGATACAGGGCATTCGCGCCGTCTCGCGCGTCTGATATCGTCGGCCCGCGCTGATGCGCCAGGCGTCCATGATGGAGTCG
Source organism: Marilutibacter spongiae (assembly GCF_014145325.1). Lineage (GTDB taxonomy): Bacteria > Pseudomonadota > Gammaproteobacteria > Xanthomonadales > Xanthomonadaceae > Marilutibacter > Marilutibacter spongiae. The sequence goes on from NZ_JACHTF010000021.1 coordinate 49,263, forward strand.
CAGCCAGGTGAAGGAACACGTCGCGTTCGCCGTCCCGATCCCCGCCGCGCCTCCATGCATGTCCGCCGTCCCGGGCCAGCCCCATGCGAGGCAGCGATGCCGCGCGTGCAGGGCGGGCCGACCTGTCCCGATCCCCGCACGGAGTCCCCCATGCACAATTCCAAGCCGCGCCTGATCCTTGCCAGCCTCGCTGCCGCCCTGTTCGCCCTGCCCGCGCTGGCTCAGCAGGGCCCCGCCGACCTCGGCGAACAGATGTCGCGCATGTCCGGGGCCCTGCACGCGACCGCGCGTGCCTGCGGCGAATCCAGCGACGCCGAACTGGCGTCGATGAAGCAGCAGCAGAAGGCCAACCACGCGAACTTCGGCATGGACGCGAGCTCGTTCGATCGTGGTTTCGACGCCGGCGAGCGCGAGGCGGAAGCGAAGTGGGGCGCCCTCACTGCGTCCCAGCGCGCGAAGAAGTGCACCGAAGTCAAGCAGCAGATGGAGATGCTCGGCCAGCAGCTTGGCGGCGCCGGCTGACCCGCCTCGCGCCCGGCGATCACGCCGCCGGGCGCCTTCCCGCCCCTCCACCCAATGCAGGCGACCCGCGCGACGGGTCGGCAATGTTTCCGACGCCACGTCCCCTGTCGTGGCCCGATACGCGCAACGCAGGGCCCCTTGGCCCGGTGCGACGGGTGATCGTGCGCGGACAGACAAAAAAGTGCTTAGCCCATCACAAATCCACTGTGCGAACCATGGGGTTTCGCCTTGCCATACGCACAAGTCTTGAACTCGTCATGACTGGAGGGTACTGTTCAGTCGCCCTTCAACGTCACATTGCGTCCACATCCGTCGTGACGTGACCTGATGGGGCTGGATTAGCCGTAGACATCCACTCAGGCCTTGGCCCCGGCGAGTCTCGGGTCAGGGATTTCGATCTTGTGAGAAGGAGAGGTTACTCATGGAACTCAAGCAGCGTCGTTTTGGTAAGCTCCAGCGCGGTCAGGGCATGACCGAGTACATCATCATCGTCGCGTTGATCGCGATCGCCTCGATCACCGTCGTGAGCTTCTTCGGCGGCACCGTTCGTAACCAGATGTCGGGCATGGCCACCGAGCTTTCGGGCCAGAAGGCCACCGACGAAATCAAGGCGGCCCAGAATGCCGCGGACGCCGCGTCCGGCGATGCCCAGACCGAGAAGAACATGGGCTCGTACGAGAACACCGTCAGCAAGTAAGCGGTATCCAACCGCGGTGGTATCCCTCCCAGGTCCAACGGAAGCGCTTGTGGTCGTTAGCCCGGCTGCAGGCGCGCTCCGCTGTCGCCACGCTCCGGCCTAGCCGGCGTGGCGCGGCACCCGCGTAGCGGGTTGCCGGCACCTGAGTGGGTACCGCCCCCTTGATCGGGAGCGAGAGGCGATGACAGCCATGGAAAGTCGATCGATTCGCATGCAGGCCGGTCCCCGTGGGACGGGCGGCCAGGGCCAGCGTGGCCAGGCCATGGTGCTGTTCCTGGTGCTGGCGGGCATCCTGTGCCTCGGCGCCATCCTGATGTTCAATACCGGGCAGGCGGTCAACAAGAAGGTGCGCTTGACCAACACCGCGGACGCGGCGGCCTACAGCGTGGCCGTCCAGCAGGCGCGTGCGATGAATTTCGCCGCCTACATGAACCGCGGGCGCGTGGCCAATGAGGTCGCCATCGCGCAAATGGTCAGCCTGTGGTCGTGGCTGAACATGTACCACACGCATACGGTCGCGGGTTACAACCTGATGACCTACCTGAGCCTCGTGCCGTACGTGAACATCGTCGCCAGACCGCTGGCCCAGGTATACAAGGTCGCCGAGCAGATCATGGCCAAGGCGCGCACCGTATACCGGCCGATCGCTTCCCAGGTGATCTCCGGCAATGGCGGCGCGCTGCCGCTGTCGCTGGACGACTGGAACCTCGTACTCGCCGAGGCCGCCGACGCCATGCTCACCATTGGCGCCGGCGTGGACGGCTACATGATCGCGCGCGATGTCGTGCAGAAGAACGATCCGACCGCCGAGATCGCGCCGGCGGGGGTCCTGCTGCTGGGTAACCAGCTGCGCAAGGCCGCCACCACCAGCGGCCTGCTCGAACGCCACAAGGCGAACCGCCGCAATCCGGGGATGGATCGCTTCCGCAACGTCGTGATGGCCTCGCGCGACCGTTTCAGCGCCGATCGCAACGACTCCTTCGGACCGGACCTGGGCATCGTCGAGATCAAGTTCCGCGAACGCGGCGGCACCGACATGGTCGAGTACAACCGCTGGTCCGCCGTCGATACGCTCGACTTCTCGGTCAAGGTCGACCTGTTCGTCTTCGAGTTCGACTTGAACGTGCCGCTCGGCTTCGGTGGTGCGCAAGCGGTGAAGAGTGGCCAGCCGAAGTTCTTCCCGGGCATCCGCAGCGGCGGCCGCAACCAGCGCGGCAATGGCTGGTACTCCGAATACCATCCCGGCAACCGCACCTACGCCCAGTACAACGGTGCGACCCACAGCACCGCACGCAGGCTCGCCGAACGCTACCCCTCGGTGAACGTGCCCGGCTACGTGCCCTTCTTCACGCCCATGCGTCCCAGTGGCGGCCCGAACAAGAAGCGCGACGCCTACTTCACCGGATACAACGGCCTGCGCGACTACTACGAGGTCAAGGGCGAATACGCACAGACGCCCGAGGGCGACAAGGCCGGGCCCGTATTCACCGTGCTGGTGCAGAGCAAGCGCCAGGACGCGCGCACCAGCGAGGACATCAACGGCATCGGAGGTCCGGTCGGCGGCCAGCTGGAGATGAAGAACGCCATGAACAACGACCAGATGACCGCCATCGCCTCGGCGCAGACCTACTTCAACCGGCCGCCGGCCAACGCGCTCTTCAAGCGCATGGTGCCGCGTTCCTGGAACGGCGACGCGCGGGCGGTCAACGAACTTGAAATGGGCAGCCTGTTCAGCCCCTACTGGCAGGCCAAGCTGGTGGAGACGCCCAAGGCCGATTACATCGCCGCGGGCCTGGGCTCGCTCGTTTCCGGATGACTACGGTACTCAACAAAGGCAGCAGCGTGACGGCACAGAGGCAATCCCGACACCGACGTTCGACGATCCAATCCTGCATGGCCGTGGCCATGCTGGGGATGGCCGCGTGTTCGCAGGATGCGAACGGGGGCGGTGCCGGAGCGGGCGACGAGGCGACCGCGTCGATCCCCGATTCGCCACCGATTTACCTGGACCGCACCGTCGAGGTCCTCGACGCGCAGGGACGCAACCCATTGCAGGCCGGCTACCGCATGCGCCTGGACGACTGCCGCAAGGCCGGCGTCGCGACGCAGCCTTTGGGCGAGGATGAAGTGACGAAGCTGGGCACCGAGCGCTGGCGTTACTGGAAGAGCGGCGGGCGGATCGCGTTGCGGGTCGAGCATTGGGAAGAGGGCAATCCCGACGAGGGGATGGGCGCCGCACCCGCGTCGATGTGCGCTTTCGCGCTCAAGCTGTCGGGCAGCCACGATTACCACGACGCCTCGCGCAGCGTCAGCGTCGACCTGGAAACCGGCGAGCGCTACGAAGATCCCCCCGTCGAAAGCCTGTTCGCCGGCGAAGTGTCCGGGGACACGGGCGACGCGTCCACGAAATGGGCCGGTTGGCCGCGCCCGGCCGAGTCGACCGTCGCGGGGCAACCGTGCCGGCAGTGGACATCGCCCGACGGCGATCGCCTGTGCCTCTGGTCCGGCGGCGGCAAGTGGGGCTTCAGCGACGACAACCCCGGCGTGTTCGACGAGGAGACCGGCCGGTCCTTGTCGCAACTGGTCCTGAGCGCGCAGCAGGCGCCCGGGCAACGCTCGCTGCGACTGGTGACGAACGCATTCACCGTCGGCGAGTCATTCGACGAAAAGGAGATGCTGCCCTAGGGGTGCCCCGGGGCGAGCATCGCGACACGGAACGAGGAGCGGAGGGATTCGATGAACAGATCCATCGACAGGAACGTAGGCGGAAGGGGCGTCGGTCCGCGCCTGCAGCGTGGCCAGGCGCTCGCCGAGCTCGCCATCCTTGCCGTACTGCTGGTGCCCTTGTTCCTGCTGATCCCCATGCTGGGCAAGTACGCGCACACCCGCCAGGTGGCCCAGCAGGCCGCGCGTGCGGCGGTCTGGGAAGCCACCGTCGTCGACGGCTACGACTGGAACGGCACGCTCAAGAACACCGCCTGGCGCAACAAGCAACGGCAATTGTTGATCGATCGCCACTTCGCGATGGGCGATACGCGCATCGCCTCCCAGGCCGCACAGGCGCAGGACACGGCCGCCGTGGACGCCCCGATGATGGGAACGTTCTCCGGCAAGCCCCTGCTGACCCGGGGCGACTTCGTCCTGGCGCCGTACACCAATGGCAGCGCGGGCGCGATCTCGAAACTGCTGGAGGGGCCGGGCTCGCTGCTCGAGAAGCTGCCGGGCGAGTTCCCGCCCAACAAGCATGGCCTGGTCACCGCGAAGGTGGAGGTGCGCCCGCGCAACCTCGAGACCCGCCAGGGGACCGCGGCCACCTTCCTCAAGCCTTTCGATGCCATCGACCTGGTCATGACCAGCGAGCAGGCCCTGCTGGCCGACACCTGGGGTGCCTCGGGCAACGGCCATCTCGATGCGGGCTCGGCCTTCCGCAACAACCGTCGTGTCCGCGACCAGGTGCGCACCCTCGTGCCCTCCGCATACCTGGGCGATTCGATAGGCGAGGTCCTCGAGAAACTCGAGCCGATGGAGAAGGTACCGCTGATCGGCGTGCCGTTCCGGATCCGCCCCGGCTACATCGAGCCGGACATCGTGCCGCGCGACCGCCTGAAGCCGTACCGGCCCTGAGTCGCGCCCGATGCCCATTCTCCGACCCGCACTCGCGTTCGCCGCCTTCCCGCTCCTGGCGTTGCTTCCCTGGCAGGCCCAGGCCTGGCCCGACGTGCCCCTGCCCGAGGGCAGCAAGGGCCAGATGGTCAGCGAGCACATGAAATACAACGGCCTGGACATGCAGTCCAGCCGCTTCGCGAGCACCGAAGCGGTCGAGGACGTCATCGCGTTCTACCGGGCGAAGTGGCCGGAGCGAACCGTGGTCGACCAGGCCGAGGGCAAGACCCTGATCGGGCACATGGAGGGCGAGCACTACGTCACCATCGAGATCGAGTCCGATGGCGCCGGCAGCCGCGGCACCATCGGCATCCTCAAGTCGCCCGCCGAGGGCCAGACGCCCAACCTGGGGGAGGGCTTCTACCGGCCGGCCGGGACCGACGTGGTGAGCGACATCATCTATCTCGACACACCGGGCAAGACGCGCACCCTGGTGCTGCAGAACCGAATGTCGCCGTACGTCAACCAGCAGAGCTACAACCAGCGCATGCGCGCGGAGGGCTGGAAGAGCGTGGGGTCGGCGCCCTGCCGTCCGAGCTCGCTGGAGTGCGTCGCCCGTTTCGAGGGGGCGGGCGGCAAGAAGATGTCGATGACGATGAGCCGGGGCGAGGGGGCGGTGACGTCGACCGTCGTCACGATCGAATGAAGGGGAGGGGAGACGCCATGCCGCCAATCGCAGTCCGTCGCAGGCCGGTGGTCCCGGCGACGCCCATGCGGGTCCGGGGGAGCGCGGTCATCGAGTACAGCATCATCACGTTTTTCGTCGTGGTGGTGCTGATCGCGAACCCGAACGTGGTGTCGCAGCTGATGCAGGCCATGAAGGACGTCTACGAGGCCTTCAGCTACGCACTTTCAATGACATATCCAACACCGGATTGATAACGAGGCGAGGGGAGCACGTGGCACTACCGAGATTGAACAAGAACGTCCTGTTCCTGGGCGGGGCGATACTGCTTGGCCTGATGGCGGCGCTGTTGAGCATCAGCTACATCCGCGAGAAGGTGGCCGAAGCCACCGCCGCAGCCAAGGTCGATGTCGTCGAGACCCAGGTGGTGGTGTCGGCCCGGGACCTCGCCATCGGCGACACGGTCGCGGAGGGCGACCTCGTCACGCGCAGCGTGCCGGTCGACTTCGTGCCCGCCGACGCGGTCACCAGCGCCAACTACATGGACTACGTCAACCGCATGGTGCGGGCGCCGATCAAGCGCGGCACGCCGCTCAGCGCCAGCGCCCTGGTGCCGCTGTACGACAAGTTCTCCCACGTGATCGTCCCGGGCAAGGTGGCCTACACCCTGTCGGTGAACGAGAACAACTCGATCTCGGGGATGATCGAGCCGGGCGACGCCGTCGACATCCTGCTCACCTACGACGCCGACAAGGGCGTGGACACCTCCAGCCCCACGCAGAAGCGTGGCGAGCGGGTGGTGCCGTTGCTGGAGAGCATCACCGTCCTCGCCACGGGTTCGCGCGTGGGCGAGGTCATTCCCGGCGAGGAGAACCTCGCGTTCTCGAGCGTCACCCTCGAGCTCGACCCCTCGCAGGCCGAGCAGCTCACCATCGGCCAGGGCGCGGGCGAGATCCGCGTCCTGCTGAGGAACTTCGAGGACAAGACGCCGTTCGGCCTGACCGGGCTCACCGAGAAATCGCTGATGAGCCTGTTCGGCAGCCAGGCTGGCGATGATGTCGAGTACATCATCGGCGGCAACTGATCACTTTCCGGGATTTGATTTCAATGCACAGGGATTCGTTCAAGCAGTTCTTCGCCACCCTCCTGCTCCTGCTGGCCGGCACCTCCGCGGCGTGGGGGCAGACGGTCAACCTGCCCAATGAGTTGAACCTCTATGGCGGGCAGGTCATCGTCTACAACAGCAGCCGTCCGCTGGAGCGCGTGGCGGTCGGCAATGGCGACCTGATCGAGGTCACCACCATCGAGAAGCGCCAGCTGGTCGTCATCGCGGGTGCGGGCCAGACCGGCTACACCACGCTGCACGTCTGGTACGAGGACGGCGGTCAGCGTGCGATCGTCGTCCACGTCAATGCGGCCAACGCCCTGAGCAACAGCGCGCGCGTCCAGCAGATGCTGGCGCTCGAGCCGGGCTCGAAGGCACGCGTGGTCGACATCGACGGCAGCGTCGTCGTCACCGGCGAGCTCACCTCCGAGGAAGCCGCGCGCGTGGAGGAAATCAAGAAGGTTTATCCGAACCTGGTCAACCTCAGCACCGCCGACAACGTCGGCATGAAGCCGATGGTCCTGATGGACGTGCGCATCATGGAGTTCAAGCGCAACTCGCTGCGCAACCTCGGCATCCGCTGGGACAGCGTCATCGACGGACCCTCCGGCGGCGCGATCAAGGACTTCTCCAGCTCCTTCTTCCGCATCCTCCCCGACGGCAGCCGCTTCGAGGACATCGCCGACCAGCTGCCGGCGCGGATCAATCCGATGGCGACGTACTTCGGCATCGCCACCTCGATCACGTCCAAGATCAACCTGCTCACCCAGAACGGCGACGCCTTCGAGCTGGCCTCGCCGCAGTTAAGCGCCCGCAGCGGCGGCGCGGCGAACTTCCTGGCCGGCGGCGAAGTGCCGATCCCGTTGACGAGCAGTTTCGGCGCCACCAACGTCGAGTTCAAGGAATACGGCATCAAGCTCGACATCGAGCCGTTCGTCAACGAGAACGACGAGATCTTCACCAAGGTGTCCACCGAGGTCAGCAAGATCGATCCCTCCGTCAGCGTCCAGGGCATCCCCGGCTTCCTGACCCGCAAGACGGGTACCGAGATGAACGTCAAGTCCGGACAGACCATCGTGATTTCCGGGCTGGTCGATATCGCCGGCACCAAGGGTTTCGGCGGCATCCCGGGCCTGGCGAACATCCCGATCCTCGGCCGCCTGTTCCGTTCCGACGACTTCCAGGCCGGTCGCACCGACCTGGTGATCTTCGTGACGCCGCGCGTCATCACTCCCGACCATCCGGCCAACATCGACGCCATCCAGAAGAGCGAGCGCATGCTCGAGGACTTCAAGCGGACGATCGGCACGGACATCTTCGACTGAGGCGCGCATGTTCAACGTCCTGGTCGAAGCCCCGAGAAGCGAGCCACGCAAGATCCGCTGCCTGCACAACGAGTGCGGCATCGGCCGTGGCGACGACAACCTCGTCGTCCTGCAGGGCTGGTCGATCGCCAAGCGCCATGCCCTGATCCGCGCGCTGGATGAAGGCGTGTTCATCGAGTCCACCGGTGGCCGCGTGCCGGTCCGGGTGAACGGCACGACGGTGCGGGACCGGTCCGGTCCCATCAGCAGCACCGACGTCGTCGAGATCGGCGACTACCGCATCCGGATCGTCTCCGACGCCGGCCATCGCGCCGAGCGGGCCACGCCCGCGCCGCCGGCGGTGGCGCCGCCGCCGCCCGAGCCCGCGAACGAGCCGGTAGTGATGTCCGACTCCACCGAGATCGCGACCACCGCCGACGCACCGCCGGACATCGTCATCTGGCGCGAACGCGTGCACGCCGCCCTGGTCAAGCTGATGGACCTGCGCCGGCTCGACGTGCGCAGCCTCAGCGATGCCGACCTGCGCGAGAAGACCTCGGAGATGATCGAGGCGGTCCTCGACAAGGAGTTCTCGGACCTGCCGAAGGCCATCAGCCGGCGGATGCTCGCCAAGCAGGTGCTCGACGAGGCCATTGGCCTGGGACCGCTGGAAAACCTGATCGACGACAACAGCGTCACCGAAATCATGGTCAATGCGCACGACCAGATCTACATCGAGCGCGCGGGCCGGATCGAGAAGTCGCCGGTGTACTTCACCAACGACCGCGCGGTGCTCTCGGCGATCGAGCGCATCGTGGCGCCACTGGGTCGCCGCATCGACGAAAGCTCGCCGATGGTCGACGCCCGCCTCAAGGACGGTTCGCGTGTCAACGCGATCATCCCGCCGATCGCGTTGCGCGGTCCCAGCATCAGCATCCGAAAGTTCGCCAAGAAGAAGCTCGACGGGCGTGACCTGCTGGGCTACGGCTCGCTCGACGAGAACATGCTGGCGTTTCTGGAAACCGCGGTGCGCGAGCGCAAGAACATCGTGGTGACGGGAGGCACGGGCTCGGGCAAGACGACGCTGCTCAACATCCTGTCGAACTTCATCCCCGACCGCGACCGCATCGTCACCATCGAGGACGCCGCCGAGCTGAAGCTCGTCCAGCCCAACCTGGTCGCGCTCGAGGCGCGCCCGCCCAACCTCGAGGGCAAGGGCCAGGTCACCATCCGCGACCTCGTCAAGAACGCACTGCGCATGAGACCGGACCGCATCGTGGTCGGCGAATGCCGCGGCGGCGAGACCCTGGACATGCTCCAGGCGATGAACACCGGCCACGAGGGCTCGCTCACCACCGCGCATGCCAACTCGCCCCGCGACGCGATCTCGCGCGTCGAGGTCATGGTGCTGATGGCGGGCATGGAACTGCCGATGGCGGTCGTGCGCGAGCAGATCGCCTCGGCGGTGGACATGATCGTGCACCAGCGACGCTTCCCCTGTGGTTCGCGCAAGGTCACCCACATCACCGAGGTGACCGGGATCGAGAGCGGTACCATCCAGCTGCAGGACATCTTCATGTTCCGCGTGCGCAACCACCATGGCGCCGACGGCCGCGTGGTCGGCGAGTTCCAGGCGACCGGCGCGATCCCCGAGTTCATGGAGGAACTGGCCGACCGCGGCGTCAAGATCGACCTGTCCATCTTCCGCAAGCCGGAGGAGGAGCTATGAGCGGACAGGTCATCCTGATTGCGCTGACCGCGTTCGCCGCCATTGCCCTGGGCGGCCTGTACGCTATCCGTGCCGGCGACGCGTTCATGGCCCGCTACCACCAGGCGTTCATGGAACAGGCGCGGGTCAACCTGGCCGACATGTTCCTGTTCATCGATCCGCGGCAGCTCTACCTCACCAACGTGGTCGTGCTGATTGTGGTACCGCTGCTGCTTTGGGCGATCACCGGCAAGCTGTTCCTGGCCCTGATCGCGGCGGTGCTGCTGGCGGTCATGCCCAAGAAGATCTACCGCTGGCTGCGGCAGCGCCGGATCAACAAGATCCAGGAGCAGTTGCCCGATGCGTTGATGATGCTTTCGGGCACCATGAAGGCCGGCCTGGGCTTCTCGCCCGCCCTCGAAAGCCTGGTCAAGGACGGTTATCCGCCGCTGGCGCAGGAGCTCGCCCTGGTGCTTCGCGAACAGCACCTGGGCGTCAAGACCGAAGTGGCGCTCGAGCGTTTCGCCGAACGCGTGCCCGTCCTCGACGTCAAACTATTCGTCTCGGCCGTGTCGATCTCGCGCGAGGTCGGCGGCAACCTCGCCGAGAGCCTGAAGGTCCTGGCCGACACGCTGCGTCGCCGCCTGATCATGGAAAACAAGGTCAAGGCGCTCACCGCGCAGGGCAAGCTGCAGGGCATCGTGATGGCCATGCTGCCGGTCGCCATCACCGCCTACCTCGCCACCGCCTATCCCACCACGATGGAGCCGATGTTCAACACCTGGACCGGATACGCCGTCATCGGCGTGTGCGCGATCCTGGAGTACATCGGCTACAAGATGTGCGTGAAGATCATGACGATCGACATATGATCCAGCTCCTACTCCTCGCCCTATGCGTCGTCGGCGCCATCGTGATGGTGTTCGCCGGCACCCGCGGCCTGCTCAACCAGGTGCCCCAGGACGAACGCGACTACCAGGATCCGCTGCCCTTCGGCCTGAAGATGATCTGGCCAGTGGTCGCCGCGGCCACCCACGTCATTGGTCCGCGCCTGAAGCCCGCCGACCTGGAAAAGTCGCATCGCACGCTGCAGGCCGCGGGACAGGACTACCTGGTCTCGCCGGAAGAGCTGGCGGGCCTGCGGGTGGTGGCCAGCGGCATCATGGTCGCGTTCTTCCTGCTCGTCGTGATGCTGCTCAAGCAACTCAACTTCGGCACGCTGCTGTTCTGCCTGGCCTTCGGCGGACCGCTGGGCTGGATGTACCCCAGCCTCTGGCTCAGCGAGCGTCGCAAGACCCGGCAGAAAAAAGTGATCCGCGACCTGCCGATCTTCCTCGACTTCATCACGATGTCGGTCGAAGCGGGCCTGAACATCACCGGTGCGATCGAGCAGGCCGTGCTCAAGGGGCCGATGGGTCCGCTGTCGCAGGAGTTCTCGCGCATGCTCCGCGACCTGCGGGCCGGCCTGCCGCGCTCGGAGGCCCTCAAGCGCCTGGCCGACCGCATGGACATCGCGCAGATCTCCAGCTTCACCAGCGCGTTGATCCAGGCCGACCGCGTCGGCGCCAGCCTCGGCGAAACGTTGCGGGCACAAGCCATGCAGCGCCGCGAGGAACGCTTCCTGCGCGCGGAGAAACTCGCGCTGGAGGCGCCGGTGAAGATGATGGCACCGCTGATCATGTTCTTCTTCCCGCTGATCTTCATCGTCCTGGCGTACTTCATCTACCTCAAGATGGTGGAGGACGGAATCCTGTGAGGCGGGTCGCGCTCTACCGGGGGGCGGCCTGCCTGTTGCCCAGTGCGATGGCGGCGCTTTCGTGGGGGGCGCGCCTGCGCGGCCTGCTGTTCAGGCGCCCGCTCGCCCGCGACGGCAGCGAAGGCATGCTGATCTCGCCCTGCGGCAGCGTGCACACCTTCGGCATGACCTATCCGATCGACGTGGTCTTCCTCGACCGCGCCGGTACGGTGCTTCGCGTGTGCGAATCCCTGCGCCCCTGGCGCTCGGCGATGCAGCGTGGTGCGCGCAGCGTCATCGAATTCCACGGCGGCGCCGCGCGCTTGCACTCGATCAAGGCAGGAGACGTGATCGCATGGAAATGAATCAACGCATCCGGGTCGTCGCGTGCGCGGCGCTCGTCCTCCTGGCGGGCGGTTGCGCTGGCGGCGCCGCCACGCGTGCGGTCACGCCCGCGCCCCAGGAGGATCTCGTCGTGCTCGAGCAGCGCGCCGATGCCGCCTACCGCAACGGCGACGACGAAACCGCCGCCGTGCTCTACCGCGACCTGGTGGAAGCCATGCCCGCCGAGGGGGAGTACTGGTACCGGTTGGGCAATGCCCTCTTCCGCCGCGCCAACTACGAAGATGCCTCCATCGCCTACCGGCAGGTGCTGGCCGTCGATCCGGCCAACGCCAAGGCCTGGCACAACCTGGGCGTTGTCCGCGTGCACCAGGCCCAGGCCGCGTTCGCCGCCGGCGTGCAGAACGCGGGCGAGGGCGGCGACGTGTTCGACGAGAGCCTGAGGCTGTCGACCTCGCTGTACTCATTGATGGACGAAAGTCGCGACGCCGGTCCGCCCCCCGGACCCTCGGCGACGGAACCGGCACGGTCGACGGCGACCGAACCCAATGCAATGGGCCGCTAGGCCCGACACAGGGAGCGAGATCATGGAATCGATGCGCACAATCGCCCGACCGATGGACTTCGGACGGCGACAGACCGGCCAGTCGTTGCCGGAATTCCTGGTGGTCGTGCCGGTTTTCCTGTTCCTGGTGCTGCTGATCTTCCAACTGGTGTTGATCTACCGTGCGAAGACGGTCCTCGACTACGCCACGCTGGAAGCCGCGCGCGCGGGGGCGGTGCGCAATGCCAACAAGAACGAGATGGGCGACGGCCTCGCCAGGGGCCTGGCGCCGCTCTATGCCACCACGAAGGGCGCGGGCGGCCTCTACACCGCGTGGGCCAAGGCCAAGGCCGACATCGTCCTGAATGCCGATATCGAGATCATCAGTCCCACGCAGCAGGCCTTCAACGAGTTCAAGGAAAAGCAGTACGACGGTCGCGCGGCGATCCCCAACGACAACCTTGCCTTCCGCAGCACCGCCGTCGGCTCGAGCGGCGTGAACGTGCAGGACGCGAACATGCTCAAGATCCGCGTCAAGTATTACTACCCCCTGATCGTGCCCTTCGTCGACCGCGTGATGCGCGGCGACTCCGACTACGTCAAGAGCAAGGGCCTGCTCGATCCCGGCAAGGTCAGCATGAAGAACCCGATCCTGGCCGGCCCGATCCTCGGTAACCACTTCCGCATCCCGCTGGAGTCGACGGCGATCGTCCGCATGCAAAGCCCCATCTACGACGCCAGCCACCTGGCCAAGGGCGGTGCCAAGCCGCCGGGTGGCGGCGGTGGCGGTGGCGGTGGCGGTGGCGGCGGCGGCGGCGGCGGTGGCGGCGGCGGCGGTGGCGGCGGTGGCGGCGGCGGCGGCG
>NZ_JACHTF010000022.1 GCF_014145325.1 Marilutibacter spongiae
CGCGATGGCTATGGACGTACAACCACGAGCGCCCCAACATGGCACTCGGCGGCATCACTCCGGCCATGAAACTGGCGATGGCCGCTTAGCTCCACTTTTGGCAACAGCTAAAAATGGGGGGGTTACCGATCTTTCCTCCGGAAGATGCGCAGAAAAGCCAAAGTTCGCCGGAGGAACCATTCCCGCCAGCGGGGCCCCACGCGCTGTTCGGCGCATAGTCATTGCTTGTGGGAAGGCCGCCACCACTGCCGCCGCTTCCAATGGCTGTCCCGTCCTTGGTCTTTGCAGAGTCCTCGACGAGATGTTCGAGGCTGGGGGTTGCGGCGTCCGGCTGGAAGCACGCGGAGTCGCCATTATTGAATCTCACGCAGACCTGTGTAGTCTGACCGAAATAGTGTTCCAAGCGCTTGAGAATGAGCTTCCTCAGACGATTAAAACAGGGGTCAGAGTAGACTTTCTCAGGTGAGGTGATCAATTGGGCCAGGCCACTTGCGTGGCGCAGACAATGATCGAACGAAAAGTGCGCTCTGACCCCTGTTTTCCACGCCCGAAACCACCCTGCACCTCCTGGACCTGCTCGGCGGCTGGCCCGGCGCCCTGGTCGCGCAACAGTCCTTTCGGCACAAGACCGTCAAGGCCTCGTTCCAGAGGGGCTTCTGGTTTACCGTCGTGGTCAACCTTCTGGCCGTGGGCTGGTGGCTGAAAAGCGGATGGGCGACGACGTTCCTTCCATGAGGGGCGACATCCGGGCGTCGGCTGCATTACGCCTGAGGCCAAGGACCGCACACTCAATGCTTGGCGTGCGGATGACGAACGGGCACGCTGGCGCCGGTCCTGTCCAGACGGAGGTGTTCCATGTCCAGTCATGCGGCCTGCCTGTGCGGCGGCGTCACCCTCGAGGCCGAACTCGCCCGGCGCTACTTCACCGCCTGCCATTGCACGATGTGCCGTAGGTGGGGCGGGCTGTGGATGGCCGTGGAATGCGTGGAGGTGCGCTTCGGCGGCGCGGACGGGATCACCGTCTATGCTTCCTCGGAACAGGCCGAGCGTGGTTTCTGCGCGCGCTGCGGGACGCACCTGTTCTACCGCTCGCGCTGGAACGACCGCTATTACGTGCCGGTCGGCCTGTTCGACGAGGCCGAGGGCTTCGTCCTGAAGCGGGAGATCTTCTTCGATACCAAGCCGGACTACTTCAGCCTGGCGAATCCGACGGAGACGTACACCGAGGCGGACCTGAAGAGGAAGCACGGGCTTGCCTGAGGCACGGGATGGCGCGGTGGATGCAATGGCGACGCGTGCGATGCCTGGGAACGAGGCGATGAAGGCGGCAGGCGCTGGCCGAGGCGCGCGCCGGCGTGCGTGGCGGACAGCGCCGTGAAGCCCGGTCCCGAACTGCTGCGGCGCCTGCTGCGTGCGAAGGACCGGATGGACGGCGCGCCGCACGAGGACTGGCCGGTGCAGCGGTTGGCGCGGGTCAGCGCGGTGTCGCCTTCGCACTTCGCCCGCGCGTTCAAGCAGGCCTTCGGCGTGCCGCCGCATCGCTACCTGCTGACGCGGCGCATCGAGCGGGCCGTGGCGCTGCTGCGCGATACCGACCTGCCCATCACCGACATCGCCTTCCAGACCGGCTGGAGGAGCCTGGGCACCTTCGGGCGCGTCTTCCACGACATCACCGGCCAAAGCCCGGGGCATCTGAGGGCGCGCGAGCAGGCGGAACCGCATGCGCGCGCAAGCGTCCCGGAGTGCTTCGTGCGCGCGGCGCACCGCCCGGACCTCAAGAGCGCAGTTTCGGAGAAGCGCCGGACGCGGGTCGCTGGGACAGTAGCGCCTCACACCAAGGAGGTTCCATGACACACGCGATCGATGTGGTCGGCCTGTACGTGCGCGACCAGGACGAGGCCCTGGCGTTCTATGTCGAGCAGCTGGGGTTCGAGATCCACACGGATGTCCGCAACGGCGACTATCGCTGGCTCACCGTGCAGGCGCCGGGGCAGGCGGGCTTCCAGCTGGGCCTGTTCAAGCCCGGCCCCCCGGTCCACGACGCCGCCACCGCGCGCGCCCTGGACGAGGCGGTCGCCAAGGGCGCGATGCCGCCGCTGGTGCTGCGGGTCGACGATTGCCGCGCCAGCTACGAGCGCCTCGTCGCGGCCGGGGTAGAGTTCACCCAGGCGCCGGTCGAGCGCTACGGCAGCGTGGATGCCGGCTTCCGCGACCCCTCCGGCAACGGTTGGAAGATGATCCAGGCCCGCGCCGCGACGCCAGCGGAGGGGTCGGCATGAACGCCGCCGACGGGACACGGGCCTGTCATCGCTGGGTGTCGATCGTGTTCACCCTCACCGTGGTCGCCAACTTCGCCTGGCGCGCGGTCGCGTCGGGCGAGCCGCCGGCATGGCTCACCTACGCGCCACTGCCACCGCTCTTCGTCCAGCTGCTGTCGGGTCTCTATCTGTTCGCGTTGCCCTACACCCGCAGGTATGGGAAACGGCCCGCCTAGCCGATCGCTGCCGCGGCCCGCGTGTGGGCGATGCGCCCTGTGGAAAGTCAGGGGGACTTCCTGGCGTTCAAGGGCATGTGGACTCCCGATAGGCTGGATTCACCCAGGATCCGGAGCGCCCCCATGCGCCACCTCGCTTTCCTCCTGCTCGCCTGCGCCTTCGCGCCCGTCCGCGCCGGGCCACCGGTGCCGGCACCGGAACCGGACCCAGCACCGGCAGACGCGCCGATAGAGCAAGTGCTGGCGCACCCGCTCTTCCAGGCGCCGTACATGTGCTCGGAGCACGCAGCGGGCGAGCTGCCCTATCCGGGCGACGACCTCGGACAGGACTGCATGGTCACCGGTATGGAGGAGGACGCGTCGCCCGGCTTCTTCAGGCTGTATCGGACCGACGGCCTGGGCAACGAGGACTGGTATGGCTGGAACCAGCCGGTGCACGCGCCCTGCGACTGCGAGGTCGTTCAGTTGCACGTGAACCCGCGGACGAATCCGCCGGGGCAGCCCCACCAGAGCCGTGCGTCCGGCGTGGTCCTGAAGGCGGCCGACGGCACCCTGTTCGCCCTCGCGCACCTGCAGGGCTTCCTCGTGGAGGAAGGTGCGCACGTGAAGGCAGGGGAGCGCATCGGCTTCGTCGGCAACAACGGTTATGCCCGGGCGCCCCACGTGCATATCGGCGCGTGGCGGGGCAAGCAGGCGCTGCAGGTGCGCTGGGACCAGCGCGCGATGAGCGCCCACTAGGACGCGGAGGGAAGGCACGGCTTACCGGGTCTGGACGCATGTGCGATTGACGGCGCGCTCGCATCGCCGACATTCACTTCCGGGGGGCTCACGCCGCCTGCGCGTGGTTTCCTCGAGCCCGACGGACCGGGCACGTTAAGCTCGGACCCGGCCCGGCACCCTCCGACCGCCCGGGCCCCGTGGAGACCCGATGCACGCCGATGAAATCAAGGCCTTGTTCGACCAGCAGGCCGCGCATTACGACACCCAGTGGGCGAAGACCTCGCCGATCCGCGATTGCCTGCACTTGCTGGTCGATTCGCTCTTCGCCGCCCTCCCGGAGGATGCGCGGATCCTGTCGGTGGGTGCGGGCACCGGTGCCGAGCTGGCGTTCCTGGCGGCCCGGCATCCGCAGTGGCGCTTCACCGTGGTCGAACCCTCGGGCGGCATGGTCGCGGTGTGCCGCGAGCGCGCGGCGGCCGAAGGCTTCCTCGCGCGCTGCAGCTTCCACGAGGGCCATCTCGACACGCTGGAGGCCGGCGAGGCGCACCATGCGGCCACCTGCTTCCTGGTCTCGCAGTTCCTGCTCGAGCGCGATGCACGCGTGGCCTTCTTCGCCGGGATCGCCGCGCGTCTGTTGCCCGGCGGCATCCTTGCCAGCACCGATCTCGCCGCGGACATCGACTCCGACGATTACGAGGTGCTGCTGCGCGCATGGCTGGCGATGATGGCCACGGCCGAGGTGACGCCCGACGCGGTGGCGCGCATGCGCCAGGCCTATGCCAACGACGTCGGCGTGCTGTCGGCCGGCGACATCGCGGGGATGATCGAGGCGGCGGGCTTCGCGCCTCCGCTGCGGTTTTTCCAGGCCGGGCTGATCCATGGCTGGCGCTCGCAAGCGAGCGGAACGCTATGACCGGGGGCGCGGATCGTCCTCCTTTCGCTACATTGTGGCTTGGGCCCATGCACACCAGGCGCGGACTGTCTTGTCCGGTTTTCGTGTTCTGGGTACGTGTAGCTGGGTGTGGCCTGAAGAGGCCGTGTCCATGAGGAACACTGCAGCGGAGGCGTCATGGAGTTCGAGGGGAAGTCAATCTCGGGTGAGGGCTTGGCGCTGCTCGTGCATGAGCTGAGGCTCAGGCGACGGGGAATCAAGGCTGAAACGAAGGCGAAGCTCGGCAAGCGCGCCGCCCTCACCAATGCGCAGAGGGAACAGGTGCTCCGTAAGACGGGCGGTCGCTGCCATATCTGCGGAGGTGCGATCGAGGGGCCATGGCATGCGGACCATGTCTTCCCGCATAGCGCCGGTGGTGCTCACGCAGTGGACAACTACCTGCCTGCCCACGATGTCTGCAACACCTATCGCTGGGACTACACACCGGATGAGTTCCAGCTCATTCTGAAGCTGGGTGTCTGGCTCAAGGGGGAGATCCTTCGGGAGACCAGGATTGGACGCGATGCAGCCGAAAGATTCGTGAAGCGCCAGGCGACCATTGCGAAGCGCCGAAGGCCGAAGTCGATCGCAAGGCCGGGCGCCGACGGAAACGGCGACGCGAGCAAAGGCCTCGGTGGCAGGCAATGATCACGTGGTGCTTCTTGATCGACGAGGCCATGGGAGGCCGCAACTGGCAGCACCGGTAGGGCGAAGTTGGCTGAAGGGGCAATGCGCCGATCGAAGTCGCTGGACACGTCGCGACCAAGGGCTACCGCCGTTGTGCCGGATCGGGTGGCTTCGGCGCTTCTTGACGGGTATTCGGCCTTTGGCGCCGCCTGCGTGTTCCAGGGTGTCGCGCGCTTCGCTAGTCTTCCGATATGTTTTCCACGGGATGACGGTCTCGGGACCGATCGCACAAGGAGCTGTAGTGATGAAGAAGGAAGCATTGGCCGCATGCTTGGCCATCGCTCTGGCGGCCTGCGCCGCCTCGGGAACCCGGCCGGACGCGCCGCGACTGGATGCGACGAGCGATGCCAGCGCGCAGTCGAGTTTCAAGCAGATGATCGAGGCCTTGCCGGGTGAGCAACGCATCCAGCTGCAATTGGCGATGGTGGCGATCAATCTCAAGGACGTGAAAAGCGCTTACGAGGTCGTGAATGATCCATCGCTGCAGTCGCCTTCCATCGTCCGCATCAAGGAAGAGGTGGATGGCATGACGGCCCAGGAGATCATCGACTACGCCGCCGAGGTCGCCGACATGCAGATGGAAGTGGAGGTCGGCCCGGGCTGATGCGCGGTCGTGCCTACGATCGCTTGAAAGAGAACAGGCGTTTCAGCGGATGCGCGCGTCGCTCGATGGTGGCGCGCAACAGGCCGGCGCCGATCGCCGAGTAGGTGATGCCGTTGCCGCCGTAGGCCATCGCGAACAGCACGCGGGGGCCCCACTGTTCGTGGGCGCCGAACCAGGGCAGGCCGTCGCGGGTCTCGGCGAAGGTACCCGCCCAGGCGAACGCCGGGCGCATCGCCAGGTGCGGGAACAATGCCTCGACCTTGCGACCGAGTTTGCGCGCCTTGGACATCACCCGCGCATCGCGGCGTGCCGGGACATCGACGGTATCGTCTTCGCCGCCGACCAGCAGGCGATGGTCGGGCGTGGTACGCAGGTACAGATAGGGGCGTGCCGTCTCCCAGACCAGGCTGTGGGCAAGCGGCCGCAGTAGATCGGGCGGCAGGGGGTCGGTGACGAAGGCATAGCTGCTGCGGTTCTGCGCCACGCGTTTCTTCAGCCAGCGCTCGTTCTCGTAACCGCAGGCCAGCACGACGTGCCCGGCGCGCACGGTGAAACCCGACGCGGTGCGCAGGGTGGCGCGGCGCGAGGTGGCCTGCAGGTCGACGATCTCCTCGTGGTCGTGCACCGCGGTGCCGCGCCGCGCCAATCCCGACAGCAGCTGCTGCGCCATCCGGTAGGGGTCCACCTGGGCCGCCTGGTGGCTGAGGATCGCGGCGTGGGGTCGGAATCCGTAGTCGGCGTCCACCTCGGCGGTGTCGAGCCATTCCACGTCGATGCCATGCCGCAGGCGTGCGTCGAACTCCTCGCGCAGGCCGCGCACGTGCCGCTTGCGGCTGGCGTAGTACAGGCTGTTGGAGCGCCGGAACGCGACGCCCGGCAGCCGCCCGGCGATGGCGGCGAGGGTTTCGATGGCCGCCACGCATGCCAGGTAGGCCTTCGCGGCATTGGCTTCGCCGTACTTTTTGGCGAGATCGACGAGATGGGTATCGATCTCGTACTGCAGCAGCGCGGTGCTGGCCGAGGTGCTGCCCCAGCCGACGTCGCGCTTCTCCAGCACGACGACTTCGTGCCCGTGGGACGCCAGTTCGTCGGCGATCAGCGCGCCGGTGATGCCGCCGCCGACGACCACGACGTCGACGTCGAGGTCCCGGTCGATGGGTGGGCGCGGGGCCGCGAGGCCGTTCCTGATCGCCCAGAAGGGGTAGCCGCTCTTGAGGTCCATGCGGCAGTGAAGCCTTATCGCGGCGATGACGTCGTGAAGGATGCCACTGGCCACGGTCGGGTGTTCGCGGTTACAAGGGATTCGCCGCGCCTTCGGGCGCTGCCGACGCCTCCACCGGACCCCAATCCCATGAAAGCCCTTCGCCCGCTGAGGGTTGCCTGCCTGCTCACGCTCGCCGCGGGCTCGATGGCTGCCGTGCTGTCGGGGGCTGGCTATCTTGAGCGCCTGCTGCCCGGCGGCCTGCCACTGGGCAACGCCCTGGTCGCGCTTGGCCTGGTCGCCGCCGCTGCCGCGGCATGGGTGCTTGCACCGCGCCGGACGTGGGTGGCCGCTGCCTCGGGCATCGTGCTGCTGCTGGCAGTGGCATGGCTGCCGGTCTCCATTGCCCTGGCCGGCAACCTGGCCCTCAACTTCAGCGACGATCGCGGCTCGACCTGGTGGGTCTTCAGCCTGGGCCTGCTGCTCGCGATCCTCGTGTCGCTGGCCGGGGCGATGCTCGCCGCGTGGCGCCATGTGGTCCGCGCTCGCCGCCACTGATGGCGGCCGAAATGGCGGAACCCGTCCGGCGGCGATGGGTTTCGCCTTCGGCTCTACCCATCCTACGAAGAGCGAAGCGTTCGTAGCCTCGTAGGATGCGCAGCGCGAAGCAAAGCCCATCGGCTGTCGTGGCGGACGGTTACGTCGCCGGGGCTGCCGGACGGGGATGATGGGTTTCGCCTTCGGCTCTACCCATCCTACGAAGTGCGAAGCGTTCGTAGCCTTGTAGGATGGGCAGCGCGAAGCAAAGCCCATCGCCCGTCGGGCGGACGGGTGCGTCGTCGGGCGTGTCGGGCGGCGATGATGGGTTTCGCCTTTGGCTCTACCCATCCTACGAGAGCGAAACCGACTCGAGACGCGGTCGTCGTAACGTAGGATGGGTATGGCGAAGCGGCTTGGAGCAGCCCTCGGCCGATCAACCCTCGTTGCAATGGAGGTCAAGGATGACCCGATACCGTCGTGCGTATGTGCCAGGCGCGACCTGGTTCTTCACCGTCAACCTGGCGGACAGGCGCAGCCGCCTGCTTGTCGACCGGATCGATGTGTTGCGGGAGTCGATCCGCCACGTTCGGAAGAGGCATCCCTTCGCCATCGACGCGATGGTGGTGATGCCCGACCATCTGCATGCGGTGTGGACACTGCCGCCCGGCGATGCCGACTACTCGTTGCGTTGGCGCACGATCAAAGGGCTGTTCTCGCGGCGTATCGCGGAGGGCGAGCGGCGAAGCGCCAGTCGCATCCGCAAGCGTGAGCGTGGCGTATGGCAGCGACGGTATTGGGAACACCTCATCCGCGACGACGAGGACATGCGTCGGCATGTCGATTACACGCACTTCAATCCTGTGAAGCATGGATACGTCGCGTGTGCCGCCGCGTGGCCATATTCGACGTTCCATCGCGAGGTCGAGGCGGGACGGTTAGCGAAGAACTGGGGCGCGGCGGACACGGTAGATCAAGGGTTCGGGGAGCGGTCTTGATGGACGGGGCGGCGATGATGGGTTTCGCCTTTGGCTCTACCCATCCTACGAGGTGCGAAGCGTTCGTAGCCTCGTAGGATGGGCAGCGCGAAGCAAAGCCCATCGCCCGTCGTGGCGGACGGTTACGTCGCCGGGGTTGCCGGGCGGGGATGATGGGTTTCGCCTTTGGCTCTACCCATCCTACGAAGGGCGGGATTCCGTGGGGCCGTAGGATGGGCAGCGCGAAGCAAAGCCCATCGTCGGGCGGGCCGGCTTGCGTCGTCGGGGCTGTCGGGGCGGACGGGTACGTCGCCGGGGCTGCCGGGCGGGGATGATGGGTTTCGCCTTTGGCTCTACCCATTCTGCGCAGGGCGGGGGATTCGTATCAGGCGCGGCCGTCGATCCAGGTGCCGGTGACCTGCAGGTCGGGGTCGAGGGCGACGAGGTCGGCGCGGTAGCCGGGCGCGATGTGCCCCAGTTCGTGGCCCAGGCCGAGGAACTCGGCGGGATAGGTGGAGGCCATGCGGCAGGCTTCGTCGAGCGGCAACCCCAGGCGCTGCACGGTGTTGCGCACGGCGGTGGCCATGTCGAGGGCGGAGCCGGCCAGGGTGCCGTCGGCGGTGCTGCAGCGACCGTCGCGGCAGGTCATGGTGACGCCGTACAGTTCGAAGTCCTCGCGCTCGCCGCCGACCGGCGGCATGGCGTCGGTGACCAGCATCATCCGCCCGCGCGGCCGCGCATTGATCGCCACGCGCAGGCTGGCATCGTGGGCGTGGTAGCCATCGACGATCAGGCCGCACCAGGCCTCGGGGTCGTCGAGCGCGGCGCCCACGCCGCCCGGCTCGCGGCTGTTCATCGGCGTCATCGCGTTGAAGAGGTGGGTCACGCCGGTGATGCCGGCGGCGAAGCCCTGGCGCATCGTCTCGTAGTCGGCGGCGGTATGGCCGGCGCTGAGGATCACCCCGCGCGCGACGAGGTCGCGCAGGACATCGGGCTCGAAGCGCTCCGGCGCCACGGTCAGCAGGGTCTTGCCGACGCCGAGCGACGCCACCATCGCCAACTCGTCGGTCCCGGGCGTGTGGAACTTCGCCGGGTCGTGCACGCCCTTGCGCGCTTCGGCCAGGTAGGGCCCCTCGAGATGGATGCCCAGCACGCCGGGTACGCCGGCTTCGATCGCCGCGCGCACGGCCGCGATCGCCTTCTCCATGACCGCGACGTCGTCGCTGATCAGCGTCGGCAGCAAGCCGGTGGTGCCGAAGCGGCGATGCGCCTGGGCGATGCGGCGCACGCCATCCACGCTGGTGGCGTCGTTCAGCAGCACGTCGCCGCCGCCATTGACCTGGGTGTCGATGAAGCCCGGCGCGAGGTAGCCGCCGCGCAGGTCGACCGCCTCCACCCCCGTCGGCGCAGCGCCGGGCACCACTGCCGCGACATGGCCGTCCTCGACGATCACGCACAGCCCTTCGGCGAAACCGCGTTCGGTGAGGATGTGTCCGTTGTGGAAGGCGAGGGAAGTCATTGGGTGGGAATGGGGAATGGGGAATGGGGAATGGGGAATGGGGAATGGGGAATGGGGAATGGGGAATGGGGAATGGGGAATGGGGAATTGTCGGGGCGGGCGGGTCTTCAGGAAACCGGGCGCTTTACCATTCCCGATTCCCCTTTCTCCATTCCCGCCCCATCAAACCGTCTCCGTCACCTTGTTGAGGTGCGGGGGCAGGTCGGGGTTGTGGCCGCGGGCGACGGCAAGGGCGTTGACCGCCTTGTAGAAGGACTGGACGGTCAGCAGCGGGGTGACGGCCGGGTGGGTCGAGGCGGCGAGCGACAGTCGGCCTTCGCCGGGCGCCTGGCCGGGCATCGCCAGCCATACCGGCGCCCCGCGCTGGCGGAACTCGGCGGCGACCGCCGCGGTACCGGCGCCGGTGTCGTCGTCCTGCCCGAAGGCCAGCACCGGGAAGCCGGGGCCGACGATCGCCATCGGGCCGTGCTTGACCTCGGCCGAGGAGAAGGCCTCGGCATGCAGGCCGCTGGTTTCCTTGAACTTCAGCGCCGCTTCCTGCGCCGCACCCAGGCCCAGGCCACGCCCGAGCACGAACAGGTTGCGCGCCTCGCGCAGGCCGTCCACGACCGGTGTCCAGTCCTGCGACCAGGCCTCGCGGAGCGCGGCGGGGAGTCCGTCGGTGGCCGCGAGCAGGTCGGTGTTGCCGCTCCAGCGCGCGGTCAGTTGCAACAGGGCGGCCAGCGAGCAGAGGTAGCTCTTGGTGGCCGCGACACTGCGCTCGGGCCCGGCATGCAGCGGCAGCACGGTGTCGGCCAGGCGCGCCAGCGGCGAGTCGGCGACGTTGACCAGGGCGACCACGATGGCGCCGGCGTCCTTGGCGATCTCGGCGTTGCGCAGCAGGTCGGGGCTCTTGCCCGACTGCGAGATGGCCACGAACAGCGCGCCCTCCATCTTCGGCTGGATCGCGTAGACCGAGCCCACCGAGGGCGAGGCCGAGGCGGTCACCAGGCCAAGCGTGGTCTCGAACAGGTACTTGCCGTAGGTGGCGGCGTGGTCGGAGCTGCCGCGCGCGCAGGTGACGATGAAGCGCGGCGGGTCGGCGCGCAGGCGCTCGACCAGCGCGTCGATGGTGGCGGCATTGGCCTGGAACTGCCGCGCGACCGCATCGGCGGCTTCGGCGGCCTCGGCGAACATCAGGGTGTCTTCGGCGCGGAGCGCGCGTGCGGCCATGGCGGTGGTATCCAGGGGTGCGTTCAAGGCGGGGTCTCGGCAACGGGGCGGGGAGGGCTCATTCGCTGTGCAGTTCGGCGACGAAGTCGTAGGCATCGCCGCGATAGAAGGACCGGGTGAACTCGACCACGCGGCCGTCGTCGAGGAAGGTCCGTCGCTCGATGAACAGTCCCGGGCTGCCTTCGGGCAGGCGCATCAGCCGTGCCTGTTCGGCGTCGAAGGCGATCGCGCGCAGCCGCTGCAGGGCGCGCGCGGGACGGACGCCCAGTTTCTCGAAGGCGGCGTACAGCGAGTTCTCCACCTGCGCGGGGTCGGACAGGATGTCGGCCGGCACCACCGTGCGTTCCAGCGCCAGCGCGGTGTCGTTGGCGGTACGCAGGCGGTAGTAGCGCACGACCTGGGCACCGGGCGAGAGGTTGAGGGCCATCGCCTCCTCGGGCGTGACTTCGCCGACGCTGCGCTCGAGGAACTCCGAGCGCGGGTCCAGCCCGCGCGCGCGCAGGTCGTCGGTGAAGCTGGTCAGGGCCGAGAACGACTTGACGATGCGCTCGGCAACGAAGGTGCCGGCGCCCTGGCGCTGCATCAGCAGGCCGTCCTCGACCAGGCCCGAGATCGCCTTGCGCACGGTGACGCGCGAGAGGTCGAGCAGGCGCCCCAGTTCGCGCTCGCCCGGCAAGGCCTGTCCCGCGGTCAGCTCGCCGTTCTCGATGGCGTGCTGCAGGGTGCGGCGCAGGTGCTGGTAGGCCGGGGCGCGGCGCGTGGCCGATTGGCGGTGGTATTCACTGGCCAGGTAGTCGTGCATGCGGAAAAGATACCAGTCAGAGACCACTTACGGCAACACCGCGGCCTTTACGCCTATGACAGCCTTGTTGCACGGGGTGTTTGCGTAATTGGTATCTAACAGGTATCTTCAATGGCAGGGCCCCTCCGGGCCTGCCCGCTCCCTTACCGGACACCGCCCTCCATGACACTGCACGCCCCGCCGTCCAATCCCGCGCCACTGGACCCCTTCGACCTGGTGATCTTCGGTGGCACCGGCGACCTGGCGCTGCGCAAGCTGCTGCCCGCCCTGCTGCACCGCCATGTCGACGGCCAGATCGCCGAGGGCACGCGCCTGTACGGCGTCGCCCGCGACGCCCGCAGCGACGACGAGTACCGCGACCGCGTGCGCGAGGCCCTGAAGAAGGACGCCGACGCCGACCCGCGCGTGGCGGCGTCGCTCGAACCCTTCCTGGCCAAGCTCCATTACCGCCAGCTCGACCTGGGCAGCGACACCGGCTGGCCGGAGTTCGCCGCCGAGGTCGGCAACGACCCGGGCCGCGTGCGCGTGTTCTACCTGGCCGTGGGCCCGGACCTGTTCGCCCTGGTCGGCGATCGGCTGCAGGCCCACGGGCTGTCGGGCGCCGGCACCCGCGTGGTGGTCGAGAAGCCGATCGGCCGCGACGGCGCCAGCGCCGATGCGATCAACAACGCCCTCGGGCGCGTGTTCGAGGAACACCAGGTGTTCCGCATCGACCACTACCTGGGCAAGGAGACGGTGCAGAACCTCACCGCGCTGCGCTTCGGCAACGCCCTGTTCGAACCGCTTTGGAAGGCCGAGCACATCGACCACGTGCAGATCACCGTCGCCGAGACCGTGGGCGTGGAAGGGCGCGCGGCCTACTACGACAAGTCGGGCGCCCTGCGCGACATGGTCCAGAACCACCTGCTGCAGCTGCTGTGCCTGGTGGCGATGGAGCCGCCGGCATCGCTGGCCGCCGACGCCATCCGCGACGAGAAGCTCAAGGTGCTGCGCGCGCTGCGCCCGATCACCAACGGCAATGCGGTCAACATGACGGTGCGCGGCCAGTACCGCGCCGGCGCGGTGGAAGGACGCGCGGTGCCCGGCTACCCGGACGAACTGGGAGAACCCTCGCGCACCGAGACCTTCGTCGCGATCAAGGCCGAGGTGCAGAACTGGCGCTGGGCCGGCGTGCCCTTCTACCTGCGCACCGGCAAGCGCCTGCCCGAACGCATGTCCGAGATCGTGGTGACCTTCCGCCAGGTGCCGCATTCTATCTTCGGCGAGCTCACCGACGGCGAGCACGGCCGCACGCTGGCGCCCAACAAGCTGGTGATCCGCCTGCAGCCCGACGAGGGCGTGAAACTGTGGCTGATGAACAAGGTGCCGGGCCCGGGCGGGCTGCGCATGCGCGAGGTGGCGATGGACCTGAGCTACGCCGAGACCTTCGGCGGCCGCCAGCCCGATGCCTACGAACGCCTGATCATGGACGTGGTCCGCGGCAATCCGATGCTGTTCATGCGCCGCGACGAAGTGCACGCCGCCTGGCAGTGGATCGACCCGATCCGCAATGCCTGGGAATCCAACGGCGATGCGCCCAAGCCCTACACCGCCGGCGGTTGGGGCCCCACGGCCGCCGTCGCCCTGATCGAACGGGACGGGAGGACCTGGCATGAGGACGCCGACTAACGCCATGCGCGCCGAACTGAGGGTGGTCGAACCGATGCCGCTGCCGATGCACACACATGAATTCGCCGATGGCGCCGCGCTCGCCGAGGCCCTGGCCCGCGCGGTCGCCGCCGACCTGCGCGGCGCGATCGCCCGCCGCGGCCGGGCGCGCGTCGCGCTGTCGGGCGGCTCCACGCCGAAGGCCTTCATGCAGGCCCTGTCCCGCCAGGTGCTGGACTGGGCGAGCGTGACCGTGCTGCCGATCGACGACCGCTGGGTCCACGGTCGCCACGAGCGCTCGAACGAGCGCCTGATCCGCGAGAACCTGCTGCAGGGCGAGGCGGCGCAGGCGCGCTTCCTGCCGCTCTACCGGCCCAGCCCCAGTCCCGAGGCCGCGCTGTTGCCGGTGCTCAGCCGCATCGCCAACGAGGCCCTGCCGCTTGACGTGGCGGTGCTGGGCATGGGCGAGGACGGCCATGTCGCGTCCCTGTTCCCGGACCTGGGCCTGGACACGCCGGGCCTGCGCGAGATCGGCCTGCAGCCGCGCGGCCGCGCCCCCGCGCTCGCGGTGCGCTCGGCCAACGCGCCCGAGCCGCGGATGACGCTCACCCTCAGCGCGATCTTCACCGCGCCGTCCGTCTACCTGCACATCGAAGGCGATCGCAAGCGCCGCGTGCTGGACGGGGCGGCCGGCGACCCGCGTTCCACGCTCCCGGTGCGTGCACTGCTGGCCGGCGCGCCCACGCCGCCGGCGCTGTACTGGTGCCCGTGAAGGCGCACGCGCCGCGCCCTGCGCGACACTGAGGCGGGACAGCCCGCCACACATCGCGCAGGTCCGGACGCGGGCCCCGCGCAAGCGGCCCGCGGCATCGAACACACAACGAGGTCACCATGGTTTCCCTGCATCCCACCATCGCCGAGGTCACCGAACGCATCCGCGCCCGCAGCCGCGACGCGCGCGCGGCCTACCTGGCGCGGATCGACGCCGCCGCCGGCCAGGGCCCGCACCGGGCCACCCTCTCGTGCGGCAACCTCGCCCACGGCTTTGCCGCCTGCGGACCCGCGGACAAGGACGCGCTGCGCGACGGCCACGCGCCCAACCTGGGCATCGTCACCGCCTATAACGACATGCTCTCGGCGCACCAGCCCTTCGAGCGTTTCCCGTTCCTGATCAAGAACGCCGCGCGCAATGCCGGCGCCACCGCGCAGGTCGCCGGCGGCGTGCCGGCGATGTGCGACGGCGTCACCCAGGGCCGGGCGGGCATGGAGCTGAGCCTGTTCTCCCGCGACGTGATCGCGCTCTCGACCGCGGTCGCGCTGTCGCACGACATGTTCGACGCCGCGCTGTACCTGGGCGTCTGCGACAAGATCGTGCCCGGGCTGCTGATCGGGGCGCTGAGCTTCGGCCACCTGCCGGCGATCTTCGTGCCGGCCGGACCGATGCCCTCGGGCATCCCCAACGACGAGAAGTCGCGCGTGCGCCAGCGCTACGCCGAGGGCAAGGCCACGCGCGAGGAGCTGCTGGAGGCCGAATCGGCGAGCTACCACGCGCCCGGGACCTGCACCTTCTACGGCACCGCCAACTCCAACCAGATGCTGATGGAGATCATGGGCCTGCACCTGCCGGGCGCCAGCTTCGTCAATCCCAACACCCCCCTGCGCGATGCGTTGACCGCCGAGGCGGCGCGGCGCGCCGCGGCGATCACCGCGCTGGGCGATGACTACCGGCCGGTGGGACGGCTGGTCGACGAGCGCGCCATCGTCAACGGCGTCGTCGGCCTGCACGCGACCGGCGGCTCCACCAACCACCTGCTGCACATCGTCGCGATCGCCGCGGCGGCCGGGATCGAGCTCAGGCTCGAGGACTTCGACGCGCTGTCGTCGGTGGTCCCGCTGCTGGCGCGCGTGTATCCCAACGGCAGCGCCGACGTGAACCACTTCCATGCCGCCGGCGGGCTGGCCTTCATGATCGGCGAGCTGCTCGATGCCGGCCTGCTGCATGGCGACGTGGAAACCGTCGCCGGGCCGGGCCTGGCGCGCTACCGCGTGGAGGCGGGCCTCGACGAGGCCGGCGGCCTGGTCCATGTGCCGGCCCCCGGGCGCAGCGCCGCTCTCTCCGTGCTGCGTCCGGTGGCCGAGCCGTTCCGTGCCGACGGCGGGCTGCGCGTGTTGCGCGGCAACCTCGGCACGGGAGCGATCAAGGTCTCCGCGGTACCGGACGACCGCCAGGTCGTCGAGGCGCCGTGCCGGATCTTCAGCGAGCAGGGCGAAGTCAAGCATGCCTTCGAGCAGGGCGAGCTCGACCGCGACGTGGTCGTGGTCGTCCGCTTCCAGGGGCCGCAGGCCAATGGCATGCCCGAGCTCCACCAGCTCACGCCGACCCTGGGCGTGTTGCAGAAGCGCGGCCATCGCGTCGCCCTGGTCACCGACGGCCGCATGTCCGGCGCGTCGGGGCAGGTGCCCGCGGCGATCCACGTCAGCCCCGAGGCCGCCTGCGGCGGGCCGCTGGCGCGCCTGCGCGACGGCGACGTGGTCCGTGTCGATGCCGTCGCCGGCACCCTGGAGGCGGTGGTGGACGCGGCCACGTTCGAGGCCCGCGAAGCGGCCACGGCCGACCTGGCCAGCCACCACGCCGGCATGGGTCGCGAGCTGTTCGACCTGTTCCGTCGCGTCGCCGGTCCGGCCACGCGCGGGGCCAGCGCCTTCGACGCGAGCGCGGCCTGAGCGGCACCGCGCTCCCTTCCCCATCGCGCGTGCGCCCGCCGGGTGCGCGCCAGCGGCCTTCCACGGAGACCCTGATGACCCTGATCGAGAAAGTGCTGCACCTGGCCCCGGTGATCCCCGTGGTCGTGATCGACGATGCCCGCCAGGCGGTGCCGCTGGCGCGCGCGCTGGTGGCCGGCGGCTTGCCGGTGATCGAGGTGACCCTGCGGACCGCCGCCGCGCTGGACGCGGTGCGTGCGATCGCCGACGAAGTCCCCGACGCCGTGGTCGGCACGGGCACGGTGCGTCGTCCGGCCGACCTGGACGCTTCGGCGAAGGCCGGCGCGCGTTTCGCCGTCTCGCCCGGCGCCAGCCCGGACCTGGTCGCCGCCGCACGCGGCCACGACGTGGGCTGGCTGCCCGGCGCCGCCACGGCCTCGGAGGCGATGACCCTGGCCGAGCAGGGCTTCGTGTTCCAGAAATTCTTCCCCGCCGAGGCCGCCGGCGGTACTGCCCTGCTGCGCAGCCTGCACGGCCCGATGCCGGAGATCCGCTTCTGCGCGACCGGCGGCATTGGCGTCAAGAACGCACTGGACTACCTGGCCACGCCGAACGTGGCCTGCGTCGGCGGTTCGTGGTGCACGCCGGCGGCGCTGATGCGCGCCGGCGACTGGCAGGCCATCGAGGCCCTGGCGCTGGCGGCGTCGCAGTTGCGCGGCGACTGAGCGCGCCCGCCCGCCGCCCTCAGGCCTTGGGCCGGGGCGGCGCGGTCGAACCGCGGACCACCAGCACCGGGCTGAAACCCTCGTTGGGGTGGGTGTCGATGGGGGTTTCGTTGTCGCGCCGCAACTCGGCGATCAAGCGGTAGGTGGCGTGGCGCGCGATCGCCTCGGTGGCCTGGCTGGCCGTGGTGAGCGGGGGCCAGGACTGCTTGGAGAACGGGCTGTCCTCGAAGCCGGCGATGGACAGGTCGTAGGGCACGTTCAGGCCGCTCGAACGGGCCGCGGCCAGCACGCCGGCGGCGATCTCGTCGTTGCTGCCGAAGATCGCCGTCGGGCGGTCGGGCAGGGCCAGCAGGCGTCGTGCGCCGCGGAAGCCGTCGTCGAAGGAATAGTCGCCGGGCAGGACGAGGGTCTCGTCCTCTTCGATGCCGTAGTCGGCCAGGGCCTTGGCATACCCCTTGTAGCGCTCCCTGCTGGACTTGTGCGAGGTACCGCCCCACAGGAAGCCGATGCGCTGGTGGCCGAGCTGGATCAGGTGCTCGGTGATGTCGTAGGCGGCATCGTGGTCGTCCACCCACACGCAGGGCGCGCCGTCGTGCGGGTCGGCCGCGGCGGAGACGATGCGCACCAGCTTGATGTCCTGCGCGACCAGCGCCTTGACCAGCTCCATCTGCTCGGACATCGGCGGCGCCAGCACCAGCCCGGCCAGGCGGGCGCCCTGCACGAGGTCGATCAGGTCCGCGGCGAGCACCGGCGAGGAGGCGTCGCAGGGGTGGATCTGCAGGCCGTAGCCGGTTTCCCGGCAGGCCGAGAGCACGCCGTTCTGCACCGCGATGATGTAGTAGGGGTTCGGGTTGTCGTAGACCACGCCCAGCGCGTAGGGCTGCGCGCTGCGCAGGCTGCGCGCAGAGGGGTCGGGGCGGTAGCCCAGTTCGCTGATCGCCTCGTTGACGCGCTCGCGGGTGCGGGCGCGCACCCCGGGTTCGTCGTTGATGACCCGCGAAACGGTCTTGAGCGAGACTTCGGCGCGTTCGGCGACGTCTTTGATCGTGGGTCGGCGCACCGGAACCTCGGTTGTTCGGGTCAATGGCCTAGCGTAACGTCCGCGGCGCGCGCCGGGAACACCGGGCGCGCCGCCGGTGCTCATCCCGCCTTCGGCAGCCCGGCACGATGGCCGGCGCGCGCGAAATACAGGATGTACAGGTAGCACGGCACCATCAGCAGCAGGAACACCCACTGGAAGTCGTGCGCTTGCTTGAAGTGGGCGAACAGCTGCGGGATCACCGCGCCACCTGCGATGCCCATGATCATGATCGCAGAGCCGTATTCGGTGAGCCGGCCCAGGCCACGGATCGCCAGCGGGAAGATCGCCGGCCACATCATCGCGTTGGCGAAGCCCAGCAACGCCACGAAGGCCACCGAGACATAGCCGCTGGTGAGGAACGCGCCGATGGTGAACAGCACGCCCAGGACGGCCGACACCGAGAGGTAGCGTTCCTGCGAGATGTAACGCGGGATGGTGACCAGGCCCACCAGGTAGCCGACCAGCATGCCGCCCAGGGTGAGCGAGGTGAAGAACTTGGTGTGGTCCAGCGGCAGGCCGAGCGATTCGCCGTAGATGCCGATCGCGTCGCCGGCCATCACTTCGACGCCCACGTAGGCGAACAGGCAGGCCGCGCCCAGCCACAGGTGCGGGTACTGGAACAGGCTGCGCTTGCCGCCGGCGGACTCGGCGTTCGCTTCCTCGGGGCGGATTTCCGGCAACGGCGAGAACAGCACGCCGACCGCGACCAGCGCCAGCAGGCCGGCCATGACCATGTAGGGATCGTGGATGCGCGAGGCGAACTCGTTGAGCAGGGCGTCCTTGGTCGCCGCGTCCGCGCCTTCGACCTGGGCAGCCAGGTCGCCCATGCCGTGCAGGACCAGCGCGCCGAGCAGCAGCGGCGCGGCGATGCCGGCGAGCTTGTTGCAGATGCCCATCACCGCGATGCGCTGCGCTGCGCCCTCGATCGGGCCGAGGATGGAGATGTAGGGATTGGCCGCGGTCTGCAGGATCGCCAGGCCGGTGCCGATGATGAAGATGCCGGTGACCGCGCCCGGATAGAAGCGTTGCGTCGTGTACTGGCCGAACACCGCGGCCCCCACCGCCATGACCAGCAGGGCCAGCGCCATGCCCTTCTTCATGCCGGTCTTCTTCAGGATCACCGAGGACGGCAGGGCGAGGAAGAAGTAGGAGATGTAGAACGCGAACGGGATCAGGAAGGCCGCGGACTCGCTGACGTCGAAGGCCAGCTTGGCGAAGCCGATCAGCGGGCCGTTGAGCCAGGTGACGAAGCCGAAGATGAAGAACAGCAGGCCGATGATCGCCATCGAGCCGAGGTGGCGCTGCGCGCCGCCCTGGCCGGCGATTTCGGTGGCAGTGGTGGATGACATGTACGGACTCCCCTCCGGAACGGCGGGACGTCCCGCCTGTGGTGTGGACTGGCCTGGACCTTGCCGGCAGTCGTTGACTGCACGTTGTCACAAGATTGTCCTGTAAGCCAGCAATGTTGCAGGACCCACTTATACCGGGCTTTCAGGCGCAAAAGCTTATGCTGCGCCGCAGCAAATTCACGGAATCGTGACGGTTGTTCGGGGCTCTCGGTGATTTTTTTGTCCGAAGTGTTGACATCGTTGTCAAGACTGGAGCAGTCTCGGATCGCACACCGGGCGGGGAGACGCGGAGGCCGGATGAAAGGGGAATGCAGCAGCACATGTCACAACTTCTTCAATCGCATGGATGTCGGCCCGATGACGGTCTTCCACCCCGCCCTGTCCTGCGGGACGCCGGCCGCATGAGCGCAGCGGAAAAGTTCGCCGCGTCCGCGCGCGGTCGTTTCATCGCCGCCGACGTCGGCGGCACGCATACCCGCGTGGGCCTGGTCCGCGCCGGCGGCCCGGACGAGTCGCCCATCGCCGTGCTGGCGCATCGCAAGTACGCCTGCGCCGACTATCCGGGCCTGGCGGAGATCCTGTCCGACTTCATCGCCGCCATCCCCGGCGGTGCCGGCCCGGTCGAGAGCGTGGCCATCGCCTGCGCCGGCGTGGTCCTGGACGACGCGGTCATCAACGCCAACCTCAGCTGGAAGGTCTCGCTGTCCGAGCTGCGTCGCGCGCTGGGCCTGGAGCGGGTGCTCTTCATCAACGACTTCCAGGCTGCCGCCCATGCCGCCCAGTGCATGGAGCCGGCCGATTCGACCCTGCTCACGCCCGGCGTCGACGCGATCGAGCCCGGCCCGGTCCTGGTGATCGGCCCGGGCACGGGCCTGGGCGCGGCGGTCCGTGTCCCGCATCGCGGCGGCACCGTCGTGCTGCCGACCGAGGCCGGCCACGCCGCGTTCTCGCCCGGCAACGCACGCGAGATCGAGATCCTGCGCCAGCTGCAGCAGCGCGGCGCGCACGTGCCCAACGAGGACCTCGTGTCCGGGCCGGGCCTGGCCAACATCTACCGGGCGCTGTGCGCCATCGACGGCACCCGCCCGATCACCCTGGCGCCGGCCGGCATCACCGCCGCGGCCCGCGAGGGCGACGCGGTGGCGCGCGAGGCGGTGCTGACGTTCTGCGCGCTGCTGGGCAGCGTGATCGGCGACCTCGCCGTCACCAGCAGCGCCCGCGCGGTGTTCATCGCGGGCGGCATCCTGCCGCAGCTGAAGGATTTCCTCGCAGACAGCCAGTTCCTGGCCCGCCTGCGCGACAAGGGGGCGATGCAGCCGGTGCTCGAGCGCCTGCCGGTCCGCCTGATCGAGAACGACCGGCTGGGCGTCATCGGTGCCGCCAGCTGGTACCTGGAGCATGCGCGCACCGACTGAACCGACCGTAGCAACGAAGCGCCGCCCGGTCCGTGCCGGTCGGCATCGACACACCGGACCACGCCAGCCCCGCCAAGAAGGGAAGCGTAGGCCGGATACGAAACCGAGGGAGAGAGAACACAATGAAGCTTCGCAAATCCATGCTGTCGGCGAGCATCGTCGCAGCCTTGATGGTTTCGGCCACCGCGACCGCGCAGGACGC
Organism: Marilutibacter spongiae; assembly: GCF_014145325.1. Classification (GTDB taxonomy): domain Bacteria; phylum Pseudomonadota; class Gammaproteobacteria; order Xanthomonadales; family Xanthomonadaceae; genus Marilutibacter; species Marilutibacter spongiae. Next base: position 20,807 of record NZ_JACHTF010000022.1, read on the forward strand.
TCCGGCCGACGCCCCATCCGACAATCCCCAGGCCGCCGGCACCCGCGACGATGCCACCGACCTGGACACGATCATCGTTACCGGCATCCGCGGCAGCCTCGAGAAGTCCCTCGACACCAAGCGTGACGCGGCGACCCATGTCGAGGCGGTCAGCGCCGAGGACATCGGCAAGCTGCCGGCCAAGAACGTGGCCGACGCCCTGCAGCAGCTGCCGGGCGTGAACATCAGCTCCTCCAGCGCCAGCGAGGGCGGCTTCGACGAAGCCGACCGCGTCAGCCTGCGCGGCACCAACCCGAGCCTGACCCAGACCCTGGTCAACGGCCACTCCATCGGCACCGGCGACTGGTTCGTGCTGAGCCAGGTCGCCAACGTCGGCCGCAGCGTCAGCTACTCGCTGCTGCCGGCCGAGATCGTGGACCAGGTCGTGGTGCACAAGTCCTCCGAGGCCAAGCTGGTCGAGGGCGGCAGTGCCGGCTCGGTCGACATCATCACCCGCAAGCCGCTGCAGTACCCCGACCAGCTGACCATCTCCGGCTCGGTTGGCGCGGTGCATTCGGACCTGGCCGGCGAGACCGACCCGCAGGTCAGCGCGCTGTTCAACTGGAAGAACGACGCCAACAACCTGGGCGTGCTGCTGCAGGCCTTCTACCAGGAGCGCAGCCTGCGCCGCGACGGCCAGGAAGTGGTCGGCGGCTACGGCCAGATCGCCTATGACGCGCCGGTCACCGCGACCAACCCCGACCTCGCCGGCGTGCTCTACCCGAACCTGCTCGGCGCGGTGCTGTTCGAGCAGAAGCGCGAGCGCCGCGGCGGCGTGCTGGACGTGCAGTTCAAGCCGACCGACAACCTGACGCTCGACCTCAACGGCTTCTACTCCAAGCTCGAGGCCGACAACTACAACCGCAACTACATGATGTGGACGAGCCAGTTCGCAGGCATCCGCGCCCCGGAACCGGGTTATGTGGTCGACGGCAACCTGCTCACCCACGCCGTGTACCCGGCGGTGACCGGCGGCACCGAAGTGCCGTACGGCGTCTACGACATGATCTCCCGCCCGGGCGCGTCGTCCGAGTCGAAGTACCTGGCCCTCGAGGCCGACTGGCAGGCGACCGACAACCTGGACTTCCACTTCCAGGCCGGCACCACCAAGGGCAACGGCCGCAGCGAGACCCAGGACGTGCTCGAGACCGGCATCGCCCCCAACGGCGGCGCCAGCTGGTCGATGCACGGCATCGACGAAGCGATCGACTGGAGCCTGGGCGGCAACAACACGCCCTCGACCCACCGTCCGGACTTCGGCTGGATCTTCGGTGGCCAGGGCATCGACGTGCTGGACAAGGAAGACTGGTTCGCCGCCGACGGCACCCTGTTCACGATGAGCGACAGCGTGCTGTCCTCGCTGGACTTCGGCGTGCGATACGCCGAGCACGAGCGCAGCAACGACTACGAGATCGCGCAGGGCCCGAACTGGGCGTCGCCGTGGCAGGACATCACCGCCTACCCGACCACCGGCGGCCACTACCCGGGCGACTTCGGCAACGGCCTGGGCGGCAACTTCCCGGGCGGCATCTGGTACTACACCCCGGACCAGCTGGCCCAGATCAACGCCGACTTCGCCAACCGCAACTATCCCGAGCGCTTCTACTTCTCCGACGTCTACGGCGTGTTCGAGAAGAACTCCGCGGCCTATGTGCAGGCCAACTTCACCGGCGACAACTGGAGCGGCAACCTCGGCCTGCGCTACGTCAAGACCGACAGCGACATCGAGTACACCCAGGCCCTGCCGATCGGCTCGGGCATCCCGGGCGCGATCACCGGCTCGGCGTTCGGCGACTACCTGAAGGTCACCAACAGCAAGGACTACGACGAGCTGCTGCCGAGCGCGAACGTCAAGTTCGACCTCAGCAGCGACCTGCTGCTGCGCTTCGCCGCGTCCAAGACCATGACCCGCCCGGACTACTCCGCGCTGGCCGGTTCGCTGACCCTGGACGACCTGACCCACACCGGCAGCGGCGGCAACCCCGACCTGGATCCGCTGGTCTCGACGAACTTCGACGCCTCGCTGGAGTGGTACTTCGCCCCGCGCGCGCTGCTGTCGTTCAGCGTCTTCCAGATGGACCTGAAGGACTACATCAGCTTCGGCAACCAGACCATCCAGTACAAGGACCAGCAGGCCAGCCAGGATGCCGGTACCGACGTCTACTCGGATTACCTGGTCTCCGTGCCGGTCAACACCGACGGCAAGCTGAAGGGCTACGAGATCGGCTACCAGCAGCCGATCGGCGAATGGTTCGGCGTCGCCGCCAACTACACCTTCGCCGACGGCGAGACCGACGACGGCAAGCCGCTCAATGGTGCCTCGCGCAACACCTACAACCTGTCGGCGTACTTCGAGAACGAGCGCTTCAACGCGCGCGTGGCCTATACCTTCCGCGAGGCCTTCTACGCTGGCGTGTCGCGCACCGACTCGTTCTACCAGGACGACTTCGGTACCGTGTCGGCGTCGCTGGGCTGGAAGATCAACGATGCGATGAGCCTGTCGCTCGATGGCCTGAACCTCAACAACCCGACCTACTCGTACTACACCGACAGCGCCGTGGGCGTCCTCCCGTACGCGATGTACTCCAACGGCCGCCAGTACTACCTGAACTTCCGCTTCAGCTACTGAGGCAAGCGCAGGGCCGCGCCATCCGGCGCGGCGATCCACCCGGCGGGCCCGCTTCTGGCGGGCCCGCCCCCATTTCCGCGAAGGCGCCCGCCATTGGGCGATCATCGCAACACGGATCCGAACGATACGAGCGGGGGAGACGGCATGACCGGCAGCACACGCAGGGCGACCACACGATTCTTCGCGGCGGGCCTGGCCTGCGCACTGCTGGCGGCATGCAACGCGCCGGGCGGCGACCCCGACAGCGCCACGGGCGTCGCCAAGGCGCCGGGCGCGATCCCGGCGCCCGACCTCGTCCCGCGCCCGCGCACGCTGGAAGCAGGCCAGGGTCATTTCACTCTGTCGGCGTCCACGCCGCTGCTGGCCTCGGGCGAAGGCGCCGAGGCCGAGGCCGTGCGATTCGCCGCCTACATGCGCGACACCCTCGGCATCGCGCTGGCGCCGGGCGCCGGCAAGGAAGGCGAGGGCGCCATCCGCTTCGTCGTCGATCCCGGCTTCAAGGCGGATTCGCCGGAGGCCTATCGCCTGCAGGTCGCGCCTTCGGGCATCGAGCTCAGTGCCGCCACGCCCACCGGCCTGTCCCGCGGCGCGGCGACCCTGTGGCAACTGGCCGCCAATCCCGGCGCCGACGGCCGCATCCCGGCGCTGCGGATCGACGATGCGCCTCGCTTCGCGTGGCGCGGCTTCATGCTCGATTCCGCGCGCCACTTCCAGAGCCTGGACGAGATCAAGAAGCTGCTCGACACCATGGCGCTGCAGAAGATGAACACCTTCCACTGGCACCTGACCGACGACCAGGGCTGGCGGATCGAGATCAAGCGTTACCCGAAGCTGACCGACGTGGGTGCCTGCCGCCTGCCCGCCGGCGACGGCGGCAAGGACCCCGCCACCGGCGAGCCACGTCCCTACTGCGGCTTCTACACCCAGGACCAGGTCCGCGAGGTCGTCGCCTATGCCGCCGCGCGCCACATCACGGTGGTGCCCGAGCTGGACATCCCCGGGCATGCGACCGCGGCGATCGCGGCCTATCCGGAACTGGGCACGATCGATACGCCGCTGGTGCCGTCCAACGAGTGGGGCGTCTTCCCCAATCTGTTCAACACCGAGGAGGACACCATGGTCTTCCTGGAGAACGTGCTGACCGAAATGATCGGGCTTTTCCCGGGCCCGTACGTGCACATCGGCGGCGACGAGGCCGTCAAGGACCAGTGGGAAGCCTCGCCGCGCGTGCAGCAGCACATGCGCGAGGCCGGCGCGAAGGACGAGATGGCCATGCAGGGCCTGATGGTCGAGCGCCTGGAGACGTTCCTCGCCGCGCACGACAAGCGCCTGATCGGCTGGGACGAGATCCTCGAGGCCGACCTGCCGGACGAGGCCACGGTGATGTCGTGGCGCGGCATCGAAGGCGGTATCGACGCCGCGCGCAAGGGCCACGACGTGGTGATGGCGCCGGTGTCCGACCTCTACATGGACTACCTGCAGACCGACTCGCCGAACGAGACCCCCGGCCGCCCGGCCACCATCCCGCTGCAGCAGGTCTACGCCTTCGACCCGGTGCCCGCTGCGCTCGACGAAACCCAGCGCAAGCACATCCTGGGCCTGCAGGCGACGATGTTCACCGAGCACACCCGCTTCGACGAGCGCCTGGAGCACAACGTCTTCCCACGCCTGGCGGCGGTCGCCGAGACCGGCTGGACGCCCGCCGCCGGTAAGGACTGGGCCGACTTCCGCCAGCGCCTGCCCGCGCAACTGCACCGCTATGACCTGCTCGGCATCCGCTACGCGAAGACGCCCTTCCAGGTGCAGGCCGTGGCCGAGGACGACCGCGCCGCCGGCACGGCGTCGATCCGCCTGTCCAATCCGCTCGAATACGAAGTGCGCTACACCACCGACGGGAGCGAGCCCGGCGCCGGTTCACCGGTCTACGACGCGGCACTGGAGTTGCCCTTGCCGGTCGAGTTGAAGGCCGCTGCGTTCTTCGAAGGCCGACCGCTGGCAACGCCGCAGGCCTTCGAGTTCGATGCCGCATCGATGCTCAGCCGCACCGACGAACAGCTGGCGGTATGCCCCGATGCCGGGCGACTGTTGTTGCGCCTGGAGGACGATGGCCCGGCCGACGGCGAGCGCGCCATCTTCAACGTCACGATCTTCTATCCCTGTTGGCAGTGGAACGGCGCCGACCTGGATGGCATCGCCGCGCTGGATGTCCGCCTGGGGCGGATTCCGTACTACTTCCAGCTGGCGCACGACGAGACGCATCGCAGCTTCGAGCCGGCCACCGGCCCGCACGGCGAACTGCTCGTCAATGCCGGCGGCTGCGAGGGCGAACGCCTGGCCACGGTGCCGCTGCCCGCGGCGCCGGGCGCGGATGGCTTCGTCGACCTGGAGGTCGCGTTGCCGCCCGGCACCGGCGGCCGCCAGGACCTGTGCATCCGCGCCACCGGGGACACCCGTCCGACGATGTGGGTGCTCGATCGCGCGACGCTGGTGCCGCGCGCGCCCTGAAAACAGGGTTCCTGAACGGGCAATGCCCCGACGAGGCTGGAAAACGCGCTGTTTCCTGCGTCTCCCGCCGCAGTCGGGGTATCCTATAAGGAGTTACAGGGGGCCCCACGATGAAACTACGCTTGCTGATCCTGGCGACGCTGTTCGCCACGTCTTTCTCCGCCCTGGCGCAGACCCTGCCCAGGCCCGTCGAGTTCTACTTCGACGCCGACAGCCACGCGACCAAGTCGATCATCGCCGTCAACGAGACCGGTGAAGCCGCGATGGAGCGCCTGCTGGCGACCATCCAGCGCGACCCGCATGCCAACGCCGAGGCGGCCCAGTTGGGCCACATGGCAATGGAGGCCGGCCGCATCGAGGTCGGCCAGGCGCTGTACCAGCGCGCCCTCGGTGGCCTGGGCAGCGGCAATACGTTGTGGCGCGCGGCCAAGTGGAACTACGCCTGGGACCTCTACCGCAGCGGCGACCACGAGGCCGCGCTGACGCAGTGGGTCGAGCTGGTGACGGCGCGCAACATCACCGGCAGCTGGATGCCGCAGACCCTGGCCATGGCCCTGTGGTCGGTCGATCGCAAGGACGAAGCCGTGCAGTGGTATGCCGCCGCCGTGCGCAGCGAGCCCGACCAGTGGCGCGGCACCTCGCGTTATGCCGAGCTGCTGCCCGACTGGCGCGACGACGAGCGCGCGACCCTCGCCGAGGTCCAGGCCGCCTGGAAGGCGAATCCGCCGAGCTGGCCCTGAGCCGCGACGGCGCGCCGCCCACATCGACGGACGCAACGCAGGGCCGCCTTCGGGCGGCCCTGTCTTTTGGTTCTTCTCCCGGGTCGGGGGCGCACGGGACCGTTTGCGAAATTCCCTGGCGCCGCGTTTGCCAGCGGGCGATCAATCTGTCCGTGAAGGCATCGCACCTGCCGGGATCGAGGACGGCCCTCGTGCCGCGCAGCCGGGACTTCCGGCATGAGGGCCCATGAGGGTGGCGGGATGGGTCGTCGGGTGGGTCGAGCCGAAGGCGATACCCACCATGGACTCCGGCTAGCGTGCACGATGGGTTTTGCTTCGCGCTACCCATCCTACGAAGCCACGGATACCTGATCGCCCGCCGCGTAGCCCGGGTAAGCGAAGCGCACCCGGGGGCCCGGTACGACCAAGGCTGGACCCCAGCATTCGCTGGGGTGAGGCAGACCGCATGCGCGGCATTGCCGCGCGGTCCTGCCGAGCGCCCAGCGCGCTGCGCTGGGCAGGGGTGGGCGGGACTGCCGGATGGGGCCGGGCTGCGACCTGGCCGTAGGGTGGGTAGAGCCGAAGGCGAAACCCACCGTCGCGGGATTGCATGCACGATGAATGATGGGTTTTGCTTCGCGCTACCCATCCTACGAAGCCACGGGGACACCTGATCGCCAGCCGCGTAGCCCGGGTAAGCGAAGCGCACCCGGGGCACCGGTAGGGCCAAGGCTGGAGCCCAGCGTTCGCTGGGGTGACGTTGCGGGGCTCGGGACGCACGCTGCCCGGGCACGCCATTCGCCCTTCGGTTTGGAAAAGAACGTCCCTTGGCGGATCGGCAAGCCTCCGGCCCGCGCGTTAGGATGGGACTTTCCACCAACGCGGCCGCGGGCCGCGCCACCGCCGCCATGCGCCGACTGCTTGCACTCTCCTCCCTGGGCCTCGCGCTAGCGCTGGCCATCCCCGCCGCCCCCGCCGCCGACCGCGTCGTCGGCGAGGCCTTCGCCACCCGCAGCGAGGTCTACGCCCCGCATGCGATGGCAGCGACCTCGCATCCGCTCGCGACCCAGGTGGCGCTGGACGTGATGAAAAGCGGAGGCAGCGCGGTCGACGCGGCGATCGCCGCCAACGCGACGCTCGGCCTGATGGAGCCCACCGGCAACGGCGTCGGCGGCGACCTGTTCGCGATCGTCTGGGATCCGAAGACCCGGAAGCTGTACGGCTACAACGGCTCGGGGCGCTCCCCCCGCGGGCTGACCCTCGAGGAATTCCAGCGCCGCGGCCTGACCGCGGTGCCGCCGCATGGCCCGTTGCCGGTGACGGTGCCGGGGACGGTCGACGCCTGGTTCGCGCTGCACGGCCGCTTCGGCCGCCGACCGATCGCCGAGGACCTCGCCCCCGCCATCCGCTACGCCCGCGAGGGCCACCCTGTGCACCAGGTCATCGCCTACTACTGGGGCCGCAGCGTGCCGGTGCTGTCGAAGTGGCCGGGCTTCGCCGAGCAGTTCACCGTCGACGGCAAGCGCGGCCCGCGCACCGGCGAGATGTGGCGCAACCCCAACCTGGCCAACACCCTGGAGGCGATCGCCGAGGGCGGCCGCGACGCGTTCTACAAGGGCGACATCGCGCGCCGGATCGACGCCTACTTCAAGGCCAACGACGGCTTCCTGCGCTACGAGGACCTGGCCGCGCACGAAGGCGAATGGGTCGAGCCGGTCAGCACCAACTACCGCGGCTACGACGTCTGGGAGCTGCCGCCGAACGGGCAGGGCATCGCCGCTTTGCAGATCCTCAACATCCTGGAAGGCTACGACCTGAAGTCCTACGGCTTCGGCAGCCCCGAGCACGTGCACCTGTTCGCCGAGGCCAAGAAGCTCGCCTTCGCCGACCGCGCGGCGTCCTATGCCGATCCGGACTTCTACCGCACGCCGGTGGAGCGGCTGGTGTCCAAGGACTACGCCGCCGAGCGACGCGCATTGATCTCCATGGACCGGGCGATGAAGGCCGCCGAGCCGGGCGTGATCCCGCAGCTCAACGAAGGCGACACCATCTACATGACCGTCGCCGACGCCGACGGCATGATGGTCTCGCTGATCCAGTCCAACTACCGCGGCATGGGCAGCGGCATGGCACCGCCCGGCCTGGGCTTCATCTTCCAGGACCGCGGCGAGCAGTTCGTCCTCAAGCCCGGCCACCCCAACAGCTTCGCGCCGGGCAAGCGCCCGTTCCACACCATCATCCCGGCGTTCGTCACGCGCGACGGCAAGCCGTGGATGTCCTTCGGCGTGATGGGTGGTGCGATGCAGCCCCAGGGCCACGCGCAGATCATCATCAACATGGTCGACTTCGGCATGAACCTGCAGGAAGCCGGCGATGCGCCGCGCATCCAGCACGACGGCTCCACCGAACCGGCGGGCCAGGCCGTCGCCATGAGCGACGGCGGCGAGCTCGACCTGGAGACCGGCTACCCTTACGAGACCGTGCGCGCGCTGATGCAGAAAGGCCACAGCGTTCGCTTCGCCCACGGCCCCTACGGCGGCTACCAGGCGATCCAGGTGAACCCGGAGGGCGGCTACATCGGCGCCAGCGAATCGCGCAAGGACGGCCAGGCCGCCGGCTACTGACGCCGCGGCCCGTCCCGGCGAATCCCCGGTTTCCCTCGATGCCCGCGACGCCATGATCAACGACGCACTCGACCTTCCCGCGTGGCGCAGCGCGTTGCAGCGCGAGCGTCGCGTGCAGGTGCCCGAATTCCTGCAGGCCGAGGCCGCCGACCGGCTGCGCGAATGCCTGGAGCGCGAGGTGCCCTGGACCCTCGCCCTGCGCGACGGCGAGGGCCCGCGCACCCTCGATCCAGCCGCCTACGGCGCGATGGACGAGGCCGCGCGCACGGCGCTGTTCGCCCGCACGGCGGCGTCGGCGCGGGGCCAGGCGGGCGACGACGGCTATCGCTTCGCCTACGACAGCTACATGATGGTGTCGGCATACCAACAGGGGCGCGATCCAGGCCTGCTGCTGCATCGCCTGCTGGAAGTCTTCAACTCGCCCCAGTACATCGCCTTCGCCCAGGCGCTGAGCGGCGATCCGCGGATCCGCCGGGTCAATGCCCAGGCCACGCGGTACCGCCCGGGCCAGTTCCTGCGCCGGCACACGGACATCGACAGCCGCGAAGGCCGCCTGTACGCCTACGTGCTCAACCTGACGCCGCACTGGGAGGCGGACTGGGGCGGGTTGCTGCAGTTCATCGACGATACCGGCCAGGTGGTCGAGACCTTCCTGCCGCGCGCCAACAGCCTTTCGCTGTTCGCGGTGCCGACCGGCCACGCGGTGAGCCTGGTCGCGCCCTGGGCCGGCAACGATCGCCTCGCAATCACCGGCTGGTGGCAGCTTTGAGTCCAGCGCCATGAGCCAGCAGGCGCGGATGTTCCTGCAACAGGCCTGGCAGGCGCTCCAGGCCGGGCAGTGGCAGGCCGCCTGCGACGCGGCCCACGAGGCGACGCGCGCGGATGCCGGCGCCTTCGATGCCTGGCGCATGCTCGGCATCGCCGCCTTGCAGCTCGGGCGCGGCGAGCTGGCCCTGCAGGCGCTGCAGCGCGCGCACGTGCTCAAGCCCGGCGACGCCGGCACCGCGCTCGACCTGGGAGGACTCTGGCTCGATGCCGGCCAGCCCGCGCGGGCCCGGCCCCTGCTCGCCGATGCCGCGGCGGGACTGCCAGGCGACCCCCGGGCACAGTTCCGCCTGGCCACTGCGGCCTATGCCCAGGGCGACTTCGAGGTCGCCGCGCGGGGGTTCGAGGCCGCGACGCGCCTGCAGCCCGACTGGGTGATGGCCTGGAACAACCTGGCGGCCGCGCACGGCCGTCGCGGCGACTACCCGGCCGCCATCGCCGCCGCGCGAAACGTCCAGGCGCTGGCGCCGGAGGAGGCCACCGGCCACTTCGCGCTGGCGGCATTGCTGAGCAACCGCTTCGACCGCGAGGCGCTGGGCGATGGCCTGCGGGCGGTCGAGGAGGCCCTGCGCCTGGACCCGGGCATGGCCGATGCGCATCGCATCGCCGCCCTGTTGTTGCGCAAGCTCGACGCCCCGGCGCGCGCCGAGGCCCACGCCCGGCGCGCCCTCGCGCTGGCGCCGGACAATGCCGACAACGTCGACGCCTGTGGCGAGCAGCTGCTGCTCAACGACAAGCCGAGCGAAGCGATCGAGGTGTATGCAGCGGCCTTGGCGCGCGGCGTCGATGCCCCGGCGCTGCGCCGCCAGCACGGCATCGCGCTGCTGCAGGACGGTCGCGCCGGCGACGCCCGCCAGGCACTGGACGACGCGCTGTCGCGCGCGCCGGACGACCAGCGCGCGATTGCCCATCTGGGCGTGGCGACCGCCGACGTGGAGGGCGGGGAGGCGGCGGGCGCGCTGCTGGGCGTGCAGCGCCACGTGCACCGGATCGCACTGCCGACGCCGGCCGGCTTCCGCGACGCAGCCAGCTTCCATGCCGCCCTGGCCGAGGACATCCGCCGGCACAGCCAGCAGCGATGGGAACCCGCCGGCCTCGCCGCGCGCCAGGCGTACCTCAGCGGCGACCTTCTGGCCGACGGAACGGCGGCGATCATGGCGTTCGAGCAGGCCCTGAGGGCAGCGATCGACGCCTTCATCGCGGGCTGCAAGCCCGACCCCGCGGACGTGTTCCTGCGCAACATTCCCCGCGACTACGCGCTGCATGTGTGGGCCACGCAGGCCGCCGAAGGGGGACACATCGACACCCACATCCACGAGGCGTCCTGGCTGTCGGGCGCGTACTACGTCGAACTGCCGCCGGCCGTCGCGGGCGACGACGACGCGCATCCGGGGTGGATCGAATTCGGCCGACCCTATCCGCACCTGGCGCCTGCGGCCGCCGCGATGCGCCTGGAGCAGCCGCGCGTCGGCGACCTGTTGCTGTTCCCGTCGTACCTGTTCCATCGCACCTTGCCCTATCGGGGCGCGGGCGAACGCATCAGCATCTCCTTCGACCTCGCGGCCGCCTGAGCCGCCGCGCGGCGGTTTGACGCGGGGAAACCCGCGGGTGTACACCGGAAGCCCCGGCTGGAGGATCCCGCCATGCGCCGCCCGCCCCAGGCCCTCGCCCTCGCTGTTGCCATGCTGGCACTGCTGTCGGTCCCACCGCTGGCCGCCCGGCCACATGCGTCACCGGACGCGTCGGCGGACGCGCGCAACCGATTGGCGCCCCAGTTGATGGAGCTGAGCCTCAACCAGCTCGACCAGGCCGCATCGATGGCGGCCGACCATCCCAACGAACTCTGGCGCGCGCGGGCGCTGCGCTCGCTCAAGCTCGAGCGGCCCGAGCGTGCGGTCGAGCAGTTCCGGACGGCCGCGCGCTACGCCGACAAGTTCTCGCAGCACTCGCTCAGCCTGATGTACTGGCATGGCGTGGGCGTGCCTGCCGATCGCGCCCTGGCCTATGTCTGGAGCGACCTGGCCGCCGAACGCGGCTACGAGGACCTGCTGCGCGTGCGCGAGAAGATGTGGCTGTCGCTGGACGCGGCCGAACGCCAGCGGGCGCTCGGGATCGGGCCGGCAATGTACGCCCGCTACGGCGACGACGTGGCGCGGCCGCGGACCGACTGGGCGATCCGACGGGCGCTGGCGGACGCGACCGGCAGCCGCGTCGGCGCGACGGCGGACCGCATCGAGATCGTCGCACCCACGCAGGGGCACGCCAGGATGAGCGCCCGCACCGACACGCCACGGGGCAGCGAATACTACGCCGCCCATCGCTGGTCCACCGAACGCTATTGGCAGGCCGAGGACCGCAAGTGGAACGGGCGGGTCATCGTGCTGCCGTTGGAGACCGTCGACGCCGCTCCGGCCGATGGTCACCCTGACTAGCGGGCTGCGACGCATCCAGGGGCGGTGCGTATCATGGACGCACCCCCTCCTCATGGAAGAATCATGCGCAAACGCGTCATTGCCCCGCTGCTGGGCCTCGGGCTCCTGGTCGCCGGCGCCGCGACCGCCACGGCCCAGGACGCGAAGCCGGCGATCGGGCTCGTGTTCAAGGGCATCGAGGACATCAGCGAAACCAGCCTGCAGTCGGCCGAGGCGCTGGCCGAGTTCGGCCATCCGAACGAGCTTTGGCGCATCCGCGCGATGATGGCGCTCAAGCGCGGCGACGTGGACGGCGGCCTGGAGCGCCTGCGCATGGCCGCGCGTTACGCCGACAAGCTGTCCCAGCATTCCCTGGCCCTGATGTACTGGCACGGGGTCGGCGTGCAGGCCGACCGCGCCCGGGCCTGGGCCTGGAACGACCTTGCCGCCGAGCGCGGCTACCCGAGCCTGGAGCAATCCCGCACGGCGATGTGGTCGAAGATGAGCGAGGACGAACGCCAGCGCGGCGCGGCCCTGCGTGCCGAACTCGCGGTGGACTATGCGGACGCCGTCGCCCAGCCGCGCATGGAGCTCGCCCTGAGCCAGGCGAAGAAGTCGATCACCGGCAGCCACCTCGGCTCCACGATCAACCAGGTGCAGGTGGGCAGCACGTCGATGCGCCGCGTCGCCCACCAGGACAGCTACTACGCACCCCAGCGCTGGAACGCAGAGGAATACTGGCAGGGCGAGGCACGCGTCTGGAAGGGCAAGGTGATCGTCCGCGACACCGAGAAGGTGACCGACACCGATACCGACACCGGCACGCAGCGCGACGCTCCCGTCGACGGCGACTGATCGCCGTCGGTACCGGCGGTGTCAGTCCGCCGGCACCGTCCGTCCGCGTGCCCAATCGCGCAGCGCGTCCACCTGCTCGGCCATCAGCACCGACAGCGGGCGGGCCTGCTTGATCTCCGCGCGCAGGCTGAAGTCGTTGAGCGCCGCACCGGTGGCGTGCGTCGCGTACAGCGCCGACACGATCGCCTGCTCGATCTCGGCCCCGGAGAAGCCCTCGCTGGCCGCGGCCAGGGCATCGAGGTCGAAGCGCGACGGATCGAGCGTGCGCTTCTTCAGGTGCAGGGCGAACAGCTGCCGGCGGCTGTCGACATCGGGCAGGTCGACGAAGAACACCTCGTCGAACCGGCCCTTGCGCAGCAACTCCGGCGGCAGCGCGTCGACCTGGTTGGCGGTGGCCACGATGAACACGCGCGAGTCGCGTTCGGCCATCCAGGTGAGCAGATGGCCCTGCACCCGGCGCGACACGCCGCCATCGCTGTCGTCGGCGGAGATGCCCTTCTCGATCTCGTCGATCCAAAGCACGCAGGGCGCCAGGCGCTCGGCGGCGGCAAGCGCTTCGCGCAGGTTGCGCTCGGTCTCGCCGTGGAACTTGTTGTAGAGCGCGCCGATGTCCAGGCGCACCACCGGCACGCCGAACCCGCTGGCGACCGCCTTGGCCAGCATCGACTTGCCGCAGCCCTGCACGCCCAGCAGCAGCATGCCCTTGGGCAGGTCCAGGCCGGGCGGCGCCTCGCCGCTGGCGAACACGCCGCGGCGCTGATCGACCCAGCGCTTCAGCCGGCGCGCACCGGCGACGTCGTCCATGCGCGCGCTGTCGTATTCGTAGTGGAGGTGGCCGCTGCGGCTGAGCAGCTCGAACTTCAGCTTGGCCAGCTCGGGCAGGTCGTCCGCGCCCAGCGCGCCGTCGCGGAAGATCAGGTGGCGGGCGATGCGCCGCGCATCCACCGGGTCCAGCCCGGCCAGGTTGCGGACGATCTGCTGCACGGCCTCGCCATCGACCTGCACGCGCTTGCCGCCATGCTCGCGCGCGTAGTCCTCGGCCTGCTGGCGCACCAGCTTGAGCAGGGCATTGGCGTCGGGCAGGCGCGGGCGGTAACGCACCGCCATCGACTCGAGGTCGGGCGGCAGTTCCACCGCGTGGCCGACCATCACCAGCACGTGCGGCTGGCTGCCCCGGCGGTCGATGATCTCGCGCATCTGCCGCTGGGTCATGGCCGCACCTAGGAAGGGATGGGCATCGAACAGCAGGTAGACCCCGCGCTGACCGGCCGCGCGGATGCTGGCCATCGTGCTGGACATGTCCGGCGCGCCTTCTGGCGCGTCCTCGCGGTCGATGTCGATCCGTCGCAGGCCCTCGGTGATCGACCAGCGGTACATGGCGCGCCAGACCTGCATGAGCGCCTGGCGGAACAGCTCGACCACGCGGGCTTCGTCGCGCGTCTCGATGACGATCAGGGGGGTGTTGGCGCGGATCAGTGCGACCAGGTCTTGCAGTTCGCTCATCTGGCAGGGCTTCCGTGTCGAACGCCCATGATAGCGGGCGCGGCGACGGCATCGGCTAGCGGAACGTCTACTTGAGCCGAACCGGGCCGGCGGCGAGGATGGCACGACCCCACACGGATGCCGCCGATGGCCTTCGATGCCTTCGCCCTGGTGCTGGCGATGCTCGCGCTGGGCTACGCGTTCCAGCGTTTCAGGGTGCTGCCCGGCGATGCGCCGCAGGTGCTGAACCTGGTGATCCTCTATGTCTGCCTGCCGGCGGCGGTGCTGCGTTATGCGCCGCGCCTGTCGCTGGAACCGGCGTTGCTGGGCGTGGTCGCGGTGCCCTGGCTGTTGCTGCTGGCGACCGTCGTGCTGGTCGGCGCATGCGCGCGCTGGCTGGGCGTCCGGCGCGACGAGCATGCCGTCCTGCTGTTGACCGTCGCCCTCAGCAACACCAGTTACCTGGGCTATCCGCTGGTACGTGCCCTGGTCGGCGAGGCCGGCCTGCCGTACGCCGTGGTCTACGACCAGTTCGGCGCTTTCGTGATCCTCTCCACCTTCGGCCTGTGGGTGCTGGCGCGCTACGGCGGCGAACATACCCCGGGGGCGCGCGAGATCGCCGTGCGCATCCTGCGCTTCCCGCCGCTGTGGGCCCTGCTGGCGGGTTTCAGCGTGATGCCCGCCGAGCCTCCGCACTGGATCGCCGGCGGCCTGCAGAAGCTCTCCGATGCCTTGTTGCCGCTGGCGATGCTGACCATCGGGCTGTCGGTGCGCCTGGCCCTGCCGCGCGACGAGCTGCGTCCGCTGGCCGTGGGCCTGCTGCTGAAGCTGGCGGTCATGCCCCTGCTGGCGCTGGCCCTGCTGCCCCTGCTCGGCCTGCAGGGTGTCATGGCGCAGGCGACGCTGCTGGAGGCGGCGATGCCTTCGATGGTCACCGCCGGCGCCCTGGCCATCGCCCAGGGCCTGGCGCCGCGACTGGCCGCGGCCATGGTCGGCTACGGCGTCCTGTTGTCGATGGCGACGCTGCCGCTTTGGGCGATGCTGGCGCGATCGCTGTTCGCCTGAGCGTTCGCCTCGCTATGCTGTGGACTGGATCACGAGGGGGAGAGGGCATGGAAGGCTTGCACTCGCGCGCGCTCGCCTGGCTCGCTTCGGGACTCGCGCTGGTCATGCTGGCCGCGTGCGGCGAGGCCGATCGCTCGCCGGGCGCAGTTGCGGGCGCTGCCGGCGATGTCGCAGTCGTGCCGGTGGGCGCGGCGCCCGTGCCGGCGACGTCCACGGGCCGCCCTGCCCCGGTTGCCTACCCTGCGCCGGATGAAACCTCGACCGCCGTGCAGCAGTGGTACGCCGACTACGACGCGGCGATCCTGGCCCACCTCCGCGCCCTTGCGGCACAGGGCGACCCCTACGCCCACCTGGCGCTCGCGATGATGCTCCCGTTCCCGGATGCGCCGGACCAGGCCGAGGCACTGGAGCGGGCGCGGATGGCCGCCTTGCGGGAAGCGGCGCGGCTTGCGCCCGACGATCCGCTGCTGGCCTGGATGGAGGCGCAGTTCTGTATGGCCGGGGACGCGGCATGCGACCGCGACGCGGCCCTGGCGCGCCTGCAGGCGATCGCGCCGGACAACGCGGCGCACTGGCTGCCTTCGCTCGCAGAGGCCTGGGAACAGGGCGATGCGGCGGCGATCGACCGTTATCTCGGGCTTGCAGCGGCGGCGGAGCGCCTGGACCTCCATTACGGAGACGTCCTCGCGATGATGACCGAAGCCACCCGGGACGCGCCTATACCGCCGCTGGATGCCCGGACCCGCGCCCAGATCGGCCGGGAGTTGGGCCTCGGCAGGCCCGCGACCGACGCGGAACTGGCCGCGATTTCCGTATCCGCCCGCGCCGCGACATATGGGCTGCCGCCGTTCAACGCGGTCATGGCCACGTGCCGCCCGGACCCCGTCCGCCCGATGACGGCGACGCGCTCGGGCAATTGCCGCCGCCTGATGTCCCGGCTCGCCGCCGGGTCCTCACTTTACGAGCGAGCGCTGGGACTGGCGGGCATGGTCCGCCTGACGCAGGGAAGGCCGGAAGGCGTCGAATGGCGTGAACAGCTCCGCCGCTTCCTGTGGATCCAGCAACAGTACCCCCAGGACGCGCTCACGATCCCCGGCTATTGGGAGGCCCATGTCTATCAGGGCGAGATGGCGGCCCTCGAGGACTTCCTGCGGCGACAGGGGCGCCTGGAGCCGCCGGATGGGTGGCTGCCGGCCGATCCGCGCCAGCGCGAGCGGGTGCTGACGGGAGGCGAGCCGCGGGGGACGTGACCGCGGGCGCGTCGTCACGCGTTGTCGATGGCCCGGCCCGCGCCGGCGGTGTAGGCTGCGGATTCCGTCCGGAGGGAGCGCGCATGAAAACCGTGCTGGTCGCCAGTTCCAAAGGGGGGGTCGGCAAGACCACCATTGCCACCCACCTGGCCGCGCATGCGGCCCTCGAAGGCCTGAACACCGTCCTGCTCGACGTCGACCCGCAACGCTCCTCGACCCGCTGGGCCGAGCGCCGCGCCGCCGCCGACAGCGCCGTCCTGCCGCTGGACGGGACCCGGCGCAAGAGCTGGCGCAAGCAGCTGCCCGACGATACCCAGCGCCTGGTGATCGACGCGCCGGCCGGGGCCATGGGCGAGGCGCTGGAGCACCTGCTCGACATCGCCGACCACGTGGTGGTGCCGGTCCAGCCGTCGACCTTGGACCTGGAGGCGACGGTGCCCTTCCTGGAATCGCTGGCCCAGCATCCGCGCGTGCGCAAGGGCGAGCTGGGCGTGGGCCTGGTCGCCAACAAGTTGCGGCCCTGGACCAACACCTCGCAACAGACCGTGGAGCTGCTCAAGCACTGGCCCTATCCGCTGGTGGCCGAGCTGCGCGACAGCCAGGCCTATGTCCTGCTGACCGGCCTGGGCAAGAGCCTGTTCGACTACCACTCGGCCAAGGTGCGCGAACACCAGGACGACTGGACCCCCCTGCTGCGATGGCTGAAGCGTTGAGGCCGGTCCCCGGCGTTGGCGCCCGCCCGGCGTCGTCCCATCCACCCATCGGGGCCCGTCCATGCGTGAACTGATCCTGCTTCGCCACGCCCACGCCGAACCGGCCGTGATGGGGCGCGCCGACCTCGACCGGCCCTTGTCCGCCGAGGGCCTGGCCGAGGCCGAGGCGGCCGGCCGCTGGCTGGCCGAACAACGGCTGATCCCCGATTGCGTGCTGTGCTCGCCCTCGCGGCGGACCCGGGAAACCCTGGAGGCCGTGCTCTCGGTGATCGGCTACGTCGACCAGCGCATCGAACCCTCGATCTACGAGGCCACGCCCGGCACCCTGATCGCGCTGGCCGATACCCATGCCGAGGTCGGCCGGCTGATGCTGGTCGGCCACAATCCCGGCTTCGAGCGCCTGTCGGCCTTGCTGCACAGCGGGCAGACGAGCGAATACCGCGGCATGCCGCCGGCCGGCCTGGCGGTGCTGACGGTCCCGCCAGAGGCGGCGCTGGAGCCTGGCATCGCCCAGCTCAGTGCCTTCTGGTGGCCCTGATCGCAGCCCGGGACGCTTGATGCCGGCATGCGGTGGCAGGGGGACATCGGCATGAAGCGGACAGGCCGGGGCGCTTGGCGGGCCCGGTGGTGCGCGGGCCTGGCGGCCGCCTTGCTGGCCGCTGCGCTGCCCGCGAGCGCCCAGCAGTCGGTGGGACGCTTCGACGAGGCCCACACGCGCTTCGGCGTGGAACTGCTCACCCGCTGGGGGCAGCGGGTGAAGGGCGATTTCCCCCGTTACGATGGCAGGATCGTCGCGCTCGACGACACCCGGCGGCAGGTCCGCGTCCGCCTGCTGGCTTCGGCAGTGCGCATCGGCGATTCCGATCGCTACACGCAGATGGCGCGCGGCGAGAGCTTTTTCGACGCCGCGCACTTCCCGTACGTGGAGTTCGTCTCCGATCCGATCGACATCCGCATGGTCGAAACCGGCGGTCCACTGCGCGGTCGGCTTACCATACGCGACGTGACACGTATCGAGACCTTCCACCTCTTGCCGGCGACCTGCACCCGGCCGGCGCGCGCCTGCGACGTGGTCGCCCACGGCCAGGTCGACCGCTACGCCTACGGCCTGGATGCCTGGCGGCTGGCGCTCGACAAGGACGTGCGATTCACCATGCGCGTGCGCCTGGCCCCGGACGAGCAACCGTGAGGCGGGCGTGCTGATGGCGTATCCCGCGCCCGGGCGCGGGTCCAGCGGGCGGCAACGGGCACGGGTCGCTCTGCTGCTGGGCCTGGTCCTGCTGTTGCCGGCCTGCGCCGGCCTGTCCAACGCGCAACGCGTGCGCGCGCAGGCCGTCGCCGTGGAAGCGCAGTCGACCGAGGCCACCTGCGGGACGCCCGGCCACTGCGCCACGACCTCGCCCTTGAGGCGCCTGGCGTCGGAGGCATTCGCGTCCTCCACGCCCGACGCGCCCCGGCACTACGCCGTCCTGCTGGACCGTGGCGACAACGCGCTGCTGGCGCGCCTGGACCTGCTGCGCAGCGCGACCACGTCGATCGACGTGCAGACCTACATCTTCGACGAAGACGACGCCGGCCTGCTGTTCCTGCAGGAACTGCTGGCGGCGGCCCGGCGCGGGGTGCGCGTGCGCCTGCTGATCGACCAGCTCGCCGCGATGCGCCATGTCGACACGCTGGCCGCGATGGCCGCGGCGCACGTCAACCTCGAGGTCCGCCTCTACAACCCGGTGATGGACAAGGGACGGCTGGGCTATCCCGAATACGTGCTCGCCGCCGCCTGCTGCTGGAACGACCTCAACCAGCGCATGCACACCAAGTTGCTGCTGGCCGACGGCGCGGTGGGCATATCGGGAGGCCGTAACTACCAGAACGACTATTACGACTGGGGCGAGGACTACAACTTCCGCGACCGCGACGTGCTCGTGGCGGGCCCCGTCGCGCGGGAGATGCGCAGCGACTTCGACCTGTTCTGGAACGACCGGCGCAGCGTGCCGGTGGCGCAGCTGGACGACGTCGGTCGCCGTCTCCTGGACGACGGTGCGCCCCCGCTGCCGGTCCCGGTCTACGAACGGCCCGAACGCGTGGAGGCGATGCGCGCGCTGGTGGCCGACCCGGCCGCCGTGGAGGCTCGCGTGGCGCGCCGGGCCTTCCCGGTCGGCGAGGTGCGCTACCTGTCCGACACCCCGGAAAAGCACAGCGGACTGGTCGGGGCGGGCACCAGCCGGTCCCTGCGCGAGCTCATCGAATCCGCGCAGGACGAGGTGCTCATGCAGACCCCGTACCTGGTCCTGTCGCCGAGCGCGCAGGACATGTTCCGGCAGATGCACGAGCGCCCCGACGCGCCGCGCATCGTGGTGTCGACCAACAGCCTGGCCGCGACCGATGCTTTCATCGTCTATGCGCTGTCGCACAAGTACAAGCGTCGCTACCTGCGCGAGTTCGGCTTCCACATCTACGAGTACAAGCCGTTCCCGAAGGATGCGCCGATCGACGTGGGGGGGCTGGGCGCGATCGGCGCCGCCGACGACGCGCCACCGGCCGACGGCGTGACCCGCGACGACCTGGCCCGCGTCGACGTGGCCGACGCCGACGCCACGGCGGAGGTGCATCGCGACCTGCGCCAGCGCTACGACCGGCGCAGCGTGGTCGGCCGCGCGCAGTACCAGCGCGCGCTCTCGCGCGAATACCGGGCCCTGCGCTTCGCGTCGCAGTCGGCCAACGCCCCGGTACCGCTGGAGCGGGAAGGGCCGCGCACCGGCCTGCACGCCAAGTCGCTGGTGATCGATGGCCGGATCGGCGTGGTCGGGACCCACAACTTCGACCCCCGCGGCGACCACTACAACACCGAGGCGGCGGTCGTCATCGAGGACGAGGCCTTCGCCCGGGCCCTGGGCGACAGCATCCGCCGCGACATCAAGCCGGCCAACTCTTGGACCATCGCCCGGCGCGACAAGCCGCCGGTGTTCTCCGGGCTGGACTATTCGCTGGGCAAGACGTTCGAGTACCTGCCTATCTTCGACTTGTGGCCGTGGCGCTACGCCACCAGTTACGAGTTCATGCCCGGCCCGGCCTGCCCGCACCCGTTGCCGCAGGACGACCCCGGCTTCCGCGCCTGCTACCAGCCCGTGGGCGACTTCCCCGAGGTCGACCTGGGCCTGAAGGGTCTCACCACGCGCATCTTCACCGCCTTCGGCGCCGGCCTGGCGCCCATCCTCTAGTCCCGCGTCAGCTTAGGGGGCGGGCGTCGCGTCGCGGACGTCGAGGACCATGAACCGATGGCGGGTGCTGCACTGCTCGCCGCTCCAGTCGCACAACATGCCCCAGCGCATCGTCTCGTTCTCGAAAACGAAGACGCGAATGCCCTGCGCCCGCGTGTTGGTCAGCGAGACCACCTGCGCGGTACGCCACGGCACGTCGATGGGTGCGAGGCCGTCGTTGAGCATCGCGGCCGCGTGGCGGGCAAGGGCGTGGTCGAGGGGGATGTCCTGGACCTGGATGTCCCGGAAGTAGGCAGGGCCTGGTTGTGCTGCCGACTGCCCGAAGCCGGCGGGCAGTACGAAAGCCCCGAGGGTGGTGACGAACTTCCAGGACAGGCCCGGCGGCGCGGTGAGCAGCTGACCGTCCGGCGTGCAGGCCAAAGCGGCCCAGTCCGATACCGATGGCGGTACCTCCCCGATCGCCTCCTGCGGGGCGCCGGTGCAATCGCCGAAGGTCGCGGCACTCGACAGGCACGGCAAGGCCACCAGGCAAAGCGTCGCCAAGAGACGTTGAATCATGGCTCCCCCCGTGGGTCCGGAAACGCCGACGAGCTTACCGCATGGCCCGGTCGTGCCCGGCCGACGACGTGGCGGCCCTGCCATCGGTCATGGCAACGCCGCGGCCCGGAGTGGCATCCCTTGTGTCACGGGCTTGGCAATGACCGCTTCAAACCTCGTTCCGGGCCCCTGTCTCCAGTGGGGTGACTTTCGGCACATGGGCAAACCGTCTAGGTGTTATACTTTACCAGCACACCGATTCACTACACCGCTTCGGAACCCCCACAAGACGCTCCCCCGCACACACCACCCCAAAGGAAACCGACATGAACGCCATCCTCAACAGCCAGCTCCTCAACCGCCGCCGCGACGACCGCCGCGCTGCCAACGACGATGCCAACCCGGTCCGTCGCCCCTACCGCGAACGCGATTTCGGCGTCGGCTACGGCAAGAGCAGCGGTTACGCGGCCGACCGCCGCTACACCACCCGCACCTTCACCCCCCTGTACCGCTGTGCGTGAAGCGGCGCCGGTGATCCGGCCCTCCCGACAGGCCCTCCCCCACGCGGCCCCGTTTTCCCCTGCCGATCGGCGCGCCTCCCTCCCCATCTCTCATGGGCGCGCCGGTCGGTGTTCTTGTCCCGCTGTCGGCGCGAGGCGCCAGACGGTATCGTGAGGCGATGAACCCCACGCCCGAACCTGCCGCCGAACCCCTGTTCCGGCGCGACGTCAGCCTCGACGCCCTCAACGCGCTCTCGCGCAACACCGCGATGGAGCCCCTGGGCATCGTCTTCACCGAGATCGGCCCCGACTACCTGCGCGGCACCATGCCGGTCGATGCCCGTACCCACCAGCCCTACGGCCTGTTGCACGGCGGCGCGTCGGTGCTCCTGGCCGAGACCCTCGGATCGAGCGCCGGCGGCCTGTGCGTACCCGAGGGCAAGGGCGTGGTCGGCATCGAAATCAACGCCAACCATGTCCGCGGCGTCCGCGAAGGGCGTGTCACCGGCACCGCGCGCCCCCTGCACGTTGGCGGCAGCACCCAGGTCTGGGAAATCCGGATCGAGGACGAGGCGGGCCGCCTGGTCTGCGTCTCGCGCCTGACACTGGCCGTCGTCGGCCGTCGCTGACGGCGTCCTCAGCCGAGCGCGTCGGCCAGGCGGCTCGCGATCCAGCGCTCGGCGAAGCCGTCCAGCCGGGCGCTCTCCAGGAAACCGCAATGGCCGCCCCAGGGCGAGATCTCCAGGCTCGAGGCGGCCGGCAAGCGCAGTGCGCGGAAGCCTTCGACCGGGATCACCGGGTCGTCCTCGGCCATGAGGATGCTCGCCGGCACTTCCAGCGCGGCCAGCCGGTCGCCGGCGACCGAGTAGCCGTCGAAGTAGTTCTCCAGGCTGCCGAAGTCGGTGTGCCGCTCGATCATCCACTGGGTCAGCGGGCGCATGCGCAGGCCCAGCACGCGGTTGTCGAAGGCGTGCTGCTCGGGGAACAGTTCGCGCTTGCGTGCCAGCGAGCTGCGCCACTTCTTCTCGAAATACCACAGGTACAGCGGCAGGCCGGCTTCCATGGCATCCATGGTCCGCGCCGGGTCGAGTACCGGGCAGACCGCCGCGACATGGGCCAGCGGCAGGCCCGCAGCCGGCGCGCGCAGCGCGAGGCGAAGGGCGAAGTTGCCGCCCAGCGAGTAGCCGGCCACCGCCATCGGCCGCCGGCCGAAGCGTCGCGATACGTCGAGCGCCGCGTGCACCACCTCGTCGATGCGGTTGGAGTGGAACAGCCCCTCGTTGAGGTGGTGGGTACCGCCGTGGTCGCGGAAGTTGAGCCGGAACACCTCGAAACCCGCCCGCAGCAGGGCCGCGGCGGTGAGGCGCATGTAGCTCGAGTCGACGCTGCCCTCCCAGCCGTGCAGCAGCAGCGCCAGGCCGCGCGGCTCGTCGCCGGGCATCACGCTGTGCAGGCCGTGCAGGCGCACGCCATTGCCGCCGTCGATGATGTGGCCGGTGGTTTCCGCCTCGCAGGCCGCCAGGCTGCGCTCGCCATGGCGGCGCCGCAACGGGCTGCTGCCCAGGACCGACTGCACGTGCGGGCTGCGCAGGAAGCGGGGCGGCTGGTAGTCCGCGGCCGTCAGCCGGGGGCGCGGGGCAGGGGGCGGGGATGCCGGAGGGGGCATCGCTCAGCCCGCCATCGCGTCGACGATGCGCTGCCGCGCCAGCTCGGCGATGCGGCGGCGCGCGGACTCCGTCGCCGGCGGGATAGCTTCGAGGAAATGCACCTCGGCCACGCGGGGCGGATCGCCGAGCAGGCGCAGGAAGTTCTGCATGAAGTTCTCATCGGGCCCGAACGCGACGTCGGCCTGCGCGGCGCCGCGGGTCCCGTAACGCAGCGCGACCGGTTGCACCGGCACCCCGGCCTCGACCGCGGCCAGGAAGATGCGCGCATGGAAGGGGCCGACCTCGCGTCCGTCGCGGGTACGGCCCTCCGGAAACACGCCCACCGAATGCCCGCCGCGCAGGCGGGCCAGCATTTCATGCAGCACGCCGCCCATCGATTCGCTGCTGCCGCGCGCGTGGAAGATCGACTCGCCGCGGATCGCCAGCCAGCCCACCAGCGGCCAGTGCGCGATCTCGCGCTTGGCGACGAAGCCCATCATGCGCTGGCTGTGCAGGGTCGAGATGTCGATCCAGCTGACGTGGTTGGCCACGAACAGCGCCGCCCCCGGCAGCGGCGTGCCGGTCTGGCGCACGCGGAACCCGAAGATGCGCATCAGGCCGCCCTGCCAGGCGCGGATCACCCGGTAGTCGAAGCGCTCCCCGTGCACGCGCAGGCGCCGGGCCGGTCGCAGGGTCAGCAGCAGGACCAGCGGCAGCCCGACCAGCAGGTGCGCCAGCAGCAGCGGAATGCGATAGCCATAGCGGAGGGCACGCACCGGCCACGCCGAACGCGCGCCGGCGCCGATCGGTGGGGGTGGCGCAGTCATGTTGGAATCATACCGAAGCGCGGCACGGTCACGGCAAGGATCGCGCGCGGATGGCCCCGATGGCACGGGAAGCGCGGGCATACGCCCGGTACAATGGCGGTTTGCCGCTGACGTCCCGACCCTCATGTACGAATCCATCATCGAAGCCCTGCGCCGTGGCGCCGCCGCCGAGGCCCTGGCCGCCGCCCGGACCCTGGTCGAGGACCAGCCCCAGGACGCGACCGCGCACCGCCTGTTGGCGGCCGCGCTGCGCCAGGGCGGTGAGCGCGACGCCGCCCTGGCCGCCCTCGACCAGGCGATCGCCCTGGCGCCCGAGGACGCGCAACTGCACCTCGAGCGCGCCGGACTGATGCTGGACGGGCGCCAGCTCGACGCGGCGCAGGCGGACCTGGCGAAGGCCGTGGGCCTGGACCCCAACCAGTTCCCGGCCTACATCCTGCAGGCGCAGCTCGCGCTCGGCCGCGGCGACCTCGAGCAGGCCGAAAGCCTCGCCCGGACGGCCGCGCGCATCGCCCCGGAGCATCCCCAGGTCGCGGCCGTCGAGGGCACGATCGCGCTGCGTCGTGGCGACGCCGACCGCGCGCTGTCGATCCTGAGCCGCGCCAGCGAAAAGGCCCCGGACGAGCCGATCGTGCAACATGCGCTGGCCTTCGCCTACGCCGCCAAGGGGCATTTCGCCTTCGCCGAGCAGGCCTTCCGGCGCCTGCTCGAGGCCCGACCCACGGACGCGATGCGGGCCATGATCGCCGACCTGGTGCGTCGCCAGGGCCGTCCCGGCGAAGCCGCCGACGAACTGCGGCCGCTGCTCGAGCGCGGCGACGCCTCGCCCGCGCTGAAGCGACTGGTCGGCGAGTTCGAGATGGACGCCGGTCGCCACGAGGCGGCGGCCGCCCTTCTGAAGGAGGTCGTGCTGGCCCAGCCCAACGACCGCCGCGCCGTCGCCAGCCTCACCGATGCCTGGCGCCAGTCCGGCCGCGACGAGGAGGCCCGCGCGACCCTGGAAAGCCTGCTCGCCACTCACTCCACGCAGCCGGACCTGTGGTTCGCGCGCCTGCTGTTCGAGACATTCGCCGGCCCCGAGGCCGTGGCGATCGTCGAGCGCTG
This sequence comes from Marilutibacter spongiae, assembly GCF_014145325.1. Lineage (GTDB taxonomy): Bacteria > Pseudomonadota > Gammaproteobacteria > Xanthomonadales > Xanthomonadaceae > Marilutibacter > Marilutibacter spongiae. The sequence continues at coordinate 45,756 of NZ_JACHTF010000022.1, forward strand.
GATGCAGGCCATGCCCGACTACATCCCCGCGCTCGAGGCGCGGGCGACGATCCACCAGCAGCAGGGCGAGCTCGACCAGGCCGACGCGATCGCCCTGCGCATCACCGAGCTGCAGCCCGGCCACTCCTCGGCGGAGATGCGGGTGATCGACGGGCTCATGCGCACCGATCCCGACGCCGCCGTGAACCGGGTGGAGAGCCTGCTGGCGCGCGCGAAGGACGAGAACGTCCGGAAGATGCTGCGGCAGCTGCTCGGCCGCACCTTCGATGCCGCCGGCCAGCCCGATGCCGCGGTGGCTACCTGGGCCGAACTGCATGCCGAGGCCGTGCCGCAGCGCCTGCCGCTGCCGCCGCAGAGCGACCACATCCCCGCTTGGCCGCCCATGGGCGCGCGGGCCGAGCAGGCGCCCGGCATGGTCTTCCTGTGGGGCGCGCCGGGATCGCTGGTCGAGCGTGTCGCGTTGACCCTCGACCACGCCCGCCTGCCGCTGCTGGCCGACCGTCTCGGCGCCAAGCCCCCGAGCGACCCGACCCAGCGCTACGGCACCACCCAGGCGCTGCTCGACGGCGGCCTCGATCCTTCGTTCCTGGTCAGCCAATGGCGCGCCACGCTGGCATCGCGAGGCGTCCAGGACGGCCGCATCATCGACTGGCTGCTTTGGTGGGACAACGCCCTGCTGCTGGCGCTGCGCCCGCACCTGCCCGACGCCCGGCTGATGTTCGTGATGCGCGATCCGCGCGACATGCTGGTCGACTGGCTGGCCTTCGGCGCGCCGGTGCCCTTCGCCCTGGCCTCGCCGGAGGAAGCGGCGGCGTGGATGGCGCGTCCGCTGGCGCAGATCGCCGAGCTGCACGAGCAGGACCTCTTCCGCCACAGCCTGCTGCGGATCGACGACATCGCCAACGATGGCGCGGCCATCGCGGCGCGGTTGGGCGAGGTGCTGGGCACCGAGGTGCGCGCATTGCCCACGGGTGCCCAGGGGCCCGACCGTTTTCCCGCCGGGCATTGGCGCCAGTACGCCGACGCCCTGGGCGAGGCCTTCGCGATCCTGGCGCCGGTGGCGGTGCGCCTGGGCTATCCGGCCAGCTGATCGCCCGGCCCGGGTCGCGCCGCGTGCTCGCGGCGCAATGACGCCGGGTGCGGCAGGATCGCGGCTTCGACCTCAACGCCGCGAGCACGCCCCGCGGCCCCGTTCATTGGAGACAGTGCATGAAGATCCGCAGCGACAGTTTCGACAACGGCAAGCCGATCCCGGCGGAGTTCGCCGCCGGCCAGCGCGAGGGAGACGGCGTCGGTTTCGCGTCCAACCGCAACCCGCACCTGGCCTGGAGCGACGTGCCGGAGGGCGCCCGCTCCCTGGTCCTGCTGTGCATCGACACCGATGCGCCGACCGTCCCCGGCATGGCGGGCAAGCCCGGCGTGGAGATTCCCGTCGACCAGCCACGCGCGGATTTCGTCCACTGGGCCATGGTCGACCTGCCGCCGGGCCTGGACGCGATCGCCGCGGGCAGTTGCAGCGACGGCGTGGTCGCGCACGGCAAGACCGATCCGGACGGACCGGAGGGCGCCCGCCAGGGACTGAACGACTACACCGGCTGGTTCGCCGGCGACGCCGACCTGGAGGGCCGCTGGCACGGCTACGACGGCCCGTTCCCGCCGCCGAACGACCTGCGCGTGCACCGCTATTTCTTCCGCCTGTTCGCGCTCGACGTGGCGCGGCTGCCGGTGGACGACGGATTCACCGCCGCCGATGTCTTCGCGGCCATGCATGGCCACGTGCTGGCCGAAGCATCGGTGCACGGCACCTATACGCTCAACCCCGCCGTCGCGGCCTGAGCGCGTCCGGGCCGGTCCCGTCGGCGTGTTTCAGCCGCCGGCGGGCAGCCACAGCAGCAGCGCCGCGCCCAGCGCGATCCGGTATGCAGCGAACACGGTGTAACGGTGCTGCTTGATGTAACCCAGCAACCAGCGCACCACCACGAAGCCGGTCGCGGCCGCGGCGACGAACGCCAGGCCCAGCTCGCCCCAGGCCTCGGGCTGCGCGCCGCCGTCCATCAGGTGTTCCAGCAGCGCATAGCCGCTGGCCGCGAACATGGTCGGGATGCCGACCAGGAACACGAACTCGGTCGCCGCCGAACGCTGCCCGGTCCCGGCCAGCATCGCCATGAAGATCGCCGCCGCCGATCGCGAGGTGCCCGGGAAGACGCCCGCGACCACCTGCGCCAGCCCCACCAGGATCGCCACCGTCCAGGTGATCTCGCTGCTGGGTGCCCGGCGCTCGGCCAGGCGTTCGGCGACCAGCATCCACACGCCGCCCAGGATCAGCGCGGTCGCCACCGGCGACACCGTCTCGGGCAGTTCCCAGCCGGCCAGGCGCACCGGCAGGCCCACGACCGCCGTGACCAGGAAGGCGACGGCGATGCGCGCCAGGTATTGCCGGTTGGCGGGCTCGCGCAGGCCGGTCGCCAGCGACCACAGCCGTTGCCGGAACACCAGCGTGATCGCGATGATCGCGCCGGCCTGGATGACGATGTTGAACAGGTCCGAGCGCGGCCCGAGCCAGTGCTGCGCGATCAGCAGGTGGCCGGTGCTGGAGACGGGCAGGAACTCGGTCAGTCCCTCGAGGATGCCCAGCAGGAGGGCGGACAGCAGGTCGGAAACGGCGGCGTGGCTGGGCATTCAACGGGCTCCCGGGCAGGCCCGCTAGCATAGGCGAGCGCGGGCGCCGACGTCATCGACGTGGCGCGCGTGCGTGCAAACGTATGCAGGATGAGGTCGGGCGCGCGAGCGTTTAGGCTTGGCATCCACACAGGAGTGACTGGATGAGCGCTGCCCCGGACCCGACGCCGCACGACCGCGAAGCGGACTGGATCCTCGTCGCCGACGTGGGCGGCACCAATGCCCGCTTCGCCCTGGTCGACGGCCATGGCGTGGCGCCGGTCCTGCAACAGCCCCGCGCGCTGCGAAATGCCGATTACGCAAGCCTCCAGCATGCGGCGGAACACTATCTGCAACTCACCGGCGCCCGGCCGCGCCGCGCCGCCATCGCCGTGGCCTCGCCCGTCGGCCATGACGAGATCCGCCTGACCAACCGCGCCTGGTCGTTCAACCGCTCCGAGTTGCGCAGCGGCCTGGGCGTGGAGGCGCTGGTCCTGGTCAACGACTTCGGTGCGGTCGCCCGTGCCGTCCCCGCCCTGGGCGATGACGACCGGGTCCACCTGCATGGGCCGGTCGAAGCACTGCGGCAAGGGCCGGTCAGCGTGCTGGGACCGGGTACGGGCCTGGGCGTGGGGCTGCTGGTGGGGTCGGCGTCCAAGGGCTGGGAAGTGGTGGAGACCGAGGGCGGCCACGGCAGCTTCGCGCCGCTCGATGCCGAGGAAGAGGCGATCGCCCGCTGGCTGGTCGCGCGCTACGGCCGTGCCTCCAACGAGCGCCTGTTATGCGGCGAGGGCCTGGCCTGCATCGACGCGGTCCTGCGCGGCGAACCGCCGACCCGGGAGGCGGTGTCACGCAAGCCCGCGGACGTCGTCGCGCTTGCCCTCGACGGCCACGATACCGAGGCCCGGCGCGCGCTGGCCCGCTTCTGCGCGGTGCTGGGCAGCGTCGCCGGCGACATCGCGCTGGTGCAGGGCGCGCGCTGCGTGGCCATCGCCGGCGGCATGGTCCCGCGCTTCCTGCCCTTCCTGCGCGCAAGCGCGTTCCGCGAGCGCTTCCTCGACAAGGGGCGGTTCTCGGTCTATCTCGAAGCGTTGGCGATCCAGGTCGTCACCCATCCGTATCCGGGGCTGCTGGGCGCGGCGATGTCGATGCAGGACACCGGCTGGGGCTGAGTCGCATGCCGATGCGCCTGGCGAACCCCGCGCTCGCCGGGAGCGTCGTGCATCGATGGGTTTCGCCTTCGGCTCTACCCATCCTACGGCGCTGCAACCGCGTAGCCCGGGTAAGGCCGAAGGCCGAAGCCGATACGCCCGCGATCCACAAGTCGCCATCCCAGCGGGCGCTGGGATCCAGCCTCTGGCTTTTCCACGCAAGCTGTCGTCGGAGCCGTCCCGACGCCCGTGCAGGCGCGCGGCGCGCCCCTGGAAACCCGCCTTCCCTCGAGCGGTGATCGCACGAACGCTCCCATCCAGCGCTCGCATCGCGCCCGATCCTCGCGGGCCCGGCATAAAAAACCCCGCCGGAAGGCCGGCGGGGCGGGATCGGAATCCAAGGGAGAGCGGTATCAGAACTTCACGTTGAGCCCGACCAGGTAGGTGCGGCCCCATTCGATGTATTCCAGCGGGCGGTCCTTGCTGCCGGCGTAGGTCTGGTAGGGCGAGTTGGTCAGGTTCTGCGCCTGCAGCAGCAGGCTCAGGCCGCCCAGGCTGCTGGTTTCCGGGAACGTGTAGCTGACCTGGGCGTCGATGATGTCCTCGCCGACCACGTAGCGCAGGGTCCGGTTGCCGGCGAAGTTGCCGATCTCGCCGATGAAGTCCGAACGCTTGCGCTGGCTGACGCGGGCCTCGAAACCGCTGCGCTCGAAGTACGCCGTCAGGTTGTACACCTCGTCCGACAGCCCGGGCAGGCTGATCGGGCCGCTGCCGACGCTGCTGGCGCTTTCCGGGTCGCGGATCTCGATGTCGCTGTCGTTGAAGCTGGCGCTGGCGATGACGCCGAAGCCGCGCAGCGGCTCCCACAGCAGGTCCAGCGGCAGCGACGCGGTGAGCTCCAAGCCCTGCAGGGTGCCGCCCTGGCCGTTGAACGGCGCGGTGAAATTGCCGGTGGTCTGCACCGGCGGCGAACCCGGTGGCGGCACGTAGTCGGCGACCAGCGCGCTGAAGTCGTAGTCGTCGCGGGTCTGGGTGTAGATGTAGCTGCGCAGGTCCTTGTAGAAGTACGCCGCCGCCACGTAGGCGCGGTTGCCGAAGTACTTCTCGTAGGAGATGTCGAGCGCGTTGGCCTTCCACGGATCCAGCTGCGGGTTGCCGCCGCTGGCGCCGGGGCGACCAGTGGAGGTGTCGACGCCGAACTCCAGCGAAGCGCGCATCTGGTCCACGCGCGCGCGCGCCAGCTGGCGCGCGAGGGCGAAGCGCACGGTCTGCTCGTGGGGGAGCTCGAAGGCCAGGTTGAGGCTCGGCAGCACGTCGGTGTAGGTCTTGCCGTCTTCGAACGGACGCACGTTGCTGCCGGCGGGCTGGGTGCCGTCCCAGTAGTTCGCGTTCGAGGACTGGTCGGTGTGCTGGACCTGCACGCCGATGTTGCCGCGCACCGGCACCGAGCCCCATTGGGTGTTGATGTCGGCCTGCACGTAGCCGGTGGTGATCTGCTCGTTCACCGTCCACGCCTTGGACACCAGGTAGGACGCGTCCGAGTTCGGCGCGAAGGTCATGTAGCGCGCGACCGCGCCGGGCACGTTCCACGACGGGATGAAGCCCACGCCCGCGAAGCCCAGGTCCACCAGTCCGTACTGCAGGTCGGCGCCGATCGTGGTGTCGCCCTGCGGGCCCAGGTTGATGTTGCCCTCGGGCTGGGTCTTGCTCTTCTCGCGGTCGGCATAGTTCACGCCGAACTCGATGTCGGACAGCCAACCCAGCATTTCCGGCGCGGGCAGCAGGGCCGATACGCGGTAGCCGCGCAGCTCGTCCTCGACCTGGGGCACCTTGCCGTAGCCGGAACCGTAGATGGTGTTGGTCAGGAACAGCGTGTCCGGATTGGAATAATCCAGACCCGGCACCAGTTGCGAGAAATCGCTGTTCGAATAGTCCAGCTGCAGGGTGTCGAGTTGCGGCATCGGCGCCAGCTGGGTGTTGTTCTCCAGGTTGATCTCGTCGCGGGTAGCCTTGGAGTAGCTGACGTCGGCGACGATCTGCGCCATGCCGACGTTGAACTCATTGTTCCAGCCGAACGCGTCGATCTCGTCCTCGCGCTTGTTGTACATGCCGCGCACCAGCGGGTACAGGCCACTCGCGGTGCCGCCGGTGAAGGTGCCGTTGCCGTTCACCTCGGGGTTGGTGATCTGCAGGCCCGGCGCGTAGCCGCCGTTGTAGTTGCCCAGGTTGACCTCGAACTGGTTGGCCGTGTCGACCTGTTCGGCTTCGGAGTGGAACAGGTCCAGGGTGCTGTTCCAGGCGTTGGACGGGCGGTACTGCAGGGTCGCCATCACGCCGTCGCGTTCGGTACGGCCGGTGCGGCGCAGCGCCTTGATGCCATCGGAATACCACGTGCCGCCGGCCACGCCGGGACGCCAGCCGTCGCCCAGCTGCTGCCAGGGCTCATAAAGACCGACCTGGTTCTCCTGGATCGGCGTCTCGGTGTGCGAATAGCCGATCGACAGGCCCAGGGTGTTGTCCAGGAACTGGCCGATGTAGCTGGCGTTGATGCGGTTGCCGTCCTCGTCCGCGTTCGCGGCCGAGCCCAGCGAATTGCGCTGCAGGCGGCCGCCGGCGGCCACCACCGTCTCGCTGTAGCTGAGCGGACGCACGGTGCGCATGTCGATCGTGCCCGACAGGCCCTGGCCGACGAGCGCGGCGTCGGGCGTCTTGTAGATGGTCACGCCGTTGAACAGCTCGGAGGGGTATTGGTCGAACTCGACGCTGCGGTTGTCGCCGGTGCTCACCATCTCGCGCCCGTTCAGCAGGGTCGTGGCGAAGTCCGGCGACAGGCCGCGGACGCTGATCACCTGCGCGCGGCCGGCGACGCGCTGTGCGCTCAGGCCCGGCAGGCGGGCGAGGGATTCGGCGATGCTGATGTCGGGCAGCTTGCCGATGTCCTCGGCGGAGATCGCCTCGACGATCGAGGTGGACTCGCGCTTGGTCGAGATCGCGCTCTCGATGGCGGCGCGGATGCCGGTGACGACCACGCTGTCGAGCGTGGTCGCGTCTTCGTTCCCGTCGGGGGTCCCGGTCTCGTCGGTCTCGCTGGCAGGCTCGGCCACGGACTGTGCCTGGACGCCCGCGGCCATCAGCAGCGTCGCCGAAGCCAGCGCCGCGCTGAGTAGATTACGCCTGAGTTGCAACATGCTTCCCCTCCACACGGTTGGTAGTGGTTGCCGGTGGGGTGAACGCCGGGCGACTGTCGCGCCCTTGTTCCGGCAGACCTCGATTTCACGCCTTCCCCGCGACGCACCGAACGGCGTCGCCATCGTGGCGTGGGGCGATAGTAGACGCGGGTGCAACTGCACAAACGATCCTGCAAACGTATTCACGGCGGCTGAAGACGTATGCAGCGGATCGACGGTGTCGGCGGCATGGAATAGTGATCCCCGACGAACGGCGGCCCGTGACCGGGACCCTCGCCGTGGATGCACCGGGGGAGGTGGGATGGCGCGGACGGGCGGGCGTTTGGAACAGGCCGGGCGGCATCGGCGCGTGGTAGGCACGGGCGGAACCTTGCGACGGGGCGCCGGCGTGCTGGCCGTCGTCGCGCTGCTGCAGGCCGGGTCGGCGATGTCCGCCGGTGTCGTCGCGCCGCCGGGGGACGACGCCGGCCTGCACGTGACCTCGCCCGACTGGCGCGACCAGGTCGTCTACTTCGCGATGATCGACCGCTTCGACGACGGCGACCCCGGCAACAACGACCAGGGCGCCGGCGAGTACGACCCGGCCGATGGCAGCCGCTACAGCGGCGGCGACCTGCGGGGTCTCGCCCGGCGCCTGGATTACATGCAACAACTGGGTGCGACCGCGCTGTGGATCACGCCGCCGGTCGCGAACCAGTGGCTGAACCCGTCCGCCAGCTTCAGCGGCTACCACGGCTACTGGGCGAGCGACTTCAGCGCCGTGGACGCGCATTACGGCCGCATCGACGACTACCGCGCGCTGGCGCGCGCGCTGCATGGCCGCGGCATGTACCTGGTGCAGGACGTGGTGGTGAACCACGTCGGGGACTTCCTCGCCTGCGAACCGCCGGCGCCGGGCGCGCCCGAGCAGAATTGCCGCGTGCGTAGCGACCCGACCGGCCACGCCGCACCGGTGCAGTCGCCGTTCGACCGCAACGATCCACGCGATCCCGCGCAGCGCGATGCCGGCATCTACCACTGGACCCCGGCGATCGCGGACTACACCGATCGCCGCCAGGAGCTCGACCATCAACTGGCCGGGCTGGACGACCTCGACACGGAAAACCCGGTGGTGCGGCGGGCCCTGCGCAAGGCTTACGGCGACTGGATCCGCGACGTCGGCGTGGATGCCTTTCGCGTCGACACCGCTTTCCACGTGCCAGCCGACTACTTCAGCGATTTCATGCAGGCCAGCGACCCCGACGCCCCGGGCATGGTCGCGGTCGCCGCCGCGACAGGGCGCCAGGACTTCCTGGCCTTCGGCGAGGGCTTCGGCGTCGATGCGCCCTTCGACGATACCCGCGCGCGAAAACTGGACGCCTACATGCGCACGCCCGGCGGCCTGCCGTCGATGATCAACTTCCCGCTGTACGGTGCCCTGGGCGACGTCTTCGCGCGCGGGCGGCCGACCGCGCAGCTGGCCCACCGCATCCGCACGATGATGGCCCTGCACGCCGATCCCTGGCGGATGCCGACCTTCGTGGACAACCACGACGTCGACCGCTTCCTCGCAGGCGGCAGCGAAGCCGGCCTCAAACAGGCCCTGCTGGCCATGCTGACCCTGCCGGGCATCCCGGTCATCTACTACGGCACCGAGCAGGGCTTCCTGGCGCAGCGCCCGGCGATGTTCGCCACGGGGTTTGGCAGTCACGGGCGCGACCACTTCGACACCTCCGCGCCGCTTTACACCTACCTGCAGCGTGCGATCGCGCTGCGTCGCGGCGACACCCTGTTCTCGCGTGGCACGCCGGTGGTGCTGGCCGACAATCCGGCGCGCTCGGGCGCGATCGCCTGGCGCATCGATGGCGAAGGCGGCCGCCACGCGCTCGTGGCGTTCAACAGCGCCGCTACGCCCATGCTGCTCGACCGGGTGGCCACGGGCCTGCCCGCGGGGACACCGCTGCGCAGTGCGTTTGCGATCGAGGGTGCGCCACGCGACCTCTTGGTCGGCGCCGATGGAACCATCAGCGTGGTGCTTCCCGTGCACGGCGGCGAAGTGTGGCGCGCCGGCTCGGTATCCACCCCGGGGAAGGCGGGGGCGCCGTTGCCGCGCGGCGAGGCATTCCTGCCGCGCCTGCAGATGGATCCCGTGCCCGCGGTGATCCGGGGCAGCGAACAGATCGTGCACGGCCGCGCCGAGGGCGTGGCCCGGATACAACTGCTCGTCGACGGCGATCTCGGCCATGCGCAGACCATTCAAGTCGGCACCGATGGGCGCTGGCAGGCGCGATTGCGCACCGATGGCATGATCGACCCCGACCGCGTCCACCGCCTGCTCGCCCGCGATCCGCTCACGGGTGCCACCAGCGATCCGGCCGCGTTCCGCGTCGCGCTCGACTGGCATCTGCTGGCCGACCGCGACGACCCGGTCGGCGACGACACCGGCCCCAACGGACGCTACCGCTACCCGAGCGATCCCGGCTGGCGCGAGCGCCATCCGGCCGACATCCACCGGGTCCGCGCCTGGCGTGCCGGCGGCGCACTGCGGCTCGAGATAGGCATGGCCGGAATCAGCCAGGCCTGGCATCCGGCCAACGGCTTCGACCATGTCGCCTTCACCGCCTACCTGTCGTTGCCGGGCCGCGACGACGGCACCGCGGTGATGCCGCAGCAGGCCGCGCGGCTGCCCGGCGACCGGTGTTGGCAATACCGCTGGCGCGCGCACGGCTGGTCGAACCTGCTGACCCGTGCCGAAGGCGCCGACGCCCAGGACGAGGGCGAGACCGTCACCCCGGGTCCATCGCTGCGCGTGGACGCGGCGGCGGGCACGGTGACGGTGACCTTCCCGGCGAACGCGTTCGATGGCATCGACAGTCTCGATGGGGCGGTGGTGTACCTGACCACCTGGGACTACGACGGCGGCTATCGGGCACTCGCGCCGGAAGCGGGCCCGGTCCAATTCGGCGGCGGCGCGCCCGACGACCCGCGCATCATGGACGCCATCGACGTGGCGCTGGATCGCGACGCGTCGCGTTGACGCGTGGTGGCCGCCGGGGCTACTGGCTGGTGGCGCCACCCGGCGGCGTGCTGGTGGCTTCCGGCGCGCGAAAGTAGTCGGTGCGGCGGCGCTCGCGGATGCGATCACGCACCCGCTCGCCCTCGACGATTTCGTAGCCCATCAGCGCGAAGATCCGCGTGCCCATGAAGATCGGGCGCGCGTTGCCGTACCAGTCCACGCAGCTGGCCTGGCAGTCGTCCACGCGCGCGCCGTCCGGATGCGCATCCAGCGTGCCCATGCCCCGGAGCCGCAGGGCATTGTTGTGCAGGAAGACCACGCTGGCACCGTCGCCAACGCCCTCGCCGTCGAAGTGCAGGGCGGGCAGTCCGACGATGCCGGTGGCCTCGCCGGTGGGGCGATAGAAGAAGCCATGGGTCCGGTCGTCGCCCTGGGTGCTGTCGGGATGCACGTAGGCGCTCGTTGCCGCGGCCATCGCATCCAGGCGAACGCCGGTGAAATGCAGGTCCGGCCCGGACGCCCCCACGAGGATCGCATCCTTGCCCATCGCGTCGATGCGTTCGACCGCATGCCCGACCTGGAGTGCGAACGGGGCCCTGGCATCGCCCGGGCGCAGCGCATGTGCCGGCCGGCGTGCCTTCGGATCGCAGCCGTGGCATGGGCCCACCCCGTAGACGAGCCAGTCGCCGATGAAGCGGTTGCTGATGTCGTAGGGCGTCGTGCCGGCCGAGGGCAGGGGCCGGTAGTCGCCGGGGCGGGCGGCACGCCGACCGTCGCCCAGCCGGTCGAGGCCCAGGCGCAGGAGCGCCAACGTGCCCGTCGACCCTTCCGACGCCCACATGCCCTCGCCGCCGGACTCGCTTCCGACAAGGACGTTGAGCATGCCGTCAGCCTCCAGAAACGACATCTGGTCGATCGGCGCGCCGCTGGTGCGCAGGGCGGTGGGTGCGCTGCCGTCCAGGGGCAGGCGGTAGAGGGTGGACGCATCGGCTGCATCCTCGTCCGCGCTCAAGGGCGTCGTCCACAGGTAGATGGCGCTTTGCGACACATAGAACACACGGCCCTCCGGACCCAGCACGCCCTCGGCTTCGCAATGCATGTCGCCATCGCCCAGCTCGCAGCGGCTGACGGTGTGCAGCACGACCTCGTCATGAAGGCCGGTCAGGTTCAGGTCCTGGCCCCGCACCCTGTGGATGCGCGTCGCCGGGAGAATCGGGTGGAAGTCGTCGGACGTCGCGCTGGGTGACCAGCGGCGCAGGGCGGGCATCGACGCCAGCGGGGACGCCTCGTCCAGGTACAAGGAGACCGGGCTGTAGAAGACGAGCGTGGTGCCGATCAAGCGGCTCGCATAGTTGCGGGCGGAGTAGTAGTCGCTGGCGCGCAGGTGGTACGTCGCCCGATGGGCGAGCGTACCTTCGTCCGACAGGTGGAACAGGCCGATCTCGGTCCCGCCGCGTTCGTAGCTGTAGCCCACCACCACCACCGTGGAGCCCGACAAGAGCATTTCGTCGTACCAGGTGCGCGAGGGATCGCTGCCGGGCGCGAACGCATCGATGGAGGCCACGGGTTCGAGCCGGTCGTCCCCCACCTTGACGGTGAACAGGCGTCCGCGCCGCAGCACCACCAGGAAATCGCCATTCGCCTTGACGATGCCGCCTTCGTCCACGCCAGCGGTCTGGACATTGGTGATCGAGACCAGGTCGGCCGGCTCGATGCGCGAACCGGTGACCTCGATCGTGTCCAGGGCGGTGGCGGCAGCTTCGGACGAGGACATGGACAGCGGCGCGGGGACCGCGACCGGGACCGGCACGTTCCTGGCGCGCTCGCGCCGATACTTTTCCTCCGCGGCGCGGGCCTCGCGTCGCCAGTCCTGCCATTGCGCCAGGAATGCCGTCTCGTCCGCGAACGGCGCCAGGCCTTTCCTGCCAGCGGAGTGGGCCGCAGGGGCCGCCATGACGCCGCACCCCACCACTACCGCGACCAGCAGTTGCTTGAGCATCCCCGTTCCCCCTGGATTGGACACGCGACGCCGTGCAATCGCCCGGCGCTTGGCAGCGTCAGTGTCCCTTGCCGCCGTCCGCCTGCCAATCCCCCGAAGCCCGTCGCGTGCGGGGCAAGCCGCCACGCCGCCACCCCAGGCCTCGTCAGCTTCCGGCGGGTTCCACCGTGATGCGCAAGCCGAGCTCGCCGGTCGACAGTGCCATCGCCTTTCCGATGCCCGTGGTCACCGACGTCGAGACCGACCCCTTGTGGGTATCGACCTTCGCCGCGACATCCAGTTCTCCTTCCTCGGGCGAGGTGACCGTCACCTGGAGCCGGTAGCCGGACTCCCCATTGATGCTGACCTGGCCCGTCACGCCATCCCTGACGACCAGCGTGGGCGTGTCGACCACCGTGTCCGCGTGCCTGATTTCGGCGGTGACCTTGTAGGTTTCGGCGGCGAGGCCGGGGATCGCGAAAGCGCCGATCGCGGCGAGAAGCAAAGCCTGCTTGTACATCCTGTGCATGGAATCCTCCGTTTGACGTGGGTGTCGCTTTCCAGGCGATGGCGCGAAACAACGCCGACCTCGATCGATTGTCGGCCACGCACGCGATGCCTTCAACCACCGGAACTCGCGGACTTTCATTCGCCGCTCCGGCTGGCGACCCGCTGCGCCTTGATCAGCGGGAGAAGTATCCGATGGCGGGCCAGGCTCTCTTCGGGCCAGTGCTCCCGGCGGTCGTAGTATTCCGGTACGGCGGGCACGCCGGGAGGCAGGACGACCCACGGCTGCCTGGACGCCGTGAAGATATGGATGTCCGGTGGCATCAGGTCCGGGTCGTCCAGCGTGCCCACGCGGACGAACCTGATCAGCGGGCCCATGCCGGAATAGCTGCTCCAGACCGCGATCCTGCACGTCGGGCAGCGGGCGAATATCTGGCCCTTGCCGCTCTCCGAAGGCGTGTCGACGAGCTCGGGTTCCCCCGCGAGCAGGGTCACCTGGTCCGCCTCGATCAGGGCATTGAGCGCGAACGAAGCCCCCGACTCCCGCTGGCACCAGCGGCAGTGGCAGCAATGGACGAAGAGGGGTGCCGATTCGAGTCGGTATCGGATGCCCTTGCAGTCACAGCCGCCTTCGGCGGGGAACACATTCGACATTGACATGGACGCTGCTCCCTACGAACGCTGACAAGTGGACCCAGGCAAGTCGCGGCGCGACTTCGAACCGTTTGGTCGACTGGGGATGGCGCGGACTTATCTGGCGCTCTCCGCGCACTTCCGGGTAAGCGCATCGATCTCCTTGAAGAGCGCCTCGTCCTCCGACTTGAAGTTGAAACAGGACTTTCCCTGCATCCTCTTCCGGAGTTGTTCGCTTACGCCCTCCAGGAGGCTTGGGTCCTCGTACACCGGCATCAGGTGATAGCTCACGTAGGACTTCTTCGTCTGCACGGCGCCGAAAAAGCCCGGCTTGGATCCGGGCGTGGCGGGCGGAATCTCGATGTAGAGGTTCCCGGGCGCATCCGTCCTGATCGACATGCCCGTGGCGCGGGCACGCATGATCCTTGCCAGCCCAGCGAACGTCGAATCCAGGTCAGCCATGACGATGCTCCTTGTGTCCCGTTGCGAGCGCGAACCGACCAGCCGAGCCGGGAAGCGGCACCGCCTCGAATGAAGCGCCGGTCCCCGGGCCTATCTCCTGCACGCAGGATACCCCGGGATATTCCTCCCCAGGTGGATGTCGCGGGTCACGTACCAGACACCTTCATGCTGGATGGGCGTCGAGATCCCGTTTCCGCCACGGTCCTTCGCGATGCGCGCGATCTGCTTCGGCGTGAGCTTCGGGTCGTCCGTGAACATGATGTCGTCGACGTAATAGGTCGAGCACCCAGGCTCGAGGACGTGGAAATGGATATGCTCCGGAATGTCTTCCCCCGGGTAGCTGCCGGGTCGAATGGTGTCGAATGCATACCGACCCGATGCGTCTGTCTTGACCCAGGCGCGCAAGGTGCCCTGTCTCCTGGTCTCGAGGTTCGGAACCTCCGGCGACTCCGGATAGATTCCCTGGCTGTTGGTCTGATAGGCGTAAACGACGATGCCGGGTTCGGGGTTGCCCTGTGCGTCGAGCACTTTCCCCACCACAAGCATCGGGGCCCCGGGTTCGGATCCCGGCGCGATACGGGCGCGGGAGTTCAACCGGGCCGGGATCCCATCGAAAACGGCTTCGCATCCCTCGCAGGGCAATCCGACGACGGGTTCTCTCCCGCTCTGCGCCGAGGCGGTCGGAGCTGCGAGCAACATCAGGGCAAGCAATGGGGATCGCAAGACACCTTCTCCTGTGGTCCCACGCCCGGAGCAAGTTGCGCCGCGAAACGGCATCGGCTGCCACGGCGAGGATCTGGGATCCAAGAGTGAGATTCCCGAAACAGGGGTCAGAGTACCGTTTCTCACCTCTCGTAGAGAAAGCCTACTCTGACCCGCACACCAGGTTGCTGGCTTAGCTGGACGGCGACCGCTTTGAATTCGTCGCTGTAACGGCCGATTGTTCTCGTGCCGGGCTTTGGCATGGGAACACTCCTGAGGGCTAGGTCAGGGTGTCCACTGAAGCGAAGGAGCTACCGCGTCGGCTTGAATGATGAAATGGACGCCTCCCGCGTCGCCACACGGCTTCGATGAGCCAGACCGATACTGGATCGGGACACGGGAGCACGAGAGGAGTCCACGCCATGCATGCTACGACCGTCGCCATCGACTTGGCAAAAGAGGTGTTCGAGCTGGCCTTCGCCGATGGGCAGGGCCGGGTGATCGAACGCAAACGTTTGTCGCGCCGGGCCTTCGCC
>NZ_JACHTF010000023.1 GCF_014145325.1 Marilutibacter spongiae
GATGGCGACGGTCGTAGCATGCATGGCGTGGACTCCTCTCGTGCTCCCGTGTCCCGATCCAGTATCGGTCTGGCTCATCGAAGCCGTGTGGCGACGCGGGAGGCGTCCATTTCATCATTCAAGCCGAAGCCGCTTCGCGGCTCGGCTTAATTCAGGTGATATGCGACTCTCCAACACCCTAACTTCGATCACAAGCTGACTATCGGACGCGGTGGCGCCGCGCTTCATCAAGGCTTGGATCAATTATTGGATGGACTGGACCCGGATAATCGTGGCGTTCATGCCTTCGGCAGTGAACTCAAACTGCACTTTCTGACCGGCCCGCACTGAGGCGATCTGCTCGGGTGTGGCTTTGAAGGCCATCGTCATCGCCGGCCATTGCAGCACCTCTACCGGGCCGTGCGCGATGGTGATCTTGCTGGCTGCGGCATCGACTGCTTGCACGGTGCCTGTTGCCGACGCCGTCACGGCAGCGGACGCTTCGGCCGGTGTTTTCGCTTGCTCGGCTTCGGACATCGGCATCTGCTCTGTGGGCGCGGCCTGCACCGCTTCGGTGTTGTCAGGGGCCTGCGAGCAGCCTGCCAGAAGCAAAGTGGTGATGAGATAGGCGGGGATCTTCATTGGTGTTCTCCTGTGATGACATGGGATGACGGGGTGGACGAACGGCGGCGAGTCAAGGCGCGGCCGTGCAGCAACCGGTATGCGGCCGGAATCACGAGCATGGACAACAGTGGCGCAGTGACCATGCCGCCGATCATCGGGGCGGCTATGCGCTGCATCACTTCCGAGCCGGCACCGTGACCGAGCAGGATCGGAAACAGACCGGCGAGAATGACCGCGACGGTCATCGCCTTCGGGCGCACGCGCTGCACGGCACCTTCGCGGATTGCTGCATCCAGCGCTTCCTGGTCTGCGTGGGGATCGAGCGCAAGTTGGTGCTCCCAGGCATGGTGCAGATACAACAGCATCACCACCCCAAACTCGGCTGCGACGCCCGCCAGCGCGATGAAGCCGATGATCGTGGCCACCGACACCGCATGACCAAGCAACCAGATCAGCCATAGGCCACCGACCAGTGCCAAAGGCACGCTGGCCATGATCAGCGCAGCTTCGCTCACGCGTCTGAAAACGGCATAGATCAATAGAAAAATGATCACCAGCGCAATCGGCACCACCACCTTGAGCCTTTCCGTGGCACTGGCCAGATATTCGAACTGACCGGACCAGGCCACGGTCGTACCCGGCGGCAATTTGACTTGCCGCGCCACCGCATGTTGCAGATTGGCCACCACCGTGCCCAGATCGCTGCCGGCCGTATCGACGTAGACATAAGTGGCCAGTTGGCCACCCTCGCTTTTCAACATGGAAGGTCCTGCAACCACCGCGATGTCGGCCACCTGACTCAGCGTGAGTTGGGCGCCGTTTGCGGCGACGATCGGCAGTTGTCGCAAAGCCTCGACCGAGTCGCGCTCGGCACGCGGGTAGCGCACCACGATGGGATAACGCTCGCGCCCTTCAACGGTCTGGCCGATCGGATCGCCGCCCACCACCGTCGCGATCAACTGCTGCACGCGCTCCTGGGTCAATCCGTAGCGCGCCGCGGCATCACGACGGATGTGCACATCGACGTAGCGGCCACTGGTCGGGCGTTCAGCAATTGCCGAGCTGACGCCGGGCACGGTCTTCGCCACCGTTTCGATCTGGTCGGCCACGGTCTGCAGCGTGGCCAGATCGGTGCCCAGCACCTTGATGCCGATCGGGCTCTTGATGCCGGTGGAGAGCATGTCGATGCGATTGCGGATCGGCGGCACGAACAGGTTCGTCAGCCCCGGCACGCGTACCGCCTTGTCCAGTTCCGCCTTGATCTTGTCCATCGTCATGCCGGGCCGCCACTGGTCCTTCGGCTTGAAGGTGATCGTGGTCTCGAACATTTCCAGCGGTGCCGGGTCGGTGGCCGTGTCGGCGCGCCCCGCCTTGCCAAACACATGATCGACCTCCGGCACGGTCTTGATCATGCGGTCGGTCAACTGCACCAATTGCGAGGCCTTTCCGGCGGATAGCCCCGGCAATGCCGTGGGCATGTACAACAACGTACCTTCATCCATGGCGGGCATGAACTCGCTGCCAAGCCGGCTGAGAGGCAGCAGCGCGGTGAGCAGCAGCAATCCGGCCAGCGCCATGGTCACCTTCGGATGGCGCAGCACCGCTTCCAGGATCGGCCGGTACAGCGCGATCAGGCCGCGGTTGAGCGGGTTGGCGTGTTCCGGCCGGATGCGCCCGCGGATCAGGTAACCCATCAGCACCGGCACCAGCGTCACCGCGAGCCCAGCCGCTGCAGCCATCGCGTAGGTCTTGGTGAAGGCCAGCGGCGTGAACAGCTTGCCTTCCTGCCCCTGCAGCGCAAAGACCGGCACGAACGACAGCGCGATGATCAACAAGCTGACAAACAACGCAGGCCCCACCTCGGTGGCAGCGTCGGCGATTAGCGACCATCGTTCTGCACCTTGTGGTTCACGTCCTTCGTTCGCGTTACGCCAATGTTCCAGATGCTTGTGGGTGTTCTCGATCATCACGATCGCCGCATCCACCATCGCACCGATCGCGATGGCGATACCACCGAGCGACATCAGGTTCGCCGTGACACCTTGCAGATGCAGTGCAATGAAGGCGACCAGTACGCCCAGCGGCAGCGTGATCACGGCCACCAGCGCCGAGCGCAAGTGCACGAGAAACAACACGCAGACCAGCGTCACTACCAGGAATTCTTCGAACAACTTGCTCCACAGATTGCGCACTGCGGCATCGATCAGTTGCGAGCGGTCATAGGTGGGCACGATCTCGACGCCAACCGGCAGGCTACGCTGCAGTTCCGCCAGCCGCGCTTTCACGGCGGCAATGGTGGTCTTCGCGTTCTTGCCAGTGCGCATCACGATGATGCCGCCGACCACTTCGCCTTGCCCGTCCAACTCGGCGAGACCGCGGCGGAACGTCGGGCCTCGTCGCACAACGGCCACGTCACGCAGCAGCACCGGCACGCCGCTGGCGTCGGTGGTGACCGGCACGTTCTCGAAGTCCACGCGGCTCTTCAGGTAGCCTTCGCTGCGCACCATCAGTTCTGCTTCGCCCTGTTCGATCACCGAGCCACCGTTGGCACCATTGGCAGCTCGAACGGCGTCCACCAATTGCGCTACCGTGATGCTGCGGGCGGCCAGCGCCTGCGGATCGGGTACGATTTGCCACGCCCGTTCCATGCCGCCCAAAGTCGCCACTTCGGCGACATTCGGCACGGTCTTGAGCTGGTAGCGCAGGAACCAGTCCTGCAGCGCACGCAACTGGCCGAGGTCGTGCTGGCCGGTGCGATCGATCAGCGCGTATTCGTAGATCCAGCCCAGTCCCGTCGCATCGGGGCCGAGCGCGGGCGTGACACCGGCCGGCAGGCGGTCCCGCGCCTGGCTCAGGTATTCCAGCACCCGCGAGCGAGCCCAGTACAGGTCGGTGTTGTCATCGAACAGCACGTCGACGTAGGAGTCGCCGAAGAACGAGAAGGCGCGCACCGTCGTCGCGCCGGGCACCGAGAGCATGGTGGTGGCCAGCGGATAAGTGACCTGATCCTCGACCACCTGCGGTGATTGGCCCGGGTAGCTGGTGCGGATGATCACCTGGGTGTCGGACAGGTCCGGCAATGCATCGACGGGCGTGCGTGTCACCGAATACGTGCCGATCATGGCCAGGGCCAGTGCGGCCAACAGCACGAACACGCGATGCGCAATCGCGGCGCGAATCAGGGCGGCGATCATTGCCGATCTCCCATCGGCATGCTCGGCATGGGCGCGCTCGTGGTTGGCGCCGGTTGGGTGGAGGTGCTATTCAGACGCTCCAGCGCGCCAGACAGACTTGCCTCCGAATCGATCAGGAACTGGCCTGAGACCACGATCTTCTCGCGGCCAGTAAGCCCGGCGAGGATCTCCGTGCGCCCACCACTGCTGCGTCCGGCGCGCACCCGGACGGGACGGAAGCCGCCGTCGGCGTCTTGCACGATCACGCGGCTATCGGCACCAGTAGCGATCAGTGCCTCGGTCGGTACCAGCGGCACTGCGACGCCATCCTGTGGTTGCAGCGTCACCTCGGCGAACATCCCCGGGGCGAGCACATTGCCGGGATTGCGCAGCACGATGCGTGCCCGCTGCGTACGGCTGGTGGTATCGACCAGCGGCAACAGCGCTTCGACCTCACCGACGAACGTCTGACCGGGCGCTGCGCTGACGACGGCTTCCACCGGCGTACCAGGACGCAACGCCATCGCATTGGCCTGCGGGATCGCCGCTTCCAGCCACAGCGTGTCGGTGCCGTTGATGCGGAACAGTGGCGTGCCCGGCATCACTGTCTGGCCTTCGCGAGCGAGCACTTCGGTGACGACACCATGACGGGGGGCGCTTAGCGTCACGCTGCCGTCGCGAGCCATGCCGCCTGGCACGCCCAACACGCGCAGGCGTTGTTGGGCAGCCAACTGCAGCTCCCGCGCCGAAGTCGACTGCGCCTGCCGCAGCGCCTGGGCTTCAGCCAGCGCACTGCTCCAGCTCGGCGCTAGAAGCGAGGCCAGCGGCTGGCCGCGCGTTACCTTCGTGTACGGAGCTTTCACCTGCACCCGGCTCACGATCCCCTCGACGCGGGCGCTGACCACCGATTCCTGACGCAAGTCCCAGGTCAGCGTGCCCGGCACGCGCACCGTGGACGTCAAGCGACCGAATTCGACGGGCGCAGTGCGAATGCCGACGTTCTGCTGCAGACCGGCATCGATGCGCACGCCGTCGCCGGCGACTTCGTCGGCGTACTTGGGCATCAACTGCATGTCCATGAACGGCGACTTACCTGGCTTGTCGAAGTGCTGGTCCGGCACCATCGGGTCGTACCAGTACAGGACCTTGCGCTCGGTCTGGCTCGCCATTGGCATGGCTGTTTGCTTCAGGTCGTGGCCGGCATGGCGCTGCGCCCACCAGTAGCCGGCACCGAGTCCCACGGTCAGCAGCCCAGCAGCGGCGGTTGCCAACATCAAACGGTTCGTCGTGGATGTCATGGTGTGGTCTCCGCGGGCAGTAGATAGGCCAACGCCGCCCAGGCGCGGCCGAGTTCGCCCAAGTGGCGGGCGTGTTCGATGTGCAGTTCGATTTCGTCGCGGCGCGCTTCCAGCCACGGCTGCAGGTCACCACCGCCGGCGTAGGCAGCCAACGCGATCTTCGCGCGGTCGCGGGCCAACGGGAGCGACTCGGTTTCCTTGCGAGTGACCTGGCGCTGCAGGCCCTGCCAGTCGGCCAGAGCGCGGCGGACGGCTTCGGTCTGGACGCGACGGGCATCCTCGCGCTCAGCGGTCACCGCATCCAACTCGGCTCGCCGTGCTGCCACGCCCCGGTCCTGCCGATTGCGGGGGAACAGCGGCAGGTCAATGGCGAACTCGACCATCAGCATGTCGCTACGAGAGACACCGTTCGGCATCCGGTCACGTTGCCCGTAGGTCACGCCGAGGCTCCAGTCCGGCCGCTTCTCGGCGATAGCGGCGTCGACTTCAGCTTCAGCCAGGGCTTCGCGCGAGCGCCACGGCAGCAGCGGTCCTTGGCTGTCGATCGAGGCCAGCAGCATGGCCGGAGCCACGGGAAGTTCCGTCAACTCGGGTGGTGCGTCCTCGGCTTCTATATCCGCCGGATCCACACCGAGCCACCGCGCCAAGCTAGCGCGAGCGGCTTCCAGCGCGGCTAGCGCGGCATCAACCCGATTTTCCAGTTCCAGCGCCGCAGCTTGTGTGGCCAGAGTGTCAGTTACCGTGCCAGTGCCACCTGTCAAACGTGCCTTGGCTGTGCGCACGGCGATGGAAGCCGGTTCCCGCAGGGTCTGCAGCGCGACTACTTCGCGCTGGGCGGCCCACAGGGCAATCCAGGCCTCGGCGGTGCCGCGCCGAACCGCCAACTGTTCGGCCACTGACAGCGCTTCCGCTTGCTCGATCCCGCGATCGGCGACGGCCTGACGCGCTTGGCGTTTGGCGCGAGCCGGGAATTCCTGCATCACGCCGATCTGTTTCATGGTCATGTCGTCGGCGTGGAATTCGAACGCGTCGGGACCGGTGACCGGCCAGCTGGTCAGACCCAGCGTCAGTTTGGGATCGGGCAAGGCGGCGGCGCGGGCGGCTTCTTCCTGCGTGGCCGCGATTTGCGCTTGGCGGGCCCTGAGCAAAGGAGCACGTTCGGTCGCCAGGCGCTGCGCGTCATTGAAAGAGATACCAGCCGCGATGGACCAGGCGGGCGTGACAACGAAACCGATGGCGAGCGCCCACACGGGCCAGCGACGAGTGCCGCACCAGCGGTGCAGCGAGAAAGAAAAGGACATGAGACCTCCGAACACGCAACGACGAACGCGCCGCCGGGATCGGCAGCGCGGGAATGGGTCGCGGTCGGGGTCTAGATCTGCAGGCTACAGAAGCGCTGCGCCGGCGGCGGATCGGACCGGCAGGTGGGCACGTCTTCGTAGTGCTGGGCCTGTACCGGCGGCAACAGGGCCGCGGTCAGGGCAAAGTGCAGCGGCGGCAAGGCCAGCGCTGGTACCTGTGGCGCTTTGAGATCCTGGCTAGTGACATGGTCTCGCAGGCAATGCTGGTCGCACAGCACCGGCGCGGCCGGATCGGGCATTTCCATGCCCTCGCAGCCAGCCATCACCATCCGCGGCTCCGGCGGCGCCTCGTTGATCGGGCACGCATAGGCGGCGAGCGCGGCCTGCTGGAATAGCAGCGCCAACAACGCAAGCCAAGCAAAGCGCAGACGGAGCGAATGAGTCCGGAATGCGCGCAGTTTCATTGGTGTCCTCCGCAAGGCAACGCGACGTCGTGGCGAGCGGGCGCCACGAACAGGTTACGCATGAGCGGGAGCGAGGACAGGGGCATCGTCAAGGAGTGTACTGCGGACTGCAGCTTGGAAGCACGGCGAATTCCGAAAGTTCCCAATGCAGGCTAGTTTCGTACTGTTCGACCCCTATTGGCGGCCACGGCGACGCTTAAGGCGGGATAATTCAACATTATCCCGTATGACTATTTGCACCGACGAACGGCGGCCTACCTACTTTAAACGTATGTAATTACATGGTATGTAATACGTTACGAAAAAAAAGCGGGGTGGCACGATGGCGCGCGCAGGACTCTATAAGAGTGACGTCCAGAAGGCGCGCGACGCGCTGCTGGCCCAAGGCAAGAAGCCGTCAGTCGACGCGGTGCGAGTGGCCTTGGGCAACACGGGCTCCAAGACCACGATCCATCGCTACTTGCGTGAACTGGAAGAGGAGGAGGGCGGCGGTCCGTCACGTGCGGTGGCCGTGAGTGAGGCCTTGCAAGACTTGGTCGCGCGCCTGGCTGCGCGACTTCAAGAGGAGGCAGAAGCGATCCTCACCAGGGAGCGAGAACGCCATGGGGCCGAACTCCAGCGTCAGCAACAAGCGCTTTCCACCGCCCAACAGGAAGCCGCTGCCCTGGGCAGTCAGCTGCAGCGCACTGAGACCAGCTTGACGCAAGAGCAAGCCGCTCACGCCCTACTTCAGCAGAATCTGCGCGACAAGGTCGCGGAAATCGCCCAGTTGAATGAGCGCATCGCCGGCATGACGGTGCGGCTGGCTGATTACGAGGCGCATACGCGTTCTCTGGAGGACAAGCATGCCCACGCCCGGGAAGCGCTCGAGCACTACCGCGCTTCAACCAAAGAGCAGCGCGAGCAAGAGCTTCGCCGTCACGAGCATCAGATCCAAGAGCTGCAAGTAGCCTTACGTCAGGCCAATGAAGCCTTGGGCGCGAAGAATCAGGAGCTGTTGGTGCTTAACCGCGACAATGGCCAATGGCTGGAGCGCCATGGGCGGATTGAGCGTGAGCTTGTCCAGTTGAGGCAGGTCCACGAAGGCCAACACAGCGAGATCGTGGCGTTGCGCCAGACCGCAACGGACCACATGGCACTGCAGGAGCGCTGGAAGACTGACGTCAAGGCCTTGGATGCCCTGCGCAGCGAGCTAGCTCAAGTCCAAGACACCCTTGCGCAGGAGCGTGAGCGCCGCCAGAGCGCTGAAGCCGATGCGTTGCGTGCCAACGCGCGTCTTGAAGCGCTGGAGCCCCTGCTGAATCAACTGACGCCGGCACAAAATACGGTGAAGAGAACCCGGCGCAGCAGTACGCAGGGTGGGGGAGCGGACTAACGAGGCTACTCGTTTGCCTGCTAGCGGCCGGGATAGCGCTCCCCAGTCCAGTACGCCCATTCCATAGGTACGACCCAGTCTACGAACAGCTTGGCTACTGAGGACTCCGGTGCCAGATGGTAGGGCTTGAACATGCCTTGCTGGGGCGAACTGGTCATCAGGTAGCGCAAGCGCTTCTTGACCTCTTGAAAGATGGCCTCGCGCACATGGGCGCTGTCGTGCACGCCAAGACGCATTGCCACCGACGCGCCTTGGCGTACCGCCGCCCAGCAACAATAGCGCCACTGCGCGATCGGCAGACCCCGCGGTCCGGATTGAAACACGAACCCCACATCACGTGCCCAGCCTGGGTCGAAGTGATGTTTGAGCAATTGCTGCTCTAGAAACTGCTCGGTCTCCCAGAGTGCAAGTTCATCCCACAGCTCTAGTTTTGCGTCCGCCAGTTCTACATCGTGTGCCATATCACCGAGTTG
Source organism: Marilutibacter spongiae (assembly GCF_014145325.1). Lineage (GTDB taxonomy): Bacteria > Pseudomonadota > Gammaproteobacteria > Xanthomonadales > Xanthomonadaceae > Marilutibacter > Marilutibacter spongiae. The sequence continues at coordinate 8,688 of NZ_JACHTF010000023.1, forward strand.
GTCTTCCAGCACCGGGAGCAGGTGCCTGCGCTCGTGGGTAGACCAGGCGAAAGCCCATTGCAGATCTTCGATGGGCGTGACCTCGGCATCGGGTCGGATCTGCCATCGATCCGCTGGCCAGGGAACTTGGATCAGGGCCAAGTCTCGCAAGGCGTCCAGCACCAGCAAGGTGGAGCGGCGTGTGGGCGCCACCGGTATGCGTCGTAGCTGCGCGGCCAGCAGCGCGGCAAGGAAAAGGGTGCCACGAAGCCCCAACGCCTCGATGCTGGCGACCCCAGATGGCGTCATTGACGAGGTTCCGGGCATGCGGGTTCCGGGGGTGAGGGAGCGGCGTGGCTCCTGGCGATGGCAGCGCTACCGGGGTCGCCGGTTGCCTCAAAGCTAAGAATATCTTAGTATGCAAGGCAGGGTACATCCGCCATCCTTATGGGGTCTCCATGGGGTGCGCGCGTGACTTTGTCAGTCGACTCAACACCGACCTTCGCTCGACGCCTCAAACAAGCCCGCCTGCGCACGGGCTTGTCGCAGAAGGAGTTGGGCATCCGGGCCGGTCTGGATCCTCACGTGGCCAGCCCCCGAATCAACCAGTACGAGCGTGGCAAGCACGAGCCGAAGCTGGAGACCGCTGAGCGGTTGGCTCAAGCGTTGGGGATCCCCGCCGCGTTGCTGTACACCGATGATGATCTGCTGGCGAAGTTGCTCCTACGCTGGGGCTCGCTCAGCAAGCAGCAGAAGCGCGAGCTGGTGAAGCTGATCGAGAGCACATCCGAGAAGTAGGCCGTACGGTCGCTCGCTTTATGGGCAGCACTTCGCTTCAACCCGGCCCTTTGGAGCGCCCCCGGATGGAACACCAGTGGGCGCGGCTAGCGCGACTAACGGGGCGCGGCATCTCAGGCCTGCCTGAGATTTTGTTCACGACCGATACACGCGCGCCTTGTCTAAAGTGATTTACCATGTCACCCGTGTCAGCCTCCTCACTTCTACTGCGACTGATCCTGATCGCCATGCTCGTGCTTAACGGGGCGTGGTCGGCGTTTGCGTCGGTCAGTATGAATCCGGTGATGGAAGAGCAGGCCAGCGAAGTCGCTGCCGCGGTGCAAGTCGACGAAGACTGCGTCGCCCATCACAGTGCTGAGCATCATCCCGATGCCACATCGATTGAAAAGGCTGGCACTGGGCACGGCGATCATGCCGGCCCCGACTGTTGCAAGTCGTCTGCGTGCCGGTGCGCCTGCGTGCACGCGTGCGCGAGCGCATTGCCTGCGCGCCTGCATGTTTCGGTACAACTGGCCTTGGGCTTGGATGTCATGCCGCTGCCCTTGGGGCATCCGGCGCCTGCCTTGCCTCATCTGATCCGACCACCGATCGGCTAAGCGTCCCTAGGCGCCGCAATGGCGCCGTTGGTGTGGCTTGCATGCCTGTATAGGCCAGCCACCCGCTCTGTACCACCGCCTGCCGGTGGCAACACGACGCTTGGAGCATTTACATGTCGCATGATGATTTTCGTGGTCCACATGGTGGACCGCTGCTGCCTTCGCGGCGGCGATTTGTCCAAGGCTTGGCCTTGGGAGGCGCAGTCGCAGGATTGGGGTTCTGGCCCAAAGCCAGTTGGGCGCTCAAGGGCCCCGGACAAGCCAACGTATTGTCGGGCACCGAGTTTGACCTGACCATCGGCGAGACGCCGATGAACTTCACCGGCAAGACCCGCACCGCGATCACGGTCAACGGGTCCGTTCCGGCGCCGCTGCTGCGGTGGCGGGAAGGCACCACGGTCAACCTGCGTGTCTCCAATGCATTGCCGGCCAACTCCCTCCATGGCACGGACACTTCCATCCATTGGCACGGCATCATTCTGCCGGCCAATATGGACGGCGTGCCGGGCCTGAGCTTTGACGGCATCGGACGTGGTGAGACCTACCACTACCGGTTCACCCTGCATCAGGGCGGCACCTACTGGTATCACAGCCACTCAGGGTTCCAGGAACAAGCTGGGCTTTATGGACCGATCGTGATCGATCCACTGGAGCCAGAGCCTTTCAGCTTCGATCGCGACTACGTCGTGATGCTAAGCGATTGGACAGACCTGGACCCGACGGCCCTGTTCGATCGTTTGAAGAAGATGCCGGGCCATGACAACTACTACAAGCGCACGGTCGGCGATTTTGCACGCGATGTGAAACGCAACGGCCTGTCGGCCACGTTGGAAGATCGCAAGATGTGGGGCGTGATGCGGATGACGCCCACGGATCTGTCCGACGTCAATGCCAACACCTACACCTACCTGATGAACGGCACGACCTCTCTGGGCAACTGGACCGGTCTGTTCCGCAGTGGCGAGAAGGTGCGTCTGCGTTTCATCAATGGCTCTGCCATGACGTACTTCGATGTGCGTATTCCGGGGCTGAAGATGACCGTGGTGGCGGCAGATGGCTTGTACGTCCATCCGGTTTCCGTCGACGAGTTCCGCATTGCAGTAGCAGAAACCTTCGATGTGATCGTGGAGCCCTCCGGGCAGGACGCATTCACCATCTTTGCCCAGGACTCCGGTCGCACCGGCTACGTCAGTGGCACGCTCGCCGTGCGCGAAGGTTTACGCGCGCCCGTTCCGTCTGTGGATCCCCGGCCGCTGCTGACGATGGCAGACATGGGCATGGATCATGGATCGATGGATATGTCTGGCGGCAGTAAGGGCATGGAAGGCGGCTGTGGTGCGGCCATGGGCATGCCTGGCATGACCCCACCTGCCAGCGGTAATGCGACCTCGGCCCATGCAGGCCATGCGATGCCCGCCGCCGGCGATGGTGCGATGGCAGGTATGCAGCACGGGGGCATGCAATCACACCCTGCCAGCGAGACCAACAATCCCCTGTTGGACAACCAGGCCATGAGCGTGAGTTCGCGCTTGGATGATCCGGGCAATGGCCTGCGCGATAACGGCCGTCATGTGCTGACGTATTCCATGCTCAAGAGCACTTTTGAAGACCCTGACGGACGCGACCCCGGTCGTGAGATCGAGCTGCATCTGACCGGACACATGGAGAAATTCTCCTGGGGTTTCAACGGTCAGAAGTTTTCCGATGTCGAGCCGCTGCGGCTGAACTACGGCGAGCGTATGCGCATCGTATTGGTCAACGACACGATGATGACCCATCCGATCCATTTGCACGGCATGTGGAGCGATGTGGAAGACGATAGCGGCAACTTCATGGTGCGCAAGCACACGGTGGACATGCCGCCAGGTAGCCGACGTACGTATCGCGTGCGTGCCGATGCGTTGGGCAGTTGGGCGTTCCATTGCCACCTGCTTTATCACATGGAAGCCGGAATGATGCGCACGGTGAGGGTCGACGAATGAACATCAATAGACGCGATACCACCCTGACGGCGCTGACGCTGGCTATCTCGCTGGCCCTGGCCAATGCGGCCAGCGCCCAATCCATGCAGCACGGCTCCATGCCGATGGAGCAGGGCGCGCAGACCCAGACTCAGGATCACTCTGCACATCAGGCGCCCACATCAAAACCTGCGCCAGCCAAAAAGCCTGCAACACCGGCGAAGAAGAGCGAAGCGACGATCGATCATGCGGCGATGGGCCACGCCGCGCCGGCGGCTGAAGTGTCCGAGCCGGCCATGCAGGGCATGGACCACTCGCAGATGGGGCACGGCTCGCCCGCGAGCGCACCCGCAGCGCCCAAAGCGCAGACACAGTCGATGCAGGGCATGGATCACAGTCAGATGGCAAAGCCCGCTGCAGCCGACACCTCTGGTATGGCCACGCCTGCGATGCAGGGGATGGACCATTCGCAGATGGGCCACGATTCGCCCGCGCCCGCGACGCCTGAAGCGGGCATGCAATCAATGGAGGGCATGGACCACAGTCAGATGGGACACGGGCCCGCAGCGCCAACGCAGCCGCGCACCCCAATTCCCGCGGTGACCGAGGCTGATCGCAAGGCGGCCATCGCGCCAGCACACGCGCACCCGGTGCATGACAACTCGATCAAGAGCTACGTGCTGCTCAATCGCCTGGAAACCTGGGATGCCGATCCGGGCACCGGGCTGGGCTGGGAGGGTCAGGGCTGGATCGGTACGGACCTCAATCGCATCTGGCTCCGCAGTGAAGGCGAACGCACGGATGGTCAGACCGAGTCGGCTGATCTGGAAGTGCTTTACGGCCGCAGCATTTCCACGTGGTGGGACGTAGTGGCCGGTGTGCGGCATGACTTCAAGCCTGGGGCTTCGCAGAACTTCGCCGCTATCGGCGTACAGGGCTTGGCGCCGATGAAGTTCGAGGTGTCCGCCACAGCCTATCTCGGAGAAGGGGGCCAGACTGCCGCCAATGTCGAGGCCGAGTACGAACTGCTGCTAACCAATCGGCTGATCCTGCAGCCGCTGGTGGAGGTCACCGCCTATGGCAAGAACGATCCATTGCGCGGGATAGGTTCGGGTCTGAGTACCGCTGAAGCGGGGCTGCGACTTCGTTATGAGTTCACCCGAAAGTTCGCTCCCTACATCGGCGTGGTGTACGAGCGCGCGTTTGGCAATACCGCAGACATGCGACGCGAGCATGGCGAGTCCTTTGAAGACACGCGCTTGGTCATCGGCCTTCGTACCTGGTTCTAAGGGGAACTGACAATGAAATCCAACAAGAAGATGTGGGTATGGCTCGGTGCCGGCGTGGGATTGGTTGCGGTCGCGGCAACTGCCACGGTCTCTCTGGGCGTGTACAACGTGGCCGCCGATGATCCGCATAGTCGTCCGGTGTATGCGCTACTCGAAACCGCACGTGAGCGTTCCATTGAGGTGCGCGCCGCCAAGCTTCAGGTGCCCACGAACCTGGATGATCCTGAGCGTATCCGCCAGGGTGCGGGCAACTACAACGCCATGTGCGTGACCTGCCATCTTTCGCCAGACGCGGCGGCCACCGAGATGAGCAAGGGCCTGTACCCCACGCCACCGAACCTAAGCAAACAGCCGGTCGCTCCAGCTGAGGCGTTCTGGGTGATCAAGCACGGCATCAAGGCCAGCGGCATGCCCGCGTGGGGCAGCAGCATGGACGATGAGTTCATCTGGAACATGTCGGCCTTCCTGCAGAAGCTGCCCACCCTGGACAAGGCCGGCTACCAGGCGTTGGTGGCCAGCAGTGATGGTCATTCACACGGCGGTGGTGAGACCGGCGGGCACTCGCATGGCGAGGAAGCGGGTGATCACCATGGCAGCGGTGATGGCGCAGAGATGGGTGATGGCCATGGCCAGGATCATCAAGCCGGTGGCATGGACATGGACATGAGCAAAGCTAAGGAAGGCACCACGCACGTGCATGCCGACGGCAAGACGCACGTGCATGGGGCCGAGCCAGCCATGCAACCGGCGCAGGCAAAACCCGAAAGTGAGCACGATCAGCACTCCTCCATGCCAGCCAAATCAACCGAGCCAGCTCCCAAGGCCGATGACGGCCACGACCACCAGCATTGATCCCTTCATGGAGCTGCCCCGGCTCCACGCCCGAGCGCCTCGGCGCTCGGGCATCTCTTGAGGATGCATGATGAATACTTCTCGCAGCTGTCTCTTTCTGCTGACCACGGCCTTGTCGCTGACCGCATGCGCGCGTCCCGAATCGGCTGTCAGTACAGAGGCGGCATCGGCTGCCCAATCTCCGACATCGGCGGCTGCGCAGCAGGTCGCTCAACCGCAGCGTCCGTTGCCGTTGGTCAAAGTACATAAGAGTGCGACCTGCGGTTGCTGCCAACTGTGGGTAGAGCATCTGGAGAAAGCAGGTTTTACGGTTGAGGTGCACAACAGCGAAGACCTCAACCCGATCAAGGCGCGCTTGGGCGTTCCTTACGGACGCGGCTCGTGCCATACCGCCGAGATCGATGGCTACATCGTCGAAGGTCATGTGCCGGTGCAGGACATCCTGCGCCTGCTGCGTGAGCGCCCGGTAGGCCGTGGATTAGTGCTACCGGGGATGCCCGCCGGTTCTCCTGGCATGGAGATGCCCGACGGACGCGTTCAACCCTACACGGTGGAATTTGTACTACCCGATGGCACCACGCAGCCTTACGTCCTGCACGGTCAACGCAGCTGACAGTTTTCTCGCGATCCCTTCTTCACAGCCCAGAGTGATCCATGTCCCCTCATTCCCACGATGAAGCCGGCAAGGCGATGCCGCAGGGTGCCAGCGATGGTCCAGACTCGGTGCGTGATCCGGTATGCGGTATGCAGGTCTCCGCGGCTAGAACGCCGTACCACGCCCTGCATGGCGGAACGAAGTATCACTTCTGCTCAGCCAAATGCCGAGAGCGGTTCATCACCAGTCCCGTCCGCTATACGGACGATGCTCCCCAGCAAGTCGAAGTGACCGCCCCAGTAGCGCTGGCCCCACCCAGCGATACCCACGCTACGGTCTATACCTGCCCGATGCATCCGCAGATTCGTCAGCCCGGTCCCGGCACCTGTCCGATCTGCGGCATGGCGCTGGAGCCGGAGATGCCCTCGCTGGAGGAGGACGACAATCCGGAGTTACGCGATTTCACCCGACGCTTCTGGTGGACGTTGCCTTTGACGTTGATCGTCCTGGTCCTGGCCATGCTGGGACATCGTCTGCCCGGCTTGTCCACGCAGGCGCGCACCTGGATTGAGCTCGTGCTGACCGCCCCGGTGGTGCTCTGGGCGGGGTGGCCTTTCTTTGAGCGCTGCCTACAGTCCATCGGCAATCGCAGCCCCAACATGTGGACGCTGATCGGCATCGGCGTGGCCGCTGCGTTTGGCTACAGCGTGGTGGCCACCGTGGCGCCGGGCCTGTTTCCGGACTCTTTCCGCGAGCATGGACGGGTAGGGGTCTACTTCGAGGCGGCAGCGGTCATCGTCTCGCTCACGCTGCTCGGCCAACTGCTGGAACTGCGGGCGCGTTCCAAAACCTCGGCGGCCATCAAGTCCCTGCTGGGGTTGGCGCCCAAGACGGCTCGCCGCGTCAAACCCGATGGTGGCGAAGAGGACGTTGCGCTGGATCACGTGCACGTGGGCGATCTACTTCGCGTACGACCGGGCGAGAAGGTGCCGGTCGATGGGGAAGTCATCGAAGGTCGCACCAGTGTCGATGAGTCGATGCTGACCGGTGAACCCATTCCGGTGGAGAAGACTGTCGGTGATCACGTCATAGGCGCCACGCTCAACGGGACGGGCGCCCTGGTCATCCGGGCGGACAAAGTCGGATCCGGGACGGTACTGGCGCAGATTGTGCAGTTGGTGGCCCAAGCCCAGCGCTCCCGCGCGCCGATGCAGCGTATGGCAGACAAGGTGGCGTACTGGTTCGTTCTGGCCGTGCTGGTCACGGCGGTGCTCACGTTCTTCGGATGGGGCCTGTTTGGACCCGAACCGTCCTGGACCTTTGCCGTCCTCAATGCCGTATCGGTTCTGATCATTGCGTGCCCGTGTGCCCTGGGGTTGGCTACCCCCATGTCGATCATGGTCGCCACCGGCCGCGCTGCACAGGTTGGGGTCCTGTTCCGCGATGCTCAGGCGATCGAACAGCTACGTTTGATCGACACGTTGATTGTGGACAAGACCGGCACCTTGACCGAGGGGCGTCCAGCCTTTCGCGACACGCTCTCCTACGCCGGTTTCGATGCCGATCAGATCCTCAGCTTGGCTGGCAGCCTGGAGCAGGGCAGTGAGCACCCCTTGGCCGAGGCCATCGTGGCTGAGGCCCAACGACGTGGCTTGAACCTGGTGGCCGCCCAGGATTTCGATTCGCTCACCGGCCAAGGCGTTCGCGGGCGCGTGTCCGATCAGGATGTTGTGCTCGGCAACCAGAGCCTGATGGCGTCGGTTGGCGCCGATGTAGCACCTTTGCAGAGCAGCGCCGAGCGTCTTCGTAAGGAAGGCGCCAGCGTGATGTTCCTGGCGATCAATGGCCGGTTGGCCGGCGCCATTGCGGTGGCTGATCCCATCAAAGCCACAACCTTGCCTGCCTTGAACTTGCTACGTGCCGATGGCCTGCACGTGGTGATGGCCTCCGGTGACGCACAGGCGACGGCCGAGGCCGTGGGGCGCACGCTGGGCATCGATGATGTGCGTGGCGGCGTCAAACCTCAGGACAAGGCCGAACTGGTCCAGCAACTCAAAGCCCAAGGGCGTCGTGTGGCCATGGCCGGCGATGGCATCAACGATGCGCCGGCCCTGGCGGCAGCCGATGTGGGCATCGCGATGGGGACGGGCACGGATGTGGCCATGTCCAGCGCCCAGCTCACCCTGGTCAAGGGTGATTTGAGGCGCATCGTGCAAGCCCGTGCCATCTCGTCTTCGACGGTGGCCAACATGAAGCAGAACCTGGGCTTTGCCTTCGTCTACAACGCCATCGGCGTGCCTATCGCCGCCGGCCTGCTGTACCCCAGCTTCGGCATCTTGCTCAGTCCGATGATGGCGGCCTTGGCCATGAGCCTGAGCTCGGTTTCGGTGGTCACCAATGCCTTGCGTTTGTCCGGCTCCACCGTTGTTGCCACCTCCCACCCTGACCGCGCCGATGAGCCTGCGCGCGGCCATTCCTGTCACTGATGGCTCATATCCCACAAGGAGTACTGCAATGAAGCGTTATGCCTCCCTCTCGATGATGGCCCTGTTCCTGATGGCGGGCGCGGCTTTCGCCGGCGGCCAAACCACCACGCCCACCACTGACCACGGTCAGCACAAGCCGATGGACCACAAGAAGCAGGAGCATGGTCAGCACAAGCCGGCCGCGGCCGATGCCGATTTCACCAAGCTCGATACCAACAAGGATGGCGCGCTGTCCAAGGAAGAACTGGCCAAGCACAAGCTCGCACCGCACTTCGGCATGCTTGATGGCAACAAGGACGGCAAGCTGAGCCCGCAGGAATTCGCTGCCGGCAAGGGTATGTAACTGCTATCTCCCCGGGGGCTGGTTCCTTGGCCCCCGGGATTCGGCGATGTTCTGCCATTCCCACGGAGATCGACATGTCTTCTTCGCACGGTAAGCACGAAAGCACGCACACGCAGCATTCAGAGCAACACGCCTCGCACGGAAGTTCCGGTCAGACGCATCAGGGCCACTACGGTCGCTTGCTGCTGATGATGGCCTTGTCGTTCCTGGCCATGTACGCCCTGATGTATGCCATGGTCGATCAGTGGGCCAACGTCTATCACAACGTCAACCAGTTCTACATGGCGGGCCTGATGGCCGCGCCGATGCTGTTGATCGAGCTTTGGCTCATGTCCAGCATGTACCCCGATCGTCGGCGTAATCTGATCCTGGCCGGCGTGACCGTGGCGTTCATGCTGTTCTGCTGGTGGGGAATTCGCACGCAGGCCGCGGTGACAGATCGGCAGTTCATCCGTTCCATGATTCCCCATCATGCCGGCGCCATTCTGATGTGCGAGGAAAACCGCCTGAAGGATCCCGAGCTGGTCAAGCTCTGCCAGGAGATCATCACCTCGCAGAAGCAGGAGATCGCCCAGATGAAGCAACTTCTGGCTGAGCGCTCCCGCTAGCTCATTGCCTTTTGCCAGCCGGTATCACCCCACTGAGCCTGCGCGCTGACCATGCGGTGGATCAAGCGCGCAGCCACACGTGCGGTGGCCTGATCCGGATCCAGGGGCGGACACAGTTCCGCCACGTCGACCACACGTACCTTGCCCGAGGCCATGACCAGATCCAGCAGGGCTTCCAGGACCTCCAGACTCACCCCGCGTGGGTTGGGGGCACTCACGCCCGGGGCCACCGCCTGTGGCAGCACGTCCAGGCACAGCGTCAGGTAGATAACGTCAACCGCATCACACCAAGCACGCAGAACCTCAGCCTGTGCCTGCCAATTCCAGGTGCACAGCACGTCATCGGTGAGGTAATGGGCGCCTTCGCGGTTGGCCGTGGCGAATAGACGCGCCGTGTTGCTGGATCGACTTACACCGATGCAGTGATACTGCAGCGGGGTGCTAATGCTGCGGGCATGCTCCAGTGCTTGCAGGAAGGGCGTGCCCGAGCTTGCACTGCCTTGCTCGCGCAGATCAAAGTGTGCGTCGAAGTTGAAGATACCGATGCGAGCCTTGGATGCGCCCAGGTGTCCGCGCAGTGCGGCGTAGCTGGCATACCCGATCTCGTGACCGCCGCCCAGACCAATCACCCAATGCCCCTGATCCAGCAGTTGCTGCGCTCGATGCGAGTAGTGGGCCTGCGCCAGCTCCAATGCCTGATCCGCGCAGGTGATGTCGCCCGCATCGTAGAGCGGAGCGCAGTGGAGCACGGGTAGGTTCGCCAAGGCGTTGCGAAGTGCACCGGGCCCTTGTGCGGCGCCCAGTCGGCCGGCGTTGCGACGAATCCCTTCATCGCTGGCAAATCCCTGGTTCAAACATGTCTCTCCCGGCTCAACGGCCCGCTAAGTCTTCTGATAGCTCCCCCCCAATGGGCTCACCTGAGCAACCGTGCAGCTGGGTTATCCTCGGCCTGCCCAGACTGGAAGTACCCGATCACGCTCGCCACGGAGCGGTGCTCGGTCATTGCCATCACCGCTGGTAGCGGCACCCCTTGCTTGCCAGCTTCGGTAACGAATCCCGATCTTAAACTGTGAGCCCCGAAATCCCCCTCCAACCCCGCTAGTTTAGTGCGCCGCTTCACGATCATGGCCACCGAGCCCGGGAGGAGGGCAGGGCCGATCCGCCCCTTCCAGATACGTCGGAAGATCGCCCCCTCATCTATCCCCGCAGCGCCCAGCCAAGCGGCCAGTGCCTCAGCACTGCGCCCCAGGATCGGCTTGTCCGGTGTCGAATCCGCCTTCACCCCGGCCTGCTGAGTCTTCGAGTACTCCAGACGATAGATGTAGCCGTCGTCGCCCACCTTGCGCAGGTCTCGCATGTCGGCTGCTGCAATCTCGCTGCGCCGTCGTCCGCCGCTGGCGAACCCAAAGCAGAGCAGGGCACGGTCACGCAGGCCTTCCAGGCTGTCATCACAGGTGGCCAGCATGGCTTCCAGCTCGGCCCGAGTGATGGCTGTCTTCTTGGTGGGGCGCTCGCCGCGTTTGACCGAGGCACGCCGAGCTCGGCTGAGAAGCGTCCTGACAGTGGGCAGTTCGCAGGGGTTCGGCAGCCGCTTGAGCTTATGGGCGGTCGAGAGTACGGCTACCCGCTGGACCACGGTCGAGAGCTTGAGCGGCCCGACCTTGGCCTTGAGGCCAGCCGACACCAAAGCCTGGTCCAGCGCTGGCGGCAATTCGCTAACGAGCCCGGTCTTGCCTTTGCGCTGGATGTGGTCAACCAGGAACTGGATCACCACGGCCTCACTGACCGGCAGGCTCAGATCGATGCCGTAGCGGCCTTGATGCCAGCCGGCCCAGTAGCGCAGGGCGGTGGCGTAGCTGCGCGTGGTGTTGGCCGCGGCCGCTTCCGCGAGCAATTCGCGCACGGCGTCCGCGGCTTGCTGTGCCAACTGCTCGGGCAGCACCAGGTGGGTCGCCGTCGCGGGGGTGGTCATTGATGTGCTATTTCGTTTCATACTATGTAATGTAAGTTATGAAATTGGGTGTCTACTAGCGATAATCATCTCTTATCACCAGTACGGAATCAACGGGGTAGGGCGCTCGCGTAGGAGACACATTCATGGCCCGAGGAATCACAGAAACCGACGTTCACACTGCCGCAGACGAGATCGTACGAGCCGGCGAACGACCGACAGTCGAACGGATCCGCGTGCGTCTCGGCACCGGGTCACCGAACACGGTGACGCGCTGGCTGGAGACCTGGTGGCAGGGCATGGGCCGACGCCTAGACGGGCATGCAGCGCAACTGGCTGTGCCAGACGCCCCCGAGGCAGTCGCACGTGCGGCAGGGCAGTGGTGGGCTCTTGCGCTCGAGGCGGCCAAAGCGAGCCTTGAAGAGGAAGTTTCAGCCGAGCGCGCGGCCCTGCGGTGCGATCGGGATGCCCTGCTGCAAGAGCGCGAGGCGCTAGATGCCGAAGCAGCAATACTTCGCTCTGATAACGAAGCTGCCTTGGCGGCCAAGCGACTAGCCGAGGCGCAAGCGACGGAGCTAAGTCGGCTCGTTACCCGGCTCGAGGCCCAGATCGAAGAACTCACAGGACAGCGAGACGCGGCCGGCAAGCGAGAGTCTGAGATCGAGGCCTCCCGGCAGGCACTCGAGCAACGATACCAAGCGCTGCAGGAAACGGCAGCCGCTGAACGAGAGGGGTTTCTGCAGTACAGTCGCACCGCCGAAGACCGCGCCAATACGGAGATCGATCGTGCAAGGCAGGAAGCTAAGGCGCTTCAAGCCACCCTCTCGACAATGAAGAAGGAACGCGCGGCTGACCAGGAATCCCAGCGTCGTGTCGTTGAAGCGATCAGGAATGACGCAACCACCGCGACTCGTGAAAAGGACATTCAACGTGCTCGCGCAGATGCGCTTGAGGAGCAGTTGGCCAAGCTTAGGGACTTTCCAGCTGCGATCGAAGCGGCCCTACGCCGCACGGGTGCACCAACAGGCACACGCAAGAAGACTGAAAAAACGGCGAGCCGAAAGCCGGCGAAGCGCGCTAGAGTGGCAATGGACAAGTCCTAGGCACATCAGGAGGCCACATGTCTCGAGCCGAGGGTGAATCCGAGTTGGGTGGCTCAAATGATCGTCAGGGCGAACAATCGGAAATTGACGCGTACCGGAGCGTACTTGGCGCTCTACGAGAATTACGCCCAAATGACCTCGATGTAGCGCTCAAACTGAAGGACACCAAGATCCGCGTCCTTGGGAATCGCACGCTGGAAGAGGCCATCCTTGAGGGCGACTCCGACAAGGCAATGCGCTATCTGCAATCCATTTCTGGTGGTCAGAACGGCTAGCTTATTCTGGACCGGTGAAAGCCATTCTTGAGGCTAGCGACCGATGGTGAGGGCTACACACTGCATTTGCTGCAGGGCGGTCGGTCGCCTGGGAGGAATTCATGCAGGATCGTTCCAGCCAGTACCAAGTTGACCAGACGGCGAGTCGGTGGCAGCACTCAGGTTGGTGGGACGAATAGGCAGACTCGAGTGCGTTAATTGGAAAGCTGCATACTTTGGAGTGCACTGCCAAACCGGTGAACCCATCAAACTGCGTGAATTGAGCATTGGGAGTGCGAAAGTTGGCCGTCCAACAGCGCGTAGACCGCAAACCCGGTGCATCGATTCGGCAGACGTTTCTGCAATGCGCCAACCTCAAGGCAATAAAGTCTGCCTAGGTTCACCGGAGGACAAAATTGTCTGCCCGGAAACGCAGAGTATTTACCTGGAAGAGGCGAAAATCTCTGCCATGAACACCGACCATGCCCCATAGAGAGGCGTTTCGTTGTAGACGGTTCGTCGTTGGTACTGGGCCGCGCAGTCGTTGGGACAGGGACTACCGGGACGCCAGCAGGGCGGGTGCATACGCTCGATCCTTGAGACGGGACAGGTGGTGGAGCACCTTCCGTGCCAAGCGCCTCGCACTTCGCATAATGCATATTATGTCATATGATCCGCAGAAGGCTCCGACGCTAGCTTGTTAACCCTGTCGTGCCCCGAAACCGTGTCATCGTCCGACGGCCATTCCCATATTGATCAATGACTTGTAGCCTCCATGCTTTAACGTCTGCCGTGGACGATCCGGGCGCCGTATCCCCTTAACAGTGTCGTGCTCCGAGGCCTGCTTTTAGGGCGCAGCTTTGCCTCGACTGCGCGATTTTTGGGGGAATGCCGCCCTGAACTCCGCAGGCAGATCCCGCAGCGCCAACAGCTGACCCTCACGCGCGTCGGCGCGCGCCCTTTGCGCCGAGGCCTCGCGAGAAACTTCCAGCGACTTGATGTTCGCCTGATCGATCAGTTCACGTAGCGACTTCTCGGCAGCAGCCGATTGGCGTGCTGCGGCCGACAGCCTCCCTTGCAGTTCCTTTGTCTCCTGAAGAGCTCGATCGATCTCTTGGAGGGCTCGATCCTCCACGGCACGGACATGCTGGCCGAGTGACTCGCGCTCAGCTAGGCCGGTATCCTGCAACGAGCGGATCCTGACCTCCAGAGCGTCGCGGATGCTTGCCCCGTCCGCGGCCTGGACAACGGCCGCATCGCGCTGGCGGCAGACAGCCTGCCCACCAAGCGCTGAAGGTCCGCGGCCCGGGTGGTAGCCAGCTCCGCCTTGTGGCTTGCAGCCGCCACCTGTTACAGCCGTAAATCTGGTCCTGCCGGAGCAGCTAGCCCAGCAGGCCGCCGATGCGGTGCGCGAACTGCTCGCCGAGGCCGCCACCGCCAACACCACCCGCAGCTACGCCACTGCCCTTCGCTACTGGGCCGGTTGGCATTAGGCCCGCTATGGTGTTGAGCTGGTCTTGCCGGCGAGCGAGGCTGTGGTGATCCAGTTCCTGGTCGACCACATCCAGCGCAAGAACAAGACTGGTCTGGTCAGCGAATTGCCGCCTGCGTTGGATCAGGCGCTGGTGGCCGCCGGCGTCAAGGCCAGGGTTGCGCCGCTCAAGCTTTCGACCGTGGTGCAGCGCGTGGCCGTACTGTCCACTGCACATAAGCTCAAGCGTCTGGCCAACCCTTGTGAGTAGCCGAGTGTGAGAACGCTGCTCAGTCGCGCTCGACGTGCTGCGGTCAAACGCGGCGAGCGCCCGACCAAGAAGACCGCGATTACCTGGCCTGAGCTCGAGGCCATGCTCGCGACTTGCGATGACAGCCTGGAGGGCCTGCGCGATCGCGCCCTGCTCTGCTTTGGGTTTGCCAGCGGTGGGCGTCGTCGTAGCGAGATCGCTGCCGCCGACATGCGGGACCTACGCAAGGTCGGTGACGACGGCTACATCTACCTACTGGAGTATTCGAAGACCCAGCAGGCTGGGGTCAAGGCGGATTCGACGCCGGATAAACCTATTCTGGGGCGCAGCGCTGCTGCCTCATCCGCGTGGTTAGAGGCAGCACAAATCGTAGAAGGGGCGATCTTTCGGCGTATCTGGAAGGATCGTGTTGGCCTGCCCTCCTCCCCGGGTCAGTGGCTTCGATCGTGAAGCGCCGGGCTCGCTTGGCGGGATTGGAGGGGGACTTTAGGGCACACAGGCTGCGGTCGGGGTTCGTAACTGAGGCAGGAAAACAGGGGGTGCCGCTACCAGCGGTCATGGCGATGACCGAGCACCGATCGATAGCGAGTGTGATCGGGTACTTTCAGGCTGGAGCTGCGGAAGATAATCCTGCGGCCAGACTTCTGAAGTGAATACCTGTCACCAGCTGATGCGCAGCGTCCGGTACCGGCCAAGAGTAGACATTAACGGGGACAGGCGCCAGCTGGCAGTTCTGACCTGCCCACGAAAAGCATTTGGACCTTCGCAAGACCTTGTCCAATAGCACCAACTACAACAAACAGTGAGGCGAATGAACTGCATCCGACGAAGAAGGCTTTGAGCTGATCGTCGCGAAATTCGCCGCCGCCATAGGCTGAGCTTCCCTCTCGCCGGGCAGATTCCGGGCGCGAGCGCGGGGGCGTTCGCATTGACCGGGCCAGCGTCGGCACCTACTTTTGATGCAACCGCCGATGAGCGCTTCCTACCCCCAGCGCGCCCCATGCCTTCTTCCGATTCCGCCCTGTCGCGATCGTTCCTGGACCTGCCCAAGAAGGACCATGCCGAGACCCAAGACTATGAATTCCTTTACGGCCTGATGCCCAGCGGGGACCTGACCTGGGACCAGCTGTTGGAAGCGGACCGGGTGTTGATCGTCTCCGAGGCGGGTGCTGGCAAGACCTACGAGTGCAAAGCGCAGCAAGAGCGCCTCTTCGCGCAGGGCGAGTCGGCGTTCTACCTGGAGCTGGCGAGCCTGGCCAATTCCACGCCGGAAGCGCAACTCAAGCCGGCGCAGCGCCAGCGATTGGAGAGCTGGCGGAGCGCGCAGAACGAGCGCGCGGTTTTTTTCCTCGATTCCATCGACGAGTTGCGGCTGACCCCGCACTCATTCGCCCTCACGCTTCGCCAGTTCGCCAATGCCTTGGGGGACAATCTTGACCGGGCCTGTATCGTGCTGACGACGCGACCGGGCACCGACGATCGCGCCATTGTCGAGAACGAGCTGCCTCTTCGACAGGTCGTGCGCGTTATAGAGGCGGAGGAAGCCTTTGCCGACGTGGCAATGCGAGTGGAGCTGCCCAAGGACGCCGTCGCCAGCGCCATGCCGCGGTCGCGCTTTGTCGCACTGGCGCCGCTGAACGAAGTGCAGATGCGAGCATTGGCCCATCTCGAAGGCGTAGGCGATCCGGACAAGCTATTGAAAGCCATCGAGGCGGCGCACGCGCAGGAGTTTAGCAAGCGGCCGCTCGACTTCATCGAGCTGTGCGCGGACTGGAAGGCCTACGGCCGTATTCGCGGGCACCGCGACCAGCTGGAGTCTAGCATCGCGGTCAAGCTGCGACCGCGCGCCCGCAGCGAGCGCGATGAGCCGGCGGATCTTCAGCCCGACAAAGCGCGCGAGGGCGCCGAGCGCTTGGCTCTCGCGGCGCTGATGACGCGCAATTTCACCTTGTGGCATGACGCCGAAACCGGCCGGGGACACGGCGCCGCCGACGCGCTTGACCCCCAGTCGGTCCTGACGGATTGGACCGCCGCGGAAATCCAGACACTGCTCGAACGGCCACTGTTCGGCTTTGCCTCCTATGGCCGCGTGCGCTTTCACAATCGTTCCGCCATCGAGTACTTGGCGGCCTGCCGGTTGCTCGGGTTGATGAAGCGTGGCTTGCGCATGCGCACACTGCAGCGCTTGCTGTTCGTGACCTCACCCGTCGGCCTGAAACTCGTGCGCCCGACCATGCAACCGGTGGCGGCCTGGCTGGCCCCGCAGTTGGACCCGATTCGCAATGAAGTGCTGCAGCGCGATCCGAGCATCTTGTTGCGTTTTGGCGATCCTGGCGCATTGCAACCGGGGATGCGCGTCCAGGCCCTGGAGCTGTACGCCCAGCGCTACGGGAGCGGTGGCTGGCGCGGCATGCACGTGCCGGCGCTACAGGCGCGCCGCCTGGCGTCGCCGGAGCTGGCTCCCACGATCCGCAAGCTGTGGGACGCAGGCATCGAAAATGACGAAGTGCGCGAGACGCTACTCGACCTGATCGAAACTGGCCGGATCCATGCCTGCGCGGACATCGCTTTTGACGTGGCGGTGGATGTCACGCGCTACGTGCGCGAGCGCCTGGACGGCCTCAAGGGCCTGGCGGCGACCGATGACCCGCGTCTCACCGGGCTACTCGACCAGATCGCCTCCCAGCACGCCGGCTGGCCGCCAGATCTGGCCAAGCTGTCGATCTTGTATCTGTTTCCCGCCAAGATGACGCTGGTGCAGATGTTGGGGGCACTGCGTGCCCTGAAGTACCGTCGCTTCGAAGCGGGCGGCATCTCGAGTTTCCTGCCCGACGCGATCACGCGCGCGGAACTTGCGCCGGGCGACTTGGAACGGCTTCGCCACGGACTGACCCAATACGTCGCTGCGGACTGCGCGTGGGACCCCGGCAACTATCGCATCCGCACCAGCCGGCGCGACCTTGTCGGCCCGCTCATGCGAGTGTGCGAACTGCAAATCCAGGATCGGGCCGCCGATGGTCCTCTGGCCGAATCCGTCGCCCTGGTTTTGCAGTTGTCGCGCGATGATGACTTTGCCAACGGTGACACGCTTCGCATGCGCGGGCTGCTCGCCACCGCGCGCCCCTCGTTGCGCGCCGCCGTGTTCTGGGCCCAAGAAACCCTGCTGTCGAGCAAGATGATCGGCAAGGACGCCGACGATCGATTGGTGCGCATCTTGTGGGCGCCCTCGCTCGCGCTGGATCTGGCATTGGACCAGGCGTGGATGGAGGCGTCGCTGCGCGACAGCGCCAGCCCGCCCGAACGGCGTCGCTTGGTGCTCGATTGCTTCATTCAAACGCTGCGCGGCACCGCCTCCGCCCTGTCCGCGCTCAAGGCACTGCGGCCGATGGTGAGCGATACTCCGACGCTGGTGGTCCACCTCGATGAAGCCGTAGGCCACATCGAAAATCCCCGGCCGCTGCCGCAAAGGGCACAGGAGAGCCAAAAGAAAAAGCGCGAGCGCGAGCGCAAGCAACTCAAGGACCGCGCCAGTTGGAAGTTGTTCTTCCGCGAATTGAACGACGCCCAAGGCCTGCCCATGTCCGCAGATCGCGCCGCCAACTCGGCCATTAACTTGGTCGAAGTGATGTCGCGCGTGCGCGACGATAACCAGCACATCGGTTGGAACCGAGGCTTCCTTGAGCGCACGTTCCCCGACAAGGTTGCGCAGCTTCGCCAGTTGCTGATCGACCAGTGGCGCAAGGTCAAACCCACCTTGCCGTCCGAGCGGCCCGAAGAACAACGCAACTGGTACTACAAGAGCTGGTGGGTGGGAGTGATCGGCCTCTATGCAGAGGCCGAAGACCCGGACTGGGCGCGACGCTTGACGAAGGCCGAGGCGCAGTTGGCGATGCGCTATGCGATCACGGCGGTGAACGGGTTGCCTGCGTGGGTAGGCGCGTTGGCGCAGGCACACCCGGAGGTCGTCCGAGAGATGCTGGCGCCTGAACTGGAGGCGCAACTGAACGACACCGGCGAGCAGTCCACGCATTCGTCGCTGCTTCAGTACATCGAGCACTCCGGACCCGGTGTCATCGCTCTGTTCGTGGACACGATCCGGGGCTGGCTCAGCGCTGCCTTGGCATCCGGCGCCTCACTCCACGGGTCCAACAAGTTCGAACGGGCCATCGACCTGTTGCTCATCCACGGTACGCCCGGGGATGCGGCGTCGATTGTTGCCGCCGCGCAGGCATTCATAGCGCGTGGATTGGATCAACAAGGGCTGTTGTTCTGGCTGCCCCTGCTGTTGCGGCTTGCCCCGCGCCAGGCAGTGGACGAGATGGAGCGGTTGGCAGCGCCCGTCACGCCCGCCTTCATGTCGATCGTGACCGATTGGCTCGGCGTGATGTTCGGCCATCACTCGCGCGGCGAGGCCGTGACCACCGAGCTGCTGGCGGACCCCGAGCTGTTGTATCGCCTGGTGCTGCTGGCTTACCGCCATATCCGTGTCGCTGACGATCGCGAGCACGATGGGCCCAGGCGATCAGATTCGCGCAGCAATGCCGAATTCGCCCGAAGCCGACTGGTCCAGCTGTTGTTCGAAAGCAAGGGCGCGGCCGCTTGGGAATACAAGTTGAAGTTCGCGCAAGATCCCTTGGCAACGCATTTCAAAGAACGCGTCACCGCTCTGGCTGAGCAGGCCATGGCGCAAGAATGGGATGCGCCGCTGTATCGACTATCGGACGTGGCCGCGCTCGAATCCATCCATGACATGGCGCCGGTTACGCGGGCGGATATGGCGGCCTTGCTGCTCGATCGCCTGGGCGAGCTCGATGATCGGCTACGCCAGGATTCCACCCCACGGCAACTGTGGGCTCGGCTTCGGGAAGAGACGGAACTGCGACGGCTGGTTGCCGCAGAGCTCGAGCACCTAGCCAACGGGGCGTACAACGTGTCGCAAGAGCAAGTCACCGGCGAGGAGAAGGAAACGGACGTTCGCCTGCGCTCCTCCGGCTATCCCATCGAGGCCGTGATAGAACTGAAGGTGGGCGACAAGGACTACTCGGTGGCGGACTTGCGCAAGGCTCTGCGCGACCAGCTGGTGGGTCGGTACATGGTGCCGGAAGCGCGCCGAGTGGGCTGCCTGATGATTTCGCTTGCATCATCCAGACAATGGAAACACCTCGAGGACGGACACCTAATAGACGTCGAGGAAGTCATCGCCCTGCTGCAGGTCGATGCGGACGATATCGCCGCCCGGCTGGGATTTGAATCGCTGCTCGTGGTTCGTCTTCTGGACCTGCGACCGGTCGTATTGCATTGACTTGTATGCCCGACGACCTCCGCATTGAGTAGCGGGCCGAGCAACTACCCGGGTCAGGTTCACTTCCTGATCGCTCATCATGCACAAGGCCGCATCTCTGCGGGCCTTGTCGATTCAAATGATGCACTGTCCGCTTCGGGTCGATAGCGAGCCAGCTCTATTCCCGATGAATCCCAGATTCCCCAGCGCGCTCAATCTCGATGCCTCCGCCGTCCTCCCGCGCGGGATGAGCCTACTGCTCTTCAGAAGATAGGACCGCGCTCAGCCTGCGAAAGCTTTGCAAGTGAGCCGCGGTAGCGCCCGCTAGGGCTGATCCGGAATGCTCGTAAATTCGACTTCTCCAATCAAATATCTTCCTCCAACCCGTAGGCTGTCCAGGATGGATCGCAAGGCCTGGTGGTAGTGAGGCGGTGCGATAATTTCCTGTAGGCACGACGCTAGGCCAAGATTTCCGAACTTCCGCCACTCGCGCTCCATGTAGAAGTTCTCGGGATGGTCTTCGGGGAGATCCACATCCCAAAACTTTAGGAATGCCTGCACGTCCCGCGTGATTAGGCTACTCGCTTCATCCACCGCCTCCTGAGCGTCCTCGGCCGGTCCGCCTTCGATCTTTGACCGAGTGTCCGACGAGTCAGGGAAGAAGCGATCGAGTCCGTCCAATACCGAGTTTACTAAAGCCGGAAATCGGGCAGCCCATGTCCCATAAGATTTTCTTGAGAACGGGACGTAAATGACTGGGCGTCCGCCCCACTGGGCAACCACAGAACGGCACACGCCAAGACCGAAGCGGCCGTAGCGCCGGGCATGAAACGGTAGATCGTCCCTCGGGATGTCGCAAAAACAAACCACTGTCTGCTGGATCGGCTCTCCATTGGTGAGCGGACGACTCGGGTCGCGAACGGTTCGGACTCCTCCACGCTGGCCCGCGACCTCGCAGGTCCTTAGCTCCATCGAACGCAGGATCGCGCATAGGATCTCAAAATTAGCTTCGTCTGCATCTGGTTGCCGACTACCCACCAAGTGGTACAACCTTTGACCGACATATCGCTGCATGGGCATTACACGCTCCCTCGGTATCTCGGCTGAGAGTCTGAAGTAGGCTACTTGATCGCCTCGCTATGCCCGAAAGACAGCGTAAGACTCGGGAACCTCCGCGCGCCGGCTGCCGGAAGGGTGTCCGCTTCGGGTCGAGGGCTGCCCTTCCCTACCCTCGATAAACATCCCTTATCGACATAAGTAGATACTGGTCAGTGCTGGCCGAGGATCACGCCGCCGTCACTCCGACGTTCACCAACGCCAGCGCCCATCCCCTACCCCTACTCTCGCGCCGTTAAGAACACATGCTGCCACAGCGTATCGTACTCCCGAATCCAGCAAAGGGAGCCCCACCCGCCGCCAACCTCAAGCCAGTACCACGCTCTTCTTGCCGTAGAGGCGTTCGGCGGGCACGTTGAGGGACTGGCAGCTTTCGAGCATCTTGCCGGTCTCGATCATCTGCATGGAGTTCTCGTCGTAGTCGATGCCCATGAAGTACTTGTACCAGGGCTCCAGGCCCAGGGCGTACAGGTAGACCTGGCTGGGCTTGAACACATCGGCGATCTGGCGGGCTTTGTCGTAGTCGGAGCCGTTGAGGCGGCGGGATTCCTTGACCTTCTTGCTGACCAGGCGCGTGTGCAGGGCGCCGTACAGCCAGGTGTAGGGGGCGCCGACGCACTCCATGCCGATGGCCATGATGTCCACTTCGCCGATCTCGCGCCCGATGTGTTCGTAGAGGTTGGGGTCGAGGTTCGAGGAGTCGGCGCCGACGAAGATCTTCTTGCCGAGCAGTTCGTAGAACCAGGCGGTCTTGGAGCGCACGTTGAGGTCGCCGTGCTCGCCCAGGAACGGGATCGCGACGATGCGGCCGCCGGGCACGGGGACTTCGTCCATGTCGTCGAGCTCGTGCACCTTGAAGCCGAACTGCTGCAGCAGCAGGCGCAGCGAGGGGTCGGCCAGGGTGCCGCCGTTGTTGCGCGGCACCAGGATGGTGTCGGTCTTGTAGCGCAGCTGCAGCAGGGTCTCCAGGTTGGCGTGGTCCTGGTGCAGGTGGGTGATGCAGATGTAGTCGATGCGCTCGGGCAGCTGGCTGAAGCTGAGGACCTCGTCGGAGAACGACTCGCCGCGCGCGGCGATCACCGGGTCGACCAGGATCGACACCTCGGGGGTTTCGATCAGGAAGCCGGCATGGCCCAGGTAGGCCATGTGGACGCCCTCGCCCGCCGGCTGGTGCCGCTGCGGCGGCGCCTGCGTGGTGAACAGGTCGCGCGGCGACAGGCCGCCGCTGGTCTCCAGCCCTTCGAACAGCGCGTCCACGCGCGAGGCCGGGATCGGGAATTCCCGCGCGCGGAACAGCTCGTCCAGCATCGGATGGGCGTAGTCGATCGGCAGCTGCAGGTTGTCCGCGGCCGGCAGGCGCGGCGTGCTCAGGACGAAGGGCCGCTGCCCTGCCTCGTCCAGGATGCCGAACGAGACCGACTGCAGGGACTTCTTGTAGTAACGGCTGCGGTACAGCAGGCTCTCGATCAGGCGGTAGGACGGATGGTGCTCCAGGTCCATGCTGATCTCGACGTAGCCCTTCAGCGGTCCGGGGATGCGTTCGTAGAGGTGCTCGATCGACTCGCCGCTGGTGTGTTCGCGCAGGATCTCGTCGAGTTCGCGGACCGCGTCCGACAGTTCCACCAGGTCGGCGTGCTCGGCATTGATGCGCTCGACCAGGGCCTTGATCTCGTCGACCTGCTCCTCGCTGCAGTCCATGAACTCGCTGCCGGCCATGCCCGGCTGGTTCACCGCCATGATGTGCAGGCGGTAGTTCTTGACGAACGAGCTCATAATGCGGCGGTGCGTGTTGACCATGTGGCGCGCGCCCGGCACGGGCGGGAGCAGGTACGGCCAGGCGTACCATTGGTTGACCAGGGGTTCGAAATACACGTCTTCCCTGAGATACAGCTGTTCTTCCTGGTTCATCGGGTGCTTCCGTTGGCTATCGGTGTGGATATGGCGGGGCGACGCGGCGCGTCAGGCCGGCGACGGCATCGTGCGTGCGATGTCGCGCTGCAGTTGCCGCGACAGCAGGCCGGTCAGGCGTTCGGCATGGCTGTGGACGAAAAAGTGCCCGCCGGCGATCGGTTCCATGCGGATGCGCGGCGCGATCGCCTCCTGCCAGGCTTCGATCTGCCCGGCTTCGATCGCATCCTCCTCGCCATGGAACACCGTTGTAGGGACGTCCAGCTTGGCGGGGTGCGCGTAGCGATAGGTTTCGCCGAGCGAGAAATCGGCACGCAGGCCGGGCAGCAGGATCTCCAGCAGCTCGGCGTTGTCGAGCACGCCGGGCGGCGTGCCGTCCAGCTCGCGCAGGTGCTCGATGAAGCCGGCGTCGTCCAGGTGGGCGCAGTTGCGCTCGGGCTTGCGCGTCCAGGGCGCGGGACTGGCCGAGAGGTTCAGGTGGGTCGGTGCGGGCAGGCCACGCGCGCGCAACGCATGGCTGAGTTCGAAGGCGATCAGCGCGCCATTGCTGTGGCCGAAGAAGCTGAAGGGACACTCGTCGAGGTAGGGCTCGATGGCGTCCACCACGCCATCGACCACCTCCTCCACGGTCTGGCAGGGACGCTCGATCAGGCGACTCCCCTTCCCCGGCGACTGGATGGCGATGACATCCACCGCGGGCGGCAACAGCGGGCCCCAGGTCCGGAAGACGTGCGCACTACCGCCCGCATAGGGGAAGCAGAACAGCCGGTGGTCGGTGAAGGGGCCGATCGAGATCGGTACGAGCCAGGGGTTCTTCATGTCGGTCCTCGCGTGTCCGTGCGTGGCGGCCGGGTTCAGGCAATGCCCGCGCCCGGGGTCGATCCATGGATGCGTGCCATCCCCACCAGCACCTGCCGGTTGCCGGAAAACGGCGTGCGTCCATGCGAATACAGCATGTTGTCCAGCAGCAGCAGGTCGTTGCGCTGCCACTGGAACGCGACCTGGTGGGCCTCGTACAGCGCCCGGATCGTGCGCAGGTCTTCGTCGGCGATCGGATCGCCATTGCCGTAGTACGTATTGCGCGGCAGGTCCGGCTCGGCGATGGTCGCCAGCAGGCTGTCGCGGACCTCGCGCTCGAGGTTGCTCACGTGGAACAGGTGCGCCTGGTTGAACCAGACCCGGGCGCCATTGTCCGGATGGATGGCGGTGGCCTGGTTGACCTGGCGAGTGCGCAGATGCGCGTCCGACACCCACTCGAAGTCGAGCTGGTTGTCGCGGCAGAAGGCTTCCACCTCGCCCTTGTCGTCGGTCTGGAACACCTCGGTCCAGGGAATGTCGAGGTCGGTGTAATTGCGCACGTACAGGACGCCGTGCGCCTCGAAGCGCGCACGCAGGGCATCGGGCACGCATTCCAGGATCCGGCGGCTGTCGCAGATCGGCGTGGCACCGCCCTGCTCCGCCGGCGTCGTGCACAGGAAGCCCAGGCGCATCGCCCAGCGGTTGGAATAGGAGTTCTCGTTGTGCTGCGGGATGGTCTGGTCGGCGTGGTACTCGGTCGCCGTGTAGACGTTGCCGCGCAACTCGGTGCGTGGGGTCGAGCGGTAGGTGTACTGGACGAGTTCCTCGCCGAACAGGGTCTTGAGCACCGTGCCGAACTGCTGGCTGCCGGTGAACCTCAGGCCTCGTACCAGCAGCGCGCCGTTCTCGCGCAGCAGGCGTTCGACGTCGGCCCTGTTCTCCTCGGCCCATTCGGTCGCACGCATGCCCGTGCCCTCCACCCCCAGCAATATCCGCGCGCCGCCAAGCTCCTCGAGCTCCCCGCATCCAATGTCCGCGATCCTGTTCATGGCCCTTCCTGGCTGTCTCCATGGACCCGGCGGTGCGCCGGGCAATTGCTTGTCCTGCGGCCGGCGCCCTCCGCGCCGATGCCGTCCTCAACGTCCCGTCATTCGTACCTCAATGCCACGCTCGGCTCGTGCCGCACCGCGCGGCTGGTCGAGATGTAGATCGCGGCCAGCACCAGGGCCGAGACCAGCGCCACCACCAGCACGCCGATCACCGTCAGCGTCCCTGCCCCGACCCCGGCGAACCGGGAGACCAGGAACATGATGGCCACGCAGATGAGCGCGCTGACGACCAGGCCCACGGCGAGCTGGCGCATGCCCGTCGCCATGAACAGGCGGATGATGTGCGCGTCGGTGGCGCCGATGGCGCGCCGCAGGCCGATCTCGTGCGTGCGCTGCACCACCGCGTTGCTGCTGAGGCCGTAGATGCCGGTCATCGCCAGCAGCAGCGCGAAGATGCCGCACTTGACGAAGATGTCGGTCATCGTCGTTGCCATCACCGTCAGCTTCTGCAGGACTTCGCTGTAGCTGGAGATCGGCCCCGGCACGACGTAGGCGTCGACGCGGGAGATCGCCTGGTAGATGGCGCTGCGGGCGTCGGATTCGCTGCCCCGGTACTTGACCAGCACGCCGGCCGAGTCGACCGGCGACTGCGCCAGCGGCACGTAGAGCGCGGCGTAGGTCTGGCTGTCGGTGACCAGCAGGTTCTCGCCGCGACGGACGTTGCTCATCACGCCGACGATGGTGCGCTGCTCGAGCACCTTGCCGGCCTCGTCGACCAGGCGCACGCGGCGCCCCAGCGCCGACTCGCCGGGCCAGTACGCCTGCGCCAGCGCCTCGCTGACGATGACCGTGGCCAGTCCGCCGGCGACGTCGCGCGAGTCGAAGTAACGGCCCTCCAGCAGGCGCGTGCCGACCGGCTCGGGCGCCTGCGAACCCACGATCGCGGTGGCGAGCGGATAATCGTCGAGCACGTTGTACTCGACCCCGTCCAGTGCGAAGCGGGTTTCGCCCAGGTTGCTGGACACCATCGCCGCCTCGACCTCGCGGTTGCCCCGGAGTTCCTGCAGCAGGCGGTCGTAGAACAGGGTGCGCTGTTCGTCCTCCGGATAGGCGTCGACGGGCAGGCTGACGGTGGTCGTCAGCAGGCGCTCGGTGTCGATGCCGAAGTCGATGTGGGCCGCGCGGTAGGCGATCAGGGCCATGGCGCTGCCGACGACCATGATCACCGAGATCAGCACGATCTGCAGGGTCACCAGGGCGCGCGAGATGCGTCCGCTCGCGCGTCCCCGGGCGCCACGCGTGCCGTCGCGCAACAGCGTGTTGGAGTTGACGCGGGTCGCGCTGTAGGTCGGCAGCGCCGACACCAGTGCGATCGCGAGCAGGACGAAGGCCAGTCCGGCGACCACGGTCGGCAGGTCGATGCCCCATTGCCACCAGTACGGCAGGTGCCCCTCGAGGGTGGAGTTCATGAAGCCGTTGGTGGCGTGCAGGCCCCAGCCCGCCAGGAAGATGGCCAGGATGCCGCCCGCCACGCAGATGATCACGCTCTCGAGCATCATCTGGAAGACCAGGCGCAGGCGCGGCGCGCCGAGCGCCACGCGCACGGCGATCTCTTTGAGCCGCTCGTTGGTCCGCGCCAAGAGCATGTTGCCGATGTTCACGCAGGCAAGCAGCAGGATGAACAGCGACACCACGTTGAGGATGCCGAACACGAACGGACCGTCGGGATAGGTCTGGAATTCCTGGAAGGTGAGCACGGTCATGCCGTCGAGGCGGGTCTCCTCGGCGTTGATGCCGGGCGTCTGCGCATGCACCCGCTCAAGCAGGCTGTCGAGTTCCATCCCCGCCGAGCGCGGACTCGCGCCCGGGGCCAGGCGGGCGTACACGTCGACGCTGGCGTCGCTGCGGGCGAAAGGCGATACCTCGCGGTTCGACATCGGCAACCAGGCCGTGGCGGCGCCCGGGAAGGCGTAGCCCTCGGGCATCACCCCCACCACGCGGGTCAGCCTGCCGTTGATGCGCACGACGCGGTCGAGGATGTCGGGGTCGCCGGCGAACACCGATTGCCAGACGCCATGGCCCAGCACGACGACCGGCTCGGCGCCCTCGATGGCGTCGTTGCGGATGAAACCGCGCCCCAGTTGCGGCCGTACCCTGGAGAACTCGAAGACGTTCCACTCCGCCCGCACGGCCGCCAGCGCCCGGGTGCGCCCGTCGATGCTGGACAGCACCGCGGAGGTCGTCTCGTAGACGCCGATCTCTTCCAGGCGACGGATGCCGGCGGCGCGCATCTCGCTCATCTCGTAGGCGCCCACGGCGCCGATGCGACCGTCCTTCTCGCCGGCGACGCGCACGATGGACGCGCTGCCGGGCAAGGGCAGGTCCTTGTAGAGCATCGCGTTGAGCACGGCGTAGGTGTAGATGCTGATGCCCAGCCCGCCGGCGAGCACGACGATGGTGAGCACGGTGAAGCCCATGCTCTTGCGCAGCAGGCGCAGCGCGTACCTGAAGTCGGCCCAGTGGAACACGTCAGACCGCCGCGAGGGTCCTGGCCGGCGCCAGGGTGTCGGCGACGACCCGGCCGTCGAACAGTTCGACGCGGCGGAACGCACGCGCCGCCGACTCCGGGTTGTGGGTCACCATGCAGATGGTGGAGCCCTCGCGGTGCAGCGTCTCGAGCAGCTCGGTCACCGTTTCGGCGTTCCTGGAGTCGAGGTTGCCCGTCGGTTCGTCGGCCAGGATCAGCGACGGCTTGCCCGCCACCGCGCGGGCCACCGCGACGCGCTGCTGCTGGCCGCCTGACAGCTGCGAGGGGTAGTGGCGCGCGCGGTGCGACATCTCCACCTTCTCCAGCGCCTGCGCCACCAGCGGCGCCACGTCGGCCTTGCCCAGGTCCGCGCGATAGGTGAGCGGAAGCGCCACGTTCTCCTCGACGGTCAGGTCGCTGATCAGGTTGAAGGACTGGAACACGAAGCCGATCTCGCGGTTGCGGATCCGCGCACGCTCGGCCCGGTCGATGCCCGAGACGTCCTGGCCGGCGAGCAGGTAGCGCCCGCCGTTCCAGACGTCGAGCAGGCCCAGGATCGACAGCAGCGTCGACTTGCCGCAGCCCGAAGGCCCCGACAGCGACACGTACTCGCCGCGACGGATCACCAGGTCGATGTCGTCCAGCGCACGCGTTTCGACGTCCTCGGTGAAGAAGGACTTCCTGACGCCGTCGAGTTCGATCAGTGTCTGTTGCTGTGCCATGGCCTACTCGATGTCGATCTGCGGCTGGTTCTCGAACGCCGAGGTGTCGGACACGATGATGCGGTCGCCCGCCTCCAGGCCCTTGACGACTTCGATGTGCCGGGTGGACGCCCGGCCCAGCTCGACCCGGGTGGCCTGCGCGGTACCGCCGTCGACCTTGTACAGGGTGGCGACCTGGTGGCTCTGGGCGAAGCTGGGGCGGTCGACGAAGAGTGCGTCGGCCTTGCGTTCGACGTCGATCACGCCTTCGACGCTGAGGTCGGGACGGGCGTCGCCCGGCAGCTCGCCCTGCAGGGTCACCTCCACCTTCACCACGCCGTTGACGACCGCGGGGTCGATCCGCGCCACGGTGCCGTTGATCTTGCTGCTGCGCGTGTCGATCACGACCTTCTGGCCGAGCTCGATGTCGCGCACCTGGAAGTCCTGCACGTCGAGCAGCGCGATGAGATCGTCGTGGGGCGCGACGCGCGCCACCTGGATGCCCTGGCTGACGTGCTGGCCGAGCTTGAGCGGCATTTCCTGCACGATGCCGTCGATGCTGGCCCTCACCTCAAGGTCGTCGATCTGTTGCTGGATCAGCGCGTGCGAGTTCTTGAGCATGTTCAGGCGGGCGACGTGGGCGTCGCGCATCGCCGCCAGGTTCTCCTGCATCTTGCGCACCCGGGCGCGCTTGGACTCGATGCGCTGGCGCGACTGCTCGGCGGCCAGCTTGGACTGCTCGTAGGTGATCTTGGACACGATGCCCTGCCCCACCAGCTTGCCCTCGGCGTCGAGCTTGAGGCGCGCGCTCTCGTAGTCGAGCTCGGCGTTGCTCGCCTCCGTGCGCAGGTCGGCCAGCTCGGAATCCAGGCTCATCTCGGCCGCGCGGTTCTCCTTGGCCTGCGCCTCCATTTCCCAGCGCGACTCCTCGAGCTCCTCGCGCAGCTTGTGGTTGGTCAGGGTGACGATGACGTCGCCCTTCTTGACCTGCGCGCCGGCCTCCACCCCGATCTTCTCCACGTAGCCGTCCACGTTCGCGGTCAGCCACTGGATGTTCTTGGGCACCAGGGTGCCGATGCCGCGCACCTGCACCGAGAAGTCGCCGCGCTGGACCTCGCCGAACACGAGCTTGTCGCGGTCCACCGAGAACCCGTTGCCGTTGACCATCTGGGTCAGGCCGACCAGCACCAGCACGCCCGCGCCGACGGCGATGGGAAGCCAGTAGCGCCTGAGTCCGTTCTTCTTTGCCGCTTGTCGTGCAATATCCATGGAAGTACTCGCTATTGCTTTCGGTACGCGGCCCGCCCGGCGGGCCGGCCATCGGTGGCGTGAACGCACGCGCATGCCCGCCGGGGCGGTTGCGCCGGCAGGATCGGGTCAGGCGGGGAGTGGCATCGAGCCATCGACTTGTTCCTTGTCCATAGCCCGGATCGTTGAGAACAACGCATCGACGAGCGGTTCGAGGTCAACCTGCGACAACAGGGTGACGTGTCCTCCTTGGAGGGTAACAGGCGCACCCAGGCGTTCACAGTGCATTTGGTAATGGCGGACGAGGTTGGCCTCGCCGATGCCGTGCGCCTGCCCCTGTGCGGCCAGGACGACGCCGACGGGACCCCCGACCCGGCCCGAGGGCCGGTAGGCGGCGAAGGCGGCGATCTGCGCTTCGATCAGGCCCAGGAAGCGGTCGAGCGCGGCCGGGTCGGAGGCGGACAGCAGGCCGGACCGCTGCAGGTGCCGTTGCAGGCGCTCGCGGTGCCCATCGGGCCCCATATCCTCTTCCACGCCCGCCTCGCCGGTGATCCAGCGACCGAGCATCGAGGCCAGTGCCGAGGACGAGGCCTCGCGCCGCGCTTCGTCCAGGCAGAGCAGGCTGTCGAGCAGCACCACCCCGACCTGCTCGCCCCGGGCTTCGAGGACGCGCGCCATCTCGAACGCCACCGCCCCGCCGAACGAGTGCCCGGCCAGCAGGTAGGGTCCGGCGGGCGCCTCGCACAGGAGTGCGGCGATGTTCTCCTCGACAATGGCTTCGACGTTCGCATGCGGTGCCTGGCCGTCGCGGAAACCGCGCGATTCGAACACGCGCACCCGCAGGCGATCGCCGGCGGCGCGCGCCAGCGGCACGAAGGCCGCCGACGTCAGGCCAGCGCCGGGGACGCAGTAGACGGTCGGCGCGTCCGCGGTCGTCGACAGGCCCACCAGCGGGGACCAGGCCTCGTCGCCTTCGCCTTCGGCGGGACGCCCGTCGAGGCAGGCCGCCAGTTCGGCCAGGCTCGGATGGGCGAACAGGTCGCTGACGTTGAGCGCCTTGCCGAAGCGTTCGTGGAAGCGCGCGCCGAGCTTGATGGCCAGCAGCGAATGTCCGCCCAACTCGAAGAAGTTGTCGTCGCGGCCAATCCCGTCCACGTCCAGCAGCTCGGCCCACAAGGCGGCCAGCGCCCGCTCGGTGGGGCCTACCGGTTCGACATGCTCGCGCGCTTCGCCGAATCGCGGC
The DNA here is from genome assembly GCF_014145325.1 of Marilutibacter spongiae. Lineage (GTDB taxonomy): Bacteria > Pseudomonadota > Gammaproteobacteria > Xanthomonadales > Xanthomonadaceae > Marilutibacter > Marilutibacter spongiae. The sequence goes on from NZ_JACHTF010000023.1 coordinate 39,116, forward strand.
TCGGGCAGCCGCGCCTTGTCGATCTTGCCGTTGCGGTTGAGCGGCAGTCGCTCCAGGCCCACGAACGCGGCGGGCACCATGTACTCCGGCAGCGTTTGCCGGAGGTGCCCGCGCAGCGCCCGGGCGATCGCGGCGGCGTCGTCGCCCTCCCCGGCCCCAGCGACCACGACATAGGCGACGAGCCGGCGCTCCGCGGCACTGGCGCCATGCACGGCCACGACCGCTTCGCGGACCGAGGGGTGCTCGCGCAGGCGCACTTCGATCTCGCCGGTCTCGATGCGGAAGCCACGGATCTTCACCTGGTCGTCCACGCGCCCGACGAACTCCATCTCTCCCGTCGCGGCCCAGCGGACGAGGTCGCCGGTGCGGTACAGGCGCTCACCCGGTCGCGCGGCATCCTCGATGAAACGCTCGGCGGTCAGTTCCGCCCGGCCGAGGTAGCCGCGCGCCAGCCCGGCGCCACCGAGCAGGAGCTCACCCGCCACGCCGACCGGCTGCGGACCGCCGGCCGCGTTGACGACGCGGGCGCGAACGTTGGCCATCGGACGACCCAGCATGATGCGACGACCGGGCGCCACCTCCACGCTGCTTGCCGCCACCGTGTTCTCGGAAGGTCCATAGGCATTGCAGACCGGGTAGCGGCCGGCCCAGGCCCACGCACTGCGCGTGTCCGGCGCTTCGCCGGCAAGGATCAACGCCTCCAGGGCATAGTCGCGGTCCGGGTCGAGCTGGGGCAACAGCGCCGGCGGCAGCGTGGCATGGGTGATGCGCGCGTGTTCGAGCAGGTCGCACAGGGCGACCGCCGAGCCCCGCTGTCCGGTGCCGCACACATGCAGCGTCGCGCCGTGCGCCAGCGCCATCAGCCATTCCCAGACCGCGGCGTCGAAGCCGATCGAGGCGAATGCCAGCACCTGGCTGGACGGCGTGATCGCATACAGCCGACGCTGGTTGGCGGCCAGGTTCACCAGGCCGCCATGCTCGACGAGCACGCCCTTGGGTCGCCCGGTCGAACCCGAGGTGAAGACCACGTAGGCCAACGACCGCGCGTCGATGCCGGCCGCCCCGGCCGCGATGTCGTGCCCGGGCTGGCCGGCCAGGAGCGCCTCGCGGATCGGCGCATCCAGCGGCAGCACGCTGCGATCCGACAGGGCCGGATGCGCACCGAGCACCGAGGCATGGGTGACGACGAACTCGGCGCCCGCTTCGTCGAGCATCTCCAGCACGCGTTCCTCGGGGTACTCCGGATCCAGCGGGAGGTACGCGGCGCCCGCCTTGAGGATGCCCAGCAGGCCGACGACCATGTCGGCCGAGCGCTCGGTGCACAGCCCGACCACGTCGCCCGCGCCGACCCCCTGCTCCCTGAGGTAGTGCGCGAGGCGGTTGGATTCCCGGTTGAGCGCGTCATAGTCCAGCGACTCACCGTCGTGCACGACGGCGATGGCCGCGGGCGTGGCCCGCGCATGTCGCTCGAACAGGGCGTGGACGCAGCCCGGGTCGACGTCGACGCGTTCGCCTTCGCCCCAGGCCGCCAGCTGCGCGGCCTGTGCCGCGTCGACCATCGGCAGCTCGAGCACGCCGCTCGCCGGCGCGTTCGCGATGCCGCCCAGCAGGGCTTCGAAGCCGCGGCTCATCCGTTCGATGGTGTCGTGGTCGAACAGGCTCTGGGCATACAGCCACGAGATGCGCAGGCCGTCGGCGGTTTCGCCCACGTGCAGCTCCAGGTCGAAGCGCGCGGCGTCCTCCGCCCCGCGCACGCCTTCGATCGTCAGGCCCGGCAGGCGGACGTCGACGGGCTGCTCGATGTTGTGGAACGAGAAGCTGATCTGGAAGATCGGCGCGTGGTTGAGGCTGCGGTCGGGCCGCAGCGCCTCGACGAGCATGTCGAAGGGCACGTCCTGGTGCTCGAAGGCCGCCAGCGCCGTGGCCCGGGCCTGCACCAGCAGGTCCTCGAAGGACGACGCACCGTCGACCTCGACCCGCAGGGCGAGCGTGTTGATGAAGAAACCCACCAGCCCTTCGAGGTCGGGATGGGCGCGGCCCGCGATCGGCGTACCGATCACCACGTCGCTCTCGCCGCTCCAGCGCGACACGAGTAGCGCGAAAGCCGCATGCAGGACCATGAACAGGCTGGCGTCGTGCGTCGCCGCCAGCGCGTTCAGGCGCGCGGTCGTCGCTGCGTCCAGCGTGTGCTCGACGCGCCGGCCCTCGAAGCGCTGCTTGGGCGGCCGCGGACGGTCCAGCGGCAGCGCATGGCTGACCGGGATGCCCGCGAGCTGTTCGCGCCAGTAGTCGACATGGCGCCGCAGGCCGGCCTCGCCGCCCAGGCGGCTGCGCTGCCAGGCCGCGTAGTCGGCGTACTGCAGCGGCGGCAGGGGCAGGTCCGGACGGCCCTCGCCCCGCGTCGTGGCGGCGTACACGGCGGCGAACTCGCGCGCGAGGATGCCTTGCGACCAGCCATCGGATGCGATGTGGTGCACCGTCATCACCAGCACGTGTTCGTCGGCATCCAGCGTGAGCAGGGCGCAACGCAGCATCGGGTCGCGCGAAAGGTCGAAGGCAGCGGCGGCTTCCGACGCGATCGCCTCATGCAGTGCCGCGTCGCGCTGCGCGGCCGGCCGCGTGGACAGGTCGAACCGGCGCAGCGGCAACGACGAGGGCGGCAGGATGTCCTGCCTGGCTTCGCCGTGGTGGGCGACGAACACGGTCCGCAGGGGCTCGTGGCGCGCGACCAGCGCGTCGAGCGCCGCTTGCAGGGCCGTCTCGTCCAGGCGGCCGCGCAGGCGCAAGGCCATCGGCATGTTGTATTGCGGGCTGCCGCCCTCCAGGCGATCGATGAACCACAGGCGCTGCTGCGCGAACGACAGGGCCAGCGCCTGGCTACGATCGGCGACGGGGATGCCCTGCAGTTCGACTTCGGGACAGGCGTCCACGCAGTCGGCGAACGCCGACAGCCGCGGGTGCTCGAAGACCGCGCGCACGGGGACCTGGCGACCCAGGCGCGCGCCGATGGCGGAGACCAGGCGGGTGGCGAGCAGCGAGTGCCCGCCCAGCTCGAAGAAGTTGTCCTCGCGCCCGATCGCGGTGACGCCGAGCAGTTCGCTCCACAAGGCGGCAAGTCGCGCCTCGGTGCCGGGACGCGGTGGCAGCGCCTGTGCGCTGCCGCTCGAGACCGGGACCGGCAGCGCACGGCGATCGACCTTGCCGTTCGGCGTCACCGGCAAGGCGTCGAGCACGACGAAGGCCGAGGGGACCATGTAGTCGGGCAAGGCCTGCTTGAGCGCGTTCCGCCACGAGGCCGTCCGCGCATCGGCGTCCGCCCCGGGGGCGGCGTCGCCGGCGACGTAGGCGACCAGGCGTCGCTCGCCGGGGCGGTCTTCCCGGGCCATGACGAGCGCTTCGCGCACGCCTGCCAGCGCGCACAGTCGCGCTTCGATCTCACCGGGTTCGATGCGGTAGCCGCGCAGCTTGAGCTGGTGGTCGTTGCGGCCGCGGAACTCGATCCGTCCATCGGGCAAACGGCGGCCCAGGTCGCCGGTCCTGTAGAGGCGCTCGCCGGCACGCAGCGGATCGGGGACGAAACGCTCGGCCGTCAGCACCGGTTGGCCCAGGTAGCCGCGGGCCAGGCCCACGCCACCGATGCAGATCTCACCGACGACGCCGACCGGCTGCGGCCGGCCATGCCGGTCGGCCACGCGCACCACGACGTTGCGCAAGGACGTGCCGAGCGTGATCGGTGCGTCGGGCTGGATTTCGGCATGGGTCGCGGCCACGGTGGCCTCGGACGGCCCATAGGAATTGCAGACGCGGTACCTGCGGGCCCAGCGCCAGGCCAGCGCGGGTTCGCAGGCCTCGCCGGCAACGATCAGGACCTCGAGGGGATAGGCGCGTTCGGGGTCGAGCTGCGCGAGCATCGCCGGCGGGATCGCCGCGTGGGTGATGCCCGCCTCGACCAGCAGGTCGGCCAGCCGGTCAGGGTCGTGCCGCTCGGCCTGCGTGCAGACCTGCAGGCAGGCGCCCGACGCCAGGGCCATCAGCCATTCCCAGGTCGCGCCATCGAAGCCGACCGATGCGAACGCGAGGACGCGACTGCCCTCGCCCGCGCCGTAGAGCGCCTGCTGGTTGGCGGCCAGGTTCATCAGCCCCCGGTGTTCGAGGATGACGCCCTTCGGCGCCCCGGTCGACCCGGACGTATAGACGACATAGGCCGCGTGGGTCGAATCGAGCGCGGCCGGGACCGGGTTGCCGTCCGGCAGGTCCATGCCGGCCACGGCTTCGCAGTCCAGCATGGCGATTCCGGGGGCGATCGCCTGCTCGAGATCGTCGCGGAGCGAGGCCTGGGTCAGGACGACCGCCGCCTCGCTGTCGGCGAGGATCGCGCGCTTGCGCTCCGCCGGCAGCTCGGGATCGATCGCCACGTACGCCGCGCCGGACTTCAGGATGCCGAGCATGCCGGCGACCATGTCGATGCCGCGCGCCACGTGCAGGGCCACGCGCGTCTCGGGGCCTGCACCGGCGTTGGCCAGGGCATGCGCGAGACGGTTGGCGCGGGCATTGAGCGTCGCGTAGTCGAGCTGCTCGCCATCGCAGGCCACCGCGGGACAGCCGGGACTGGCCGCCGCGTGGGCCTCGAAGCGGGTATGCACCAGCAAGCCGCCCGCCTCCCCGACCGGAGCCGCCTCTTCGCAGCCCACCGGCAGCAACGGCAGCCGGGAAACCGGCAGCGAGGGCGTGTCGACGATCCCCTGCAGCAGGGTCGCCAGCGCGTGGCCCATGCGCTCGATGCTCGCGCGCTCGAACAGATCGCGCGCGAACAGCCAACCCAGCCTGAGGCCCTCGCCATGCTCGGTGGCGGTCAACTGCAGGTCGACGCGGGCCTGCTCGTGGCCGGCGGTGAGCGGCCGGATCGAGAGCTCGCGCAGTTCGACCTCCGCGTGTTCATGGTTCTGCAAGGCGAACAGGACCTGGAACAGCGGTGCGTGCGCGAGGCTGCGCTCGGGCCGGAGCGCATCGACCAGCGCCTCGAACGAGATCTCCTGGTGCTCGAAGGCCTGCAGCACCGTCTCGCGCGTGCGAGCCAGCAGCACGTCGAAGCCGGGATCGCCCGACAGGTCGTTCCGCAGCACGAGCGTATTGACGAAGATGCCGATCAGCGGTTCCAGGTCGCGGTGCAGGCGCCCGGCGACGGGCGTGCCGACGACGATGTCCTCCTCGCCGCTCCATCGGTGCAGCAGCAACGCGAATGCCGCCTGCAACACCATGAACAGGCTGGCGTCGTGGCGCAGCGCCAGTGCCTTGAGGCCGGCCAGCGTTTCCGACGGCAGCGATTGTTCGACGCGCTCGCCATCGAAGCCCTGGCGCGGCGGCCGCGGGCGGTCCAGCGGCAGGCCATGCACCACCGGCAGGCCGGCGAGCTGGGTGCGCCAGTAGTCGAGCTGCTGCGCCTGCCGATCGTCGGTCATGCGCGCACGCTGCCAGGCCGCGAAGTCGGCGTACTGCAACGGCAGCGGCGCCAGCCCCGGACAGGCATCGGCCGCGAAACCGGCGTACAACGCGACCAGTTCGCGCACCATGATGGCCTGGGAACCGCCATCGGAAGCGATGTGGTGCACGGTCAGCAGCAGCGCGTGCGCGTCCCGGTCGAGCTCGACCAGGCGGGCACGCAACACCGGCCCCTCGGCCAGGTCGAACACCTCCAGCGCTTCGCGCCGCGCGAGTGCGAGGACCGCATCCCGACGCATCCCCGGGTCGTCGCCAGTCGCGCGGCTGATAGCGAGGTCGACGCGCATCGGCGGCAGGATCCGTTGCACCGGGCCATCCGGTGCGTCGGCGTAGACGGTGCGCAAGACTTCGTGGCGCGCGACCAGCGCATCGAGCGCGGCCTGCAGGGCGTCCACCCGTAGCGGCCCCTCCAGCTCGAGTGCCACCGGCATGTTGTACTGCGCGCTGCCCGACTGCATGCGGTCGACCAGCCACAGGCGCTGCTGGGCGAACGACAGCGGCAGGGCGGCGTCGCGGTCGGCCACGGGAATGCCTTCGTGGGCCGCGTGCCCGGCGGTGTCGACGAACGCGGCCAGGTCGCGCAACACCGGGTACTCGAACAGCTTGCGGATGGCGACGGGCTTGTCGAGTGCGCGGGAGATCTCCCCCACCACGCGTGTCGCCAACAGGGAATGGCCGCCCATCTCGAAGAAATGCGCGTTCGCGGCGATGTCGTCGCGCTTGAGCAGGCGACTCCAGATCGCGGCGATGGCCGCTTCGGTGGCGGTTCGCGGCGGCTCGCCAGCGTCCGGGTGCAGCAGCTCCGGCGCCGGCAGCGCACGTCGGTCGACCTTGCCGTTCGCGGTCAGCGGCAATCCCGGCAGCGGGATCCAGCTCGCCGGGCACATGTAGTCGGGCAGCCAGTCGCGCAGTTCCTGCCGCAGGGCATCCAGCCACGCGCCGTCGTCGGCTTCAGCTGCCGTGGCCGGGACCACGTAGGCCGCCAGGAAGGACGACTCGCCGCTGCCGGCGACCGTCACCACCGCGTCGCGCACGCGCGGACTCGACTGCAGGCGGGATTCGATCTCGCCCAGTTCGATGCGGTAGCCGCGAATCTTGACCTGGTGGTCGAGGCGTCCCAGGCATTCGATGGTGCCGTCGTCCAGCAGCCGGCCGAGGTCGCCGGTCCGGTAGAGGCGACCGCCATGGGCCGGGCCGAGCGCATGGCCGGGGAACTTCTCCGCGGTCAGGGCCTCGCGGCCCAGGTAGCCGATGGCGAGGTTCGCGCCCGAGACGCATATCTCACCCGCCACGCCGACCGGCACCGGCCTCAGCGCGTCGTCGAGCACGAGCAGTGCGCAGTTGTCGATGGCGCGACCGATGGGCACCGAGGCGCCCGCCGGCCAATCGTCGACCACATGGCTGGCAACGTCGGACATGGTCTCCGTGGACCCATAGAGATTGCACAGGACGACAGCCGGCAACGACTGGCGGATGAAACGGGCGGTGTCGGGCTTCAGCGGCTCGCCGCTGACGAACCAGTGCCGCAACCGGCCCAGCCGTGCCACTGCGCCGGGATGCTCCAGCAGCGCACGCGCCAGCGAAGGGGTGGTCACCACGCGGGTGACGCGGTGCGCGTGCAACATGCCGGCGAGCCGTTCCAGGTCGACCACGTCCGCCGCGTCCACCACGACCATCGGCTGCCCGGCAGCGAGCGGCACCAGCAGTTCCCAGACCGCGCGCACGAACGCCGTGCTGGTGATCAGGCAACAGACATCGTCCTCGCGGTAGGGGAAGGCGCGGTGCATCCAGGCGGCGCGGTTGAGCAGCGCCGAGTGCGGGCAGATCGCGCCCTTGGGACGGCCGGTGGAACCCGACGTGTAGAGCAGGTGCGAGGCATCGGACAGCGCGACCGCGGGCAATGCAGGGTCGGCGCAGGCTCGGTCCTCGCGGACGTCTTCGAGCAGCAGCGTGCGTGGCGCGTCGCCGACACGGCCGGCAAGGTCCGCGCGGGTCAGCAATGCGCCGGCGCCGGCGTCCTCGAGCATGAAGCGTAGGCGTTCGTCCGGCAGGTCGACCGCGAGCGGCAGGTAGGTCGCACCCGCCGACAACGCGCCCAGGACCGCGACCGCATAGTCGATCCCACGCTCGAGCAGGATCGCCACGATGTCGCCCTTGCGAACGCCCGCATCCCCGAGCGCATGCGCCAGCGATCGCGCGCGGCGCGCAAGCTCGCCGAACGTGAGCGTCGCATCGCCGTGCACGATGGCCAGGCGCGAGGGGTCGCTCGCGGCGACGTCGAACACGCTTTCGTGCAGGCATCGTCCGGGCAGCGTCGTCGTCCGCGGCGCGCAGGCGGCCAGGACCTCCAGTTCCTGTGCGGGCGTCAGCAGCCGGTAGCTGGAGATCGGGCGCCCCGGATCGGCCAGCACCTGCCCGACCAGGGTGTCCAGCGCCGCGGCCATGCGCTCGATCGTCTTCGCGGCGAAGAGTCCGCTGCGGTACGACCACTTGAGGATCGTGCCCGCCGGCGAACGCCGCGCGTAGAGCGTCAGCTCGGCCTTGGCGAGGTCTTCGCCATCGCCGGCCTCCAGTTGGCTGACCTGGAGCGCACCGGGCAGCGGGGATGCCTCCTCGAAGGCGTCGAAACTGTTGATCAGGATCTGCGTCAGCGGGTTGTAGGCCAGGCTCCGCGTGGGCTTGAGGTCCTCCACCAGCGTCTCGAAGGGAATTTCCTGATGTGTGTGCGCGTCGAGCACCATGTCGCGGCTGCGTGCCAGCAGCGTCTCGAACAGCGGATCGCCATCCAGGCGCGTTCGTAGCACGAGGGTATTGAGGAACAGGCCGATCAGCGGCTCGACGTCCGCATGCACGCGGCCGGCGACCGGCGTGCCCATGACGATGTCGTCTTCGCGGCTGAAGCGTCCCAACAACATCGCGAACACGGTCTGCAGGAAGACGAAGGGCGTGATGTCGCGCGCCTTGCAGAAGCCCGAGATGGCCTCGGTTCGCGCTGCGTCGAACACCTGCTCCAGATGCGCGCCCTCGAAGGACTGCTGGGCCGGCCGTGGGCGGTCCAGCGGCAGGCCGTGCACCGTTGGCAGGTCCGCCAGCTGCGTGCGCCAGTACCCCAGCTCGCGCGCCAGCCCCTCGCCCTGCAGGCGCTCGCGCTGCCATGCCGCATAGTCGGCGTACTGCACCGGCAGCGGTGCCAGCGGCGCCGCCA
>NZ_JACHTF010000024.1 GCF_014145325.1 Marilutibacter spongiae
CCGGCCTCGGCCTCACGCAGGAAGCCGATGATCTGCTCTTCGGAAAAGCGCTTCTTCACGTCCAATCTCCTTACTCTGGGGAATTGGACTCCAGATCGCCGCGCTACTCAAAACCGGGGGGACGTCGGCTTCGGTTCAGCAACTGCCTGACCTCGCGGCCGGCGACCTTCTGCCCGTTGATGGTGGATCCCGGCGAACGCACAGCACAGGGCTCGGACAAGGATATCCTCTTGCCCTAGCTCCGTCTCATGAAGACGTTACTTCGCAGCCTCTGCCAATAGATCCGCAATCTGGCTTGGCGCAAACGCCACCGCATGCGTCCAGACGCCGAATCCGCCCTTCTGGTTCACGCCCTGGACCCACGTCGCCAACGCCGCCCGCTTGGCGCGGTTCTGGTCGTCGTCCACGCCCTTGATCTCCAGCACCAGCGTCTTCCCGTTCTTCAGTCGAACCAGGAAGTCCGGCAGGAACCGCCGCCTCGATCCGTTCCACATGTAGTAGATCTGGAAGCCGAGGTGGTCATTCTTGACGTAGCTCACCACATTGTTCGAGGTCTCGAAGACGTTGGCGGCATGGCCTTCCCAGGCGCTGTCGCCCACGACATGACTGATCTGCGATCGCACGGTGGGCAGGTTGGGCTTGGTCGTGTACCAGGTTCGCATGTAGCGCGTTGAGCCGATCGGGGCGTCTTCGTCGAAGATCAGCTCCACCCTCTCGGTGTTCTGCTCGTATACGTAGCGCAGGAGGTACTCGACGATCCGGTTGACGTTAAGCGTGAGCAGGATTCGCCTGCGAAGGGGCTCCTGGTGGAACAGGCTCGGAATCACCAGCTTGTCCGAATCGATGAACTCCTCGACCAAGCGAATCAGCTGATAGACCAGGTACTCCCGTCCACCACTGAACTTCTCCTGCATCTGTTCGTAGGCCTTGCGCGCCGCGACGAAGATCAGGCGCTGCAGGCGGAACTGCTCGGGAAGCAGCTCCAGGTCGATGACATGGATCTTGCTCCAGTCGGTCGCGCCACCCAGGGCCGGTGCGATCTCCGCTGAAATCGGCGTGTCTTCCGGCTTGAGCTGCAGGGCCTCCACCTCATCCCAGCGGACAGCTAGGACCGGCCTCACCACCGGATCCACGCGCAGCACGTTCGGCCAGCGGATCTCCAGGCTGTTGCGTTCGGGCAGGGACTCGATCTGGGTGCTCGGCTTCGGTGGCGGCGGCGGCGGGCCTTCACCGTCGTCCTGGAAGATCGACAGGGGGACGCCGAAGACGTTCACGTACTCAGGAAGGAACAGTCCATTCTCGTCGGTCTCGTAGCTCACGCGACGGAGACCGCGGCCGATCACCTGCTCGCACAGCAACTGGCTGGTGAAGGCGCGCAGGCCCATGATGTGGGTGACATTCTTGGCGTCCCAGCCTTCCGACAGCATCGCCACCGAGATGACGTTCTGGAGCTTCTGCCCGGCCGTGCCGCGCTTGCCCACGTTGTCCACGATGGACCGCAGGACTTCTTCCTTCTTCAGTGACAGCAGCGCCTCCTGGCGGTCAGAAGGCAGTCCGGCCGCCTCCACGATCTGCTTCAACCGCGCCTCATAGTCCTTGTCGGCTCCTGCCGCCTCTCCGATCTCCGCCTTCTCCAACACCTTGGAGTCGACCCGCAAGGTCTTCTCAGGCGCGTGCAATTCCGGCCAGAAGGCGTCTCCACTGGTGAAGTAGCGCTCGATGCGGGCGGCGGTCTCGGTGCGGTTGCAGACAGTCAGCATGACCGGCGGAGAGGTATGCCCACTCTCGGCCCACTGGCTGGCCGCCTCGCGCCAGTCCGCACCCAGCAGGGTGTAGGCGTCCTGCACCAGCTTGGGCAGCGGATCTTCCGGCTTGGCAGCCTTGCGGTTGAGATCTTCCGACACCTCCGGCTCGCGGTAGAGGTGGTACAGCTTGGATCGCAGCTTGGCGTTCGGCAGCGCACTGTCACGCACGACCACCCGCGGCGTCTTGACCAGCCCGCCTTCGATGGCGTCGTTGAGCCCGAAGTCCGACACGATCCAGCCGAACAGGCCCTCATCGGTGTTGGTCTTTCCAGTCGGCGCGAAGGGCGTGGCTGACAGGTCGAAGCAGCGGATGATCCGCCGGGTCTTGTGCAGTCGATCCAGGCCCTCGATCCAGCGCGTCGCCTCTTCCAGGTCGATCCCGCGCTCTTCCGCGTCCTTCTTGCTGATCTTGATGTCGGCCGGCTTGCGGTAGGCGTGATGCGCCTCGTCGTTGATGACGATGATGTCCTTGTACGACGACAGCTTGCCGAGGACGCGGCGGGTGAATGCCTCGTCGCTCTCGGCGCCCTTCTTCACCACCGAGCGCGTCGTAGGCTTCAACGGCATCAGCGTGTGCCAGTTCTCGATCAGCACCTCAGCCTGGTTGAGCTTCTGCCGCAGCGCTTCCGAGGGGCACAGGTGGAACTCGTCGTAGACATTGGCGGGATTGCCCGGCAACAGCACCTGCAGGCGCTCGCGCACAGTCAGGCCCGGCGCCACGATGAAAACCGCCTTGGAGAAATCCTTGTTGCGCTTGGGATACGCCAGCGCGTTCAGGACCTGCCAGGTGATGATCATCGCCATCACCGTGGTCTTGCCGCTGCCGGTCGCCATCTTGTTGCAGATGCGCTCCCAGGGGCCACCATCGCCTTCCAGGAAGATGCCCTGCTTGAACTCGGCGGTCGCCTCCACCCACCAGACCAACGTCTCGATCGCCTCGATCTGGCAGAAGTAGAACGGCAGGGTGCGCGCCTCGCGCTCCCCCCAGTGCTCCAACAGGCTGCGGGTGACCTGGGTGACCCCGGGATAGTCTGCATCCCGCCACGCCTGCACGCGTTCACGGATCCGGTTGACGAGCTTGAGCTCCTCCGTCCGCTTGGTGTTGTTGCGGGTGTCGAAGACCTCATAGGCCGCGGGACGGCGGCCATCGACAAGGTTAAGCGTGGTACCTGCGCCCTGCTGCCAGTGGCAGGCAGGCGGCAAGTACGGAGAATTGATGATCAGCGACTTACGGGCCGTCACATCTTGAATCCCGAATAGAGGGGGATCTCAAGCTGAGGAAGTCTGGCCCGGGACACCATGTCAAAGACATGTTGACGCCAGAACGGCCACACGTTGTGCACGGCATTATTGTCCGCAAAGGCCTTGATGCATTCCTGGTCGATATCTGCCTTCATCTCATAGTTGACGAGAAAGTCCGCCTCAATGACAAAGAAGGCATCCACTTCGCTATCGTTGTCCTGCGACGGTGGAACCAATCGCGTGCCCAGCGAAACAAGCACCTGGAGGATGCTGGAACTGCCATCCGGTGTGTCGTGTTGGCCCGTGAAGAATCGGACTTCACGCTTGTGCTCTTGCGCCACCGTTGCAGACAGCTTTGCCGGGTCGCGCTCAGGCCTATCCAACCGGCACTCGAACAGAATGATGTCCTGAATCTTCAGGTTCTCTGAGGCCTGTCGAATCTGATCTTTTACTTCAGGCGTCATGCGCGACGGCGCTCCCGGTAATCGTCAAAGCGAACGCATACGCCCTGACCGCTCAACTGGACGGACTGCAGCTGAGCCTGAGATATCCCAATAGACCCCGCTTGTACGTACCCAGCGCCAGTGACCCAACCCGCAGGCACAATCCCGGCCTCGATGCGCAGGAAGTCCATCACACCCGGCACGAAATCGGCAACCTTGAGCAGTCGATCCATCGCGACGCTCTGCATTACGTCGCCACGTTCGTACTTCGAGAAAGCGTTTGCTCCGCCGCCAAAGACTTCCGATGCCTGCGACTGGGTCAACCCAAGACGTTCGCGCACAGCACGGATCTGCGCGCCCGTCAGCAGTCCATCGTGGACGCGCTTGGCGTCTGCAATCTTCAGCTGGTTGCGACGGATCTGGTCGGTGAACACCGGATCGGCTCCACACATATTGCAGCGATAACACTCCAGGTCGGCGACATGAAGCATCACGTCACCATGGCGGAAGTCGCTCTCCCAAGTCGCGGGGTGCAGGGTGCCGCTGCCACACTCAGTGCAAGTCAGGGTCTTGGTCATATCTATCTGTGCTGATGGAAGGAGCAGAGTTCGATGACCAACACGTCATCGTCCATCCGAAACTTCACGTAAAGGTCGTCAGGTGCACGCCCTGGGAGTCCCCAGGCAAGTTTGTAAACGTCATGCCACGGGCCGCGAGGTGTATACCTCTCGGCATGCGAGAAATCGGTCGGGCGGAGTGAGCTCAGGCATGCACAAATTTCTTCCAGGCCGTAACCAAGATTGGCCACGTCGACTTGGACGCGAGTGCCTGCGTAGTGCACAGACTCGCGGTTGGCCAACTCATGCACTCGGGTGAGTGAGTAGTCAGCATCGGCCTTCCTCTCAGGGGGCTGGGTAACCATTATGGTTAGTCTTCCTGAACCCAGTCAATCCACCGAAAGCACTTTGAGCGACTCGATGCCCCGGTCGTCCACGATCTTCACGGCCACCTTGCGGTTCTCCCCAATCTCAAAAGTAAGTGAGATTGTGCCGTGCAGCTTGTCCAGCCGCGACTCGTCCAGTTCGGCCTTGATGTCACGCTTGAGCTTGTTCCAGCCGTCCTTGGCGCCGGCCATGGGGAAGAACACCTGGCGCGGGAACAGGCTGCGCTCGTCGTAGTCGGTGTCCAGCGCCCAGGCGGCGATGTTCTTCTTGCCGCCGGACTTGAGCTCGCCGGTGCCGGTGTCGAAGTAGTCGAAACCGTTGACCTCCACCTCGTACTTGCCGTCCTTTCGCTGGCGCAGCTCCACGTCCGGCTGGCCCATCAGCCAGAAGCTCTGGTTGCTGCGCGCCTTCTTCTTCAGGTCTTCGGTGAGCAGGTCGGTGTTCATCTGCGCCTTGAGCGCGGTGATGCCGCGGGTGGCGTCGATGTCCTTGGCCGCTTCGGGGTCGAAGGTGAAGGCGCAGAAGACGATCATCTTGGGGCGCGGGAACAGGTCACCGGCCTCGCGCATGGCCAGCTCCACCTGCTTCTGCTCCAGCGCGCCGTGCTCGGGGCCGAAGCTGACCACCACGCGCTCGCCGCTGTCCAGGTGGCCAGTGCAGTGGATGTGCCGGGTGTCCGGCAAGGTCTCCAGCTCGGCGAACCTGAGCATCTGCCCACCCTTGCCGCGGATACCGGTCTTGAGCAGCTCGTCGCGCCAGCTGTGCTGCCGCAGGGACTCACCTGAGCGGGCCACGCTGGCATCCGCTTCCTGTGCTTGTTCGCCTTCCTCCAGCGACAGCACGCTGGGGAAGGGCACGGCTTCGACGGTGAACGGGCCGGTGATGCGCAGCTTGTCCTTCGACACGGCCGGCTGATCGAACAGGGTTTCCTGATCGGCATGGGCGGCGATGGAGTCGTCCATCTTCCGCTGTATGGCCTGACGGGCGGCGTGGAACGCGTCGAAGGCGTCGCGAGCGCCGGGCTTCCAGTCGGCCGGGTAGTCGAACGGGACCTCCCATTCCTGCAGCGCGCCGTCTTTGGCGAAGTCGATCGTCTTGCCTTTGCGTCCGCCCTCGGACACCTTGAATGGCGCGCCGGCGGATTTCAGCGCGGCATTGAGCTTGGCCAACGCCTGCTCGATGGCCGGATGCATGCGCTCATAGATGTCGTCGATGTCCGGGTTGTTGGCGACCGACTTCAGGGTGACGTGCGGGACCGTCTTGTAGATGAAGCCGCCGCGCAGGCCTTCGTGCGGGTACTTGAGTTCGTAGTAGTCGTAGCTGGCGGTCATCAACCGCTGCTTGGCCAGGGTGACGGCCACGCGCGAGGTGTCGCATGTGATCCAGCGGCGGCCCCATTTTTCGGCGACGAAGGCGGTGGTGCCAGAGCCGCAGGTGGGGTCGAGCACTAGATCGCCTGGGTCGGTGGTCATGAGCAGACATCGCTCCAAGGCTACCGGGCTGGTCTGGACGACATAGACCTTCTTCTCCGAAAAGCCTGAAGTGACTGTGTCATCCCACAGCTGTGTTATGGGGCTTACCGAAAAATCTCCGAGATAGCGCGTGTATGGGAGCGTGTCTCCCAGTGCCAGAAGGCGTCCTGTTTTTGCCAGCCGAGTCAGTCCAACTGCTTCTGTCTTGAAGGTTCCCTTTCCGGGCGTAAAGGTCCGCCCCATGTAGGGGAAAGAAGTAACATCGTCGCCTTGGGCTGGACGTTGGCTCGTAAGGTTGTCGTGGGAAAACACCAAGCCGCCATTGCCCAACTCTTCAGCCACTCTGCGCCCAGCGTCAAACCGATGTCCACCCAGGCGACGAATCCACGTGTACTGAGTGGCTCCAGCTTCACCCAACTCCTTCTCAAAATAGAGTTGACGGTACTTTACGCGCTCACAGTCTTTCGCATACCAAACAAGGTAGTCACAGACGCTGGCTAGCCCATCAGACGAAGCGCTTGTTGTCTTTTTGTAGAGAATAAGTGAAACAAAGTTACCGACTCCGAACAGCTCATCCATCAACTCTCGGACATGGTGCAAGTTCTCATCCGAGATCTGCACGAACACACTGCCGGATTCGTGCAACAACTCCTTCGCCAGCAGCAGCCGATCCCTCAGGTACGTCAAGTAGGAATGAATCCCCAACTCCCAAGTATCCCGGAACGCCTTGATCATCTCCGGTTCCTGGGTCAGGTCCTCGTCCTTGCGGTCCTTCACGTCGCGCTTGTTGACGAAGGGCTGGAAGTTGCTGCCGTATTTGATGCCGTAGGGCGGGTCGATGTAGATCATCTGCACCTGCCCTGCCATGCCCTCCTTCTGCAGCAGGCTGTTCATCACCAGCAGTGAATCGCCGCTCACCAGCCGGTTGGCCCAGCCGCGGTCGTGCTTGTAGAACTCGATGGCCTCGCGGTAGGGCAGCGGCTCCTCGAACCAGGCGCGGAACATGTCGCCGGTGCCGGCGTGCTCGCCCTTGTCCTGCTGCAGGCGCTTGCGCGCCACCGCCAGGATGCTGGCCGGGTCGATGCGCTCGTGCACGTGCAGGCTGACGGTATCGACCTCGAAGCTGGTGCGCTCGGCCTTGCCGGTCCAGTTGAGATAGGGCGCGGCCTGGCGCTTGAGCTGCTCCAGCGCGGCGCGCATGGTGGCCTCGTCGCCGCTGGCCAGGGCGTCGTCGATCAACTGCTCGACCTGGGCGCGCCCCATGTCGAACTGCAGCGCCGGGTCGATGTGCGGGTCCCAGGCCCAGGTGGTCTTGGGCTGGTCCGGGTCGGTTTCCGGCGTGACCACGCCCACGTCCGGGTTGTTGCGGCGTTTCTGGTCGTGCTGGTAGGCGATGACCTTGTTGCCGTCTTCGGACTTCTTGCCCTTCACCTCGGCCTTGGCCCGGCGCGCCTGCGCCAGGGTCATGGCCTCCTGCTTGGGCTTTGGTGCCTTGGCGGCCTCGGGGATCTGCTGCGCCTGCAGGGTGAGCGCTGCGCCGGCCTCAAGTACCCGCCGGATTGACCCGCCCCGGCCCTTGCCGGTGGCCACCAGGCCCTCTGCGACCAATGCGTCGCGGACGGCGAAGTAGTCGGCTTCGTCGAGATCAGCACCCAGCTCGGCCGCGATCGCTTCGCGCATGCGTCCATTGCCGATCGTGCCGCCATCTTCGGGCAACGTGCGGAGTATCGCCTCGCGGATGTCCGCTGCCGACGCCTTGGCCATGCCTGATGTCCCCTGATCCTTTCCCGTAACAGGCTAGATCTTACCTGTCGCCCTGAATTGCTTCAGCGGCACGCCCTCAGTCTCACAAGGCTTGCGACAGGCAACAAGAACGAGCGGTGCCCGGCATGCCGGGTGCCACAGCCGCGATCCACCCTAGCGCCCCAGACCACCTAGCTGCGCCCCCCCCCTCCCCGCGCGCAACGGGCGATCTCGATATGACGCCACCGCCCCTTCTTGGCAGCCGCCGGAACCTCCCGAGACATTTCAATTCCGCACGATAACGGCGGAATTACGGGAGCCCACGTCGCCGAATCCAAGCAAACTGGATTGGTCGAATCAACCAGGAGCGGGCGCTCCGGCGGCTCGCACGCCGTCCCTGGGCATGGACATCCCGATGGCAATCGGCGGCCTGACGCATGGCTAAGATCCGAACCCGCAAGGACAACGGCCTGTTGTTCTTGGACTTCTACTACCCGGGAGTCCGGTGCCGGGAACAGACCGCCCTTCCCGACACCGCGGAGAACCGTCGCCGGGTGCAGACCCTGATGAACCAGATCTCCAAGGAGATCAAGCAGGGTCTGTTCGACTACGCGGCGACGTTCCCGGGGAGCCCGAGGGCGGCCCAGTGCAGCGGCTGTTTCCCATACCCGGACTGAAACTTCTGTGTACTTGTCCTGCCCGCCTCTCAGGTGCCGATCAGGCTCTCTGCGGGGATACCCAGGTTTCGATGAAGCTTGCGGATCATTTCAATGGTCAGCCCACGCTTACCATTGAGCACCTCGTAGACGCGGTTGGTCTGGCCGATGGAGGGCACCAGGTCCTTCACGGTCAGCCCGCCCTGCTCCATGCGGAAGCGGATCGCTTCGATTGGATCGGGCGCCTCGATCGGGAAGCGCTTGGCCTCGTAGACTTCGACCAGCGTGGCAAGGACCTCGAAGCGATCGCCATCCTCGGTACCCGGCTCCGGTTCATTGTCGAAAAACGCGGACAGCTCACGCAGCGCGGCTTCGTAGTCGCTCTCGGTGCGGATGGGGCGGATGTTCATGAGTCCTCCACGGTGGCGGCATCTATCCGGTCGTATTCGGCATGCGTGCCAATGAACTTGATGTACACCGCCTGGAACCGGTAGGCGACCGCGACGATCAGTCGGTAGTCATTGTCCTTGATGTTGAACACCACCCGGTTCTTGCCAACGAAGCTGGCGCTGGCGTAGTGATTCTTGATGTCTTGTGGCGTGGTCCAAGCAGCGTGCTTGGCTTCGTCGTACCAGGCCTTGACGGGCTGCTCGGAGTCCGGATGACGGTCCCAGAAGCGCCTCAAGGTGCTGATGGCGATTACCCTCATCAGACGCATAATAGTCCCAAATTGGGACCATCACAACTGGGCGAGGAATCAAGGCCAATGAGAGCACCCTCCCTGGGCGCTCACCGCCCCGGAAGCTGCGCGAGCGTCGTGCGGGCCACGTCGACGAGGCGGGATTCGGTGACGGCGCCCTGCTTGACGGTGCCGCGGTTGTACGCGCTCCACAGCACGCGGACGCTGCGGGGTTCGAGGACTTCGACCAGCAGGCCGCCTTCGATCGTTGCGCTGGTCTTGAGCTTCATCAGGGGGACGCCGTCGGCGTCGCGCGTGACGATCTGCGAGCAGTTGCCGCCCTTGCACTCGATCGCGGCCAGCGGGGTGGCGGCATTCTGGCCGCCGCGGCTGACCAGGGCGGCGTTCTCGACATCCTGCACGCCGACGCGATAGGCCAGGATGATGTCGGCGCCGGCGGGGTCGTCGGCCAGCCGGTAGCCCTTCTCGGCCATGACGCTATCGAGCGCCTGCCGGAGCTGGTTGCGGAAGGCCAGGTCGGTGACCCGCGGGTCCGATTCGGCGCGTCGCTGGCCCGGCAGGTCGACCCAGGCGTAGGCCGGGCCCGGCAGGCTGGCCGCGGGCTGCTTGACGGTGACGTGGGCGCGCGGCCCCGCCACTTCCGGCGAGCTCGTGCAGGCCGCGAGCGCGGCCAGCATGGCGACGATGAGGGCGGCACGGAGCAGCCGGGGGCCCGAACGGGGACGGAGGGTCGCGCTTGCATTCATGGGAACGCCTCGCTGCAGCGCCCGGTTGGGGCGGGTGGGGTCCTTCCTGGCCAGCGCCGCGCGACAGGGCCGCATCGCAGGCCGGGGCCATTATGACCAGAGCGGGCCTGATGAACAGGCGAAGGCGACCGAACGCCCTCGCATCGGCTAGAGTAGCGAGGCAGGTTAGCGCTACCACCTTAAAGCTGAACAAAAATGACAGCGCATGACATCCGCGCGGTTTATGCATTAGAGTCGGCCACGGGGATGGCAGCCCAGACCGGACCGCGACGCCGATTCAGGCTTCGATCCCGGCTCGGGGGCGTCATTTACGTCGCAGGACGCGTCCGGAACAGGCGCGGACCAGACCGGGAAAAGTCCTAGAAAAATGCCGATGTCCGCTTCCTTGCCGCTGTCCCCGCCCACGGGCGCCCTGCTTGCCGACATCGGCGGGACGAATGCGCGCTTCGCGCTCGCCGCCGCCGATGCCTCGCATCCCGACGTGATCGATTCGAGCATCCGCATCTATCCGGTGAAGGACTTCCCGTCGCTGGCCGATGCCGCCCGGCACTACCTGGAAGAGATGCACGCCAGCCCGGACAGCGCGGTACTCGCCGTCGCGGGCCCGGTGAAGGACGCGCGCGCCCACATCACCAACCACCCCTGGACGATCTGCGCCGAACGCATGGGCGCCGTGCTCGGGCTGGCGGACGTGGCCCTGGTCAACGACTTCACCGCCCAGGCCATGGCGGTGTCGGTGCTGGAGCCGGCGCAGACGCTGGCCATGGGCGGCGCACCCTGGCTGGGCTGGCAGGACGAAGGCGACCGCACCTACGCGATCATCGGCGCCGGCACCGGGCTCGGCGTCGGCGGCCTGCTCCGCCGCGAAGGCCGCTTCCATCCGCTGCAGACCGAAGGCGGCCACGCGAGTTTCGCGCCCGGCACGGATGAAGAAATCGACGTGTTGCGCTTCCTGACGCGCCAACACGCGCGGGTCTCAAACGAGCGCCTGCTCAGCGGCAGCGGCCTGGTCAACATCCACCGCGCGCTGGCGCACGTGCACGGGCACCCTGCGCTCGCGCTTGAGCCGCGCGACATCACCGCGCGCGCCCAGCAGGGCGACGTGCTGTGCCTGCGTGCGATCGACATGTTCTGCGCCGTGTTCGGCGCGGTCGCCGGCGACCTGGTCCTGACCCTGGGCGCGTGGGACGGCGTGTTCCTGACCGGCGGCCTGGTGCCGCGGCTGGCGCCGTGGCTCGAAGCCTCGCCGTTCCGCCAGCGCTTCGAGCACAAGGGGCGACTGTCGGAGCAGATGCGGCAGGTGCCGGCGATGGCCATCACCCATCCGCAGCCCGGCCTGCTCGGCGCGGCGGCGATGAGCACCGGGCGCTGCGCCCAGCCCTGAGCCGACCGGCCGGTCGCAGGGGCCGACCCACCCGCCTTCCATCCGACATGCGAGGAGCCGCCATGGCACGCCCGATCGACCCGACCGTCCGAGCCGCGCCGCAAGGGCGCCACGTCCCGTCCTGGCGCGCGATGGCAATGGCCATCCTGTTCGCGCTCGGCGCCTGCCCCGCCACGTTCGCGGGGACGGCCGGCGAGGGGACGGTGCGAATCGTCGAGCACGACGGGCGCTATGTCCTCGAGGTCGATGGCGCCCCGTTCCGGGTGAAGGGCGTCGGCTCCGGCGGCCACGCGCTTGAGACCCTGGCCGCCCATGGCGGCAATGCCTTCCGCACCTGGGAGGTGCCCGCGGATCTGGCCGAGGCACGCGCCCTGCTCGACGAGGCCCGGGCGCACGGCCTGAAAGTGGCGATGGGCCTGCGCATGGTCCCGGGCCGGCAGGGCTTCGACTATGGCGACGCCGCGGCGGTCGCGCAGCAACAGGCACGGCTCCGCGACCAGGTCCTGGCCCTGCGCGACCATCCGGCCCTGCTGATGTGGGTCGCCGGCAACGAGCTCAACCTGGAGAACGACGAGCCGGCGGTCTGGAACGCCATCGACGCGGTCGCGCGCATGATCCATGGGATCGACCCCGACCATCCGGTGATGACCACCCTGGCCGGCTTCGACGCCGCGCTGATAAGCGAGATCAAGCAGCGCGCGCCGAACCTGGACCTGCTCGGGATCCAGCTGTACGGCGACATCGACGGCTTCGACGCGCGCCTGCTGGCCGCCGGCTGGGACGGCCCCTACATCGTGACCGAGTGGGGACCGACCGGACACTGGGAAAGCCCGCTGACCGCCTGGGGCGCCCCCGTCGAGGACGACGCCTCGCGTAAGGCGGCCCTCATCGAGGCGCGCTACGCCCGCAACATCGCGCCCGACACCGGCAGGGGCCTGGGCGCCTTCGCGTTCCTGTGGGGCGACAAGCAGGAGCGCACGCCGACCTGGTATGGCCTGCTGCTGTCGGATGGCAGCACCACGCCCAGCGTGGATGCCCTGCATTACCTTTGGAACGGCACCTGGCCGGAGCAGCGCAGCCCCGGGATCGCGCCGATCCGGATCGACGGCCTGGGGGCGCTGGACAGCGTCAGCCTGCTGCCCGGCGCCGCCGCCACCGCCCGCGTCGAGTCCACGGACGCCAATGGCGATCCGCTCGACTTCCGCTGGTACGTCCTGGCCGAGAGCCAGGCCACCACCGTCGGCGGCGACCCCGAACAGGTACCGGCCCGGATCGATGTCGACCTGTCCCGGCCCGAACCGGGCACCGCCCGCTTCAAGGCCCCCGCCGCTGAAGGCGCCTATCGCCTGTTCGTCGAGGTCCGCGATGGCACCGGCCGGGCCGCCTACGCCAACCTGCCCTTCCGCGTGACGGCGGCACCGGGCACGGACGTCGGGGCTTCGACGCCCTGATCCGCCCTCCGCCCGCCGCGGCGGGAGGGTCAGGACAGCGCTTTCCCTTTCGACGCCCTGTCCAGGGACATCGCCATCCTGCCCATGCGGCCCCTCGCGCCCCTGTCCGGGGCCCGAGAGCCTTGCCAGCGGCGGCGATCCGAGTCCGCAACGTAGCCAGGGAGCTGTGCCGGCCACACACGATGGGGCCGCCACAGGCGGCAAATTATCGTGCACCGCAACATAATATCCAGCTAAAAAAACCAGTTTTTTCAACAGCTTGAAAATATTGCCACGAAGGTTTGACAACGCTGTCAGAAATGCGTGGAATGCGTCCCAAGGTCGACTGCGGCGCGTGCGGAGACGCGTCGACCCATAACTCGAAACGCTCAAGCGACCTTCTAGGGGAGGGAAGTAATGAAACGAGGCAACGTCCTGCCGAAGCAACGCCTGTTGACGTCGGCACTACTGGTGGCACTCGCGGGTCCGGTCATGGCCCAGGAAGCGACCACCGAAGACACCCCCACCGCGACCCTGTCCGACGAGGTCGCCGAACTCGACACCGTGGTCGTCACCGGCATCCGCGAAAGCCTGGCCTCGTCGATGAACATCAAGCGCGACGCCCAGGGCATCGTCGATGGCATCGTCGCCGAGGACATCGGCAAGTTCCCCGACACCAACCTGGCCGAGTCGCTGCAGCGCATCAGCGGTGTCTCGATCGACCGCACCTCCAGCGGCGAAGGCTCCAAGGTCACCGTCCGCGGCGTCGGCCCCGACTTCAACCTGGTACTGCTCAACGGCCGCCAGATGCCCGCGGCCAACCTCGGTCCCGGCGGCGGCGGCACCAGCAACTCGCGCGCCTTCGACTTCGCCAACATCGCGGCCGAAGCGGTCTCCGCGCTGGAGGTCTACAAGACCAGCCGCGCGAGCACGCCCACCGGCGGCATCGGCGCGACGATCAACATCAAGACCGCGCGCCCGTTCGACATTCCCGGCTCACTGGCCAACATCGGCGTGAAGGGCGTCTACGACACCTCGGCCGACAACCTGCCCGATGCCTACCCGGGCGATTCGGTGACCCCGGAGATCTCGGGCATCTTCAGCAACACCTTCGGCGACGGCAAGTTCGGCGTCTCCTTCACCGGCAGCTACCAGGAGCGCAATTCCGGGTACAGCCAGGCCGCGGTGGCCGATGGCTGGGCGATGTTCCGCGGCGACGACACCAACAGCTGGAACCGGCTGCCGCAGGCCGGCGAACCGGGCTACGACCAGATCACCAACCGCCCCGGCCCGGACACGATCTACGGTCGCCCGCAGAACTTCGGCCTGAGCGTCAACGGCGTCCAGCGCCAGCGCACCAACGGCCAGCTGACCTTCCAGTACGCGCCGACCGACCGGGTCACCACGACCCTGGACTACACCTATTCCGAGAACGAGATCCAGCAGCAGCGCAACGAGCTGTCGGTGTGGTTCAACTACGCCCCGGGCACCAGTTCCTGGACCGACGGCCCGATCGCCGGCCCGCTAATCTACTCGGAAGACATTCCGGCGGCGAACGCCGACATCGCCATGGGCGGCATGAACCTGGCCACCCGCTACAAGGGCGAGTCGCTGGGCTTCAACGTCGCATGGGAAGTCAACGATGCACTGAACCTGGAGTTCGATTACCACGACTCCGCCGCCACCTCGCGTCCGGACAGCCCCTGGGGCTCGGCCGGCGTGCTGGGCGTGGCGGCGTTCCTGCGCGGCACCACGACGGTCGACTTCAGCAACGACTTCCCGATCCTGAACATCCAGCTGCCGCAAGGCGTCAGCCAGATCGAGGCGTCCGACGCGGTGGTCACCGGCTCGGTATTCCAGAACAGCTACAACAAGGCCGAGGTCGAGCAGTTCCAGGCACGCGGCCAGTTCAAGTTCGAGGACTACTCGGGCCTGGACTTCGGCGTGTCGCTGACCGACGTCCACAACCGCACCGCCTCGGCGGTGATGCAGCGCGATACCTGGGGCGGCGTGGGCACCCCGGCCGACTACGACGACGACATCTTCTACGCCGGCAACATGGGCGACTACTTCGATGCCTTCTCCGGCCACGACAGCCCCAACTTCACCGACCGCTTCCTGCTGTTCGACTTCAACCGCCTGCGCGACGCGGCGGCGGGCGTGGCCGGCGACGACTCGCTCTATCGCGCGCCGACCGAGTTCACCGACGACCTGCGCACGCAGGAGAAGTCGCAGAGCGCCTACCTGCAGTGGAACAAGACCTTCGACTGGTCGATGCCGCTGCACGTCGCCGCCGGCGTCCGCTACGAGGAAACCGAAGTCACGTCCTCGGCTCTGGTCCGCATCGGCACCGGCATTTCCTGGGACGCGGCCAACGAGCTGTACGTGACCTACGCCGCCGACCAGGACTTCACCACCCTCAAGGGCGAGTACGACTACTGGCTGCCTGCGCTGGACCTGGCCCTCGAACTCACCGACAGCATGATCCTGCGCGGCAGCTACAGCCAGACCATCGGCCGGCCCGGCTGGCAGGACATCCAGGGCGGCCAGCGCCTGGCGAACATCGTCCGCGTCGACGGCGGCGACGGTTCGCAGGGCAATCCGGCGCTGTCGCCGCTCGAATCGGACAACTTCGACCTGTCCTTCGAGTGGTACTACGGTGAGGCGAGCTACCTGTCGGTGGGCTACTTCCGCAAGAACATCACCAACTTCATCAGCCAGACCATCGTGGAAGGCACGCCGTTCAACCTGCACACGCCGGTGGGCGGCACCTATTGGAACAACGCCATCAACGCCGGCTGCGCCGCGTCCGACCTGGTCTGCATCCGCGACTACATCTTCACCAACCACGCGGGCGACCCGGGCGTCACGGTCACCGGCACCAACGCGGCGGGCCAGTTGACCGGCAGCATCGTCGGCCAGCCGGGCGACCCGATCGCGACCTTCGACATCACCCAGCCGGCGAACCAGCGCTCGGACCACCTCGATGGCTGGGAGTTCAACATCCAGCACATGTTCGGCGACAGCGGCTTCGGCCTCGCGGCGAACTACACCATCGTCGATTCCGGCCTGACCTTCGACAACATGAGCCTGGGCGACCAGTACCCGATGGTCGGCCTGAGCGACTCGGCGAACCTGGTGGCGTTCTTCGACAAGTACGACTGGCAGATCCGCGCGGCCTACAACTGGCGCGACGAGTTCCTCAACGGCATCGGCGGGCAGGGCAACAACCCGAACTACACCGAAGCCTATGGCCAGCTGGACATGAACGTCAGCTACCAGGTCGACGACCACTGGACGCTCTTCGCCGAAGGCATCAACCTGACCGACGAGACC
Organism: Marilutibacter spongiae; assembly: GCF_014145325.1. Lineage (GTDB taxonomy): Bacteria > Pseudomonadota > Gammaproteobacteria > Xanthomonadales > Xanthomonadaceae > Marilutibacter > Marilutibacter spongiae. The sequence continues at coordinate 15,902 of NZ_JACHTF010000024.1, forward strand.
CAGCGCGTGTTCGCCCGCCACAGCAACCAGCTGCGGTATGCCACGCAGACCGGGCCGCGCTACATGTTCGGCTTCCGCTACACGTTCTGACGATGGCGGGCATCGCCGCACGGCCCCCGGGTCGTGCGGCACCGGGGGCTGCCCACGAGCGGCAGCCCCTCGGCCCAGGGCCTATGCTGTCGGGCAGGCCCGTCACTGGAGTACCCGTACTTGTCTGAAGCGATCCGCGATGTCGTCATCCTGGGCGGCGGATCCGCCGGCTGGCTGGTCGCCGGCGTCCTCGCGGCCGACCACGGCACCGCCTCCGGGGGTGCCCTGCGCGTGACCCTGGTGGAGTCGCCCGACGTGGCGACGATCGGCGTCGGCGAAGGCACCTGGCCGACCATGCGCGACACCCTGCGCCGCATCGGCGTGTCCGAAAGCGACTTCTTCCGCGAATGCGACGCCAGCTTCAAGCAGGGCTCGAAGTTCATCGGCTGGCGCGACGGCAGCGCAGGCGACCAGTACCATCATCCCTTCGTGCTGCCGCAGGGCTATCTGGAAGCCGACCTCGTTGGCGCCTGGCTGCAGCACCCCGGAGAGGCCTTCGGCGAGCGGGTCTGTTTCCAGCCACGCCTGTGCGAGGCCGGACGCGCGCCCAAGCAGTTCGCCACGCCGGAGTTCGCGGCGGTGGCGAACTACGCCTACCACCTCGACGCCGGCAAGCTCGGCACCTTCCTGCGCCGGCACTGCGTCGAACGCCTGGGCGTGCGACACGTCCGCGACCACGTCAGCGGGATCGACACCGCCGACAACGGCGACATCGCCGGCCTGCACACGCGTGACCATGGCATCCTCGCCGGCGACCTGTTCGTCGACTGCACCGGCATGCGCGCGGTGCTGCTGGACGGGCACTACGGCATCGCCCACGAGAGCCAGCAGCACGTGCTGTTCGCCGACCGCGCGATCGCGGTGCAGGTGCCTTACGCCGATCCGCGCGGGCCCATCGCCTGCCAGACCCTGTCCACCGCCCAGCCCAACGGCTGGACCTGGGACATCGGACTGCAGTCGCGGCGCGGCGTCGGCCACGTCTACTCCAGCGCGCACACCAGCGACGACGAGGCCGCGGAGGTGCTGCGCCGCCACGTGCTGGCGACCGGCGGCGCCGAGCCCGACCCCGCTTCGATGCGCCGCATCGGCCTGCGACCGGGCTACCGGAAGCGGTCCTGGCACCGCAACTGCGTGGCGATCGGGCTGTCGAGCGGCTTCGTCGAACCGCTCGAGGCCTCCTCGCTGGTGCTGGTCGAGCTGGCGGCGACCATGCTCAGCGACCAGATGCCGGCAACCCGCGCGACGATGGACCTGGTCGCCGAGCGCTTCAACGACAGCTTCGCGTACCGCTGGGAGCGCGTGGTCGACTTCCTGAAGCTGCACTACCTGCTGTCGACGCGCGAGGACAGCGACTTCTGGCGCGACCACCGCCGCCCGGAATCCATCCCCCCGCGCCTGCAGGCCCTGCTCGAGCTGTGGCGCCACCATCCGCCCTCGCGCTACGACCTGCCGCGGGTGGATGAGATATTCCCCTCGGCCAGCTACCAGTACGTGCTCTACGGCATGGGCTTCCGGCCACCGCCGGCGCCGGCGCCGGCGGCGACCGCGCGCAGGCGGCTGGACGCGATCGAGAAGGCCGACCGATACTCCCGTGAGGCCGCCGACCTCGCGCGCCGGATGATCGCCGGCCTGCCCTCGCACCGCGAGATGATCGACCACGCCCTCCACCACGGCATGCCCCGCCTCTAGACCAGGATCCCGATGACCCGCCATACCGCGCTCAACAACATCGACCACCGCGACCTGCGCGTCGACCCGCGACGCGGCGCCCGCATGGGCGACGACGCGATGTTCGCGCCGACCTTCCCGGCCGAGTTCCGCAACGTGCAGGCGCACTATCCGATCGTCTTCCACAAGGACGGCCAGGGGCGTTTCCAGCCGGTCGCGCTGTTCGGCTTCCGGCAGGGCCAGAACCTGTTCCTGCACGGTGAGCGCTGGGATGCGACCTATGTGCCGCTGGCGATGGAGCGCCAGCCGTTCCTGATCGGCCGCTCGGGCACGGAGCTGGCGGTGCACATCGACCTGGACCATCCGCGGGTGGGCACGACCGCCGGCGAGCCGCTGTTCCGCGAGCACGGCGGCAGCAGCGACTACCTCGAGCGGATGACGTCCATGCTGCGCACCCTGCACGACGGGCTGGAGGCCACGCCGGCCTTCGTCGACGCGCTGCTGCGACACGACCTGCTGGAATCCTTCGTCCTCGACGTGCAGCTCGACGACGGCGCGCAGCACCGGCTGGCGGGCTTCTACACCGTGCAGGAGGACCGCCTGAGGGCGCTCGATTCCGACGCCTTCCTGGCCCTGCACCGCGACGGCCACCTGGAACCGCTGTACATGGTGCTCGCCTCGCTGGCGCAGCTGCGGGTGCTGATCGAACGCATCAACCGGACCGATGACGCAACCTGAACCCATCGAAGAAGTCGCCATCGGGGGGCCGGGCGAGCTGGACGCCTGGCTGCGCTCGGCCGAGCGCCCGGCGGTGCTGCGCGGGCTGGTGGCGCATTGGCCGGCGGTGAAGGCCGCGCAGGCCTCCGACCGCGAGGGCATGGCCTATGTCGGCCGGTTCGAGGCGCCGCGCGCGCCGCCGGTGGTCGCCACCGTCGGTCCGCCGGAGATCGGCGGGCGCTTCTTCTACAACGAGGACCTGAGCGGCTTCAATTTCCGCCAGGAGCAGGTCCCGCTCAACATCGTGCTCAACACCTTGTTGAAGTATGTCGAGGACGAGGCGCCGCCGGCGATCTACGTCGGCTCGACGACGATCGACACCTGGCTGCCGGGCTTCCGCGCCGACAACGACCTGCCGCTGGCGCCCCGCGAGGCGCTGGCGAGCATCTGGATCGGCAACCGCACCCGCATCGCCGCCCACCAGGACGTGCCCGACAACCTGGCCTGCGTGGTCGCCGGCCGGCGTCGGGTGACCCTGTTCCCACCCGGGCAGCTGCCGAACCTCTACATCGGCCCGCTGGATTTCACGCCCGCCGGGCAGGCGATCAGCCTGGTGGACTTCAACGCGCCGGACCTGGCGCGCTTCCCGCGCTTCGCCGAGGCGATGCGCCACGCCCGCGTGGCCGAACTGGGCCCGGGGGACGCGGTGTTCATCCCCAGCATGTGGTGGCACCACATGGAGGCGTTGGCGCCCTTCAACGTGCTCGTCAACTACTGGTGGCGGCAAACGCCTGCCTGGATGGACACGCCGATGAACGCGCTCATGCTCGCCGTGATGACGGTGCGCGACCTGCCGCCGGCGCAGCGCGCGACCTGGCAGCAGGTGTTCGAGCACTACGTGTTCGATGCCGGCGAGGCGACCGCCGCGCATATCCCGGAGGCGGCGCGACGCGTGCTCGGCCCCCTGGACGACACGCGCGCCCGCGAGCTGCGCGCGCGCCTGCTGCAACGACTCAACCGCTGAGGACCGCGACGTGACCGAAGAAGTCCAGGACACCAGGCAACGGCGGATCCGTCGCGTCGTCATCGCCGGCGGCGGCACCGCCGGCTGGATGGCGGCCGCGGGCCTGGCGCGCGCGCTCGGCAAGGTGGTGGACATCACCCTGGTCGAGTCCGAGGAGATCGGCACCATCGGCGTCGGCGAAGCCACCATCCCGACCCTGATGACCTTCCATCGCCTGCTGCAGATCAACGAGCAGGAATTCATGGCCGCCACCCAGGCGACGGTCAAGCTGGGCATCCAGTTCGAGAACTGGCGCACGCCCGGGCACGCCTATTTCCACTCCTTCGGCACGACCGGCAAGGACCACTGGATGGCGAACTTCGTCCACTTCTGGCTGCGCGGGCGGCGCGAAGGCGTGGCCGGACCGTACGACGACTACTGCGTGGAACTGCTGGCGGCGCTCGAAGGCCGATTCGCCCACCTGCCGCGCAACGGCATCAACTACGCCTACCACCTCGATGCCGGCCTCTACGCGCGCTACCTGCGCGGCTTCAGCGAAGCGCTGGGCGCGCGGCGCGTGGAAGGCCGCATCGCCGCGGTGGAGACCGACGATGCCTCGGGCTACATCACCGCACTGGCCATGGCCGACGGCAGCCGCATCGAAGGCGACCTGTTCATCGACTGCACCGGCTTCCGCGCCATGCTGATCGGGCAGGCGCTCAACGTCGGCTTCGAGGACTGGTCGCACTGGCTGCCCAACGACCGCGCCTTCGCGGTGCCCACCGCCAGCGTCGGCGACGCGGTGCCGTACACGCGTTCGATCGCGGGTGCGGCGGGCTGGCAGTGGCGGATCCCGCTGCAGCACCGCGTGGGCAACGGCATCGTCTATTCCAGCCGCCACATGGACGACGAGGACGCGCGCCAGGCCCTGCTCGACGGCGTCGACGGCGAACCCCTGCGCGACCCGTTGCAGATACGCTTCCGCCCGGGCAAGCGCCTCAAGTGCTGGCATCGCAACTGCGTGGCCCTCGGCCTGGCGGCGGGCTTCGTGGAGCCGCTCGAGTCCACCACCATCCACATGATCCAGCGCGGCATCGTGCGCCTGCTGCAGACCTTCCCGGACGTGATCGACCCGCGCCACGTGGCGGCCTACAACACCCAACTGGACGACGAGCTGCAGCACGTGCGCGACTTCGTGATCCTCCACTACCACGTCACCGACCGCCGCGACACGCCCTACTGGCGGATGCTGGCCGACATGGAAGTCCCCGCCTCGCTGCGCGAGCGGATCGCCCTGTTCCGCGAGACCGGCAACGTCTTCCACGCGCCGATGGAGCTGTTCGCGGAAAATTCGTGGATCCAGGTGATGATGGGACAGGGCATCACCCCGCGGCAGTACCATCCCGCCGCGGAGGTCATGAGCGAGGCCGACCTGGCGCGCTTCTTCGACGATATCCGGCGCTCGGTGCGCACGACGGTGGACTCACTGCCCCCGCACATGGACTATATCCGCCAGTATTGCCCCGCGGGCCCGGCATGAGGCCGCGATGGCCCATGCGGCGGTGCGGCTTGATGTTGATGCGCGATCGCCTTAGATTCGGAAGGCTGACAGCGCTGTCGAACCTGGCATGGCGCGACGTGGAAGGTCGCGGGGGAACAAGATCATGCGTGTGCGCATCGAGGACGTAGCCGAGGCCGCCGGGGTCTCGATGAAGACGGTGTCCCGGGTCCTGAACAACGAGCCCACGGTCCGCGAAGCCACGCGCGAGCGCGTGCAGGCGGCCGCCAAGGCGCTCAACTACCGGCCCGACCCGTCCGCCCGCCGACTGGCCGGGCGTCGTTCGTACCTGGTCGCCCTGCTCTACGACAACCCTTCGGCGAGCTACGTGATGGAGGCGCTCGAGGGCGTGGTCGAGACCTGCCTGGCGCACCACTACGGCATGATGGTCCAGCCGCTGGACTACACCGATGCCGAGCTGATCCCGACGATCGAGTCGCTGGTCTCGTTCTCCAAGCTCGACGGCCTGATCCTGACCCCGCCGCTGACCGACCTGCCGGGCCTGCTCGACCGCCTGGACGAGTTGCAGATCCCGTATTCGTGCATCTCGCCGAACAACCGCCGCGGCGGGATCGGCGTGACCCTGCAGGAGCACGACGCCGCGCAGGAGATGGTCCAGCACCTGGTCGGCCTGGGCCATTCGCGCATCGCCCACATCAAGGGCCACCCCGCGCACGGCGCCAGCGACTGGCGACTGGCCGGCTACAAGAGCGGCCTGCGCCGCGCCGGCCTGCGCTACGACCCGGCGCTGGTGATCGACGGCGAATTCTCGTTCGATTCCGGCGTCGCCGCGGCGAACGCCCTGCTGGCCCTGCCGCAGCGGCCGACCGCGATCTTCGCGGCCAACGACGACATGGCTGCCGGCGTGATGAGCGTGCTGCACGCGGGCGGGCTGTCGATCCCGGGCGACATCTCGGTCTGCGGCTTCGACGACACGCCGATCTCGCGCCAGGTCTTCCCCGCGTTGACCACGGTGCACCAGCCCACGCGCGAGATGGCCCACGAAGCCACCGAGCAGTTGCTCAAGGCGATCAAGGATCCCGCATCGGGCACCCTCGTGCAGCTGCCCTACGCACTGCAGCTGCGGCAGTCGACGGGTCCGGCCCCCAACGAATGAAGGTCCGCGCAGCCCGGCCGGATCGGCCGGGGCTGCGCGACACGCTTACCAGAACAGGGTGTAGAGCGCGGCGAGGACCGCGACCACGCCGATCGCGGCGATGTTGAAGCCCGGCTCGGTGCGATAGCTGACGTCGTCGGTGCGGATCACGTCCTTGCCCGCGGGACTGCGGGTGGCCAGCGAAACGCCCATCGCCAGCGCCATCGCCAACAGGAACACCAGGCCGACGCGGTCGATGAAGGGCAGTTCCGGCCAGGCCAGCTTGAGCACGATCGACAGCAGGAACGAACCGATCGCGGCGGCGAGCGCGCCCGCCTCGTTGGCGCGTTTCCAGAATACGCCCAGCAGGAAGATCACCACGATGCCCGGGGTGAAGAAGCCGGTGTATTCCTGGATGTACTGGAAGGCCTGGTCGAAGCTGCCCAGCAGCGGCTTGGCCGCCAGCACCGCGACCACCATGGCGGCGGCGGCGACGATGCGGCCGGTGCGCACCAGGTGGCGCTGGTCGTGCCTGCGGTGGCGGTCGTAGAAGTCGAGGGTGAAGATCGTCGACACCGAGTTGCTCATCGAAGCGAGCGAGGACACGATCGCGGCGATCAGCGCGGCGAACACAACGCCCAGGATGCCCGTGGGCAGCATGGCCATCATCGACGGGTAGGCCTCGTCGGGGCGCGCCAGGTCGGGGGCGAGCAGCACCGCCGCCAGGCCCGGGACCACGACCACCAGCGGCATCAGCAGCTTGAGGCCGGAGGCGAACATCAGGCCCTTCTGCGCCTCGGCGATGTCCTTGGCCGCCAGTGCGCGCTGGATGATGTACTGGTTGAAGCCCCAGTAGCTGACATTCATGATCCACATGCCGCCGATCAGCACGCTCAGGCCCGGCAGGTCCTTGTAGAACGGATTGTCGGGCTTGAGGATCATGTGGAAGTGGCCCGGGCTCTCGGCCATCAGGCGCTGGAAGCCGGCCCAGGCACCGGTGCCCCCGGCGACGCGGTCGAGGGCGATCCAGGCCAGCAGCAGACCCCCGCCCACCAGCAGCACGACCTGCACGATGTCGGTCAGCGCGACCGCCTTCAGGCCGCCGTACAGCTGGTAGGCCATCGCGAACAGGGCCAGGCCGACCAGCGCGTACACCTGGTCGATGCCGGCGACGTGGGCGATCGCCAGCGAGCCCAGCCACAGCACCGAGGTCAGGTTGACGAAGACGTACAGGCCCAGCCAGAACACCGCCATCAGCGTGCGGATGTTGCCGCCGTAACGCTTGTCCAGGAATTGCGGCATGGTGTGGATGCCGTTGCGCAGGAACACCGGCAGGAAGAACTTGGCCACGATGATCAGGGTCGCCGCCGCCATCCACTCGTAGGACGCGATCGCCAGGCCCAGCGCGTAACCCGAACCGGACATGCCGATGATCTGCTCGGCGGAGATGTTCGCGGCGATCAGCGAGGCGCCAATGGCCCACCACGGCAGGGCCTTGCCGGCGAGGAAGTAGTCGTCGGCCGACTTCTTGTGGCCGGCCTTCTCGCGCGATACCCACTGCGCGAGGATGAAGATGCCGACCAGGTAGGCGACGACGATCGCGAGGTCCAACGGTTCGAGCTTCACGGTATCCCCTTAGTGCTTCGTGCTTCGTTCGATGCGCTGGAAGCGCCGTCATGGGCTCCAGCCGGACGCGCCGGGGCCCCCTGCCGCCGGCGCGATGATCAGCGGGCGTGGACGCCCGCTTCGGTACGGTGGTGCCTCAGTCCGTGCAGTCCAGCACGTGCGCCGCGTCGCCCGCCGGGGCCAGCGACACGCGCGACACCGACATCGCCATGGCGCCGTCGGCGCTGATGCGAAGCGGCATCGCGACCTTGTGCATGTCGGCGCCGGCATCGGCCAGGCACTGCAGCGGGATCGCCAGCGTGGTCCATTCCCCGACCGGCAGCGAACGCAACCAGTCGCCGACCGCGACCTCGCCCAGGCACGCCTCGCCACAGCCGATGGCGACGCGGGCCGCGCCCGTCGGCGCCTTGTCGAGCCGCGCGTTCAACTGCAGCACCCGGCCCTCCCCGCTCTCGGGCGTGATGTCCGAGACCGTGTTGAGGTCCAGGCGCCAGCTGCCAGCGGCGGTCCACTCGATGCGGCGCGCATCCTCCTGCGCGCCATGGTCGACGCTGGTCATCCGCAGGCTGCCGTCGGGCAACGCGGCCGGCAGGTCGTGGATGGACTGCCGCGTGCCATCGGAGCCCTCGAAGGCCTGCATCACGCCGAGCGCAGGGGTGCCGCGCGCGAACCACAGCCCGCGCGCGTCCGATCCGAGCGCGACGCCGGGGTCCTCCGGCAGCGCCGCCAGCTCCTGCGGCCGCGCGTAGGTCAGGCCATGGCCGAAGGCGAACAGCGGGTCGTATCCGTCCTGTCCCACGTTGTTGGCGTACTGGTCCGCGGTCCGCGGCCAGCTGAACGACAGCGTGCCCTTGAAGTCGTGCTGCACCTGGCCGGCAGCGTCGCGCAACAGGACGTCGGCGACGCCCTCGCCCTCGGAGCCCGGCAGCCAGGCCGCGACGAACGCATCGGAGGCATTGATCTCGCGGTTCATCCACAGCGGACGCCCGCTGATGAACACCGACACCACCGGGATGCCGTCGGCCTTCAAGCGCTTGAGCAGTTCAAGGTCGGCCGTGTCGCCCGAGCGGTACAGCAGGTTCGGGATGTCGCCCTGGAACTCGGCGTAGGGGTCCTCGCCGAACACCACGATGGCCACGTCCGGCTTCGATTCGTAGTGGCCGTCCACCGACAGCACCGCCTGGCCGCCGGCGGCCTGCGCCTGGTCGCGGATGCCCTCGAAGATGGTGGTCGCGTTCGGGAAGTCGGCCCGGGTCGTGCCGGTACCCTGCCAGCTGAGCGTCCAGCCACCGGCCTGCTTGGTCATGTTGTCGGCGCCGTCGCCGGCGACCAGCAACGTCTGTCCCGGCGCCAGCGGCAGGATCCCGCCGTTGTTCTTGAGCAGCACCAGCGATTCTCGGACGGCCTGGCGGGCCACCGCGCGGTGCTCGGGCGAGCCCAGCAATTCGTACTTGCCGCCCAGCGGGCGCGCGGAAGGCTTGCCGGCTTCGAACAGGCCCAGGCGCATCTTGACCCGCAGCACGCGGGCCACGGCATCGTCGATCCGCGACATCGGGATCTCGCCGGACTTCGCCGCCGCCAGCGTGCTCTCGTACATGCCTTTCCAGCTGTCGGGCGCCATCGGCATGTCCAGGCCGGCGACGAAGGTCGCCGGACAGCGTTCGTTGCTGCAGCCCTCCACCTGGCCGTGGCCATTCCAGTCGCCGACCACGAAGCCACCGAACTGCATGCGACCCTTGAGCACGTCGGTCAGCAGGTGCTTGTTGCCGTGCATCTTCAGGCCGTTGAAGCTGTTGAACGACGCCATCACCGACTGCGCGCCGGCGGCGATCGCCGGCGGGTAGCCGGCGCCGTGGATGCGGGCCAGCTCGACCTCGCTGACCGCGGTGTCGCCCTGGTCCTTGCCGTGGGTGGTGCCGCCGTCGCCGAGGAAGTGCTTCACCGACACGATCACGTGCTCGCCGTCGAGGAAGCCCGGCGCGCCGACCTTGCCCTGCAGGCCCTCGACCACGGCCGGTGCGAAGGAGGCCACGACCTCGGGCGACTCCGAATAGCCTTCGTAGCTGCGACCCCAGCGATCGTCCTGGGGAACGGCGACGGTCGGCGCGAAGGCCCACTCCATGCCGGTGACCCGCGTTTCGACCGCGGTGACGCGGCCGATTCGGCGCATCAGTTCCACATTGCGGGTGGCGCCCAGGCCGATGTTGTGCGGGAACAGGGTCGCGCCGACGATGTTGCTCTGACCGTGCACGGCGTCGATGCCGAAGATCACCGGGATCGCGACGCCACCGTCGCGGGTATCCATGGACGCTTCGTAGAAGGCATTCGACAGCGCCAGCCAGTCGGCGGGATCGGCGTTGTACTTGCCGCCCGGGTCGGAGTTGCCGCCGGCCAGGATCGAGCCGATGCGGTACTTGCGCACGTCCTCCGGGGTGATGGTGCCGATGTCGCCCTGGATCAGCTGGCCGACCTTGTCCTCGACCGTCATACGCGCCATCAGCGCCTCGATGCGCGCTTCGAGCGCGGGATCGGCGTCGAACGGCCACTCGACCTCGGGCCAGGGGTTGGCGTCGCCCGCCTCCGTGGCGGGCGCGGGCGCCGCGGGTTCCGCCTCGTTGGCGCCGGCACACGCGACCAGGCCCAAGGCCGCGGCCAGGGCCAGCCCCAGGGGCCGTCGGATGGATGCTGCCTTGCTGTCTGCTGCCTGCTTCAAACCTGTCCCTCCCCGGGTGCCTGCGAAGAACGGCGCCGCCTGGGCGGGCGCCGACCGTGCGGCGTACCGTTCCGCAAAATGGCAGCGCTGTCAAATTGGCTGGGGCGCGCTCGGCGAGGCGCCCTGCCGAGCCGGGCGGAAGCGCCTGCGCCGGACCCGGCTGGCGCCGCCCCGCGGATCACAAGCAATTGAAAGAAAAGATGTTTATCTGTGCTTCGAGCGCGTTGCACCGTCCCCTGGAACACGCGCCGCAAGGCTGCGCGATGCTGCATCACAGCAAATTGTCCGCGCGGGACAGGTGCCGCCCGGGCGACGGTCCGACCCGCCGCGGCGAGGCACGTTAAAATCGGATGTCCGCCATGTCCTTCCGCCCCGGGAGACCGGCAGCCGGCCGCCCGCGCGCCGGCACCGGCCACCTCCCGCGGGGCGACGACGTCCGCCCCACCCGCCGCGCCGCCCCGGCTGTCGCGGCCCCGCCATTCGCCGAGCCCGCCATGAACACCGATCATCGCAAGCCACTTCCCGGTACCGACCTGGACTACTTCGACGCCCGCGAGGCCGTCGACGCCATCCGGTCCGGCGCCTGGGCGACCTTGCCGTACACCTCGCGCGTGCACGCCGAGAACCTGGTCCGGCGCTGCGACCCGGGCCTGCTGGAGGCCGCGCTGGGCCAGCTGATCGAGCGACGCCGCGACCTGGATTTCCCCTGGTTCCCCGCCCGCGTGGTCTGCCACGACATCCTCGGCCAGACCGCGCTGGTCGACCTGGCCGGCCTGCGCGACGCGATCGCCGAGAAAGGCGGCGACCCCGCGCAGGTGAACCCGGTGGTGCCCACCCAGCTGATCGTCGACCACTCGCTGGCGGTGGAGGCGCCGGGCTTCGACAAGGACGCGTTCGCCAAGAACCGCGCGGTCGAGGATCGCCGCAACGAGGACCGCTTCCACTTCATCAACTGGACGAAGAAGGCATTCCGCAACGTCGACGTGATCCCGCCCGGCAACGGGATCATGCATCAGATCAACCTGGAGCGTATGTCGCCGGTCGTACACGCGCACGAAGGCGTGGCCTACCCCGACACCCTGGTCGGCACCGACAGCCACACGCCGCACGTCGACGCGCTGGGCGTGATCGCGATCGGCGTGGGCGGCCTGGAGGCCGAGAGCGTCATGCTGGGCCGCGCGTCGTGGATGCGGCTGCCCGAGATCGTCGGCGTCGAGCTGGCGGGCAGGCCCGGCCCCGGCATCACCGCCACCGACGTGGTGCTGGCGCTCACCGAGTTCCTGCGCCAGTCGAAGGTCGTGGGCGCCTACCTCGAGTTCCGCGGCGAAGGCGCCGCGGCGCTGACCCTGGGCGACCGCGCGACCATCTCCAACATGGCGCCCGAGTACGGCGCGACCGCGGCGATGTTCTTCATCGACGACATGACCCTGGACTACCTGCGCCTGACCGGCCGCGACGACGCCCAGGTGCGACTGGTGGAGACCTACGCCCGCGAAGCCGGGCTGTGGGCCGACAGCCTCGCCGATGCGCAATACGAGCGCACCCTGCACTTCGACCTGTCGACGGTGACCCGCAACATGGCCGGTCCCTCGAACCCGCACCGCCGCCTGCCGACCGCCGACCTGGCCGCGCGCGGCATCGCCGGCGGCCTGGACCAGGCACGCGCCGAGGAAGCCGAGGGCCGCATGCCGGACGGCGCGGTGATCATCGCCGCGATCACCAGTTGCACCAACACCTCCAACCCCCGCAACGTGATCGCCGCCGGCCTGCTGGCGCGCAACGCCAATGCACGCGGCCTGGTCCGCAAGCCCTGGGTGAAGACCTCGCTCGCGCCGGGCTCCAAGGCCGTGCAGCTGTACCTGGAGGAGGCCGGCCTGCTGCCGGAACTGGAAGCGCTGGGCTTCGGCATCGTCGGCTTCGCGTGCACCACCTGCAATGGCATGAGCGGCGCGCTCGACCCGGCGATCCAGCAGGAAGTGATCGAGCGCGACCTGTACGCCACCGCCGTGCTGTCGGGCAACCGCAACTTCGACGGCCGCATCCATCCCTACGCCAAGCAGGCCTTCCTCGCCTCCCCGCCGCTGGTGGTCGCCTACGCGATCGCCGGCACGGTGCGCTTCGATATCGAGAAGGACGTCCTCGGCCACGACGCCGACGGCACGCCGGTCACGCTCAAGGACATCTGGCCCAGCGACGAGGAGATCGACGCCATCGTCCGCGACAGCGTCCGCCCCGAGCACTTCCGCCAGGTCTACGACCCGATGTTCGCGGCCCGGCTGCAACGCATCGGCGACATCAGCCCGCTCTACGACTGGCGCGAGAAGAGCACCTACATCCGCCGCCCGCCGTACTGGGAGGGCGCGCTCGCCGGCGAGCGCTCGCTGAGCGGCATGCGGCCGCTGGCGGTGCTGGGCGACAACATCACCACCGACCACCTGTCGCCATCCAACGCCATCCTCGCCAGCAGCGCGGCCGGCGAGTACCTGGCGAAGATGGGCCTTCCCGAGGAGGACTTCAATTCCTACGCGACCCACCGCGGCGACCACCTCACCGCGCAGCGCGCGACCTTCGCCAACCCGAAGCTGCTCAACGAGATGGTCCGCGATGCCGACGGCAACGTGCGCCAGGGTTCGCTGGCGCGCATCGAGCCCGAGGGCGAAGTGACCCGCATGTGGGAGGCGATCGAGACCTACATGGCACGGCGGCAGCCACTGATCATCATCGCCGGCGCCGACTACGGGCAGGGCTCCTCGCGCGACTGGGCCGCCAAGGGCGTGCGCCTGGCCGGCGTGGAGGCGATCGCGGCGGAGGGCTTCGAGCGCATCCACCGTACCAACCTGATCGGCATGGGCGTGCTGCCGCTGGAGTTCCAGCCGGGCACCACGCGCGAAACCCTGGGCATCGACGGCAGCGAGACCTACGACGTGGTCGGCGAGCGCACCCCGCGCGCGACCCTGTCCCTGGTGATCCACCGCCGTGATGGCGAGACCGTGGAGGTCCCCGTGACCTGCCGCCTGGACACCGCCGAGGAAGTGTCGATCTACGAGGCCGGGGGGGTCCTGCAGCGATTCGCACAGGACTTCCTGGACGCGTCGAAAGCGGCCTGACCCGTTCGTCGGAGCCTGGAACCCCCACGAAGCGAAAGGAGAACGCCCATGTCCGACACGCCCCAACCCGGCACCGTGCGCCTGCATCGCGTCCTGCGCGCGCCGGCCGAACGCATCTACCGCGCCTTCCTCGACGCCAGCGCGCTGGAGCGCTGGCTGCCGCCGTTCGGCTTCACCGGCAAGGTCCATGAGATCGACCCGAACGTCGGCGGTGGCTATCGCATGTCGTTCACCAACTTCGGCACCGGTTCGAGCCATTCGTTCACGGTGGTCTATACCGAGCTGGTGCCCGGCGAGCGCATCCGCCACACCGACCGGTTCGACGATCCGGGCCTGCCCGGCGAGATGCAGGTGAGCGTGGACCTGGAGCCCGTCGCCTGCGGCACCGGGCTGCACATCACCCAGGCCGGCATCCCCTCGGCGATCCCGACCGAGTTCTGTTACCTGGGCTGGCAGGAGTCGCTCGAACAGCTGGCGCGCCTGGTCGAACCCGAGATCCCCGACGACGCCTGACCACATCCACTGCATCCACTGCATCCACCGCGTCGCCGCCCCGGCCGCGGCGACGCCCCATAGACGAGACCCGCATGCCGCACCTTCCCCAGCTTCGCATCCCCGCCAGCTACATGCGCGGCGGCACGTCCAAGGGCGTGTTCTTCAAGCTCGACGATCTGCCCGCCGCGGCCCGCGGCCCCGGCGCGGCGCGCGACGCCCTGTTGATGCGCGTGATCGGCTCGCCCGACCCCTACGGCAAGCACACCGACGGCATGGGCGGCGCGACCTCGAGCACCAGCAAGTGCGTGATCATCTCCAGGTCGTCCGTGCCCGGCCACGACGTCGATTACCTCTACGGCCAGGTGGCCATCGACAGCGCCTTCGTCGACTGGAGCGGCAACTGCGGCAACCTGTCCTCGGCGGTGGGGCCGTTCGCGATCGCCCAGGGCCTGGTGGACGCGGACCGTGTCCCCGCGGACGGCACCTGCACGGTCCGGATCTGGCAGGCGAACATCGGCAAGACCATCGTCGCCCACGTACCGATGGCGAATGGCGAGGTGCAGGAAACCGGTGATTTCGAGCTCGACGGCGTGGCCTTCCCCGCCGCCGAGATCCAGCTGGAGTTCCTCGACCCCTCCGACGACGATGCCGGCGACGGCGCCGCGCGCGGCATGTTCCCGACGGGATCTGTCGTCGACACGCTGGAGGTCCCCGGCGTGGGCCGCTTCGAGGCGACGATGATCAACGCCGGCATCCCGACGATCTTCATCGACGCCGCGGCGCTGGGCTATTCGGGCACCGAGCTGCAGGACGCCATCAACGAGGACAAGGCCGCGCTTGCCCGCTTCGAGGCGATCCGCGCGCATGGCGCGGTGCGGATGGGCCTGATCGACGACGTCGCCCAGGCCGCCAGCCGGCAGCACACGCCGAAGGTCGCCTTCGTCGCCCCGCCGCGCGAGCACGTCACCTCCAGCGGCAAGAGCATCGGCGCCGGCGACGTCGACCTGCTGGTGCGCGCCCTCTCGATGGGCAAGCTGCACCACGCGATGATGGGCACCGCGAGCGTCGCGATCGCCACCGCGGCGTCGGTACCCGGCACGGTCGTCAACCGTGCCGCAGGCGGCGACGCGCGCAACGCCGTGGTGTTCGGGCACCCGTCGGGCACGCTCCGCGTGGGCGCGGAAGCGGTCCAGCACGACGGTCGCTGGACGGTCACCCGGGCGATCATGAGCCGCAGCGCGCGGGTGCTGATGGACGGCCAGGTCCGCGTGCCCGCCGGCACGGTCCAGGCCTAGCCGCGCCCAGCGGGGGCGGCCGCCAAGCCGTCCCGGCGCCCGCATCCGCCCGCGCGGCGTGGGACAATGGCGGCATGGACATCTTCAAGGCATTCACCCTCGAGGCCGCGCACCGGCTGCCCCACGTGCCCGAGGGCCACAAGTGCGCCCGCCTGCACGGGCACTCGTTCCGGATCGAGCTGCACGTCTCGGGCGACATCGACCCCCACGCCGGCTGGGTCATGGACTTCGCCGACCTCAAGCAGGCCTTCAAGCCGCTCTACGAGCAGCTCGACCACCACTACCTCAACGACATCGAGGGCCTGGAGAACCCGACCAGCGAGCGCCTCGCGGTCTGGATCTGGGAACGGCTGAAGCCGGCCCTGCCGCTGCTCAGCGAGGTCGTCGTACACGAGACCTGCACCTCGGGCTGCCGCTACCGGGGCTGAACAGGCCGGGCCCACGGCCCTTCCTGAACGTCATCGAACGGTCAAGGAATCCATGTTGCATTGCAACATGGACCGCGTTATGCTGCATCGCACAAACCGGCATTCCGCCGGCGAATCGTGCAGGAGAATGTCATGTACACGCAGTTCAACGAGCAATTCGCTGCCGCGACGCGCCAGTTCGCGGACACCGCATCGCAGGCCAGCCGCCTGATGCTGGAGAACACCGAGGCCCTGTTCGGCCTGCAGATGGCCGCCGTCGAAGACCGCGCCAACGCTACCTTCGCATTCTTCGGCGAAGCCGCCGAAGCCCGCGATTTCGACGCCGCCAAGGCCCTGTGGCCGAAGGGCGTGCAGATCGCCCGCGAGAACGTCGAGCGCGCCGTCACCGCCGGCCAGGAAGCGTTCGGCCGCACGCTGAAGACCAACGAGGCGATCGCGGAGCTGGCCAAGGGCCAGTTCGAGTCGGCTGCCAAGAGCGCCCAGGCCAACGTCGAGAAGGCCACCAAGGCCGCCGCCAAGGCGGCCAAGTAAGGCACTCGCACCAGGCAAGTAGCAGAACCGTCGGGGCCATTTACCCTCCCACTGGTCCCCGCCGATGTCGCCCGACCGCTCCACGCGGTCGGGCTTTTTTGTTTCTGGGGGGCATTGGTGATTCGTAATTTGTGATTCGTGATGGGGTCATGGGCCCGGGGTTGGCCAGCCTCGCGCCCCCGGATGAGCGCTCACGAATGCTGACCCGAGGGCCCTGCCTTCGTAAGAAGGCTCGCGCGAAGCCAGGACCCACCGGGACAGAGGGGCATTCGCATAGGCCGATGGGTTGCGCCTTCGGCTTTACCCATCCTGCGGCGGGTGCACGGCCTCCGCGGGGTGGGTGAAATGCACTTCACTTGTTGCACCCTGCCGCGCTACGGCGCCCCCTTTTCGCTCGTCATTCCAGCGAACGCTGGAATCCAGCCCTTGGCTCTCGCCGTGATTGGGGGATGGGTGACTCGTGGCGGGATCATGGGACCGGGCCACGGTCCACCGCGCACCGGCCAACCCCGGCAATCGAGCCACGAAAAAGCCCGCCTTGCGGCGGGCTTTCCCGGTATCGACGGTGACATCGGCCGTCAGGCGTCGCCCTTGGCCTCCAGCACCGGCTTCTCGTCCATCTTGTCGCCGAGCAGGCGACGGACCACGACGTAGAAGATCGGGATGAACAGCACGCCCAGGAAGGTCGCGAAGATCATGCCGCCGATCACGCCGGTGCCGATCGCATGGCGGGCGTTGGCGCCCGCGCCGGTGGAAATCGCCAGCGGCACGACGCCGAGGATGAAGGCGAACGAGGTCATCAGGATCGGGCGGAAGCGCAGCTTGCACGCCTCGATCGTCGCCTGCCGCAGGGTCATGCCGGCCTGGCGCTGCTCGATCGCGAACTCCACGATCAGGATCGCGTTCTTGGCCGCCAGGCCGATCACGGTGATCAGGCCGATCTTGAAGTAGATGTCGTTCGGCAGGCCGCGCAGCATCGTGAAGATCACTGCGCCCAGCACGCCCAGCGGCACCACCAGCAGGACCGCGACCGGCACCGACCAGCTCTCGTAGAGCGCGGCCAGGCATAGGAACACGACCAGGATGGACAGCGCCATCAACAGCGGCCCCTGGTTGCCGGAGATGATTTCCTGGTAGGACTGGCCGGTCCAATCGTAGCCGAAGCCCTCGGGCAGGTCGTTGTCGACGATGCCCTCCATGGCGTTCATCGCCTCGCCCGAACTGTACCCCGGCGCCTGCGAACCGACGATCTCGACCGCCGCGTAACCGTTGTAGCGGTTGAGCGAGGGCGAGGCCATCTGCCAGCTCGCCTTGACGACGTTCGACAGCGGCACCATCGCGCCGGTCGTCGCGTCGCTGCCGTTGGTGGCATCGAAGCGCGGGCTCGGCGTGTAGAAGCGCGCCAGCGATTCGGGCCCCGTGCGGAACGGCGCGTCGGCCTGCATGGTCACGCGCTTGACGCGGCCCTGGTCGACGAAGTCGTTCACGTACACCGGCGCCAGCATCAGCTGGATCGCCGTGTAGATGTCGTTCACCGACAGGCCCATGGCCTGCGCCTGCACGCGATCGACGTCGAGCTTGAGCTGCGGCGCCTCCTCCAGGGTGTTCGGACGCACCGCGGTCAGGGCCGGGTCCTGGCCGGCCTTGCCCAGCAGCATGTTGCGCGCCTGGGTCAGCTCGGCGCGGCCCTTGCCGCCGCGGTCCTGCAGGTACATGTCGAAGCCGCCGAAGGCGCCCAGGCCGCTGACGGTCGGCATGTTGATGACGAAGATCTGGGCGTCGCGGATGCCGTAGAGCGCCTGGTTGGCGTTCTGGATGAACTCCATCGCGGTGACGTCGCGCTCGTCCCAGGGCTTGAGCCGGATGAAGGCCAGGCCCACGTTCTCGCCCTGGCCGATGAAGCTGAAGCCGGCGACCTGCATCATGCCCTCGAAGCCGTCCTGCTTCTCCAGCGTCTCGCGGACCTGGGTGAAGACCTTGCGGGTACGGTCCACGGTGGCGCCGGACGGCAGCTGCACCAGCGCGATCGCGTAGCCCTGGTCCTCCTCGGGCAGGAAGCTGCCCGGCAGGCGGGTGAACAGGAAGCCGCACAGCGCGACCAGCAGCACGAACAGCATCATCCAGCGCGGCGCATGCTTGATGGCCCCGGTGATGTGCCCGACGTACGTGCCGCTGACCTTCTCGTAGCCGCGCTCGAACACGCGGAAGACCACGTTCTTGTTGTGGTGGTCGGTCGGCTTGATCATGGTCGCGCACAGCGCCGGGGTGAAGCCCAGCGCGAGGAACGCGGAGAAACCCATGGCCATGGCGATGGTCAGCGCGAACTGCTTGTAGATCTCGCCCGCCGAGCCGCCCTGGAAGGCCGAGGGGATGAACACCGCCGCGAGCACGACGGTGATCGCCACCACCGCGCCGCTGATCTGGCCCATCGCCTTGATCGTCGCGTCCTTGGGCGACAAGCCCTCCTCGCTCATGATGCGTTCGACGTTCTCGATGACGACGATCGCGTCGTCGACCACGATGCCGATCGCCAGGACCATGCCGAACAGGCTCAGCTGGTTGATCGTGAAACCGATCGCGTACATGCCCAGGAAGGTGCCCAGCAGCGCGATCGGGATGACCAGGGTCGGGATCAGCGTGGCGCGGAAGTTCTGCAGGAAGATCAGCATCACCAGGAACACGAGGACGATCGCCTCGACCAGGGTGTGCACGACTTCCTCGATCGACACCTGCACGAAGGTCGAGCTGTCGTAGGGCGAGAACCAGCTCACCCCCGGCGGGAAGCTCGACTGCAGCTCGTCCATGCGCGCCTTGACCGCCTCGGCCACGCCCAGGGCGTTGGCGCCCGGCGACAGCTGGACGGCGAAGGCACCGGTGGGCGTGCCGTTCCACTGCGTGTCGAAGCCCCAGGCCTGGGTGCCGAGCTGGACGCGGGCGACGTCGGACAGGCGCACGACGGTGCCGTCCTCGTTGGCGCGCAGGATGATGTTGCCGAACTCATCGGGCGAGCTGAAGCGGCCCTCGGCCGAGACCGTGGCGGTGAAGCCCTGGCCCTCCGGCGCCGGCGCGGCGCCGATGGAGCCGGCTGCGAACTGCACGTTCTGTCCACGCACCGCCGCCAGCGCCTGGCTCGCGGACATGCCGTAACCGCGCAGCTTGTCGGCGTCCAGCCAGATGTTCATTGCGTATTCGCTGCCGAACTGCTGGGTCGAGCCGACGCCGGGCACGCGCGAGATCTGGTCGATCACGCGCGAGCCGATCAGGTCGTTGAGCGCGTTGCGGTCGAAGTTCGGGTTGTCCGAACGCACCGCCACGACCATCAGGAAGCCAGCATTGGCCTTGGCCACCACCACGCCTTGCTGGACCACTTCGGAGGGCAGGCGCGGCGTGGCCAGCGCCACTTTGTTCTGCACCTGCACCTGGGCGATGTCGGGGTCCGTGCCGGGCTTGAAGGTCACCGTGATCGAACTGCCGCCGGAGGCACTGGACGAGGAACTGAAGTAGTCCAGGTTGTCGATGCCGGTGAGCTGCTGCTCGATGATCTGGGTGACCGCGCCCTCGGCGGTTTCCGCGCTCGCGCCCGGGTAGCTGGCCGACACGGTGACCTGCGGCGGCGCGATGTCGGGATACGACTCCACTCCGAGGTTGAGGATCGCCAGCACGCCGGCGAGCGAGATCAGGATCGCGACGACCCACGCGAAGATGGGATGGTTGATGAAGAATCTTGACATGGCGTCGCTCAGCCCTGCTCGGCCGGGTCGGCGGCATCCGCGTCATCCGCCGGCGCCGCCGCGGGCGCTTCGGCCGGAGCCTCGCCCTCGCCCGCCGCCGGTGCCTGCCCTTCCGGGGGGCTGCCCTCGGGCTGCCAGGGCGTGCCCTTGGCCGGCTGGCCCGGCTGTACCCGCTGCAGGCCCGACACCACCACCTGGTCGCCGGCCTCGATGCCCGAGCCGATCACCCAGTCCGGACCCTGGGTGCGGTTGGCGACGACGTCCTTGCGCACGACGTTGCCATCGGCGCCGATCACCATCAGGAACGGGCCGCGGTCGTCGCGCTGGAGCGCGGCCTGCGGCACCAGGAAGGCCCCGGCCTGCTGGCCCAGGACCGCCTTGAGGGTCACGTAGGTGCCCGGCAGCAGGCGACGGTCGGGATTGGGCACGACCGCGCGCAGGGCCACCGCGCCGGTGGCCGGATCGACCACGTTGCCCGAGAAGTCCAGCTTGCCGGGGTGCTCGTACTGGCTGCCGTCGGGCAGCATCACCTGGACGTCGGCGTCGCCGGTCTCGCGCCCGCCCAGCGCGCGCCGGGCCTGGTCGAGCTCGGACACGCTCATGGAGAAGTTCACGTACAGCGGATCGATCTGGTCGACCGTGGTCAGCAGGGTCGGCGTGCCCTGGCCCACGAGCGCGCCTTCGGTCACCTGCTGCTGGTTCGCGCGGCCGTCGATCGGCGAGGTCACCGTCGCGTAGCCCAGGTTGATGCGGGCATTGTCGAGCGCGGCCTGGGCCTGCTGCACCGAGGCGCCGGCGCTGCGTTCGGCGGCCAGGGCATTGTCGAGGTCGGACTGGGAGACGAAACGCTCCGGCGCCAGGCGACGGGCACGGTCGGCGTTG
The DNA here is from genome assembly GCF_014145325.1 of Marilutibacter spongiae. Lineage (GTDB taxonomy): Bacteria > Pseudomonadota > Gammaproteobacteria > Xanthomonadales > Xanthomonadaceae > Marilutibacter > Marilutibacter spongiae. The sequence goes on from NZ_JACHTF010000024.1 coordinate 36,842, forward strand.
GCCTTGGCGTTGGCATACTCGGCCTTGGCCGCCGCCAGGCTGGCCTGCGCCTGGCCCAGCGAGGCCTGCAGCTGGTCGGGATCGATGCGGAACAGCACCTGCCCGGCCTTCACGTCGCTGCCTTCCTCGTAGACGCGGCGTTGCAGTACGCCCGGCACGCGCGCGCGCACGTCGGCGCTGCGGTAGGGCGCGAGCCGACCGACCAGGTCCTTCTCGAGCGGCACGTTGCCAGGCTGGACCGTCACCACCCCCACTTCCGGCGGCGGCATCTGCCCCTGGGCCTGCTCGTCTCCGCCGCCACAGGCGGACAACACCAGGGCGAGGGCGGCGGCAAGCGCCACGGCGCGGGATTTCATGACCATGCAGGGGCTCCAGTTCCGTTCGCGATGAACGGGGATGTGCGGTACGACGAATCGGGGGAGGGCCGCTCGACACGCCAGCGGCAATTCTGTACTGGCGAGTATAACATTCGACATGCCGCGCCCATCGTCCATTGGTCATGGTCGGCCCGATGATGCAAAACACGTGGCGGACACTCTAAAGAGTGCAATGCGGAAGCACCGTGAACCCGCCGTTCACGCGCGGGCCCAGCGCGCCCTCAGCCGCCCCCGGGCCTGAGGCACGACGCCAGTCGCGCCGGCGAGGGACGATCCCCGGCGAAGGGCAGCCGTCCCCAGCAGGGCACGGGCAGCCGCTCGCGCAGCATGGCGACGTTGTCCTCGATCCGCAGCATCGCCGGATCGACCTCGTTGGCGACCCAGCCGACCAGCTCCAGGCCCGCGGCGGCGATCGCGGCCGCGGTGAGGCGTGCGTGGTTGATGCAGCCCAGGCGCAGGCCGACCACCATCAGCACCGGCAGGTCCATCGCCCGCGCGAGGTCGGCCTGGTCCAGGCGCGCCGACACGGGCGCGGCCCAGCCCCCCACGCCCTCGACCACGACCCGGTCGGCCATGGCGGCCAGCCGTCGGTAGCCTTCGACCAGCACGTCCAGGCGAATGTCGACGCCGGCGTCGCGCGCCGCGAGTTCGGGCGCCAGCGGCTCGGCCAGGGCATAGGGATTCACTTCGTCGTAGGCGGGCACCGGGGCGCTGGCGGCCTGGAGCAGCAGCGCGTCTTCGTTGCGCAGTCCCACGGGCGTGGCGTCGCAGCCGCTGGCCACCGGCTTCATGCCCACCGCCGAGAAGCCCTGCGCGCGCAGGGCATGCAGCAGGCTGGCGCTGACGAGCGACTTGCCGATGCCGGTGTCGGTGCCGGTGACGAAGATGCCGGATGGATTCATGGGGCCTGCAGGGGACGTGGACGCTGGTAGACTCGGGACATGTTCGCCGCAACCCCCCTCACCGGCAACAAGCCGGAGCAGTACGCCCAGTTGGCCGAGCAGGCGCGCGGCCTGCTGCATGGCGAGCGCGACCGCGTCGCCAATGCCGCCAACCTGTCGGCCCTCGTCTACCACTCGCTGCCCGACCTCAACTGGGTCGGCTTCTACTTCTACGACGGCATCGAGCTGGTGGTCGGTCCCTTCCAGGGGCTTCCCGCCTGCGTGCGCATCCCGCTGGGCAAGGGCGTTTGCGGCGCCGCCGCGGCCACGCGCCTGACCCAGCGCGTGAGCGACGTCGACGCCTTCCCCGGCCACATCGCCTGCGACGCGGCGTCCCGTGCCGAGCTGGTGGTGCCGCTGGAGGACGCGCAGGGCCGGCTGGTCGGGGTGCTCGACCTCGACAGCCCCAGCGTCGGCCGCTTCGACGCCGAGGACCAGGCCGGCCTCGAGATGCTGGCCCGCATCTACCAGGAGTCGCTGGGATGACCCTGCCCAAATTGCGCAACATCGGCCCCAAGAGCGCGGCCTGGCTCAAGCAGGTCGGCCTGCACAGCCTGGAAGACCTGCAGGCGGCGGGACCGGTCGAGGCCTACATGCGCATCAAGCGCGCGGGCTTCAAGCCGACGATGAACCTGCTCTACGCCATCGAGGGCGCGCTGTGCGACTGCCACTGGCAGGAGGTGCCCGACGCGCGGCGCCAGCAGCTCGTCGCCGAGGCGGAGGCCGCGATCGAACAGCTTCCGCCGCCGCGCTACAAGCCCACGGCCGCGCCGGTGCGCACCACGGTGCTCACCGCAGATACCGTCGCGCTGCCTCCGGAGGCGGGAGACGGCGCGGAGGATTGAGGCACGCGAGCGGTCGTCGCCTTCGCCGCGACCGCCCGGCTTCCCGCGGCTTGGCGTACACTGCGCCCGCTTCGAGCGCCGGACCGTCCCGCACCCGCGACGGTGCATCGCCCGCCGCCCCCCTGAACGCTCGCCCCGACGCCTGCCGCACGCGCGAACGCGTTGCTGGCGGTCGTCCGTGGCCTCGAAAGCGACCGCCACCCCCGAACAGCCAGGCGCGCCTGCGGGCCGCCACGATGGAGACAGACCCGATGTACCAGCGCCCGCGCTTCCCGCGCCCCGTGTTCCTCGCCCTGGGCGCCGCCGCGGCCGCCATCGCGTTTCCGGCCGCCGCCCAGGACGCCACCGAGCTGGACACGCTGACGGTCACCAGCAACCGCGTCGCGATCAGCGTCGACGCAGCGCTGGTCCCGGTCGAGGTGATCGATCGCGCTGCGATCGAACGCAGCCAGGCACGCGACCTGCCCGACCTGCTGCGTGGCCGCGCGGGCATCTCCCTGGCCACCCAGGGCGGCATGGGCAAGCTGACGACGCTGTTCCTGCGCGGCAGCGAATCTGACCACGTGCTGGTCCTGGTGGATGGCATCCGCATCGGCTCGCCGACCTCGGGCCTGGTCTCGTTCCAGGACCTGCCGCTGGCGATGATCGACCGGGTGGAAATCGTCCGCGGCCCGCGCTCGAGCCTGTACGGCGCCGATGCGATCGGCGGCGTCATCCAGGTCTTCACCCGCCGCGAAACCCCGGGACTCGCCGCGCGCGCCAGCGCCACCGTGGGCAGCCACGACTTCGCCGAAGGCACCGCCGGCGTCGGCGCACGCCGCGGCGGCGCCTGGGTCGGCGTCGATACCGCCTACTCGACGACACGCGGCATAGATGCATGCCGCGGACGCGGCCCGGATCCCTCGATCCCCTTCGACTTCGGCGCCGGCTGCTTCACCGACGAGCCCGACACCGACGGCTACCGCAACCGCTCGGCCTCGCTGCGCGGCGGCTTCGACGCTGGCGACGCATTCTCGTTCAATGCCCAGGCCCTGCGCGCGGAAGGCCGCAACGCCTACGACGGCAGCTTCCAGAACCTGTCCAAGGTGGTCCAGCAGGTGTTGGGCGCCCAGGTGCGCTGGCGCGCCAGCGATGTCGCGTCGTTCAGGCTGGTCGCGGGCCGCAACACCGACGCCTCCGACAACTTCATGGACGGCGTCCAGGCGGGCTTCTTCGATACCGACCGCGACAGCGCCACCCTGCAGGGCGATTTCCAGCTGGCCCGTGGCCACCGGCTCAGCGCCGGCCTGGACTGGCTGCGCGACCGCGTCGACAGCGACACCTTCTACGACCGTCGCGCGCGCGACAACCGCGCCGCGTTCGTGCAGTACCAGGGCCAGCTCGGCGCCCAGTCCTTCGAGGCCAGCCTGCGTCGCGACGACAATGCCCAGTTCGGTGGGCACACCACCGGCAGCATCGCCTGGGGCATCGACATGGGCGACGCCTGGCGACTGACGGCCGGCTACGGCAGCGCGTTCAAGGCACCGACCTTCAACGAGCTCTACTACCCCTTCTTCGGCAACCCCGACCTGGACCCGGAATCGTCGCGCAGCTGGGAGCTGGGGCTGGCCTACCGCGGGGATGGGTTCAACGCCCGCGTCGATGCGTACCGCACCCGCGTCGACGACCTGATCGCTTACGACGCCGGCCTGTTCCTGCCCAACAACATCGAACGCGCGCGGCTGCAGGGCGTGGAGCTGGGCATCGATACCCGGGCCTGGGGCTGGAACGTGGATGCCAGTGCCAGCTTCGTCGATACCCGCAACGAGACCGGTGCCAACGCCGGCAACGAACTGCCGCGCCGCGCCGCACGCAGCGCGCGCATCGACCTCGACCGCGCCTTCGGGGCCTTCCTGCTGGGCCTCACCGGCGTGGCCGAAGGCGCGCGCCGCGACGACGCGGCCAACCTGACCCGTCTGGGCGGTTTCGCCACCGTCGACCTGCGCGGCGAGTACGCGCTGGCGCGCGACTGGACGCTGCAGGCCCGCGTGGCCAACGTGTTCGATCGCGACTACGAGACCGTCGCGTTCTACAACACGCCGGGCCGCGAGTGGAACCTGACGCTGCGTTACGCGCCGGCCGAATGAAGGCGGGCGGCGGCCTTCACGCGCACTTTGCATTGCCGACCGCAGACTGAATGCTCCGCGCACGTGGGGGGCGCGCGTCATTCGCCGAGGCCGTCGTGGAACAGCTGTTCCTCGAAGTCAGCGAGTACATCGCCCTGGGGCTGGAAGCCCTGTCGGTCCTCACCATCCTCGTCGGCGCGATCGACGCGCGGGTTCACCCCCGTTTTCACGGACACTTACGAGAAGGCCGATCCAGGCCATGAGGAGTGTTCATGTCGAAGCGAAGGAAGTTCAGTGCCGAGTTCAAGCGTGGCGCGGTTGAACAGGCCAGCCAGCC
>NZ_JACHTF010000025.1 GCF_014145325.1 Marilutibacter spongiae
GCGTCGCGACGGGGGGCGGCGCCACTGCAGGCGTCGGCGTGGGGCGCGGCGGGGCGGCGGGCGCGGCGGCGGCCACCGGCGCGGCTGCCTGTACGGGCGCCGGTGTCGGTGCGGGTGTCGGTGCCTGGGCCGCGGCCGCCGGCTGCAGGGACACGCCCGCCGCTTCGGCCAGTTCGGACAACAGGATCGAGACGCTGTGGGCGTCGAAGGGGCGCTCGAGGCGATAGTCGGTCTGCGTGCGCGAGGCCGTGGTCAGGCCGATGACCTGCTTGCCCGTGGCGTGCAGGCGCAGCCAGCTCATTGGACCGTACATGCTGTCCATGTCCACGACGACATAGTCGGCCTGGCTTTCCGGCAACAGTTTCCAGGCGCGGCCGATACGGTCGTTCGCGGCGTTGATGGCGTCCGTCAGTCCGGATTCGGTGTCCGGATCCATTCCGGTCAGGCCAATGGTCAGTGGCATACAAGATCCATGTTGCGCGCTGCATGCGCTGATATGTCGGGCGAGTTTTGCCAAGCTGGGCCTTGGCGTCAATGTTCAGGCGACGAATATGCGTCCACGGCGCCGTTCCGGTGTCCCAAAACGACGCATGGTGCCTGCATGTGACGCGGGAGGGCGCTCGTGCGACATTCCGGGGCATGTCTCCCGCTCGGCGGTCCCGGGTGTCGGAGGCGCCGATGTTGCTCTGCCGCATGAACCTGCGTGGGGCTCAGGCGTTGACCCGGCTGTCGCGTGGCAACTGGGTGCGCAGGAAGGCCATCTGGTCGGCGAGGATATTGCGGTTCGACAGGATCAGGTGTTCGATCCAGCTCGGCCGGTAGGGCACCGCGAGCAATGGCATGTTGGCCTGGTGCGGCGTGCGGTTGCCCTTGCGCGAATTGCAGTTGAAGCACGCCGAGACCACGTTCTCCCAGATGTCGCGACCGCCCTTGGACACCGGCTGCACGTGGTCGCGGGTCAGTTTCGGGCGGGCGTACTTCTGGCCGCAGTACAGGCACAGGTGGCTGTCGCGCGCGAACAGGGCGCTGTTGGTCAGCGCCGGGGTGGGATCGAGCGCGCCGGTGCGCGCATGGCCGCGCGCGGCGATGATCGGCGGCAGTTCCAGCAGGCTCTGCTGGCCGGTGATGCGGTTGATGCCGCCATGCACGCGCAGGCAGGGCTCGCCGAGCGTCCAGGCGACCGCGTCGCGGGCATACAGGCAGGCGGCATCCTGCCAGCTCATCCAGTCGAGCACGCGGCCGCAGGCATCGAGCGACAGCAGCCGCACCGCGTCCAGGCGTTCGAAGGAAGGATCGGGGACGGCCCGCAGGCCAGGCGACGGCGAAGCATCCAGGCCGCTTCGAAGCGTGGCTTCGGGCGTCCCGGCGTGGACCAAGCGTAGTGGCGCTCTATCGGTCTCCATCGGGACACCAGCTTATACGCCTTTGTTGACGTTTTGTGTAGATCGCCCCGATTCGCGCTCCGGACCTAGCCGTCCAGCGGCTTGCCCATCTTCAACAGGTCCACGTCGAAGCCCTGCGACTGGTACAGGCGCAGGGCGCGTTCGTTGCCGGGGAATACCGACAAGGTCAGCCGGCTGCAGCCGCGCGCGCGGGCGAAGGCTTCTGCGTGTGCCAGCAGGGTGCGTGCGAGGCCGCGGCCCTCGAAGGCGGTCGCGATCGCAAGGTCGGAGACATGGCAGGTGGCCGAGCCGTCGAAGAAGTCGGTGTCCACGACCAGGTGCGCGAAACCCGCGGCGATGCCGTCCACCTCGACCACGAAGAAATGCGAATGCGCCGGCCGCGTCGCCAGGTGCCGGGAGAGGTCTCGGCGAACCCCGGCACCCACGCTCTCGCGGCTGCGGCCACCGGGCAGGGGGAACTCGCTGAAGCGCTCGACGAAGCCCAGGATGAACGCGTCGTCCGCCCGGGTGGCCGGGCGGATCGCGGGATCGCCCGGCCCGTGGCTCATGCCTCGTCCAGCTCCGGCAGCGAAGCGATGCCGCTTTCGATCGCCGCCGCGTGCGCCAGGGTGCGCGGCAGGATGCGCGCGAAATAGAACGTGGCGGTATCGCGCTTGTCCTGCTTGAAGGCGTCGGCATGCGGAGAGGCGTCCGCCGCCGCCACGCTGCGCGCCCACCAGTAGGCCAGGGCGACATAGCCCGAGTACATGAGGTAGTCGTACGCGGCGGCGCCGATCTCGTCGGCGTTGCCGGCGGCGGCCCTGGCGATGTGCGTGGTCAGCTGCTGCCATTCGGCGGCCTTGGCCTGCAGCGGGCCCACGAAGGGTGCCAGGCGCTCGTCATGTGCGTGCTCGGTGCAGAAGGCCTCGACCATGCCCAGCATGACCTTCAGGCCGGCACCCTGCAGCTGGATCACCTTGCGGCCCAGCAGGTCGAGCGCCTGGATGCCGGTGGTGCCCTCGTACAGGGTGGTGATGCGCGCGTCGCGCGCGAGCTGCTCCATGCCGTGCTCGGCGATGTAGCCGTGGCCGCCGAAGCACTGCAGCGCATGGTAAGTGCACTCCACGCCCCATTCGGTCAGGCAGGCCTTGACGATCGGCGTCATGAAGCCGAGCAATGCGTCCGCGGCGGCGCGGGCCTCGGCATCGGCGTCATGCGCTTCATCGAGCAGAAGCGCGCTGTGGTAGGCCATTGCACGGCCGCCTTCGACCAGCGACTTGCAGGTCAGCAGCATGCGGCGCACGTCGGGGTGCACGATGATCGGGTCGGCGGCCTTCTCCGGATGACGCGGGCCACTGAGCGCCCGCATCTGCAGGCGTTCGCGCGAATAGCGCAGCGCGTTCTGCAAGGCGCGGTCGGACAGGCCCAGGCCCTGCAGGCCGACGGCGAGGCGGGCGGAGTTCATCATGGTGAACATGCCCATGAGGCCCTTGTGCGGCTGCCCGACCAGGTAGCCCTGCGCGCCGTCGAAATTGATCACGCAGGTCGCCGAGCCGTGGATGCCCATCTTGTGCTCCAGGCTGCCGCAGCGCACCGCGTTGGCCTCGCCCATGGCGCCCTCCCGGTCCACCCGGACCTTGGGCACGACGAAGAGCGAGATGCCCTTGCTGCCGGCCGGGGCGTCGGGCAGGCGCGCCAGCACCAGGTGGACGATGTTGTCGGTGAAATCGTGTTCGCCGGCGGTGATGAATATCTTGGTGCCGGTGATGGCATGGCTGCCGTCGTCGCGGGGTTCGGCGCGCGTCTTCAGCAGGCCCAGGTCGCTGCCGCAATGCGGCTCGGTCAGGCACATGGTGCCCGTCCAGCGGCCTTCGACGAGGGGCCGCAGGAAGGCTTCGCGCTGCCAGTCCTCGCCATGGTGCAGCAGGGCCTCGGTGGCGCCGTGCGAGAGCAGCGGGAAGTTGCCCCAGGACAGGTTGGCCGCGTCGATCATTTCCTTGATCGGGACCCCGGCGGCGTGCGGCAGGCCCTGGCCGCCGAACGCCTCCGGCGAGGACAGGCCAGCCCAACCGCCCGCTGCGTACTCGGCATACGCCTCCTTGAAGCCCGGTGGCGTGGTGACCTGGCCACTGGTCTTGTCCAGGGTGCAGCCCGCCTGGTCGCCCACGGCGTTCAACGGCGCGAGGACGGTTTCGCAGAAGCGGGCGCCTTCGTCCATCACCGCGTCGAGGATGTCGCGGGTGGCGTCGGCGAATCCCAGGCGCTGGAACGCGGCGTCGGCGTGGAGGACGTCGAACAGGACGAAGCGGATGTCGTCGAGGGGGGCTTTGTAAGTGCTCATCTTGGACCGTGTGCGGGAATGGGGGAGGGCGGGTTCAGCGCAGCACGCCGGGCAGGCCCGGGGCGGGGCTCAGCGCGCTGTTGCGCTCGATGTCGAAATCGCGCGACTTGCTGCTTTCGTCGGGCGTGGCGACGACCGTGCCGGTGAGCGAGTAGGGCAGGCTGCGACCGGCCGCCAGGGCGTCGGCGGCGGCCAGCTTGGCCGCGGCGGCGGGGACCAGGCGCGCTTCCACCACGTCGGCCGATTCCGGACCGATGTCGAGCGCCGGGCTGGCGCGCAGCGCGCCCGCCTCCTGGCCGCCGGCCTCGAGCACGAGGTCGAAGCGCTCGAAGCGCATCGGGATGCTGCTGTAGTTCTCCAGCCGCACCTGCGCCGTCCAGCTGCCGTCCACGTTGACCGTGAGCTGTTGCAGGCGCGCGGCGGGTTCGGAGACCCGGCGCACCGGTCCGCTGGAACAGGCGGCGAGCGCGACGAGCAGGAGCGCCGGGATCGCGATGCGGGAAACCCGCGTCCAGGACCGTGTCTTCATGTGTGCCGTGCCTCGTGGGTGTGGAATCCGGCCACGAGAATACTACGGCGCATGGTGGCGCTGGCGGCGAGGCGCCGCCAGCGTCCGCTGCTCAGGTGTCGAAGGCGACGACCTGCCGGATCGCCGTGCCGGCGGCGAGCCGATCGAAGCCTTCGTTGACGTCCTCGAGCGACAAGGTGTGCGTGAGCAGGCGCTCCACCGGCAGGCGGCCGCTGCGATGCAGGGCGATATAGCGCGGTATGTCGCGCGATGGGACCGCCGAGCCCATGTAGGACCCGCGCACGCACCGCTCTTCCGCCACCAGGCTGACGGCGGGCACGCTGAACATGCGATCCGGCGCGGGCAGTCCCACGGTGATCGTGGCGCCGCCGCGTCGCGTCGCGGCATAGGCCTGGACCAGCACGCGTTCGTTGCCGACCGACTCGATCGCATGCTCCACGCCGCCGCGGGTAATCTCGCGGATCGCCTCGACCGGGTCGGCGATGGAGGCATCGATGCAGTGCGTGGCGCCCAGCGAGCGCGCCAGCGCCAGCTTTTCCGGCACCACGTCGACCGCGACCAGGGGATGGGCGCCCGACGCGACCGCCCCCAACACGGCCGCCAGGCCGACGCCGCCGAGTCCGAAGACCGCCACGCCCTCGCCGGGGCGCACGCGGGCGGTGTTGACCACCGCGCCGACGCCGGTCATCACCGCGCAGCCGAACAGCGCGGCCGTCGTGGGCGCGAGGTCCTGGTCGATCCGCACCGCGGAGCGCGCCGAAACCACCGTGCATTCGCTGAAGCACGACACGCCCAGGTGGTGCTGCAGTGGCGTCCCGTCGGCGTCGCGCCAGTGCCGCGCGCCACCGAGCAGCCGGCCCTCGGCATTGGCGAGCGCGCCGGGCTCGCACAGCACGGGGCGCCCGCTGGCGCAGGGCCCGCAGTGCCCGCACATCGGCACGAAGGAGAACACCACGCGGTCGCCCTGCTGGAAGCCCGGCGTGCCCCGGCCCACGTCCAGGACCTCGCCCACGGCCTCGTGGCCGAGCACCATCGGCACGGGGCGCGGTCGCGAGCCGTCGATCACCGACAGGTCGGAGTGGCACAGGCCCGTGGCGAGGACGCGCACGAGCAGTTCCCCCTCACCCGGCCCGGAGAGATCGAGCGTCTCGATGCCGAGCGGGCGCGAGCCCGCGTAGGGCGCCGGCAGGCCCATTTCGCGCAGGACGGCGGCGCGTACCTTCATGCCCCTGCGTCCGTCGGCACATGGAGCGGCGACAGGGCCTGGCGTATCGCCGGCGGGATCGGATGCGAGCGACGGCTGTCGCGGTCGACGAAGACGTGCACGAACCAGCCTTCGGCGGCCGCCGTGTCGCGCCCCGGGCGGAACAGGCCGATGCCGTAACGCACGCTGGCGTTGCCGAGGTGCTCCACGCGCAGCCCGGCTTCGACGGTTTCCGGGAAGGCCAGTTCGCCGCTGAAGCGGCAGTGCGATTCGGCGCACAGGCCGATGACCGGGCCGCGATGGATGTCCAGTCCGCCGCGCTGGATCAGGAAGGTGTTGATGACCGTGTCGAAGTAGCTGTAGTACTCGACGTTGTTGACATGGCCATACACGTCGTTGTCCTTCCAGCGCGTGGGGATCGGCAGGAAGTGGCGGTAGTCCTCGCGCGCGCTCATGCGGCCTCCGTTCGTGTGGGCATGCGTCAGGACTCCGCGTCGGCGCCCGGCGCCGGGGCGGCGGGCGACGCCCGTCGCTCGGGCCCGACCAGCAACAGGCACACGCCGATGCCGACCAGCAGGCCCACCCAGGGCTGCAGGAGGGCCAGGGCGGCGCCGGTCAGCATCGCCGCGCCGCGCGCGCTGGCATCGCGCGGGATCGCCATGCCGATGTAGGCGCAGGCAAAGCCGGTCAGCACCAGGGTCAGGGACAGCGCGATGCCGAGCAGGGGCTTCATCGCCGTCAGCAGGGGCAACATGAAGTAGATGAAGGGCAGGCCCATCAGGTAGTAGGACATCATGCCGCTGTGCAGGTCCGGGACCGCGCGCGGTCCCTCTTTCCAGCGCTTGACGACGATCACGTGGACGCCGGTCCAGAGGCTGCCCTGGGTGGTGAAGAAAGGCGACACCAGGGCCGAGGCGGCGTTGCGGATCGCCAGTGCGAGATGCGACCGGCTGGCGTTGATGTCGACCGGATCGTCGGGGCGCGACGGCGCCGCCTCGCGCAGGACCTCGTTGCCGGTCACCCAGTCGCCGAACTGGATGACGTAGGTGACCAGCACCAGCGGAATGCCCGCCAGGTACATCTCCGGCGGCGGCCAGCCGATGCTGAAGGGCGACATCTTCGCCATCGCCTCGCCCATCGGCGGCAGCAGCCAGCCCCACTGGATGTCGTACTGCACCTCGCCGACCAGGGGGCCGATGATCGCGGCCGCCAGGAAGCCCGGCAGCAGCCCCAGCGCGACCAGCAGCGCCAGCGCGCGATGGCGTTCGACCAGCCGGCGGAACGGCGTGGAGAACACGCACACCAGGCAGATCGCGCAGGCGACCGCGGTGGTCACCGGCTGCGACATCAGCAGCTTGCCGCCGTCGTCGACGAACACGCGGCGGAAGGCCGACAGCGCCGCGCCCAGCAGGATGCCCGCCTTCAACGTGTCAGGCAGCCAGCGCATCAGCTTGCGCCCCAGGCCGGTGACGCCCAGCACGAACACCAGCGCGGCATAGCTGAGCGTCAGCGCGGTCATCGCCTGGAAGCGGGTGGTCGGGTCGGGATAGCCGGCGATCACGTAGACCAGTGCCAAGGGCAGCGCCGCGGTGGTCCAGCCCGGTGCGTAGGGCTCGCCGAAGATGTACAGCGACGAAACCAGGAAGATGCTGTTGAACAGCACGCAGGCGACCGCCTGTTCGAAGCTCATGCCGAAGTAGCCGCTCAGCACCGGGACCAGGGCCAGGCCGGTGGCGGTCGCCACCAGCGTCCCTTGCAGGAACTCCGGCCAGAGCAGGCGCGAGTGCAGGAATGGAATCCGGCAGGTGAATGGTCCCCAGCGCCATCCGGCGGCGGTGGCGCCCTGTCGCGCTTGCTTCATCGTGCCCTCCCGGTCATCTCGTTCGAATCCCCTTGCCCGCGATACCGGCCATGCCGGCGCCAACGTGCCTAGAAGCGTCCCTCGACCTTCTCGAAGACGGTGTTGCGCAACGCCACCAGCTTCGGCCCGAAGTCCTGGACGAGCTTCTCGCGCGTCATCACCGAGATCCGGCCGCTGCAGTTGAACGCCAGCACGCGCCCGCGGTCGCTGGACATCATCGGCACGCCCACCGCGAACACGTCCGGGTTCCACTCGCCCATCGAGAAGCAGAAGCCGTAGGTCTCGTACTCTTCGCGGGCGCGGACGATCCCGGCATGGATGCGCGGCCATTGCGCGGGGTCGCAGTCGTCCTTCAGTTCGGCGAGCCGCTGCTCGAACAGCGCAGGCGGGCGCGCGGCCAGGTCGGCGCGCCCCAGCGCGGTGGAGCCATGCGGCACGCGCATCCCGGGGGCGAGGTTGAGCTGGAAGGTGTGATCGCCCTGGCAGACCTCCAGCAGGATCATCCGCAGGCCGTCCGCGGCGCCCAGCATCACCGCCGATTGCGTGTACTCGGCCAGCTCCTTCATCAGCGGACGCGCGACCGACACCACGTCGTTGTTCTTCATGTAGGCGTGGCTGAGCCCGAGCACCGCGGTGCCGAGCGCGTATTTCTCCAGGGTTGCCGAGTACTCCAGGTAGCCCAGCGAGGCGAGGGTGAAGGTCAGTCGAGACACCGTCGGCTTGGGCAGCAGGGTCTGCCGGGCGATGTCCTGGTTGCCCAGGTAGCGCTCGCCGTGCTCGAAACAGCGGAGGATCGCGAAGGCGCGTCCGACTGCGTTGACGAACTGGGGATGGGTCTCGTCGAAAGGCCGGTTGAAGACATCGATGCTGCGTTTGGGGCTTCCCATTGGGGTTCCTGGATCAGGCGGCCGTGGGCGGGGGAGGGGGCTGCCGGACGAGGCGGCGAACCGGACGAGGCGCAGGCAAGCATCGAAGCGAAAGATCGGCGGAGACATGCAGCGGCCGCTTCTCCATCGACGTTCGACCCTGTCCCTTGGCACTTGAATATTTCATTATGTGAAACTTAATTCCGAAAGAACGGTATGTGCCGGAGTTTGGATCCTTGTCGAACAGGCTGTCAAATACCCCGATAAATGCTGCTTTGCACCATAAAAATGGATACCTCGAGGTATTGAATGCGTGCAAATAGCAAGCTAGATTGTTTCAGGAAACAGAAACTTAGTTTCATATAACGGAATATAAAAGCACGCGACGCAGGGGGCAACGCAGTCTTTACCAAGGTCTTCCGGCCTGCCCGCGCCGCGACGTCCGCTCCCCTCATTCCACTTCACCAAGAGGCGCCATGAATACACGCACCGACATCTTCGACCTCACCGGCCGCACCGCCCTGGTCACCGGCGGCTCCCGCGGGCTGGGGCTGCAGATCGCCGAGGCGCTGGGCGACTACGGGGCACGGGTCCTGCTGTCGGCGCGCAAGGAAGACGAGCTCAAGGCGGCGGCCGCGCACCTGCGCGAACGCGGCATCGACGCCGACTGGGTCGCCGCCGACGGCGCCCGGCCCGAAGGCGTGGAAGCCCTGGTCGATGCGGCGCTGGAGCGCATGGGGCAGGTGGACATCCTCGTCAACAATGCCGGGACGAGCTGGGGCGCGCCGGCCGAGGACCATCCGCTGGAGGCATGGGACAAGGTGTTCGACCTCAACGTTCGCGGCCTGTTCCTGCTCAGCCAGCAGGTCGCGCGGCGATCGATGATCCCGCGCAAGCATGGCCGCATCGTCAATGTCGCCTCCATCGCCGGCCTGCGCGGCAATCCGCCGGGCAGCATGCAGACGATCGCCTACAACAGCGCCAAGGGCGCGGTGGTCAACTTCACGCGTGCGCTGGCAGGCGAGTGGGGTGTGCACGGCATCACCGTCAATGCGCTTGCGCCGGGGTTCTTTCCCTCGAAGATGAGCGCCGCCCTGATCCAGCACCTGGGCGAAGAGGCGCTGATCGGCAATGCGCCGCTGCGCCGGCTGGGCGGCGACGAGGACCTCAAGGGCGCAGCGTTGCTGTTCGCCTCCGACGCGGGCAGCCACATCACCGGGCAGGTCCTGGCGGTGGACGGCGGCTACACGGCGGTCTGACGATGAAGACGCTGCGCGGCAGGACCGTGGTGATCACCGGCGCCGGCTCCGGCTTCGGCCTGGAATTCGCGCGCCTGGGCGCACGGGAGGGCATGAAGCTCGTCCTGGCCGATGTCCAGGAGGACGCGCTCGACGCCGTCCGGCACGAACTCGAGTCGGCCGGCGCGGCGGTGTTCGCACGCGTGGTCGATGTCGCCGACGCCGGCCAGGTCGAGGCCCTGGCCGACGCCGCCGAATCCCGGTTCGGGCCGGCGCACCTGGTCTTCAACAATGCGGGCGTCGGCACCGGTGGACTGCTCTGGGAAAACAGCCTGGCCGACTGGGAGTGGACCCTGGGCGTGAACCTGTGGGGCGTCATCCATGGCGTCCGCACCTGGGTGCCGCGCATGCTCGAGGCCTCGCGCGCGGATCCGGGTTTCGAGGCGCACGTGGTCAACACCGCTTCGATGGCGGGCCTGCTCAATCCGCCCCTCAGCGGCGTCTACAACGTCACCAAGCACGCGGTGGTGTCGCTCACCGAAACCCTGCACCACGATCTCGCGCTGGTTACCGACAAGGTCCACTGCTCGGTGCTGTGCCCTTACTACGTCCCGACCGGCATCGGCCGCTCCGGGCGCAACCGGCCCGCCGCCGCCCATGGCGATGCGACACGCTCGCAGCGCGTCGCCGAGGCCATGGTCGAGAAAGCCGTGGGCTCGGGTCGCGTGAGTGCCGCGGACGTCGCGCGCACGACCTTCGAGTCCATTGCCGCACGGCGCTTCTACATCGTGTCGCACCCGCAGGCACTGGGCGGCGTGGCCCGTCGCGCCGACGGCATCGTCGCACTGCGCGAGCCGGCCGATCCCTTCGCCGCGCGCCCGGGTCAGCGCGAGTCCCTGATCGAGGCCCTGCGCACGCCATGAGCAGGCCCATGACGCGCATGGCTTCGAGGGAGGGCTGCGCCGCCACCGACCGATTCTGATCGTTCTTGTCCAGCGGATGCGAGGGCGCCTACGGGAGGGAAGGCGCAGGGGTATCCGGTTCCAACGCACAGGTGATTTCCAAGCATGCAACCGCGTACCGGGCCCGGAGTCGGCCCGGACGACCACGCAAGCGCGAGAAGCCGACGCATGGGGTTGCTCATTTCCATCCTGGGAGGGATGCACCATGGCTGTTCGTAACGCTGCCCGTACCGCAACACGTGACCCGAACCGAACCGCGCTGTCGATGTCGATCGTGCTCGCCCTCGTCGCGTTGCCGCTGGTGCCTGCGCTCGCGCAGGAACAGGCGCCCGCCACGTCCGCCGCCGGAACCGAAAGCGACGCGTCGCCCAAGACGCTGGACATGATCACCGTCACCGCGCAGAAGCGCGAAGAGGCGCTGCAGGACGTGCCGATCTCCATGACCGTCGTGCCCGAGCAGGTGCTCGAGGACGCCGGCGTGCGCGACATCAAGGACGTCCAGTTGCTGGTCCCGGCGTTGAACGTGACCAGCACCAGCAACGAAGGCCAGACCACCGCGCGCCTGCGCGGCGTCGGCACGGTCGGCGACAACCCCGGCCTGGAGTCCTCGGTCGGCATCGTTATCGACGGCGTCTACCGGCCGCGCAACGGCGTCGGCTTCGGCGACCTGGGCGAGGTCGAGCGCATCGAAGTCCTGAAGGGGCCGCAGGGCACGGTGTTCGGCAAGAACACTTCCGCTGGCCTGATCCAGGTGATCACCAAGCGGCCCGACTACCAGCAGTCCGCGGAAGGCGAGCTGACGGTCGGCAACTACGGTGCGATCGGCGTCGCGGGCTCGTACAACGACGCGATCGGCGAGAACAGCGCGTTCCGGATCTACGCCACCAAGCGCAAGCGCGACGGCGTCACCGACGTCGAGACCGGCGCGGGCCCGCGCCGCGAGGACGAGGACGGCAACATCAACTTCCAGTCGGTGCGCAGCCAGCTGCTGCTCGAGCCCAGCGACACCCTGGACATCAACTTCATCGCCGACTTCACCAGCCGCGACGAGAACTGCTGCGTCGGCGTGACCACCACGCGCGGCCCCGCGGCGGCCATCGTCGACGCGCTCGCCGGTGGCGAAGGCGTCATACCCACGGCCGATCCCGAACAGCGCCTGGCGTACAGCAACCAGGGCACCCGCACCGACACCATCGACAAGGGCGTGTCGGCCGAGGTCAACTGGATCACGCCGTGGTTCGGCGGCGCCACCCTGACCTCGATCACCGCCAACCGCAGCTGGGATTCGGTCAACGAGTCGGACCTGGACTTCTCCAGCGCCGACATCTGGACGCGTGCCTACGGCGATGACCTGAACTCGGTGAGCTTCGACACCTTCAGCCAGGAATTCAGGCTGACCGGCTCGACCGACCGCCTCGACTGGATGGTCGGCCTGTTCTACAGCGACGAGGACCTGGTGCGCCGCGACGCAATCAGCATGGGCAACGCGTACGAGCCCTACCTGTCGATCGCCCTGCTCAGCAACATCGCCGCGAACTTCCCGGCGGGCCTGGTCAACACCAACGGCGCGGCGACCTTCCTGTCCGAGGCCGGCGGCCTGCCATACGGCACCAGCTTCGCCGGACGCGGCTCGATGGATCGCTTCGACCAGAACGCCAAGAGCACCGCCGCGTTCACCAACATGACCTTCCACGCGACCGACGCGCTCGACCTGACCCTGGGCCTGCGCTACACGCAGGAGAAGAAGGAAGTCGATTCCAGCTACGCCAACCCCAATGGCAGCCCCAGCTGCAGCGCGGGGCTGGGGAACCCGGCGCAGGTGGCGCAGGCCCTGATCGCGCGCGGCGTGCCGGCGCAGTTCGTCGGCAACATCGTGCCGACGGTCATCGGCTACATGTGCCTGCCCTGGGCCAACACCCTGTTCAGCGGGCTCGATACCCACCAGGAACGCGACGAGAAGGAATGGTCGGGCACCTTCAAGGCGGCCTACCGCTGGAACGAAGCCTTGATGACCTACTTCTCCGCCTCGCGCGGCTACAAGGCCGGCGGCTTCAACCTCGACCGCGTGCAGGTCGGCGTGACCCCGAGCACCGACACCTCGTTCCCGGGCGAGTTCGTCGACGCCTACGAACTCGGCGCGAAGGCGACCCTGATGGACGGCAACCTGCTGCTGAACGCCGCGTACTTCAAGCAGGACTACAGCGACTTCCAGCTCAACAGCTTCCTGGGTTCGAGCTACGTGGTGCGTTCGATCCCGGAACTGAACACCCACGGCGTGGACGCCGACATGATCTGGCAGACCGGGATCGACGGCCTCACCCTGCAGGGTGGCCTGACCTGGCTGCAGGCCGAGTACGGCGACGACCCGCTGCCCGATGCCGCGCTGTCGCGCCTGCCGGGCGCCACGCCCGGCTTCGCCCCGGAATGGCAGAGCAGTGCGGCGATCACCTACGAGTGGGGTTTCAGCGACGACCTGATCGGTCGCTTCTTCGTCGGCGCGAAGTACACCTCCGAGTACAACACCGGTTCGGACCTCGCGCCGCAGAAGATGCAGGACGCTTTCACCCTGGTCAATGCGCGCTTCACGCTGGCTTCCAGCGCCGACCGCTGGTCGGTCGAGTTGTGGGGCCAGAACCTGACCGACGAGACGTATGCACAGGTCGGCTTCGACGCACCGCTGCAGACCGGCTCCTACAACGCCTTCCTCGGTGCGCCGCGCACCTACGGCGTCACCTTCCGCCTGAAGTACTGAGCCATGCCCTCAGTCGGAAAAAGCCCGCCTTCCGGCGGGCTTTTTTTACTGGCTGGGCGATGCCGACCGGCCGATCCGGGCAGCCTGGGTCCCATCCCTGCGCCGTCATCCCTGCGAACGCCGGGAACCAACTCTTGCTTTCCAACGATTGGTGGGTGCGCTTCGCTTACCCGGGCTACGGGGCGAGTCGCCTTTGCGGTTGGCTTGCGATCCCATGCCCCTCGTAGGATGGGTAGCGCGAAGCAAAACCCATCGCGCGTCGTACGTGCAGCTTCGCGACGGTGGGTTTCGCCTTCGGCTCTACCCACCCTACGAGTCCGCGGCAGGGCAGCGCCGTAGGATGGGTAGCGCGAAGCAAAACCCATCGCGCGTCGTACGTGCAGCTTCGCGACGGCGGGTTTCGCCTTCGGCTCTACCCACCCTACGAAACGGAGGGAGAGGCAGCACCGTAGGATGGGTAGCGCGAAGCAAAACCCATCGCGCGTCGTGCGTGCAGCTTCGCGACGGTGGGCTTCGCCTTCGGCTCTACCCACCCTACTAGGCTGGGTCCCATCCCTGCGCCGTCATCCCAGAACGTAGGATGGGTAGAGCAACGCGAAACCCATCACTCGAAGCGTCGAAAGGCTGGACCCGGGCGCACGCTTGGCTTCGACTTTCGAATTTCCGCCTGCCACAGCTGCTGGAGTGCCGCATCGCCCGCTCTGCTCCCGGCTGCTGCAGGCACGAGGACGCACGCCGCGTCCCGTGTCAGTCGGCTTCCCGCTCGCGCTCGCGTGCCTGCAGTTCGCGCCACTGGACCTTGCCCGTGCCGCTCTTGGGCAGGCGTTCGACGAACTCGACCACGTGCGGCACCTTGTAGGCGGCCATGTGTTCGCGCGCCCAGGCGATCACGTCCGCCTCGGTGGCGGCCTGGCCCTGCGCGAGCACCGCGACCAGCTTGACGCTCTCGCCGCGTTGCCGGTCGCGGATGCCGATCACGCAGGCCTCCTGGATCGCCGGATGCGCGAACATCAGGTTCTCGACTTCGGCCGGCCAGACCTTGTAGCCGGAGGCATTGATCATCCGTTTCAGTCGATCGACGATGAAGAAATAGCCGTCCTCGTCGATGTAGCCCAGGTCGCCGGTGCGGAAGAAGCGCTCGCCTTCGATCTCGACGAAAGCCGCGCGCGTGGCGTCCTCGCGTCCCCAGTAGCCCTTGAACACCTGCGGGCCGCGGATGAGGATCTCGCCGACCCCGTCGGGCGGCAGCAGGGCGAGCGTGTCCGGGTCGACCACCACCGAATCGGTGTCCTGGATCGGTATGCCCAGGCACTGCGCCTTCGGCCGCTGGGCCGGGTTGGTGTGCGTGGTGGCCATGGTTTCGGAGAGGCCGTAGCCCTCCACGTAGGGCAACCCCCACAGCGCCTGGATCTTCTCGGCCACCGCCTTGGGCATGGCCGCGCCGCCGCCGCTGAGCAGGCTCAGCGAGGACAGGTCGTAATCGGCGAGGTCGGGCTGGGCGAGGAAGTCGAACAGCATCGTCGGGATCGCCGTCCACGTGCTCACGCGGTAGCGCTGGATGAGCATCGCGGCGCAGCGCCGGTCCCAGCGCGTCATGATCGCCATGGTGCCGCCGGCGAAGACCACGGCGTTGACGCCCATCTGCAGGCCCGTGACATGGAACATCGGCAGGGCGGCGAGGGCGACCTGGTCCTTGGCGATCCGGCAGAACTCCGCGGCGCCGATCGCCGGGTGCATGACGCTGCGATGGGTGTGCATGCAACCCTTGGGCGCGCCGGTAGTGCCCGAGGTGTAGGGAATGACCGCCAGGTCGTCGGCACCCACATCGACCGGCGTGGGCGCAATGCCGGCCGCGATGGCTTCGTGCCAGCCCGTGACGCCATCGAGCGCAAGGCGGGGCTGGGCCACGACCTCGGGGACCGGCAGGTCGGTGCCCGCGTCCAGGTAGTCGCCGTAGCAGGCCGACAGCCCGTGCGCGAGCACGCTGCCGAGCAGGGGCGTGACATGGGCCGCCAGTTCCTGGCCGAAAATGGCGACGCGCGCGCCGCAGTCGGTCACGATGTGCTCGACCTCCGCGGCCAGGTTCATCGTGTTGACCGGCACCACGATCGCGCCGGCGCGCAGGATCGCGTGGTAGGCGACCACGAACTGGGGGCTGTTCTGCAGGTACAACACGACCCGGTCGCCCTTGGCGACGCCCAAGCGCGCCTGCAGGAAGCCCGCCAGACGGTCCACTTCCTGCTTGAGCGCGGCGTAGGACAGCTCGCTGCCGTAGTAGGCGATCGCGGTGCGGACCGGGTAGCGAGCGGCGGCGACGTCCAGGTTGAAGTGCAGCGATGTCTCCGGGATGGCCATCCGCAACGGGACGCCCGGCGGCCAGTGGCGCGTGTTCTTGTGCATCGGCATTCCCCTCCCAAGGGTGCGCAATGGCGTGTGGATGCGACCGCGCCTGTGCCGGCGCGTGCCGCGCTCAGTCGGGCTGTTGCGGCAGCACCACCAGCTTGCCGATCGCTTCGCGCGCGAGCAGTGCATCGAGCGCGTCGGCGGCCCCGGACAGCGGATAGCGCCGCGATACGTGCGGCCGGATGCGTCCTTCCCCGAGCCAGCCGAACAGCGTCTTCATGTTCTCGGCGTTCCGCCCGGGTTCGCGCTTGACGAACTCGCCCCAGAACACGCCGACCAGTGCGCTGCCCTTGAGCAACAGCAGGTTCGCCGGCAAGCGCGGGATCTCGCCGGACGCGAAGCCGACCACCAGGTAGCGTCCGCGCCAGCCGACGCAGCGCAGGGCCGGCTCGGCGAAGTCGCCGCCGACCGGGTCGTAGACGACGTCCACGCCCTTGCCGTCGGTCAGCGCCTTGACGCGCTCCTTGAGGTCTTCGCTGGCGTAGTCGATCACTTCGTCGGCGCCATGCGCGCGCGCGGCATCGCGCTTGGCCTCGCTCGAGGCCGCGGCGATGACGCGCATCCCCATCAGCTTGCCGATCTCGACCGCCGCCAGGCCGACGCCGCCGCCGGCGCCCAGGACGAGCAGGGTCTCGCCTTCCCTGGCCTCGGCGCGGTCCTTCAGGGCGTGCAGCGAGGTGCCGTAGGTGAGGACGAAGCTGCCGGCGACCTCCAGGGCGTCGTCGCCGATGTCGGAGGGCAGGGGCACGATATGGCTCTCGTCCACCGCGACTTCCTGCGCGAATGCGCCGAACGGCGTGAGGCCGACGACCTTGTCGCCCACCGCGACGCGGGTGACGTCCGCACCGGTGGCGATGACCTCGCCCGAGAGTTCGCCGCCGGGCGAGAACGGCAGCGGCGGGCGGAACTGGTACTTGCCGGCCACGATCAGCGCATCCGGGAAATTGACCGCCGCCGCGCGGGTGCGGACCAGCACCTGGCGCGGGCCGGGCGTGGGCGAGGGCACCTCGGCGATGCGGAGGGAGGACGGCGGTCCCCAGGCTTCGCAGAGAACGGCTTTCATCGGGCGTGGCTCCTCATCGATACGGGGTGGGGCGGTCAGAATCGTCCTTCGGTGGCCTGCAGGACGCGATCGCGCAGCGCGACCAGGCGCGGGCCGAAATCGTCGATCAGGCGCTCGCGTGTCATCACCGATACACGGCCGCTGCAGTTGAACGCGAGCACGCGGCCGCCGTCGGCGGACACCATCGGCACGCCGATCGCGAACACGTCCGGATTCCAGTCGCCCATGGAGAAGCAGAAGCCGTAGTGCTCGTAGTCCTGGCGCGCACGCACGATGCCGGCGCGCAGGCGCGGCCAGTAGCCCGGCTCGCATTCGTGTTCGAGCTCGCGCAGGTGGCGCTCGAAGACGTCCAGCGGGCGCGCGGCAAGGTCGGCCCGGCCCAGCGCGGTGGAGCCGTGCGGCACGCGGGCGCCCACGGCGAGCTTCATTTCGAACATCGGGTCGCCCTGGGACACCTCCAGCAGGACCATGCGGCCGCGATCGGCCTCGCCCAGCATGACCGCGGACTGCGTGTACTCGGCGAGCTCGCGCATCAGCGGGCGCGCCACCGCGACCACGTCGTTGCCTTTCATGAAGGCATGCGCCAGCGACAGCACGGCCGTGCCCAGCGCGTATTTCTCGGCGGACTCCGAATAGCTCAGGAAGCCCAGCGAGGCGAGGGTGAAGGTCAGGCGCGAGACGGTGGCCTTCGGCAGCCCGGTCTCGCGGGCGATGTCGCGGTTGCCCAGTTGCGCCGGGCCGTGCTCGAAACAGCGCAGGATCGAGATCGCGCGTCCCACGGCGTTGACGAACTGGGGATGGCTCTCGTCGATGGAGAGGCTGAGCGTGTCGATCTTTCTCTTCGGGTTACCCATGGTCTACCTGTCGTGGCGGGGCCCGGCGCGTCAGGGCGCCGGGGCCATGGCGGCGATGCGGGCCAGTTCCAGGCGCGCGATGGTGCCGCAGTGGACTTCGTCGGGGCCGTCGGCCAGCCGCAGGGTGCGGATGCCGGCATACGCCGCGGCCAGCGGGAAGTCCTCGCTGACGCCGGCACCGCCATGGGCCTGGATCGCCCAGTCGATCACCTGGCAGGCCATCTGCGGCGCGACGACCTTGATCATCGCGATCTCGGTGCGCGCCTGCTTGTTGCCCACGCGGTCCATCATCCAGGCGGCCTTGAGCGTCAGCAGGCGCGCCTGCTCGATCATGCAGCGCGCATGGGCGATGCGTTCGTGCCACAGCGATTGTTCCGAGAGCGGCCGGCCGAAGGCGATGCGCGACTGGAGGCGCTGGCACATCAGTTCGAACGCGCGCTCCGCCGCGCCGATGGTGCGCATGCAATGGTGGATGCGGCCGGGCCCCAGCCGGCCCTGGGCGATCTCGAAACCGCGGCCTTCGCCGAGCAACAGGTTGGAAGCGGGGACGCGGACGTCTTCCAGCGCCACCTCCATGTGCCCGTGCGGGGCATCGTCGTAACCGAACACCGGCAGGTGCCGCACGATGCGGATGCCGGGCGTGTCGGCCGGCACCAGGATCATCGACTGCTGCTGGTGCCGCGGCGCGTCGGCGTCGGTCTTGCCCATCACGATGTAGACCGCGCAGCGGGGGTCGCCCGCGCCCGAGGACCACCACTTGCGTCCGTTGACGACGTAGTCGTCGCCATCGCGGCGGATGGAACAGCGGATGTTGGTCGCATCCGAGGAGGCCACCTCCGGCTCGGTCATCAGGAAGGCCGAGCGGATCTCGCCCGCGAGCAGCGGCTCCAGCCAGCGCTGCTTCTGCGCCTCGGTGCCGTAGCGTTCCAGCGTTTCCATGTTGCCGGTGTCAGGCGCCGAGCAGTTGAAGACCTCGGGCGCCCAGGGTACGCGACCCATGATCTCGCACAGCGGTGCGTAGGCCAGGTTGTCCAGGCCCTCGGGCGCCCGCGGCGAGCGGGGCAGGAACAGGTTCCACAGGCCCTCCGCGCGCGCCCGCGGCTTGAGTTCCTCGATCAGCGGCAGCGCCTGCCAGACGTTGCCGGCCTCGCGGTGGCGACGGATCTCCTCGTGGTAGCGCGCCTCGTTGGGGAGGATGGCTTCGTCGAAGAATCGCAGCAGCCGCGTTCGCAGCGCTTCTACGTCCGGGGAATGGGAGAAGTCCATGCAGGCCTTTTCATGATCGCAACTAAAGTTCCATTAAGTGGAACTCACGATGTTGCCGGTAGTCGAATCCTAGGCTATGTGGAAACGCTCGGCAATACGCGGGCATGGGCTTGATCGAGGCAGGCGCTGTGGCTAGGATGGATCATTATTGAAACAACAGTTCCATTATATGGAACTAATTGATCGACCGACGATCGGCGCGACCGGCGCCCAGGGCAAGCGAGGACCGATGCGCAAGCTGCACGTGTTGTTCAAGAGGGAGGAGCTCGATCCCGCCCGGCTCGCGGGCAAGGTGGTGATCGTGCTGGACGTGTTGTTCGCGACCTCGACCATCGTCCACGCCTTCGGCCAGGGCATCCGCCACGTGTGGCCGGCGCGCGACGCCAGCGACGCCCTGCGCATCGCCGGTAACCTGGACTCACCTTTGCTGGCCGGCGAATACCTCGCGCGTGGCCTGCCGGGGTTCGGTCCCGCCACGCCGCTGGCGCTGGCGACGGCCGGCCTGCATGGCGCCACCCTGGTCTACGCCACCACCAACGGCACCGTCGCCCTGGGCGATGCCGCCGGCGCCGCCCACGTTTACGTCGGCGCCCTGCTCAACGGACGCGCGCTGGTCGAGCATGTCGTGCGCGAACACCCGGAGGCTTCGGTCCTGGTGGTCTGCGCCGGTTCGGCGAACCGCTTCAACCTCGAGGACTTCTATGGTGCCGGCCACCTGGCCTCGCACTTCGACGCGCAGGGTGGCTACGCGCTCACCGACGCCGCCATCGCCGCCCTGCTGCTGTACCGCGGCTGCGCGGCGGGAACCGCCCTCGGCGCCTCGCGCGTGGGCCGGCTGATGCGCGACAACGACCATCAGGCCGAGGTGGACTGCGCGGCGCGGATGGACTGCCTCGACGTGGTGCCGCGCCTTCAGGACGGCTGCCTGCAGCTGGTGGCGGCATGAGCGCGGCGACGCGGCCACCGGTCGCCGGCGCGAACCTGGACGCCGCCGCGCTCGCGCGCCTGTCGGCCTATCTCGACGACCGCCTGGGCGGACTGCCCGGTCCCCTGCTTGCCAAGCGCTTCGAGGGCGGGCAATCCAATCCCACCTACCTGCTGCAGGCCGGCGACCGCCGCTACGTGATGCGCTCGAAGCCCGCGCCGGCCGCTCAGTTGCTGCCTTCGGCGCACGCAATCGAGCGCGAGTTCCGGCTGCAGACCGCCCTGCGCCACTCGCAGGTGCCGGTGGCGCGCATGCATTGCCTGTGCGAGGACGAATCGGTCATCGGCCGCGCCTTCTACCTCATGGACTTCGTCGACGGCCGGATCTTCTGGGACCCCTCGCTTCCCGGCATGTCGAACGCCGAACGCGGCGCGCTGTACGACGAGCTCAACCGCGTGATCGCCGCCCTGCACACGGCCGACGTCGAGGCGCTCGGGCTGTCGGACTACGGCAAGCCCGGCAACTACTTCGAGCGCCAGATGGCGCGCTGGACGCGCCAGTACCGGGCCAGCGAAACCGTCCGCATCGAGGCGATGGAACGTCTCATCGACTGGCTGCCGGGGCACATCCCGGCGGACTCGGGTTCGATCGTCTCGCTGGTGCACGGCGACTACCGGCTCGACAACGTGATCTTCCATCCCACTGAACCGCGGATCCTCGCGGTCATCGACTGGGAGCTTTCCACCCTCGGCCATCCCTTCGCCGACTTCGCCTACCACCTGATGACCTGGCACCTGGCGCCCACGCCTTTCCGCGGGACCGCCGGGCTGGACCTGGATACGCTCGGGATCCCCGACGAAGCGTCGTATGTCAGGACCTACGAAGCGCGCACCGGACGCACGGTCACCGGCGACTGGAACTATTACCTCGCCTACAACGTGTTCCGCCTCGCCGCGATCATGCAGGGCATCGTCAAGCGCGCCGGCGAGGGCGTCGCCAGCAGCCCGCAGGCGATGGCGTACGCGCGACAGGTCGAGCCGCTTGCTGAACTCGGTTGCCGCTTCGCAGACCGGGTCGGTGCGCGATGACGTCCCGTCCCGCGGCCATGCCTTCCCCGTATCACTTCGAACACAGGGTTCCCCGCACATGCCAGTGAACTACGACATCCGCGATGGCATCGCCATCCTCACCCTGCACAACCCGCCGGTGAACGGACTGGGCATCGCGACCCGTCGCGGCCTGGTCGAATCGCTGGACCGCGCCTGCGCCGACGATGCGGTCAAGGGCATCGTCGTCACCGGTGGCGCACGCGCGTTCTCCGGCGGCGCCGACATCCGCGAGTTCAACAAGCCCGAGGCCAGCCAGGAGCCCACCCTGCCGACCGTGATCGAGGCGTTCGAAGGCAGCGCGAAGCCCGTCGTCGCCGCCATCGAGGGCATGGCGCTGGGCGGCGGCCTCGAACTCGCGCTGGGCATGCACCATCGCGTCGCCGCGGGCAACGCGCAGATCGGCCTACCGGAAGTGAAACTCGGACTGTTGCCCGGTGCCGGCGGCACGCAGCGCTTCCCGCGTGCGGTGGGCCTGGAGACAGCGGTCAACATGATCGTCTCGGGCACACTGGTGCCGGCTGCCAAACTGGCGTCGACGCGGCTGTTCGACAAGGTGCACGAGGAAGGGGTCGTAGATGCGGCCATCGCGCTTTGCCAGCAGGTCGCCGCGTCCGGCGACCCGTTGCAGAAGGTGCGTGAGTGGACGATCGAGCATCCCAATCCCGAGGGCTTCATGGGCTTCGCCCGCACCGGCGTCGCCGCCGCATCCGCGAACTACCCGGCGCCGCTCAAGTGCCTGGACGCCATCGAGGCGGCGCTCGGCAAGGACTTCGATGCCGGCCTGCGGGTCGAGCGCGATGCCTTCGCCATGCTCCTGGGAACCGACGAATCCAAGGCCTTGCGGCACGCATTCTTCAGTGAGCGCGCCGCGGGCAAGGTCGCGGGCCTGGAGGACGCCCGCATCCGCGAAGTGAAATCGGTCGGCGTGATCGGCGCGGGCACCATGGGCGGCGGCATCACCATGAACTTCCTCAACGCCGGCATCCCCGTGACCCTGCTCGAACTCAAGCAGGAGGCGCTCGACCGTGGCATCGCCACGATCCGCCGAAACTACGAGAACAGCGCGAAGAAGGGCAAGCTCAGCGCCGAACAGGTCGAGGCGCACATGGCGCTCATCACACCTACCATGTCGTACGGAGACATGGGCCAGGCCGACATGATCATCGAAGCGGTCTTCGAGGAAATGGGCGTCAAGCAGGCGGTGTTCGGGCAGCTCGATGCCGTCGCCAAACCGGGCGCGATACTGGCCAGCAACACCTCCACGCTGGACGTGGATCGCATCGCGCAGTTCACGAGCCGCCCGCAGGATGTCCTGGGCACGCACTTCTTCAGCCCGGCCAACGTGATGAAATTGCTGGAGGTCGTGCGCGGCAAGGCGACCGCGCCGGACGTGCTCGCCACCGTCATGGCGCTGGCGAAGAAGATCGGCAAGACCGCCGTCGTCTCGGGGGTCTGCGATGGCTTCATCGGCAATCGCATGATCGAGCAGTACAGCCGCCAGGCCGGCTTTCTGCTCGAGGAGGGCGCGCTGCCGCAGCAGGTCGATCGCGCGATGGAGGCCTTCGGCATGGCGATGGGGCCGTTCCGGATGGGGGATCTCGCGGGCAACGACATCGGCTGGGCGATCCGCAAGCGGCGCGCGGTCGAAAGCCCGGAGATCACCTACTCGCGCACCGCCGACCTGCTTTGCGAGATGGGGCGCTTCGGCCAGAAGACCGGCGCCGGCTGGTACGACTACGCGCCGGGCGACCGCACCGCGCGTCCCTCGCCGGTGGTCGACGCGATGATCGAGGCGTACTCCGCCGAGCAGGGGATCACCCGTCGCCGGATCGACGACCAGGAGATCGTCGAGCGCCTGGTCTACGCGCTCGTCAACGAAGGCGCGCTGATCCTGGAGGAGGGTATCGCCGCGAAGGCGTCCGACATCGACGTGGTCTATCTCACCGGCTACGGCTTCCCGGTCTGGCGCGGCGGGCCGATGTTCCATGCCGACACCGTCGGGCTCTACAACGTGCTCCGTTCCATGCGCCGCTTCGCCAATGGCCTGCATGGCGACGCATGGGAGCCTGCCCCGCTGCTGGTGGAGCTGGCCGACGCCGGCCGCTCGTTCAACTGACTGCCCCAGGGCCCTGGACTGGATGATCAACGTGAAAGAAGCCGTCATCGTATCGACCGCGCGCACCGGACTGGCCAAGAGCTGGAAGGGCGCGCTCAACATGACCCACGGCGCGACCCTGGGCGGTCACGTCGTCGAGCACGCCGTGAAGCGCGCGGGCGTCGATCCCGCCGAGATCGAGGACGTGCTGATGGGCTGTGCGAACCCCGAGGGCGCCACCGGCGTGAACATCGCGCGCCAGTGCGCGGTGCGCGCGGGCCTGCCCGTCAGCGTCCCCGGCGCGACCGTCAACCGCTTCTGCTCCTCGGGGCTGCAGACCATCGCGATGGCCGCACAGCGCGTCATCGCCGGCGAGGGCGACGCGTTCGTCGCCGGCGGCGTGGAGAGCATCTCCTGCGTCCAGCCCTACATGAACCAGCACATGATCGCCGAAGGCTGGCTGAAGGCGAACAAGCCCGAAATCTACTGGCCGATGCTGCAGACCGCCGAGACCGTCGCCAAGCGCTACGGCATCGACCGCGAACGCATGGACCGATATGGCGTGGAAAGCCAGCTGCGCGCCGCCGCCGCGGCCGGGGCCGGCCGCTTCGATGAGGAGATCGTGCCGATCACGGTCCTGGCCGGCAGCGCCGATCCGCGCACGCGCCAGCTGCTCACGCGCGAGGTCACGCTCTCCAGCGACGAGGGCATCCGCGCGGACACCACCTACGAGGGCGTCGCCCGGATCCGCACCGCGGTGCCCGGTGGCGTGGTCACCGCCGGCAACGCCAGCCAGTTCTCCGATGGCGCCTCGGCGTCGGTGGTCATGGACGCGGCAGTGGCCGCGCGCCGCGGCATACCGGCGATGGGTGTGTTCCGCGGCTTCGCCGTGGCCGGCTGCGAGCCCGACGAAATGGGCATCGGTCCGGTCTTCGCCGTGCCCAAGCTGCTCAAGCGCGCGGGCCTGTCGGTCGATGACATCGGTCTTTGGGAGCTCAACGAAGCCTTCGCCGTGCAGGTCCTCTACTGCATGGACACCCTGGGCATCCCCCACGATCGACTGAACGTCAACGGCGGTGCCATCGCGGTCGGACATCCCTACGGCGTCAGCGGCGCGCGCCTGGTCGGGCACGCCTTGATCGAAGGCAAGCGGCGGGGCGTCAAGTACGTGGTGGTGACCATGTGCGTCGGCGGTGGCCAGGGCGCGGCCGGCCTGTTCGAGGTCGTCTGAGGCCCGCATGGCATCCCTGCTGCTGTCCCGCCGCGACCTCGACTTCCTCCTGCACGACTGGCTCGATGTCGGCGCACTGGCCGCCGCGCCGCGCTTCGCCGACCACAACCGCGAGACCTTCGACGCCGTGCTCGATGCCTGCGAGCGGGTCGCCAGCGAGATGTTCGCGCCGCACTACCAGAAGGCCGACCGCGAGGAGCCCCGATTCGACGGCGAGCGCGTGCACCTGATCGACGAGGTCAAGGCCGCGCTGGATGCCTTCTGCGAAAGCGGGCTGATCGCCGCGGGGCAGGATTACGCGCTCGGCGGCATGCAGTTGCCCTTGGTGGTGGCCAATGCCGGGCTGGCCTATCTGTACGCGGCCAACATCGCCACCAGCGCCTATCCCATGTTGACCCTGGGCAACGCCAACCTGCTGCTGACGCACGGCACGCCGGCCCAGGTGAAGGCCTTCGTCGAGCCCGAGCTCCAGGGGCGCTTCTTCGGCACCATGTGCCTGTCCGAGCCGCAGGCCGGCTCCTCGCTGGCCGACATCCTCACCCGCGCCGAACCCGATGGCGATTCGCCGTTCGGGCCGCGTTACCGGCTGACCGGAAGCAAGATGTGGATCTCCGGTGGCGACCACGAGTTGTCGGAGAACATCGTCCACCTGGTCCTGGCGCGCACGGCCGGCGACGACGGCCGGCCGATCCCCGGCATCCGTGGCCTGTCGCTGTTCGTGGTCCCGAAATTCCTCGTCGACGAGGCGGGCGCGCTGGGCGAGCGCAACGACGTGCAACTGGCCGGGCTCAACCACAAGATGGGCTACCGCGGCACGGTCAACACGCTGCTCAGCTTCGGCGAGGGGACCGGTTACAGGCCAGGGGGCAGGGCGGGTGCGATCGGCTATCTCGTCGGTGGCCTGCACCAGGGCCTGGCCTGCATGTTCCACATGATGAACGAGGCCCGCATCGGCGTCGGGCTCGGCGCCACCGCGCTGGGCTACACCGGCTACCTGCATGCGCTCGACTACGCGCGCGGCCGGCCGCAGGGGCGGCGCATCGACGCGGGCGGCAAGGATCCCGGCTCGCCCCAGGTGCCGATCATCGAACACGCCGATGTCCGCCGCATGCTGCTGGCGCAGAAGAGTTACGTGGAAGGCGCGCTCGCGCTCAACCTCTACTGTGCGCGCCTGGTCGACGAAGCGCGCGTCGCCGACGACGACGCCGTTCGCGCCGAGCTGGAGCTCTTGCTCGACATACTCACGCCGATCGCGAAGAGCTGGCCCTCGCAATGGTGCCTGGCCGCGAACGACTTGGCGATCCAGGTCCATGGTGGCTACGGTTACACCCGCGAGTACAAGGTCGAACAGTTCTACCGCGACAACCGCCTCAACCCGATCCACGAGGGCACGCATGGCGTGCAGGGCCTGGACCTGCTCGGCCGCAAGGTCGTGATGCAGGACGGTGCGGCGCTTCGCCTGTACCTGGCGCGTGTCCGCGCAAGCATTGAGCGCGCCAGCGGCGATGCAGGCCTGAAGCCGCATGCCGAGGCGCTGTCGCGCCGCATCGACCGGCTCGCCAGCGTCACCGCGCAGCTGTGGCGCGATGGCGAGCCGGGCCTGGCGCTCGCCAACGCCAGCGTCTACCTGGAGGCCTTCGGCCACGTGACCGTGGCCTGGATATGGCTGGAACAGGCCATGGCCACGCGCGGACGCGACGACGATTTCCACGAAGGCAAGCGACGCGCGGCGCGCTTCTTCTTCGACTGGGAACTGCCCAGGGTGGACGCCCAGTTCGACCTGCTCGCCCGCCGCGACCGCGGGCCGCTGGACATGCCCGATGCCTGCTTCTGAGCCGCCGCCCCGCCGACCGTTCCCGGAGGACACGAGACCCGCATGAGATCGCTCGACACCCTCGATGCACTCGCCGACTGGATCGGCCGCGAAGTCGCCTGCAGCAACTGGTGCACCATCGACCAGGCGCGCATCCAGCGCTTCGCCGACGCCACCGGCGACCAGCAGTGGATCCACACCGACCCGGAGCGCGCCGCGCGCGAGTCGCCCTTCGGCGGCACCGTCGCCCACGGCTACCTGACCCTGTCGCTGCTGCCGCACCTGCTGCAGTCCTGCCTGCACATCGGTGGCATCGGCATGGCCGTGAACTACGGGCTGGACCGCGTGCGCTTCCCGGCCCCGGTGCCTGCCGGAAGCCGCGTGCGCGCACGCCTCGCGCTCGATGCCCTGACGCCGCTCGACGGCAGCCTGCAGGCCCATTGGTCGTCGATCGTCGAGATCGAGGGCGGCGACAAGCCGGTCTGCGTGGCACGCATGCTGGTGCGCTACTACCCCCTGACATCCCAGGCCCCTGCCCCATGAGGACGCTTCGACATGGACCTTGATTTCACACCCGCCGAGCGTGAGTTCCAGCGCGAGGTACGCGCATTCGTGGAGGCATCGTTGCCGGACGACATCCGCGAACGCATCCGCAGCGGCGACGACTGCCGGCTGCGCGACGACATCCAGGCCTGGCAGAAGATCCTGCATGCCAAGGGCTGGGGCGCCCCGATGTGGCCGCGCGAGTTCGGCGGTACCGGCTGGTCGAAGACCGAGCAGTACATCTTCGAAAGCGAGTGCGCGGCCGCCGACGCGCCGCCGCAGCTGGCGTTCGGCCTGAAGATGGTCGCACCGGTGATCATGCGCTTCGGCACGCCCGAACAGCAGCAGGCCTTCCTGCCGCGCATCCTGTCGGGCGAGGACTGGTGGTGCCAGGGCTATTCCGAACCCGGGTCCGGATCGGACCTGGCCTCGTTGAAGATGCGTGCTGAACGCGACGGCGACGACTACGTGCTCAACGGGCAGAAGGTGTGGAACACGCTGGGCCAGTTCGCCGACTGGATCTTCTGCCTGGTGCGTACCGACCCCACGACCAAGCCGCAGAAAGGTATTTCCTTCGTACTCGTCGACATGAAGAGCCCGGGCATCACCGTGCGTCCCACGCGCCTGCTCGACGGCACCTGCGAAGTCAACGAAATCTGGTTCGACAACGTGCGCGTGCCGGTGACCAATCGCATCGGCGAGGAGAACCTGGGCTGGACCTATGCCAAGTTCCTGCTCGGCCACGAGCGCACCAACATCGCCGGCATCGGCGCCTCCCGGCGCGAGTTGCGCCGCCTGCGCGAGGAGGCCGCGCGCATCCGTCGCAACGGTGGCCCGCTGCTCGACGATCCGGTGTTCGGCACGCGGCTCGCGCAGGTGGAGATCGAGCTCAAGGCGCTGGAGATCACCAACATGCGCGTGATCTTCGACGAGGTGCGCAACAAGACGCCCGGCCCGGAGGCCTCGATCCTCAAGATTCGCGGCACCGAACTCATGCAGCGCATCTCCGAGCTCCAGGTCGAGGTGCAGGGCGAGGCAGCGTTGCGCGTGGGCGGCGCGGGTGAGGGCGCCCGCGCGGCCGCTGCCTACATGAACCTGCGCAAGCTGAGCATCTTCGGCGGCTCCAACGAGATCCAGCGCAACATCATCGCCCACCTGATTCTCGGACTCTGAGGTCGACCATGGATTTCTCATTCACCGACGAGCAGCAGATGCTGCTGGACACCACCCAGCGCTTCATCGCCGAGCGCTACGACTTCGAGTCCCGCAACGGCGTGCGCGCTTCCGACGAAGGATGGTCGCGTGCGGTCTGGACCGAACTCGCCGAACTCGGACTGCTGGCGCTCGTCCTGCCGGAAGCCGAAGGCGGCATCGACGCCGGTCCGGTCGGCACCCTGCTGGTGTCGCGCGCCATCGGCGAAGGCCTGCTGCTCGAGCCTTTCCTGTCCAGTGCGATCGTCGCCAGCCAGGCCATCGTCCGGCTGGGCTCCGACGCGCAGCGCGCCGAGTGGCTGCCTGCGATGGCCGCCGGCGAGCTGGTCGCCGTACTCGCGCACGACGAAGCGGGACTGGCGCCCGGCAACGTTGATCTGGGCACCACCGCCACGGCCGAGGGCGATGGCTGGCGGATCGACGGCGCCAAGCACGCCGTCTACCACGCGCCGCTGGCGGGCCTGGTCCTGGTATCGGCGCGGGTCGGGGACGGCATGGGCCTCTTCGCGGTGCCGCCGGATGCCGAGGGCCTCGCGATGGATGCCTACACCAGCATCGACGAGCAGCGCGTCGCCGACCTGCGTTTCGACGGCGTCCGCGTCGGCGCCGACGCGCGCCTGGGCGACGAGGCGGCCGAAGCGCTGCTCGCCGTCGTCGACATCGGCCTGGCGGCCCTGTGCGCGGAAGCGCTCGGGGCCATGGAGCGGATCCTGCGGGCGACGATCGAGTACACGCGCTCGCGCGTGCAGTTCGGCATGCCGATCGGCGGCTTCCAGGCCCTGCAGCACCGCATGGCCGACATGCTCATGCACCTGGAGCAGGCGCGCTCCATGGCCTATCTCGCCGCGGACCAGGCCGGCACGACAGACCGCGACGAGCGCCAGGCGCAGCTGTCCGCGGCCAAGGGCCTGATGGGGCAGGCCGCACGCTTCATCGGCCAGCAATCGGTGCAGCTGCACGGGGGCATGGGCATGACCGACGAACTCGACGTCAGCCACTACTTCAAGCGCCTGCTCGCGTTCGAACTCCGCTTCGGCGGCACCGACGAACACCTGGAGCGCTACCGCCGGCTGCGCGTCGCCTACTGAGGGGCAGGGGCGGGCGGTCGGATCCATTCCCCCGGCCCGTTCGGGTGTCACATCTGCTCGATGCCCTCGGGCAGGCGCACCCAGTCGTGCTTGCGATTCCCGTACACCGACACGACCGGTGCCGGGAACCCCGGGTCGGCGAACGCGCCCACCGGGATCGCCACCATGTCGGGAAGGGCCTCCATCAAGTAGTAGACCGTACCGCCGCAGGCCGGGCAGAAGTGAAAGTGCGCCCGCGTGCCCTCGTCGCCGACCAGTGAGTGCGTCCGACTCTCTCCATCCAGCTCAACCTCATCCCGCGGGAACCGCGCCTGCGCACTGAACACGCCGCCCGTGCGCCGCTGGCAGGCCAGGCAATGGCAGATCGACACACGCACCGGTTCGCCCCGCGTCCGGGCCGTGAGCTGGCCGCAACTGCAGGCGGCCACGCGTTCGTTGGGGGTGTCCATGCTGTCTCCATGCAGGGATATGGCCGAAGCCCGGTGGTGGATAGATGCCTGGCCCACCCCGGTCTGGACAGCCTGACGCAACATGATACGGCCATGTGCCTGTCAGCTGTTCAGAACAGCCGCGCAATGCGCTTCGCTTGGCCGCTTTCTTGTCGTTGGCGATAGCGCACCCCATGCCGTCATCCCAGCGAACGCTGGGATCCAGCGCTTGCGTGTCCTTCCTGGCCTCCGTCTGGGATGACCTGGCAACGACACCTGGCATCCGATCCTATCCGCTTCGTTCATTGCACCCTGCCGCGCCGGTCCGCAGGGCAAACGCGTGGGCTGGATGATGGGTCAGGCACGTGGCGACCGGAACACGAAGTGCCGGACCACGGTGGCCGCCAGCATTGAAAGAATGAAGGTAACGGCACCAAAAAACGCGGCCGCAACGAGCCACCAGTTGTGGTCGACGGGCCGCATGGACCCATTCCAGACGAGCAATACGGCGCCCACTACGGCAAGCAAGGTCCCGAGCCACGCACAGGCGTTGAAGGTCCGCAGCCTGCCGGATGGTGCAGACCGAGGCTGGAATCCCTTGAAGATCAAGAAAGCGCCGAGCATCAACGGCAAGAGAAGTGCTGACACGGCGATCATTGGAGGCGCCTTGTAACGGGGTCGAGATGAGTCGAAAGGCGGGTTGGACTCGAATGATCTGTCAGGGCCACGAATATACGTGAGCCCGGAATTTCCGCTCCGGAAGGTCGGGGATGCTGAGGACGGTCCGATGGCGGCAGTAGCACGCAGTGTAGAGGCCAGAGGGTGAGCGGTACCTGGTGCGCACGAACAGGTGGCGACCGAAACGCTGGACTGTCGCCGTATGCAGCGCCACGCCACAGTTCTGTGTCTGATCGACCGAAAGCTTCAACACCCTGCCGGACCAGCGGGTCCGAACCTCGTCCTCCGTGGCCAGGGACAAGTCGCATACGTCCGTGGATACCTGCACGCCAGGAAGAGCCAGCGGCGTGAGCCAAAAGTAGACAGCGACGAAGCCAAGGGTCGCGATCAAAGTTAAAGATGCCGCCCTAAGTCGCCGCTGCATATGTCTTCCATGTAACAGCGCAAAGCATCCGATGGCGTGCGGATTCTTCCCTCAGCCTACTCCATGCCAGATATCGCGCCCTGCGCCCGAACAGTTGATCGAGGTTGGCGTCGAACCGATAAGCGTGGGCCTCGGGCGCGATGCTCTTGACCCTTCGACCGTAGCGGAGAATCGTGATGACGGCAGCAGGGATCGACTTGGGGAAGCAGGGGTGAGGGTACCGTTTCCAATCTCGCGTAGAGAAAGTCCACTCTGACCCCTGTTTTGGTTTTGCGAAACTCCAGAGCAGCGGATCTGCGTCTAATCAGATGTGTCGCACTTGGTGGTTGAATTCACCCGTCATTCCATTGGCTGGCGAATGATGGTTTTCCATTTGTCCGCTGCCGCCTTGCGTATGTCGCTTAGGTATACTTCGTGGTGCTTGCCCCTCAGTGCGGAGCGGCTTGATATGAAATCGTGCACCCGTTGAATTGTCGGCCCCTCGGCTGAGAACGGGCCAATGTGCATGGTTTGTGCACAACGCCCCTCTTTGAACCGCTCGAACCGAATCCCTTTTAGCCCAGGTAGCCCTTTCTTGTCTTGAACGCTGGCGATAGCTGACTGCACCAGCTGCCCTGATGCTTCTGGTGGCTGCATAATCATCATCGTCCATTTCCAATTGTCTTTCTCGTCGCGGTTGAAGCTGGCCAGATCTTCGGCCCACCACAAGCCCGACGTCCCCCCGGTTTTGAGTAGCGCGGCGATCTGGAGTCCAATTCCCCAGAGTAAGGAGATTGGACGTGAAGAAGCGCTTTTCTGAAGAGCAGATCATCGGCTTCCTGCGTGAGGCCGAGGCCG
>NZ_JACHTF010000026.1 GCF_014145325.1 Marilutibacter spongiae
CCGCGGCCACCCCGCCTCCCGCGAGCTCCGCGCCGCCTGCCAGCGCACCGGCGCCGGCCCCGCAGCGGCCCGGGCCGGAAGGCGCTGGCCCCGCCGTCGCCGCGCCACCGGCGACGCGGACGGCGGCACGGGCCCATGGCCCCAGCTTCGCGCGGGTCCGCATCGACCAGCTGGCCGCCGCGCCGCGATGGCCTGTCGTGCTCGCATTGCTGTCGCTGTCGCTGCTGCTGGCCATCCAGCTGCTGCTCGCCCAGCGCGCGGAACTGGCCACCCGGGCCGCGTGGCGACCGCTGCTCGACGTCGCCTGCACCGTGTTCCGCTGCGAGCTCCCGCCCTGGCACGAGCCCACCGCCTACGTGATGCTCGACCGCAGCGTCCGGCCCGTGCCCGACCAGCCCGGCCTGCTGCGCGTCAACGCGAGTTTCCGCAACGACGCGCGCTGGCCCCAGGCCTGGCCGACGCTGCTGCTGACCTTGTCGGATGCCGACGGGCGGCGCGTGGGCCAACGTGCCTTCCGCCCCGACGAATACCGGCGCGAACACGCACCCGGTGAAACCCTGTCGCCCGGACAAAGCACCACCGTGGCGTTCGAAGTCGTCGAGCCCGCCGCCCATATCGTGGCCTACAGCTTCGATTTCCGGTGAGTGTGAACCCAGGCCGTGTTTCCCGCCGGACAAGCGCGCTAGACTGGCCGACCCGTCCCATGCACACCGTGCGCGCGCTGCGCCACTCCGCGATGGGCCGACACGCTGCCCAGGGGAGTCCCAGTTGAACGCCGCCAACGACCGCACCGACACCAGCCGCCCGACGCCGCGCGTGCCCCTGCGCGACCACGTGGCGACGTCCATCCGGCGGTACCTCGGCGACCTGGACGGTTGCGACAGCGAGAACCTCTACGAGATCGCCCTGCGCGAACTCGAGATCCCGCTGTTCGCCGAAGTCATGCAGCACTGCGAAGGCAACCAGAGCCGCGCGGCCGCGCTGCTGGGCATCCACCGCGCCACCCTGCGCAAGAAGCTGCGCGAGTACGGCCTGGCCTGAGGTCAAGTCCCCCGCGTCGAACAGGCGCCCCCCGGACCGCATGCCCGCGGCCGGTATAATCATCGGCCCCCTCACCATGCCGATGCCCGATGACTGCCGCCCCGACCCCCGGCGCCGTGAAAATCCGCCGCGCCCTGCTGTCCGTGTCCGACAAGACCGGCCTGATCGAACTCGCCACCGCCCTGTCGGAGATGGGCGTTGAACTGCTGTCCACCGGCGGCACCGCCAAGGCGATCCGCGACGCGGGCCTGGCGGTCAAGGACGTCAGCGAGGTCACTGGCTTCCCCGAGATGATGGACGGCCGCGTCAAGACGCTGCACCCGCTCGTCCACGGCGGCCTGCTGGGTCGCGCCGGCACCGACGACGCGGTCATGGCCGAGCACGGCATCGGCGCAATCGACCTGCTGGTGCTCAACCTGTATCCGTTCGAGGCAGTCACCGCGCGCGCGGACTGCACGCTGGCCGATGCGGTGGAGAACATCGACATCGGTGGGCCCGCGATGCTGCGCAGCGCCGCCAAGAACTTCGCCCGCGTCGCCGTCGCCACCGACCCGGCGCAGTACGCGTCGCTGCTGGAGGCGCTCAAGGCCCACGACGGCGCGCTGCCGGCCGGCAAGCGCTTCGAGCTCTCGGTCGCCGCCTTCAACCGCGTCGCGCAGTACGACGCGGCGATCAGCAACTACCTGTCCTCGGTGGGCGACACCGCGGGCGAGCTGCCGTCGCGCACGGCGTTCTCGGGCCAGGCCAACGGAAGTTTCGTGAAGGTCATGGACCTGCGCTACGGCGAGAACCCGCATCAGCAGGCGGCGTTCTACCGCGACCTGTACCCGGCGCCGGGTTCGCTGGCGACCTTCGAGCAGCTGCAGGGCAAGGAACTGAGCTACAACAACATCGCCGACAGCGACGCGGCCTGGGAATGCGTGCGCCAGTTCGAGGCGCCGGCATGCGTGATCGTCAAGCACGCCAATCCCTGCGGCGTCGCGGTGGGCGTGGCCTGCGGCGATGCCTACGAGCTGGCCTACGCCACCGACCCAACCAGCGCGTTCGGCGGCATCCTCGCCTTCAACACGCCACTCGACGGCGCGACCTGCAGGGCGATCCTCGACCGCCAGTTCGTCGAGGTGCTGATCGCGCCCGATTACGACGCCGAGGCGCTCGCCTACGCGAAGAAGAAAGCCAACGTGCGCGTGCTGCGGATCCCGCTGGCGCCCCCGTCGCCTGGCTTCATCGACACCAAGCGCGTGGGCTCCGGCCTGCTGATGCAGACCGCCGATGCCCGCGTGGTCACCCGCGACGAACTCAAGGTGGTGACGAAGCTCGCGCCGACCGATGCGCAGTTCGAGGACCTGCTGTTCGCCTGGAAGGTCGCCAAGTTCGTCAAGTCGAACGCGATCGTCTACGCGAAGGACCACCGCACGATCGGCGTCGGCGCAGGCCAGATGAGCCGGGTGTACTCGGCCCGCATCGCCGGCATCAAGGCGGCCGACGCGGACCTGGTCGTCGAAGGTTCGGTGATGGCCTCTGACGCGTTCTTTCCCTTCCGCGACGGCATCGACGCCGCGGCCGCCGCCGGCATCAAGGCGGTGATCCAGCCGGGCGGCTCCATGCGCGACGCCGAGGTGATCGCCGCCGCCGACGAGCACGGCATCGCGATGGTCTTCACGGGGGTGCGCCACTTCCGGCATTGATCAGGGACCGGGCGGAGCGCGGTGAGACGCGCTCCGCGACCGCTTGCCGGCAGGGCAGATGCGGTATCGCACCCTGCGCTGCGCCCTTTTTCGCCGGGAAGGGCCAGCGGCCGGCTTTGCAGGACGGATCTCGCGAAGCAAAACCCATCTTTCGTCTTGCGTGCGACCCCGCGACGGTGAGTTTCGCCTTTGGCTCTACCCAGCCTACGGGGCGGGGGAGAGACAGCACCGTAGGATGGGTAGCGCGAAGCAAAACCCATCTTTCGTCTTGCGTGCGATCCCGCGGCGGTGGGTTTCGCCTCTGGCTCTACCCACCCTACGGGGCGGGGGAGAGACAGCACCGTAGGATGGGTAGCGCGAAGCAAATCCCATCTGTCGTCTTGCGTGCGATTCCGCGACGGTGGGTTTCGCCTTTGGCTCTACCCACCCTACGGGGCAGGGGAGAGACAGAACCGTAGGATGGGTAGCGCGAAGCAAAACCCATCTTTCGTCTTGCGTGCGATCCCGCGGCGGTGGGTTTCGCCTCTGGCTCTACCGACCCTACGGGAGCCTCCGGTGCGCTTCGCTTGCCCGGGCTGCGTTGTCCACGGCGACGCCGCGGGCTGAACGCGCCCTGCACGAGCGCTCCGCGGACCGGTAGGGCCCTGCGTTACAGCGATGGGCAGTTCGGTCATCATGGGCGCCATGAATGCTTCGGTCGTTTTCTGGCTCCTGCTCGGCCTGGTGACCCTCATCGGCGGCGCCGAGCTGCTGGTGCGCGGTGCATCGCGCATCGCCCTGGCCACCGGCATGTCCTCGCTGGTGGTGGGCCTGACCGTGGTCGCCCTGGGCACGAGCTCGCCCGAACTGGCCATCAGCGTCGGCGCCGCGCTCAAGGGCTCGCCCGACATCGCGCTGGGCAACGTCGTCGGCAGCAACATCGTCAACGTGCTCCTCGTGCTGGGCCTGTCGGCGCTGATCGTGCCGCTGGTGGTCGCGCGCCAGCTGATCTGGCTGGACGTCCCGGTCCTGGTGGCCGCTTCTGCGATCACCTGGTTCATGGCGACCGACGGCGGCATTTCCCGCGGCAACGGCATCGTGCTGCTCGCGGCCAGCATCGGCTACACCCTCATGCTGGTGCTGATGAGCCGCCGGGAGGCGAGGAACGCGCCCGAACCCGCGACCGAGGCCGCGGCCGCCCCGGCCCAGCCCTTGTGGAAGAACCTGCTGCTGCTCGTCGCCGGCCTGGCGCTGCTGGTGCTGGGCGCGCGCTGGCTGGTCGATTCGGCGGTGGACATCGCCGCTTCGCTCGGCGTCAGCGAGCTGGTGATCGGACTGACGGTGATCGCCATCGGCACCTCGCTGCCCGAGATCGCCACCTCGATCCTCGCCACGCTGCGCGGCGAACGCGACATTGCCGCGGGCAACGTGATCGGCAGCGGCATCTACAACCTGCTGGTGGTGCTGGGCGCCACCGCCCTGGTCGCACCCGACGGCATCCCGGTCAGCCGTTCGGCCCTGCACTTCGATATCCCGGTGATGGTCGCCACCGCCGTGGCCTGCCTGCCGATCTTCTTCAGCGGCCACCTCATCGCCCGCTGGGAGGGTGCGCTGTTCCTGGGCTACTACGCGGCGTACACCGCCTACCTGCTCATGGACAACACCGGCCACGCCGCGCTGGACGAGTTCAACCACGTCATGCTGTGGTTCGTGATCCCGTTGACGGTGGTGACCCTGGCGGTCGTGGTGTCGCGCGCATGGCGAAACCCGCACAACGCCCGGATCCTGGACGAGTCCTGACCGGACCAGACGGGTCCGGCGTGGCCGTCAGCGCCAGATGTCGCCGTCGACGCCCGAGGCCATGCCCGGGTGTTCGACGATCCTGAAGGCGGGGCTGCGCCCGGCGCGCAACTGCGCGTCGTAGTCGCGGGTAAGCCGCACCACCACCCCCGACAACATGACGATGGCGACCAGGTTGATCGACGCCATGACCGCCATGGAGGCATCGGCCGCGTCCCAGACCAGTTGCACCTTCGAGAACACGCCCCAGGTGATCGTCGCCAGGGCCGCCAGGCGCAGTGCCAGCAGGCCCACGGGCCCGCCGCCGAGGTAGAGCAGGTTGCTTTCGGCGTAGGAGTAGTTGCCCAGGATGGTGGTGAAGGCGAAGAAGAACATGGCCACCGCGACGAAGCCCGCGCCCCAGTCGCCCAGGAACACCGTCATCGCCGCCTGGGTCACCTGCACGCCGTCCTGGCCGCCCTCGCCGAGCACGCCCGAGAGCAGGATGATGATGCCCGTGGCCGTGCAGACCAGCAGGGTGTCGATGAACACGCCCAGCGCCTGCACCAGGCCCTGGCTGGCGGGATGGTGGGGCACCGGCGTGACCGCCGCGGCGACGTTGGGCGCGCTGCCCATGCCGGCCTCGTTCGAATACAGGCCACGCTTCACGCCCTGCAGCATCGCCACGCTCAGCACGCCGAGCAGGCCACCGGCCGCGGCGTCCAGGCCGAAGGCCCCGCGCAGGACCTGCAGCAGCACGCCCGGCAACTGCGGCAGGTGGGTCAGCACGATGCCACCCGCCAGAAGCAGGTAGGCCAACGACATGAAGGGCACGACCCAGGACGCGAAGCGCGCGACCGATCGCAGCCCGCCGAATATGATCGCCGCGGTCAACACCACCAGGCCGATGGCGACGGTGGCCGGCGCCAGGCCGAACGCGCCCTCCAGCGCCTGCGCCATGGCGTTGGCGTGGACGCTGCTGAAGACCAGCCCGTAGCTGAGCAGCAGCGCCAGCGCGAAGGCGATGCCCATCCATCGATGCTTGAGGCCGCGGGTCATGTAGTACGACGGCCCACCCCGGTACTGGCCGTCCTCGCCGCGCACCTTGTACAGCTGCGCCAGCGTGCTCTCGGCGTACGCCGTCGCCATGCCCAGCACGGCCGTGCACCACATCCAGAACAACGCCCCCGGGCCGCCCACCGCCAGCGCGATCGCCACGCCGGCCAGGTTGCCCGTGCCCACGCGTGCGGCCAGGCTGGTGCACAGGGCCTGGAACGGGGAGATGCCGCGGTCGTCGGCATGCATGCCGCTGGCGACCAGGCGGAGCATGTGGCCGAATCGCCGGAACTGCAGGCCGCGCAGGCGGAGGCTGAAGTAGACGCCCACCGCCAGCAGGCCGTAGACCAGCACGTAGTCCCACAACACGGTGTTGATCGCACCCACGACGGGCGCGAGGACGGCCTCGATGGCATCGAGCAGGACTTGCATCGGCGGTCGTTCCCCATGGGGCCGGTGGGCAGTGCCGGCGATGGTAGCAGTGCACCGGCCGCGCGCCCGGCGGGACTTCCACCAGGGCCGGTGCCTCGATGCCTGCGGCGCTACCGATTACTCACGTAAAATCCGTATCCCCAGACAGACACACAGGCCAGGAGTGCCCATGAAGATCCTCGTTATCGGCGCCGGCGGCCGCGAACACGCCCTGGCCTGGAAGCTGGCGCAGTCGCCGCGCGTGGATGAAGTCATCGTCGCGCCGGGCAACGCGGGGACCGCGAACGAGCACAAGTGCCGCAACCTCGCCTGCGAGGTGACCGACATCGACGGCCTGCTGGCGATCGCGGCCGGCGAAAGCGTCGACCTGACCGTGGTCGGCCCCGAGGTACCGCTGGTGGCGGGCGTCGTCGACCGCTTCCGCGAAGCCGGCCACCGCATCTTCGGGCCCACCGCCGCGGCGGCGCAGTTGGAAGGCAGCAAGGCCTTCGCCAAGGACTTCCTCGCCCGGCACGGCATCCCCACCGCGCACTACCAGGTCTTCACCGAGGCACAGGAGGCACTGGAGTACATCCGCGAGAAGGGCGCGCCGATCGTCATCAAGGCCGACGGACTCGCCGCCGGCAAGGGCGTGATCGTGGCGATGACCGAGGCCGAGGCCGAGGCCGCGGTCACCGACATGCTCTCCGACTACGCCTTCGGCCAGGCCGGTGCGCGCGTGGTCATCGAGGAATTCCTGGACGGCGAGGAAGCCAGCTTCATCGCCGTCGTCGACGGCGCGACCGCACTGCCGATGGCGACCAGCCAGGACCACAAGCGCGTCGGCGACGGCGACACCGGCCCCAACACCGGCGGCATGGGCGCCTATTCGCCGGCGCCGGTGGTCACCCCCGGGGTGCACGAGCGGATCATGCGCGAGGTCATCGAGCCCACCGTGCGCGGCATGGCCGCCGATGGCGTGCCCTTCACCGGCTTCCTCTACGCCGGACTGATGATCGATCGCCACGGCGCGCCCAGGGTCATCGAGTTCAACGTCCGCTTCGGCGATCCGGAAACGCAGCCGATCATGCTGCGCCTGCAGTCGGACCTGGTCGAACTGCTCGACGCCGCGATCGACGGTGCCCTGGCCGGTCGCGACATCGACTGGGATCCACGCGCATCGCTGGGCGTGGTCATGGCCGCGGAAGGCTACCCGGGCAAGCCGCGCAGCGGCGACACCATCGGCAGCTGGGACACCCCGGACGTCGAGGGCGCCAAGGTCTTCCACGCCGGCACCCGGATCGAAGGCGAGCATGTCGTCACCGCCGGTGGACGCGTCCTGTGCGTGTGCGCGCTGGGCGACAGCGTGGCCGAGGCCCAGCGCAATGCCTACGCCGAGGTCGCCGGGATCTCCTGGCACGGCGAATTCCACCGCCACGACATCGGCTGGCGCGCCATCGCGCGCGAACGGGGCGAGGCCGTCGGGGCCTGAGCCCAGCGACAACAAGGCATCAGCCGCCCTCGCCTTCCGGGGGCGGCTGCAGCGACTGGGCCACCTCTTCCAGCGCGGCGATCTCC
The DNA here is from genome assembly GCF_014145325.1 of Marilutibacter spongiae. GTDB lineage: Bacteria > Pseudomonadota > Gammaproteobacteria > Xanthomonadales > Xanthomonadaceae > Marilutibacter > Marilutibacter spongiae. Next base: position 7,533 of record NZ_JACHTF010000026.1, read on the forward strand.
TCTTCCAGCGCGTCGTAGAACGCGCCCTGGCGCGTCATCAGGCCCTCGATCTTCGAGGCATGCTTCAGGCCCGACAGTTCGCCGTCGAACAACAGCCACTGCGTGGTCAGCAACTCCACGTTGTTCTTGGCGTAGTGCCGCATCTCCTTGAGCTGGGCCAGCGTGTCGTTGACGTGCTCCAGCTCGCTCTTGTGTTCGGCGGTCATGGCGACCTCCTTCCAGCAGGCGGGTGCCTGCAGGGTAGCCACGCCGGGTGGGCAGGCCGTGAAGCTCCGCGCTCCACGTCCATCGCCGCCCGCGTGGCGGTGGACCCCCGCCGCGACACGGGTTCCGGATACACTCCGGCGAAACCCGAGGAGAGCCCATGGCGCAGGACACGGCCGAGACACCCCCGCACGCCCCCGAGATCCCCGACTCGCACGCCGACCTGCCGGTCGCTCGCAGCCAGTTCGGGCTCCTGCGCCAGCGTCGCTTCCTGCCGTTCTTCCTGGTGCAGTCGCTGGGCGCGTTCAACGACAACGTCTACCGGCAGGCCATCATCGGCATGCTGTTCTGGCTGGGTGCGAGCAGCGACGACAAGGCGCTGTACGCGAGCCTGGCCCCGGCGATCTTCATCCTGCCCTACTTCCTGTTCTCGGCGATCGCCGGCCAGGTGGCGGAAAAACTGGAGAAGTCCCGGCTCATTCGCATCACCACCGCGATGGAGATCGCGATCATGTCGATCGCCGCGGTCGGCTTCTGGCTGCAGAGCCTGCCGATCCTGCTGGTCGCCCTGTTCTGCACCGGGATGCAGTCGACCCTGTTCGGCCCGGTGAAGTATTCGATCCTGCCTTCGGTGCTGCGACCCGAGGAGCTGACCGGCGGCAACGGCCTGGTCGAGATGGGCACTTCGCTGTCGATCCTGACCGGCATGATCGTCGGCGGCCTGGTGTTCAAGCTCGCCGGCGCGCACGGGCCGCTGGCGGCGGGCGCCACGATCATCGCGCTCGCGGTGGCCGGCAACCTGGTCAGCCGGATGATCCCGCGCGTGGATGCCGGCGCGCCGGGACTGAAGATCAACTGGAACCCGATCCCCGAGTCGCTGCACATGCTGCGGCTGGCGCGCCGGCAACTGGCGGTACGCAATTCCGTGCTGGGCGTGTCCTGGTTCTGGTTCGTCGGCACGGTGCTGACCTCGCAATTGCCGGCCTACGCCGAAGTCCAACTGGGCGGCGACGCGACGCTGTACATCTTCGCGCTGGCACTGTTCTCGATCGGGACCGGCGTGGGTTCGCTGCTGTGCGAGAAGCTCTCAGGGCGCACGGTCGAGATCGGCCTGGTGCCGCTGGGCGCGTTCGGCATGAGCGCCTTCATCCTGGACCTGTACTTCGCGCGTACGGGTGTCGCCGGCGTGTCGGGACTGGGCGTGCTGGACTTCCTGCGCGAGGACGGCAGCTGGCGGATCGCGATGGACCTGGTCGGCATCGGCCTGTTCGCGGGCTTCTTCGTGGTGCCGCTGTTCGCCCTCATCCAGAGCCGCACGCCGCGCAACGAACTCTCGCGGGTGATCGCCGGCCTGAACATCCAGAACTCCGGCTTCATCGTGCTGGCGGCGCTGTCGGGGCTGGCGGCGCAGAAGGCGCTGGGCTGGTCGATCCCGCAGGTGTTCCTGGCCCTGGCGATCCTCAACACGCTCGTGGCGCTGTGGATCTTCAGCATCGTGCCCGAATTCCTGATGCGCTTCCTGAGCTGGGTGCTGGTGCGCGCGCTCTACAGGCTGCGCGCGAAGGGGATCGAGCAGCACGTGCCCGACGAGGGGCCGGCCCTGCTCGCGTGCAACCACGTCAGCTACATGGACGCCCTGATCCTCGCCGCGAGCACGCCGCGTCCGGTGCGCTTCGTCATGTACTACCGCATCTTCAACATACCGGTGATGCGCTGGATCTTCCGGCATGCCAAGGCGATCCCGATCGCGAGCGCCAAGGAAGACCCGGTCCTGCTGCAGAAGGCGTATGACGATATCGACGCCGCCCTCGCCGAGGGCGAACTGGTCGGCATCTTCCCGGAGGGCCGGCTGACGAGCGACGGCAGCATGGGGCCGTTCAAGGCGGGTATCGAACGCATCCTGGAACGCAGCGCCATCGCCGGTCGCCCGGTGCCGGTGGTGCCGATGGCCCTGCGCGGGATGTGGGCGAGCATGTGGAGCCGCCGCGACACTCGACTGGGCCGCATGCGCGTGCCGCGCCGTTTCCGCGCGCACGTGGAGGTGATCGCCGCGCCGCCGCTCGACGGCAGCACGGTCACTGCCGCCGGCCTCGAACAGCAGGTGCGGGCCCTGCGGGGCGACGCGGCGTAGCGATGCGGCCTGGCCGTCCCCGCGGGCGGCCGGGCGGCCTGCCCGGGCGCGCGCGAAACGCCCGGGCATACGGATCGCGCGCGCCGCTGCTAGGATGTCCGGGGGGCGCCGGCGATGGCCGGCCCGAACGATTCACACACTTCAGAACAAGGGGAGTTCCACATGAGCATGCCACCGCCCGTCACGCCGTCCGCCGCACCCGGACCGGTTCCGAACCACCTGGCCTGGGCGATCGTGTCCACCGTCGTCGCGTTCTGCCTGTGCTGCGTCGTCGGCGCGATCCCGGGCGTCGTCGCGATCGTCTACTCGGCGCAGGTCAATAAGAAGCTCAACCTCGGCGATACCCAGGGCGCGCTGCAGGCCTCGGCCAATGCCAAGACCTGGTGCTGGGTGACCACCGGCCTGGCGATCTTCGGCCTGCTGCTCAACGTCTGGGGCTTCATGACCGGCGCCAACGAGCAGTACATGATGATGCTGCAGCAGATGCAAGCCGCGCAGTGATCCTCGAAGCCCTGCCCCGTTCGCGCTGGCAACGGGGGGCCGTGTTCGCGGCCCTCGCGGGCTTCGTCGCGTTCGGGGTCTGGGCATTGCGCAGCTACGACCCGAATGCCGCGGACAGTCCCTTCATGGGCTGCCTGTTCCTGGCGTTCACCGGTTTCTACTGCCCGGGCTGCGGCACCACGCGGGCGCTGCACGCCCTGCTCCATGGCGATGTCGCCGGCATGGTGGCAATGAACCCGCTGCTGCCGGTGCTGATGCTCGCCACGCCGGTGATCGCGTTGCACGGGATGGGGCGACCGCTGCCCCTGCCGGCGGCCGTGCTCAAGGCCGTGAACAGCCCGCGGCTGTGGCTGGTCGTGCTGCTGGGCTACTGGGTCGCGCGCAACCTGCCCTGGTGGCCCTTCACCTGGTTGGCGCCGGGCTGAGCCCGCGCCACCCCTCGACACGATCATGCTTCCTGGAGAGCCCCGATGAACGCACCGCATGGCGAGTACGTCCCCAACAACCTGGTGTGGGCGATCCTGACCACCCTGTTCTGCTGCATGCCCCTGGGCATAGTGTCGATCGTCTACGCCGCGCGCGTCGACGGGCTCCGCGCGGCGGGCGACATCGCCGGCGCGCGCAGTGCCGCCGACAGCGCGCGCAACTGGGCGCTGGCCTCGGCCATCATCATGCCGGTCCTGATCGCGATCTGGATGGTGTTCGCCGGCGGCATGGCGGTATTGAGCGCCGCGTTCGGCAACTGAATCCGGCCTTCGCCCACCGGCCGATGTACGCCAATGCCGTGGGCGGCCCCGACGGACCTCAGTTGACGTAGCCGGCGATCACCAACAGGGCCAGCAGGGCCAGCCACGCAAGCAGGGTGCGCCAGACCAGGCTCATCGCATCGCGCAGTTCGGGCAGTTCGCCCAACACTTCGATCCGCGGCACGGCGCCCTCGCCGTCCACACCGACATCGGCGTAGTCGCCGACTTCCTCGGCCAGTTCGCTGCGCACGCTGGCGCGGCCGACGGCACCGAGGAAGCCGATCCGGAAGGCGAGCGTCGCCCCGCCGTTGTCGCGCCATGCCGCCAGCACGGTGTCGAAGTTGCCGACGATGGCCAGCGCCAGCGTCATCAACTGGGCCACCGGCCACTCCAGCGCGGTCAGCAGGGTGCGCGCGCCCTCGGCGGTCCCGGCCGGCAGGGTGCGCGCGAACTCGCCATGCGCCGAGACTTCGACCAGGCGGTACATCAGCGCCCCGAACGGCCCCAGCAGCAGGAACCAGAACAACACGCCGAACCAGCGCCGCAGGGCGTTGTAGAAGACCGCGTCGACCAGCACGCCGCCCTCGAGCGAAGGCGAGCCGCCGTCGGGCCACAGACGCGCGGCGGCCTCGCGCCGCGACGCCAGGTCCGGCGCCTGCACGATGGCCTCGACGTCGACGTCGAGGTCGCGCGGGCCCCAGGCATAGAACAGGGCGGCGATGCCGAATACGAGCGACGCCAGGCCGAACATGGTGTCGTCCAGCGCCTGCTGGAACAGCGCGACGAGCAGCAGCGGCGGCAACAACGCGATGAGGATGCCCCAGCTGCCGCGCCAGAGGCTGCCCTCGTCGAAACGGCCGTCGAGCCAGCGCAGCCAGTCCCCGTACCAGCCGTAGGAGCGCACGGCCGCGGCCAGCGGCTGCGCCAGGTGGCCCAGCACGAGTGCGACCACGGTGGCGATCAGGGTAACGGACATAGGAACGGGGGCTCCGGCACGACGCGTTGGTGCGTGCCGCGATTCTAGCCTGCCCGGCGTGATCGATTCATGTTGCGGGACCGCGAAACGGCGATCCGATCGTGCGTGCCGGGCCTCAGCGCGCGTCGCGCCGTGCGCGCATCTCCAGCCACCACTGTTCGATCAGCCAGCGCGAGATCGAGATCGCGGGCGAGAGCAGCGGGCCCTCACCGTCGTCGACGCCATCGAGGCCCTGCTGGCGCGCGCGGGTGATTTCCTCGAAGGAGAACCAGCGCGCCTGCTCGAGCTCATCGTCGATGCGGGGGTCGGCGGGCGTGGCCTCGGCCATGAAGCCGAGCATCAGTTGTCCGGGAAACGGCCAGGGCTGCGAGGCCCGGTAGCGGCAGCGGACGACGTGCAGCCCGGTTTCCTCGGCGACCTCGCGCGCCACCGCCTGTTCCAGCGACTCGCCCGGCTCGACGAAGCCGGCGATCACCGACCAGCGCCGCGCCGGCCAGTTCGCCTGCCGGCCCAGCAGCAGGCGCTCGCCATCGCTGACCGCGACGATCACCGCCGGGTCGGTGCGCGGGTAGTGCTCCTGTCCGCAGCCGGTGCAACGGCGCAGCCAGCCGCCCCGTTCGATCGCGGTTTCCGCGCCACAGGCGCCGCAATGGCGATGCTGCCGGTGCCAATGCTGCAGGGCCCGGGCCTGGGCGAACACCGCCGCGTGCGCCGCCGGCCAGTGCGCCGCGGCGCTGCGCAGGTCGACGCGCTCCGGGGCCTGGAAGGCCACGAGCGCGGCGTCGAGCGAGAACCAGGCCTCGCCGTCCGGCGCGAGGCCGAGGAAGATCGCCAGGCCGCTGCCGCCCGGCCCCTGGCTGAGCGTACGCCCGGTCGGCGCGGCGAGCGAGCGCGTCGCATCGGCGAGCGCCTGGCCGCCGTCGTCGAGCAGGATCACCCGCGCATCCGGCCACAGGGCATCGAGCGCGGCATTGTCGCCGCGCAGGCGATCGGCACGATCGAAGCCGGCCTCGGGCAGCTCGCCCGCCGCGGTCGGGGTGAAGGCGAAAGGCGCGGTCATGCCGATCGCCCCGTCGGTCGCAAGCGGGCCGGGCATCCGCGCGCCATGGCGCTCAGGCCGAGAACGAGGAGCCGCAACCGCAGGTGGTCTTGGCGTTCGGATTTCGGATCACGAACTGGGCGCCGTGCAGGCTTTCGGTGTAGTCGACTTCCGCGCCCATCAGGTACTGCAGGCTGAGCGGGTCGACCAGCAGGGTGACGCCGTCGGTCTGCACGGCAAGGTCGTCTTCGGCCTGCGCTTCGTCGAATTCGAAGCCGTACTGGAAGCCCGAGCATCCGCCGCCCTGGATGTACACGCGGAGCTTCAGCGCCTCGTTGCCTTCCTCGGCGATCAGCTGGCGCACCTTGGCGGCGGCCGCCGAGGTGAACTGCAGGGGCCGGTCGAGCGACTGGTAGCCGGGCGCGGCGTCCGCCGGGGCGGTCGGGAGGGGCGTGATGTCCATGCGGTCAGGATGGGGCGCGGGCGCCGCATATTCAAGCGCAGGGCGCAGCGGCGCTTCAGTCCCCGGCGGTCGACGGCGCGTCGGCCTCGGCACCGTTGAGCGGCGAATCGCGGGTGCTGTCGGCCCAGGTGAAGGACTGCTCCACCGCGGCGCCGTTGCGCGGATTGAGCTGGACCTGGACGCGGACCGGGTCGAAGCCCTCGGGCAGGAAGACGTCGCCCTCGACCTGCTGGAAGTACTTGAACGAGTACGGCAGGCCCGCTGCACTGGGATCCTGGCGCAGCATCGACCAGGCCAGCACCTCGCGCTTGCCGGCCCGCGTGCCCTCGATCTGCAGCTGCAGGCCGCCGCTGCTGACCGAGCCGCGGTTGAGGTTCTGGGTCAGGGTGGTGGTGAAATGCCAGGCGGTGTCGCCCTGGGGCTGGAAGCGGATGCCGTGCACGCTCAGGCCGCGACGCTGCGCGGTCGCGCCGACGAGCCGCTCGTAGAAGGCGACGTCGGCACGCAGGCCGGCGATTTCCTCGTCGCGCTCGGCCAGGGTGCGCTGCACGTCGCGGTTGGCGTCGCGGCTGATCTGGTCGGAGCGCGACAGGGTCGCCACGCGCTGGGCCAGGGCATCGTTCTGTTCGCCCAGGCGGCGGACCTTAGCTTCGCTGCTCGCCAACTGGCCCTTGAGGTCGCCCGAGGCCGGTGCGACCACCCGCCACAGGCCCCAGCCACCGAACAGCAGCGCCAGGACGAACACGGCGGCGGCCGCCCACGCGGCGCGGCGCCGGAATTCCGGCGACAGCGGTGGATGCGCTGGGTGGGATGGAGGGGACGCCGCCCCACCGGGCGCGGCGGCGGGCGGAGGGGCGTCGGGCGCGGCGTCGTCCAGCGGTTTGTCGTCCATCTCCTTGATATAGGAGGCGGACCGCGGGGCGTCAAGCCGCCACCGCGCCGACCGTGTCGGGGCGGTTCAGTTGGCGGCGACGGGGCTCAGGCCGCTTCGGTGAAGGCTTCGCGCTCGGCGTAGGCGCTCACCTGCTCGCCCATCACGCTGTCGGCGTGGATCAGGCGGCCGGTGAGGGTGGCGCCGGCGGACATCTCCACCACCTTGTAGTGGACGTTGCCGCGCACCCGCGCCTTGCTCGCCAGCTCGACCCGCTCGGCGGCGTGGACGTCGCCGTTGAGCGTGCCGTTGATCGCCACCAGCGGGGCGTGCACCTCGCCCTCGATCACGCCGCTCTCGGCCAGCGTGAGCATCGCTTTCTCGCCCTCGAGCGCGATCACCTTGCCGATCACGCGCCCCTCGATGAACAGCCCACCGCTGAACTCCAGGTCGCCGCGGATGACGACCTGCGGGCCGATGAGGGTGTCGACGTGGCCATCGAGCTGGGCCGGTTTGTTCTTGAACATGCTCAGGATTCCCCTTGTGAAGCCGTGGCCGCGACGGCCGTGGACGTGACCGCGCGCGCATCCTCGCCGGCATTCCCGACCTGCCAGGCCAGTGTCTGGTCGACGGTCTTTTCCCCGGTGTTCAGCCGCACGCGGACGCGCTGCGGCGTGAAGCCCACCGGCAGCATGATGCTGCCGCTGAGCTGCTGGAAGTAGCGGAACGAATACGCCTGCCCCGCCGCCTCCTGCTTCTGGTGCAGGCGCCCCCAGTCGATGACCGCGAGCTTGCCGTCCTGCACGCCCTCGACCTGGAACTTGAGCTGGCCGGTGCTGACCGCGCCGCGGTTGAGGTTCTGGGTGAGGACGATCTCGTAGCGCCAGGTGCCGCCCGCCTCGGGGACGAACTGGCTGGAATGCACGTTCAGGCCCTTGCGTGGGCTGGTCGCCCCGACCAGGCGTTCGTAGAAGGCCACGTCGGCGCGCAGGCCGGCGATCTCCTCCTCGCGCTCGGCCAGGGTGCGCTGGACCTGCTTGTTGGCGTCGCGGGTGATCTGGTCGGACTTCTCCAGGATCGCGGCGCGCTGGCGCAGTTCCTCCAGTTCCGAGCCCTGCCGCCGCAGCGTGCCCTCGGCCTGGCCCAGGGCCTGGCTGACCTGCGGCAGCTTCGGCGCGGCGATGCTGCGGGTGAACTGCCAGACCGCGACCAGGCTGCCTGCCCACGCCAGCAGCGCCAGGACCAGCCACAGCGGGCGCCGGTCCGGACCGTCGCGGACGATGCGATAGCGCGCTGGGGGCTCGCGATGGGGGGTTGGGGTCATGTCCGGGCCGCCCGCATTGCGGCACGCTCCTGCCTCTATACTCGAGGGACATTCTAGCGGGGTCGCGACGATGACTGATGCGCACCTGTTCGCAATTGGCGTGGTTCTGGCCTGGCTCGCCGGCATCCGCGTCTACCTGACCGTCTTCGGCGTCGGCCTGGCCGGTGCCCTGGGCTGGCTGGACCTGCCCGAGGCCCTGCAGGCCACGCAGTCGCCCTGGGTGCTGGGCGTTGCCGGCGCACTGGCGCTGGTGGAGTTCTTCGCCGACAAGATCCCGGGCGTCGATTCCGGCTGGGACCTCCTGCACACGCTGCTGCGCGTGCCGGCCGGCGCCTTCCTGGCCGCGGCCACGCTGTCGCCCGATGGCGACCTGGGCGCCGGGGCGCTGGCGGCGGGCGCCGGGGTGGCCCTCACCAGCCATGCCCTGAAGTCGGGCACCCGGGCGATGCTCAACGCCTCGCCCGAGCCGGTCACCAACTGGACCGCCTCGGTCGGCGAGGACGTGGCGGTGGTCGGCGCGCTGGCGCTGGTGTTCGCCTATCCCTGGCTGACCCTGGGCCTGGTGGCCCTGGTCAGCCTGTCGATCGCGCTGTCGATGTGGTGGGTCTGGCGGAAGCTGTTCCGCCGCACGCCGCGACCGCCTTCGCCGGCCTGAGGCCGGCAGCCCGGGTGGCGGATCAACCCTCGAGCTTCTGCGCCAGGTAGTTCGGCTCGCCGATGCGCTCGATCAGCGACAACTGGGTCTCGATCCAGTCGATGTGCTCTTCCTCGGAGTCGAGGATCTCGGCGAACAGGTCGCGGCTGACATAGTCCGACACCGACTCGCAGTACGCGATGGCCTCGCGCAGCAGCGGCACGGCCTCGTTCTCCAGCGCCAGGTCGCAGGCCAGCAGCTCCTTCGGGTTCTCGCCGATGCGCAGCTTGCCCAGGGCCTGGAAGTTTGGCAGGCCATCGAGGAAGAGGATGCGGTCCGACAGCTTGTCGGCGTGCTTCATCTCGTCGATGGACTCGTGGTACTCGTGGTCGGCCAGTTCCTTCAGGCCCCAGTTCTTCAGCATCTTGGCGTGCAGGAAATACTGGTTGATCGCGGTCAGCTCGTTGAAGAGCGCCTTGTTGAGGAATTCGATGACCTTGGCGTCGCCCTTCATGGCGGTGCTCCGTGTGGCGGCAATGCGGGCACTTTAGCCGCTTGCGCGCGGCCATGGCGAAACACGAATCGGCTGCAGCCGCAGACGCGAATCAGTGGCGATACGGAACGACGGGAGTGGAGACGGGACCGCCGGTCGGCGATCCGGGCGCGGGCTCAGGCGGCCTGCGACAGCACCGGCAGGGGCAGCTCGCGCGCGCGGCGATGCTCGACCAGCAGTTGCGCGGCCAGGTCCAGGCAGCTGCCGCAGTTGGCACCGGCCCCGGTCCGCATGGTCAGTTCCGGCACGCTGCCACAGCCGGCTTCGGCCGCCTGGCGGATGTCGTGGTCGGTGACGCCGTTGCAGATGCAGACATACATGGGCAGGGACGCCGGGGCGCCGGATCTCGCAGCCGGACTGGCTGCATCCGCATTGCACTACGAATGAGAATGATTGTCAACATCAGCCCTATTCAGGGCTTCAGCCACCTGGCACAGTGGCCAGTGCCGGCCCTGCGGACCGGCTCAGGCCGGCCCGTTGCGCCCGCTTCCGGCATTGCCCGACCCCTGCCCCCGCGGATGCTGGAGGGGCCGGGCACGCGGTCGGCTGCGGCCGCGCTTCCCGTCCCAGCCCAGGCTGCGCTGGACCACCTCCTGCGGCGGCGGCACCGCCAGGCCCTCGCCCATGTCGCGGGCGAACTGCGAGAGGTGCATCAGCGCGCGGGCATAGACGCTGCGCTTGAAGATGACCACGTGCTCGACCGGGTACCAGAAGTCCACCCAGCGCCAGTGGTCGAACTCGGGCTTGTCGGTCAGGTCCAGCCGCAGCTCGGACTCGTCCCCGACCAGGCGCAGCAGGAACCAGACCTGCTTCTGGCCGATGCATACCAGGCGTTCGTGGCGGCGGATCGCACGCTGCGGCAGCCGGTAGCGCAGCCACCCCGGCGTCTCGCCCAGCACCTCGACGTGGTGCGGCAGCAAGCCGGTCTCCTCGCGAAGTTCGCGATACATGGCTTCGATCGGCGTTTCGTCGCTGTTCATCCCGCCCTGCGGGAACTGCCAGCCGTCCCGGTGGACGCGGCGGGCCCAGAACAGGCGTCCATCCGGACGCATCAGCACGATGCCGACGTTGGGGCGATAACCGTCCGGATCGATCACGATGCGGACTCCTGAGTCGTTGACTTACGTCACTGGCTTCGACTCTGCCACGCCCCCCGGTTATCCACAAGCCGCCCCAAAGGTGATTGACACGCGCGCCCGATCCGGGAACAATTCGCGGTTCACCCCGTGGCTATGTAGCTCAGCCGGTTAGAGCACAGCACTCATAATGCTGGGGTCGGTGGTTCGAGTCCACCCATAGCCACCAAACTGATGGATCACGAAGATCCAGGAATGATCCAAAGTCTTCTAACCCCGCGTAATTGCGGGGTTTTTTGTGCCCAAGAGAGGTCAAGAGGCAGATCACAAGCCAATTTTGATGGGGGTATCGATGAGGGTACGGTCGAAACGTACCCCCAAGCGAGCCCTTTTCCATGGCCAGACGGATCTTGCCCCTCATCGACACGCAGTGCCGAACCCACAAGCACTCCACCCGCACCAGCAACCGCCTCTTTGACGGCGGCGGCCTCTTCCTGGAGGCGCGCGAGAGCGGATCGCGCCTCTGGCGCCTCAAGTTCCGACTCCATGGAAAGGAGCGCATCCTCGCGCTGGGCAAATACCCCGAGGTTCCGCTCAGCGAGGCCCGCAAGGCTCGGGACAAAGCGAAACGTCTCATCAGCCAGGGCATCGACCCCGTGGCCCAACAACGGGCCGCCAAGGACGCCCGGACCGTTGCGGCCCAGAACACCTTCGAGCTGACCAGCCAGCGCTGGATGACGAAGAAGGCCCCTTCCTGGACCGAAAAGCATGCCGATAAGGTGCGCATTCGCCTCAGGAAGCACGTCTACCCGTACGTCGGCCACCGACCAATCGAGGACATCACGACGCCTGAACTTCTATCGGTTCTCACCCGAATGGAAGACCGCGGGATCATCGACACGGCGCACCGGGTCAGGTCGTACTGCGAGCAGATCTACGCCTATGCGATCAGCACCGGCATCGCCAGTCGCAACGTGGCGTCCGACCTGAGGGGAGCCCTGCCGGAACGCACGACCAGCAACTACGCAACCCTCAAAGACCCTGCTGACCTTCGTCGCCTGCTCAAGGCATGCGACACAGATACCGGCGAACTCAGGACCATCATTGCGCTCAGGCTAAGCATCATGCTTTTCCAGCGCCCGGGCGAGATCCGTGCGATGGAGTGGGAGGAGGTGGACCTCGACAAGGCACTTTGGACGATCCCGCCTGCCCACATGAAGCTGCGGAAGAAGCAGAAAGAATCCAACAAGACTGAGCCTCACACCGTGCCCCTGCCACGCCAAGCGGTCGAGCTCCTGATGGAGCTGGTTCCACATACGCATGGGGGTCGGTATGTCTTCGGAGGCACCCGGAAATCGAAAGCACCGCTCTCCGACGGCACGATCAACAAGGCCATGAGACGCATGGGCTTCGGCAGAGACATGATCACTGCGCACGGGTTCCGGCACCTTGCGTCGACAGAGCTCAACGAAACGCTGCAATGGCATGGCGACGTGATCGAGTCACAGCTGTCGCATCAGGGCACCGACAAGATCCGCGGCATCTACAACAAGGCCAAGTACCTGAAGCAGCGAGTGAAGATGATGCAGGTCTGGGCGGACTATCTCGACGATCTCAAGGCATCTACCGGGGAGGCAAAGCCGATTTCCGCACAATTCTAACTGGCAACTGCAACATGAAGACCAGGTAAAACTCCTTCCCCCCGGCGCTATGCAGCGTAAACAAGATGGTGCGATCCAGCTGTTCTTCGCTGCCAGCCAATCTGCCGCAGCACCGTAGTCCGCATAGCCCAAGCCACTACATGAGGCGGCTATTGTGGCGCTACTTCCTTCATAAGAAGTGATTCCTGCCGGTACTCATTAGGCAGGAACTGCGTATCAGATGGTGCGCACACGCGCATCCCAAGCGCTTGGAATGCCGCACCCGCTCCGCTGATCTTCCCGTCGCGATGCAAGAACTCGTCACAGCGGAACTTGAGTGCGGTTGCGGCGTGGACAGAATCCATGCCCTTCAAGTGGATGCCATGCGACCAGCGGAGGTTCCTCGCGTCCTCAACGATGGACAGAATCGGCTGAACCAGCTTGACGCCGCCTCGACCGGAGGTGAGGACCTGCAAGAACAGTGGCTTAGCCAGTTCCAACTTCGCCGGATCTTCAACGTGGGTGCATTCAGCCACGGTCAGAGTAGAGGTATAAATCTCAACCTCCTCCGCACGGGCGGCCTTCAGCAACTGCTGCAGATGCCACGCATCACGCTCCCGCTCGAGATTTATCCCCACACCGACTTTGAACTTGACAAGGTCAATGATCGGCGCCGCATCGAGATAGATCTTGGGCTTATCGGTCACCGCGAATCCTCTCCACAAACTGCTCGCTCGTCAGGGAGCCGGTATAGTCCGGAACGGCACCGTAAAGCGCCTCAACGGCCCTCTCATCAAACTCGACTGCCGGAGTGAAGTCTTCCACTCGCACCTCGCGAGTGGCTCCCGTGGAGGCGTCCTCGCGCAGCCACCCCTCAACGAACACGACAGCGTCCTTGTCCTCAAGAAGTTCAACGGCCGCTTGATACTGATCGGCTCGGAAGAAGCACTTCACGAGGTTGCCCGTGGATAGTTCACGAATGCGCACGTACGGAGGCTGGGCCTCCTTGAAGAATGCGTTTACGACGCCCTGTACTTCCCCGTAGGTACCGCGGTCGATGATGCCTTCCGTCAGCTCGACGGCATCAGATCGCTGTATCTCGTACCAGCGATCCGGGCGATGTTCGTCCCCACGATAGACGCCGATGCGCATGTATTCATCAGGGTCGAGGGCGCGCGTCATCTTCCGGAACTGACGCCGGGTCTCGGTGCGAATCTTGACCGCCACCGGGAGGTACTCCGAAGTCTCCCCAAAGACCATCCCCATCGCCTGCCTTGCAACCTCAGCAGCCACAGGGTCAATCTGAATCCCATGGCGAACATCGAACATCAGGGAGGCATTCTCAAACTCCTCAGCGAGCCACGCATCGCCTTCCGGCAACTCCAAGTCCTCGCAGAGCATCTCAAGGAACTTGGTCGCCTCCTGACACACACGCGCCAGCTTGCCAAAGGGCATACCAACTCGCCCCTTGTTCAGCTCGATGCGAATGCGTAGCGCGCTCATAGAGCAGAGCATATCGGAACTTGTCTCAAATGAGGCGACGCTGGGTTGACGGGCACCGGAACTCATCGAAGTGGGATTCCGCGCCATCGGCGGCCGCGGCGACGTCCCCCCGCCTTCAGTAGCAAGGCGGTTTAGAGTCCGGGATCAATCGTAGCGGATGCCAGCTGGCTGGCGTAGTCGCTCGGGGTCAGTCCGCCGAGCACCTTCTTGGGTCGCTCCTCGTTGT
>NZ_JACHTF010000027.1 GCF_014145325.1 Marilutibacter spongiae
CCACCAACTGCGCCAGGCGCGCGGCCGGGGCATCGACCTCCAGCGGCACGTAGGCCGCGCCGGCCTTGAGCACGGCCAGCATCGCGACCACGAAGCCGGCGCTGCGCGGGGCGCAGATCGCCACGCGTACGTCGGCGCCGACCCCGGCCTCGCGCAGGCCATGGGCCAGGCGGTTGGCGGCACGGTCCAGGGCATCGAAGGTCCATTGCCGGCCTTCGCCCGTCAGCGCGAGCGCGTCGGGGGTGGCATCGGCCCGAGCCTCGAAGGCCGCCAGCACGCTGGCGTGCGGCAAGGGCTGCGAGGACCCCGACCAGGCCTGTAGCAACGCCCGCTCTTCGGGTCCGACCCAAGCGGGAAGCTGTCCCCTCTCCACCCAGGCGGGCATGCCCAGCAGGACCCGATGCAGGTGTTCGAGCATCCGCGCCACCGCATCGTCGGCAAACGCATCGGCGGCGTAACAGGCCCGAATCTGCAGGGCCTCGTCCTGCATCGCCACCAGCGTCAGGCGATAGTGGCTTTCCTGTCGGCTTTCGGCGCTCTCGACCTCGAGGGAGGTGAGTCGCGAAGCACCCTCGATCTTCGCGTCGGCCGGCAGGTTCTCGAACACCAGCAGGCTATCGAACAAAGGCATGCCGCCGGGGACGGCCGAACAGCGCTGGACTTCCGCGAGGGAAAGGTACGCGTGTTCGTTGCCCTGCCTGAACGTCTCCTGCAACTGCTGCAGGCCCGATTCGACGTCGTCGCCCGCTTCGAACCGGATGCGGACCGGGATGGTGTTGATGAACAGCCCCACCATCTCCTCGATACCCGGCACTTCGGCGGGGCGCCCCGACACGGTCGCACCGAAGACCACGTCCTGCTCACCGCAATAGCGATGCAGGACATAGCCCCAGGCCCATTGCAGCAAGGTGTTGACGGTGGTCCGCGTCGACTGGGCCAGGCCCTGCAGCGCCCGCGTCCCGTCCACGCCGAGCTGCAGCCGGCACTCGCGCGTGGCCCTCGGCGCTTCTGCCGCCGCAGGCGCGATGAGCAGCGGCGTCGGCGAATCGAAGTCCGCGAGCAGCGCTCGCCAGTGCCCGAGCGCCGCCGCGGGATCGCGCGACTGCAGCCATTCGATGTAGTGCTCGTAGACCGGCGCCGGACCGAAGTCCGCGAGACCGCCATCGGCAAGCGCCTGGTACGCCGTCATGACGTCGCGATAGATCAGCGGACTGCTCCAGCCGTCGCTGAGGATGTGGTGCTGGGTCCACAGCAGCTGGTGCGACCCCTCGTCGAGGCGGAACAGCGCGATGCGCAGCATGGGGGCGCTGGCAAGGTCGAAGCCGCGCAGGCGATCGGCCTGGCGGAAGGCATCGAACCTCGCCCGCTGCGCCTCGGCCGGAATGCCGCGCAGGTCCTCCTCGTGCCACTCCAGCGACACGGAGGCCTGCACCAGCTGGTGCAGGGTCCCGCCATCGGCGACGAACGCGGTCCTGAGGATGTCGTGCCTCGCGACCACCTGCGTCCATGCCTCGCGGAAGGCATGCGCATCGAGCGCCCCCTTCAGTACGGGCCATATCTGCACGACGTAGGTCGACGGCTCCACCTGGCTCTCGTAGTGCAAGCCCGCCTGCATCGGCGTGGCCGGGTACAGCCTGGACATCGCCGGGTAGCGTTGCTGCAGGGCGTCGAGCGAGGCCTGGTCGATGCGGGCCAGCGGGAAATCCGACGGGGTATGGCCGCCGGTGCCGACGGCGGCGCAATGCTCGCCGATGGCCTGCAGGCCTGCCTTGAGGTGCTGCGCCAGCGCCTGCATGGTGGCCTCGTCGTAGTGCGTGGCGCAGTAGTCCAGGACGAAGCTCAACTGCCCGGCGAACACCTTGCCGGACAAGCCCAGGTGGTGTGCGCGATCGCGTTCGCCGGACTCCTTGCGCCCCACGCTTTCGGGCGCGGCCTGGAACGCGGTACCTGCGTTCAGGGTCTGGTCGAACTGGCCCAGGTAGTTGAACTCCAGTTCCGGTTCGCCCGCCGCCTCCGCCGCCGCGACCACGGACGGCTCCTGCCGCAGATAGCGCAGCAACCCATATCCGATGCCGTGGCCGGGGATGCCCCGCACCTGCTCCTTGACCGCCTTGAGGACGTCTTCCACCCGGCCGGACGCGCTGCGCAGGACCAGCGGGTGCACGCTGGTGAAGTAGCCGACCGTGGCCGACACGTCCAGCGCGTCGAACAAGGCCTCGCGGCCGTGGCCGTCGAGCCTGACCCGGAGGGCCTCCGCCCCCGTCCAGGCCCGCATGCCCAGGTACACCCCGGCCAGCAGCAGCTCGTCGATCCGCGTGCGGTAGGCGGCGTTGCCGCGGAGCAGCCTGCGCGTGGCCGCCTCGTCGAGCTCGATCGCCAGCTTGCGCGTGTCCTCGACGCGTCCCAGGCCGTGGGCGGGCCGGTCCGTGGGGAGTGGGGGGACCGAAGCGCCCGCCTGCGCGACCCAATAGTCGCGCTGCGCCAGAAGGTCGTCGCCGAGGGCATGCGCGAGCAGGGCTTCGCCCCACTGCTGGTACGAAGACGTCTTCGCCGCGAGGCGCACCTCGCCCGAGGTCCTGAACTGCCGGTAGGCCGCTTCCAGGTCGGCCAACAGGATCCGCCAGGACACGCCGTCGACGACCGCATGGTGGAGGATCACCAGCAGCCGCTCATCCTCCGCCCGCCCCTGCGGCGAGCGGAAATGGACCAGCCGGAACAGCGGACCGACACCCAGGTCGAAGGCGTCCTGCCAGGCATCGCATCGCGACTCGATGAAGGCCACGGCCTCGCCCGCGTCGGCGGGCAGCAGTTCCCGGACCACGCTGTCCGCCAGCAACTGCGAGTCGGCGGTCGCGTAGCGCCCGTGCCATTCGCCCGCGGCCACTTCGTCGAAGCGGAGGCGGAGCGCGTCGTGTCGCGCGTACAGGGCCGAGGTGATCGGCTCCAGGGCCGCGGCGTCGAAGCCCTCCGGGACCGTCAGCAGCACGGCCATGTTGTAGTGGTCGCGACCGGCCTGGCTGATCGAGAAGAACAGGCGATGGATCGGCAGCAGCACCTGCTCGCCCTGGGACGCGTCCTGGGGCGCGAGGACCTGGGTGGGCGCGGACACCTGCAAGGCCAGCTCCGCGATCGACTGGGCGTCGAACAACTGCTTGGTGCTCAGGCCCATCCCGGCCTGGTTGGCCCGCGATACGACCTGGATGGCGAGGATGGAATCGCCGCCGATCTCGAAGAAATTGTCGTGCACGCCGACCTGTTCCACCCCCAGCACCTGCTGCCAGATGCCGGCGAGCCGCGCTTCGGTCGCATCGCGCGGCGCCACATGGCTCTGCTGCGCGTGGTAGTCGGGCGCCGGCAGCCGGCGCTTGTCGAGCTTTCCATTGGCCGTGACCGGGAAGGCGTCCAGCACGACGAAGGCCGAAGGCGTCATGTAGTCCGGCAGAGTGGCCCGCAGGTGGGCGCGCAGGATCTTGCCCAGCAGGACCTCGTTGGTCTCGGCCTCGTCGCCGCGGTCGACGCAGACCAGGTAAGCCACCAGGCGCCTGTCGCCGGGCACGTCCTCGCGCACGAGGACGCGCGCGTCCTCGACTTCCGCGTGCTGGCGCAGGCGCGCCTCGATCTCGCCGGGTTCGATGCGGAAGCCGCGCAGCTTAACCTGGTCGTCGACGCGCCCGAGGAAGCGCAACGTCCCCGACCCGCTCCAGGCACCCTTGTCGCCGGTACGGTACAGGCGTTCGCCGGGACGATGCGGATGTGCGACGAACTTCCGCGAGGTGAGTCCCGGATGCCCGAGGTAGCCGCGCGCAAGGCCGGCGCCGCCCAGGCAGATTTCGCCCGGGACTCCGACGGGCTGCATGCCGCCGGCGTCGTCCAGCACCCAGGCCTCCACGTTGGGCAGCGGATGACCGAGGTCGATCGGCACGCCGTCGCGTACCTCGGCATGGGTGGCGGCCACCGTGGCCTCGGACGGCCCATAGGAATTGCAGACCCGGCAGCGCCGGGCCCATTTCCAGGCGAGCGCCTGCTCACAGGCCTCGCCGGAAACCACGAGCACGCGCAGCGCGTAGTCGCGGTCGGCGTCCAGGTGGGCCAGCACGGCCGGCGGGATCGCTGCATGGGTGATCCGACGGTGCGCCAGCAGGTCGGCCAGCCGTTCGACCGAACGCCGGTCCTCCTCGACGCAGACGTGCAGGCTGGCGCCGTTGGCCAGCGCCATCAGCCATTCCCACGCCGCGCCGTCGAAACCGATCGAAGCGAAGGCCAGGACCCGGCTGTCCGCACCGACGCCGAGCCGGTCGCGATGATAGGCAGCGAGGTTGACCAGGCCGCGATGCTCAAGCAGCACGCCTTTCGGCCGCCCGGTCGAACCCGAGGTATGTATCGAGTACGCCAGGTGCCGGGGCGTGAGGCCGCGCTCGCGCACGGGGATGTCGGTGGCGGGCAGGTGGCCGGTCATCGCCGCGTGCAGGGGCTCGTCCAGGGGCAGGACCTGGCGCTCCGCCAGCACCGGCAGTGCGTGCAGGACGCTCGACTGCGCCAGCACGTGCTCGATCGCCGCATCCTCGAGCATGGCCGCGACGCGTTCTTCCGGATAGTTCGGATCGATCGGCAGGTAGGCCGCGCCGGCCTTGAGGATCCCGAGCAGGCCGGCCAGCATCTCGCAGGAGCGGTCGACGCAGAGTGCGACCAGGTCGTCGGGCCGCACGCCCTCCCCGACCAGGTAATGCGCGATCCGGTTGGCACGGGCGTTGAGTTCGCCGTAGGTCAGCGATTCGCCATCGCATTCGACTGCCAGCGCCTCCGGATCGGCGGCGGCATGCGCCTCGAACAGTTCGTGCGCGCACAGGTCCGGCAGCGGCACCTGCGCGCCGACGCTGCAATCGCGCAGGCGCGCGGCCTGCTCGCCATGCACCAGGGCCAGCGCGTCCACCGGGCAGGCAGGATCGGCGACGATGCCGGCGACGAGCCGGTCGAAGGAGGCCGCCATGCGTTCGATGGTCGACGCATCGAAGATGTCGGTGGCATACAGCCATTCCACGGCGAGCTCGTCGCCGACTTCCGCCACGTGCAGTTCGATGTCGAAGCGCGCGGTGGCCGTGCCCGCCTGCACGGGGGTGAATCGCAGCCCCGGCGCCTGGAGTTCGACCGCCTCCAGGTTGTGCAGGGTAAGGCTGACCTGGAACAGCGGCGGATGGTTGAGGCTGCGCTCGGGCTTGAGCTCGTCCACGAGCAGGTCGAAGGGCACCGCCTGGTGCTCGTAGGCCTCCAGGGTGCTCGCGCGCACCCGCTCCAGCAGCTCGGCGAAAGCCGGGGAGCCGGACAGGTCGGTGCGCAGCACGAGCGAGTTGATGAAGACGCCGACGAGATCCGCCAGCGCAGGATGGCCACGGTCGACCACGGGCGAGCCCAGCACCACGTCCTGCTCGCCGCTCCAGCGCGAGACCAGTACCGCGAGGACGGCGTGCACCGCCATGAACAGGCTCGCGCCCTGTCGCCGCGCGATCGCCTTCAGCCCCGCGCTGCCCGCCACGCCGATGCGCTGCGCATGGCGCGCGCCGACGAAGCTCGGTTGCGGCGGACGGCTGCGGTCCAGCGGCAGTGAGTGGGTGGTCGGCACCCCTTCCAGGCGTGCCCTCCAATACGCCAGGTGCGGGGCAAGGGCGTCGCCCTCCGCGGCGTCGCGCTGCCACCGGGCGAAGTCGGCGTACTGCAGCGCGAGCGGAGGCAGGTCCGGTGCCTCGCCGGCCAGGGCCGCGGCGTAGAGCGAGACCAGCTCGCGCACCATCAGGCCGCGCGACCAGCCATCGGAGGCGATGTGATGGACGTTGAGGACCAGCACGTGCGCGTCCACGCCCGCCTGGAACAGGCGGCAGCGGATGGGCCATTCGCCCGCCAGGTCGAAGGCGCGGGCGCGTTCGGCCACGACCGCCTCGCGTATCCAGGTGTCCGCCTCCCCGATGGCCTCGCTGCCAGGTCCTTCGACCACGATCGCTTCAGGGCGCATCGGGTGGACCCGCTGGCGGGCGCTGCCGTCGATGTCCTCGAAGGTGGTCCTGAGGATGTCGTGCCGCGCCAGCAGGGCGTCGTAAGCCTGCTGCAGCGCCGCCAGGTCCAGCGCTCCCTCAAGCCGCAGGGCGGAGAGGATGTTGTTCTGCGCACTCCCCTGTTCAAGCCTGTCGACGAACCAGAAGCGCTGCTGGGCGAACGACAGCGGTGCAGGGACACCGGCTTCGCCCCGCGGGATCGCGACCGCGACCTGCGTCTCGGCCCGATCGACGGCCTCGCTGAAGGCTCCCAGCGCCGACGACTCGAACAACAGGCGCATGGGCACCCGCTTGCCGAGGCGCGAGGCGATCTCGCCCACGACCCGGGTCGCGAGCAGCGAATGTCCGCCCAGCTCGAAGAAGTCGTCTTCCAGGCCCACGCGATCGACGGCCAGCACCTCCGCCCAGATCGCGGCGAGCGCATGTTCGAGCGGGCGGGTGGGCGCGACGTGGTCCGCACGCACACGCGGCGTCGCTCCCGGTTCGGGCAGCGCCTTGCGGTCGACCTTGCCATTGGGCGTCAGCGGCACCTGCGCGATCTGGACCCACGCGCTGGGCACCATGTACGCAGGCAACTGCCGGGCGGTTCGCGCGCGCAGGTCGGCCATGTCCAGCTCGCCCGCCCCGGCCGCCACCAGATATGCGGCCAGGCGAAGGCCGGCATCCGCGTCCGGTCGCGCGTCGGCAATGGCCGCGCGCACGCCCGGCAACGTGGCGAGTACCGCTTCGACCTCGCCGAGCTCGACGCGGAAACCGCGGACCTTCACCTGCAGGTCGCAGCGCCCCAGGTACTCCAGCGTGCCGTCGGCGCGCCACCGCGCGAGGTCGCCACTTCGGTACATGCGGGCGCCGGGCGTCGCATCGAACGGGTCGGGCAGGAAACGCTCGCGATCGAGGTCGGCGCGGCCGAAATAGCCCAGGGCCAGCATCGGGCCGGCGATGTGCATCTCGCCGGCGACGCCCACCGGGACCGGCTGCCCGGCTGCATCGAGCAGATGGATGCGCGCATGGGCGATCGGTCGCCCGATCGGCAACGACGCGGTCGCCACGGGCGCGTCGCCGCGATCGGTCCAGGTGGTGCAGCCGACGGTCGCTTCGGTCGGACCGTATTCGTTGACGATCACCGCGTTGGGCAGCACCCGCGCCCGGAAGCGCTCGACGACGTTGCGCGCCAGTGCCTCGCCGCCGACGACGATGCAGTGGGCCGTCGTGGACGGCGCGGGCGCCAGATGTCCGAGCGCGACCAGGTGCGACGGAGTCAGCTTGAACAGGCCCGGCGTCGGCGCCGCCATCCGTTCGACGAGGCCGGACATCGTCTCGTCGTGGCCCTCGTGCAGGAGCACGACCGGCACGCCCGCCAACAGGGGTGCCAACAGCGAGGTGACCGTCGCATCGAAGGAAAACGGCGTCGCGACGACGGCGGCTTCCATGCCTGGCAGGTACTCGCGCACCGCGTGGTCCAGGTAGTGCCGCAGGGCACCGTGCGAGACCGACACGCCTTTGGGGGTGCCGGTGGAGCCGGAGGTATAGATCAGGTACGCAGCGGCCGCGTCCTCCACCGGCACCGCGGCCGGCGCCGCGCAGGGGGACGCGTCGAGCGCATCCA
This sequence comes from Marilutibacter spongiae, assembly GCF_014145325.1. Taxonomy (GTDB): domain Bacteria; phylum Pseudomonadota; class Gammaproteobacteria; order Xanthomonadales; family Xanthomonadaceae; genus Marilutibacter; species Marilutibacter spongiae. The sequence continues at coordinate 7,651 of NZ_JACHTF010000027.1, forward strand.
CGTCCAGGCAGGGCACCGTGGCCTGGAGTCGCTCGCCGCCATCGCGCGTGGCGGCATGGACAAGCACCCGCGCCGGGCGGCAATCGTCCAGAATCCATGCCAGGCGCGCCGCGGGCAGGGACGGGTCGAGGGGCACGTAGGCCGCGCCGAGCTTTCCGGCCGCCAGTATCGACGCAAGCATCTCCACGCTCCGCGCCATGCAGATGCCGATACGGTCGCCGCGGGACACGCCGGCCGCGTGCATCGCCGCGGCGATCCGGGTGGCCAGCGCGTCGAGCCGGGCGTAGTCGACGCTACCCCCTGGAGCGACCGCGGCGATGTCGCCGGGGCGGCGCGCGGCGAATGCCGCCACCGCCTCGTGGGGCGCCTGGTTTGCCTGCAGGGGCGGTGTCTCGCCGCGGCCTTCATTTACCCGGGCGTCGCGTTCGGCCTGGCCCAGCAGCGGCAGCCTCGCCACCGGCTGCCCCGGATCGACGCTGATCGATTCGAGCATGCGCAGCAGCGCCGTGCCCATCGAGGCGATGGTGCCGGCATCGAACAGGCGCGTGGCATACAGCCAGCGGAAGCGGATGCCCTCCCCGCTCTCCACCGCGGACACCTGCAGTTCGAAACGGGCGCGCTCGTAGGCATCGTCCATGCTTGAAACCGCCAGTCCGGGCATGCGCATGTCCGTGGGCGCGTCGACCTGGTGCGTGAACGACAGCTGGCAAACCGGTGCATGGGCCAGGCTGCGCTGCGGATGCAAGGCCTCGACCAGCGACTCGAACGGCAGGTCCTGGTGGTCGAAGGCCTCCAGCACGCCGACCCGCGTGTCCTCGAGCAGCGACAGGAAGGACGCGTCGCCATCCACGCGCGTGCGCAGCACGAGGGTGTTGACGAACAGGCCGATCATCGGTTCCAGGTCCGGATGGACGCGGCCCGAGACCGGCGTCCCCACGACGATGTCGTCCTCGCCGCCCCAACGCGCCAGCAACGCGCTGAACGCCGCCTGCAGCAGCATGTAGAGACTGGCATCGTGCGCGCGCGCGATCGCCGCGAGGGCATCGCGCACCCCGCGACCGAGCCGGAACTCGAGTGCCGCGCCCTCATACGCCGCTCGCGGCGGCCGGGGCCGGTCCAGCGGCAACGCATGCACCTGCGGAACGCCCGCCAGGCGCCGGGTCCAGTACCCCAGGTCGCGCTCGACGCCAGACGGGCCCAGGCGCTCGCGTTGCCAGTGGGCATAGTCGCCGTAGTCGACCGGCAACGGCGGCAACGGGTCCGGCCGGCCTTCGGCGAAGGCCGCATACAGCGCGCAGACCTCACGGACGAAGACCTGGCGCGACCAGCCATCCGAGACGATGTGGTGCTGCGTCACCAGCAGCACGTGTGCCTCGTCGGACAGCTTCACCAGGCGCCCGCGGACCAGGGGGCCGCGTGCCAGGTCGAAGGGCGCATGCATGTCCTCGAACGCGATCGCGTCCACGATCCTCGATGCCGACTCCGCCTCGTGCGAGGACAGGTCGGTCTCGCGCAGGTCGAAGACCGCCTCGCCCTCGACGCGCGCGCGAACGCGATAGGCCGCGTCTTCCTCGAAGCGCGTCCTCAGGCTTGCATGGCGCTCGACCACGCGATCGAGTGCGCGCTTCAGGACCCGGGCGTCGAGCCGACCCGACAGGCGCAGGGCGGCGGGCATGTGGTAGGCATCGCCAGCGCCGGCATCGAGGGCCTGGACGAACCAAAGCCGTTCCTGCGCGAACGAAAGCGCCACGTCGTCGCCCCCGCGCCGCGGGATCGGTGGCATGCCCGACGACGCAGGGGCGTCCTCGGCGAGGAACTCGACCAGGGCCTGCTTGTGCTCCCGGATGAGCGCGGCGATGGCGGGATCGATCCGGTCGCTCTCCGAGCGCGTCCGCAGCCGCCCCTCCACGACATGGGGAAAGATGCCGTTCTCGTTCAACAGGACGATCAGTTCGGCTGCGCGCATGTCACCACTCCATCTCAACGTGTTCTTGTCGTTCCATCGCCATTTGGCTGTTGCGCTTGCGCAGTAGCTGGTCGTCGATCGCCGCCGCGATGCTGCGGATGTCGGGCCGGTCGAACAGAAGCCGCATGGACAGGTCCACCTCGAAGCCACGACGGATGGCATTGACCATCCGGGTCGCGACCAGCGAGTGCCCGCCCAGGTCGAAGAAGCTCGCCGTCACGCTGACGTCTTCCAGGCCGAGGACCTCACGCCAGATCCCGGCCAGGGCCTCCTCGGTGGCGGTCTGCGCGGGCACGTGTTCGACGCCGGGCATTGCCGGCTCCGGCAGCGCCCGCCGGTCCAGCTTGCCGTTCGGGCCCAGCGGTAGCTGCGCCATGGACACATAGGCATTCGGCCGCATGTAGGTGGGCAGGCGCGCGTCCACGGCGCTGCGCAGTGCGGCCTCCTCGACCGGTCCCACCACGTACGCGACCAGTCGTGCGGCCATGCCCTCGCCCAGGATCGCAACGGCCGCCGCGCGCACGCCCTCGCAGGCCTCGAGCGCCGCGGCGACCTCGCCAAGCTCGATGCGGAAGCCGCGCAGCTTGCACTGGTCGTCCAGGCGCCCCAGGTACTCAAGGTTGCCGTCGTCGCGCCAGCGCACGCGGTCGCCGCTGCGGTAGAAGCGCATCCCCCCCGCTGCGGTGGCTTCGACGAATTTCCCGGCGCTCAGCGCGGGATCGCCCAGGTAGCCCTTGGCCACGCCGGCGCCACCGATCCACAGCTCGCCGGGCACGCCGGGCGGCTGCTCGACCCCCGAGACGCTCATCACCCGCAGGCACGTGTTCTCCATCGGCCGGCCCACGGGAATGGACCCGCGCAGGGTGTCCAGATGCGCGCTGACGTCGAACCAGCTGCAGCCGACGACCGCCTCTGTGGGGCCATAGTGGTTGTAGAGGCGCGCCTGCGGGAACTTGCGCGCCAGTGCGCGCGCCAGGGCCACGGGGAAGGACTCACCGCCGATCACGAATACATGCGCGCTCGCCCTCGGGGCGGCGTCCATCAAGTCCAGCAAGCCCTGTGCATGCGATGGCGTCATGCGCAACAGGAACGCGTCGACCTCCTCGGCGTCGAGGCGACGCGCGAGCGCGTCGAGCTCGCCCTGCGGCGGCATGTACTCCACGCACCCCCCGCACAACAGGGGTACGAACAGCGCCGGGATCGTGAGGTCGAACGCCGGCGAGGTCACTACGAGCGAGCCGGCCAGGCCCGGGGCATGGTAATTGTCGAGGGCGAAGGCGCAGTAGTCGAGCAGCCCGCCGTGACGGATCTCGACGCCTTTCGGCGTGCCGGTCGAACCCGAGGTGTAGAGCACGTATGCACTGTCGTCCGGGCCCGGTCCCGCCGCTGCGCCAGCCGTCGGGACGAATCGCGGTTTCTCGTTCGCGGGAGGGACAGGGTCGGTGTCCGTCACCGGCATCCAGTCCACCCCGTCGCAGGGGCCGTCCGGTCCGGCGGGCCCGCCCTCGCCCGCATGCAGCACGATGCCGATGCCGGCGTCGCCGACGATCGCATTCAGGCGCGCCGCCGGTTGCCGGCGATCCAGGGGGACGTAGGCCGCCCCTGCCTGCATGATCGCCAGCAGGGCCACGGTCAGCTCCGCAGAGCGTTCGACCCAGACGCCGACCCGGTCGCCGGCACCGATCCCGCGGGCGCGCAGCCGCGCGACGAGTGCGTCCACCGCCGCCGCCAGCTGGGCGTATCTCAACGTCACCTCGCCCGCACGCACCGCCGGGGCATCGGGCGTCCGCAGCGCCTGCGCGCGGAACGCCTCGGGCAGCATGCGGTCGCGGTGGCGGCGCCCCTCGGGGCCCTGTTCGTGGGCGGCCAGGAGCGCGGCATCGTCGGCGTCGTGCAGGTGCATGTCGCACAGTCGCGTGGCGGGCGACTCGATCGCCTGGTCGACCAGGCGATGCCATGCACGCGCCATGCGTTCGATCGTGCTGCGTTCGAACAGCGACGTGGCATAGGTCCACGCCAGCGCAAGCCCGTCGGCATCCTCGATCGTGGCCAGTGTCAGGTCGTACTTGGCCTGCACCGCCTCGCGTTCGATCTCGCGCATTGCCAGCCCGTCCAGCCGGGCCTCCAGCCCATCGGACTCCTGGTGGTTGAAGAGGACCTGGAACACCGGCGCGTGGGCGGTCGTGCGCTGCGGCTGCAAGGTCTCCACCAACTGGTCGAAGGACACGAGCTCGTCTTCGAATGCGGCGAGCGTCGACGCGCGAACCGATGCCATCACCGCTTCGAACGGCGCGTCCGGCTCCACCTGGGTCCTCAGCACCAGCGTGTTGACGAAGAAGCCGATCAGCGGCGAGACGTCCGGATGGATGCGGCCGGCGACCGGCGAGCCGATGACGATGTCGCGCTCGCCGCTCCATCGCGCGAGCACGGCCTTGAACGTGGCCTGCAGCGCCATGTACAGCGTGCAGCCGCGGGCCGCGGCCAGCGCCTTCAATGCCGCCAGGCGCTCGGGATCGAGCCGGGTCTCCACCCGCCCGCCCGCGAAGGACTGGCGCGCGGGCCTGGGATGGTCGAGCACGAGGCCATGCACGGTCGGCAGCGCGGCCAGGCGGGCGCGACTGGCCTCCAGCTGCGCGGCGATACGCGCCCGCCCCGTCTCGCCCTGCTGCCAGGCGGCGTAATCGGCGTACTGGACATGCAAGTCCGCCAGCGCCGGCTCGCGTCCCGCGCGCGTGGCCGCGTAGACCTCGCAGACCTCCTCCACCAGCACGCGCGTGGACCAGCCGTCGGCAGCCACGTGGTGGACCGTCAACAGCAGCGCATGCGTCTCGTCGGCCAGCACGACCAGCCGGCAGCGCAGCATGAGGTCCTTCGACAGATCGAACGCCGCGCCCGCCTCGTCCTCGATCGTGGCCTGCAGGTCGCGTTCGCGACGCCCGGCCGGACGCGACCGCAGGTCGACCACTTCCAGCGGTACCCGGCACGGGGCCGCAACCACCTGCACCGGTGTGTCGTCGTATTCGACGAGGGTGGTGCGAAGGACTTCGTGTCGTGCCACGACGGTGTCCAGCGCCCGTTGCAGGGCCTCGACATCGAGCGTCCCCTCCAGCCGGAGGGCGACCGGGATGTTGTACTGCGGACTGCCCCCGTCCATGCGGTCGATGAACCACAAGCGCCGTTGCGCATGGGACAGCGGCAAGGGCCGGGACCGGTCGGCGCGGTCGATCGCGGACAGGCTGCCGCCGGCGAGGCCTTCGACGTGGGCAGCGAACGCCGAGAGTTCGGGATGCGCGAAGATCGCGCGCAGGGCGATCTCGCGCCCGGTGCGCCGGGCGACGTCGCCGATCATCCGCGTGGCCAGCAACGAATGACCGCCGGCACGGAAGAAGTGATCGTCGCGGCCGACGCGTTCGAGCCCGAGCACGCCTGCCCAGGCCTCCGCGACGAGCCGCTCCACCGGGCCCTCCGGCGCCGCGTACCGCACGAGGCCCGACTGCGCGCCTTCGGGCGACGGCAGCGCCTTGCGGTCCAGCTTTCCGTTCGCCGACAGCGGCAGCGCATCGAGGAACATGAAGACCGAGGGCACCATGAACTCAGCCAGGCGCAGCGACAGCGAGCGACGAAGCGCCGACGCGTCGAGCACGACGCCGTCGTGCGGGACCACGTAGGCGACCAGTCGCGTCGAGACGCCGTCGGGAACGCCGGTGACCACGCATTCGCGTACGCCCTCGCAGGCCGCGATGCACGCCTCGATCTCGCCCGCCTCGATGCGCAGGCCGCGGATCTTGAGCTGGAAGTCGTTGCGCCCCAGGTACTCGATGCTCCCGTCCTCGAGCCATCGCCCGAGGTCGCCGGTGCGGTACACGCGCCCGCCCGGCAGGAAGGGATCCTCGCTGAAGCGCTCGGCCGTCAGTTCCGGTCGCGCGAGATAGCCGCGACCGACGTTCGCGCCGCCGATGTAGAGCTCGCCGGCCACGCCGACGGGGACCGGCTCGCGCGCGGCGTCGAGCACGTACATGCGCGTGTTGTCGATCGGACGCCCGATCGGCACGCTCGCACGGGACGCACCCGGCTCGCATCGCCAGTAGGTCACGTCGATCGCCGCCTCGGTGGGGCCATAGAGGTTGTGCAGCGCGACGCCGGGCAGGCGCTCGTGGAAGCGCGCCGCCAGCGTGGCCGAAAGCGCCTCGCCGCTGCACTTGACGTGGCGAAGGCCCGTGCAACGCGACACCGCGGGATGGTCCAGGAACGCCTGCAGCATCGAAGGCACGAAATGCACGATGTCCACCCGTTCGCGCTCGATCACGTCCACGAGGTATGCCGGGTCCTGGTGCCCACCCGGCCGCGCGATGACCAGTTCGGCGCCGGCGACGAGCGGCAGGAAGAACTCCCACGCCGAGACGTCGAAGGTGAAAGGCGTCTTCTGCAGAACGCGATCGCCCGGCCCGACCCCGAAGGTCCGTTGCGCCCAGGCCAGGCGGTTCACGACCGCGCGGTGCTCGTTCATCGCACCCTTCGGGCGGCCGGTCGAGCCGGAGGTGTAGATCGTGTAGGCCAGGTGGCCCGGATCGAGGCCGAGCGTCGCCGGGTCGGGGTCGTGGACGCCGCCGGGGCGCGCGGGAAACGCGTCGACCTCGACCAGTTGCGTCGACCCGGTGAGGCGTGCGCGCACGCGCGCGGTCGCCTCGCCGTGGACCAGGACGGCGACCGGCTCGCAATCGCGCAGCACGTAGCCCAGGCGCTCGTCGGGGTTCGACGGATCGATGGGTACGTAAGCGCCGCCCGACTTCAGGGTGGCCAGCAGCGCCACCACCATGTCGATGCTACGCTCCATGCAGACGCCCACGCGGTCGTCGGGCTTCACGCCGGCATCGATGAGGCGATGCGCCAGTGCATTGGCCCGTGCGTTCAGCGCGGCATAGCCGAGCGTCTCGCCCTCGTGGCGGAGCGCGACGGCATCGGGCGTGCGTTCGGCCTGTGCCTCGAACAGACCGTGCACCAGTGCCTCGCTGGGGAAGTCGACGCCGGTGCGGTTGAACTCCTCGAGGATCCGCGACCGTTCGACGTCGTCGAGCAGCGGAAGATCCGCCACGCTCGACTCCGGTCGCACCGCGATGCAGGCGAGCAGCCGCCCGTACGCAGCGGCCAGGCGCCGGACGGTCGCGGCATCGAAGAGGTCGGCGGCATGGACCCAGTTGCAGCGCAGGCCATCGTCGTCCTCGGTGGCCAGCAGTTCCAGGTCGTACTTGGCCGGTTGCCACTGGTCGCTCATCCCCGTCAGCCTGACGCCGGGCAAGGCCATCGAGACGGGTTCCTGGTTGCGCAGCGCGAAGAGCACCTGGAACAGCGGCGCATGGCCCAGGCTGCGGTCGGGCTGCAGGGCCTCGACCAGCGATTCGAAGGGAATCTCCTGGTGCTCGTAGGCCGACAGCAGGGTGGCCTTGTTGCGGTCGAGCAGCGCCAGGAACGTATCCGTGCCGGATACGGGCGTGCGCAGCACGAGCATGTTCACGAAGAAACCGATCAAGGGTTCCACGTCCGCATGGATGCGGCCGGCGACCGGCGTGCCCATGACGATGTCCTCGCCACCGCCCCAACGCGACAGCAGGGCCGCGAAGGCGGATTGCAGGACCATGAACAAGGTCGCCCCGCGCGCCCGCGCCAGCGCGTTGAGCGCGGCCAGGGTGTCGCGATCGACGCGTGTCTCCAGATGCGCGCCCTCGAAGGACTGCTGGGCCGGCCGTGGGCGGTCCAGCGGCAGGCCGTGCACCGTCGGCAGGTCCGCCAGCTGCGTGCGCCAGTACCCCAGCTCGCGCGCCAGCCCCTCGCCCTGCAGGCGCTCGCGCTGCCATGCCGCATAGTCGGCGTACTGCACCGGCAGCGGTGCCAGCGGCGCCGCCA
>NZ_JACHTF010000029.1 GCF_014145325.1 Marilutibacter spongiae
CAACGAGGAGCGACCCAAGAAGGTGCTCGGCGGACTGACCCCGAGCGACTACGCCAGCCAGCTGGCATCCGCTACGATTGATCCCGGACTCTAAACCGCCTTGCTACTGAAGGCGGGGGGACGTCGAGCCCTCAAGTGGCATTACGACGTAGTCGAGCGCCTTTTCCCGCTTTAGCGCGAACTTGATGGTGTACGAGACGGAGTAGAGCGCCTCTACCGTCTCTTTGTACTTCTCGGAAGTGTTGGGGTTACCATCGCCATCAACCATGAGAAAGTTGAACGCAGGCACCCCAACCTCAACGACCGACTTTGCGGAGGGCCTGTATGGAGTCTTCAGATCGCTTTTAAGGTCGATCTTGTCCACGAACCCGCCTATGACGGCCAACACCTTGAGTTAAGCCTCGCCGAAGGCGTCGGCTTGAACGATTAGTTGGGCCGATCGTAGCATCGGGCCGCGAGCATCTTTCCGCTAAGGTCGTAGTAGAGCCGCAGTACGGTGAAAGGCTCCCCAAACGGCGCCACCGCAGTGTAGCCGCCTGCCGATACGGCCATGCCAATCCATCCAGCATGGGGCGGAGCAAAAAGGTATTGCCGCACCTTGACGTCCTCACCGTCAAACCCCGTTCCGGGTTGATCGAGGTCAGGCGCGCCAAGTCTTGAGTGCACAGCGTCCTCAGTGAGCCCAACCAACGGATCAATCGAAGCAGGACACTTCACTAACGCGATCGATTCACTGGCGCGCGCGGCGGCCAGTTCGACTGCCAAGTCCCCGAGTAACTTTTCAGCTTCTGGCGAGGCGGGGCTGTTGAGCGCGAGAGCAACCAGGGTAGTGGCAAGGTACATTGACGGCCTAACGCCTTATGTCTTCCAGATTGCCTACTGTAGATGCCGAGAGCCCCGCGTGCGAGCCCGAAAACGCGTCGGTGTCAGCACCACCGTAATTCAGCCGGGGCCGCACGCCGGATCTCGCGCCCTGCGCCCGAACAGTTGGTCGAGGTTGCCCTCGAACTGATAGGCGTGGGCCTCGGGCGCGATGCTCTTGACCCTTCGACCGTAGCGGAGAATCGTGATGACGGCAGCAGGGATCGACTTGGGGAAGCAGGGGTGAGGGTACCGTTTCCAATCTCGCGTAGAGAAAGTCCACTCTGACCCCTGTTTTGAAACGGCCGAGAGCTCGTCAGCTTTCAGAGTGATCGAAAACGACACGCCGTGCCCCGGGGTCGGAACGAAAGCGGAACTCCGACTTGTATTCGCACACGCAGGCTGCGAACTCGCCCGAGGGCGCATGCAGGTCGTAGGAAAGCCGCAGGGTATCGTCCGACAGCTTGTACCTGGGTGCCCGGACCGAATAGCCGCAGCTTGCCGGGTGGCTGACTCGGAGCATGAGACCGGGCTGCAACCCGGAGCGTTGGAGGGTCGTCCCGTACGGCCGATCCTCGGGCCAGTCATCACACCCCAGGAAGCGGAATTCCAGACCGAGCTGATCGGTGGGGTCGGAGGGCGACTGCCAGCCGCGCGCAGCGCCAAGCCAGAGGCCGCCGGCAACGGCGGCCGCCACGAGGGCTATCCACGCGAGGTGCCTGCGTCCGATCATGCTTGCCCCTCCGGGGCTTGCATCGGGCTGCCAGACGGTGCGGCCAGGCTTTGGAACACGGATTCGTCGGCTGGAACCCCACGCGCAAACGCGACAACCGCCTGGGCGGCTTGCTGCGTGGATGCCTGCAGGAGCAGGTGCGGTCCCGCGAGCCTGACCGTTCGGCATGATGGCAGGTGCGTGGAAAGCCGGGCCGGGGCCGAGCTGGCCAGGAGTCGGTCATGACTCGCGACGAGCTGCAGCGTTGGCATGCGGACCAGGCCCAGCAAGCCGGAAACGTCGACGCGCAGTGCCGCGGCAGCCCGCGCGCGGAGCGCGGCCGGGCTGACCGAATGGAGCGCGGCGCGGAGTTGCCGCTGCAAACCCGGGGTGGCCCATTGTCCGAGAAGCGACCAGGAAAGCAACGGCATGGGCGGTCGGGCGGGCGCGAATCGAACGAGCGATGCCAGCGGCGACAGGCCGCGAACCGGAGACCGGGCAAACGTGGTCGACAGCACCACCCCTACGAGACCCGGCGGAGGATCGGATGAGATCCGGATCGCCAAGGGTCCCGAGAAAGACTCGCCCAGCAGTACGAAAGGCGTCGACACGGGCAGTTGCGCCCGGGCAATCGGCTCCAGCTCTGCATAGCCCAACGGACGGTCGGGCGGGTAGGCGACCGCTCGGGCGGGCACGCCCAGGCCGCTCATCGTGGAGCAGAAGTCTTCGAGCAGTGCTGAAGTGCCGTCCAGCCCCGGCAGGATCACGACAGATGCCATGTCAGTCTTCGGGAGTGCCGGATCGGCCATCAAGCGCCGTCGCGTTGGGTGGATCCTTGATGACAATCTGGCGAGCCCATGTACGGAAAGGGGTCAGAGTACCGTTCCTCAACTCTTGGAGAGAAAGCCTACTCTGAACTCTGTTTTGCCAGGGATGGAAAGCCACGAGACGAAGCGAATTCGCCTTGAAGGAGTTTCCGGAGATCAGCGTACTCGCTGGAAGTACTCGCGTACATGCAGATCCGGCATGCCAGGCACCGTGCTGCCGGCATACACCCAGACCGTATCCCGGTCCACGAAATTGAAGGTGGTGGCATCGATATCCTGGTCGAAAGGTCGCCGTGCCGACCAAACGACCATTGAGTCGTTGCAAAGGAGCACCTTGTATGACTTGCGCTCGTCGAAACCAGCGAAGGGGCGGATCTGTCCGGAGACGGGAACCTCGATGTCGGGCATGGCGATGTGTAGCTCGCTACTCGAGAACGTGAGTGTCATGTGGCCAAACAGAGCATCAAGGAACGCCTCTGTCTTGGGCTGGATCCTGGAGTTTTCCCTGGCAAAAGCCATCGACATGTCTTTGTCTGACCTCCAGGTGCCGGCCAACTCATTGCCGCACGCGCAGGCTTGTCCAAGCGGCAAAAGGCCAAGTGCGAGGGCGAAGAGAAGTTTCATGAGGGTCATTACCTGAGTCGGACTGGGCCGCTGGGGTCGTCGGTGCGCGCGAAGCGGGTGTGGCCTGAACGAACTGCTAGCCGCCTACCCCGGTGAGCATATAGGTGAAGTATTCGCCGTACACGCCGCGACCTGCAAATGATGCGGCCGACACGTGCGGGCGATAGGCATCGGATGCTTCGGGAGGCCCTGCTGTCTCCCAGTGGTCTGGATTCCCCAGACACCAGGGGCATAGCTCGATCATCAGTGCCACGACAAAACAGACCTCCGGGTCTTGGCAGGCCGAACCCCCCAAGCTGGCGTAAGCCTGCTCGCATAGTTCTTGACCATCGGGAATGCCTTCGATACCGGTAAGCGACGGCGGCTCGATGTTGCCGTACCAGCAAAGGAAGAGAAGCCTGAGCGCTGTTTCCCTATCGCGGCAGCCAGCAATCCAGCGCTGGCGAAGTAGTCCGAGTGACCGTTGCAGCACGGGCGCCCCCATTGCTCCAAGATGGGGGCGCTCAGCCACGTCTATTTCAGCTAGAGATGGGGTCATCGTGGGCCGCCGATACCTGGGCCGAGCCGGGCCGCGAAGCGGGGGCGGATTCGACGAATTGTTGGCGCCTGCGTTTGCGGAGCACCGCAGATTCCGGTCTGGATACGCCCGGTAGCAACAGCGAGTCCAGGTAATCTGGATCGTGCCAGTCATCCCAAGGGATGTGGGCATGGTACGCAGACAACAGTGCTTGGACATTTGCGGAGCCCACGATCCTGGCACCGACCCAGCCGGAGCCACGAAACGCTTCATATGGGCGCTCTCTCGGCTCCAATGTGATGGGGCCTGAACTCTTGACTGCCCACGCGCCGCTCTGGAGGAGGTCCGGCGTGACAAGCAGGGCGGCGAGTGGCTCTGGCGCAGAAATGATCTTCCCGCCTGCCACGACCCCCGCAGTAAAAAGGCACCCAACTGCATTCAGAGCGTCAGGTTCAAGGCTCAGCACTTGGCCGACTGCCATCGAGCCGTCGGGTAGCGGCACGCCAAAGATGTCACCGGGAGAAAATTTCTGGTGCATGCACTGGAAAGCTGGCACGTGGATCAGGCCGAGTGGTGGTTGACGGGTGGGCAGGCGCCGCCGGGACGCTGGGGTCGGCGTACTTTTCCTCGCCTCATACTGGGAAAGCCTGCTCTGACCCCTGTTGTGGAAAATGCGGGAAAGTGGCACAGGGTCAAGAACGTGGAGCGACGTTGCATGTACCTCTCCGCAGGTGCCCTGGCCTGCGTTGAGCCGAGCCGCGGCGTCGGCATGAATGACCCGTCAGTGCTCACTCCGTGTAGCCGAAACGGCTGACATGGATCGAAAGAAGGTCATCAAGAGACCTTGTCTCTGTCAGGATGGGTTCGATGGACACCCGTGACAAGTACAAGCGCAGGACTTCTGCCAACTGTCCCTGGCGGGAGCGGCTGGACAGATATCCGGGAATGCTCACGACTGGCTCGGTTGGAACGAGCTTTAGCAGAAATCCGGCGCTGTCGTAGGCAACATACTCGCCGTTGCGCACGTCAACAGGCTCAAGGTAGCGAGCGGCGGCGTCCACGGATGGGAAGACGCAGATGTCTCCGCTTTCAACAACAACAATGGGTGGCTGCATTGTCTTTCGTGTGCCTTGACGCCTGGAGCGAGCCGGGCCGAGGAATGGATTCGCTTGAATGAATTGCCGGGATGCGGCTCACTTGGTGTGCTTGAACTCTGTGAAAAACGCCTTGTGGGCAAGGCCGACGATTATTGGTGCGGCGATCAGGACGACAATGAATACGCGGTTGCCGAAGTCGGTGTCGCATGACACTACCGAGTATCCGCCATGACCGCATCGGATGACATGGGGAGGCTCCTGGCTGGCCTGCCAGAGCAGCAAGATCACCGCCCCCGTGATTCCCAAGGTGACGGCCAGAAGGATCAGGGCAGGAATGTGGATGCTACGCTTCATCTCTCATCAGCCTGGCACCGTGGTGGAGCCTCGCCACGAAGCGGTTCCGGCTTGAATTGATACCGGGCATTGAGCCCGTAACGCACACACTGAAGGGTGCAGAGTAATGCACCTGACCTGCCAGATCCTCAAATTGCACGCGGTAGCGCAGCGCGCCAGAGATCGGGGTGCCCTCCGGGAGATAGAGCAAGAACTCCGTCTCGTCGCCGGGACCGACAGAGACAGTTGCCAGAGGCAGGGGGCCGTGTCCGGCAGGGCTCTTGTACGCTTGTGCAGGATCAGATGTGCCGCTCAGGATTGAGTAGTACGGCCAACCCATCCGGAACGGTGGACCCGACTCGCCCTGCGCCTTGATACGGAGCTTTCCCGGCCCGGAGTTGTGGACTTTGAGCAGAACGGAATGGTCCTGGCCAAGGAGCCCGCAGCTCGCAGCAGTGGAGCTTACGCGTGACGTGACAGATGAGGTCGGGGTTGGAGTGAGCGCGCAACCAGCGACCAGGAGCATCAGTAACAGCGCGCCTGCTTTCATATGCCTAACACCCGAGTTGCGCCCCGCCGCGAAGCGACGTTGGCTTGGACGAATTGCTGGATGCCACCCTCGTGCTCCTTAATCCACGAACACGGTATGGACTTCTGCGAGGAGATGCTTGCCACGAAAGAGCCCCACAAGGTCGACACCTCCGCGTCCTCGGCGCGGCATACACCAGACATGGCGCAGTTCATCACCTGGTGCAATCTTCTCGGTCAGCTCCCGCCATTCCTGACGCTCATTGATGCGCGGCGCACCCACCGATCCTGCACTCGCAATGGCTTGATCCTGCGTAAGCGGAACCGACACCACACACTTCGGGAAGCGAAAACGCCCCTCCAGCTCCTGGACGTTGACGGCTGGCCGCGTGTCGATCAACGGTTTGACCGTCGAATGCGCGCAGGCAGACACGGCGAACGCGAGGATCAGGATTCCCACCAAGTGCATTCGAAGGTGCATATGACACCCAATACTTGAGTTAGGCCGGCCCGCGAAGCGGCTTCGGCTTGAATGATGAAATGGACTCCTCCCGCGTCGCCACACGGCTTCGATGAGCCAGACCGATACTGGATCGGGACACGGGAGCACGAGAGGAGTCCACGCCATGCATGCTACGACCGTCGCCATCGACTTGGCAAAAGAGGTGTTCGAG
>NZ_JACHTF010000002.1 GCF_014145325.1 Marilutibacter spongiae
TCTCGATCATGGCGAAGGGTTCGGTCCCGGTGCAGGCAACGCCGATAACAATTCCGGCCCATCAGGCCGCTTGAACGATAGGCCCCTGCGCCGCGGATTCCATGATGGCCCGGACGATCAACGTCCACCCCAAGGCCGAATACACGACTGCAACCGCACCACTTCCCGACGATCGAAGATCAGCTAAGGCAGCCCTGCTTGACGGAGGAGTCCATACATGAACTGTTAGCCATCACTGCGGGTAGATGAAGTCACTGCTCTCAGAAGGCACGCTCTGCAAAAAGTGAGCGAGCGCTCCTAGCGACTTAGCCCAGATGTGTGTGGCCTCTTCGCGTGTAGCGGAGTAGCCCGTGTTGATAAAAATTGTGCAAGTAAAACCAGACGAATTACCATATTCCGTGAATGTTGCGCCTTCCAGCTCCCAATTGAACGAAGTTGGTGCGGAAAAATTAGAAGTGTGCAAGAAGCGATCGAAGTGGAAGAATATTGGAAAGTAGTTCTTTGCGTCGGCAATAGCGGACTTAGAGTTTATTGCGAACTCAATATATCCGGAGTCTCGATGTCCTTGATCGTCGTCGACAGGCCCACTTACGCAGCCTACCGAGAACAAGCCTGTCTGATGAGAATTGATTGCAAGCGCCAGATCAAGCAAGGCCGAGTCCTTAGCTAGCTCAGGTATGGCGCGGAGCGCGGCCTCATCGCCTTTGACGTACTTAAAGCCATAGTTGGCGTCGCCATCCTCTCGCAGTACTCCGTCACCGCCGTATGGTATGGGCTTGGCTCGATGCCTGATGCTCAAATAGTTGGAGTGTCTAGTCATATTTGGTGTGATGGCTAACGATCCGTTAGGCAGTATGCCAAATGGCATCCTGAGACTCGCCCGCTCGGACTATGACGACCGAAGTCGGCGCTCGTACCAGGGCTGGGATTGATTGACGATCCTGACCACCGACAGCATTACCGGCACCTCGATCAGCACGCCCACCACCGTGGCCAGCGCCGCGCCCGATTGCACGCCGAACAGGGCCACTGCCGTGGCGACTGCCAGTTCGAAGAAGTTGCTTGCGCCGATCAGCGCCGAAGGTCCAGCCACGCAATGAGCGACGCCGAGCCTGCGGTTGAGCAGGTAGGCCAGACCGGAGTTGAAATACACCTGGATCAGGATCGGCACGGCCAGGATCGCGATGATCAGCGGCTGCTCGATGATCTGCCTACCCTGGAATCCGAACAGCAGCAGGAGCGTTGCCAGCAGCGCGACCAGCGACACCGGCCCTAGCCGCGCGAGCACCGCATCGAGCCTCGCCTGCCCGCCATTGGCCAGCAGCCAGCGGCGCAGCAGCACGGCAACCGCGACCGGCACGAGGATATACAGGCCGACCGACAGCGCCAGCGTGTCCCAGGGCACGGTGATCGACGACAGCCCCAGCAGCAGCGCCACCAGCGGCGCGAAGACTACCACCATGATGGCGTCATTGAGCGCGACCTGACTCAGGGTGAAGTTCGCATCGCCGCGGCACAGGTTGCTCCACACGAACACCATCGCGGTGCACGGCGCGGCCGCCAGCAGGATCAGGCCGGCCATGTAGGAGTCGACCTGGTCGGGTGGCAGCCAGTCGGCGAACACATATCGGAGGAAGAACCACCCCAACAGGGTCATCGAGAACGGCTTGACCGCCCAGTTGACGAACAGGGTGACGCCGATCCCGCGCCAGTGTTTGCCTACCTCCCGCATGGCGCCGAAGTCGACCTTCAGCAGCATCGGGATGATCATCAGCCAGATCAGGGCAGCTACTGGCAGATTGACCTTGGCAACCTCCATGCGGCCAAGGCTTGCGAAGGTGTCGGGCAGGAAGTGCCCCAGACCGGTGCCGATCACGATGCACAGCCCGACCCAAAGGGTCAGGTAACGTTCGAACAACCCCATGCGGGGCGCTGCCTCAGCCATCGACGGACCCCTCGTCGTCAGGCTGCACGAAGCCGATACGATCGAGCGACTCCTTCAGAGTTGCATGGTCGTCCCAGGCCTCGGCCGGCAACGCCAGCAGCGCCTGCAGGCGCGCCTTGACGATGCGGTGAGCCTGGCGGAACGCCTCTCGCTTGTCCTCGTCATTGCCCTCCACCACGGCCGGGTCGGGAAGCCCCCAGTGCGCGCGCAGGAAGTCGCCGAACACGATGGGGCAGGTTTCGGCCGCGGCCGAGTCGCAGACCGTCACCACCAGGTCCATCGGCGCCGCATCCACCGTCGCGAACTCGTCCCAGGACTTGCTGCGCAGGCCGGCCGTGGCGATGCCCTCGGCCGCCAGTTGGCCCAGGGCGAAGGGATTGACCGTGCCGGTCGGCTGGCTGCCGGCGCTGAACACTTCGAAGCGATGGCCGGCCCAGGCGCGGAGCGTGGCCTCGGCAAGAACGCTGCGGGCGGAGTTGCCGGTGCAGAGGAATAGGACGCGACGCTTCACGGGGTGGGTTCCTTGATTGGGGGCGGTCTGGGGTTGCGGTCAGCAGCGCAGATGGTCGCCGCGCCGGGGCTGCAGCTTGCATCCTGGGAGCCTGCGCAGCAGTTGTTGGTCAGGTAGGCGACCAGCGCATTCATGGCATCGAAGTTGGCGCTGTAGCAGACGTTGCGGCCCCGGCTCTCGCTGCCGATCAGGCCGGCATGCACGAGTTCCTTCAGGTGGAAGGACAGGGTGGCGCCGGGTACGGCCAACGCCTCGCCGATTTCGCCTGCCATGCGGCCGTCCGGTCCGGCTTCGACCAGCAATCGGAAGATTGCAAGCCGGGTGGCGTGGCCCAGCGCCGTCAACGCGGTGATTGCCTGATTCGTTTTCATTATTCTAGAATAATAGAATTAATATCGAACAGCAATCGCCCCGAATCCAACCCCCCATCTCGAACATAAGGCGGCGCTATGCGCGCATAGCGTCAGTGGGAGGGTTACCGCCGTCAGGGTGCGGCAACGGCATTGAAATCATCGTTCACAATCTGCGCAGCCGCCGTGCGCACTGTGCAAGGTGCGAAGATGTCGAACGCAGGGTCATATTCGCGAGTTGACACTTGCAGCAGCCCGAGTACCGAGTGGAACAAGTAGTCGTGGCTGACCGGCTGGGTGGCCTGTTGCTTCAGGCATCTGGCATCCACGCCGCGATCTGCCGCCATTCCTGGCGACAGCCACATCACCATCGGCACCTTGACCTGGGTTTCTGGCGCCAAGGCGTACGGCAGTCCATGCAGGTAAAGATTGCGTTCGCCCAGGGATTCGCCATGATCGGACACGTAGACCAGCGCGGTGTCGTGATTGGCGTCCTGGGCCAGCAGATCGACCGTGCGCGCCAGGAAATCGTCGGTCGCCAGGATCGCATTGTCGTAGGCATTGACGATCTCCTGCTGCGTACATGCCCCTAGGTCGGGACTGGTGCAGTCGGGCCGGTACACACGCAAGGCCGGCGGATAGCGTCGGAAATAGCTGGGACCGTGGTTGCCCAGTTGGTGCAGCACGACCACCACATCGCCGGGGTTGGTGTCGATGGCCTCGTGCAGCCCTTCCAGCATGATGACGTCGCGGCAGGTCCGATCGTCGCACAGCGGATTGTTGCGCAGCTGCCGGTACGACTCGAACGCCAAGCCGTCGCAGACGCCCTTGCAGCCGGTCTGATTGTCCCGCCACAGGGTCTTGATGCCGGCGCGTTCCAGCACGTGCAGTAGCGACTCGGACTGGCGGATCAGGGACCGGTCGTAACCGCGGCGTCCGATCACCGAGAACATGCACGGCACCGACACTTCGGTGTTCGAGCCACAGGCGGTGACATCACGGAAGTTGATTACGTCCCGTTTTGCGAGTTGCGGTGTAGTCTGGCGTGCGTAGCCGTTGAGGCCCCAGTTCTGGGCGCGCACCGTTTCGCCGATCACGATCACGAGCAAGTGCGGCTTGGTCGTCGGGGTGTGGCCGGCCAGTCGCGCGTCCGCCGCTACCACTTGGCGCGGGCCCTTCGGCTCGCCCATATCGCCCAGCAACACCCGCCCCAACGAGGACAGGTAATTGCCCGGTGCGATCAGATAGCGCAGGGGCTTGTGGTTGCGCATCAACGACGACACATCCTGGAACGCCACCAGCAAGGCCACTACCGCCAACGCGGTCAGGGCGACGACCGTGAGGACGCGCTGGATCAGCGCTCGCCACCAAGACGTGCGTCGGATCCGCACCGTCCACAGCAACGCCGCGGGCAACAAACCGTAGGCTAACATCATGCCGATCAGCGCCGGCGTCAACAGCTCTGCGGACTCGCGGCTGTCGGTGCCCAACACGTTGCGCACCATACCCGGGTCAAGATGCACCGCGTAGGCGCTGGCAAAGTAGCTTGCTGCCGCCGTGGTCAGCAGCAGCATCGTCAGCACCGGCTTAGCCGTCCAGCGCGTCAGAAGCAGGCACAGCAGCGCTGCGTGCACGGCAAAGATGGCCACGAACAGCGACGCGGCGGTCAGCCAGCCTGTCGGTCCGGACAGGTCGCCGGCGGCGGACGCGGCACGCCAAAACGCGCCATTGGCAGTGACGGCGAAGTACGCGCTCGCCAACAGCGCCAGACCTTCTGAGCTCAGTTCGGGGCGCCGACCGGTCCACGGGAGCCACCGCGGACGGCGGGCCTCCATCATGCCGTCAGCCATCCCATCCACTCTCAACCACTCGGTCCGACGCGCATCCCGCGCTTCACGCATGACCATGCGCCTCCCCGCATGGCGTCAATTCCACCTGCAGCGTGGCGTGATGGACGTTGAACTGCTCCTTCAGCGCCTCGGCCAGCGCACCTCGCATCTGCTCGGCATCCACGCCGGCGTCCTGTAACACTACATGGGCGGTCAGGACCGGCTGCTGCGATCCCAGTGCCCACACATGCAGATCGTGGATCTCGCGCACGCCGGGATGAGACACCAGCATGGATCGGAGCGACTCCAGTTCCATCCCCGCCGGCACGCCTTGCATCAACACATGGCCGGCCTGACGCAGCAACGTCCACGTGCGCGGCAGCACCCACAGGCCGATCAGCGCGGCGATGATCGGATCAGCCAAGGTCCAGCCGGTGAAGCGGATGATCAGCGCACCTATGATGACGCCCACCGACCCTAGCATGTCGCTCCAGACTTCCAGGTAGGCGCCACGCACGTTCAAGCTGGTGCCGCTGCCAGCCTTGAGCAGGCGCATCGAAATCAGGTTCACCACCAGCCCGATGGTCGCAATCACCAGCATGCCTCCGGAGGCCACTTCCGGCGGCTGCCGAAAGCGACCCGCTGCCTCCCACAGGATGTAGCCGGCCACGACGAACAGCAGCCCGCCGTTGATCATCGCGCCGATGGCCTCCATGCGGGCATACCCGTAGGTACGCTTGGCATCCGGTGGACGTCGGCTCAGCCGTACCGCGAACAGCGAGATCGCCAGCGCGATGACGTCGGTCATCATGTGCGCCGCGTCGGACAGCAATGCGAGGCTATTGGTCAGCAAGCCACCGACGACTTCGGCGATCAGGAACGATGCGGTCAAACCGAAGGCCCACCAGAGTGGCTTCTCGTGCTTGATCTCGCTGGTGCCGTGATCGTGCCCTGCGCCCATCACCGTTCTCCTGCGGCTGCTTGACTCACCGGCCAGGCGTGGTCCACCGGGTGGACGAAGACGGCCCCCGAGGGGAGGCCGCCAACATGTCCTTTTTCCCGAATCAGTCCGACGACCTGCTCAAAATGCGCGTCTTCGCAGTAGGCCTCCAGTCGAACCTCCAACTCACCCTCCGAGCCCATGTCCGCTCGTACGATGGCCGCGTCTGGTTGCACGACGCCGTGCACCCGGCTGAGCGAAAGGTGGTACAGGTCCGCCTGCTCAAGCGCACGCACAACCGGCCCGGCGTGGGAGGAATGGACGAATGCGACGATCAGTTTCATGGTGGTATCCCTCATGTGCCCACACGCTCATGGCGTGTCGTTGATCGGCATCGATTGTTCGATCGTACTGACGTAGATCCAGCCCGCGTCTGCGTGGCCGGTACGCCCTACTGTCCGGAAGATTTCGACCGCCTTGGCAACGTCATCGTCTTCACAGAACAACTCCATCTGTATTTCATTGATGACCTTGTCGCCCAACTCGACCGAGTACTGCTGCTCGCGCGCACTGAGTGCGCGCAGCAGGCCTTTCACGTCGAACAGGCTCAGTCGCTGGAAACCGGCAGCCTCCAGTGCGTGGATCAGATCAGAGACCCGGTTGCGGTGCACGAACGCCTTGATCTGTTTCATGGAGCGGTCTCCTGTGCTTTGCGCTCAGCGCGGTTTTCCAGCCATTCGTACAAGACGGGCAACAGGATCAGCGTCAGAAACGTTGAGCTGATCAATCCGCCCACGACCACCGTCGCCAACGGACGCTGGGTCTCGGCGCCGACGCCGCTGGACAGCAGCATCGGCACCAGGCCCAGGATCGCGACGCTGGCGGTCATCAGCACCGGCCGCAACCGCAAGGCTGTGCCCTGGATCACAGCCTCACGCACCGATCGGCCCTTGTCGCGCAACTCGTTGAGGAAGCTCACCAGCACGATGCCGTTGAGCATGGCCACGCCGAACACCGCGATGAAGCCGATCGCGGAGGGCACTGACAGATACTGGCCAGTGACAAACAGTGCGAGCAAGCCGCCGATGGTGGCGAACGGCACGTTGGCCAGGATCAGCGCAGCGTACTTGATCGAGTTGAACGCGGTGTAGAGCAGCACGAAGATGAAGAAGATCGTGATCGGCACGATCAACGCCAACTTCGCCAAGGCGCGTTGCTGGTTCTCGAATGCGCCGCCCCACTCGATCCAGTAACCTGCGGGCAGTGTCACCTGCTGCTTGATCGCGGCCTCAGCCTCCTTGACGAAACCGTCGACGTCTCGGCCGCGCACGTCCATCTGGATCACGGCATAGCGCTGCAGTTGCTCGCGGCGGACGAACGAGTAGCCTTCGGCCACGCTCACGTCAGCAACCTCCGACAACGGCACCAAGGCACCGGTGGCCGTGCGCAACGGGATCTTCCGCAAAGCCTCGACCGAATCGCGAGTCGCATCGCTCAACCGCACCGCGATGTCGAACCGCTTCACGCCATCGAGCAGCACACTCACCGGCTCACCGCCCAGGCCATTGCGGACGATGGTGAGCACTTCCTCGGCATTCATGCCGTGACGGGCCAGTTCATCCCGATCGACCTGGATGCGAATCTGCGGCTTGCCGACATTGGCCTCCAGCGACAGATCGGCCACCCCTTGCACCTTGCCGAGGACAGTCTTGAGCTGGCCGCTGATGCGGTCGAGTTCCTCCAGGTCTTCGCCATAGAGTTTCAGCGCCAAGGTCGCACGCACGCCCGAGATCAATTCCTCCACGCGCATCTGGATCGGTTGGGTGTAGCCCGGCACCACGTTGGGCACGACCTTCTCCAGCGTCTCCTGCATGGCTTCTTCGAGTTGCTTGATGTTTCGGCCGGACTTCCACTCGTCCTCGGGTTTGAGGGCGGTGTAGATTTCCATGTAGTTGACGTCGGCAGTTTCGCCTTTCTCGGCGCGGCCGATCATCGCCAGCGTGGTCTCGACCTCCGGAAACTGCTCGAATGCCTTGGCAATGGTGTTGCTGGTCTTGATCGATTCGTTCAGCGAAGTCGACGGGATGCCCGTGACGCGCCACATGATCGAGCCTTCTTGCAACTGCGGCATGAACTCCTTGCCCAGGAACGGGAACAGCGCCAGGCTCGCCAACAGTGCGACGACGGCGCTGACCACGACCACCCGCTTGCGTGCCAGCGCCTTGTCCAACAGCGGCCGGTAGCCGCGTTTGATTTTGGCGACCAGCCACGTATCGCGCTCCGGCTTGGGCTTGAGGATCATCGAGGCCAGCACCGGGATCAGGGTCAGGCTCAGGATCAGCGAACCGGCCATTGCGAAGGCAATATTGAAAGCCATCGGCTTGAACATCTTGCCTTCGAGTCCTTCCAGCGCGAACAGCGGCAGGAACACGACGATGATGATGCCGATCGCAAACGTAATCGGGTTGGCCACTTCCTTCGCCGCCGCCAGCACCGCGGAGGTCCTGTCGACCTTCTCGCCGTGCTCGAGACGCTCGGCCATGATCCGGAAGGCGTTCTCGACCATCACCACCGCGCCGTCGACCATCATGCCGATGCCGATCGCTAATCCAGCCAGCGACATCAGGTTGGCCGACAGGCCAACCTGGCCCATCCCGATGAAGGCAATCAGCATCGCCAGTGGCAACGTCACGATCACAACCAGCGCCGAGCGCAGTTCGCCCAGGAACAGGAACAGGATGATCGCCACCAGGATCGAGCCTTCGATCAACGCGCGAGTCGCCGTCCCCACCGCCTTGTTGACCAGGTCGGTGCGCTCGTAGATCGGCTTGAGCACCATCGTCTTGGGCAACGCATCGCGTACGACATCGAGTTTGCCCTTGACCGCTTCGACCACGTCCTTGGCGTTCTCGCCGATGCGCGCCAGGGCCATGCCCAGCACGACTTCCTCGCCGTCGCGGGTCACCGCACCAAAGCGCGGCGCCGGGGCTTCCACCACGGTGGCCACATCGCGCAAATACACCGGCACGCCATCCTCGGCCTTGAGCACGATCTCACCGATATCCTTGGTAGATCGCAACAGGCCCAGGCCACGAACAAGGAACTGTTCGCGCCCCACGTCCATGACGTTGCCGCCGACCTGGCCGTTGTTGGCCGGAATCGCGTTGATCACGTCGCCAAACCCCAGTCCACGCGCATAGAGCCGTTGCGGATCGATCTGGACCTGATACTCGCGCTCGCCGCCGCCCCAGGAGGAGACATCGTCCACACCAGGCGCGGTGCGCAGGATCAGGCGCACCGTCCATTCCTGCCAGGTGCGCAGGTCCATGTCGGTGACCTGATCCTTGCTGACGCCCGGAGCACGCTCGACCGTGTACCAGAACACCTGACCCAGACCGGAGGTATTGGGCCCCATGCTCGGCTTGCCATAGCCTTCGGGCAGTCGATCGCCAATCTCCTGCAGTCGCTCGTTGACCAGCTGCCGCGCGAAATAGATGTCCATGTCGTCCTCGAAATAGACGGCGACATAGGACAGGCCAAACAGGCTGACCGATCGGATTTCCTGCACTTTCGGCAGACCGGCGAGCGCCGATTCGATCGGGGTCGTCAACAGAAGTTCGATGTCCTCCGCGGCCAGGCCGGGGGACTCGGTGTAGACGTTGACCTGGACGGGCGTGACGTCCGGGAAGGCGTCGATGGGCACGTTGCGCACTGCGCTGATGCCGAGGAAGGCCACCACCGCGAAGGCGATCAGCACCAGAAACTTGTAGCGCAGGGAAAGTTCGACCAGGCGATTCAGCATGGCGCACCTCCGCGTATCACGAGGGAGAGATCAATGACCATGACCCTCTCCCAGTTGCGCCTTGAGAATCTGCGACTTGACCGCAAACGCACCGGCGACCACGACGTTGTCGCCTGCCTTCAACCCTTCGCGGATGACGGTGCGATCGCCGATCACTTCACCCACGCGCACCGGCACGGGTTCGAGTGCCCCAGCGCGGTTGCGACGGAACACCACGGTTTCACCTTCAAGTTGCACCAATGCATCGGTTGGGACGGCTAGCTGCGTGGCGGATTTGTTGTCCGTGTTAGCCGCAGGAGCGGCCTCGAAATACACTTCGACGAAATCGCCGCCATGCAGACGGTCGCCCTCGTTCGGCACCTCGACCCGGACTGAAGCATTGCGGGTGGCTTCGGACGTGCGATGGGCGCTACGTAGCACCTTGCCGACAAGATGCTCCCCACCCACCACGATGGTTGCCGCGCTTCCGGCCTCAATGCGGGAGGCCGTGCCGGACGGCAATTTGGCATCCACCCAGACGGTCGACTCGTCCACCAGTCGGAACAGCGCCTTGCCCGGCTCAATGCGCTCGCCGACGACAAAATCGTCCTCGGTGAGGCGGCCGGCATGCGGCGCGGTCAGGGTGAATTGACCATTGACGCTCCCACTCGATGTGCCGGGCAATCCGTAGGCCTGCGCCTTGGCGCGGGCACGCTCGACTGCCACCTTGGCTTCGTTGATGCGGCGGCCGGCAACGGCCTCGCGCCCCAAGGCCGAGACACGCCGCCACTCCTGTTCGGCAATGCGCAGATCGGCCTGCGCGTCGGACACCTCAACGCTGGCCAGCGTCACCAACGGCGCGCCGGCGCGCACTTCGTCACCGAGCTTGGCGTGCCGGCGGACGACGAGCGATTCGACGCGGGGCGTGATCAAGGTCGTGCCATAGGCGCTGTCGACCACTTCGCCCGGTGCACGCAGTTCCTCGCTGAGCGAGGACGGTTGCAGCGTCTGCAGTTTGATACCGGCGGCTTTGAGCGCGGCCTCGTCCATCTTCACTGGCTCGGCGGCTTCGCCTTCTTCGCCTGCTTCAGCGTGCGCTTCCGCACCTTCGGCATGATCGGCTTCACTCGACTCGGCATGTTCGGCGGTAGGCGCCTGGGCCGATTCAGTTTCGGGCGTTTTCGAGCAGGCGGAAATCGCCAGCAGCAATGCCGCAGCAAGCGGCAGCATGATCAGTCGGGACGGGGTCATCAGTAGGGTTCTCATGGGGTGCCCTCCAGGCCGGCCCAGCGTTCGAGCTGGCCGGTGGCGGCAAGGTAATCAGCGTAGTGGCGCCAAAGGCGCGCTTCGAGTTCGGCACCGGCCAGTTGCGTGTCGAGGGTCTGCTTGAGCTGCAGCAGGTAGTCGGCGGTGGACAGCTCGCCCTCGCGCCAGAGTTTTTCCAACAGGTTGGCGCGCCGGTCCACATCGGTACCGCGGCTATTCTTCCATCGCTTCCAAGCCGCGAACGCCGCGGCATAGCTGTCAATCGTGCGGCGGCGGTCGGCTTCCAGTTCCAGTTGCACCCGCTGCAGATCGGCCTGCGCCACGTCCGCATCGGCCTGGGCGGCAACGACTTCGGCGCGGTACGAATTGCGTACGAACAGCGGGATGGTGAGGGTGACCCCGACGACATTGTCGGTCAGGCCGCCAACGTCGTATTCCTTGCGCCCGCCATAGGCGCCTACGGTCGGGTCTGCGATACGGTTGCGGCGCGCCACCGTGACCTCGCGTTCGGCGGCGGTGGCCGCGGCCTGCGCGGCCTGCCAGTCCGGCAGAGACTCGACACCATCAACGGCGGTTTCCGGGGCCGGCAGCAGATCGGTCGGCAGCGCCGTGCCGGCGATCCACTCGGACGTTCCGCCGACCGTGCGGAAGCGGGCTTCGGCATCGGCCTGGTCGGCCAGCAACTGCGCCTGTTCCGCCTCCGCCTCATCCCGGGCGAGCAGCGCCAGATCGCGCTCCAGGCCGGAGATGTCGTCGGCCGTGAATTGCTTCTCGGCCAGTTCGGCAAACCGGGTCACCAACGCCAACCGGCGTTCGCCGGTACGCACGCGCTGCTGCGCCGTCTGCAGGTCAGCCCAACCGGCGAACCACTGCCGGGCGAAATCGCGTCGGCGCACCCGCGCTTCGGCCGTGACCTGATCGACACGGGCGCTGGCGGCATCGCGCCGGACCCGACGTTTGCCGCTCAGATCCAAGGTCAGGTTCAGGCCGGCACTGTTCGTACGCTCGGTGCCTTCATCGTCGCTGGACAGCTCCAGCTCCGGGTTGTACAGCGGCTGTCCCGCGGCGGTCAGGCGGGCACGGGCGGCGGCCAACTGCGCCTCGGTCGCCCGGTAAGACGGGTGCTGCTGCCAAGCGGCTTGCAGCGCTTGACGGATGGCGGGCGGAGCGGTGCTGGCGTCAGCGGCCCAGGCAGGGGTGAGCCAAGAGCCGATCGCCAGCAGAGCGACGGCCGCACGCACGACGAAACGTCGCCGTGACGAATGGAAAACAGGCATGAATCAATCCTCTGAATCGACGGGACCTCCCACGCATGGCGAGTGGGGGGATGATGGAATGTCGATCAGACGATGGGAGGTCGAAGCTCCAGGAGCACCGGTGCACTGCGGTTGGCCGACACGGCATAGCCAAACCGTGCGTGTGGCAGGGCTGTTGCCATGGTGTGGGGCGTCACCGGGACGGCCACTGCATGGGGGCAGCTACAGTGCGTGCAGGCGCTACCCTGCGGCAACGTGCCTTGGGCCGGGTCTGCGCCATCCGTGTCCGACACAGAATTCACGATCAACTGGTGGGTGGAATCAGTCCCCAGCCCCAAAAGGGCAAAGTCGTGCTGGGCGCAGGCGGCGACTACGCCGATCTTCATCGCGAATACCAGTAGCACCAGCGCCGCCAGCCGCGCCGAAGCGCGTAGGCGGCCAAGCATGGTGCTGGGAGCGGTCGCAAGCATCGGCGCATGATACCGGCCGGCGGGGGTGTTATGAAATTGCATCAGGCAGCGCCTTCTCGGAAGGCGTCTGCGGGCGAGCGGCGGGGCCAGGGCAGCATGGCCTTACTCGGTTGCACTGCCGCGATTCCGCGCCTTCTGACGCGCCCGCCGTGCGTCACCGAGGATTTCCACAGCCTCCTTGATGACGTACAGGCCGATCAGGGTGCCGATGATGAAGTCCGGATAGGGCGAGCCTAGCCATAGCACCAGCACGCCGGCGAGAATCACGCCTATGTTGGCCACCACGTCCGCGCGGGTGAATAGCCAGGTTGCTCGCAAATGCACCTCACCGGACTTCAGCGGCGCCAGCAAGCGCAGCACGTAGACGTTCACCGCAAGCGACAACAACGCGGTGCCGATCATCCAACCACTCAGCGGCTCGGCGCCATGCAGCACGCGACGCCCCACTTCGATCAATACTCCCACACCGAGCACCAGCAGCACGCTGCCGCTCAGCCAGGCCGCATTGGCCTTGAAACGAGCGGTCCGCCCAATGGCAATCAATCCGATCGCATAGGCTGTGGCGTCGGAGAGCATGTCCAGCGCATCGGCCAGCAGGCCGGCGGACTGTGCGATCCAGCCGGTCACACCGCCAATGACCGCCATGGCCGCATTCAGTACCAGGGCAATCCACAACACCCGACGCTCAGCAACATTCTTGGCTTCGTGATGGCAGCCGCAATCACTCATGGCCTGGATCCTTGTTCTTCAACGTCGCGAAGCGCAAGACGTGGATCGGGAATCTTGCGAAGCAAGACCATCACTTTGCTGCCAGTCCTTCCACGCACCTGACAACACGTGCGCGGCCGTGTGCAGGAACAGCGCCGCGACCAGCGCGCCGATGACCAGATCCGGCCAAGCCACATCGAGCCAGGCGACCAGGCCGGCGGCCGCGATCACGCCGAGATTGTTGACCAGATCATTGCGCGAGCACAGCCAGACCGAGCGCATGTTCATGTCGTCGCTGCGGAACCGGGTGAGCAGCGCAAAACAGGCCAGGTTACCGACCAAAGCCACGGTGGCCGCGATAGCCATGACTGGAGCCAGTGGTTCGGTGCCGAACCAGGCGCGGCGACCGACCTCCACCAGCACCGCAACACCGAACAACGCCTGGATCCCACCCTTGAGGAACACGGCCTTGCTGCGTTGACGCAGCGTGCCGCCGATCACCCACAGACTCAGCCCGTAGACCAGCGCATCGCCCAGGCTGTCCAGCGAATCAGCCTGCAGCGCGCTCGAATCGCCCCACCAGCCGGCACCGAACTCGCCGGCGAACAGCAACAAGTTGATCGCCAGCACGATCCACAACACACGTCGGCGGGCGTGGTCAGTATTGGCGCTCAGCGCCGCCGCCGTGTCGTGGCAATCACATTGGCTCATGGCATCCATCTCATGATTTGGCCTCCCGTGCCAAGGCGCGTGAAGTGCGGGTATTGACGAAGAAGCCGATTGCCGCGGCGATTGCGACGGTCAGCTGCGCCAACAGCGACTGCCAGGACGGGTAGACGCCGAGCCATTCGATGCGAGGCGCGGTGACCAGCACCTGCGACACCCAGCCAGCCTCCTGCAAGGCGGCGACGCCTTTGCCGACCAGAATGACCGCCAGTACCGCGATCAGGATCGAACTGATCGAGAAAAACCGGCCGATCGGCAGGCGCTTGCTCATGCGCAGCATCCAGTACGCCACCGCGGCGAGAACCACGCTTCCGGCCACGAGGCCCGCGATAATTGCGCTGGAAGCCTGTTCGCTCCACATCGCGATGTAGAACAGGATCGTCTCGAACACCTCGCGATAGACCGCGACGAAGGCCAGCAGGAACAGGAAGATCGCCGAACGCCGCGTCAATGCCGCCGACATCTTCGCGTGCAGATACTGCTGCCAGCGCCCGGCCAGACTCTTCTGGTGCATCCAGATGCCCACACTCAGCAACACCACCGCAGCGAACAGCGCCGACACGCCTTCGGTGACCTCGCGATTGGCGCCACTGATGCCCACCAGATAGGTCGCCACCATCCAGGTTATCCCGCCGGCCAGTAGCGCGCCGATCCAGCCGGCATGCACGTAGGGCAGCACCTCGCGGCGCTCGGCCTTGCGCAGAAACGCGATCATGCCGATCACGATCAGCAGCGCTTCCAGGCCCTCGCGCACCAGAATGGTGAAGCTGCCGAGGAAGGCCGTAGTCGTGTCCGTGTACGTGTCCTGCAGCGCCGTCTCGGCGCGATCGAACAACTCGGTGATCTGCACCGCCTGCGCCGATACCTCCGCCGGTGCGGTGCCTTGGCCGATTTGGGTGCGGAACCGGGCCATGGCAGTTTCGATGTCCCGCATCAAGGCGGCATCGCGCGTGGCCAGCGTCGGCTCGACCGGCTCCACACCATCCAGATAGGCCGACAAGGCAAATGACCGGGCCTGTGCAGCGTCGCCGGCGGCATAGGCACGCTGGCTGTCGGCCAGTCGCTGCCGCGCCAGCGCGAACGGTCCGGGGTTGTCGGCAACCGATTCGTTCACCGCCTGCGGTCGCGAGCGCAGGTAGGCGATGATCGCCGAGGCCTGCTCGGCGTCTACCGAAGCGGCAAGTCCGACCTCGCTGGTGCGCGTCAAAGCTTCGAGCGTGGGAATGCGCCCGCGCAGTTCGGCATCCTTTCGCCACAACGCCTCGCCGTCAGTGCGGGCCTGCGGCGAATACGCCAAGCTGCCCACGTAGAACGCCAGCGCCCAGCGGTCGTCTTCGGGCAACGCGGCAAAGCTGGCCATCCCGGTACCCGGTACGCCCTGCGAAATCACCTCGTACAGGGCGAACGGTGTGCGCTGGGCAGCGCGGGCGGCGTCGGTGAAGGCAATTGGCGGGGGATCCAGACCCGCCGCAGCCGGACCGTCACCATGTCCGGTGGGGCCGTGGCAGACCGCGCACTGTTGGGCGTAGAGCGCGGCCGCACGGGCCGGTTCGGGCGGTGCAGCCGGCACCGCCCCAATCGGGTAGCTGGCCAGCACATCGTCAGCCAGTCCACGGGCGAGCATCGCCACTTGTGCGGGCTCGGCCTTGGCCGCCACCGCCGCCACCAGCCGATCGGCCTGCGCGACCAATGCCGGCTGCTTCGGCGCGGCAGGCAGGGCTGCCAACTGCGTTCGCACTGTGTTGGCGAACTCCTGCATTTCGGCGTATTCGCCCGGGACCACCACGCGCCCGTGCTGGATCGCGCCGGCGTAGTCCACTGCGATGTAATCGAGCATTTGCCAAGCTTGGCGCGGATTGGCTTGGCTCGGTTCAGCGGCGCTCGCAGGAAGGGATGTGGCCACCCAGGCCACCAAAGCGGCGATCAGGAGGTTGCGGATCAGAGCGGCAAGCAGGGACATGGGCGGTCACGAAAGAAGGTGCCGGTCTCTGAGTTGGCACCGGAAGGGGCGCAGCGTAAAGTCCGTAGTAGCTACAGAGTCAAGGAATGCGAATGAAAATCAGTGACGCCGCCGCTGCCAGCGGCTGCCACCTGGAAACCATCCGCTATTACGAGCGTGTCGGGCTGATGCCGCCACCGGCACGAACCGCAAGTGGCTACCGCGCCTACCGTCCGGCCGAGGTGGAGCGGCTACGCTTCATCAGCCGCGGGCGCGAACTGGGCTTCAGTCTGGAGGAAATCCGCAGCCTGCTGCGGTTGGATGATGATCCCAAAATGTCGTGCGGCGATGTCGATGCGATCGCTCGCACGCACTTGGCTGACATCCGCCAGCGGATCGACGAACTCCAGCGCATGGTCATGGAACTGGAACGTGTGATCGCCCAGTGCGCCGGCGGCGAGCGCGAGTGCTGCACCATCCTCCATGCGCTGCGGGACACGGGAATCGTCTCAAAGCGCGACGTCGCCCGGCGTCGCGTATGACGCTGGACCGGTACCTCGAAGCCGCCACGCGCGAGAATACGCGACGGAGCTATGCCTCAGCGGTGCGGCATTTCGAGGTTGAGTGGGGTGGTCATTTGCCGGCGACCGCTGACAACGTCGCCCGTTACCTGGCCGAGTACGCCGGCCAACTGGCTACCAACACACTCAAGCAACGTCTGGCGGCGTTGGCGCAGTGGCATACCGAACAGGGCTTCGTCGATCCGACCAAGGCGCCCTTGGTGCGCAAGGTGCTCAAGGGCATTCAAACCCTCCACCCCTCGGTCGAAAAGCAGGCCGAACCGCTGCAGTTGACCCGACTGGCCCAGGTGGATGATTGGCTTGGTACCGCGATTGCAGCTGCGCAGGAACGCGATGATTGCGCAGATGCACTCCGCCTTCAGCGTGATCGCGCCCTGATCCTCCTGGGCTTCTGGCGGGGCTTCCGCGGCGACGAACTGATCCGCGTGCAGGTCGAACACCTGCGCCTGGTGCCTGGTGAAGGCATGACCTGTTTCCTGTCGCGCAGCAAGGGGGATCGCCAAGCCATGGGCAATACGTACAAGGTGCCGGCGTTGTCGCGCTTGTGTCCGGTGACTGCGACTGCTGAATGGATTGCCGCGGCAGATTTGATACAGGGGCCGGTGTTCCGCGGTGTCGATCGCTGGGGCCACGTGAGCGAGACGCCGCTGCATCCGAACAGTTTGATTCCGCTGCTGCGCCGCCTGTTCATGGCCGCCGGCCTTCCCGATGCTGAGGACTACAGCAGCCATTCCCTGCGTCGCGGTTTCGCTGGATGGGCCAACGCCAACGGGTGGGATGTCAAGGCGCTGATGGAGTACGTCGGCTGGCGCGATGTGCACTCGGCCATGCGCTACCTCGATGGCGGCGACCCATTCGCCCGCCAGCGCATCGAGGCTGGCCTGCCAGCGCCGACACTTCCACCCCCGTGACCGACTAAGGACCCGCATGGCGTCGATCGAGCGGACCGCGTACCCACAATTCAAGCGCAACCCGGTCGTCCGGGAACTGGTCACGGCCTACACGCCGACCGACGCCGAATTGGCTTTCATCACCGATAGCGCCCGGCAACCCGGCCATCGGTTGACCTTGGCCGTCCTGCTCAAATCCTTCCAGCGACTGGGCTACTTCCCGGCAATTGATGAAGTGCCCGCCGCGGTCGTCCGGCACCTTCGCAATGCCTTGCGGTACCGGGTCCAGGTCAAGCCCGCCGACATCGCGCCGAACAAGCGCTACCGCTATTTCCAGCGCATCCGGACCTATCTGCAGGTTCGCGCCTATGCCGATGGTGGCCTGGACGTGGCGGCACGCGCCATCCACGAAGCCGCGGCCGTCATGGACAATCCGGCCGATCTGATCAACGTGGCGATCGAGCAGCTCGTGCGCGACCGCATCGAGCTCCCCGCGTTCTCTGCGCTGGATCGTTTGGCGCGACGGATTCGGACCCTGGTCAACAGTCGTTACTTCGCCCTCATCGACGCCCGTCTGACGGTGGACGAGAAGCAACGGCTGGACGATCTTCTGGTCGTCACCGACGTTCGCACCAAGAGCCAGCTGCAGGCCATCAAGCGCTTGCCCAAGCGCTCGTCGCTGCAGCACTTCCAGGAACTGATCGATCATATCGCCCAGTTAGGCGAGCTGGTAGGTGACGAGCAACATCTGGCCGAGGTGCCAGAACTCAAACGCAAGCACTTTGCTGCCGAGGCCCGGGCGCTGGACGCCGCCGAACTGCGCGATTTCGGCCCGGCCAAGCGACACGCGCTACTACTGTGCCTGATCCACCGCGCCCGCGTGCAAACCCGCGATGACTTGGCGGAAATGTTCATCAAACGCATGGGCAACATCCACAACCGCGGTAAAGAGGAACTGGAGCGGCTGCATGCGCGCTACCGCGAGAAGACCGAGGCCATCGTGGCCACGATGTCGGATGTGATCCAGGTGCTCGATCGCCATCCTGGCGACACCGACGCGGGACGGGAAATCCGCCGCTTGGTCCACACGCGCGGGGGCGCCCAGACCCTGCAGGCCGATTGCGAGGCCATCGCCGCCCACAGCGGTGACAACCATCTGCCGTTGCTGTGGCCATTCTATAAGAGCCACCGCGCCACCATCCTGCGCATGGTGCGCAGGCTAGACTTGGAATCCACCACCGAAGACCGTTCGTTGATGGATGCTATCGAGCTGATCCTGTCGCAGGAGCGTGCCCGCGGCGATTGGCTCGATGAACCGGTCGATCTGGCGTTCACGACCCATCTCTGGCGAAAGACCATTACCCGCCGCACCGAACAGGGAGAGGAACGCATCCATCGCCGCCTGTTCGAGGTGTGCGTGTTCTCCTCGCTGGCCAACGAACTGAAATCCGGCGACGTGGCTGTACGCGGCTCGGAAACCTACGCCGACTACCGCCAGCAGTTGCTGCCTTGGGAGCAGTGCGAGCCGCTGCTGGACGACTACTGTCGCCAAGTAGGCTTGCCGGCCTCTGCGGTGGGATTCGTCAATGCGCTGCAGAGCAAGCTGATGCAGGTTGCAGACCTGACCGACCAGGGTTATCTGGAGAACGGCCAGGTGATCATCGACGACGACGGGTTGCCGGTGCTCAAACGCCACAAGGCCAAGGACATGAGCCGCGGTGCTCGCGCCTTGGAAACCGCGATCCTCGACCGCCTGCGCGAGCGCAGCGTCATCGAGATCCTGTGCGACGTGGCCCACTGGACCGGCTGGCCGCGGCATTTCGGACCGCTGTCCGGATCCGACACCAAGATCGACCAGCCGACCGAGCGCTACGTGCTGACGGCGTTCACCTATGGCTGCAACCTTGGCCCGGCCCAAGCCGCACGGCACCTGCGTGGCGCCGCTTCCGCGCACATGCTGTCGTTCGTCAATCGCCGGCACGTGGATGCGAACAAGCTGGCAGCGGCCTGTCGCGACATCATCAACAGCTATGCCGGCCTGCAACTCCCAAAACTCTGGAGTGACGGGAAGCGTGCCGCGGCCGACGGCACCAAGTACGACCTGTACGACCAGAATCTGCTCGCGTCATACCACATCCGTTATGGCGGCTACGGCGGCATTGCCTATCACCACGTATCTGATACCTACGTGGCGCTCTTCAGTCATTTCATCCCTTGCGGTGTGTGGGAAGCGGTGTACATCATCGACGGGCTGTTGAAGAACACCTCTGATATCCAACCTGACACCGTCCACGCCGATACTCAGGGCCAATCGTTGCCGGTGTTTGGGCTGTCGCATCTACTGGGCATCCAGCTGATGCCGCGTATCCGCAATTGGCGCGACTACCGGTTCTTCCGTCCGGAGGAGGACAGCCGCTACGAGCACATCGACGCGCTGTTCCGGGAAGACGTGGACTGGGATTTGATCGAGACCCACTGGAAGGATCTGATGCAAGTGGTGCTGTCGATCAAGTCCGGCAAGATCGCGGCGTCGACACTGCTGCGCAAGCTTGGCAACTACAGCCGCAAGAATCGGCTGTACCAGACCTTTCGGGCTCTGGGGGCCGCGGTACGCACGTTGTTCCTGCTGCAATACATTTCCGACCGCGAGCTGCGCGAGCAGATCACCGCCTCCACCAACAAGGTCGAGGCCTATAACGGATTCTCCAAGTATTTCTTCTTCGGCGGAGAGGGCGTGATCGCCGATAACGATCCGCTCGAGCAGGAGAAGGCGGTCAAGTACAACGACCTGGTCGCCAACGCCGTCATCTTTCACAACGTGGTCGAACAGACCCGCATCATTAAGATGCTGATGCGAGCAGGTTGGAAGATCACCCCGGAGGACGTGGCGGCACTCAGTCCCTACGTGACCAGCCACGTGAAGCGCTTCGGCGACTACCTGATCGACGTGGACGCTCTTCCAGAACCGTACGAAATCGAGCTGGCCCTGGCGGCATAGCGTGGGTCAATCTGCACTGCCGCAGCAGGGACTGTGTTGCTGGATGGGCGGGCACGGCACCGTACCGTAGGAACAGAACACGCAGCAATCGCCTGTTTTCGGCCGCAGGAGCGTGTGGCAGGCGGAGCACTCGTAGAAGAACTGGCACGCCGTGGTGGGCATGGTTTCAGTGGCCTGATGTCCACATGCCGGGCACGTGAGCGTGCTTTGCAACTGCA
The DNA here is from genome assembly GCF_014145325.1 of Marilutibacter spongiae. Taxonomy (GTDB): domain Bacteria; phylum Pseudomonadota; class Gammaproteobacteria; order Xanthomonadales; family Xanthomonadaceae; genus Marilutibacter; species Marilutibacter spongiae. The sequence continues at coordinate 20,409 of NZ_JACHTF010000002.1, forward strand.
TCTCAGCCACCGTTCGCGCTCACTTTGGTAGTGGCTGGAAAACCGGCATCTGTGATGACCTTCGCGATGGCGGCCGCGTTGGTGCGCTCGGCATCGAACGCCACCGTCACGGTGGCAGCTTGGGTGTCAACACGCTTCGCCGTTACGCCCGGGACTGTGTCCAACGCCTTTTCGATCGTGATGCTGCACGCCGGGCAGGTCATGTTTTCCACCTGCAGGACAACCTTCTTTGGCGTAGCCGACCAAGCCAGGCCCATCCATGCCGTGAATACCAAACCGAGAAGGATCTTGCGCATGTGGGACTCCTACAGGAACCAGCCGATGTAGTAAGGGAAGAGCAGCAGCAGAGCGATCAGGCCGGTGGCGAACCACAGCCAGCGCCGTCGGCGTCGCAATCGCGCGGGATCGACGCAGATGCCGTCGATACGGCAGCGCGAGGCCGGGCTGTAGAGCATCCAGAATGCCCAGCCCAAGAACACCAACGTGGCCGCGCTGAACCACGGGCGCCACGCGTCCAGGGCAGTGAGATTGGCGATCCAGGCACCGCTGATGCCCATCAGGACCAGCACCAGGGGCACGACACAACACACGGACGCGCCAATGGCCGCGACGGCGGCGCCCAAGAGGGCAGGCAAGGAGGACTGTTCGGGACGTTGGGCCATACCCGCATGGTAATCTCCGTACCTAAGTACGGAGTCAAGCCGATGGCCACCAACGTAATGACGATCAGCCGGCTGGCCGCGGCCGCTGGCGTGCATGTCGAAACGGTCCGTTACTACCAGCGGCGAGGCCTGCTGCCGGAGCCTGAGCGCCCAATGGGCAGCGTCCGCCGGTACGGGCTCAACGAAGTCGGCCGACTTCAGTTCATTCGCCGAGCACAGGCGATGGGATTCAGTCTCGACGAGATAGCAGGGTTGTTGGAGATCAAAGGCCAACGTGCTTGCGAGCAGACGCGGCGGCTGACCGAACAGAAATTGGCCGAGGTACGGAAGCGTTTGGACGAGCTACGCCAATTGGAAGTCGACCTTGAGCATTTGGTAGAGGAATGTCGCCACGTGGTGACAGGCGCACCGTGCCCGACGCTCGATCTACTGGCGCAACCGGCCGAGCAAAAAAATGTCGGCTAAGTCGTTGAAAGGAATTGCGATATCAAGTCCTGTGGGGCACTTTTACACGTATCTCGGCTGAACCCCGATAACGGCCCCTAATCGCTAGCGCAACACTATTCCAGTGGTCGCCCCATCGATCAGGGTCTGGGCTCATCAGTGCCAGGTTTTTATAGTGTATTTATGTTCGCGACCATAATTTTATGGCCTTCAAAATCAATGGCTTAGCACTTCAACTACTTAGGCCGCACTCCCGTGAAGCGTTCGCAGCACCCGCTCACGCAGCTCCGCTGCACTGCCCTCTGCAATCGCCTTGGCCGGGCATGGCTGGTTAGCCCCAGAAGCCTTCAGCAGCCAAAGCGACGCGGCATCTGACGTGGAGAACAGCTGCAGCAGTTCTTCTGCCAATCCAGGCTCCACCGCTTCGATGGCATTCCACACCCGTCGACGCTGTGCCACGAGGGCGTTGTTCGCTACCTCGTACAGCTCGACCAGGGTAAGCAGCGATCCGTGACGCATCGGGCACCTCCACCTCTTTCAAGTTCGATAACTTGATCAATCTCAAGCGATCGGTTCGTGCGAACTTCGCTGATAACCACTTTAGTTGAAATACGTTGCCACGCGAACTGAATCCGCGACAAAGATCGCCGAATGCCCGATCCACTAAGGATTGTGTTCGGCCGTCACCCGTTTCCCGCGGGAAACTTGCCCGGCGCCCATCACGGCGTCAAGAAATAACGGTTACCGTTTGCTTGAGCGAGCCGCCCTGTTCTTCGCGCCTGCGGCCGCCACAGCCAGTTGGATGCCGGCCTCTGGAGTCAGCCCCAACGCACCGACTAGTTGCAGGAACTCCATCACGTCGAGCCGGCGTGCACCGGCCTCTACGGCGGAAAGCCGCTGCTGAGGCCATCCCAGCATGACGCTTAAAGCTGTTTGGCTGACCCCTGCCCCTTCACGGAGGTCCCTGAGGGCCTTGACAAGCCGACGGTACTCGGCCGAGTAGATGGTTTTTTTTGACATGGTCGCACCGGGGATGGGCGACCAAGGAATCTATGGCACGACTACCGATTACATGAAAATCATGTAGGATCGAGAGGATGATCGGCCCCAATCCCGGCCGAATGCCTTTGCGCAGAACTGATGGCTCTTTACCTTGTTAATCCAGCCGTCGACATGTCGCTTGAACTCTACGTCTCTGATCGTCTGGAAGAGGCGCTCACAATTCAGTACGAACGCATCAAAGATCGAAATGTGCGTGATACGTTCGTTCGCAAGCTCGAAAAGCAACTGGATCGCTTGCTAGCCGAAAGCATCGACTGGGACATCAAGCAGCCCACTGACGCACAGCTTAGCTATGCGACGCTGATCGCTAAGCAAATGGGAATTCCGCTTCCAGTTGAAGCGCGCAAGTATCGATTCCATACGGCAATGTTCCTGGAGACCTACGCAAGCCGAATCAGGGAAGCGCCTGATACAGAAAAGGGATCGGCTGCCTGATCAACCGCAGATCAACTCGTTCTTGGATCATCATGTTCGATTCGAACAGAGGCAGCATTCGATGACACTCACCGAAGAGATCTCGTTCTTAGACTCGCTTGGGTCTCCGGTACTGGACGGGATGGCCGAGCTCTGAGGTACTGCTTGGCCGCACGACAGCCTAGATGTGGCGGGAGCCCATGATCATATGGCCTTGTCGAATGAGCCGCCTCATTGAAGCAACAAGGGCCGCAACCAATCTCAGCAACCCGGCGGATTTCGCCAATCTGGGAAGCTACGGCGCGCGGATTCCTTGATCCTTCGAGCGATTCTGTATGGCCGAACGTATTGCTTATCTATAAGAACGATGAGATAGACCAAGCCAATTACCATCGCGATGGGAATTGGAATGAGAGCTAGGCTCTTCAGTTCACCGAACCCGGTCTTTAGCAGGATCGAGACCGCAAAAACAGTTGTAGCAGCCATCATGAGTAGGCCAAGTATCAGCAGGCTGCGCGGTGCATCAATGGTGGCTGGGTTGTGGTCGTAGCGCAGGCTTCCCGATCGTTTGAGCAGACAGATCTCATCGTCGGTGAGGTCCGCCTCACGCTTGAGGGCGAAGATGGATCTCCGTTGTGCGGCGTTGACAGAAAATCCGAACCGCTTCTTGAACACGACTTCATCGTATTCAGCCGCCGTGTCACGTCCTTCTGGCGAGATCTCGGATTCCCGCACGGCGTCACGGACAAGTTCGATCATGCTCTCAACTGCTTCATTCTTACCTGTCTGCGGTAAATCGGCGCACTCCATCTGAACCGCGCGCAAGAGCGGCACCACGTTATCGCACTGATTCTCCTTGTCTTCATCGGCCACGTGCCACCGCCAACGCTACGACATCTGTGACGAGTTCTTGACTGATGCGGCCTTGTTCCAGGGCAACCTGGTAGAGGGCGCGGATCACCCGGGTCCGGTGCTCAGGACGCATCTGCCGGCCAAGCCGGCCAAGTTCGTCGTCCAGTGCGCCGACCACTCCATTGATCAGTGCGAAGTCAATTTCCGGAGATCCCGCGACTTTCGGCTCGATCTCGTCGCCTGACATCAGCCAGACCGGGTCGATCCCATACTGGTCATAGATGGCTTTAATCAGACCCGCGGGCGCTTCTCGCTCGCCGCGCTCGTAATGAACGTACGACCTCTTCGAAACGCCGACGGCTTCAGCGAAGGCCCCTTGGCTCAGTTTGAGACCTGTCCTGACCGTAGCCAAGCGCCTTCCGATGAGGGCCTTGTCGATTGGACTAGTGGAAGAACCCATTCAAATGATACCCATTTGTGCACTATCATGAAGCGCAATTATGCGCTATAAGCTAGCACATGGGATCCTCGATGGCACAACACGAAGCGCTTAAGGCTCGGCTGCGCATTGCCGGGTCTTCCTTCGCAATCATTGCGCGAAACCTGAACATCCAACCCACGACGGTCTCAGCCACGTCGTTGGGCAAGCGCCGCTCCAGGCGAATCGAGGCCGCCATCGCCCTCACGTTGGGCACGACGCCTGAAGCGATCTGGCCAGATCGCTACCCAACGCATAAAGGAGGTGCTACGTGAGCTAGTTGTGCCCCAAAGCGCGGAATGCGAAAGGCCCTCAGCGTTGGTGCGCTAGAGGGCCTTGAGGTGCAACGGACTTGGTCGTCCACAGCACTATGCATGGCCGCATCCCTCTCGTCAAGCTCTCGCCGGCTTTTTTGCCTTGGTGACGGGCAGCTTTTGTCGGAATCAATGCCATGCACGACACGAAAGAGGCGACGGCGCCCCTGCCCCATAACGCTCGCGTCCTGACGCAGGCAGAGGAAAAACGCCTCGACATCTATCTCTATCACTCTCCCAAGGCCAATGGTCGATTGGTCACGGTCGTTGAGCCTTGCCGCCTAGCGATCGCGCTGGCGCTCGAGTTCGATCCGGATGTCACTGCGTTTGTGGAGCGCCCTCGATTCATTGTCGCTGATGATCAGAATGTTGAGCTCTGCTTCTGGATTCGAAGGTCAGATAACAGTGAGCAATATCTCTTGTTTCGACGGCAAAACAAGCCAACCGTTCAGGCTGTAAGAAAAGAAGAAAGGCTGTGTGCGAGCGTGCTCGCAGCCTGCAAGAAGTCCGGAATCAGCCTCTCAATAAGAAAGGCCGCTTCCATCGCAACAGATCGAGTAGCGAATGCAACGCGCTTGGAAATGCTGCCTTACGTGCAGGCAGCAACAACACTGCACTCAATCGACGTCCTCGTGCCTGCAATCATGCAGCACATGCAAATTTACCGCACGAGCTCCTTCTATGGGCTGGAAAGATCTCTACCACCTTTCGATTGGCGCGATGTACGTAGCGCGACATGCGCGCTTATCCATCAAGGCCGACTGCGCATTGATCCCGCACAACGCTTGACGACTGCAACCGCTGTCCATCTTATGGAGAAGGACAATGCGTGACCTGTCGCCACAGATCTTGTCCGAATGGGATGAGTTCACCACGGACCACCTTAAGGAAAAGGAACAAGCTGCTTTCAACGCACGGAAGAACGCCATCATCGCCGTCGCGAGGGGCATGTCCATGGCATCAGCGGCAAAGAAGTATGGCGTTAATGCCAAGACGCTGTCAGAAACGATCGGTAAGGCCGTCAGCGTGGCTTCGGATGGAAGAATGAACGGGTGGCGAGCTGCCCTCCCCTACAAAGTAAGGACCCCTAGCAAAAAGACTCCGGTCGAGTATCCGAAGAATGCCGGACCAGGCGCATTTAGGACGTTTCTAACACTGGCGCCCAGCATCTGCGAGTTCCTGGAGACTTACTCTGGCCGCCTTCCAGAGCGCAACTTTCCAAGCAAGCAGTTCGAATCGTTCTTTAACAAGTATCGGTCAAAGGTCAAAGAGCTGATTCCAAGAGATCGATACCCTGCCAATGATCCCAAATGCGCCCGGCGCAGCGTGATTGGCTACATCCGCAAACAACGGCTAGGTAGGCCGTTTGTCGACGAGGCCTTCGAGATCGAAGACAACGTCGCGGCTGCTCAGTTTCCAGATGTGTTTGCGCTGCAGCTGTGTGACTGGACTCAATACGATGGTCACAAACTTGACTGTGACATCTGCGTGGAGGGAGAAGACGGCGATGGCCAGTCGGCTCTGCAACGCATCACCTGCACTTGGCTGTTGGTGGGCTATCTCGCTCTCCTGCGCATGTGCTGCAGTTGGAAGCTGTGCTTCGGCAGGAACTATAACGGCACAGATTTCAACGAGGCTTGTGCCAACGGTTTGCGCTCATGGACGCCACGGGCGCTTGTGTCGCCCTCAATGGCCTACGTCGCCGGAAGTGGGATTGGAACGTCGGAAGCCATCGGCTTCGTAGCCTGCGGGGCTATCACGAGCATGGACAACGCCATGGCGCACCGACTTAATGTCAACCGCCAAAAGCTCGCGAGCCAACTTCGAGGTGTTATTCACTTCGGAAAAAGTGGCGTACCGGAAGCCCGCGGACATCTCGAGGCATGGAACAAGCGGTTAGAAGAGACAACCATCAGAAAGCTTCCTGGCGGTTACCGACCCGCCGGCGACGTTTCGGAGAAAGAAAACACGACCAACTACAACTCGGCAAACTATCCATCCTCACCTGATTCGCTTGAGGACCTGATGGATGTCACGATCAGCGCTTCAAATGTCGGCGAACGGAATTCTTTGCAAATGCGCTCCCCGACACAAGTTCTGCAAACATTTTATGCCTCAGGCGGGTGGATTTTCTCAACAACCACCCTTGATGATCAAGCGCGCGAACTATCTCAGCTACAGTTCTCTGGGGTGTTTCGGGGCTCGAAGAAGAACAAGAAACAACCCTACGTCCGATTCCAGTACGCCAAGTATCGATCAGCGGCAGTAAAGAATCGTTGGGACTTGATTGGACAACGATTCATTGCACGCATCGATATTCATGATGCGAGATTCATCAGGCTCTACGACGAAAGTGGCGAGCTTTTTGTGGTTTTGCGTGCCATTCGCCCGTGGAGTCGTACGGCACATAGCTTGGCGCTGCGTCGATTGATATACCGCAACTCAAAGAATGGAAATTTCGAGATAAGGGGCGCCAACGACGCTGTGGAGGTCTATCGCAACTTCCTGCGCAGCCTATTCGCATCCAGCTCAGATGCCGCCACGATGATGGCGCAACATAGAGATGCCCTCGATGCAATTCAAGACTCAAACGAAACATCGAAGCCACCTGCCGAGCCATCCAAAGCAATTAAGGCTCGAAAAGTGTTTGTGCCTCTCAGCGGCCCGGTCACATTGGGCAAGAAAGGGCGCCTGAAGTGACCGTATTTAAGGCCAGCGGCACCCCAATTGTGCCCACCAGAGGCATGGAGAGTGGCCTCACTCACCTCTCGTCGGCGATAGAAGCTGAGTATGCGGGAATGGGGTTGCATTCCTTATCACGCTTCGGGAAAACCACTCTGGCTGAGTACATCGAGGCCAGCCACGGCTGGCTCGACACTCCTTATGTCGCGACAATTGCCCGTCTCCGTGAACTCAAGTCCGGTCAGGGCGCCTTTTATGACTGGTTCACGGCACGACTCGGTCTGCAACCTATCTCCCAGCAGGCACCAGAGCAAAAGCTGCTTAGGATAGTTAACACCGTCACGTTAAAGACCCGGGCATCAAAAGCAAAACTCTTCCTGTTCATTATGGACGATGCGAACTTGCTTGATGCTGAAAGTTTTCAGTACTTCATCGATATAGACAACGCTCTAGAAGAAGGAGGGCAGCGATTCTTTTTACTGTCCCTGTTTCAGGACAATCACACCGTGGGACGCAGGGAAAAGATCAATAAGCTAATCGTGACTCCGCAGGTTCGCAGTAGGTTCTTGACTAGGTATCACGCCTTGCACGGACTCCGTGGTATCGAGGATCTACACACCTATCTTCAACGTTTTGAGGATGAAGTTGAGACGGCGTCCGGATCAGGAGTAACCCTTCCTAGACGCATGGCGCCATCGCTCTACGATTCCGGATGGCGGATGTGCGAATCAGCGCAACTGATCTGGGAAACTGGTCAGCAGTATCGCGCTGCAGCAGGTAAGCACGTTGACGGCGAGTGGCCTCTGAAGGCTTTCAGCCTGATCGCCAACTTCCTAGCGACACGCACAATTTGCAAACCGATGTTTTCGACGATTACTGCACCGGACGTTGAGCTTGCGGTCCAGTTTTCCGATTTGGCTGCCTATGACGGGGAGTCCGGTGAAGTGGACTTCAGTGACGAAGATGACTGACGCTGATTGGAGAATGGCCCACCGATCGAACGACGATCTATTAGGTGTTTCTGCTTTTGGCCTGCTTACCCAAATCCTGAGATTGAACTGCTTGACTCCAACTCACGCGTTTTCCGCACTGGGTGTGCGCCTCAACTACAGCGAAGATTGGAGTCTGCGTCTAAGAAAATCAGAAAAGTTGCGCGCTTCCATCGTGAAGAAAATGCCCACTGCCGAACCTCTGGCCACACTTTGGGATTCGGGTCCTTGGCAAGCGTTCGGCTCCGGGCCTGGTTTTGCCAACCCGACCCTCACGACGTGTCGCGAGTGCATGCGCAGTGGGTTCCATTCAAACCTTTTCCAGATGCCCTGGGTGAACCAATGCCCATGGCATAGATGCCCACTTGCAAGCACATGCGAAAGTTGCTCTATCCCCCTTTGGAGAAGCGTGGTTCGCGACTCTCCAATTCTGCTTTGCTCGTGCGGATTCGATCCCGTTGATTTGAAAGCAATCTTGAACGAGTCTCCGGATCAGATCGCTCAACGTGTTGCAATGATCCGGCGTTACTTGAAGTGGGCGGAGATGAGTCGTGCAAGCCGAGATGCGTTTGGATTCGATGGTTCGCCATTCCTTTGGTACCACACGGACACATCCTGCAAGGATCGTAAACCGTGGTGGAAACCTGGCGCCCCAGCCGATGATCTTTTGGTCAGACGCACTGTTGCCCGTTTCCAGCCCCCTGCCGTTGACGGGGAGTTGACACGCATAGCACGGGACATACGTGACACCAAAGAGTTCTTCATCGAGCTCCCCGCGTCTATTGCAAAATCTATGAGAAGCGTCTCTTCAGCTGTTGCTAGCCGGTTCCCCGAGAATGCGTTTTCAGCACGTGAACGTGTGTTACTGGGCCTCGAGCAACATTCTGGTGCGGCCACTGAGCGTGCTCGTATGTCAATTGTACTCCTGCCCGCTTTTACCGTGACCACGCGAGCCTTCTTTGACGGCAGAATTCTTTCGATGAAAGCGCAGATGATCATCCGTGATCTAAGCGTCGCCATCTGCCGCGAAGACTGTGAACCTGAGCGCAAGTACGGGCTACTGGTGGCTCTTGAACGAATCGTATGCCGTGCTTACGCTGAAGCAGCCAACATTTCCTTAACGCGGGTCGTAAGCAGGGCGAACCCGACTCCAAGCAGAAGACTCTGGACACCTGCCGTGATCGTCCGATACAAGCGTGAAAAGACCTTTCTTCGGTTCATGTGGATGCGGGAGAAGGTCAATCATGACACTCCCTGAGACATAATCCGATTCAGGTGTCCTCTACGCGTCTACTCTGCGTAAAAATTTCTGCAACGAATCAACCATGTGCCAGCAATTTCTACAATGGACAGCCTCCGCACAACTTTTTCTGCCCTGCCCGCGGGAGACTGCAACTAGGGACGTAGAAAAATGCCTCGTTAGATCAATGACTTGGCCTGCACGGAGTTATCTACCGTGAACAGTCGGGCTGGCGCTTGGCCGGTGCCAGGTTGATCAACCCTCATCGTGAGTGGATCGCACCCAATGTGCTAGATCGCGTCATGTATAGACACGATCGGCTATTTGCATATGTCTCTGACAGAGTTGAGCGCCGTTCTCCAGTCAGACAGGCTTCATCTCAGACTGGTAGTGATCTGCTAACAGGTGATGATTCACTGCTGCGACGGTCAACTCCAGTAACGCCTTGAGGTCGTTCAGGTCTTTGTCGCTCCACTTTCTCACATAGTGTGTTTCGTCATTTCCGAGCCAAGAAGCGAGCTCTGCGCGAGTCTTTATTGATCGCTCGTCAATGTGATTCCTAATAACGGTTGCTAACGTGGCCCCTCTTATTGTCTCGATCTGGGCCGGGTGATAATGACATGCGAAATCCTTGATCAAGAATTCAAGTGCTTTTCGGTACCCGCAGCCACAAATTTGATCAAGGTTACTCTGTTCCGCCACGTCTGCCTGACTATAAATTTCTACAAAAGATGGCGAAAGCGAACTCACCCTGTCAGGTAAGGTGGGGATCTTGGACATCTGCGGAGCGACCGAGTCGAGATCGTAAATGGCCAGTTGGCTAGATACACCTGGAGGCACTGTGTAAAATGCAATGAAAGATGCTCTGCAAGATTGCCGAGGGCATGAAAAGAAAACATCGATCCGCTTCTCTACATGAGACTGCAAGAACCCTAATTCACGCGTCATTTCATACTTCGGTTCGATTGCATGATGGCACTGCGGGCAAACGTCGGGGAAATGATCGACTCTGTAGGCCTTGCTATCTGATTTAACCACTTCAAACATGGTGTGACCTCAAATTAATTAACCTATAGAATTAATTAAAACAATTCTAAGCCTGAAATTTATCGTCTACTTGCAGCGCTCCATGACATAATTGTCCCAAGCTCGTAACCCATCAAGCGTTCGATTCAAGCCAGCGCGTTCCAATGCTTGATCCCGTGTGCGCTTTGCGTCTTCGCATCTACTGCCACCGTGTACGGGAATCGATGCCCCTTGGGCTTGGGGCCGACGATAATTGCCGGTGCCTGCGAGACTTGAGAGGTAGGCGGACTCTCGGCGCCCAGCGGCTTCGCGAGCAGCCTTTTCCGCACGTGTCGGCTCACGCTCTGGCGTGTAGGGGGTGGCGGAGGCGGTGCGGGAATTGGCGTCGCAAGGCTCCGACTGGAAGCTGACGGGTCCCCCACCCTTCGGGACGCACCGGTAGAGCGTTTGGGTCTGGGCGCCCGCAGCGCCCGACATGGAAAGCAGAACCAGCAGCCCAAAGATCCGTCTCATTGCTGTCACCCCCTGATTTGTGACGAGCGTAGCAGAACCTCGAAAGCCGGTCATCAGGGTCCGTTGTCGATCGGTAATCCTCTGAAAGCCTTACGCCGCATGGCTTTCAGCGATCCTTTGCAGATCCTTTTCGGTTATCCGTGGGCTGCGCCCACACCCGCCCAATGGCGACCCCTGCCAATACTGCGCCCAGGACAACCCACTTCGGCGTGAAGTGGGATACCAGAAGGATGAGCACGTGGTCGAGGCTCACGTGCCCGGCTTCGGTTCGACGCCGATATCGCCGTAGTGGCTCATCTGCGGGCCGTTGAGGATCGAGCCACGGATTGACCGGGGCGCCGGCGCGGCTGCGCGCTCGTCCTCGCTGTGGGCCGCCTGCTGCCGTTCCTCACGAACTGGTCGAGCAAACGGGTTGTAGGCGGGCCCGTAGCGCGCAAGATCGCGCGCAGCGTTGGCGTCCATCTGGTAGCGGGTGCCCTGCTCCGTCACGCACGTGACGCTGGCCTCACGGTAGCCGGTGGCACTCTCCCCTGCCCCGGAACTCATGCACGCGATGACGGGCTCAGCGACCACCGGTCGATCGACATACGCAGGCGCCGTCCATGGAGCAGGTTCGACCATGGCGGTGAATCGCTCGGCGTAGGCCTGTGGCGTGCTTATCGTTGTCCGCGGACCCTGTGCGGCGGGCGATGCGCCGGAGGCGCCGCCGTCAGAGACGGCGGCTTCTTCCGGCTCATCCGCCCTTGCGAACATTGAATCGCGGAACACTCCGAAGAACGCCAATCCGCCTAGCAGGAGAGCGACCGGGGCGACCATTAGCGCTTCTCTACGAGCGCCGGCATTCGGTATTTGACCGTGTGCACTTCGGCCGACTCGTAGCACTTGACGTACTGCTTGGGGAACCGCCAATTCTCGTAGTCGTACATCTTCTTGATCCGAGCCAGTGCGCCGACCCATCGGACGGGTGGACCCGTCGGCTAGTGCGGGCGGCGCGCGGCATCGACCGTTCCGCCCTACCATCATGTCGGATAATCCGGCGATCGACAGGCAAGGAGTCAAGATGGACATCAAGGGCATCGCGCATGCGGGCAGAACGGCGCGTGGGGATCGCCTCGCGGCATGGTCGCGACGACTCGCCGGCTTGGCGGCCGTGCTGACGATGGCCGGATGTTCGGGCGAGGCCGATGTCGTGGCGCCGGCAGCGGTGCCCGCGCCGGTGCAGGTCGCATCGCCACCGGCGCTGACCACCGAGGTTCGCGAGGCGCGGCTGGCCGAAATCCGCGAGAAGCGCATCGAGGCGGCGAGACTGGAACAGGAAGCCCGGATGGAGGCCGACCGCGACCGCGAGGCGCGACGCCAGGCCGGCGGGCGCTGCATCGGCGGCGTGCTGTACCGCAAGCAGGGCAACGCCTGGGTGGAGGAAGACCGCTGCTGAGCAGTCGCCGTCCCGACACCGGCTTCACGCCTGCGTGCGAGGATTCCCGTTCCCGCGGTCGGTATGAGGTCAAGCGATGGCGCGCCCGATCTGGACCGGGACCCTGTCCTTCGGTCTGCTCAACATCCCTGTTTCGCTGATGTCGGGCGAGCGGCGAACCGACCTGCAGTTCCGCATGCTTGATGCCCGTAGCAAGACCCCGATCCGGTATGAACGGGTGAACGCTGAAACCGGCGAGGAGGTGCCCTGGAAGGACATCGTCAAGGCGTTCGAGTACGACAAGGGCAACTACGTCGTGATCGAGAAGGAGGACATCGCCTCCGCAGCGCCCGACAGTCACGAAACGGTCGAGGTCGAGGCCTTCGTCGATGCCGGCGACATCCCGCTGCAGTACTTCGAGAAGCCCTATGTGCTGGTGCCCGCGAAGAAGGCCGAGAAAGGCTACGTACTGCTGCGCGAGACGCTGAAGGAAACCGGCCAGGTGGGTGTCGCCCGGGTTGTCATCCGTACCCGTGGGTACCTGTGCGCGGTCGTGCCGCAGGACGATGCCCTGCTTTTGCTGCTGCTGCGCTATCCGCAGGAGCTGGTCGATCCGGCGGATTATCGGCTGCCGGTCGGCAAGACGGGCGATTACCGGATCAGCGACAAGGAATTCGACATGGCTCGCCAGCTGATCAAGTCCATGTCGGGCAAGTGGGCGCCGGACGACTACCACGACGAGTTCCGGGAGCAATTGCAGGACGTCATCCGCAGGAAGATGAAGTCCAAGGGCGCCAAGGCGAAGATCGAGGAATCCGAGCACGAACTGGACGAGGACGCGACGACCAATGTGGTCGACTTCATGGCCCTGCTCAAGAAGAGCATCGACAGCCAGAAGCGCACGCCCGCGAAGCAGGCCGCATCGAAGAAGCCGGAACCCGCTGCAAAGAAGTCGGCAGCCAAGAAGCCTGCTGCGAAAAAGAGCAGGTCGAAGTCGACGCGCAAGAAGGCGGCCAAGGGCTCCACCTCGTCCGCGAAGGACACTCGAAAGGCCGGGTGACCGGTGGCGCTGCACGAATATTCGCGAAAACGACGATCGGGCACGCCCGAACCACTGGCGGGTGTCGCCAGTCCCGGCCATCGCCCGATCTTCGTGGTCCAGCTCCACCATGCCAGCAGCCGGCATTACGACTTCCGGCTGGAGATGGACGGCGTCCTCAAGAGCTGGGCCGTACCCAAGGGGCCGTCCCTGCGGGCCGGCGAGAAGCGGCTGGCCGTCCAGGTGGAAGACCATCCGCTCGACTACGCCGGGTTTGAAGGCGATATCCCCGAGGGCCACTACGGCGCCGGCCATGTCGATGTGTTCGATCACGGGCACTGGGCCATGGAAGGCGATCCCCTGCCCGCCCTCGCCCGGGGGAAACTGGATTTCACTCTCGCCGGCGAGAAGCTTTCCGGGGGCTGGAAGCTCGTCAGGACCGGGATGCAAGGCAAGCAGCCGCAATGGCTGTTGATCAAGCGCGACGACGCGCATGCCTTGGATCAGGACGCAGACGACCTGCTTGGTGACGAAGCGAAGTCCAAGCCGCGGCACGCCCGCGCCCCATCCAGGCGACGCACGTCGACGAAAGCCAGCGCCAACTCAGGCCGCTGGAGACGCAAGGCCGCCGACCTCGAGGGCGCGCGCGCCAAAGGCACCCCGATCGGATTCGAGCCTGCGTTGGCGACGACACGGGACGCGCCGCCGGCCGGGGAACATTGGTTGCACGAGATCAAGTGGGACGGCTACCGCGTGCTCGCCGATCTCGTCCAGGGCAAGGCCGTTCTTCGCTCGCGCAACGGCGTGGACTGGACCGATACCTTGTTGGAGGTGACCCGCGCCATCGAAGCGCTGCCCGTGACGGAGGCCTGCCTGGATGGCGAACTCGTGGTCCTCGAGGCGGATGGCAGGAGTGATTTCGCAGAACTTCAGCGGGTACTGGAAGGCACGTCGCGCGCGCGCCTCCGCTACCTGGTGTTCGACTTGCCCGGCTTGGCCGGGGTCGACTTGCGGGACTCGCAGCTGGTCGAACGCAAGCGCCTCCTGCAGGCGCTGGTGGGCCAGAAACCGGGCGTGGTGGCGTACAGCGACCACATCGTCGGCCACGGCGCGAAGATGTTCGAAGAGACCGCCAAGGCCGGGATCGAAGGGGTCGTGAGCAAGCGCGTGGACAGTGCATACCGCTCCGGGCGCAGCGGTGACTGGGTCAAGTCCAAGCACGCCACGACCGACGAATTCGCCGTCGTGGGATTCACCGAACCCAAGGGCGCGAGGTTGGGGTTCGGTTCGCTGCTGGTGGCCTCTCCCGCCGGTACCTCCTGGCGCTACATGGGCCGTGCCGGTACCGGCTTCGACGATCGCACGCTCGCGGCCTTGCACGAAAGACTCATTGCTCTTGAACAGAGCGCCGCGCCCGTCGAGCTTCCGGCCCACGTACCCTTCTCCCGCTCCAGCGTGACCTGGGTAAAGCCTGAAGTTGTGGTGGAACTGGCGTTTCGCGGTCTGGGCAAGGAAGGCTTGTTGCGCCAGTCCAGCTTCCAGCGGGTCCGACACGACAAGGTCGTCGGGGACCTGGGAGGAACACGTTCTGCCACTGCCCTGCAACGGCCCGAAGGAGGCCCCATGCAGATCACGCATCCCGACCGGCGCATGTTCGCCGACAGTCCGTATACCAAGCAGGACGTGGCCGACTACTACCGTGCCGTGGCCGATTATCTGTTGCCCGAGCTGGTACGGCGTCCGCTTTCCCTGCTCCGCTGCCCGGCGGGCAGCCAGTCGCCCTGCTTCTTCCAGAAGCATCATGCCGACAGCCTGGGGCCGCACGTTGAAGCCATTGCCCTGGAACAGAAGAGCGGCCGCGAAGACTACCTGTACGTCGATGGCATCGACGGGGTATTGGAACTGGTCCAGATGAACGCCTTGGAGTTCCATCCCTGGGGCGCGACCACCGGCTCGCCGGAGACGCCCGACCGGCTGGTCTTCGACCTGGATCCAGGCGACGGTGTCCCGTGGACGGCCGTCGTCGCTGCCGCCCGCGATGTCCGCGACCGCCTCGGCGAAGTCGGCCTGGAGAGCTTCGTGCGCCTCTCCGGCGGCAAGGGCCTTCACGTCGTGGTCCCCATTCGCGACGGCATCGGCTGGGACCATGCGCGCGCGTTCTGCGAGGGATTCGCGGTCGCCATGGCCACGCAGTCCCCCGACCGCTACCTTGCCAGCATGGCCAAGGCCAAGCGCAAGGGGCGCATCTTCATCGACTGGTTGCGCAATGCGCGCGGCGCGACGAGCGTGGCCTCGTGGTCGCTTCGCGCGCGGCCCGGGGCGCCGGTCGCGGTGCCGCTGCGCTGGGAGGAACTGGGGCGCGTCGTGGGCCCGGGTGCCTACGACCTGGACCGGGCGCGGCGTCGCGCGGCCGCGCTCAAGGACGATCCCTGGGCCGGCATGGGTCGCCTGCAGCAAGCCCTGCCCGACTTCGATTCGTAGCGACGGCCATCGTGCGCGGTCAGAACGGATCGCGTCCGCGCAGCAACGAGCCGAAGGTCAGGTAGAAGGCGCTGTGCCCGCTCTCGGCGTGCCCGTAACCGAGGAAGATCGGACCCAGGAAGGAATCCATGCCGACGAAGAGGCTGCCGGCGCCGATCATGTCGTCGATGGAGACCGCGTCGCGGTTTTCCCAGTAGCCGCCCCACTCCAGTGAGCCGCCGGCATACAGCGGGAGCGCGAACAGCGTGTCGTCGCGCGAGAGCTTGCGATAGTAGACGACCCGACCCAGCGCGATCTGCGGCGCGAAGATGGCCTGTTCGGGGTAGCCGGAGAGGTTGCCCAGGCCGCCGAGGAAGCCATAGGTGGCCAGCAGGTTCTCGCCGCCCGTGGACGAAGTCAGGCGTGCGCCGAAGAGCAGGTTGTCCTTGCCGCGCGACCACGCGGCATCCCATCTCAGGCGCGTCGAACTGGCGTCGTCCTCGCCACCGAGCGTGTCGAGGTACTCGTCGTGCATGATGCCCAGGCGCTGTCCGCGGGTGGGGAAGACCGAGCTGTCGAGGGTGTCGTGGTGCAGCCCGATGCCGACGCTGGCGAGGCCGCGCGCATAGCCCGAGAACAGGAAGGGATCGCCCACCTGCAGGCCGATGCGCTCCTGGCCGCGGCTGGCCTCCACGCTGAGTTCCCAGTTCCGCGTCGGCGACCATGCCCAGCCCAGCGAGGCCAGCCACTGGCTGTAGCGGAGCTCGGCGAAGGTGCGGTTGTCGAGGAGGCGAAGCGGCAGGTTCGTGGCGCGATATTCGACGCCGGCCAGCAGGGACTGGCGGCCTCCGTCGCCGAACGGGTCGACGTACTCGGCGAACAGGTTCTCGACCTGCCCCAGGGCAGCCCCCAGGACGAGTTCCGCGTCGCCATCCCGGCCCAGTCCGGTGCGGGTGTACTGCGACAGCAGCTGGTAGTTGCTGTCGCCGTCGAAGTCGTCGGAAAGGCGCAGGCCGAAGTGCAGGAAGCCGGGCCCCCAGCGCTTGTCACGCGGAACGACCACCAGGCCCGCGCGCCCGTCCTCCTCCTCCAGGTGCCATTGCACCTTCTCGTAGCGGTTCTCGCCGTAGACGGTGGCGATGTCGCTCTCGACCGCATCGATGTCGATCGGCGCATCGACCATGGGTGCCAGGCGCTCCTCGATGTAGTCGCCCGAACGCGTGTCGTCGTTGGGCACGCGTACGAAATCCAGCACTGGCGCGTCGTACTCCATGAGCCGGTGGCGTTGCTGGAACCGGGCGTAGGCCGTCGCGTCCACGCTGAAGTGCCGGAGCGCGGGCAGCACGGTTTCGGCCGCGGCCTCGCCCGCGCCGACGGCCATGGTCGATCGATGGAAGTCCTCGCTGCCCAGGTCGCCGAGCTCGGGTTTGACGAGCACGTCCCGCGCCGTCAACGTCGCGATCTGCTGGTCCACCGCCTTCTTCATCAGGATGCTGGCCATCTGGTGGCTGACCGCGAGCGGTGAATCGAGCTGCTCCTCGCGCATCAGCGGCGCGCCGACCTGCGACACGATCATGCGTTCAGCCCCGAGCTTGCGGGCCTCGTCGATGGGCACGTTGTCGATCACGCCGCCATCGACCAGCAGGCGGCCGTCGACGTTGATCGGTGCGAACGCGGCCGGTACCGACATGCTGGCGCGGATGGCGGTGGCCAGGTCGCCGCGGTCGAAGACGACCTTCTCGCCGTTGACGATGTCGGTGGCGACGGCGCGGAACGGGATCGGCAGCGCGTCGAAGTCCCTGGCGCGCCAGGTCGACACCAGCAGCCGGCGCAGCAGCAGCTCCAGCTGCTGTCCCTGGATGATGCCGCGCGGAATGGCGATCCTGCCGTCGTGCACGCCCAGTTCGACCCCGCCGAGCAGGCGCAGGTCCTCGTGCTTGCGACGCATGCTGCGTTCGTCGCGTGGCGGCCGGTCGCGCAGGACCTGGTTCCAGTCGATGCGGGTGAGGATCGACTCGATCTCGTCGGCGCCATAGCCCGCCGCGTACAGGCCACCGACCACCGCGCCCATGGAGGTCCCCACGATGCAGTCGACCGGAATGCGTTCGCGCTCGATGACCTTCAGCAGGCCGATGTGCGCCGCGCCCCGTGCTCCGCCCCCGCCCAGCACCAGGCAGGTACGCGGACGTTCGCGGGCCTGCGTTGCCTGCGTTGCCTGCGGGGTGGCGGGTCCGGCGGCGAAGGCGCCTGCCGTTGACGCCAACCCGATCAAGAGCGCGGCGAACGCCGCCCAGTGCCGACGGCGCTTCGCCCCGCGCGCGGTACTGCTGGATGTCCCCACTGCCGTTCGCCCGTCCCCAAGGAAGATGATCGCCCGCGGCACGCCCCACCCGCCGCCGCTCGTGGCCCGGTCATCATAGCGAAGAAGGCGCCGGGCTCAGAACGTGATCGGGATGCGCGCGGTCAGGCTGAGGTCGGGGGTGTCGCGGGTGAGGCCGGCGCCGACGACGACGTTCAGCGACACGTGTTCGTTGTAGCGGTAGGTGCCGCCCAGCAGGAGGGTGCCCAGGTTGAGCCGCACCGAGCCCGGCAGGTCCTCGCCGTTCTGCTGGGTGCGGTCGACGACGTTGTGGTCGTAGCCGATGCTGATCGAGGCCTTCTCGTTGAGGGCCAGGCCCATGCCCAGGTTGAGGCCGATGATGTCGCCCGCGTCGATTTCGCCCAGGAACTCGGTCTGGCCGCCCAGCACCGTGCGCGAAACGTTGTCCCGCTTGAGGTTGTGCAGGTAGCTCAGGGTGCCGAAGAACACCACCGGGTCGGACGGGAACAGCCAGGTGACGCCCGGCTGGATCGCTTCGAAGCCGCTACCGGTGGGCAGGTCCAGCGGCAGGCCGGTGCCCGTCGCATTGGCGACGCAGCGGGTGACGCAATCGGTCACCACGTCGAACGGGTCGCGCCCGGTACGGCTCTTGTAGCGCAGCCAGCCGATGTAGAACGGCTTGTCGGCCGCGCCCTGGTTGATCTGGTAGCGCAGGGTCGCTTCGATGTCGCCCATGCCCTTGCCCTGCGCGTTGAACACGTTGTCCTGCGCCGAGCCGGTGAAGATCTCGCGGCTGACCGTGTCGCTGTGCGCATAGACATAGGGCACCTTGGCCTCGATCTCCATGCGGTTGGTGATCCCGTAGCGGCCGGTGAGCGTGGCGACCGTGGTGGTGGTCTTGACCTGGCGCACGTCGATCAGGCCGATCAGGATCGCCGGGATCACCGTATAGCCGACCAGGGCCACGCGGTCGTTGGCGTAGTAGCCATACTGGACCGAAGGCTCGAGGATGAAGCTGCGGGCCGGGGTCAGCACGCCCGGCTGGTCGAATATCTGCGCCACCTCCGGCGGCCGGGTATCGGCTTCGGGTGCCTGGCCGACGACCTGCGGTTGCGTGGATGCCAGCGGTTCGGTGGGCGCCGCCGTGCCCTGTGCCTGGATGTCGAACGCGCCGGTCGTCGCGATCGCGGCGCCCCCGCGGCCGCGCGCATTGCCGAGGATCTCGTCGTCCAGAGCGCGCTGCAGGGCATCGAGGTTCTGCTGGCGTTGCTGCAGGGCCGCGCGCATGTCGTTCAGCGCCCGCCGCTCGTCGTTGATCTGCGCCTGCAGGGCTTGCAGGCGCGCGTCGCCGTCGTCCGCCTGCTGCGCCCAGCACATGCCGGGGATGGCCGGAAGGATCAGGCACGCGATCGTCGCGGCGAGCGGGTGCAGGTTCGAGTGCGATCTGGCTTTCATGCGAACTCCCGGTATGGTCGCCTGGCCTGCCCTCAGCGTCCCAGCGCACCCAGTTGCGCGTCGACGAGGGCGTCGTTGAAGTTGATCGCCTTGTAGATGCCCAGCGTGTCGACGCCGACCTCCAGGCGCGTCACCGCGCTGATGCTCTCGTCGTCGAGGCTGTTCTGCACGACCAGCGCGCCGGTCGCCGTGCCCGCGACGACCCGGTTGCCCTCGCCCACCTGGACCAGGAGCCCGCGGTTGAACTCGGCCAGCGCCTGCGCCTGTTCGGCGGTGATGTGGGCGATGTCGGGAATGCGCACGCTCGCCTGGGCGACGAGCAGGCCGTTGACCCGTACCACGCGCTCGATCCCGAACGACAGCACCGGCCCGCCGGGCAACTGGAAGCCGCCGCGGATGTCGGCCAGTCGATCGACCTCGATGGGCGCCCATTCCGTGCCCAGGCCGTTGGGCCCGGGTGGCGCGGCCTCCACCGCGGCCGCGTGCAGGATCGCCATCAGGGCGGCGGCCACGAGGACGACATGCAGGCGCGCGCGCATGGCCTAGATGTCCCCGGGACCGCGACGCGGCACGGTCACGTTGCGCAGGCCATCGCGCTGCACGCCGGTGGCCAGGGGCGCGGGCGGCGCGGTGCGCCAGTCGGCGACCTGGTTGAAGCGCGCCAGCGACCGGTGGCTGTGCACGACGAACAGCACGCGGTTGTCCCAAAGCGCTTCGAATCGCGAGCGCGGCATCGCGCGCGTGCCGCGCGCGGGATCGCCCAGCAGCACGCGGCCGTTGCGCAGCCCCTTGACCACGACGAAATGCCGGTAGCCGCGATCGTTCAACAGCACGATGGCCGGGATCCCCTCCTCCTCCAGTTTCTCGAGCGGCAGCTCGAAGCCGTCGGCCTCGTATCCCATGGTCGCCAGGTAGCGACGCATGTCGAGAAGCGAGAAGCCCTCGGCCCTGATCTTCTGCTGGTCGCCGTGGGTATACATGCGCACGAACACGTCTTCTTCCGACACCGGGTGTCCGTACTGGAAGGTGAGCAGCGTCGCGGTCGCCGCGGAACCGCAACTGAAGTCGAACTGCTGGGGCACGGTCGTCTGGAAGCGCGCTTCCTTCAGGCTGGTCACGCGCACGGTGTAGGCGCCCGCGCCGGGGACGCGGACCTCGGTGGTGGAGGCCATGGCGAGGCCGCTGGCGCCGGCCAGCATCGCGACCAGTGCGCAACATGCGAGCCCGCGCCGGGTCATGGCGTCGGGCTCGTGAACTGAACGCTCACGGCGGTGCCCGACTGGATCAGGACATTGCTGCCGCTATTCTGTATGACGGTGTTGATGCCACTGGCATGGCCGAAGGCGCCGCCATCGAGCAGGTTGTCGCCGGTGACCACGTGGTCGGCGGTGTTGCCGTCGACGAGCCCGTCGATCAACACGTTGCTCTCGGCGCCGTCGCCGCCGCGCAGCCCCTCGAGCGCGTCCGCGCCCAGCGGGTGTTGCCAGGCATCGGTGGTGGACGCCGGAGGCGCCGTCGCGGCGTCGACCGTGGGCGTTCCAGCAGGGTCGGCAAGTGGGACGAGGGCCACTGGCGGGGGTGCCGAATGGGCGCTGCCCGCCCACGCCAGGCACACGGCCAGTACCAGTGCCGACGATTCGATCGGTTTGGGTGCGAACATCTGCATTGCTCCTCAAGCGAGCGGTTCCATGCCGGCCCGGGCGTCGCCCCCCTGTGCCCGCTGCCCGGAGGCAGCGGGACGTCTCCCAGGCGTCGCTGGGGACATGCCGGGCCACTCCGGCATGCCCCCGGAGCCCCGCTTACGGGCCGACCGTCAGGTTGGCCTGCACGGTGATGCCCTGCTGGATCAGCGAGGCGTGGCCGCTGCTCTGCGCCGCGATCGTGATGCCGGCTGCGTTCTGGCCCACGC
This sequence comes from Marilutibacter spongiae, assembly GCF_014145325.1. GTDB lineage: Bacteria > Pseudomonadota > Gammaproteobacteria > Xanthomonadales > Xanthomonadaceae > Marilutibacter > Marilutibacter spongiae. The sequence goes on from NZ_JACHTF010000002.1 coordinate 41,682, forward strand.
TCGTCATGTAGTTCGACGCATTGAACGTACCGGCGCTGTTGGCGACCGAGCCGCCGGCACCGCCCGACGCGCCTGCGCCGCCGGCGCCCGCACCGCCCATGCCGTCGCCACCCATGCCATCGCCGCCATCGCCGCCGTCGCCGGCGGTGGACGCGACGTTGCCGGCATTGCCGCCGGTGGCGCTGCTGTCGCCGCTGTTCGCGGTGGCCGCGCCGGTCGAGCCGGCACCGCCGGCACCCGAGCCGCTGCCCATCGCGTCGCCGGTCGAGCCGCCGTCGCCACCATCGCCACCATCGCCCGCGGTGCCGGTGCCCGACCCGCTGCCGTTGCCGCCGTTGTTGCCCGCCAGGCCAAGGCCCAGTCCGAGGCCGAGGCCTGCCGCGCCATCGCCGCCGTCGCCGCCACCGGCACCATCGCCGCTGCCGCCGGCACCCAGGCCCCAACCGTCGCCGCCACCGGCGAGGTTCGCCGCGCCCGCGTCGCCGCTCGAGCTGCCGGCGTCACCGCCGCCACCGCCCAGGGCGATCGAGCCGCCGCCATCCGCGCCGCGCGCGCCGTTGCCGTCGCCGCCATTGCCGCGACCGCCGCTGCCGCTGCCACCGGCGCCGCCGCCACCACCGTTGGCGTTGCCCCAGTTGCGTGCCGCGTTGCCGATGTCCTGCACGCTGACGCCGGACACGCTGCCATTGAGCGTGGTTTCCGCCACGGCCGTGCTGGTGTTGAAGGAGTTGTTGAGGCTGGTGGACGCGGTTCCGCCGTTGTTGGCGGCCGCCGTCCCGATGCCGTCGGCGCGGGCCCGGCCGCGGTTGTCGCGGTTGCTGCCCGCGCTGTTGTCGCTGTTGTCCGAGTTGTCGTTGAGATCGACGTCGATGGCGACCTGGATGTTCTCGCCAGGGCCATTCTCGGTGTTGGTGGCTTGTGCAAATGCCTGTCCCGTGAGTCCCAGCCCCACCAAGACCGCAGATGCGATCAGAGTCTTTCGAATGCACATGATCTGCTCTCCTTGTGTGTCGCTTCAACGCCCAGGGGATGGCGTTAAAAAGTGACGCGGGTCACGTTTGCATTTCGTTTGTTAGGCTTCGATGGGCATGGAAGTTAAATTTCCATTTATTGTCAGCCGCTTGTCGGCTGAACCGGGACCACGCACGGGTCGTCTTACAAGCGGTCGTCCCCGCCCGCTTACGCGCCCGGCGCGGTCTCCCCGCCTGTGGGCGCTGCGCTACCATCGTCGTGCGGTGTAGCGATCCTTTCCCGAGAGGAGACGGTTGATTGGACATGGTGTCGGCGGTGGCCATCTTCCTGGGTGCGGGCCTGGGCGCGTTGTCGCGCTGGGGCCTGGGACTGGCGCTCAACCCGGTATTCCCCAGCCTCCCATTGGGCACCCTGGCGGCCAATGTGCTCGGTGGCCTGCTGATGGGCGTGGCCATGGCCTTGTTCGCGCACTTCGAGACCCTGTCGCCGGCGATCCGCCTGGCAGTCACCACGGGCTTCCTTGGGGGACTGACCACCTTCTCGACGTTCTCGGCCGAGACCGTCGACCAGTTCATGCGGGGCGAGCCGGGCTGGGCCTGCCTGACCATCGCGTCCCACCTGATGGCATCGCTGGCGGCGACCTTCGTGGGCATCATGCTGGTGCGCTGGGCCGCGGGCCTGCCGGCCGGGGCCGTGTCGTGAGCGACGTGCTGCTGCGCTTGCGCACCTACGACAACCGCCACCATGCCGGCCGGCCGATCCACCAGTGGCTGCTCGAGCAGGGGCGTGAGTTGGGGTTTTCCGGCGGGCTCGCCTTCCGGGCGATGGCCGGCTTCGGGCGCGACGGACGCATGCACGAACAGCGCTTCTTCGAGCTGGCCGGCGAGGAGCCCGTCGTGGTCGAGCTGATCGGCGACGCCGCGCAGGTCGAGCGGATCCTGCGGCGGATCGACGATGCCGGCCTTGCGCTGCCCTGGTGGCAGGTGCCGGTCGAACACGGCGTCGGCCTGCCGGCCTGAGCCGCGCTCAGGCCTCGTCGGCCGGCTCGCCCGCCGCCTGGCGACCCTGCGCACGTGCCCGGGCGCCGCGCAGGCGGTCCAGTTTTTCCTTCAGCTTGATCTCAAGGCCGCGCGGCACGGGCTGGTAGTACTCGCGCTCGCCCATCGCGTCGGGGAAGCCGGTCTGGCCCAGCGCCACGCCGTCCTCGGCATCATGGTCGTACTGGTAGTCCTTGCCGTAACCCAGCGATTTCATCAGTCGCGTCGGCGCGTTGCGCAGGTGCAGCGGGACGTCCTGGGTGCCGTGCTCGGCGACGTCGCGTTGGGCCCTCTTGTAGGCCATGTACGCGGCGTTGGACTTGGCGGTGCTGGCGAGGTAGAGCGTCAGCTGGGCCAGGGCGAGCTCGCCCTCCGGACTGCCGAGGCGATCGTAGGCATCCCATGCGTCGGTGGCCATCTGCAGGGCCCGGGGATCGGCCAGGCCGATGTCCTCGACGGCCATCCGCGTCAGGCGTCGCGCCAGGTAGATGGGGTCGCAACCGCCGTCGAGCATCCGCGCCAGCCAGTAGAGCGCGGCATCGGGGTTGGAGCTGCGGACGGACTTGTGCAGGGCCGATATCTGGTCGTAGAACTGTTCGCCGCCCTTGTCGAAGCGGCGCGTGCGGTCGGCCAGCACCTGCAGCAGGGTCGCCTCGGTGATCTCGCCGCCCTCCCCGGCCGCCAGTTCGGCCGCGATCTCGAGCAGGGTCAACGCTCGGCGCACGTCGCCGTCTGCGGCGCGCGCGATCTGCGAGAGGCAGGCGTCGCTGGCGCGGACCTCGCGGTCGCCCAGGCCACGGGTGGCATCGGACAGGGCCAGGCGGAGCGCGTGTTCGATGTCGTCCGGCGACACGGCCTCCAGCACGTGCACGCGACAGCGCGAGAGCAGCGCCGAATTGAGTTCGAAGGACGGGTTCTCGGTGGTGGCGCCGACGAAGAGGATGGTGCCGCGTTCGATGTGCGGGAGGAACGCATCCTGCTGGACCTTGTTGAACCGGTGCACCTCGTCGACGAACAGGACGGTGCGCCGCCCGTCCGCGAACCGGTGCTCGGCCTCGGCGAGCACCTTGCGTACCTCGGGCAAGCCCGACAGCACGGCGGAGATCGCCCTGAACTCGGCGTCGGAATAGCGCGCCAGCAACAGGGCCAGGGTCGTCTTGCCGCAGCCCGGGGGACCCCAGAGGATCATCGAGTGGACATGGCCCGACTCGATCGCGCGCCGCAGCGCGCTGCCCTCGGCCAGCAGGCGGCGCTGGCCGACCATGTCGTCGAGTTCGAGCGGACGCATCCGCTCGGCGAGCGGCTGCAGGGCCGAGCGGTCCACGCTCAGCAGGTCCGGCGTGTCGGCGGTCGTGGGGGCACTGCGTCGAGGCAAGGCGGTGTTCGGCGGAGGAACGGGCTTGCCACGATAGCAAGCCTCCGTCCCGTATGCCGCTCGATCAGCCCTCGCCGATCACGTCCACCCCAGGCGGCGGGGTGAAGCGGAAGGTGTCGCGTTCGAAGGCGGGGTTGCGCTTCCACTGGCTGAAGTCGATCTCGGTGCGCTGGCCCAGCGAGTCGACGACCTTCATCTTCATCAATGCGCCTTCGCGGAAGCCGAGCTGCGCGGAGTCGAAACTGGCGATGTTGGCGTCCTTGGGGGCGAGCGTCAGCCACGCCAGGCCGTCGGCCTGGCCGGTCTCGCTGACCTTGAACTGGCGATCCAGGCGGCTGGGGTCGATCAGCGCACCAAGCGGGCTGTTCTTCTCTTCCTCGCCTTGCGGCTTGCGGGTCACCTGGTCCAGGTCGGGCTCGTAGATCCAGACGGTCTCGCCGTCGGCGACGATGACCTGCGGGTAGGGCTTCACGTATTCCCAGCGGAAATGCTGCGGGGCCTGTACCGCAAGGCTGCCGCTGGAGGCTTCCTTCAGTTTGCCATTGGCGTCGAACACTTTCTGGGTGAACTCGGCGTCCAGGCCCTGCAGGCCCTGCGTGAAGCGGTTGAGGTCGTCGCGGGCGCCGGCCAGGGCGGCGAAGCTCGTGGCCAGGCCCAGCAAGGCGATGCCGGCAGTGGCCAGCAAGCGCGGGCGGAGGGGAAGCAAGGTCATGGCGTCACTCCAACGTGGCGTATGGATGCAAGTGTCGCGAAAAACAGATGAATCGCACGTGCAATGCGCTTCGCCTGTTCAGCTGTCGGCAGGCCGGCCGCTGAGACTTCAGCGCACCAGGCCCAGGATCAGGCCCGCGCTCAACAGCAGCAGGCCTGCCAGCCCCGCCAGGTCCGCCCGCGTCGGCGGGTAGTCGACGCGAACGCCGGGGCGCAGGAGGCCGCGCAGGCCCAGTGGGGTGCGCCAGGCCTGCCGGGCCAGGCAGAGGAAGCCCAGGCCGACGCACAGCGCATGCCAGGCGATGCCCGGTGCGTGCGGGTCGGGATACAGCGACCATCCCGAGAACCCCACGCCCAAGAGCGCCAGGACGCACGACCATATGCGGGCCGAGGCGCCGGCGCTGACTCCATCCATGGCAATGCGTGACATTCGGATCCTTCGGCGAACCGGTACATGCCGACGCGTGCCGGCGGAAATGGGCGGCCAACGCAGAGGCCGGGTATCGGGCGGTCAGCCTTTCGGCGGGGGCGGCGCGAGCACGCTGCGGTCGCCATTGCTCTCCTGCGGGCTCACCACCCCGGCCGCCTCCATCGCCTCGACCAGGCGCGCGGCGCGGTTGTAACCGATCTTCAGCCGTCGCTGCACGCCGGAGATGGACGCCCGGCGGGTCTCGGTGACGATGCGGACGGCTTCGTCGTAGAGCGGATCGGACTCGTCCCCTGCCCCGCCACCCGACTCGGGCAGCCCGGTGGCGCCAACGACGGTGCCATCGCCCATCGTCTGCACTTCGTCGAGCACGCCGTCGATGTAGTCCGGACCGCCCCCGGCCGCCTTGAGGTGTTCGACCACCCGGTGGACCTCCTCGTCGGACACGAAGGCGCCATGGACGCGTTCGGGCATCGCGGTGCCGGGCGGCAGGTACAGCATGTCGCCATTGCCGAGCAGGGTCTCGGCGCCACCCTGGTCGAGGATGGTGCGCGAGTCGATCTTGCTCGAGACCTGGAATGCGATCCGGGTGGGGATGTTCGCCTTGATCAGGCCGGTGATGACGTCCACCGACGGGCGCTGGGTGGCCAGGATCAGGTGGATGCCGGCCGCGCGCGCCTTCTGAGCGAGCCGCGCGATGAGCTCCTCGACCTTCTTGCCGACGATCATCATCATGTCGGCGAACTCGTCGATGAAGACGACGATGAACGGCAAGGGTTCCAGCGTCGGCGGCGCTTCCTCGATGTCCGGATTGGGCTTGAACAGCGGGTCGACCATCGGCTGGCCGGCCTCCTGCGCATCGCGGACCTTCTTGTTGAAGCCGGCCAGGTTGCGAACGCCCACGGCCGACATCAGCTTGTAGCGCCGCTCCATCTCCGCCACGCACCAGCGCAGGCCGTTGGCGGCCTCCTTCATGTCGGTGACCACGGGCGCCAGCAGGTGCGGGATGCCCTCATAGACGCTCAGCTCGAGCATCTTCGGGTCGATCATGAGCATCTTCAGGTCCTTCGACGATGCCTTGTAGAGCAGGCTCAGGACCATCGCGTTGACCGCGACCGACTTGCCCGACCCGGTCGTGCCCGCCACCAGCAGGTGCGGCATGCGTGCCAGGTCGGCCACCGTCGGGCGCCCGGCGATGTCCTTGCCCAGCGCCAGCGTCAATGGACTGTTGGCCTTGTCGTACTCCTTGGACCGCAGCAGCTCCGAGAGGAAGATCATCTCCCGCGTCGTGTTGGGGATCTCCAGGCCGATGACGGTCTTGCCCGGGATCACGTCGACCACGCGCACCGACTTCACCGACAGCCCGCGGGCGATGTCCTTGTCGAGCGAGCTGATCTGGCTGACCTTGACGCCCGGCGCGGGTTCGACCTCGAAACGGGTGATCACCGGGCCCGGGTAGGCGCCCACCACCTGGGTTTCGATGCGGAAGTCCTTGAGCTTGAACTCGATCTGCCGCGACAGGGTCTCCAGGGTCTCCTCGCTGTAGCCCTTGGGCTGCGGCTTGGGATCGTCGAGCAGCGCCAGCGGCGGGATGCCGGAGCCGTCGCCGCCGTGGAACAGCGGGATCTGGGTCTCGCGCTTGGCGCGTTCGCTCTTCTCGACCACCGGCGGCGCCGGCGGCTCGATCCTGACCGGCGCACGCTTGGCGCGCAGCTCGGTATCGGCCTTGCGCACTTCCTCGCGCTCCTCGCGCATGGCGCGGGTCTGCTGCCATTGGGTGGCCTGCTTGCTGCCGCGCTTGAACAGCTTGCCCAGCGCAGGCCCCAACGCCAGCACCCACTGGCCGATGCGGTCCATCACCGCCAGCCAGGAGATGCCGGTCGCCAGCGTGATCGACACCAGCAGCAGGGCCAGCAGGAACAGGTTGCCGCCGACCGGACCGAAGCCGCTGTAAAGCGACTTGCCGACCAGCTGGCCGAGGATGCCGCCGCTGCCGGCGGAGAAATTCTCCGCCACGCCCAGGCGCAGGTGCAGGAAGCCGGTGGCCGAGACCAGGAAGCCGACGATGCCCACCAGGCGCAGGGCCGGGCCCAGGTCGGCATCGCCATCGCCGTCGCTGTCCATGCCGAACAGGGCGATCCAGGCGACCATCCCCAGCACCAGCGGCAGCAGGAAGGCGACATAGCCGGTCAGGTACAGCAGCACGTCCGCGATCCACGCGCCGACCCGGCCACCGGCATTGTGCAGTGGCGCGGTGATGCTGCCCGACTGCGACCAGCTCGGGTCGCTCGGCGAATAGGTGAACAGGCTGACCAGCAGGTACAGCAGGAACGGCGCGATCAGGATCAGCGCGATGTCGCGCATCAGGCGTTGCCGGCGCGGCGAAGGCGCGCGCTTGCTGTCGACGGGCTGGGTTTTCTTGCGACCTGCTGCTGACGCCACCGTGAAGTTCTGCCTTAGCTAGATTCTGTTAGTCTTTGAAGATACAGGCAAAAGCGCCCGATTGATACCGCCCGGGCGCCGCCCCGGAAGCCCGGTCACGGACCGGCACGGAAGCGCCCGACCGTCATCCTAGGCTGCCATCACCTGCAGCGCCGGGTGCACGAGTTCGCCGGCTTCGACGTTGATGCCGCGCACCAGGGCGTCATTGTGCCGCCAATCGCCCGAGGCCAGGGTATCGACCCAGGGCAGGATCGCCGCACAGATCGCCTGCGAACTCGTCTGGGGCACCGCACCGGGCATGTTGGTGACGCAGAAATGGGTCACCCCCTCCTCCACGTAGGTCGGTTCCCGCCAGCTGGTGGGGCGCGAGGTCTCGAAACAGCCGCCCTGGTCGATCGAGATGTCGGCCACCACGCTGCCGGGCTCCATGCCGCGCAGCATCTCGCGGGTCAGCACGTGCGGCGCGCGGGCGCCGGTGACCAGGACGGCACCCACCACGAGGTCGGCGTCGGCGAGCTCACGCGAGACCACGTCGTGGTAGGGATACAGCGCGGTCACGTTGGGCGCGAGTCGCATCATCCGCTCCAGGCGCTCCTGGCGCATTTCGAACACGACGACGTTGGCGCCACCGGCCGCCGCCAGCGCGGCCGCGGCACCGCCCGCCTGGCCGGCGCCGAAGACGACGACCTTGCCGCGCCCGGTCGAGGCCACGCCGCCCAGCAGGCGGCCCTTCCCACCCCCGGGCTGGTGCAGCAGGGTCGTGCCGACCTGGACCGCGATGCGACCGGCGATGACCGACATCGGCGCCAGCAGGGGCAGGTCGCCGCCCGCGAGCTCGACCGTCTCGAAGGCGACCGCGGTGAGGCTGATCTCGAGCAGTCGTCGGGTCAAGGCGGGCTCCGCGGCAAGATGCAGGTAGCAGAACAGCAGGTGGTCGCTGCGCAGGTGGGCCAGGTCGCCTTCGATGGGTTCCTTGACCTTGACGATCAATTGGCCGCGGGCATAGAGGGTGCCGGCATCGGCCGCCATCCGGACACCGAGCGCCTCGTACTGCGCATCGCCGAAGCCGCTGGCCACGCCCGCGCCGCGTTCGACCCACACCTCGTGCCCGCGCCTGACCAGGTCGCCGGCCGCCGCCGGCACCAGCGCGACGCGGCCTTCGAGCGTCTTGGTTTCCCTGGGGATGCCGATGCGCATGGGGGTCTCCTCCTGCGGCCAGAAAAAAAGCCGCGGGTGCGGCTGTCCGGCCGGGTGCATGGGCACGCGGGACGCAACCCGCGCGCGGGCCCGGAACACTGCTTCCCGGGACCTGCCTTGTTTTGCCCGGACGCCGCCTCCAAGCTATGGGCTCGATCACGGTCGTCCCGCCCATCCGGCGTGGCCCGGCCCCGTGAGTGAGACCCATGCGCCAGAGCGCGCCCCAACAGGCCTTCATTATACCCATGAGCCCTTCCAAGCATGCCCGCCTCGTCATCCTCGGTTCCGGTCCGGCCGGCTGGACATCCGCCGTCTATGCCGCCCGTGCCAACCTCAAGCCGGTCGTCATCACCGGCCTGCAGATGGGCGGCCAGCTCATGACCACCACCGAGGTCGACAACTGGCCCGGCGATGCCCATGGCCTGATGGGCCCGGACCTGATGGCGCGCATGCAGGCCCACGCGGAGCGCTTCGACACCGAGACCGTGTTCGACCATATCCACACCGCCGACCTGTCCCAGCGCCCCTTCAAGCTGGTCGGCGACAACGGCCAATACACCTGCGACGCCCTGATCGTCTCCACCGGCGCAACCGCCAAGTACCTGGGACTGCCCTCGGAAGAAGCATTCAAGGGCCGCGGCGTCTCCGCATGCGCGACTTGCGACGGCTTCTTCTACAAGGACCAGGACGTGGCGGTGATCGGCGGCGGCAACACCGCCGTCGAGGAGGCGCTTTACCTGTCCAACATCGCCCGCAAGGTCTACCTGGTGCACCGCCGCGACACGCTTCGCGCGGAGAAGATCATGCAGGACAAGCTGTTCGCGCGGATCGAGGCCGGCAAGATCGAGCCGGTCTGGCACCACGTCGTCGACGAGGTCCTGGGCAACGACGCCGGCGTCACCGGCATGCGCGTGCGCTCGGTGCTGGACGACGCCACCCGCGACATCGACGTGCACGGCTTCTTCGTCGCCATCGGCCATACCCCGAACACCGGCCTGTTCGAGGGCCAGCTGGACATGCGCAACGGCTACATCACCATCAAGACCGGCCTGGCCGGCGATGCCACCGCGACCAGCGTCCCAGGCGTCTTCGCCGCGGGCGACGTGGCCGACCAGGTCTATCGCCAGGCGATCACTTCGGCCGGCTTCGGCTGCATGGCCGCGCTGGACGCCGAACGCTTCCTGGAGAAGTAAGGGGCGCCGGCGGTCCGCCGCGTGGACAAACTGCTCGCCAAGCAGCTGCTGTTCCACGGCAGCTACCTGGTCCTGCCGCTGATCGCGTGGCTCGCTTGGCGCCTCCGCCGCCCGGGTCGGCGCCTGCCGGCTGGCCTGGCGCTCGCGGCGTTGCTGCTGTTCGCGTGGGCGCGATTCGTCGAGCCGCAGATGATCCGGGTCGAGGAAACGCCGCTCGAGGGCACCGGCGCGCGCGCCTCGATCGCGCTGGTCAGCGACATCCACCTGGGCGTCTACAAGGGCACCGGCTACCTCGAGCGCCTGGTCGACCGCCTCGACACGCTTCCGGTGGATGCCGTGCTGCTGGCCGGCGACCTGACCTACGAGCCGGGCGATGCATCGCTTGCGACCCTGTTCGCGCCGCTGGCCCGCGTCCGCGTGCCCGTCTACGCGGTACTGGGCAACCACGACGAGCAGGCGCCCGGACCGGACATCGACGCCGAGCTCAGGGCGGCACTGGCCGGACTCGGCGTGCAGGTGATCGAGGGACGCTTCGCGGACGAGATGGCGGGCATCCGCTGGGCCGGGCTCGGCGATCGCTGGGCCGGCAAGGACGATCCGGGTTTCCTGTCCGGCAGCGCGGATCCGGCGCGACCGACCGTCGTGCTGGCCCACAACCCCGACAGCGCGATCGGCCTTTCGCCGGCCGACGTGCGCCTGGTGCTGGCCGGGCATACCCACGGCGGGCAGATCCGCATCCCCCTGCTGTACCGGAAGGTGATTCCCAGCACGATGGGCTTCGACCGGGGCGAGAGCCGGTTGGCCACGCCGCAGGGGCCGGTCCGCGTGTTCGTGACTGCGGGCGTCGGCGAAGTCGGCCTGCCGATGCGCCTGTTCAACCCGCCCACGATCGACGTGCTGCACCTTCGGCCCTAGCCCGGCCACGGCCGCGCGCGTCGATGGCGACCGCACCTGAAGACGGCGATCACCGCGCGATGCGCATACTGTGCGTCCGACCCCCGAGAGGCATGCCGTGGCCCTGACCGACAAATGGCTGTTCGTGCTGTCGCGCTATTCGCGGCGGATGTGGTTCCGGGCGTCGCTGTACGGCCTGCTGGGCATCGTGACCGCCTTGCTTGGCGTCGCCGCCAAGCCGCTCATCCCCCCGGGCCTGGCCGGTTCGATCGGCGCCGGATCGGTGGGCAACATCCTGGGCATCCTCGCCACGTCCATGCTCGCGGTCACCACGTTCTCCCTGGCGACGATGGTCTCGGCCTACGGCGCCGCGTCGAGCACGGCGACCCCGCGCGCGGCCAAGCTGCTGATCGAGGACACCACCGCGCAGGGTGCGCTGGCGACCTTCATCGGTGCCTTCCTGTTCTCGATCGTCGGCCTGATCGCGCTCAGCGCGGGCATCTACGGCGACAGCGGGCGGGTCCTGCTGCTGGCCGCGACCATCGCGGTGATCGTGCTCATCACCGTGACCCTGTTGCGCTGGATCGAACAACTGTCGCGCTTCGGCCGGGTCGCGGAAACCATCAACCTGGTCGAAACGGCGACGCGCCGCGCCATGCAGCACCGCGCCCGCAAACCCTGGCTGGGCGGCGCGCCCTGGCAGGCGCCCCCCGAGGACGCGGTCGCAGTGGAGTCCACGCAGGTGGGCTACATCGAGTACATCGACATGGCGCAGCTGGGGCAGTTCAGCGACGAACACGACGTCGACATCCACCTCGACGTGTTGCCGGGCTCCTTCGCGGTTCCCGGGCGACCACTCGCGCGGATCTCCGCCGACCTCGACGACCCGGACGCCGAGGCCTTCCGCAAGGCCTTCGTCGTCGGCGACTCGCGCACCTTCGAGAACGATCCCCGCTACGGCCTGGTGGTGCTCACCGAGATCGCCGTGCGCGCGCTGTCGCCGGCGGTGAACGATCCGGGCACGGCGATCGACGTCATCGGCACCGTCGTGCGCCTGCTGACGGGATGGGCGCGCGGTCGTGCCAGCAAGGAGGACGAGGTCGAGGTGAGCCACTCGCGCGTGTTCGTCCCGGCATTGCGCGAGGCGGACATGTTCGAGGATGTGTTCCCGGCCATCGCGCGCGACGGCGCGGGCATGCGCGAGATCGGCATCCGCCTGCAGAAGGCCTTCGCCGCGCTCGACGACCTGGGCTTCGTCCATTTCGAGGACCCGATCCGCGAGCAGGCCTCCGCCGCCTGCCAACGGGCGCTGGCGGCGATGGATTTCGAACCCGACCGCGCGGCCGTACTCGAGGCGAGCCGGCCACGCCTGGTCGGCGACGTCCTGCCCGCCCAGGCCCGCAAGCCGGCATGACGCTCGAGGTCCGCTGGCTCGACGCCCTCTCCAGCGTCGAAAGCGAACGCTGGGACGCGCTGCATGATGGCGGCAATCCCTTCGTCGGCCATGCCTTCCTGTCGGGACTGGAGGCCACGGGCTGCATCCGCGCGGGCTGGGGCTGGACGCCCAGGCACCTGACGCTGTGGCGTGGCGATCGGCTCGTCGCCGCCGCGCCCGGCTACCTGAAGGACAACTCGCACGGCGAGTTCGTCTTCGACCATGCCTGGGCCCATGCGCACGCGCAGGCCGGCCTGGACTATTTCCCCAAGTACCTGTGCGCGGTGCCCTACTCACCGGTCGCCGGCCCGCGCCTGCTCGCCCCGGATCCTTCGCATCGACCGGCCCTGCTCGCGGCGATGATCGCGCTCTGCGAGCGGGAGGGCCTGTCCTCGGCCCACGTCAACTTCCATCCCGGATCCGAGGCCGACAGCTTCGGCCGGGACTGGCTGGCCCGCCGCGACATCCAGTACCACTGGGAGAACCGCGACGGCTGGCGCGACTTCGACGACTTCCTCGCGGCGATGGACAGCAAGCACCGCAAGAACATCCGGCGCGAGCGGGCCCGCGTGGCCGCCTCGGGCGTGACCTTCCGCGTCGTGCACGGCGACGAGGCGAGCGAGGCGGACCTGGCCGCGATGCATGCGCTGTACCTGCAGACCTTCGCCGAGTACGGCAACCACCCGGCGCTCAGCCTGGCTTTCTTCCACCACCTGGCCCGGGCCATGCCGCGCCAGCTGGTGCTCGTCCTGGCCGACCTGGACGGGGAGACCGTGGCCGGGGCCCTGTGCCTGCGCGGGGGCGACACCCTCTATGGCCGCTACTGGGGCTGCCACGCCCAGCTGCCCGGCCTGCATTTCGAAACCTGCTACTACCAGGGCATCGAGTACTGCCTGCGCGAGGGGCTGCACCGCTTCGAGCCGGGCGCACAGGGCGAACACAAGCTTGCACGCGGCTTCCGTCCGCGCCTGGTGCATAGCCGGCACTGGGTCGCCCACCCCGTGTTCCGCGAAGCGCTGGCAGGCTGGTGCCGCGAGGAAAGTGCCCTGGTCGAACAACACGCCGCGATGCTCGCCCGGCGGCTGCCGTTCAAGGTGGGCGATGTGCCGGCCTGAGCCTGTCGTGCGGGCATCGTGCGGGAGGCGCGCATGAACCGCCTCCCGGTCCTGCTCGACGCCGATCCGCTGGCGCCCTTTCCGCCGGCCGGTCGGGCGCTCCGTGAACCGAACGGCCTGTTGGCGGTGGGCGGCGATTTGTCCGTGCCACGCCTGCTCAATGCCTATCGCCATGGCATCTTTCCCTGGTACTCGGCCGGCCAGCCGATCCTGTGGTGGTCACCCGACCCACGGGTCCTGTTCTCGACCGCCCCTGGCGGCGTGCACCTGTCCCGGCGCTTCCGTCGCAGCCTGCGCGACTCGGACTGGGTGGTGCGCGCCGACCATCGCTTCGGCGAGGTGATCGATGCCTGCGCGACCCTGCCCCGCTCAGGGCAGGACGGTACCTGGATCACCGCCGATATGCGGCGTGCCTATGGCGAGCTGCATCGCCTGGGCCATGCGCACTCGATCGAGGTGATGCAGGGCGAACAGCTGGTGGGTGGCCTCTATGGCGTCGCGGTCGGCCGCATGTTCTTCGGCGAGAGCATGTTCAGTGCGAACACGGGCGGCTCCAAGGTCGCGCTGGCCGCGCTGGCACGGCGACTGGGCGAATGGGACTGGCCCTGGCTCGATGCCCAGGTCGCCAATCCCCACCTGCTCCGGATGGGCGCGGTGACGCGACCCCGCGATGACTTCCTGCGGATCGTCGCGACGGCAGCGGCAGGTCCCGGGAGGCCCGGACCGTGGCGCGAGGCGTTCGGCGCCCTGCAGGCACGCGCGCTGGCGGGGCCCGTCTAGGTCCTCGGCCGGCGACTGTCAACCTTTTCTTTGCGTGACCGGTACTTGCGTGGCACAATGCCCGGCTTGGCGCTTGCCTGCGGTTCGCCCGCGACGGCAAACCCCGCCACCACCCAAGTCCCACCACGAGATTCCAGGAACCACATGGCCAAAGACGACGTGATCGAGTTCGAGGGCACGGTATCGGAAACCCTTCCGAACACCATGTTCCGCGTGCGCCTCGAAAACGGGCACGAGATCATTGCCCACATCTCCGGTCGCATGCGCAAGCACTACATCCGCATCCTGACCGGCGACCGCGTGAAGGTAGAGATGACGCCCTACGACCTGACCAAGGGTCGCATCACCTATCGCATGAAGTAATGCGCTCAAATAGCTGATCTGGAAGCATATTCCAGGTTGGCCATGAAAAAGGCGGCCCCGGGGCCGCCTTTTTCCGTTTCCGTCCCCAGGTCGGGGGCCTACTCGACCGTCGCCGGCAACAGCTTCTCCGGTTCGGGCTGGGCGTCGATGACCAGGGTGTCGTCCTTCACGTCGATGGTCACCCGTCCGCCCCCGGCGAGCTTGCCGAACAGGAGTTCGTCGGCGAGCGGTCGCTTGATCTTGTCCTGGATGACGCGGGTCATCGGGCGGGCGCCCATCAGCGGGTCGAAGCCATGCTGCGCCAGCCAGTCGCGCGCGCTCGGGGTGGCGGTCAGGGTGACCTGCTTCTCGTGCAGCTGGCTCTCGAGTTCGATCAGGAACTTGTCCACGACGCGCAGGATGTGCGCCATCTCCAGCGGCTGGAACTGCACCACCGCGTCGAGGCGGTTGCGGAACTCCGGGCTGAAGCCCTTGCGGATGGCTTCCATGGCGTCGGTCGAATGGTCCTGGCGGGTGAAGCCGATCGAGCGCCGCGAGGCCTGCGCGGCACCGGCATTGGTGGTCATCACCACGATCACGTTGCGGAAGTTCGCCTCGCGGCCGTTGGTGTCGGTCAGCACGCCGCGGTCCATGACCTGCAGCAGGATGTTGAAGATGTCCGGATGGGCCTTCTCGATCTCGTCGAGCAGCAGGACGCAATGCGGCGTCTTGACGATCTTCTCGGTCAACAGGCCGCCCTGGTCGAAGCCGACGTAGCCCGGGGGCGCGCCGATCAGGCGGCTGACCGAGTGCGACTCCATGTATTCGGACATGTCGAAGCGGACCAGTTCGATCCCCAGCTGCAGGGCGAGCTGCTTGGTGACCTCGGTCTTGCCCACGCCCGTCGGGCCGGCGAACAGGAAGTTGCCGATCGGCTTGTCCGGGTTGGCCAGGCCCGAGCGCGCGAGCTTGATCGCCGAGGTCAGGGTCTCGATCGCCGGGTCCTGCCCGAAGATCACCATCTTCAGGTTGCGCTCGAGGTTGCGCAGCACGTCCTTGTCGGTGGCGCTCACCTGCTTGGCCGGGATGCGCGCCATCTTGGCCACGATCAGCTCGATCGTGTCCACGTCGATGAGCGCCTGCGGCTCCCGGTCCGGCAACAGCTGCTGGCGGGCCCCGGCCTCGTCGATCACGTCGATGGCCTTGTCCGGCAGCAGGCGGTCGCCGATGTGCTTGACCGACAGGTCCACTGCGGCCTGCAGCGCGTCGTCGGTGTAGAGCACGTCGTGGTGTTCCTGGTAACGCGGGCGCAGGCCCTTGAGGATCTCCACCGCCTCGGCCACGGTCGGCTCGACGATGTCGATCTTCTGGAAGCGGCGCGCCAGGGCGCGGTCCTTCTCGAAGATCCCGCGGTATTCCTGGAACGTGGTCGAACCGATGCAGCGCAACTCGCCCGATGCCAGGGCCGGCTTGATCAGGTTGCTCGCGTCCATGGTGCCCCCGCTCGCCGAGCCCGCACCGATGATGGTGTGGATCTCGTCGATGAAGAGGATGGCATCGTCCTCGTTGCGGATCTGCTTGAGGACCGCCTTCAGGCGCTTCTCGAAGTCGCCCCGGTACTTGGTGCCCGCGACCAGGGCGCCCAGGTCCAGGGAATAGACGGTCGCGCCCTTGAGCACGTCCGGCACCTCGCCATTGACGATGCGCAGCGCCAGGCCTTCGGCGATGGCGGTCTTGCCCACGCCGGCCTCGCCGACGTAGAGCGGATTGTTCTTGCGACGGCGGCACAGGACCTGGATGGTCCGCTCGATCTCGTCGGCGCGACCGACCAGGGTGTCGATCCGGCCTTCGGCGGCCATCTTGTTGAGGTTGACGGCGAACTCGTCCAGCGGCTCGTTGCGGCCCTCGCCCTCCGTGCCCTCGGCGGGGGTGATCTCCTCGCCGCCTTGCGAGGCCCCCTCCTCGTCCGCGCCGTGCCGCGCGATGCCGTGGGAAATGTAGTTGACGACGTCCAGCCGGGCGATGTCCTGCTGGCCCAGGTAGTAGACGGCGTGGGAGTCCTTCTCGCCGAAGATCGCGACCAGCACGTTGGCGCCGGTGACCTCCTTCTTGCCGGAGGACTGCACGTGGTAGACGGCCCGTTGCAGGACGCGCTGGAAGCCCAGCGTCGGCTGGGTATCGCGGTCGACGTCCTCCGGCAGCACCGACACGGAGGTGGCGATGGCCTGCTCCAGGTCGGAGCGCAGGCGGTGGAAATCAGCGCCGCAGGCCTTGAGCACGACTTCCGCCGAGGGGTTGTCGAGCAACGCCAGCAGCAGGTGTTCGACGGTCATGTACTCGTGGCGCGCCTCGCGGGCGCGCTTGTAACACTGGCCGATGCTGAACTCGAGATCCTTGCTGAACATGGGAGGTGACCTCCTGAAGACTACTGCCATCCTAGATGGGGACGGGCGGGTGCTTTTCCATGCCCCCACGCGTGGCCTGGGACCGCCCGGGGTTCAGCTCGTTGGACCTCTCCTCCTCCGCCGGAAAGGAACCCCTGTCTACGACTTGCCTCCCTTGTTTACCACGTCTTCCCCGACAGTTTTAGGCCTTTTCCATCGTGCACAGCAAGGGGTGCTGGTTGAGCCTTGAGTATTCGTTCACCTGGGCCACTTTCGACTCTGCCACTTCCCGGGTGAACACGCCGCAGACGCCGCGCCCCCGGGTATGGACATGCAGCATGATCTGGGTCGCCTTCTCGATGTTCATGGGGAAGAAGCGCATGAGCACCTCCACCACGAAGTCCATCGGGGTGTAGTCGTCGTTGAGCAGCAGCACCGAATACATGGGCGGGCGGGCGACCTCGGGACGGTCGGTTTCCACCAGGGCGCCATGCTGGTGCTCGTGGTCTGTGGGGTTGGGCATGGGGCGATTATAGCGGGCCATGGCGGGCGGCCACCGGGCTGCGGGGCGCATGGACGCATGCCGGATCGCCCGGCACAATGTGACCTCCATCAATGCAACAACAGGGGGAACCACCGTGCGATCGATTTCATTGCTCGTCCTGCTGGCCATTGGCCTCGTCAACGCCCCGGCCTTCGCCCAGGATGCCAGGATCAAGCAGCAGCTCGATGCCATCGGCCACGACTACGAGGTCGACGACGACGGCGACTACAAGATGGTCTTCGAGACCGAAGGCGGCCGCTCGCAGCTGGTCTTCGTCATCTCCAACGTCGAGCGCTACGGTGCGCACAAGGTCCGCGAGATCTGGGCCCCCGCCTACCAGGCGCCCGGCGACGACTTCCCGTCCGTGGTCGCCAACAAGCTGCTGGAGGACTCCGAGGAGAACAAGCTCGGCGCCTGGGTCAAGCAGGGCGACATGGCCATCTACGTGGTCAAGATCGACGCCGAGGCGTCCAACGACGAGCTCGACGACGCGATCGAATACGCCGTCAAGGTGGCCGACCAGATGGAAATCGTGCTGACCGACGGCGACGACGAGTTCTGAGGCCGGCACCGGGATGAGCTACCGCGAAGGCCGCTTCTGGCAACCCGACGTCACCGTCGCCACGGTGGTCGCCGACGGCGGCCGCCTGCTGGTGGTGGAGGAAACGGTCGGCGGCAGGCTCGTCCTCAACCAGCCCGCCGGGCACCTCGAGCCGGACGAGAGCCTGCTCGAGGCGGCCCGGCGGGAGACGTTGGAGGAAACCGGCTGGGACGTACGCCTGACGGCCTTCGTCGGCGCCTACCAGTGGACCGCGCCCGCCGGTCCGGACGGCCACGAAGGGCGCCATTTCCTGCGTTTCGCGTTCGCCGCCGAGCCGGTCGCGCATGATCCCGACCGCCCGCTCGACGACGGCATCGTCCGCGCTTGCTGGATGACCCCGGCCGAGCTGCAGGCGCGTGCCGGCGAGCACCGCAGCCCCCTGGTCTGGCAGGCCGCCGCCGATTTCCTGGCCGGGCGGCGCCACCCGCTGGAGCTGCTGCAGGCCCTGTCGTGAGCCGGGCGCGGGTCATCGTCGGCATGTCCGGCGGCGTCGACTCCTCGGTGACCGCGCTCAGGCTGCAGCAGTCGGGCGAGTCGATCGCCGGGCTCTTCATGCAGAACTGGGCCGAGGAGGACCCCCGGGAAGGCGACGGAGCCCCCGCCGGCAACTGCCGCGCCGAGGAGGACCGGCGCGACGCGGTGGCGGTCTGCGGGCGTCTGGGCATCCCCATCCATTTCCGCGATTTCTCGTCCGAATACTGGGCCGGCGTGTTCGAGCACTTCCTGGCCGAGTACGCCGCCGGGCGCACGCCCAATCCGGACGTGCTGTGCAACCGCGAGATCAAGTTCAAGCACTTCCTCGACGCCGCCCGCGATCTGGGGGCCGAGCGTATCGCCACCGGCCACTATGCCCGCGTCGCCCGGGTCGACGGCCGCCAACGCCTGCTGCGCGGCGTCGACCGGGGCAAGGACCAGAGCTACTTCCTGCACCAGCTGGGCCAGGCCCAGCTGGCCTCGACGCTGTTCCCGCTGGGGGAGCTTCCCAAAAGCGAGGTCCGGCGCCTGGCGGCCGAAGCGGGCTTGCCGACGGCGGCGAAGAAGGATTCCACCGGCATCTGCTTCATCGGCGAGCGCGACTTCCGCGGCTTCCTGTCGCAGTACCTGCCCGCGCAGCCAGGCGACATGCTCACGCCCGACGGACGCCGGGTCGGCGAGCATCCGGGGGTGTTCTACTTCACCCTCGGCCAACGCGAAGGCCTCAACATCGGCGGTGTCCGCGGCTTCGAACAGGCGCCGTGGTACGTCGTCGGCAAGGACGTGGCGCGCAACGTCCTGTACGTCGACCAGGGCCACGATTCGCCCTGGCTGCTCTCCTCCACGCTGCACAGCGAGGCCGCGCACTGGATCGACGGCGCCCCGCCCGCCGCGGGCTTCCGTTGTACCGCACAGACGCGATACCGGCAGGCCGACCAGGACTGCGAGGTCCAGGTGCTGGACAATGGCCAGCTGTCGGTGCGTTTCGCACGGCCGCAACGCGCGGTGACGCCCGGGCAGTCGCTGGTGCTGTACGACGGCGACATCTGCCTGGGAGGCGCGGTGATCGCGTCCACCGATGCCCCCCTCGAACCACGAACGAGCACCCCCGCCACATGAGTGAAAGCCCCGACAATCCCATGACCGACCGCGTCCTGGCGCTGGCGGGCCTGGTCCAGGCCCTGTCGCAGGTACGCCGCATCGCCGACACCGGCCAGGCCAACACCGCCGCCCTGGCCACCGTGCTCGACTCGGTGTTCCGCATCGACGCCGGCTCGCCGGCCGAGGTCTACGGCGGCCGCCATGCGCTGATGCCCGGCCTGACCCTGTTGAAGGATTACTTCGAGGGGCGCATTGCGGATCCGCAACTGCCGCGCCTGGCGATGGCGGTGATGCAGCTCGAGCGTCGCTTCGTCCGCGACGAGGACATGGCCTCGCGCGTGCACCGGGACATCCTGGCGCTGGGCGACCGGGCGCGCGCCGACGGCAGCACCCATCCCGACGTCATGGCCGCCCTTGGCACGCTGTATGCCGAGACCCTGAGCCACCTGCGGCCGCGCGTGCTGGTCCAGGGCAACCCGCACTACCTGGGGCAGGCCTCGGTGGTGGCGGAAGTGCGCGCGGCCCTGCTCGCCGCGGTCCGCTCGGCGGTGCTGTGGCGCCAGATGGGCGGCAGCCTCCTCGACTTCCTGCTGGCCAAGGGCCGCATGCGCGAGGCGGTCCACGTCGCCCTGCGCTGATCCCGGTGACGCGCGCGAACGGGCGGTGCGCAGGCCCGGAAAAAAGGAAGCCCGGCGATGCCGGGCTTCCTGGTCTTGCCGGTCCGACCGGACTCAGGCGGTCACGGTGTCGGCGACGTCCTTGTAGTCCTGGATCTGGTCGAAGTTCATGTAGCGGTAGATTTCCTCGCCGTTGGCGTTGATCACCCCGATGTCGGCCATGTACTCGGCCTTGGTCGGGATGCGCCCCAGGCGCGAGCAGATCGCGGCCATCTCCGCCGAACCCAGGTAGACGTTGGAGTTGCGGCCCAGGCGGTTCGGGAAGTTGCGCGTGCTGGTGGAGAACACCGTGGCGCCCTCCTTCACCTGCGCCTGGTTGCCCATGCACAGGCTGCAGCCGGGCATTTCCATGCGTGCGCCCGCGCTGCCGAACGTGCCGTAGTGGCCCTCCTTGGTGAGTTCGGCGGCGTCCATCTTGGTTGGCGGTGCCACCCAGAGCTTGGTCGGGATGTCGCGCTTGCCTTCCAGCAGCTTCGACGCCGCGCGGAAGTGGCCGATGTTGGTCATGCACGAACCGATGAACACCTCGTCGATGGTGGCGCCGGCGACCTCCGACAGCGTCTTCACGTCGTCCGGGTCGTTGGGGCAGGCCACGATGGGCTCGTGCACGTCCGCCAGGTCGATCTCGATCACCGCCGCGTACTCGGCATCGGCGTCGGCCTCGAGCAGTTGCGGGTCGGCCAGCCAGGCTTCCATCGCCTTGATGCGGCGCTGCAGGCTGCGGGCATCCTGGTAACCCTCGGCGATCATCCACTTGAGCAGGGTGATGTTCGAGTTGATGTACTCGATGATCGGCTCCTTGTTCAGGTGCACCGTGCAGCCGGCGGCGGAGCGCTCGGCCGAGGCATCGGACAGCTCGAACGCCTGCTCGACCTTGAGGTCCGGCAGGCCCTCGATCTCGAGGATGCGGCCGGAGAAGATGTTCTTCTTGCCCTGCTTGGCGACGGTCAGCAGGCCCTGCTTGATGGCGTACAGCGGGATCGCGTTGACCAGGTCGCGCAGGGTCACGCCCGGCTGCATGCGGCCCTTGAAGCGCACCAGCACCGACTCGGGCATGTCCAGCGGCATCACGCCGGTGGCGGCCGCGAAGGCCACCAGGCCGGAGCCGGCCGGGAAGGAAATGCCGACCGGGAAGCGCGTGTGCGAGTCGCCGCCGGTGCCGACGGTGTCGGGCAGCAGCATGCGGTTGAGCCAGCTGTGGATGACGCCGTCGCCCGGGCGCAGCGAGATGCCGCCGCGCTTGCTGATGAAGGCCGGCAGCTCATGGTGGGTCTTCACGTCGACCGGCTTGGGATAGGCCGCGGTGTGGCAGAACGACTGCATCACCAGGTCGGCCGAGAAGCCCAGGCAGGCGAGGTCCTTGAGCTCGTCGCGCGTCATCGGGCCGGTGGTGTCCTGGCTGCCGACCGAGGTCATCCGCGGCTCGCAGTAGGTGCCCGGGCGCATGCCGCGACCCTCGGGAAGCCCACAGGCGCGGCCGACCATCTTCTGCGCCAGGCTGAAGCCCTTGCCGCTGTCGGCCGGCTGCTGCGGCAGGCGGAACAGGGTCGACGCCGGCAGGCCCAGGGCCTCGCGGGCGCGGGCGGTCAGGCCGCGGCCGATGATCAGCGGGATGCGGCCGCCGGCGCGCACCTCGTCGAACAGGACCTCCGACTTGACCTCGAACCCGGCGATCACCACGCCGTCCTTGAGCGCCTTGCCCTCGTAGGGTCGCAGCTCGATCACGTCGCCCATCTGCATCGCGTCGACGTCGAGCTCGATCGGGAGTGCGCCACCGTCCTCCATGGTGTTGTAGAAGATCGGTGCGATCTTGCTGCCCAGGCAGACGCCACCGAAGCGCTTGTTGGGGATGTACGGGATGTCCTCGCCGGTCCACCACTGCACCGAGTTGGTGGCCGACTTGCGGCTCGAACCGGTGCCGACCACGTCGCCGACGTAGGCGATGGGGTGGCCCTTGTCCTTGAGCGACTGGATGAACGCGATCGGGCCGCGCTTGCCGTCTTCCTCGGGCTCGAAGGCCGCACCGTCGCGACGGTTCTTGAGCATCGCCAGCGCATGCATGGGGATGTCCGGGCGGGTCGTTGCGTCGGGCGCCGGCGACAGGTCGTCGGTGTTGGTCTCGCCGGGCACCTTGAAGACGGTGACGGTCAGGCTTTCGGGGACTTCCGGCTTGCTCGTGAACCATTCGCCGTCGGCCCAGCTCTGCAGTACCGCACGCGCGTTGGCATTGCCCTTGTCGGCCTTTTCCTTGACGTCGTGGAAGGCGTCGAACATCAACAGCGTGTGCTTGAGCGCCTCCGCCGCGACCGCGCCCAGCTCGGCGTCGTCGAGCAGCTGCACCAGGGGATGGATGTTGTAGCCGCCGAGCATGGTGCCCAGCAGTTCGGTCGCGCGGCGGCGGTCGATCAACGGACAGGCCTCGGTGCCGAAGGCCACCGCGGCCAGGTAGCTGGCCTTGACCTGGGCGGCGTCGTCGACGCCCGCGGGCACGCGGTGGGCGATCAGTTCCAGCAGGAAATCGCCCTCGCCCTCGGGCGGGTTCTTCAGCAGTTCGATGACGTCGGCGGTCTGCTGTGCGGTCAGCGGCAGCGGGGGGATACCCAGTGCGGCGCGCTCGGCGACGTGGTGGCGGTAGGCTTCCAACATGGTGGCTCCGGCGTGGATGGTGGTACGGGGAAAAAAGAACGGGTCGGGGGACGCCGGTCTACTCGGTCGTCGGCACGATCAACTTCAGTCCCTTGAAGTAATCGCGGTAAAAGGCATCGTCGCGGGTGATCAGGCCATTGCACTGCAGCAGCGCATGCGCGCCGATCAGGAAGTCGGGCACCGTGCGCGCGCGGGCGCCCGCGGCGCCGCCGCGCTGCCGGTAGCGCCGTTGCATCTCGCCCGCTCGCAGCGCGGACTTGGCTTCCAGGGGGCTGAAACGGATGCTCATCTCCTCCAGCACCGCCAGTGCCTCGGAGCCGTCGCGCAGCGCGCTGCAGACCTCGGCCAGCGCGACCTCGCTGATCACCACCGGCCCGGCGCTCAGGCACTGCCGCAGGCAGGCCTCGGCGGCATCCGCCTGCGGGCCGTCGGCCAGCAGGTCGACGAGCACGGAGGAATCGAGCGCGATCATCGGATCAGTCCCCGTTTTCCAGGGGTTCGCCCGGGGCGCGGCCGCGAATGGTCCGCATGGCGTCGTCGGTAGACTCGAAGCCGTCCAGGCGGAAGCGCCCGCGGGCCCGTGAGATGGCATCGTCGACGCTCTTGCGCAGCACGATGCGGCTGCCATCGAGCTCGACCTTCAGTACCGTCCCCTTGGTCAAGCCCAGCGCGTCCCGGACGGGCTTGGGCAAGGTGATCTGACCGCGTTCGGCAACCGTGGCTTCCATGGCGACCTCCTTGAAGTATGCACAAATTATACATACTTGATGATGCATACTCAACGTGTCGTCACATCCACGGCGCTATCATCCCCCGCAGCCAGAACCTGCATGGGGTCCCTCCCCGCCCGGTCGACGCCCGACGCCGCGAGCGCCGGGCTGCGGTCGCGCCCGACCCCCGCACCCGTCATCAGAAAGACAAGGAGCCCCTGCCCATGAGCGATTCCTTTGCCACCCGAGCGAAACTCGACGTCAACGGCAAGTCCTACACCTACTTCAGCCTGCCGGGCCTGGGCAAGCAGTTCGACATCTCCCGGCTTCCCTATTCGATGAAGATCCTGCTCGAGAACCTGCTCCGCCACGAGGATGGCGGCCAGACGGTGGGCAAGGAGCATATCGAGGCCGTCGCCCGCTGGGATGCGCGCAAGGAGCCGGACACCGAGATCGCCTTCATGCCGGCGCGCGTGGTCCTGCAGGACTTCACCGGCGTGCCTTGCGTGGTCGACTTCGCGGCCATGCGCGACGCGGTCAGCAAGCTCGGCGGCAAGGCCAGCCAGATCAATCCCCTCATCCCCTCCGAGCTGGTCATCGACCATTCGGTGCAGGTGGACGTATTCGGCCGCGCCGACGCCCTGGACCTCAACGGCAAGATCGAATTCGAGCGCAACATGGAGCGCTACAGCTTCCTGCGCTGGGGCCAGAAGGCCTTCGAGAACTTCAAGGTGGTCCCGCCCAACACCGGCATCGTGCACCAGGTGAACCTGGAGAACCTGGCCCGCGTGGTCGTCGAGCGCGACGTCGACGGCACGCGCCTGGCCTTCCCCGACACGGTGTTCGGCACCGACAGCCACACCACCATGATCAACGGCATCGGCGTGCTGGGCTGGGGCGTGGGCGGCATCGAGGCGGAGGCGGCCATGCTCGGGCAACCCTCTTCCATGCTCATCCCGCAGGTCGTCGGCTTCAAGCTGACCGGCAAGCTGCCCGAGGGCGCGACGGCCACGGACCTGGTCCTGACCGTCACCCAGATGCTGCGTTCGCTCGGCGTGGTGGGCAAGTTCGTCGAGTTCTTCGGCGATGGCCTGCAGCACCTGCCGCTGGCCGACCGGGCGACGATCGCGAACATGGCGCCGGAGTACGGCGCCACCTGCGGCATCTTCCCGATCGATGCCGAGGCCGTGCGCTACCTGCACCTGTCGGGCCGCAGCGATGAACAGATCGCACTGGTGGAGGCCTATGCCAAGGCCCAGGGCCTTTGGCACGAGCCGGGCGCGCCGGAAGCGGAGTATTCCGCCACCCTCGAACTGGACATGGGCGAGGTGAAGCCCTCGCTGGCCGGCCCCAAGCGCCCGCAGGACCGCGTGCTGCTCAGCGACATGCAGTCCAACTTCCGCGAGAACCTGACCGGCCTGATCGCCAACCGCGCGCCGCGCAACGGCAAGGACCGGATGGACGCCGAGGGCGGCCACCAGCACCAGGCCGACCACCTGGCGGCGCCGCCGGTGTCGACCATCACCGTGCAGGAGCAGGAGGCGGAGCTGCGCGACGGCTCGGTCGTGATCGCGGCGATCACGTCCTGCACCAATACCTCCAACCCAGCGGTGATGCTGGGCGCGGGGCTGGTCGCGCGCAATGCGGCGAAACTCGGCCTGAAGGCCAAGCCCTGGGTCAAGACCTCGCTCGGGCCGGGCTCGCTGGTGGTGACCGATTACCTGAAGAAGGCCGGCCTGCTCGACGACCTCGAGAGCCTGGGCTTCTACGTGGTCGGCTATGGCTGCACGACCTGCATCGGCAATTCCGGTCCCCTGCCCGACCCGGTGTCCAAGGGGATCGCCGAGAACGACCTGGTGGTGGCCTCGGTGCTCTCGGGCAACCGCAACTTCGAGGGCCGCGTGCACTCGGAGGTCAAGATGAACTACCTGGCGTCGCCACCGCTGGTGGTCGCCTACGCCATCGCCGGCACCATCGACATCGACCTGACCAACGACCCGATCGGCCAGGACAGCGACGGCAACGACGTCTACCTGCGCGATATCTGGCCGAGCAACAAGGAGATCGGCGACATGATCGCGGCGACCGTCGGCCCGGAGCTGTTCGCGCAGAACTATGCCGACGTGTTCAAGGGCGACACCCGCTGGAACCGCATCGCATCGCCGGACGGCGAGTCGTTCGCCTGGGACGAGGCTTCTACCTACATCAAGAACCCGCCCTACTTCGACGGCATGTCGATGGACGTGGGCACGATCGCCGACATCAACGGCGCGCGCGTGCTTGGCCTGTTCGGCGATTCGATCACCACCGACCACATCTCGCCGGCGGGCAACATCAAGAAGGACTCGCCCGCGGGCCGCTTCCTGCAGGCGCGCGGCGTGCAGCCGGCCGACTTCAACAGCTACGGCTCGCGCCGCGGCAACGACGACGTGATGGTGCGCGGCACCTTCGCCAACATCCGCATCAAGAACCTGATGCTGGGCGGCGAGGAAGGCGGCAATACCCTCTACCAGCCCGGCGGCGAGAAGATGGCGATCTACGACGCCGCGATGAAGTACAAGGCCGAGGGCGTGCCCCTGGTCGTGCTGGCGGGCAAGGAGTACGGCACCGGCTCATCGCGGGACTGGGCCGCCAAGGGCACCAACCTGCTCGGGGTGAAGGCGGTCGTGGCCGAGAGCTTCGAGCGCATCCACCGTTCCAACCTGGTCGGGATGGGCGTGCTACCGCTGCAGTTCAAGGACGGCGACAGCATCGCCTCGCTCGGCCTCGACGGCAGCGAGACCTTCGACATCAGCGGCCTGGACGACGGCGCGGCGAAGACCGCGACGGTCGTCGCGCGCAAGGCCGACGGCGGCGAGGTCCGCTTCGAGGTCCGCGTGCTGCTGCTGACACCGAAGGAAGTCGAGTATTTTCGCCACGGCGGCATCCTGCACTACGTCCTGCGCCAGCTCGCCGCGAGGAAAGCGGCCTGACGCCGGCCCGGAGGGCCGGGCCCGTCCCGGTCCTCCGCTCAGCGGTTGCCCGACCAGTCCACGCTGGTCAGGCGCCACTCGCCGTCCTCGAGGCGCCAGCCGCTCTCGACCTGGTAGGCCCGGGCGCTGTCGGGCAGCAATCGTCCCCCGCCTCCGGTCAACAGGGCCTCGAAGCGGACCGTGGCATGCGATCCGCTCATCTCGGTCCGGGCCGGGCCCAGGGTGACGCCGATGTCGCGATAGCGCAGGAACATGAGCGCCGCCATGCGCCGGGCCGCATCGCGGTCCATCGCGTCCGGGCCAATGAAGTCCTCCGCGAGCCAGTCCTCGATGGCCCCGGCGTCGCGGGCTTCGATGGCCTCGCCCAGTGCGCCGACGGCCTGCCGGAGCCTGGCCTCGGGGGTCTCGCGACTGCATGCCCCAAGGGCGATCGCCAGCAACAGGAGCAGGCTCGGCAACAGCCAATGGGCAGGCGCGCGCGGGGACGTGGGACGCTGTGTCATGAAGGGTCTCGCGGGGGTTGGAGGGCATCGCGCGCGCGCGCGGCGGCGGCGCTTGCGATGCTGCACTCTACCTTGCCACCCCATGGGGCGTATGCTCCAATCGACGCCCAACGTACGCTGGCGCATCCCTGTGTGATCCGCGCTGGTCGGCAGCACGCAAGCGGCAAACACTGTGGATAGGGGAGTGCCAATGAGTTCAGATCGTCCTTGGTTTCAGCAGTACCCGGAGGGCATTCCACACGAAATCGACGTCGACGAGTTCCCATCGGTCGTCTCCGTGCTGGAAAGCGCCATCGACAACTACAGGGCGCGCCCGGCTTTCTCCAACCTCGGCAAGACGCTCAGCTATGCCGAGATCGACGAGCTCAGCCGTCAGTTCGCGGCCTACCTGCTGGGCGAGCTGAAGCTCAAGAAGGGCGACCGGGTGGCGATCATGCTGCCGAACTGCCTGCAGTATCCGATCGCGACCTTCGGCGTGCTCCGCGCCGGACTGACCGTGGTCAACACCAATCCGATGTACACCGCGCGCGAGCTCCGCCACCAGCTGGTCGACTCGGGCGCGAGCGTGGTGCTGGTGCTCGACAATTTCGGCGACACGGTCCAGGAAGTGGTGCGCGACACCCCGGTCAAGCAGGTGGTCACGACCGGGCTGGGCGACATGCTCGGCTTCCCGAAGGGCAACATCGTCAACTTCGTGCTGAAGTACATCAAGAAGATGGTGCCGCAGTACAACATCCCCGGGGCCGTGCGTTTCCGCGCCACCCTGGAGGCCGGGCGCCGCCACGACCTGCCCGACGTCGAGATCGCACCGTCCGACATCGCCTTCCTGCAGTACACCGGCGGGACCACCGGCGTCGCCAAGGGCGCCATGCTCACCCACCGCAACCTGGTCGCGAACATGCAGCAGGCCGCGGCCTGGGTGGGAACCAACGTGCGCTACGGCGAGGAGGTGATCATCACCGCCCTGCCCCTGTACCACATCTTCGCGTTGACGGCGAACGGCCTGGTGTTCATGAAGTTCGGCGGGCTCAACCACCTCATCACCAATCCGCGCGACATGCCGGGCTTCGTCAAGGAGCTCAAGAGCGTGCCGTTCACGGCCATCACCGGCGTCAACACCCTGTTCAACGGCCTGTTGAACACGCCGGGCTTCGACGAGGTCGACTTCTCCCGCCTCCACCTCACCCTGGGCGGCGGCATGGCGGTCCAGCGCTCGGTGGCCGAGCGCTGGAAGAAGGTCACCGGCGTCACCCTGGTCGAGGCCTACGGCCTAACCGAGACCTCGCCGGCGGCCTGCATCAACCCCATGGACCTGAAGGACTACAACGGCGCCATCGGGCTGCCGATCCCGTCCACCGACGCCTGCATCAAGGACGAGGACGGCAGGCAGCTGCCCGTTGGCGAGGTCGGGGAACTGTGCATCAAGGGACCCCAGGTCATGAAAGGCTACTGGAACCGCCCCGAGGAAACGGCCAACGTGCTCGACGCCGAAGGCTGGCTGCACACCGGCGACATGGCCCGTATGGACGAGCAGGGCTACTTCTACATCGTCGACCGCAAGAAGGACATGATCCTGGTCTCGGGCTTCAACGTGTACCCCAACGAGGTCGAGGACGTGATCGCCTCGATGCCGGAGGTGCTGGAGGTGGCGGCCGTGGGCGTCCAGGACGAGCATTCCGGCGAAGTCGTGAAGGTGGTCATCGTGAAGAAGGACCCCGCCCTGACTGAAGACCAGGTGAAGGCCTATGCGCGTGAAAACCTGACCGGATACAAGCATCCGAGGATCGTGGAGTTCCGCAGCGAGCTGCCGAAGACCAACGTGGGCAAGATCCTGCGCCGGGAACTGAGGGACGAGAGTCCCCACTGAGGGCCCGGATGGGGCCACAAGTGGCAACCCGGACCCCCTCCCGGTGGAGGGGGTCTTTATTTGTCCGGGTGTACGATCTCCATGCAGGCGCCACTGCCTGCTTATGACTCCGGAGTCAAGCCATGAACATGCCCGTCCGTCTCCATGCAGAAGCCATCCCCTCCCTGGCACGCCACGTCGTCGAACCGACCAGCGGCGCCCACTGGTGCTACATGCATGCCGACGCCCCCAGCGTCTACCACCCCTGCTTCTCGCAGCGCCTGTTGCGCGACCTGAAGCGCACCCAGGAAAACATCCGCAGCGAGATCGCCACCGCCGCCGCACTGCGCGACGCAGGCGGCATCCACCACCTGGTGCTGGCGTCCGACAGCGACGTCTTCAACCTCGGCGGCGACCTTTCGCTGTTCGCCCGCCTGATCCGCTCCGGCGACCGCGGCGCCCTGCTCGACTACGCCAAGCTGTGCGTCGAGGTGGCCTACAACTTCCATCGCCTGTACGACGACCGCGTGCACAGCATCGCGCTCATCCAGGGCGACGCGCTGGGCGGCGGCTTCGAGGCGGCCTTGTGCTGCCACACGATCATCGCCGAGGAAGGCACCGGGATGGGGTTCCCCGAGGTGCTGTTCGACCTGTTCCCCGGCATGGGCGCGTACACCTTCCTGACCCGGCGCGTGAGCGCGGCCCAGGCGGAGCGGATGATGCTCGATGCCCGCGTCTATCCGGTCGAGGAACTGCTCGAGATGGGCGTGGTCGACCGCGTCGTACCGCGCGGCGAAGGCCTCATGGCCGTGCAGGAGACCATCCGTCGCCAGCGGCGCATGGGCAATGCCCTGCGGGCGATGAACACCGTGCGGCACGCCTGCAACCCGGTCAAGCTGGACGAACTGCTGGCCGTCACCACCGAGTGGGTGGACGCGGCGATGCGCCTGGACGACCGTGCCCTTCGCACGATGGAACGACTGATCCGTGCCCAGCAGCGGCGCGCCGACCAGGAAGCGCAGACCCGCAGCGTCCAGAATGCTTGAGGACGCCAGGACAACCAGGCGTCAAGGGGAGAAAGAGGATCTGGGGTGAGCGGAGCCGAGGGGGGCGGCTCCCGAGTGGTCAGGGGATATCGACGACCGGACGAAACGGTCACGTCAGATCGGGCGTGTCCTTGCTGCGGGTCGCGCGGGTCAGGCGAACGACTTCCTGCCGACTGATGCGGTCCACCGATTCGAGCTGCGAGGCGAGCTCCGCGACGACCTTGCCCTGCTCGCGGTGGAGTACGTCGTCGCTGGCGCGCATGATGCCCGAGCAGCGCTCGGCGATCGAATGCGCGCCCAGGTTCTCGGCGATGCCCTTGTAGGCGTGCGCGACCTCGCGGAACGCGGCCCAGTCCTGGTCCGTGCCGGCCTTGGCCAGTTCGGCCTGGCAGCCCGTCGCGTCCTTGAGGCACTGCTCGACGAAGTCGCGTAGGAAGGCCTCGCCCAGGCCCATGTCGGCAAGCTCTTCCAGTACGGCCGGGTTGGTGACGGGGGTGCTCACGTCGCTGATGGCCCGTACGTTCGGCAAGGTGCTCGAATCCATCACCTCGGCGATGGTCTTGAGCAGGCGGTCGACCACGATCGGCTTGGTCAGGAAGGCATTGGCGCCGGCCTCGCTCGCCGCTTCGGAGGCCTGCAGCGTCGCGTCGGCACTGAGGATGATCGAGGGCGTCCGCTTCTGGCTGCGCGCTTCCATGAAGCGCAACTGGCGGATGACGTCGAGGCCGCTGAGCTGCGGCATGTGCATGTCCAGCACGATCAGTTCGTAACCGCCCTGCTCCAGCTCGTCCAGGGCCTGTTCGCCATCGTTGACCATGTGCACGCGATGGCCGGCGCGCTCGAGGAGCCGCGCCAGCACCGTGCGGTTCGCGGCCTGGTCGTCGGCGATGAGGATGCGCAGGCTCCGCACGCGCATCCGGTGGCGGATGAAGGGATCGTCGAAGGATATGATCTTGTTGCCGTCGACCGCTTCGCCCGCCTCCTCGTGGTTGTCGGCGTCCTGCAGTTGCAGGGGCAGGTCGACCCAGAAGCGGCTGCCGCCTTCCGGATTGGGCTCCAGCCCGATCTGGCCACCGAGCAGTTGGGTCAGCGTCTTGGCGATGGTGGTGCCCAGGCCGGTGCCGCCGAAGCGACGGGTCGGCCCGCTGTCGACCTGCTCGAAGGCCAGGAAGATCCGCTGGGCATCCTCGCCGGCGATGCCGATGCCGGTATCGGTCACGGCGAACCGCAGGCGCACGTCGTCCTGCACCGGGTCGGACAGCTTGGAGATGCCGAGCGAGACGCCGCCTTCCTCGGTGAACTTGATGGCGTTGTGCAGCAGGTTCAGCAGGATCTGGGTCAGGTGGGCGGCGTCGCCGTGCAGGCGCACCGGGACGTCCGCGTCCATGTCCATGCGCAGCGACAGGCCCTTGGAGGCGGCCATGGGCTGCAGCATCTTCTGGATGCGGTGGACGAGTTCCTGCAGGTTGAAGTCGGCGTCGCGCCGTTCCAGCTTGCCCGCCTCGATCGCCGAGATGTCCAGCACATCGTTGACCAGCAACAGCAGCGACTGGGCCGAGGTATGGATGACGTCGGCGTACTCGCGCTGTTCCGGTGCCAGGCGGGTGCCGTGCAGCAGTTCGGCCATGCCGATGATGCCGTTGAGCGGCGAGCGCAGCTCGTGGCTCATGTTGGCGAGGAAGCGGGTCTTGGCCTCGTTCGCGCGCTTGGCTTCCGCGGTGGCGCGATGCAGGTTGCTCAGCAGGGACGAAAGGTAGGCCGGGATCGCGATGACCCCCAGCAACAGGCCGGTCGCCAGGTAGGGTTGCTGGCGCCAGTAGTCGGTGCCCAGGATCACGGTCAGGAACGCGCCGCAGGCCAGGACCGCCGCCGAGTAGAGGTAGGTGGTGCCGAAGCGCAGGCCGTTGCCGATGGTCACCCACAGGATGATCACGTAGAGCGGCGCGAGCGTCGGCGCCGACAGCGACATCAGGATCGCGAGCGTGGAGTAGTCGCCCAGCATGCCGATCCACCGCCGGATGTGGGACACGCCCGGCCGGAGCACGATCGCGACCAGCAGCAGGAAGCCGATGGTGGCCTCGGCCAGCATCACCACCAGCATGGTCCGGTAGATCCCGCGGTCGTCGGAGGCGCTCTGCAGGAACAGCAGGTAGCCCACGATCAGGCAGGCGATGACCAGGCGCACCATGGCCTGGGCATGTTCGGAGTCCGGTCGCTTGGCCAGGCGCTGTCTCAGCAGGTCGAACATGGCGGCCTCAGCTCGTGCCCGGGCGGACCGATCCGGCGGCATAACGCTTGCAGACGTCATCCAGACGGGTACGGCTCCTGAGCAGCGCGTCCACGCACTGCGGGTCGAACAGTCGACCGCTCTGGTCGACCAGGTACTGCAGGGTCGCGTCGATGTCCCAGGGTTCCTTGTAGGGCCGGGGCGAGATCAATGCGTCGAAGACGTCGGCGACGGCGACGATGCGGGCCTCGAGCGGGATCTCCTCGCCCACCAGCGCATCGGGATAACCGCTGCCGTCGAAGCGCTCGTGGTGGCGCAGGGCGATGGTCGCGGCGATCTGGATGAAACGGTTCTGGCTGCCGCTCAGCAGTTCATGGCCGATCTTGGGATGCCGGCGCATGATCTTCATCTCGTCGGGCGTCAGCGGACCGGGCTTGAGCAGGACCGAATCCGGGATGGCGATCTTGCCGATGTCGTGCAGCGGCGCGGCCATCTCGATCATCCGCACCTCGTCCTCGAACATCCCCAGTTGCTCGGCCACCAGGCCGGCGATGTGCGACATGCGCTCGAGGTAGACGCTGGTGCCGGTATCGCGGTACTCGATCGCCCGGGCCAGCCGCTGCAGCGTCTCGCGCTCGCGCTCCTCGACCTCGTGCATGCTCGCCAGCAGGCGCTGTTCCAGCGACAGGGCGCGCTGCTTGACGGTCTCGGACTGCTGCCGCAGCTGCAGCAGGTTGCGACAGCGGGCGCGCAGTTCGCGGGGTCGCACGGGCTTGACCAGGAAGTCGATGACCCCGGCATCCAGCGCCGCCTGGCGGATCGGCTCGTCGCCGACCACGGTGACCAGGATGATCGGGATGTCGCGATGCAGGGGCTGCCGCCGGAACCGGCGCGCGAACTCCAGGCCGTCGATCCCCGGCATCCGGTAATCCAGCAGCAGCAGGTCCGGGTGGTTGGATTCGCACCAGGCCAGCCCACCCTCGGCTTCGCCGAAGTCATGCACCGTGAGTTCCGGTGCGATGTCCTCGATGATGTGGCGCAGCATCGTGCGCGCCGAAGTCTGGTCGTCGACGATTACTACATTCACGCACAGTCCCGTATGCGACGCCGCGCATGACGCGGCAATGACCTGAGGATACCCCGCTGGCGCCCATACCGCAGCACCCCCGGCACCCCCGCCCCTGAACGCCCGGCGCGGGTCCTTGTGAACGTGAACGCGGTCCGCCGGCTCAGGCGGACGGCGACTGCCTCATATAGGGGAACAGGAGGACGTCCCGGATCGAGGCCGAGCCGGTCATCAGCATGACCAGGCGGTCGATGCCGATCCCCAGTCCGCCGGTCGGCGGCAGGCCCACTTCCAGGGCGCGGATGTAGTCGGCGTCGAAATGCATGGCCTCGTCGTCGCCCCCTTCCTTCTGCTCGACCTGTGCCTTGAAGCGCGCCGCCTGGTCCTCGGGGTCGTTCAGCTCCGAGAAGCCGTTGGCGAGCTCCTTGCCGTTCACGAACAGCTCGAAGCGGTCGGTGATGCCCGGCTCGCTGTCGCTCTCGCGGGCCAGCGGCGAGACCTCGACCGGGTAATGGGTGATGAAGGTGGGCTGCTCCAGCTGGCCCTCGACCGTCTTCTCGAAGATCTCCAGCAGCAGCTTGCCCCAGCCCTGGCCGGGCTTGACCGGGATCTGCAGGCGGGCGCAATGGCGGGCCAGGGCTTCGCGGTCGCGGCAGTCCTCGACGCTGATCCCGGGGTTCTTCTCGCGCACCGATTCGTCCAGGCGCCAACGGCGGAAGGCCGGGCCGACGTCGATCCGCGCACCGTCCCATTCCATGACGGTCGTGCCGAGCACCCGGCCGGCGACATCGCGGATCAGGTTCTCGGTCAGGTCCATGATCTCGTTGTAGCTGGCGTAGGCCTCGTACAGCTCGAGCATGGTGAACTCGGGATTGTGCCGGGTCGACACGCCCTCGTTGCGGAAGTTGCGGTTGATCTCGTAGACGCGCTCAAGCCCACCCACGACCAGTCGCTTGAGGTAGAGTTCCGGCGCGACGCGCAGGAACAGTTCCAGGTCGAGCGCGTTGTGGTGGGTCACGAACGGCTTGGCCGTCGCGCCGCCGGGGATGTAATGCATCATCGGCGTCTCGACTTCCAGGAAGCGGCGCGTGTCGAGCCATTCGCGGATCGCGCGGATGATCTGCGAGCGCTTGATGAACACGTCCCGCGCCTCGGGCGAAACGATCAGGTCGACGTAGCGCTGGCGGTAGCGCTGCTCGACGTCTGCCAGGCCATGGAACTTGTCCGGCAGCGGGCGCAGCGACTTGGTGAGCAGGCGGAGCGCGGAGGCCTTGACCGAAAGCTCGCCGGTGCGGGTGCGGGTCAGTCCGCCCTCGACGGCGACGATGTCGCCCACGTCCCAGCCCTTGAACGCGGCATAGGTATCGCCCAGCGCATTGGCCTGCAGGAACAGCTGGATGCGGCCCGACTCGTCCTGGATCTGGACGAAGCTCGCCTTGCCCATCACCCGCTTGAGCATGATCCGTCCCGCCATCGCCACCTGGCGGCCGCTGGCCTCGAGCGCCTCGGCGTCGAAGCGCTCGGCGTCGGCGTACTCGGCCTGCAGGTCGCCGGCGAAGTCGGCGCGGCGGAAGTCGTTCGGGAACGCCCCGCCCTGCTCGCGGAGGGCGGCGAGTTTGCCGCGACGCTCGGCGATCAGGAAGTTCTCGTCGGCGGGCGTGGGCGCGGGGGTGGCTTCGGTCATGGTCGGCTGGGTTCGGTTCGGGGGGGAGTCCGCCGCGCCCGGGTCGGGCGCGGCGCGGTCGTCACGACGGGCTCAGACGGCGTCGGCCCGTTTGGCGCCGACTTCGAGGCCGGCCTTCAGGCTCGCCTCGACGAACTCGTCGAGGTCGCCGTCGAGTACCTTCTGGGTATCGCTGCGCTCGATGCCGGTGCGCAGGTCCTTGATGCGGCTCTGGTCGAGCACGTAGTTGCGGATCTGGCTGCCCCAGCCGATGTCGGACTTGGTCGCCTCGACCGCGTCGCGCTCGGCGTTGCGCTTCTGGATCTCGAGCTCGTACAGCTTGGCGGCCAGCATCTTCATCGCGGTGTCGCGGTTCTGGTGCTGGCTGCGACCGTTCTGGCAGGCCACCACGATGCCGCTGGGCACGTGGGTGATGCGCACCGCGGACTCGGTCTTGTTGACGTGCTGGCCACCGGCGCCGGAGGACCGGTAGACGTCGGTCTTCAGGTCGGCCGGGTTGATCTCGATGTCGATGTTGTCGTCCACCTCGGGCGAGACGAACACCGAGGTGAAGCTGGTGTGGCGACGGTTGTCGGAATCGAACGGCGACTTGCGCACCAGGCGGTGGACGCCGGTCTCGGTCTTCAGCCAGCCGTAGGCGAAGTCGCCCTCGACCCGGAAGGTCGCCGACTTGATGCCCGCCACTTCGCCGCCGGACACTTCCATCAGTTCGGCCTTCCAGCCGCGGGATTCGGCCCAGCGCAGGTACATGCGCAGCAACATCTCCGCCCAGTCCTGGGCCTCGGTGCCGCCGGCACCGGCCTGGATGTCGACGAAGGCCGCCGCGCCGTCCATCTGGCCGCCGAACATGCGCTGGAACTCCAGCTGCTCGACGTCGCGCGCATAGCCATCGACGTCGGCGACGACCGCATTGGCGGTGTCCTCGTCGTCTTCCATCTCGGCCAGCTCGAGCAGTTCGAGCGCGCCGCCGAGGCCTTCGTCCAGGCGGCGGCTGCCCAGCACGACCTTCTCCAGCGACGCGCGCTCGCGTCCCAGCGACTGTGCGCGCTCGGCATCGTTCCAGATGTCCGGGTTCTCGAGCTCCCGGCTTACTTCCTCGAGACGTTCGACCTTGCTGTCGAAGTCAAAGATACCCCCTCAGCGCATCCAGCCGACCCTGCAGGTCGGCGATGCGCTGGCGGACGGGATTCAGTTCGATCATGAACTCACCACCACCTGATAAAGACCGCCGATTCTAGCAGGCAATCGGCCTCGCCGGCCCGCGCGGAGAGCCGCTCAGGCCGCGACCAGCCGGTTGCGCAGCGCCTCCCGGTAGCTGCGGCTGCAGGGCAGGCGCGTGCCGTCGTGCAGTTGCAGGCGCGCGTCGCCCGACTCCAGCGGCTCGATCTGCTCGAGCCGGTCGAGGTTGACGATGTAGCTGCGGTGCACGCGGGCGAAGCGGTCCGGGTCGAGCTGCGCCTCGATGTTGGCCATCGTGCTGCGCAACGGGTACTCGCGCCCACGCACGTTCAGGTTGACGTAGTTGCCCGCCGCCTGCAGCCAGTCGATGTCGTCGGCCGCCACCAGGAACTCGCGGCCGAGCTTCCGGACCAGGAAACGCTCGGGACGCTCGACCTGCCCCGGCGGAGGCGCGGGTTCGTCGTCGGCCCGGTCGAGCAGGCTCGCCTCGCCCTTGAGCCTGCGCCGTATGAACCGGTAGGACTCGATGGTCGCCACCATGCTCACGTAGCTGCGCCAATCCTTCAGGTACTCATAGATGAACTCGCGCGGCCACGGGCTGAATTCGTAGACCTCGCCCTGGGTCGCGTAGACGAGCTTGCGGATCGCCACCATGCCCACGACGTGCAGCACCGAGAAGACCACGCTGCCGAGCACGTGCCAGGGCAGCTGGCGGCGCCAGGTGTCGAGGTGGACCGGGAAGCGCCGGGTGAACCACACCAGTCCCGGGACCAGGGCCAGGAACACCAGGCCGCTGGAGAACTCCCACAGCACGGGTTTCCAGGTGGCGTAGTCGAGGCCGGCCCGTTCGACGTCGATCAGCACCGTGAGGCTGTTGGCGATGCCGTTGAGCAGGGTCGCGAGGATCCAGAACGCCACCTCGAAGGTGCGGCGGAGCACGGCCGGGGGCCGCGGTGGGACGGGTTGGAGATCCATGCGCGCATTCTAGGCGTTGGCGGCCGGCGATCCGCCACGGCTGGCCCCCGTGGGCCCGCGGTTCGTCCCGTGGGACGCGCAGCCGGACCCCTGGTGCTTTCGCACCGGGGCCGCGGGCGCGACCCTGCGGCCATCGCAGAAGGGACATCGCCATGGAACGCCGCTACGACCTCGACTGGGTGCGCACCCTCGCCTTCGGCCTGCTCGTGCTCTACCACGTGGGCATGTACTACGTGACCTGGGACTGGCACGTCAAAAGTCCCGCGGCCGGCCCGGCGCTGGAACCGCTGATGCTGCTCAGCTCGCCCTGGCGCCTGTCGCTGCTGTTCCTGGTGTCGGGCGTCGCCACCGCCTCGATGCTGGAGCACGGCCCGAAGGGCTTCGTCCGCCTGCGCTCGCGGCGCCTGCTGTGGCCGTTGCTGTTCGGCATGCTGGTCGTGGTGCCGCCCCAGTCGTACTACGAGGTGGTCGAAAAGCTCCCCGGCGGCTACCACGATGGCTACCTGGCCTTCTGGGGGCGCTACCTCGCCGCCGACGGGAGCTTCTGTCGCGAGGGGGACTGCCTGGACCTGCCCACCTGGAACCACCTGTGGTTCCTGCCCTACCTGTGGGCCTACAGCATGCTGCTCTGGGCGGCGCTGAAACTCGCCGCCGGTCCGATGCGACGCATTGGCGAGCGTCTGGGACGCTGGTTCACCGGCCCGGCCGTGCTGGTGGTCCCCGCGCTGGGCCTGGGCCTGGTGCGCATGCTCCTGGTCGGCCGCTTCGAATCCACCCACGCATTGGTGGACGACTGGTACAACCACGCACAGTACCTGCCGGTCTTCCTGCTAGGCTTCTGGCTGGCCCGGGCCACGCAGGCCTGGGCCTCGATCGAACGCTGGCGCGGATGGTCGCTGGCCCTGGCCCTGTGCAGCTACCTGGCGCTGGTCGCCTATTTCGGCCACTACGACGACGCCAACCCGCCGCCCGACTGGGTGCGCATGGTCCAGCGCCTGGCCTGGGGCGCCAACCAGTGGTTGAGCATCGCGGCGATCCTCGGTTTCGCCAGGCACTGGGTCAAGGGCGACAGCCCGGCCCTGCGCTACCTGGTGCCGGCCGTCTATCCGGTCTACATCCTCCACCAGACGGTGATCGTGGTCCTGGCCCACAACGCGCAGGGCCTGGCGCTGGATCCGTGGATCGAAGGCCCGCTGCTGGTGGCGTGCACGTTCGCGCTATGCCTGGCCGGGTACGAGCTGGTCCGCCGGATCCCGATACTGCGCCCCGTCTTCGGCCTGAAGTGGCGCCCGGTCCCGCGCGGAACGCCGCGGGCCAACGGTGGGCCCGCGGCCGCGACGGGGGCGGGCCGCTGACTCAGGCCGGTTCGAGATGGACCACGACCAGCTGGATGGCATCGCCACCGCGGTAGTCGTCCGCCTCCAGGCGGTAGGCAATCCGCACCCGGGGCGGCGGCGCCGCCCCGTCCCAGCCGCCGAAGTGGATGGCGTTCAGACGCGTGTCGTGGCCCCCGAGCTCGAGCTTGAGGTGCCGCTCGCCCACCACGCGCCAGCCCAGCACGTCGAACTCGCCGTCGAACTGCGGCTCGGGAAAGCCCTGCCCCCAGGGCCCGCCATCGCGCAGGGCTTCGGCGTTGGCGCGGACGAAGTCGTCGGCCTCAAGCGGCCCGTCGCTCAGGACCTCGGCGGCAAGCAGCTCAGGCGACAGGGTCGCGGCGACCACCGCCTGGAAGGCGTCGCGGAACGCGTCGAAGCGATCCGCATGCAGCGACAGGCCGGCCGCCATGGCATGGCCGCCAAAGCGCTCGACCAGGCCCGGGTGGCGGGCCGCGACGTCGGCGAGCGCGTCGCGGATGTGGAAACCGGGGATGGAGCGGGCCGAGCCCCTCAGGCTGTCGCTGCCCGGCTCGGACGGCGCGAAGGCGATGACCGGGCGGTGCAGGCGCTCCTTGAGCTTGGAGGCGACCAGGCCGACCACGCCGGGATGCCAATCCGCGTCGTGCAGGCACAGCCCGACCGGCACGGCCTCGCCCAGCGATACGCGCGCGACGACGGCCTCGGCCTCGTCGGTCATCTGTTGCTGGACGGCACGCCGCTCGCTGTTGATCTCGTCCAGCGTCGCGGCGATCTCGCGGGCCTGGCGGGCGTCGTCGGTCAACAGGCATTCGATGCCGAGCGCCATGTCTTCCAGGCGACCCGCCGCATTGAGCCGGGGGCCGATCGCATAACCGATGTCGGCGGCCGT
This sequence comes from Marilutibacter spongiae, assembly GCF_014145325.1. GTDB lineage: Bacteria > Pseudomonadota > Gammaproteobacteria > Xanthomonadales > Xanthomonadaceae > Marilutibacter > Marilutibacter spongiae. Next base: position 80,481 of record NZ_JACHTF010000002.1, read on the forward strand.
CAGGCGCCCTGGCGCACGCCGCGACACCTCCGCCAGCGCATTCAGCCCGGCACAGCCCTGTCCGGCGCGCAGGCGACGCAGGCCGGCGCCGACCAGCGCCCGGTTGTTCGCGTCCAGCGGGACGAGGTCGGCGACGGTACCGACCGCGACCAGGTCGAGCAGCGCGCCCAGGTCGGGCACGTCGTCGGCGAACGTGCCCTGCGCGCGCAGGTGGCGGCGCAACGCGAGCAGGACGTAGAACATCACCCCGACGCCGGCGAGCACCTTGCTGGGGAAACGGTCGCCGGGCTGGTTCGGATCGACGATGACGTCCGCGTCCGGCAGTACCTCGCCGGGCAGGTGGTGGTCGGTGACCAGTACCTGCCAGCCGCGTTCGCGGGCGGCGGCGACGCCGGCATTGCAGGCGATGCCATGGTCGACGGTGACCAGCAGATCGGGTTCCAGCGCGGCCAGCTCCTCCACCAGCGAGGGCGAGAGGCCGTAGCCGTGGGTGACGCGGTTGGGGACCGCGTGCGAAACGCGACGGGCGCCCAGCAGTCGGAGGCCGCGCACGCCCAGCGCGCATGCGGTCGCGCCATCGCAGTCGAAGTCGCCGACCACCACGATATGGCGATTCGCGGCGATGGCCTCTGCCAGCAGGGACGCGGCCGCATCCAGGCCGAGCATCCCGTCGGGCGGCAACAGCTGCGCCAGGCGTGGGCGCGCCTGGGCCTCGTCGAGCGCGTCGCGCGCGGCGTACACCCGGCGCAGCAGCGGGGGTGTCGCCGCCGACCATTCGCCCGCTCTCGCGGCGACGCGGCGACGCACCGACACGCGTGGCGTCATGCGCCGAACCCGTGGCGCGGCTTGCGCCACACACGCCAGCGTTGGCGGGCCAACAGGAGATAGCCCTCCCCGCTCTCGCAATCGAGCGCGAGCTCGCGGAGCGCACCAGCGCGCAAGGCCTCGAACAGGGGCGCCAGCCAATCGGCCTGCAGCCGCGCCAGGTCGCGCGCATCGCGCAGGTCCACCAGCAGGTCCTCGCCGATCGCCGGGCAACGCGCCGGCAGCGCGGCCGCGCCGGCCCCGGCCAGGCGCGCGAACGCAAGCAGGGTGTCGTCCTCGCTCAGGACCCACCGGTAGTCGCACGAGACCACGTCCGGCAGGCGTCCAGCACCCCAGAACCACAGCGAATTGATCGCAGGCCGGCCGGCGGCAATACGTTCCAGGTTGCGCGGGTGGTTGTGCAGGACCACCTGCACCTCGCTCAGGAGCGAGCGCCATCGACGCGCCTCCGGGCTGCGACTCTCGCCGCCGGGCAGGTGTTCGATGAGCTCGGCGCCCAGCGCGGCGTCCGGCGGGCTGAATGCCGGCAGGACGGTGCTCTCGGGCAGTTGCAGGTACCAGCGCTCCGGCACCGGCGCGTCGAGCAGGTAGCCGGCATCGCCGAACAGGGGTTTGAGGGCAGGCAGGATCGCCGCGGCATCGCCGGCATCGACCTGCATCGCGCGACCATGGGCCAGCAACCGCGCACCGGTGACGTCGGGACGGACGTGGACCGGATCCGCGCGAAGCCAGGCATGGCCAGCGGCATCGCCGCGATCCGCCTGGCGGCTCACCACCGCAGCGGGCCAGCCCGCGGGCCACACCGCGAAGCAGCGCGCATGCTGCTGGCCGGTCAGCGACACTGCGTCCGCACGACCCAGCACGCGTGCCAAGGGGGCTTGCAGGCGCTGGCCCCCGAAACGGGCGGCGGCCGGCAGCAGCAGCCTGGCGCGCGCCATCGTTCAGGCCTTGTAGCTGACGGCGACGATCTCGTACTCGCGGGTGCCGCCCGGCGCCTCGATGGTGACGCTGTCGCCCTCGTTCTTGCCGATCAGGGCGCGCGCCACAGGCGACGAAATCGCGATCAGGCCCTTCTTGATGTCCGCCTCCAGGTCGCCGACGATCTGGTAGGTGGTGCTGGCGTCGGTGTCGACGTCGGCCAGCTCGACGGTGGCGCCGAACACCACGCGGTCGCCGGCGTTGAGGGACGCGACGTCGATCACCTGCGCGTGCGACAGCTCGGCTTCGAGCTGCTTGATGCGGCCTTCGATGAAGCCCTGCTGCTCGCGCGCGGCATGGTACTCGGCGTTCTCCTTGAGGTCGCCGTGGGCACGTGCCTCGGCGATCGCATGGATGACCGCCGGTCGCTGGACCGACTTCAGTTCTTCAAGCTCGGCGCGCAGGCGTTGCGCGCCCTTCACCGTGATCGGTGCTCTCATGGGTAGATCCTTCGTTTCGTGAGGGCCGCCAGAAACAAACGAAGGCGGCGGACGCCAGGGACCAGCCCGAACGTCCCACCACCTGCTGGCGACCATGCCTTCAAAGGCTATCAGGAATCCGCGGGGGTCAGGAAGCATCGCTTCCCGCCCCCGCGTTCAGCCGTGGATCAGGCGCCGGCGCCGATTTCGGCGTGCAGCTCCTGCAGCGACCAGACCGGGCCCGTGCCGCGGAACTCGAGGGAGTTCACCAGGGCACGCGCGCCGGCGATCGTCGTCGAATAGGTCACCCGCTGCTGCAGGGCCTCGCGACGGATCGAGAACGAGTCGTTGATCGCCTGGCGACCTTCGGTCGTGTTGATGATGTAGGCGATCTCGCCGTTCTTGATCAGGTCGACGATGTGCGGACGGCCCTCGATCACCTTGTTGACCGGCTCGCAGGCCAGGCCGTGGCCGGTGAGGAACGCGTGCGTGCCGGAGGTGGCGACGAGCGCGTAGCCCCGCTTGGCCAGGTCCTGCGCCACCGGCAGCACGCGCTGCTTGTCCGGGTCGCGCACCGAGATGAACACCTTGCCCTCGCCCGGGAGCGCGCGGATGCCGCCGGCTTCCTGCGCGCGCGCCATCGCGGCGCCGAAGCTGCGGCCCACGCCCATCACCTCGCCGGTGGAGCGCATCTCCGGCCCGAGGATCGGGTCGACGCCCTGGAACTTGGCGAACGGGAAGATCGCTTCCTTGACCGAGTAATAGTCGGGGACGATCTCCTTCGTCGCGCCCTGCTCGGCCAGGGTCTGGCCGACCATGCAGCGTGCGGCGATCTTGGCCAGCGGCAGGCCGGTGGCCTTGGACACGAAGGGCACGGTACGCGAGGCGCGCGGGTTGACCTCGATCAAGTACACGGTGTCGGCGCCCTGCGCGTCGAAGGTCACCGCGAATTGCGTGTTCATCAGGCCGACCACGTTGAGCGACTTCGCCAGAGCCTTGACCTGCTCGCGCAGCTTTTCCTGCACGGCCGGGGTCAGCGAGTACGGCGGCAGCGAGCAGGACGAATCGCCCGAATGCACGCCGGCCTCCTCGATGTGCTCCATCACGCCGCCGATGAGGACGTTGCCGTCCTTGTCGGCGATCACGTCGACGTCGACCTCGACGGCATTGTCGAGGAAGCGGTCCAGCAGCACCGGCGAATCGTTCGACACCTTGACCGCGTCGCGGATGTAGCGGGTCAGGTCGGCGTCGCCGTAGACGATCTCCATGGCACGGCCACCGAGCACGTAGCTGGGGCGCACGACCAGCGGATAGCCGATCTGCGAGGCCAGCAGCAGGGCCTCGTCGGGATTGCGCGCGGTGCGGTTGAGCGGCTGCGCCAACTGCAGGCGTTCGACCAGTTGCTGGAAACGCTCGCGGTCCTCGGCCAGGTCGATGCTGTCCGGGCTGGTGCCGATGATCGGCACGCCAGCCGCTTCGAGCGCGCGCGCCAGCTTGAGCGGGGTCTGCCCGCCGTACTGGACGATCACGCCCTTGGGCTTCTCCAGCTCGGCGATCTCCAGCACGTCCTCGAGCGTGAGCGGCTCGAAGTACAGGCGGTCGGAGGTGTCGTAGTCGGTCGAGACGGTCTCCGGGTTGCAGTTGACCATGATGGTCTCGTAGCCATCCTCGCGCAGGGCCAGGGCAGCATGGACGCAGCAGTAGTCGAACTCGATGCCCTGGCCGATGCGGTTCGGGCCGCCGCCGAGGACGATGATCTTGTCGCGGTCGCTCGGCGCGGCCTCGCACTCGTCCTCGTAGGTCGAGTACATGTAGGCGGTGGTCGTGGCGAACTCGGCCGCGCAGGAATCCACGCGCTTGTAAACCGGGCGCACGCCGAAGGCATGGCGCAGGGTGCGCACGGCGGCCTCGTCGGTCCCGGTCAGTTCGGCCAGGCGGGCATCGGAAAAGCCCATGCGCTTGAGCGCGCGCATGCGGCCCACGTCGAGCGCGGAGAGGCCGGCGGCGGCCACCTCGGCCTCGGTGGCGATGATTTCTTCGATCTGGTCGAGGAACCAGGGATCGACGAAGGACAGTGCGTGCACGTCCTCCACGCTCATGCCGGCGCGGAAGGCGTCGCCGATGTAGAACATGCGCTCCGGGCCCGGCTCCTTCACCTCGCGGCGCAGGGTCGCCAGGTCGGTCTCGCTGGACAGGTCCAGACCGGTCGGGTCGAGGCCGACCTTGCCCGTCTCCAGGCCACGCAGGGCTTTCTGAAGCGATTCCTGGAAGGTCCGGCCCATGGCCATGACCTCGCCCACCGACTTCATCTGGGTGGTCAGGCGGGCCTCGGCCTGCGGGAACTTCTCGAAGGCGAAGCGCGGGATCTTGGTGACGACGTAGTCGATGGTAGGCTCGAACGAGGCCGGCGTGGCGCCACCGGTGATCTCGTTGCGCAGTTCGTCCAGCGTGTAGCCCACGGCCAGCTTGGCGGCGACCTTGGCGATCGGGAAGCCGGTCGCCTTCGACGCCAGCGCCGAGGAGCGCGACACGCGCGGGTTCATCTCGATCACGACGACGCGGCCGTTGGAGGCGTTGATGCCGAACTGGACGTTCGAACCGCCGGTGTCGACGCCGATCTTGCGCAGCACCGCGATCGAGGCGTCGCGCAGCCGCTGGTATTCCTTGTCGGTCAGGGTCTGCGCCGGGGCGACGGTGATCGAGTCGCCGGTGTGCACGCCCATCGCGTCGAAGTTCTCGATCGAGCAGACGATGATGCAGTTGTCCGCCTTGTCGCGGACCACTTCCATCTCGAACTCCTTCCAGCCCAGCACCGACTCCTCGATCAGCACCTCGGTGGTCGGGGACAGCTCGAGGCCGCGCTTGACGATGTCCTCGAACTCCTCCTTGTTGTAGGCGATGCCGCCGCCGCTGCCACCGAGGGTGAAGCTGGGACGGATGATGGTCGGGTAGCCGACGGTCGCCTGGATCTCCACGGCCTGCTCGAAGGTCCGGGCGACCGCCGCGCGCGGGCATTCCAGGCCGATCTCGGCCATCGCCACGCGGAACAGTTCGCGGTCCTCGGCCATGCGGATGGCCTCGCGCGATGCGCCGATCAGCTCGACGCCGTGCCTTTCGAGCACACCGTTGTCGGCGAGGTCCAGCGCACAGTTCAGCGCGGTCTGCCCGCCCATGGTCGGCAGCAGCGCGTCGGGTTTCTCCTTGGCGATGATCTTCTCGACCGTCTGCCAGTTGATCGGCTCGATGTAGACGGCGTCGGCCATCTCCGGGTCGGTCATGATCGTCGCCGGGTTGCTGTTGACCAGCACCACGCGATAGCCCTCGTCGCGCAGCGCCTTGCACGCCTGCGCGCCGGAGTAATCGAACTCGCAGGCCTGGCCGATGACGATCGGACCGGCGCCGATGATCATGACGGTCTTGATGTCGGTGCGCTTGGGCATGTCAGTTGGCCTCTGCTTGCTCGTCTTGCATAAGCGCAACGAAACGGTCGAAAAGGGGTGAGACGTCGTGCGGGCCCGGGCTGGCTTCCGGGTGGCCCTGGAAGCTGAAGGCCGGCGCGTCGGTCAGTTCGATGCCCTGGTTGGAGCCGTCGAACAGGGAGCGATGGGTCACGCGGACGTTGGCCGGCAGGCTGGCCTCGTCGATCGCGAAGCCGTGGTTCTGCGAGGTGATCATCACCCGCTGGCTGTCGAGGTCCTGGACCGGGTGGTTGGCGCCGTGGTGGCCGAACTTCATCTTCATCGTGCGCGCGCCGGCGGCCAGGCCCAGCAGCTGGTGGCCCAGGCAGATGCCGAAGGTCGGCAGCCGGGCGGCGACGAACTCGCGGATCGCGGCGATCGCGTAGTCGCAGGGTTCCGGGTCGCCGGGGCCGTTGGACAGGAAGACGCCGTCGGGCTTGAGCGCCAGGACCTCGGCGGCCGGCGTCTGCGCGGGCACCACGGTCAGCTCGCAGCCGCGTTCGGCGAGCATGCGCAGGATGTTGTGCTTGACGCCGAAATCGTAGGCCACGACCTTGAAGCGTGGCGCAGCGGTCACGAAAGCGTTGGCATCGAGGTCGAGCTGGCCGTCGGTCCAGGCGTAGCGCTGGGCGGTGCTGACCTCCTTCGCAAGGTCCATGCCCTTCAGGCCCGGGAACTTGCGCGCCGCTTCCAGCGCCTTGTCGGCATCGATGCCCTCACCGGCCATCAGCGCCCCGCCCTGCGCGCCCGTGTCGCGCAGCAGGCGGGTCAGCTTGCGGGTGTCGATGCCGGCGATGCCGACGATGCCGCGCGCGGCCAGCCACTCCGGCAGCGCCACCTGGCTGCGCCAGTTGCTTGGGCGGCGCGGCACGTCGCGCACGATCAGGCCCGATGCCCAGGTCTGGCGGGCTTCGTCGTCCTGCTCGGTGCAGCCGGTGTTGCCGACGTGCGGATAGGTCAGGGTCACCAGCTGTCGCGCATACGACGGGTCGGTGAGGATTTCCTGGTAGCCGGTGATCGCGGTGTTGAACACCACTTCGCCGACCGAAAGGCCGGGCGCGCCTACGGAAACGCCCTCGAAGAGGGTGCCGTCTTCGAGCGCGAGGATTGCGGGTTGGGTCACGGGGGTCGCCTTGGATACCTTGGGAATACTGACCGCCCCGCCTTCGCGCAGGCCTGCGAACGCAGGTTGCAGCAAAGCGCGGACGCGGCAGGGGCCGGTCCGGTTGGGGAGGTTCAGGCGAGCGAGAATTCTAGCGGTCCGGGGCGACCAGCGCCAGCCTCATCGACCATCGTCGGCATGCCCGGGGCTGCCTGCATTCATCTAGGCCGTGCCCGGGGCGGTGGCGAGGGGACTTCGCGGGCCCGGCGCAGGCGGTCGAGTCGCGCCCCGGCGCGTGCCTCAGTCCAGCAGGTCGCGGACCCGGTAGGCCCCCGCGGGCCGTCCCGCCAGGCGCTGGGCGCAGTGGAGCGCGCCGCGGGCGAAGATGTCGCGGTTGGTGGCGCGGTGCACCAGTTCGACCCGCTCGCCCAGTCCCGTGAACTGCACGCTGTGCTCACCGATGATGTCGCCCGCCCGCAGGGAGGCATATCGCGGGGTCGCCCCACCCTGCTCCGCGCATTCGCCCAGCGTGAGCGCGGTGCCCGAGGGGGCATCCAGCTTGTGCACGTGGTGGGACTCGACGATGTCGCAGTCCCAGCCCGGCAAGGCCTCCGCGGCCCGCTCGACGAGTTCGTTGAGGACGGCCACGCCCAGGCTGAAGTTGGTGGCCCAGGCCAGGGCGATCGTCCCGGCGGCGGCTTCCAGCGCCGACCGCTGCGCCGCGTCGATGCCGGTCGTACCCGACACCAGCGGCCGGCCCCGCCGTACGCACAGCGCGAGCACGTGGTCCAGGCCCGCCGGCAGGCTGAAATCGATGGCGACGTCGAACTCGGGCGCCGCCTCGAGTTCGGCAGTCGAGAAATGCGGCACGCCGTCGACCACCCGCTGGCCGGGCGCGCCCTTGCCCACCGCCGCGACCACCTGCAGGTCGTCGCGGTCGGCGGCCAGGCGCAACAGCGCCTGCCCCATGCGTCCGGAGGCACCGTGGATGAGGAGTCGGCAGGGCGAGGTCTTGGCGTTCATGGGGGGAAGGCTACGGGCCCGCCCCCGCTTCGACAAGGCGCGCGTGTCGCGCGTCAGGACGTCATGCGGTCCCAGAAGCCCTTGACGCCGTCGATGAAAGTCGACGAACGCGGCGAATGCTTGCGCGCGCCGTCGCCGACGAAGGTGGCTTCGAACTGCTCGAGCAGGTCGCGCTGTTCCGCGGTCAGGTTGACTGGGGTTTCCACGACCGCGCGGCAGTACAGGTCGCCCTTGCGCCGGCTGCGGACCGACTTCACGCCCTGGTCGCGCAGGCGGAAGACCTTGCTGGTCTGGGTTTCGGCGGGGATGCGCAGCTCGACCTCGCCGCCCAGGGTGGGCACGCGGATGGTGTCGCCCAGGGCCGCCTGCGAGATCCGGATCGGCACGTCGCAGTGCAGGTCGTCGCCGTCGCGCTGGAAGATCTCGTGTTCCTTGACCCGCACCTCGACGTACAAGTCGCCGGGGGGCACGCCGGGAGGACCGGCCTCGCCCTCGCCCGTCAGGCGGATGCGGTCGCCGGTGTCGACACCCGCCGGGATCTTGACCTGCAGGGTCTTGTTGCGCTCTACGCGGCCCTGCCCGTGGCAGTCGCCGCAGGGGTTGGAGATGGTCTGGCCGCGGCCGCCGCAGTGCGGGCAGGCCTGCTGCATCGAGAAGATGCCGCGCTGGAAGCGGACCTGGCCGCGTCCGCCGCAGGTTTCGCAGGTCTCGACCTTGCCGTCGGCCGAACCGCTGCCGTCGCAGCTGTCGCAGGCCTCCAGGGTCGGGATCTCGATCTGGCGGTCGATGCCGCCGACGGCCTCCTCGAGGGAGAGCTCCATCACGTAGCCGACGTCGGCGCCGCGCCGGGGTCCGCGCGCACCGCCGGCGCCCCCGCCGAAGATGTTGCCGAAGATGTCGCCGAAGATGTCCCCCATGTCGGCGTAGCCGGGACCGCCGCCACCGCCCATGCCATGCTCGAACGCGGCATGGCCGTGCTGGTCGTAGGCGCGCCGCTTGTTGCCGTCGGACAGGACCTCGTAGGCCTCCTTGCATTCCTTGAACGCGACCTCGGCCTCGGCGTTGCCGGGGTTGCGGTCCGGGTGGTGCTTCATCGCGCACCGGCGATAGGCCTTCTTCAGCTCCTCGTCGGAGGCGTTGCGGGCCACGCCCAGGACTTCGTAGTAATCGCGTTTGCTCATGGGGCCGTGATTCGTGATTCGCTATGTGTGATTCGCAAGGGTCGAAGCGCAACGGAACGGGATCCAGAGAACCGAAGGAGCGGAGCCATGGCCCCGCTCCTCCGGATCACGAATCACCCATCCCGAATCACGGCTTTTCGTCGTCCTTCACCTCGGTGAACTCGGCGTCGACGACGTCGTCGCCGGCCGGGTTGCCGCCTGCACCGGCCTCGGCGCCGCCGGGCTGGCCCTGGGCCGCGGCGAACAACGACTGGGCGACGGTCTCGAGGGCCTTGGACTTGGCCTCGATCTGGCCCTTGTCGTCGCCCTTCATCGCGGTCTCAAGCTCGGCGATCGCCGACTCGGCCTGGCCGATCGCCTCGCCCGGCAGCTTCTCGCCGTGCTCCTTGATGGTGCTGCGGGTCGCGTGGATCAGGCCGTCGGCCTGGTTGCGCGCCTGCACCAGCTCCTGGAACTTCTTGTCCTCTTCGCGGTTGGCCTCGGCGTCGGCCACCATCTTCGCGATCTCGTCCTCGGACAGGCCCGAGCCGGCCTTGATCTCGACCTTCTGTTCCTTGCCGGTCTTCTTGTCCTTGGCGGTCACGTGGACGATGCCGTTGGCGTCGATGTCGAAAGACACCTCCACCTGCGGCATGCCGCGCGGCGCCGGCTCGATGCCGGTCAGGTCGAAGCGGGCCAGCGACTTGTTGAAGCGGGCCTGCTCGCGCTCGCCCTGGAGGACGTGCACGGTCACCGCGGACTGGTTGTCCTCGGCGGTGGAGAAGGTCTGCGAGGCCTTGGTCGGGACGGTGGTGTTCTTCTCGATGATCTTGGTGAACACGCCGCCCAGGGTCTCGATGCCCAGGCTCAGCGGGGTCACGTCGAGCAGCAGCACGTCCTTGACGTCACCGGCAAGCACGCCGCCCTGGATCGCCGCGCCCAGCGCGACGGCCTCGTCGGGGTTGACGTCCTTGCGCGGCTCCTTGCCGAAGAAGTCGGCCACGGCCTGCTGGACCTTCGGCATGCGCGTCTGGCCACCGACCAGGATCACCTCGGAGACGTCGCTGGCACGCAGGCCGGCGTCGTTGAGCGCGGTGCGGCACGGCTCGATGGTCTTCTTGACCAGGTCCTCGACCAGCGACTCCAGCTTGGCGCGCGTCAGCTTGATGTTGAGGTGCTTCGGGCCGGAGGCGTCGGCGGTCACGTACGGCAGGTTGACCTCGGTCTGCTGCGCGCTGGACAGCTCGATCTTGGCGCGCTCGGCGGCGTCCTTCAGGCGCTGCAGGGCCAGCGGGTCCTTGCGCAGGTCGATGCCCTGGTCCTTCTGGAACGCCTCGACGAGGTAGTCGATGACGCGCTTGTCGAAGTCCTCGCCGCCCAGGAAGGTGTCGCCGTTGGTGGCCAGCACCTCGACCTGCATCTCGCCGTCGACCGAGGCGATCTCGATGATCGACACGTCGAACGTGCCGCCGCCCAGGTCGTACACGGCCACCTTGCGGTCGCCGCCCTTCTTGTCCATGCCGTAGGCCAGCGCGGCCGCGGTGGGCTCGTTGATGATGCGCTTGACCTCGAGGCCGGCGATCTTGCCCGCGTCCTTGGTGGCCTGGCGCTGGCTGTCGTTGAAGTACGCCGGCACGGTGATGACGGCCTCGGTGACGGTCTCGCCCAGGTAGGCCTCGGCAGTCTTCTTCATCTTGGCCAGCACTTCGGCGGAGATCTGCTGCGGCGCCATCTTGTTGCCGCCGACGGTCTCCACCCAGGCGTCGCCGTTCTCGTGCTTGACGATGCCGTAGGGGACCAGGTCGATGTCCTTCTGGACTTCGGCGTCCTGGAACTTGCGGCCGATCAGGCGCTTGACGGCGTAGAAGGTGTTCTTGGGGTTGGTGACCGCCTGGCGCTTGGCCGAGGCGCCGACCAGCACTTCGTTGTCCTTGGTGTAGGCGACGATGGACGGCGTGGTGCGATCGCCTTCCACGTTCTCGATGACCTTGGCGCTGCCGCCTTCCATGATCGCCACGCACGAATTGGTCGTGCCCAGGTCGATACCGATGATCTTGCCCATGGTGGTGTGTCCTCTCTGATGCTTGGAGCCGTTGCTTGTCTGGTGCCGGTGCGCCGGGGCGCTCCCGGGGCGGCCATGCCGCCGATGTCTGCTATCTGGGGGTGGCCGGCGGCGGTTCAAGTCCCGCGGCCAGCTGTCAAGTACCGGGTCAGTCGGCCTGGCGGACCACGACCAGCGCCGGGCGCAGGAGGCGGTCGTTGAGCAGCCAGCCCTTCTGGTAGACCTGCACCACGTGGTTGGGCGCGTGCTCGGCGCTGTCGACCATGCTCATGGCCTGGTGGTGCTCCGGGTTGAACGGTTGACCGACCGGGTCGACGGCGACCAGACCGTTGTCGGCGCAGACCTTGAGCAACTGCCGCAGGGTGAGCTCCATGCCTTCGCGGAGCGCGCCGGCCTCGCCGGACGCCGCGCCGAGACCGGCCTCCAGGCTGTCGATCACCGGCAGCAGCTCGCCCAGCAGGCGTTCGTTGGCGAAGCGCCGCGCGGTCTCGACCTCGCGCGCGGCGCGCTTGCGCTGGTTGTCGAGGTCGGCGCGCTCGCGCAGCGACTCTTCGCGCAGTGCGGCCAGTTCGGCCTTGGTGGCTTCCAGTTCGACTTCCAGCGAAGCGGCGTCGGCGGCGTCCTGGACGTGTTCGTCCTGCATCGGGTCGTTGGTCATGTGGCGTGTGCTCGGTCCGTGCGCACGGGGCGCGTTTCGATGATGTGGGCGTGCGGCGAATCCCCGCGACAGGCCCAGCAATGGGGTCGCGCCCGCGGGTTTCAAGCCGTCGGCCGGCCCTTCGGACGACCGGGACGCCCGGCCCGGCTCAGCCGGCGTCGCCGGCGAAGGCTTCGCCGAGCACGTCGGCGGCCGCCTGGACCACCGGGATCACCCGGTCGTAGGCCATGCGGCTGGGGCCGATCACCCCCAGCACGCCCAGCACCTGCCCGCCCATGCCGTAGGGCGCCGACACCAGCGACATGCCCTCCAGCGGGGCGAGCCCGGTCTCTTCGCCGATGAAGATGCGCACCCCGGGCGCCTGGATGGTGCGTTCGAGCAACTGCAGGATCTCGCGCTTGCGGGCGAAGGCCTCGAACAGCTCGCGCAGCCGGTCCAGGTCGGACAACTCCTGCACGCCCATCAAGCGCGTCTGGCCGGCCAGGACCATGTCGTCGTGTCCCGGGGCGAGCACCTGCTCGGCCAGCTCCATGGACCGCGCCAGCAGGCCTTCCATCTCGCTGCGGTCCGAGCGCAGCTCCTCGAGCAGCAGCAGCCGGATGTCGGCCATCGAACGCCCGGCGAAGCGGCTGTTCAGGTAGTTGGCCAGGCGTTCGAGCTCGCCTGCCTCGTAGGGCCGGCGGGTCTGGATGATGCGGTTCTGCACCTCGTTGTCGGCGAACACCAGGATGGCCATCACCCGCTGCGCGTCCAGCGGCACGAAGTCGATCCGGCGGAACGCGAACTGCTCGCGCCGGGGCAGACTGACCACCCCGACGAAGTGGGTCATGGCCGAGAGCAGCTCGGAGGTGCTGCCCAGCAGGGCCTGGGTCCCGCTGCCGGGCGGCAACTCCCCGCGCAGCCGCGCCAGTTCGCCCTGCGGCAGCGGCTTGACCTGCAGCAGCGAGTCCACGAACAGGCGATAGCCCTGCGCGGTGGGGATGCGGCCGGCGGAGGTGTGGGGCGCGCTGAGCAGGCCGGCGTCCTCGAGGTCGCCCAGGATGTTGCGGATCGTCGCCGCGCTGATGTCCAGGCCCGCGTGGCGCGCCAGGGTCTGCGAGCCGACGGGCTCGCCATCGCGGATGTAGCGCCCGATCAGGGTCCGCAGCAACTGCCGCGCACGCGGATCCTCCGCCAGCGCCTCGGCCTTGCCGGGCTGGCGCCCGGTATTGCGTCCCGCCTGCCTGTTGGACATGCGCCCTCCTCGTTCGGCGGACCGGCCGCGGCGGCTCATCCACTGCGACCGGCGTGCCCTACCCTGTGGATATGACCGACCCGCGCCGTGGACAAGGACTGCCGATGCCCGTGTCCGCGTATTGGCGCGGCCCGACCCTCATGCTAGCTTCCCCGCGCCATGCTCACACACCTCTCCATCAAGCAGTTTGCCGTCGTGGCGTCCGCCGAACTGGAGTTCGGGCCCGGCATGACGGTGATTTCCGGCGAAACCGGCGCGGGCAAGTCCCTGCTGGTGGACGCGCTCGGGCTCATCTCGGGCATGCGCGCCGACAGCGGCGCCGTCCGCCATGGCGCCGAACGCGCCGAGCTGGTCGCCGAATTCCGCATCGATGGCGTCGCGCCGGCGATGGAGTGGTTGCGCCTGAACGAGCTCGACGAGGACGAGGCCTGCCAGATCCGCCGCGTCATCCGGGCCGATGGCGGGTCGCGCGCGTGGATCAACGGCCGGCCGGCCACGGTCGGCCAACTGGCCGAGCTCTCCGGCCGACTGGTCGAGATCCATGGCCAGCATGAACACCAGGCGCTGCTCTCGCGCCCCAGCCAGCTGGCCCTGCTCGATGCCTTCGGCCGCACCGACGACGAACGCCTTGCCGTGGCCGCGGCGGCGCGGGCCTGGAGCGCGCTGCTGGACGAGCGCGAGGCGCTGTCGGCGCGCGGCGACGTCTCCGACCGCATCCAGTGGCTGGAGCACCAGCACGCCGAACTCGAGCGCGAAACGCTGGAGCCCGGGGCCTTGGCGCAGCTCGACGCCGACCACCGGCGCCAGGCCCATGCCAGCGCGTTGATCGACGCCTGCGAGTCGGCCCTGCTGCAGCTTTCGGGCGACGAGCAGCCCTCGCTGTCGGGCAGCCTGCAGCGCATTCGCGGCGACCTGCAGCGGGTCAGCGAGCACGAGCCGCGCCTGGTCGAGGTCGACGGCATGCTCGAGGCCGCCGCGATCCAGCTCGACGAGGCCCTCAGCCTGCTCGATCGCATCCGCAGCGACCTCGACATCGATCCCGACGCCTTCGAGGCCATCGAGCGCCGCCTTGGCCGGCTGCACGAACTGGCCCGCAAGCACCGTGTCGCCCCCGACCAGCTGCTGGCCCAGCGCGAGGCCATCGCTGCCGAACTGGACGCCTTGCAGGGCGCGGGCGAGCGTCTGAAGACGCTGGACGGCGAGATCGCCAAGGCCAGCCAGACATGGCGCGGTGCCGCCGACATCCTGGGAAACAAGCGCCGCGAGGCCGCGACCACCCTCGCCGACGACACCACCGCGCTGATCGGCGAATTGGGCATGGGCGGCGGACGCTTCGAGATCGCCTTCGAGCCGACCCCGGCCGACCGCCCCGATCCGCAGGGCGCCGAGCGGGTCGAGTTCCTCGTCGCCGCCAACCCCGGCCAGCCGGCCCGCCCCCTGCGCAAGGTCGCCTCGGGCGGCGAGCTGTCGCGCATCTCCCTGGCGATCGAAGTCGCCGCGCTGGGACTGGACGCGGTGCCGAGCATGGTCTTCGACGAAGTGGACTCGGGCATCGGCGGCGCCGTCGCCGACATCGTCGGCCGCAAGCTGCGCGCCCTTGGCGAACGCCGGCAGGTGCTGTGCGTGACCCACCTGCCCCAGGTCGCCGCGCAGGGGCATGCCCACTACCGGGTCAGCAAGGCCTCGGCCGAAGGGCTGACCCAGAGCGCCGTGCAGCGCCTGGACGCCGACCAGCGCGAGGAAGAGCTGGCGCGCATGCTCGGCGGCGTCGAACTCACGCGCGAGGCCCGCGCCGCGGCGCGACGCCTGCTCACCGACGTGGGTTGAACGGACGGGGCCGCCGGGCCCGTCGCGTCAACGCTTCTTGCGCACGTAGAGCACCAGCGAGTGCTCTTCGATCTCGTAGCCGTGCTCGGCGGCGATCTTGTGCTGCAGGGCCTCGATCTCGTCGCTCTCGAACTCGATGATCTTGCCGCTCTCGATGTCGACCATGTGGTCGTGGTGCTGGCCACGGTCGAGTTCGTACACCGACTGCCCGGACTCGAAGTTGTGCTTGAGCACCAGGCCCGCCGCCTCGAACTGGGTCAGGACCCGGTAGACCGTGGCCAGGCCGATGTCCTCGCCCTTGTCGAGCAGGTGCCGGTAGATGTCCTCGGCGGTCATGTGCCGGGGCTTGGCGTGCTCGAGCAACTCCAGGATACGCATCCGGGGGTGGGTCACTTTCAGGCCGGCGTTGCGCAGCTCTTGGGATTCCATCGTGGCTCCTGGTTCATGGTCGTACATCATGCGGAGGGGGGCGCGCTTCCCGGTGGACCGGCACCCGCCTCGCCTGGCCGCATGGCGCGGCGCCGGTGGCCGCAACCGCAGATGAATGCCAGCCCGGCACCGCCTCGCGGCGGGGTCATCAGTGTATCATCGGGATGATATCCGCCAGTCGTGAATGCCCGATGCGCAAGCTTTTGCCCGTTCTCCTCGTCGCCCTGATCACCACCGGCTGTGGCGTCATCTACCGCCAGCCGATCTACCAGGGCAACCTGCTCGAAGCCTCCGCCGTGGAACAGCTGCAGGCCGGCATGAACAAGCAGCAGGTCCTGGCGCTGCTGGGCACGCCATCGATCATGGATCCCTACCAGACCGATCGCTGGGACTACACCAGCAGCCAGCGCATCGGCCGGCGCGCCAGGACCGAGACGAAGAATTTCACGCTCTGGTTCGAAGGCGACACCCTCGCCCGCTGGGACGGCGACTACTTCCCGGAGCAGGACGAGGAGATCGCCAACAGCTCGGTCAGCCAGTTCGGCCGCAACCTGGCCAAGGACAAGGACAAGAAGCCCCGCCGCTGAGCGGGGCCTGCTCTAGGATTTACCGGTCCGCTCGCCGCCGCCCGACGAGGCGCGCCGGCGGCGCGCTTCCTTGGGATCGAGTTCGAGCGCCCGCAGCAACTCGACCCGGTCGCCCGCCTCCAGCGGCGTCGATGCATCGACGCGTCGCCCATTCAGCGCCAGCCCCGCGATCCCCGCCGCGTCCTGCCATCCGGCCGCGGCCAGGGCATCGGCGACGCGACTGCCCTCCGGCAGCTCGACCCAGCGCTGTTCGTGCCGCCGGGGCCAGGCCATCAGCAGTTCGACGCGCACCCGTGGCGCCTCAGGCCGCGTCGCCGCGATCGGCGACGCGCACGAAATCATCGACCATGCGATCGGCCAGGCTCTGGAAGCCCAGGGTGAAGGCCGGCCCCAGCAGCTTCATCGAAGGCTCGAACTCCAGGCTCAGGCTGACTTTGCAGGCCGACTCGTCGAGGGCGTGGAACTCCCAGCGCCCGGCCAGCTTGCGGAACGGACCGTCGACCAGCTTCAGGTCGATGTGGTGCGGCGGCGAGAGCGTGTTCTCGGTGGTGAACCAGGTCCGCAGGGCACCGAGCCCGAGGTCCAGCCGCGCGACCATGCGCGACTCGTCCTCGGCGATGACCTGGGCCGCCTCGCACCAGGCGAAGCGGCGGGGATAGGCGGCGACGTCATTGACCAGCGCGAACATGCGGCGCGCGGAATGCTCGACCAGGGCGGAACGGCGGACGGTAGGCATGAATGGATGTTCGCGCTGCCCCTGCACTAACGCGCTGGATTCAGGGACAATGTCGCGATGGCAAATAAACCTGGCAACAAGAGCGGCAAGGATAAAGGAAAGGGCGGTGCCAGCGGCACCATCGCCCTGAACAAGCGCGCCCGCCACGAGTACCACCTGGAGCAGCGCTTCGAGGCCGGGCTGTCCCTGCAGGGCTGGGAGCTCAAGTCGATCCGCGCGGGCCGGGCCAACATCGGCGAGAGCTACGCGGTCGTGCGCGCCGGCGAGATGTTCCTGTTCGGCGCGCAGATCACCCCGCTCATCTCCGCCTCGACGCACGTCGTCACCGACGAGCGCCGCACGCGCAAGCTGCTCCTGCATCGCAACGAGATCGACACCCTGATCGGCAAGCTCGAGCGCGACGGCTATACCCTGGTCCCGACCGCGCTTTATTGGAAGGGCAACAAGGTCAAGGCCGAGCTCGCCCTGGCCAAGGGCAAGCAGCAGCACGACAAGCGCGCCGCCAGCAAGGACCGCGACTGGGCGCGCGACAAGCAGCGCGTGATGCGCCAGCACAACCGCGACGCCTGATCCGGGCTCGCGCGCCCGCGGGGTTCAGGACCCCGGGTGCGAAGCGCCCTCGCCCGGCGGCAGGGCGAAATGGAAGGTCGCGCCCTCGCCCACCCGGCCCTCGGCGCGGATGCTGCCGCCATGGCGCTCGATGATGCGCTTGACCGAGGCCAGCCCGATCCCGTGGCCGGCGAACTCGTCCTGGCCGTGCAGGCGCTGGAAGGGCCTGAACAGTTTCTCGACATGTTTCTGCGGGAAGCCCGCGCCGTTGTCGCTGACATGGAACTCGAGGCCACCGCCGGGCAACACGCGCGCGCCGAACTCGATGCGGGCACCGGGCTTGCCGCGGGTGAACTTCCAGGCGTTGCCGAGCAGGTTGGACAGCATGTTGCGCAGCAGGGTCGGATCGCCCCAGGCCTTCAGGCCGGGCTCGACGACCCGCTCGGGGCGGTGCTCCGGATCGCCGGCGGCGAACTCCTCGAGCACCTCTTCGGCCAGCCGGCTCATGTCGACCTCGCTCGGGCTGAGCGCGGTGCGCGTCACCCGCGACATCTTCAGCAGCGCGTCGATCAGCTCGTCCATCCGGCCCGCGGCGGCGCGGACGCGGTCCAGGTAGCCCTTGCCGGTCTCGTCCAGCGCGTCGCGGAATTTCTCGACCAGGATGCGGCTGAAGCCGTCGATGGCCCGCAACGGCGCACGAAGGTCGTGGGAGATGCTGTAGGCGAACGACTCCAGCTCCTGGTTGGCCTGGCTCAGCTCGCGCGTGCGCGCGGCCACGCGCGCCTCCAGGGTGCGGTTGAGCGCGTGCACCCGGGCCTCGGCGAGGATGCGCTCGGTCACGTCCTCGGCCTGCACCAGGCCCTTGACGTCCTGCCCCACCCCGCCGGGCACGCGGGCATAGGTGAGCTGTGCGTGCCGGGCCAGGTCGCCCGCGCGGTGCAGGCGACGCGTGGCCCGCAGCACCGGCGCGGTCTCGTCGCCGTCCTTGTTCAACCATTCGATCACGTCCAGGCCGTGGTCCTCGAACAGCGACTCGAACTGCACCCCGACCAGCGCGGACGGGCGCAGGCCGACGATCTGGCCCATCGCCGGATTGACCTCGACGATGCAGCCCTCGCTGTCGAGCAGCGCCTTGCCGATCGCCGAGTGCAGCATGGTCGTGCGGAAGCGCTCCTCGCTGCGCCGGTACTCCTCGGTCATCCGGTAGGCCATCTTCATCGCCCTGTGCTCGGTGCGCGCCATCGTGAAGACGATGGTGGCGAGCATCAGCGAGGCGACGATGCCGAACAGCAGCCAGCCGCGCATGACGCCGGCGGGAATGGCGCTGCGGCTGGCCGGCGTCTCGAACTGGAACAGCCAGCGGCGGCCGAACTGCTGCAGTTCGATCTCGTGGCGGTAGACCGCCGCGGCCTCGCGCGGCGAGGACATGTACAGCACCTTCGGGTCGCGATCGGTGACGTCGGTGATGGTGAAGCGCAGGTCGCTGCGTCGTCCGTCCAGCGTCGAGGTCACGAAGGTGCCGACGCGGAACGGCATGTAGACCCAGCCGAGCATCGCGTCCTCGCGCGCGGCGACCGTCAGCGGTTGCGCGCCGTTGCGGTAGACCGGCACGTACAGCAGCGCCGAGGTGGTCGGCACGCCGCCGTCCTGGACCAGTTGCACGGTGCCCGACAGCCGCGGCTGGCCGGTCACCATGGCCGCCTCCATGGCTGCGTGCCGGACCGGTTCGGCGTACATGTCGAAACCCAGCGCGGCGACGTTTTCGGGCGTCTTGGGCTCCAGCATCAGGATCGGGCCGTAATGCCGCCGGTCGCCGTGCGGCACGATCTCCAGCAGGCTGTTCTGGCTTTCCTTCCACTCCAGTTGCAGGTCGGCCAGCCGCGCCTGCGGCACGTAGGCGGCGTAACCCAGCCCGACCATCGCGGGGAACTGCCGGCGCAGGTTCATGCCCTCGGCATAGAAACGCCACTGCAGCGGACTGGGGCGCTGGATGCTGGCGAACAGGGCCGCGCCGCCCTTGAGCAGGATCTCGTGGTTGCCCATGCGTTCGCGCAGCAGCGAGGTGATTTCCTCGGCCTGGGTGACGAACTCCGCCTGCGCCGAGGCCGTCTCGCGTTCGCTGGCGTATCGCCAGCCGATGAAGGTCAGCAGCAGCGAAAAGACGAGCACGCCGACCGCGAGCACGAGGCCGCGTCGATGGGGCACGGGGCCCAGGGTGGGGGTTCGTGTAGGGGCCGCGTCGCTCACCGCGCCAGCATACCGCCTGGCCCCGGTTTCGGGCAGGTGAACGCCCACCGCGCCGCCCATTGTGTTCCCCCCGACCGCCCCTATACTGGTCGGGCTGGTGGTTGAACGATTTCCCGGGGGTGCACTGGCTTCGACGGGGGTCGCGAAATCGCCTGGCGCATGTCGAGGGGGTAGCTTTCCTCGTAAATCCAGCTGCAAAACTCATAGTTGCCAACGACGACAACTACGCACTGGCCGCTTAAGGCCTAAGCCCCGAAACCGCTTGTGTCCGTGCTCGCGATGTAGGGTCATTATCACGGAATCGCCGGGAGTGGCCGCCTGCCAGCCCTCGGTTAACCCAAAGCAGGCTGGTCCGCCGATGCGCTTTGTGCGCCGTGCTGTCGGTGGACGAGATCTAACGGAGCACTAAACATGTAGTGCCGGGGATGGAGTGCCTTCGGACGGCGGTTCGATTCCGCCCACCTCCACCAACACAAGAACGCCCCAGTCGATCGGCTGGGGCGTTTTTCATTGGCCGGGCAAAGAGGCCGGCGACGGGACCGCTCAGGCCATGGCGTCGGCGCGGCGCTGCTCCAGGTACCAGGTGGCGGCGCCGAGCAGGCCGAGCTGGCCGTGCTCGACCAGGTAGACCGGTACGCGGGCGAGGACTTCGCTCATCACGCCCTTGTCGACGAAGCGGCTGGCGAAGTCGCCGGCCAGCAGGAAGTCGGCGATCTGGGCCGGGATGCCACCGGCCAGGTAGACGGACTTGGCGCCGAAGGTCAGCGCCAGGTCGCCGGCGACGCTGGCGAGGATGCTGCAGAACATCGACAGGGCCTCGGCCGCGATCGGGTCGTCGCCGGTCTGCGCGGCGTGGGTGATGCGCGCCGGCGTGTCCAGGCGCGGGTCGATGCCCTCGATCTCGCACAGGGCCTCGTAGGTATTCACCAGGCCCGGGCCGGAGAGCACGCGCTCGTTGCCGACGTGGCTCCAGCGCTTCATCAGCACCGACAGCACCTGCAGTTCGCGCGGATCGCGTACCGACAGCGCGGCGTGGCCCGCCTCGGTCGCCACGACGACCGGCGGGTCGCCCGGCACGCGCAGGGCGGCGCCGAAACCGGTGCCGGGGCCGATCATCATCGCCGGCCCTGGCTGCACGGCGATCTCGGGACCGCAGATGCGCCGCGCCTGGCGCAGGTTGATGCTGGGCACGGCCCAGGCCATGGCTTCGAAGTCGTTGATCAGGCGCAACCCGGCGAGGTTCGCGTCCGCGGCGGTGCCACTGACCGAGACCGACCACGGCAGGTTCGCGTGCACCAGGGTGTCGCCCACGAGCAGGCCGGCGATGGCGATGGCGGCCTCGGGACGCGTTTCCAGGCCCTGTTCGGCGATGAAGTCCGAAAGGATCGCGGCGAGGCCGGGATAGTCGGCGCAGCTGTAGCGGCGGTACCCGTGCAGCTCGACCTGGGACGCGCCCCGGGAGGCGTCGACCAGGGCCAGGCGCGCATGCGTGCCGCCGACGTCGGCGGCGATCAGCGGGCTCGAGAGCGCAGCCGGCGCGGTGCCGGTGGGCGCGGCCATCGGAGTGTCGCCCCGGCTCATGCCCCGCGCCCCGCCCGTTGACGTCGCGACGACCCGGGCGCGTCGATCGCCATGGGAACCGCTGCGGGAAGGCGCGTGGCGCCCGGTCGGGAAACAGGGGGGCAAGGGGTCGTGCCGTATTGCATCAAGGACTGCCTGCGGGTTTCGGGTCTCCGGGCGTCCATCATAGCCTCCTTGCCCGCATTTCCCCGCCCCGCGGCCTTGACCCGGTCCCTACCTGGCCTGCGGCATGCTCCCGCGATGGACTGGACGCATGAACTGATGGTCGTCGCCCATGCCGGCCTGGCGATGTTGCTGGGCGGCGCGGTCGGCTACGAACGCGAACTGAAGGACCGACCGGCCGGTTTCCGGACCCACATGCTGGTGGCCGGCGCCGCGGCCCTGCTCATCGGACTGGGCAGGCTGGCGCTCGCGCTGCCCGATACCCTGCCGGGCACCGGCGTGCTGCAGATCGACCCGCTTCGCCTGATCGAGGCGGTGGTCGCCGGGGTCGCGTTCATCGGCGCCGGCACGATCTTCGCGCGACGGCGCGACGGCGCCATCGCCGGGATCACGACCGCGGCCTCGCTGCTGATGGTGGCGGTGATCGGCGTGGCGGCCGGGCTGGCGCTGTACCTGGTGGCCGTCGCGGCGACGGTGCTGACCCTGCTGGTGCTCACCCTGTTGCGCGTGGCCGAACGCTGAGCGTTCGGCCGGCGGACGGGCGGCCCCTGCGGCCGCCCAACATCGGCACATGCTCCCCTGCCCTCGTGGCCCGAAACCAGGGGCCCGGATCCGCCTGCCGGGGCGCCGCGGCGACGGCGCGTGCAATCCCACCGGGGACCGCATCGACGCTACGAAAACGGGCCGCGTTGCCGCGACCCGTTCCGTCCACCGCGCCCCCGCTTACCGGGAGCCGGTGCGAGTGCCGTCGTCCGCTCAGGAGCGGATCGGCACCAGGGTGATCTCGACGCGGCGGTTCTGCGCGCGGCCGGCGTCGGTGTCGTTGCTGGCGATCGGCCGGGTCTCGCCGGCACCCACCAGGATGAAGCGGTCGCGCACCAGGCCCTTGCCCATCAGGTAGCTGCCCACGCTCGACGCACGGCGCTCGGACAGCTGCTGGTTGTAGGCATCGGCGCCGACGCTGTCGGTGTGGCCCGCGACCTCGACGATCGTCTGGTCGTACTCGCGCAGGGTGTTGGCGACCTGGTCGAGGACCGGGTAGAACGCCGGCTTGAGATCGGACTTGTCGAAGTCGAACGTGATGTTGCTCGGCATGTTCAGGGTGATGTTGTCGCCTTGGCGGACGACATCGACGCCGGTCCCCTGCATGCTGTCGCGCAGGGCGCGTTCCTGGCGGTCCTGGTAATTGCCGATGGCACCGCCGGCCAGGCCGCCGACACCGAGGCCCACGAGGGCGCGCTGGCGACGCTCGGTGGCGTCGTCGCCGCTGAGCAGGCCCGCGGCAACGCCGGCGAGCGCGCCGATCAGGGCGCCCTTCTGGGTGCGGCTCATGCCGCTGGATTCGCTGTAGCCCTGCTGTCCCTGCCGAGGCTGGCCGTACGGATCGTTGTAGCCGCTGGTGGTCGCGCAACCGGCGAGCATGGCAGTGGAGATGGCCGCGGTGATCGCGAGACGGATCGGGGTTTTCATGCTTTCAACCTCATGGATGGCCAGATGGACGCCGCCAAAGTAATCACATCGGCGTCTGTGGTGAGTGACGGGGCCGCGCCCCGTTCAGGTTGGGGACGGGAACGCCCGCTCAGCCCTTGAGCGCCGCGTAGGCGTCGAGTGCGGCCTGACGGCCCTCGGCGATGCCGACCATGGGCTGCGCCGGATAGTCGCCCGCATGCGCGCCGCTTCGCCCCTTCGCCTCCCAGGGCGCGAAGCGCGCGGGCAACGGAAGCCTGGACAGCTCCGGCACCCAGCGGGCGATGTAACGACCGTCGGGGTCGAAGCGCTTGGCCTGGGTCACCGGATTGAACACGCGGAAGTAAGGCGCGGCGTCCGCACCGGTCCCGGCCACCCATTGCCAGCCCAGGGTGTTGTTGGCCAAGTCGGCGTCGACCAGGGTGTCCCAGAACCATTCCGCGCCGTGGCGCCAGTGCCAGCGAAGGTGCTTGGTCAGGTAGCTGCCGACGATCATCCGCACGCGGTTGTGCATCCAGCCGGTGTGCCACAGCTCGCGCAGGCCGGCATCGACGATCGGCACGCCGGTGCGCCCGGCGCGGACGCGGTCGAGCTCGCGCGAGGACGGATCGGCCCATTGGAAGCCGGCGAACTTCGGGCTGAAGTCCTCGTCGACGCTTTTCGGGAAGTGGTGCAGCAGGTGGTGGGCGAACTCGCGCCAGCCCAGTTCGCGGACGTAGGCGTCGATGTCGCCGCCAAGCGCCGCGGTACGGCCGGTCTCCAGGGTTTCGACGATCCGCCAGGGCGCGATCTCGCCGAAATGCAGGTGCGGCGACAGCCGCGAAGTGCCGACCTGATCGGGTCGGTCGCGACCGTCGCCGTAACCGCGCAGGGCGCCGTCGGCGAAGACCTGCAGGGCCTCGCGCGCGCCGGCCTCGCCGGGTGTCCAGGCGTCCCAGAACCCGGCGTCCCAGTCCAGCGACGGCGCCAGGCCGAGCGACTCCACCGCCACGCCCCTGGGGCCGCCGTCGGTGCCCTTGAGCGCTTCGGGCGCCGTCCAGGTCGGCGGGCGGCGCCATTGCGCGAACGCGGTGCGCCAGTACGGCGTGAACACCCGGTACGGGCCGCCTTCGCGGGTCTCCACCGTCCAGGGTTCGGCCATCAGGGCGCCGTTGAAGCTTTCCGCACGCAGGCCGTCGCGCTTGAGCGCCTGCTTGATGCCGGTGTCGCGTTTCTCGATCGCCGGCTCGTAGCGGCGGTTCCAGAACACGGCATGCGCCCCCCTCGCGGCGACGATCGCCTGCAGGGTGGCCAGGCTGGGGCCCTTGAAGCAGCGCAGGACGGCGCCACGCGCTTGCAGCGAACGGGCGAGCGCCTGCAGCGAACGTGCGCGCCAGGCATCGGAGGCCGCGCCCGGATGCCAGCGACCGCCCTCGCCCGGCGCATGGATGTAGACCGGCAGGATCGCGTAACCCCCTTCGACCGCCGCCTCCAGCGCGGGGTTGTCGTCCAGGCGAAGGTCGTTGCGGAACCACAGGATCGCGACCGGCGCGTCGTCCCCGGAGGCGCGGGCGGCGCTCATGCGGTAACCGGGGCCAGCGAGGCCCCGCCGAGGTAATCGCGGGGGATGCGCTCGTTGAGGCCGACGAGGATCTCGTAGGGCACCGTGCCGGCCCGCTGCGCAACGGATTCGACGGCGATCGCCTCGCCGCCCTGGGTACCGACCAGCACCACCTCGTCTTCGTTCCAGGCCGAGCCGTCGCCGATGTCGACCATGAACTGGTCCATGCAGATGCGGCCCACGATCGGGTGGCGGCGACCACGCACCAGGACCTCGCCGCGCGACGAGAGCGCCCGCGGATAACCGTCGCCGTAGCCGATCGGCACCGTCACCACGCGCGTGTCGCGCGTCGCCGTCCAGGTGCCGCCATAGCTGACCGCATGCCCGGCCTTGACCACCTTGAAGTAGACCACCTGGGAGACCAGCGACATCGCCGGCTGGACCGACACCGTCGGTCGCGACGCCGGGTCGGGCAGGACGCCGTACATGAGGATGCCGGGGCGCACCATGTCCAGCCAGGTGTCCGGGAAGTGCAGCACGCCGCCCGAGTTGGCCAGGTGGCGCAGCGGCATCGGCGCGCCGATGCGCTTGAAGTGTTCGCAGGCCTCGGCGAAGCGCGCGACCTGGGCCGCGGTCGCGGGCGACGCCGGATCGTCGGCGCAGGCCAGGTGCGAGTAGACGCCCTTGACCTGGCACCAGCGCGAGGCCACGGCGGCTTCGATGAAGGGTCCGGCGGAATAGCTGTGGACGCCGATGCGCTCCATACCGGTGTCGATCTTCAGGTGCACGACTGCCCGCCGGCTCATGGCCTCGGCGGCGGCTTCGACCTGGCGCAGCTTGTCCAGCGAGGAGACGGTGATCTCGAGGTCGTGGTCGATGAAGCGACCGACCTGGTGCCCGAAGATCCCGCCCAGCACCAGGATGGGGGTGCGGATGCCGGCGCGGCGCAGTGCGATGCCCTCCTCCACGAAGGCGACGCCCAACTGTTCGACGCCGGCGGCCTGGAGGTGGCGCGCGACCGGTACCAGGCCATGGCCATACGCATTGGCCTTGACGATGCCCATCACCGGCACGCCGACATGGGCGCGGATCGCGCGCAGGTTGCCGGCGATGCGTTCGAGGTCGACCCGGATCCGCGTCGGCCGCTCGTCGATGGGACGGGCGGCCTCGCGGTCGTCCGGGCGGGGGCTGGCGTGGGGCTGGGTCGACATGGCGCCCATGCTAATGCAGGGCCGTGTGGACGGCGTTACTCGAAGCTGCCGGCCGAGTCGTGGGCGAGGTTGTCGAAGCGGGTGTACTCGCCGAAGAACTTCAGCTTCACCGAGCCGGTGGGACCGCTTCGCTGCTTGCCGATGATGACCTCGGCCAGGCCCTTGTCGGGCGAGTTTTCCTTGTTGTAGTAGTCGTCGCGGTAGATGAAGACGATCATGTCCGCGTCCTGCTCGATGGCGCCCGACTCGCGCAGGTCGGCCATGACCGGACGCTTGTCGGTGCGGGTTTCAAGCGAACGGTTGAGCTGCGACAGCGCGATGACCGGCACCTCCAGTTCCTTGGCCAGGCCCTTGAGCGAGCGCGAGATCTCCGAGATCTCGGTCGCGCGGTTCTCGTTGTTGCCCGGCACCGACATCAGCTGCAGGTAATCGATGACGATCAGGCCCAGGCCGTGTTCGCGCTTGAGGCGGCGCGCCTTGGCCGCGAGCTTGGTCGGCGACAGGCCGGGCTCGTCGTCGATGAAGATCTTGACCTCGCGCAACTGGCGGATGGCGCTGGTGACGCGGCTCCAGTCCTCGTCCTCGAGCTGGCCGGTGCGCAGGCGCTGCGCATTGACCCGCCCGACCGACGAGATCAGTCGCATCGCCAGCTGGCTGGCCGACATTTCCATCGAGAACACCGCCACCGGCAGCTTGCTGCGGAACGCGGCGTACTCGGCCATGTTCAGCGCGAGCGTGGTCTTGCCCATGGCCGGGCGCGCGGCCAGGATGATCAGGTCGGTCTTCTGCAGGCCCGCGGTCAGCTCGTCGAACTCGTTGTAGCCGGTGGGCAGTCCGGTGATGGCGCCGCCATTGGCGTAGCGCGTCTGCAGTTCGTCGAATGCGGTGGTGAGGGCCTGGTGGACGCTGGTGAAGTCGTTCTTGCCGTTGTTGCTGGCCTGGGCGATCGCCAGCACCTGTCGCTCGGCTTCGTCCAGGATCTCGCTGCTGTCGCGGCCGTCGGGCTGGTAGCCGTCGTTGACGATGTCGGTGCCGACGTCGATCAGCTGGCGCAGGATGGCCTTGTCGCGGACGATCTCGGCGTAGGCGCGGATATTCGCCGCCGACGGTGTCGTGCTGGCCAGTTCGATCAGGTAGGCACCGCCGGCGACCTGCTCGCCCAGGCCCATCGATTCGAACCATTCGCCCAGGGTCACGGCGTCGTAGGGGCGGGCCTTCTGCGCGAGCTCGTTGATCGCGCGGAAGATCAGCTGGTGGTCGCGGCGGTAGAAGTCGGACTCGCTGAGCTGGTCGACGATGCGGTCGTAGGCCTCCGGGGCCAGCATCAGCCCGCCCAGCACCGCCTGCTCGGCCTCGATGGACTGCGGCGGCAGGCGCAACTGGTCCAGGCGCTGTTCGGCCCGCGTATCGAAACGTTTGTCGCCGCGCGGTTCGTTACGGAAGCCGGGTCGTGCATTCATGGACGCTGGGAGCTCCTGGACGGGATGCCGCCCCGGCGGCGCCGGGGCGAAGACGGAACGCGGGTTGGGCATCCTAGCCCCGGGGGCACGCGCAGGGTTGCAGACAGATCTGTGACCAAGCTGTGGATAAGCCGGTATCAACCGGTGGACAGCCTGTGCGTGCGGACGCTCGACATGCTTTAGCGCAGTCCCGTCTCACCAAGGGAGACGGGACTGCGCCGCGAGGGCCCGAAACGACGGCGGGCGCCCTGGGGCGCCCGCCGGGTGGAGCCGTTGGCGCCGGGATCAGGCGGCTTCGGCTTCCACGACGACCTTGACGGTGACGTCGATGTCGGCGTGCAGGTGCACGACGACGTCGTACTCGCCGACGTGGCGGATGGCGCCCTCGCCCATGATGACCTCGGACTTCTCGACCGGCAGGCCGTTCTTGGTCAGGGCCTCGGCGATGTCGCGCGTGGTCACCGAACCGTACAGCTTGCCTTCGGTCGCGGCGTTGGCGTAGATGGTGACGCTGGCGTCTTCCAGCTTGGCCTGGCGGGACACAGCCTCGTCATGGATGGCCTGGGCCTTGGCTTCGTACTCGGCGCGGCGCGCCTCGAACTCTTCCAGGTTGCTGGCGGTGGCCGGCACGGCCTTGCCCTGCGGGACCAGGAAGTTGCGGCCGTAGCCCGGCTTGACGTCGACCTTGTCGCCGAGCTTGCCGAGGTTCTGCACGTTCTGCAGGAGGATCAGTTGCATGGTATTGCTCCGTATTCGTTAGCGGGGCGCGCGGCCCCGCAGCGGGTGCTGTCCGAATGGTGGGACGCGTGGCGGTGCCCTCGGGCGCCGCCGCGGTCGGCATCAGGCGTTGTGGTTGTCGGTGTACGGGATCAGGGCCAGGAAACGGGCGCGCTTGACGGCCGTCGCCAGCTGGCGCTGGTACTTCGACTTGGTACCGGTCACGCGGCTCGGCACGATCTTGCCGGTCTCGGTGAGGTACTGGCGCAGGGTGTTGAGATCCTTGTAGTCGATCTCCTTGACACCCTCGGCGGTGAACTTGCAGAACTTGCGGCGGCGGAAGAACTTGGACATGTGGGCGATCCTCAGGCGGCTTCGGCGTTGTCGTCGGAATCGGCGTCGTTGGAATCGCCGTCGTTGTTGCTGTCGTTGCTGTCGGTGTTGTCGTCGTCACGGCGACGACGCTCCGAACGCTCCGGCTTGTCGCTCTTCTCGTCCTTGAACTTCATGATCAGGGACTGCTCGGTGTCGGCCTCGTCGCGCTTCATGACCAGGTGGCGCAGCACCGCGTCGTTGAAGCGGAAACCGTCGACCAGCTCGTTCAGCGCGGCCTGGTCGCACTCGATGTTGAGCAGGACGTAGTGGGCCTTGACGAGGTTCTGGATCGGATAGGCCAGCTGGCGGCGGCCCCAGTCCTCCAGGCGGTGGATCTTGCCTTCGCCGGCTTCGATCAGGCCCTTGTAGCGCTCGATCATGGCCGGGACCTGCTCGCTCTGGTCGGGATGGACCAGGAACACGACTTCGTAGTGACGCATCGGTTTTTTCCTCTCGGATGATGGCCAGCGCGGGGCTGGCCGGATCAGCCCCCCGGCGCCCGGGATGGACGCGGTGGAGCAAGGTCCCCCGCCTTGGTGGCGAGGGAGCCGGCAATTATCGCAGCATCAATGACTTGAGGGCAACCACGGGCGCCCCTGCCCCGTTCAGGCGGGCGGGGCCGTGGTTCGCCGGGCGTCGATCCAGGCGTCGATGTGGCGTTCCAGGGTATCCAGCGGCACCGAGCCGGTCTCCAGCACGGCGTCGTTGAAGTCGCGCAGGTCGAAGCGCTCGCCCAGCGCCTCGCGGGCGCGCTCGCGCAGCGCCGAGATCTTCATCTGGCCGATCTTGTAGGCCAGCGCCTGGCCCGGCCAGGCGATGTAGCGGTCGATCTCGTTGGTCACGTCCTGCAGGGTCTTGGGCGAGTTGGCCATGAAGTAGTCGATCGCCTGTTGGCGGCTCCAGCCCTTGCTGTGCATGCCGGTGTCGACCACCAGGCGGACCGCGCGCCACATGTCGTAGGCCAGCTGGCCCATGCGGTCGTAGGGGTCCTCGTACAAGCCCATGTCGTAGCCCAGCCGCTCGGCGTACAGGCCCCAGCCCTCGCCGTAGGCCACGAAGTAGGCGACGCGGCGGAACATCGGCACGTCGGGCATCTCCATGCCCAGGGCGAACTGGAAATGATGCCCCGGCACGGCCTCGTGCAGGCTCAGGGCCATCATCTCCCACTTCGGTCGGACCTCGGGGCGGTAGAGGTTGACGTAGTAGTAGCCCGCGCGGCTGCCGTCGACGGCGCCGGGCTGGTAGTAGGCCGTGGTGGTGTCGGGGGCGACGTTGTCGGGGATGGGGCGAACGCCGTAGGGTAGCCGCGGCAGGGTCCGGAACACCTTCACCAGTTCCGGGTCGATGCGCTTGGAGACGTCGCGATACCCGGCCAGCAGGGCCTCCGGGCTGTCGTGGAAGAACTCCGGCGCGGTTCGCAGGAGGGTGAAGAAGTCGGCCAGGCTGCCCTTGAAACCCACCTCCTCGCGCACCTGTTCCATCTCGGCGCGGATCCGAGCCACCTCGCGCAGGCCGATGCCATGGATCTCGTCCGCCGACAGGCCGGTGGTGGTGTAGTAGCCGGCGACGAAGTCGTAGTAGGCGCGCCCGTCGGGCAGGTCGGCCGCGGCGATGCCGCTGCGGGTACCCGGGAGGTATTCGTCGTTGAAGAAGGCGTCGAAGGCCCGATACGCCGGGACCACCGCGTCCGCGATCACCTGCCTCGCGCGGGCCTGGAGGTCCGCTCGCGTTGCGACCGGAATGGTATCGGGCATCCGCTCGAACGGGCCGTAGAACGGGCTCCGGGCGGGGTCGTCGACGAGTTGCGCGTCGATCTGCGACGGCACGCGTTCCATCAGCACCCGGGGCGGCGTGTTCCCGGCGGCCAGGCCTTCGCGCATGAGCGCCGTGGTCTGTGCGACCAGGGTCGGGATGCCCGCCAGCCGCGCGAGCCAGTCCTCGTAGTCCTTTTCGCTCTTGAACGGCAGCACCTCGGCGATGCCCTCGGCATTCTGGATGCCGCCGCGCTGGCTCACCGGTCGCTGCCACTCCCGGAACGCCTGGCGTTCGACCGCCCGCTCCTGCTGCCACAGGAAGACGTCGTAGTTCAGCCGCTCGGCCTCGTCCAGGGCCGCGCGGTCGACCCGACGGAGGCGCGCGAGCACCTCGCGCTCGTGCGCTTCGCGCGCGGCGATGGCCTCCAGGCTCTCGTCGGTCCAGCGGTCGTTGTAACGCGCGTCGCCGTTGTAGCTCGCCGACTCGGGCGACTCGCGCAGGCCGCGTTCCCATTCGGCTTCATAAAGCTGGTGCAGCGCTTCCACGGTCGCATCGCGAACGGTCGCGGCTTGACCGCTCGCGGCGGCATGCACGGGCAACGACGGGACGGCCAGGCCGGCGGCGATCGCCAGCCCAAGGATCAGGGATCGGGACACGTGGGTCCTCCGGGGTTCGAACCTCCCCGGAGTCTAGCCGGATGGCGCGTGGCGGGCGCGGTCAGGCGCCCAGTTCGGGCAGGGCCTCGGTGGTGAAGCTCTCGCCGCAGCCGCAGGCCTCGGCCACGTTCGGGTTGTGGAACACGAACTGTTCGCCCAGGCGCTGGTTGACCACGTCGATGCGCGTGCCATCGACCAGCGGCAGGCTGGTGGCGTCGACGTAGATGCGCACGCCCTCGTGGTCGAAGACGGTGTCGCCGGGCTTTTCCTCGCGGGCCAGGTCGGCGACGTGCTGCCAGCCCGAACAGCCGGTCCGGGTCACGCCGAAGCGCAGGCCCAGCGCCGACGCATCGGCGTCCAGGAAGCGCTGGACTCGGGCAAGGGCGGCGGGGGCGAGCGTGACGGCCATGGGGGACTCCATCGGGATGGGACGATTATAGGCCCTGCGCGCCGCGGGGTCGGGCACCGGGGATCGCACGTTGTGTTGCAGTCATGCGATGGCTGGCGCGGCACCCTCGCCTGCACGCCCGCACACCCGTTAGACTTGACGGCTCACATATCGGCCCGGAACGGCAAGGATTCAAGGCATGGCGGTGCTCAGCCCATGACGATCATCAGCGTTGAACACGCGCTCGCAGGCAAGCTGCCGGTCGGCGGCGAAGTCACCGTGCGCGGCTGGGTGCGCACCCGGCGCGATTCCAAGGCCGGCCTGAGCTTCGTCAACGTCAGCGACGGCTCCTGCTTCGCGCCGATCCAGGTCGTCGCGCCGGCCTCGCTCGACAACTACGAATCCGAGGTCAAGCACCTCACCGCGGGCTGCTCGGTCATCGCCACCGGCGAGCTCGTGCAGTCCCAGGGCAAGGGCCAGGGCTTCGAGATCCAGGCGAGCGCGATCGAAGTGGTTGGCTGGGTCGACGACCCGGAAACCTACCCCATCCAGCCCAAGCCGCACTCGCTGGAGTTCCTGCGCGAAGTCGCGCACCTGCGCCCACGCACCAACCTCTTCGGGGCGGTCACCCGCATCCGCCACTGCCTGGCGCAGGCGGTGCACCGTTTCTTCCACGAGAACGGCTACTACTGGATCAGCACGCCGATCGTGACCACCTCCGACGCCGAAGGCGCCGGGCAGATGTTCCGGGTCTCCACCCTGGACATGGCTAACCTGCCGCGCGACAAGGCGGGCAACGTCGACTTCAGCCGCGATTTCTTCGGCAAGGAAGCGTTCCTCACCGTTTCCGGCCAGCTCAACGTCGAGGGCTACTGCCTGGCCCTGAGCAAGGTCTACACCTTCGGGCCGACCTTCCGCGCCGAAAACAGCCACACCACCCGGCACCTGGCCGAGTTCTGGATGGTCGAGCCGGAGATCGCCTTCGCCGACCTGATGGAGAACGCCCGCGTCGCGGAGCAGTTCCTGAAGTACCTGTTCCGTGCGGTGCTCGACGAGCGCGGCGACGACATGGCCTTCATCGCCGAACGCGTGCAGAAGGACGCGGTGAGCCGCCTTGAGGCCTTCGTCAACGCGCCGTTCGAGCGCATCGACTACACCGACGCGGTGGCCCTGCTGCAGAAGTCGGGCCACAAGTTCGAGTTCCCGGTGGAATGGGGCCTGGACCTGCAGACCGAGCACGAGCGCTGGCTGACCGAGCAGCACGTCGGCCGCCCGGTGGTGGTCACCAATTACCCCGAGCACATCAAGGCCTTCTACATGCGCCTGAACGACGACGGCAAGACCGTCGCGGCGATGGACGTACTGGCGCCGGGCATCGGCGAGATCATCGGCGGCGCCCAGCGCGAGGAACGCCTGGACGTGCTCGACGCGCGCATGGCTCAGTTCGGCCTCGATGGCGAGCACTACGGCTGGTACCGCGATTTCCGGCGGTACGGCAGCGTGCCGCACGCGGGCTTCGGGCTCGGTTTCGAGCGCCTGGTGGTCTACGTCTGCGGACTGGCCAACATCCGCGATGCCATCCCCTACCCGCGCGCGCCCGGCCAGGCGGAGTTCTGAACATGCCCCACCCCACCCAGCCACGCCCGACACGATGATCCTGTTCCTCGCCCTGCTGTTCGTCGCCATCGCGATCGCCGGCTTCACGGCGCTGCTGATCTTCTGGCCGCTGGCGCTGGTGCACATCCGCGACCGCCATCCGCGGCTCCAGGAGACGCTCGGGCCGGGCGCCTTCTTCAAGCCGGCGGCGCTGGGATGGTTGCTGCGCCGCGGCTACGCATCGGCCGGCGACCGCAACCTCGATGGACTGGCGACGCCCGCGCGCTGGTCCCTGCTTACCATCCTCGGCGGCCTGGCCATGGCCGGACTGCTGTGGCTGCTTTCGGAGCTGGTCGCATGAGTGGCGTGCCCGCCCCCGCCACCCAGGGGCAATGGTGGCTGGCCACCCTGGGCCGGACCGTGATCTGGGCGCGGCTGCGCGTGCGCGAGGCCGGTACCGCGGAAGTGTTCGACAGCGATGGCAATACCCTCACCTACGACAGCGAGGACAGCGCCCGCGCCGCCCTGCTCGACGCCGAGTTCGTCGAACGCGAGGGGCTGAACGAGGACGATGCGCAAGCCCGAGGCTTCCTGCTCGATGAACTGGAGCCGCCCCAGGCCGAGGACGACGAACACCTGCGCGCCCGGATGGTCAGCCAGCTGCCCTCCCGTCACTGACCTGCACGTGTACACGCCGCGCGCCTTCGCGATCGACGACCTGGATGCCCTCGACCGGCTGGTCGACGCGGATGCCTTCGTCACCCTGGTGACGGTCGCCGACGGCGCGCCGTGCGTCAGCCACCTGCCGGTGCTGTACCGTCGCGAGGGCGACCGGATCCGCCTGTCCGGACACTGGGCACGGGCGAACCCGCAGGCCCGGCACGAGGGACGCGCATTGGCGATCGTGCATGGGCCGCATGCCTATGTGTCCCCGGGCGTCTATCCCGACAAGGAGACGGCGGCGCGGGTGCCGACCTGGAACTATGCCGTCGCCCACCTGGGCGGCCGCCTGCGTACCTTCGACGACGAGGCCGGCCTGGGCGAGCTTGTCGCGGCGCTCAGCCAGGCCCAGGAAACGCGGATCGGCCGCGACTGGACGTTCGAACCCGAACGCGACGACCATCGCCGCCAGTTGCGCGGCATCGTGGGTTTCCACCTCGACGTGGACGCGATCGAGATCAAGCTCAAACTCGGCCAGAACCACCCGGTCGCCAACATCGCCGCGGTCGTCGCCGACCTGGACGCGCGACCCGGGCCGCGCGAACGCGCGGTCGCCGCCCTGATGCGCGAACACGCCCTGCCTTCGGGCAGCGCCCCGATGCAAGGAGACTGACCATGGATCACGCACTGTCAGGCAAACACGCCCTGGTCTGCGGCGCCAGCCAGGGCATCGGCCTGGCCAGCGCACGGGCCCTGGCCGCGATGGGCGCGGACGTGACCCTGCTCGCCCGGCGCGCGGACGTGCTGCAGGGACTCGCCGACGATCTCCCGCTCGTCGCCGGTGGGCAGTCCCACGCCTGGATCGCGGTCGACGCCGCCGACACCGCGACCCTGCGCGACAAGGTCGGATCGCTCGTCGCCGCCCGTCCGGTGCACGTCCTCGTCAACAACAGCGGTGGCCCGCCGCCCGGCCCGGTGCACGGCGCCGACGTCTCCGCCTTCGAAGCGGCCTACCGCCAGCACCTCATCGCCAACCATGTCCTGGCCGAAGCGGTGATCCCGGGCATGGAGCGCGATGGCTACGGACGCATCGTCAACGTCATCTCGACGTCGGTGAAGGAGCCGCTTGCCGGACTGGGCGTGTCCAACGCGACGCGCTGGGCGGTCGCCAGCTGGGCCAAGACCCTGGCCACGGAACTGGCGCCGAAGGGCATCACCGTCAACAACGTGCTGCCCGGATCCACGCAGACGCCGCGCATCGAGCAGATCATCGATACGACCGTCGCCAGGACCGGCCGCAGCCGCGCCGAGGTGTATGCCGACATGGTCGCCGCGATCCCCATGCGCCGCTTCGCCCGGCCCGAGGAAACGGCCGCCGCGGTCGCCTTCCTGTGTTCGCCGGCCGCGGCCTACATCACCGGCGTCAACCTGCCGGTGGACGGCGGCCGCACCCGATCGCTCTGACCCGTGGAGACCCCGATGGACGACGCCCACAACGACGACGAGCGCAGGATCGGCGACCGCACGCCCTTCCACGACCGCGTGATGGTGGTGCGGGCCGAACAGGCCTGGTACGCCGAACTGATGGACCTGTCCGAGGGCGGTTGCGGCATCGCCGTCCCGCCCGACAGCGCGCTGGAGGAGGAGCAGGTGGTGCGGCTGTTCTTCTACGAGGCCGAGGACAAGCCCGCGGTGATCGTCCCGGCGCGGGTGGCACGGGTGACCGATGCGCGCATCGGCTTCGAGTACCACGAGCCGCAGTCGGTTCCGCCCAAGCGCCGCGCATGATGCACCGCGCCCCGTGCCGGCGCGGTAAGCTCCGTCCATGCGCCTGAAGCACTGGATCAATGGCGAACCCCGCGAGGCGGCCTCGGGCCGCTGGCGCGAGGTCTTCGACCCGGCCACGGGGCAGGCCTTCGCCGAACTCGCCGATGGCGGCCCGGGCGACGTCGACCTCGCGGTCGCGGCCGCCGGCGCTGCGTACCCGCACTGGTCCAGCCTGCCCAACAGCGAACGTGCGCGCTGGCTCGAACGCCTGGCCACCGCCCTGGAGGCCCGGATCGACGACTTCGCCCGGGCGGAATCGCGAGATGCCGGCAAGCCCATCCGGCTGGCGCGCGAGGTCGAGATCCCGCGCGCGGTGCAGAACCTGCGCTTCTTCGCGCAGGCCGCGACCCAGTTCGCCAGCGAATCGCACCACGGCGAGGCCGGCCTGAACTACACCCTGCGCCCGCCGCTGGGCGTGGTGGCGACGATCTCGCCGTGGAACCTGCCGCTCTACCTGTTGACCTGGAAGATCGCGCCGGCCCTGGCGACGGGCAACACCGTGGTCGCCAAGCCCTCCGAAGTCACCCCACTCACCGCCACCCTGCTGGGCGAGCTGGCGGCCGAGGTGGGCCTGCCCGCGGGCGTGCTCAACATCGTCCACGGCACCGGCAGCGAGGTCGGCGAACCCCTGGTCGCGCATGCCGGCACGCGTGCGGTGTCGTTCACCGGCAGCACGGCGGTCGGCCGCCGCATCGCCGGTATCGCCGGCCCGCTGCTCAAGAAGCTGTCGCTGGAGCTCGGCGGCAAGAACCCCACGCTTGTGTTCGCCGACAGCCGTTGGCAGGACCACCTCGATACCCTGGCGCGCTCGGTATTCCAGAACAGCGGCCAGATCTGCCTGTGCGGGTCTCGGATACTGGTGGAACGCAGCATCTACCACGGCTTCCGGGACGCCCTGGTCGAGCGCGCGCTGGCGTTGCGGGTCGGCGATCCGGTCGACCGCGACACGCAGATGGGCCCCCTGGTGTCGAAAGCCCATTTCGACAAGGTCGTCGCGGCCCTGCAACGCGCCAGGGACGAAGGCGGCCGCGTGCTTTGCGGCGGACATCCGCTCGACCGCCCCGGCTGGTTCGTCGCGCCCACCCTCGTCGATGGCCTCGGTCCCGCCTGCGCCACCAACCGCGAGGAGATCTTCGGTCCCGTCGCCACGCTCCAGCCCTTCGACGACGAAGCCGGTGCTCTGGCGCTGGCCAACGCCAGCGAGTACGGCCTGGTGGCCTCGATCTGGACCCGCGACCTCGACCGTGCCCATCGCCTCGCCGCCGGCCTGCGGACCGGCATGGTCTGGATCAACACATGGATGATGCGCGACCTGCGCACGCCGTTCGGCGGCAGTGGCGCCTCCGGCCTCGGCCGCGAGGGCGGCCACGAGGCCATGCGCTTCTTCACCGAATCCCGCAACATCGGCCTACAACTGGAAGTCCACGCCCCATGAAAACCCTGCATGACCTGCTCGATCGCAACCGCGAATGGTCCGACCGCATCAACGCCGAGGATCCCGGCTTCTTCGAGCGCCTGTCCACCCAGCAGGCGCCCCAGTTCCTCTGGATCGGTTGCTCGGATTCGCGTGTCCCGGCCAACCAGATCGTCGACCTGGCGCCGGGCGAAGTGTTCGTCCACCGCAACATCGCGAACGTGGTCGTCCACACCGACCTCAACTGCCTGTCGGTCATCCAGTTCGCGGTCGACGTGCTGAAGGTCCGGCACGTGCTGGTCGTCGGCCACTACGGCTGCGGTGGCGTGCATGCCGCCCTGCACGGCAACCGGGTCGGCCTGGCCGACAACTGGATCCGCCATGTCGCCGACGTCGCCGAGAAGCACGCCGACTGCCTGCACCGGGCCGCCGAGGACGAGCGCCACGACCGCCTGTGCGAGCTGAACGTCATCGACCAGGTGCGCAACGTCTGCCAGACCAACATCGTCCGCGACGCCTGGTCGCGCGGCCAGTCGCTGACCGTGCACGGCTGGGTCTACAGCCTCAAGAACGGCCGGGTCAACGACCTCGGCGTCGACGTTGATGCCTACGACGGCCTGGCCGATACCCATGCCGCCGCGATCGACCGCGTGCACCGCGCCGGCGGCGATTCGCCCCGATGAGCCGCGAGGGCATCCAGGCCCCCGGCGCACCGCGTCCCGTCGGACGCTACCCGCATGCGCGCCGTGTCGGCGAGCTACTGTTCCTGTCGGGGATCGGTCCGCGCGACCCGGCCAGCGATGGCGTACCGGGCAACCGCCACGATGCCGACGGCCGCCTCGTCGGCCATGACATCGTGCTGCAGACGCATGCGGTGATGGCGAACGTGCGCGCCGTGCTCGAGGACGCCGGGGCCCGTTGGGAGGACCTGGTCGACGTCACCGTCTTCCTGACCGACATGGCCGGCGACTTCACGGCCTACAACGCCGTCTGGGCGGAGTATTTCCCCGACCCGGCGTCGGCGCCATGCCGCACCACGCTCGGCATCGACGCATTGCCGACGCCGATCGCCATCGAACTCAAGTGCGTGGCCCGCGCCACCGCCGACGGAGACGCCTGATGCTGCCCAACCCGATCAACTTCCAGGCCTGGATCGAGGCGAACCGCGAGCTGCTCAAGCCCCCGGTGGGCAACAAGTGCATCTACGACGGCGAGTTCATCGTCATGGTCGTCGGCGGCCCGAACCAACGCACCGACTACCACTGGGACGAGGGCCCGGAGTGGTTCTACCAGGTGGAGGGCGAGATGGTCCTGCGCATCCAGGAGGACGGCGCGGTGCGCGACATCCCGATCCGCGCCGGCGAGATCTTCCTGCTGCCGCCGCGCGTGCCGCATTCGCCGCAACGCATGGCGGGCTCGGTGGGCCTGGTGGTAGAGCGCCGCCGGTTGCCGCACGAGGACGACGGCCTGCTGTGGTACTGCGAGCGCTGCAACCACCTGCTGTTCGAGGAGTACTTCCACCTGCGCGACATCGAACAGGACTTCCCGCCGGTGTTCGAGCGCTTCTACCGCTCGCTCGAGCACCGCAGCTGCAAGGCCTGCGGCCACGTGAACCCGCGTCCGGCGCGTTACGACGAGCCCGACACGCTGGCCGACATCACCTGATCGCCATGCTCAAGATCGACACCCATGCCCACTACCTGCCGCGCGACTGGCCGGACTTGGTGCGCAAGTACGGCGACAACCGCTTCCCGGTGATCCACCACACCGACGACGGCCGGCACCGGATCTACAAGGACGGCAAGTTCTTCCGCGAGATCTGGTCCAAGACCTGGGACGCGCAGGAACGCATGGACGACTACGCGCGCTTCGGCGTGCAGGTGCAGGTCCTGAGCACGGTGCCGGTGATGTTCAGCTACTGGGCCAAGCCCCACCATGCGCTCGAACTGCACCAGTCGCTCAACGACCACATGGCGCGCACCTGCCACGACCATCCGCGCCACTACGCAGGCATCGGCACCGTGCCGATGCAATCGCCCCGCCTGGCCATCCAGGAACTCGAACGCTGCATGGACCAGCTCGGGCTCCAGGGCGTGCAGATCGGCAGCCACGTCGGCGACTGGAACCTCGATGCGCCGGAGCTGTTCCCCTTCTTCGAAGCCGCCAGCGAGCTCGGCGCGGCGATCCTGGTCCACCCCTGGGACATGATGGGCACGCCCTCCATGCCCAAGTACTGGCTGCCCTGGCTGGTCGGCATGCCGGCCGAACAGTCGCGCGCGGCATGCTGCCTGGTGTTCGGCGGCGTGCTCGAGCGCCTGCCGGCGCTCAAGGTCTGCCTGGCGCATGGTGGTGGGGCCTTCCCCTACACCATCGGTCGGATCGAACACGGTTTCAACATGCGCCCCGACCTGGTGGCCACCGACAATCCGCGCAACCCTCGCGACTACCTCTCGCAGCTCTACTTCGATTCCTGGGTCGCCGACGCGCGCGCCCTCCAGTACCTGCTCGACACCTGCGGCGTGTCGCAGGTGATGCTCGGCACCGACTATCCGTTCCCGCTTGGCGAACAGTCGCCGGGCGCCGGCATCGCCTCGCTCGATCTCGACGAGGCCCAGCAGGCCCGCCTGTACCATGGCACCGCGCTGGAGTGGCTGGGCCTGCCCGAAGCCCGCTTCCGCTGATCCACCGGGCGCCCACCGCCGCGCCCCCGATCCCCTTCCGAAGACGACCCACCATGACCGACCTGTTCGACCCCCGCCATGCCGCCCACCTCGATGAGGTCGATGCCCTGCCCACCCGGCGCGACCAGTTCCTGATCCCGCGGCACGGCGACGGCGAGCAGGCGTACTTCGTCGGCAACTCGCTGGGCCTGCAGCCGCGCGGCGCGCGCGGGCACGTCGAACAGGTGCTCGATGCCTGGGCCACCCTCGCGGTGGAAGGCCACTTCACCGGCGAAGCGCAGTGGATGACCTACCACACCCTGGTACGCGAGCAACTGGGACGCCTGGTCGGCGCCCGACCCTCGGAGGTGGTGGCGATGAACACCCTGACCACCAACCTGCACCTGATGATGGTGAGCTTCTACCGGCCCACCGCGGAGCGTCCGGCGATCCTGATCGAAGCCGGCGCCTTCCCCTCCGACCGCCATGCGGTCGAGTCGCAGATCCGCTTCCATGGCTTCGACCCGGCCACCGACCTGGTCGAGGTGGCGCCCGACGAACCCAACGGCACGCTCTCGATGGCGGCGATCGAAGCGGCCATCCGCGAGCATGGGCACCGGCTCGCGCTCGTTCTGTGGCCGGGCATCCAGTACCGCACCGGCCAGTTCTTCGACCTGCCGGCGATCGTGCGGCTGGCACACGCCCAGGGTGCCCGCTGCGGCTTCGACCTCGCCCATGGCGTCGGCAACCGCGAACTGGCCCTGCACGACAGCGGCGTCGACTTCGCCGTCTGGTGCCACTACAAGTACCTCAACAGCGGCCCGGGCGCGGTGGCCGGCTGCTTCGTGCACGAAAAGCATGCCGACGCCGACCTGCCGCGCTTCGCCGGATGGTGGGGCCACGAGCCGGCGACGCGCTTCCTGATGGCGCCCGAATTCAGGCCCACGCCCGGCGCCGAGGGCTGGCAGCTCAGCAATCCGCCGATCCTGGGGCTGGCGCCGCTGCGGGCCTCGCTCGAACTGTTCGACGAGGTCGGCATGGAGGCGTTGCGGGCCAAGTCGCTGCGCCTGACCGGCTACCTGGAAACCCTGATACGCGAGCGCCTGGACGACGTGCTGCAGGTGGTGACCCCGGCCGAGCCCGAACGCCGTGGCTGCCAGCTGTCCCTGCGCGTCGCCGGCGGTCGCGACCAGGGACGCGCCCTGTTCGACTACCTCGCCGCCCACGGCGTGCTCGGCGACTGGCGCGAGCCCGACGTGATCCGCATCTCGCCCGCGCCACTCTACAACACCCATGCCGACGTGCTGCGGTTCGCACGCACGGTGGAGGCCTGGCGCGATGCCGCTTGACGACCTCGCCCACGTCGAGCGCCGCATCACCGTCGTCGGCGCGGGCCTGGCGGGCGCGCTGTTCGCGACCCTGCTGGCGCGGCGCGGCTGGCAGGTCGACGTCCATGAGAAGCGCGGCGACCCGCGGCTGAAAGGCTACGAGGGCGGGCGTTCGATCAACCTCGCGCTGGCCGAGCGCGGCCGCCATGCGCTGCGGCTGGCGGGCGCCGATCCGGCGGTGATGTCGCACGCGGTGATGATGCGCGGCCGCATGGTCCATTTCGCCGACGGCCACGCCGCGCTGCAACGCTACGGCAAGGACGACAGCGAAGTCATCTGGTCGGTGCACCGCGGCGAACTCAACATATCGCTGCTCGACATCGCCGAGCGCGCCGGTGTCAACGTCCATTTCCACCGCACCCTCCAGGGCGTGGACTTCGAAGGCCGGCGCGCGCGCTTCGTCGACGAGCGCAACGGCGAGCTGCACGAGCTGGAGTTCGAGACCCTCGTCGGTGCCGACGGCGCCGGCTCGTCCCTGCGCGCGGCGATGGCCGCCGAGATCGAGCTCGGCGAGCGCAGCGAGTTCCTGGACCATTCCTACAAGGAGCTGGAGATCCCGCCGGACGCGGACGGGGGCTTCCGCATGGAGCCCAATGCGCTGCACATCTGGCCGCGCGGCCGCTCCATGTGCATCGCCCTGCCCAACGACGAGCGCACGTTCACGGTCACCTTGTTCCTGCCCAACCATGACGTGGCCGACGTCGCCGGCGGCCCGCCGCGGGGACCGAGCTTCGCCAGCGTCGCCGACGGCGCGGCGGCCCGCGAACTGTTCGCGCGCGAGTTCCCCGACGCGCTGCCGCTGGTGCCCGCGCTGGAGCACGACTTCGAGGCCAACCCCACCGGCGTGCTGGGCACGCTCTACCTCGACACCTGGCAACTGGACGACCGCGCGGTGCTGCTCGGCGACGCCGCCCACGCCATGGTGCCCTTCCACGGCCAGGGCATGAACTGCGCCTTCGAGGACTGCGTCGCGCTGGCCGAACACCTCGACGGCACCGCCGATCGCGCCGCGGCCTTCGCCGCGTTCCAGGCCGAGCGGCTGCCCAATGCGCGCGCCATCCAGGCCATGGCGCTGGAGAACTACCTGGAGATGCGCGACCGCGTCGACGACGACGACTACCTGCTGCAGCGCGAGCTCGAGCAAGCCCTCGCGCTGCGCCATCCCGACCGTTTCATGCCGCGCTATTCGATGGTCAGCTTCCATCGTTTCCCCTACGCGATGGCCTACGAGCGCGGACGGGTGCAACGCGAGCTGCTGGTCGAACTCACCCGCGGCCACGACACGCTCGACACCCTGGACTGGGACGTGGCCGACGCCCTCGTGCTGGCGCGCCTCGCGCCCCTGCCCGCGCACGACCGGGGCGGTGCCTGATGGCCGGCAGTTTCCTGTTCTACGACCTGGAAACCTTCGGTACCGACCCGCGCACCAGCCGGATCGCGCAGTTCGCGGCCATCCGCACCGACCTCGAGCTGCGCCCCGTCGAGGCGCCGATCAGCTTCTTCGTCAAGCCGGCGCACGACCTGCTGCCCTCGCCCGGCGCGACCCTGGTCACCGGCATCACGCCGCAAATGGCCGAGCGCGAGGGCGTGGACGAGGCCGAGGCCTTCTCGCGCATCCACGAGGAGATGGCGCGTCCCCAGACATGTTCGCTGGGCTACAACTCGCTCAAGTTCGACGACGAATTCATCCGCCACGGCCTGTTCCGGAATTTCCACGACCCCTACGAGCGCGAGTGGCGCAGCGGCAACTCGCGCTGGGACCTGCTGGACGTGTTCCGGCTCTGGCATGCGCTGCGCCCCGAGGGCCTGGAATGGCCGCGACGCGAAG
Source organism: Marilutibacter spongiae (assembly GCF_014145325.1). Lineage (GTDB taxonomy): Bacteria > Pseudomonadota > Gammaproteobacteria > Xanthomonadales > Xanthomonadaceae > Marilutibacter > Marilutibacter spongiae. Next base: position 122,460 of record NZ_JACHTF010000002.1, read on the forward strand.
ACGGGGCGACCTCGTTCAAGCTCGAGCACCTGGCCGAGGCCAACGGGGTCCGCGAGGGCGACGCCCACGAAGCGCTATCCGACGTGCGCGCGCTCATCGCACTGGCACGCCTGTTCCGTGCCGCGCAGCCGCGGCTTTGGGACTACGCGCTGCAGCTGCGCAACAAGCGCTTCGCCGCCAGCCTGCTGGACGTGGTCGCGATGGCGCCGGTCCTGCACGTATCGCAGCGCTTCCCGGCCAGCCGCCTGTGCGCGGCGCCGGTGATCCCGCTCGCGCGCCATCCGCGCATCGACAACCGCATCATCGTGTTCGACCTGGACCAGCCGCCCGAGCGCCTGCTCGAACTGGACGCCGGCGACATCGCCGACCGCCTGTACACGCCGGCCGCCGACCTCCCCGAAGGCGAGGCGCGCATTGCCTTGAAGGAAATCCACCTCAACCGCTGCCCGGCGCTGGTGGCGTGGCAGCACTTGCGCCCGGCCGACTTCGAGCGCCTGCGCATCGATCGCGCCGGGGTCGAGCGCCGCGCCGCGGTCCTGCGCGACGCGGGCCCGGCACTGGCCGACAAGCTCCGGCGCGTCTTCGACGACGGTCGCGAACACGCCCCCTCCGACGTCGATGGTGCCCTCTACGACGGCTTCATCGCCGACGGCGACAAGCGCCTGTTCGCCGACGTACGCAGCACGCCGCCGGCCGCGCTGGGGGAACGGGCGTTCGGGTTCCGCGATGCCCGCCTCCCCGAACTGCTGTTCCGCTACCGGGCGCGCAACTGGCCCGACACCCTGTCGGCGAGCGAGTCGGCCCGCTGGGACGACTACCGCCGGGCGCGCTGGGGCGATCCCGTCACCGGCGTGGCCCGGCAATGCGCCGAGATCGCGGCGCTGCGCGTCGAACACGCCGGCGACGCCGATCGCCTCGCCCTGCTGGACCAGCTCGATGCCTGGCGGCAGCGGATCGGCGAAGGCCTGATGCCCGCCTCCACGGAGACCCCATGAGCCGTTACTTCAGCGACGCCAGCTTCGACTTCCTCCAGCAGCTGGGGCGTCACAACAGCCGCGAGTGGTTCCAGGCCCACAAGGACCGCTACGAGGAACACGTGCGCGAACCGTTCCGGCGCCTGCTGGCCGACCTGCAGCCCGCCCTGGCCGAGGTCAGCCTTCACTACCGCTCGGTGCCCAAGGGCGTCGCGGGCTCGCTGTTCCGCATCCATCGCGACACCCGCTTCAGCAAGGACAAGTCGCCGTACAAGTCATGGCAGGGCGCGCGGCTGTTCCACGAGCGCAGCAAGAACCTCGACGCCCCCGGCTTCTACATCCACCTGCAGCGTGGCCGCTGCTTCGTCGGCGCCGGGCTTTGGCACCCGTCGCCCGACAGCCTGCGCCGCATCCGGCACTTCATCCTCGACAACCCCGACGGCTGGGGCCGCGCCGCGCATGCGCCGGCCTTCGAGCGCAGCTATCGGCTCGACGACAGCGAAATGCTGGTGCGCATGCCGCGCGGATTCCCGCCTGAGTTCGAGCACGCAGAGGACCTGCGACGCAGGAACTTCGTGGTCAGCCGTGCCATCACCGACGCGACCATGACCGGGCCGCGCCTGCGCCAGCGCCTGGAAACCGACATCAAGGCCATGGCGCCCTTCGTCGACTACCTCTGCGCCTCGCTCGACCTGGAGTTCTGAGCTGGCGGTTGCGACAGGGCTGCGCGGCCTCGTTTCTGTGATGTACGTTCGCTGAATCGTCGCAGCGCCGCATGACATACCCGTACGTACGGGTATCTTCGAGTGCGATGCGTCGAGGGGAACGCAGGAAAGCAGACTCTCCGCGGCCCGGCCGTCAGCGTCGGCCGCATCGAACAAGGGAATGTGAACATGCTCAAGCTCGCTTGCGGCCCCGTCCTGGGCTCGCTCTTCCTGGCCATGCTCGCGCCAGCCGCGAACGCCGCCGACGTCACCGGCGTCGCCTTCGTCCACGGTACCGGCCAACAGACCAACGCCTATCAGGACTACTGGAAGCCGCAGATGGTCGACTCGGTCCGCCAGGGCCTCTCCAACCCGGCCAACTACACCGTCATCAACTGCGATTTCGAGCAGTACATGTGGGACAGCCGCGCCGCTGGCTGCCTGGCCGGCCAGCTGACCAGCTTCATCAACCAGCGCGGGATCACCCGCCTGATCGTCGTCACCCACTCCAATGGCGGCAACGTCATGCGCTGGATCATGTCGAACCCGACCTGGGACAGCCGCTACCCGGCGATCATCGACAAGGTCGTTCGCGTCAACGCCCTCGCCCCGTCCTCGGCGGGCACTCCGCTGGCCGACGCGGTCATGAACGGCAACGTGTTCGAGCAGTCGCTGGGTTGGCTGCTGGGCTACAAGTCGGACGCCGTGCGGATGCAGCAGGAAAGCTGGATGGCGGTCTACAACGGCCAGTACCTGTACGGCACCTCCGGCCGCCCGGGGCTGCCGCGTACCTTCCGCAGCGTCGTCGGCAGCGACGTCGAATCGGCGATCTGGGATTCCGACAGCTATTGCGGCGGCTACGCCGAGAACGTCGGCCTGGAGACCACGCAGAACTGGCTCGACGACTGTTCGGACGGCTTCCTGGAATGCAGCAGCCAGTCGGCCGCCGGCAGCGTGTGGTTCGTGGACAAGAGCCGCACGCGGGACCGCGAGCCGCTGAGCCACAACCAGAGCCGCCGGGCCTGCTTCCGGCTCGACACCATTCTTCGCAGCGACATGCAACAGTGAGGGACCACGACATGAACATGCGCACCCAACACCGTGCCCTCGCGGCCGCGACCCTGCCCCTGCTGCTGGCGATGGCCACGACCGCGACCTACGCGGCGACCCCGCTGCTGCCGGCCTCCGGCAACGACCAGGTGCCCGGGCGACTGGTGGCCTTGCCACCTCCGTCCGGCGACCACGAACACCAGGCGGTCAGTTACGCCTGGAAGCTGGATCCCACCGCGCGCGTCGAGGCCGCGACGCCCTTCGAGGCGGAAAGCCGCGAGTACTGGATGACGGTCGATGGCGCCGCCCTCGAGCAGGGGGTCGATGTCAGCATGACCGCGCCGGGCTCGCTGATCCGCGTGAGCCCGGGGCGCGGCGCCCGCGCGATGGCGCCGGCGCAGTTGCGCGTCAGCCAGGGCGGCCGCGCCGTGAAGCTGCAGTCGCTTGCCGACGCCACGCAGTTGCAGGCCGCCGGCATGCCCGTCAGCGCGGGCACGTCCATCGTCAAGCTCGACGCCGGCGCCGGTCGCTACCGGTTGCAGGCCCAGGATGCCCGCGGCGACTACGTGGTCCACGTATACGAGCCGCAGAGCGACGTCGTCCTGCGCGCCCGTCCCGATCGCCAGCAGGTGCTGGCCGGCGGTCGCATGCAGGTCGCGGTCGACATGGAGCGCGCTGGACGCCCGGTCCCGGGCAAGGCGCAGGCCCTGCTCGTCGCGCCGGACGGCAGCAGCACGCCGGTCGCCGTGCGAGGCGGCCGCGATGGCCGCAACGTCGCCCGCTTCAGGCTGCCCGAGGCGACCGGCAATGCCGGCGGCCTGTGGGAACTGCAGGTCTTCGCCAACGACGGCGAGGTCGCCCGCGATGCCCGCACGGCCTTCGCGGTGGCCGCGCCGACGGCGCGCCTGGCCGGCGAGTTCGAGGCCGATCCCGCCCGCCTGCGGGTGTCGCTGCCGGTCGAGGTGGCCTCGACGGGTCGGTTCGAGGTGCGTGGCACGCTCTACGCCACGGCCGCGGATGGCTCCATGGCCCCGGTGTCGCAGGCGCATGCCGCGAACTGGTTCGAAGCCGGCAAACGGCAACTGACGCTCGCCTTCGACCGTTCGCACCTGCCCAGGGGCTACGGACGGCCGTTCGAGCTGCGCCAACTGGAGCTCCACGACCAGACCCGCATGTCGCCGATCGAGTCGCGCGAATACGCGTTGAAGTTCTGACGCCGGCCCGGGGCCCCTCGCGGGCCGCCGTCACGGTCCCCGCTGTCCCGTGCCCACCCGCGCGGGACAGCGGGTAAGCTCTGGCCAGGCACCCACGACGGCAACGACATGAAGAAGCTCATCGCGGCAAGCATCGCCCTGGTCCTCCTGCTGGCCGCCTTGTGGGCCGCGGGCCCCTTCTGGGCGGTCCGGGGCATCCGGACGGCGATCGCGGAGAACGACAGCGCCGCGCTGTCGCGCCATGTCGACTTCCCGGCGGTGCGCAGCAGCCTCAAGGCCCAGGCCGACGACTACATGGCCCGACGCGCGGGCGAGAAAGTCCGGGAAAGCATGCTGGGCGCGTTCGCGCTGTCGGTCGCCAGCAACCTCAGCGGCGCCGCCATCGAGACCATGGCCACGCCGGTCGGCGTGGGCGCGCTGTTGCAGGGGCGCAGCCTGTGGCATCGCACCAGTCGCGACAGCGTCGCCCGCAACGACCTCTACAAGGACGTGCCGGCACGCGATCCCTTCCAGGATGCACGTTACCGCTTCGAGTCGCTTTCGAGCTTCAAGGCGACCCTGGTGGACGACGAGGGCGAAGAGATCGACGTGACCATGACCCGGCACGGGCTGCGCTGGAAGATCAGCGACATCGACCTGCGCCTGGGCGACGACGACACGCCCTGATCGGCCCCGCACCCGCCGCCGGCCATGGCGGCCATGGCGGCCACGACCGGGCGGGCGTCAACCGCTGTTGGCGACGCCGTGGGGCACGTGCCCGGCGGCGACCAGGCCCCGCGCGGACTCGATGTTGTGGGCGGAGTCGTCGAAGAAGATGTCGGCGCCGAACGCCTCCAGGAACGGGCCCTTGGCGCGACCGCCCAGGAACAGCGCCTCGTCGAGGCGGATGCCCCATTCCCTCAGGGTCCGGATCACCCGCTCGTGCGCGGGGATCGAGCGCGCCGTCACCAGCGCGGTGCGGATCGGCGAGTCCTGGCCCACCGGGAACGCCGCCTGCAGGCGGTGGAGCGCGTCCAGGAACCCGCGGAACGGACCGCCGGAGAGCGGCTCGCCGGCCTTCGCCCGCTCGTGTTCGGTGAAGGCCGCCAGCCCGCCCTCGCGCGACACGCGTTCGCTTTCGTCGCCGAAGATCACCGCGTCGCCGTCGAAGGCGATGCGCAACTGGTGCTCGTGCCGGTCCTGCGGTGCCTGTGCCGGCAGCAGGGTCGCCGCCGCGACTCCGGCCATCAGCGCGCTGCGCACGTCCTCGGCATGCGTGGACAGGAACAGGTCGGCGCCGAACGGCCGGATGTAGGGGAACGGCGGCGCGCCGTTGCTGAAGGCCGCGCGCTTGATCGACAGGCCATGGTGGGCGATCGAGTTGAAGATGCGCAGGCCGGTATCGGCGGAATTGCGCGAGATCAGGATCACTTCCACCCTCGGTGCCTCGGGCGGCGCCCCTTCGTTGAGGCCCAGCAGCTTCCGCACCAGCGGGAAGGCGATGCCGGGCGCGAGGAGGTCGTCCTCGTGCTCGCGCTGGAACGCGGCATAGGCGTCGATGCCCTGGGCCTCGAACAGCGCGTGGCTGTCCTCGAGGTTGAACAGGGTGCGCGAGGAAATCGCGACGATCAGCGGGTCGGCATCACGGTCAGGCATGGGGCTATTGTGCCCTGCCGCGGTCTCGGGTGTTGAGACCGCGGGTGCGCGGAGCGGGCGGGTTCAGCCGCCGATGAACTGCTCGGCGAGCATGCGCTCCTCGAGATTGTGCTCGGGGTCGAACAACAGGGTGACGGTGCGGTCGAGCGACTCGCGGATCGTCACCTCGAGTACATCGCGGACTTCGTGCGAGTCCGCCGTGGCGCTGACAGGTCGCTTGTACGGGTCGAGGACGCGGAAACGCACCTCGGTGTCGGCCTTGAGCACGGCGCCGCGCCAACGGCGCGGCCGGAACGGGGCGATCGGCGTCAACGCGATGACCTTGCCGCCCAGGGGCAGGATGGGGCCATGCGCGGAGAAGTTGTACGCGGTGCTGCCGGCCGGGGTCGCGACCATGACGCCGTCGCTGATCAGCTCCTCCAGCCGCGTCTGGCCGTTGAGCTCGATGCCCAGGTGGGCCGCCTGGCGCGTCTGCCGCAGCAGCGACACCTCGTTGTAGGCCAGCGAACCGACCGTTGCCCCCGACTCGGTCGTGGCGACCATCTCCAGCGGACGCAGCACGGACGGCTCGGCCGCATGCAGGCGGTCGACCAGGCCGTCGACGCGGTACTGGTTCATCATGAACCCCACCGAGCCGAGCTTCATGCCATAGACCGGCTTGCCGAGCGAGCCGAAGCGGTGGAGGGTCTGCAGCATGAAGCCGTCGCCGCCCAGCGCCACCAGCACGTCGGCCTCGCCCGGGTCGAGCTGGCCGTGGCGCGCGGTCAGCGCTTCCAGTGCCTCGAGGGCATCCTCGGCCGGACTGGCGAGGAAGGCGATGCGGGGCGAGTCGGTCATGGTCGGCTCCTGGAGGGCGCCGCCAGCATAACCCGAGCCCCGCCCCCGCCCGCGCGCGGCGGCGGACGGACAACGGTCCCGTCCGCCCGCGGCGACCCCGTGACCGCGGCGCCGGTCAGGCGCCGGACCCCGCGACCTGGGCCAGGCGCCGCACGGCGACGGACACCGTCGGGTAGTCGATCGACTTCTGGTTCACCAGCTCCGTGAGCATGGCCTGGGTGAAACGCAGGGAGGCATCGTCGCGCTTGAGCCAGGCCTCGACCTTGTCGCGCGCCGGCTTCTTGCCGCCCGTCGACAGGATCTGCCCGACCAGGGCGCGCTGCTGGATGCCCAGCTCGTCGCGCAGGGCGCCGCGGGCCAGGGCCTGCCAGCGACCGTCGACTTCCAGGGCGTCGATCTGCTCGTACAGCCAGGGCATGTGCAACGCCGCGCCGAGGCTGAAGTAGGCGCTCGCGACCTCGGCCGGCGGCATGCGCCGCGCGTGCGCGATCTCGACGATGTCGCAGGCGAACTCGAGCAGCGGCAGGGCCGCCAGCTGTTCGGCCAGCGCCGCCGGGAAGCCCTTGCGGCGCCATTCGGCCTGGCGCTGCTCGAAACCTTCGCGGCGCACCTCCGACATCGACTCCGGCAGCGCCTTGCGCACCGCCTCCAGGCCATCGCCGTAGCGGGCCATCGCCTCGGTGATCTCGGGAATGGCGCCCGGTCGCGACAGCAGCCAGCGCGACATGCTGCGCATCAGGTGCCAGATCACCTGGAGGGCGTCGATCTGCACCGACTCGGCGACCTTGCCGTCGACCGCGTCGATCTGCGCCCACAGACCGCGTGCGTCGATCGCTTCGCGGGCGATGGTGTAGGCCTTGGCGACCTCGGCGGCACTGCGCCCGGTGTCCTCCTGCATGCGCAGGGTAAAGGTCGCGCCCATGCGGTTGACCATCGAGTTGGTGACCGCCGTGGCGATGATCTCGCGCTTCAGCCGGTGCTGCTGCATGCCCTTGGCGTACTTCTCCTGCAAGGGCTGCGGGAAGTAGCGCACCAGCTCCTTGGACAGGTACGGGTCCTCGGGGATGTCGGACTCCAGCAACTGCTGGTAGATCACCAGCTTGGCGTAGGACAGAAGCACCGAGAGCTCGGGGCGGGTGAGGCCCTGGCCGCGCGACTTGCGCTCGGAGATCTCCGCGTCGCTGGGCAGGTACTCGATCTGCCGGTCCAGCAGGCCCTGCGATTCCAGCGTGCGGATGAAGTGCTGCTTGGAACCCAGGCGCGGGACGCTCATCCGCTCCATCAGGCTGATGGCCTGGTTCTGGCGGTAGTTGTCCACCAGTACCAGCGCCTCGACCTCGTCGGTCATCGCCGCCAGCAGCTTGTTGCGCGCCGGCACGGTGAGCTTGCCGGCCTGGACCTGGCCGTTGAGCAGGATCTTGATGTTGACCTCGTGGTCGGACGTGTCCACGCCGGCCGAATTGTCGATGAAGTCGGTGTTGAGCAGCACGCCGTGCAGGGCCGCCTCGATGCGCCCCAGCTGGGTCAGGCCCAGGTTGCCGCCCTCGCCCACCACCTTGCAGCGCAGTTCGCGGCCGTTGACCCGCAGCGCGTTGTTGGCACGGTCGCCGACGTCGGCATGGGTCTCGCTTGCGGCCTTGACGTAGGTGCCGATGCCGCCGTTCCACAGCAGGTCGACCGGCGCGCGCAGGATCGCGCTCATCAGCTCGTTGGGGCTCATCGCCTCGACCGACTCGTCGATGCCCAGCGCTTGCCGGGCCTCGCGGGAGACGGCGATCGACTTGGCCGTGCGCGGGAAGACGCCACCGCCCTTGCTGATGAGCGACGCGTCGTAGTCCGCCCAGCTCGAGCGCGGCAGCTTGAACATCCGCTTGCGCTCCTTGAAGGTCGCCGCGGCGTCGGGGTTGGGGTCGATGAAGATGTGGCGGTGGTCGAACGCGGCGACGAGGCGGATGTGACGGCTCAGCAGCATGCCGTTGCCGAACACGTCGCCGGACATGTCACCGATGCCGACCGCGGTGAAGTCCTCCTTCTGGCTGTTGCGGCCCAGGGCGCGGAAGTGACGCTTGACCGACTCCCAGGCGCCCTTGGCGGTGATGCCCATGCCCTTGTGGTCGTAACCGACCGAGCCGCCGGAGGCGAAGGCATCGTCGAGCCAGTACCCATGCTCGCGGGCGATGCCGTTGGCGATGTCGGAGAAGGTCGCGGTGCCCTTGTCGGCCGCGACCACCAGGTACGGGTCGTCCTGGTCGTGGCGGACCACGTCGACCGGCGGGACGACCTTGCCCTCGACCAGGTTGTCGGTAATGTCGAGCAGGCCGTTGATGAACATGCGGTAGCACGCCACGCCCTCGGCCCAGATCGCGTCGCGGTCGCCACCCTCGGGCGGGCGCTTGCTGATGAAGCCGCCCTTGGAGCCCACCGGGACGATGACCGTGTTCTTCACCATCTGCGCCTTTACCAGGCCCAGTACCTCGGTGCGGAAGTCCTCGCGACGGTCGGACCAGCGCAGGCCGCCGCGCGCCACCGGGCCGAAGCGCAGGTGGATGCCCTCCACGCGCGGTCCGCAGACGAAGATCTCGCGGTAGGGCCGCGGCTTGGGCAGGTCGGGAACCTCGGCCGAGTCGAACTTGTAGCTGACGTAGCCCTTCTCGGCGCCGCCGGCCCCGGTCTGGTAGTAGCTGGTGCGCAGGGTCGCGTCGATCACGCCCATGTAACTGCGCAGGATGCGGTCTTCGTCGAGGCTGGAGACGCGGTCCAGCAGCGCGAGCAACGCCTTGCGGGTGGCCTCCACCTGGCGGTCGCGCTTGCCTTCGCGCGCCTCGACCACCGGCGCGAGCGCGGCGATGGTCGACGCGTCGCCCTGGGCCAGGCCCTCGATCTGCGCCTTGAAGCGCGCCATGCCGGCCTTGATCTCGGCACGGCTCTCGTTGCCGGTGTTGGGGTCGAAGCGGGCCTCGAACAGTTCCACCATCAGGCGCGCGAGCAGCGGATAGCGGGCGAACGTCTGCTCGACGTAGGCCTGCGAGAACGGCACGCCGACCTGCAGCAGGTACTTGCAGTAGGCGCGGAGCATCGCGACCTGGCGCCAGGACAGGCCGGCGGCCAGGATGAGGCGATTGAAACCGTCGTTCTCGGCGTTGCCGCGCCAGATCTGCCCGAAGGCCTCTTCGAAGACGCTACCGAGCTGGCCGACGTCGATGTCGCCACCCGTGGTCTCGACCTCGAAGTCCTGGATGTACAGCGGGGTCTCGTCGGGAACGATGCGGAACGGGTGCTCGGCGATCACGCGCAGGCCCATGTTCTCCATCATCGGCAGCGCATCGGAGAGCGGGATGTCGTCGAGCTGGCGATAGAACTTGAAACGCAGCCCCCCCTGCCCCGGGTGCGTGCGGCTCAGGCTCAGGCTCAGGTCCTCGGGACCGCGCAGCCCGGCCAGGTGCTCGACGTCGTTGACCGCCGCCTCGACGCCCGAATGCTCGATGTAGCCCGCCGGCAGGGCGCGGCCGTAGCTGTTGCCCAGGTGCAGGCCTTCCTTCTCGCCATGCCGGCGGACGAGCGCGTCGCGCAGGTCGTCCTGCCAGTTGCGCACGATGCGCGCGAGCTCCGCCTCGATCGCCGCGTGGTCGATCTGGATCGCCTCGCCGGACTTGGGCCGCACGATCATGTGCAACTGCGCCAGCGGCGATTCGCTGAGCATGACATTGGTGTCGATGTGCTCGCCGTGCAGCATGCGCTTGAGCATGGCCTCGATCCGGTGCCGCACCTCGGTGTTGAAACGGTCGCGCGGGATGTAGGCCAGGCCGGAGAAGTAGCGCCCGTAGCGGTCGCGGCGCAGGAACAGCTTGCTGCGCACGCGCTCCTGCAGGCCCAGGATGGCCATGGCGGTGTGCAGCAGCTCGGGGCCGCTGGACTGGAACAGCTCGTCGCGCGGCAGGGTTTCCAGGATGTGCCGCAGGGCCTTGCCGTTGTGGCTGTCCGGCGCCAGGCCCGAGTGCGCCATCACGTACTCGTGGCGCTCGCGCACCAGGGGAATGTCCCAGGGGCGGCTGGTGTAGGCGCTGGAGGTGTACAGGCCGAGGAAGCGCTGTTCCTTCACCGGCTTGCCGTCGCCATCGAAGCCCAGCACGCCGATGTAGTCCATGTAACCGGGACGGTGGACGGTGGCGCGGGCGTTGGTCTTGGTGAGGATCAGCGCATCGACCGCGCCGGACTGCGGCATGTAGTGCGCGGCGAGCGAGGTCAGCAGGCGGGGCTTGCCGACGTCGGCCTCGCGCAGCAGGCCCATCCCGCTTTCCTTGACCGCGCGCAGGACCTCGACGCCCTTCTGCTTGGCCACCTCGTACTCGCGGTAGCCGAGCAGGGTGAAGTGGTTGTTCGCGGCCCAGTGCAGGAAGGCCTGGGCCTCCTGGCGGCCGGCCTCGTCGATCGGCGCGACGCGATCGGAGAAACCGTCGGCGATCTCGACCATCTTGTCGCGCATCTTGCGCCAGTCGTCGACGATCGCGCGCACGTCGGCCAGCACGGAGGCGATCGCCTGCTCGACCATCGGGATCGCGTCCGCCGCCTGGCGGTCGATCTCCAGGTGCATCAGCGATTCGCCGGTACCCTCGCCCACCGCGAGCAGCTTGCCGCCGCGATCGCGCTTGAATTCGACCACCGGGTGGCCGAGCACGTGGACACCGATGCCGAGCTCGGCCAGGCGCATGGTCACCGAGTCGACCAGGAACGGCATGTCGTCGTTGGCGATCTGCAGCACCGTGTGCGGCGACTCCCAGCCCTGCTTGGCCAGGGTCGGGTTGAACAGGCGGATCGAGGCCTGGCGCGGCTTGCGCGAGCGGGCGAACTCGAAGAAGTCGCAGGCGAGCGCCGCCCAGCCCTCGGCCGAATGCATCGGCAGCTCGTCGTCCTCCATGCGCTGGTAGAAGGCGCGCGCGAAGGCCTCGGCCTCGTCGTGGCGCGCCTTCGGCAGGCGCTTGCGCATCTGCGCGATGATCGGTGCCAGCGACACGCTGTCGACCAGCTCGCCGCCCGCGGCGACGCGGGCAGCCCCCTTCGCGGTCGAGGACGGGTTGCGCTTGCCAGCGCGCGGGGTGGCCGGCGCCTTGGGGGATGAGGTCTTCTTCGCTTTTTCGGCGGTGCTCATGGAAACAGGGTGTCCATTGCAGTGAGGCCCGCGCTTTCGCGCAGGCCATTGGGTTTAGAGTGGGGGGCGTGGCTATTGCACGCCACCTGACGTGAACACGAACTGATGCCGGCGCCGCCGACATCAATACGCACGCGCACGGACTCGCCGCGACGGCCGTTCCCGGCTGTCGACGCGGCGATGCCCGTGCACGCGTTCATGGCTTCAGCGCAGGCCGGTCTCGTTGCGGGCGATGACCAGGCGCTGGATCTCGCTGGTGCCCTCGTAGATCTCGGTGATCTTGGCGTCGCGGAAGTAACGCTCCAGCGGCATTTCCTTGGAGTAGCCCATGCCGCCATGGATCTGCACGGCCTGGTGGGTGATCCACATCGCCGCCTCGGACGCGGTGAGCTTGGCGATCGCGGCCTCGTTGCTGAAGCGGCCACCGTTCTTCTCGGTCTGGCCCTTGGTCCAGGCCGCGCGCAGAGTGAGGAGCAGCGCTGCGTCCAGCTTGCACTTCATGTCGGCGATCTTGGCCTGGGTCATCTGGAAGGCACCGATCGGCTGGCCGAAGGCCTTGCGCTCGCGGACGTACTCCAGGGTGGCCTCGTAGGCTGCGCGAGCGATGCCGATGGCCTGGCTGGCGATGCCGATGCGGCCGGCATCGAGCACGCCCATGGCGATCTTGAAGCCGTGGCCCTCGTCGCCCAGCACGTCCTCGGCGCGGGCGACGTAATCGGTGAATTCGATCTCGCAGGTCGCCGAGGCCCGGATGCCGAGCTTGGGTTCGGTCTTGCCGCGGTGGAAGCCCTCGCGCTGGGTGTCCACCATGAAGGCGGTGATGCCGCGGGCGCCCTTGTCGGGGTCGGTCATCGCGAACAGCACGATGTAGCGCGCCACCGGACCGGAGGTGATCCAGCTCTTCTTGCCGTTGATGACGAAGCTGCCGTCGGCCTGCTTCACCGCCTTGCAGCGCATGGCGGTGGCGTCGGAACCAGACTGCGGCTCGGTCAGCGCGAACGCACCGATCTCCTTGCCCTCGGCGATCGCGCGCACGTAGGTCTGCTTCTGCTCCTCGGTGCCGAACTTCAGGATGCCGTTGCAGAACAGCGAGTTGTTCACCGACACGATGGTGGAGTGCGCGGCGTCGCCGGCGGCGATCTCGACCATCGCCAGCACGTAGCTGATGGGGTCCATGCCGGCGCCGCCGTACTCGGCCGGCACCTCGATGCCCATCAGGCCGTTCTCGCCGAGGGTGCGGATGTTCTCCAGGGGGAACTCGCCCGTCCGGTCGTGGTGCTCCGCGCTGGGGGCGATCTTTTCCTGGGCGATGCGCTTGGCAACGTCCTGGATCATCAACTGTTCTTCGGTAAAGCTGAAATCCACGTCTGCACCTCGACTTTTGTCTTCTAGACAGGCAATCCGTGAATTGTAGCGATCCCGGCCCGAGAACCCCAGTGCACGGGCCGTGCGGGCTTGACCCCGTCGTCGTCGCGAATCAAACTTATCGCTATATCGCGATGATATGATGAATTAACAGGCGCCAGCGCGACCCACACGGCGCCCCACCCCCGATCTGGAGCCCCCGATGGACCTCGAAGGCTGGTCATCCCGACTGAAGGTGTTCGCCGACGCGACGCGGGTCCGCCTGCTGGCCCTGCTCGAACACGAAGAGCTCACCGTCGCCGAGCTGTCGGCAATCACCCGGCTGGCCCAGCCCCGGGTCTCGACCCACCTGGCCAAGCTCAAGGAGGCCAACCTGGTACGCGACCGCCGCTCGGGCGTCTCGGCCTACTACCGCTTCGAGGACTCGGCCCTGGACCCGGCACAGCGGGCGCTCTGGCAGACCCTGCGCTCGGGCAGCGACGACCCCCTCCTGCGCCAGGACGCCGAGCGCGTCCCCGGCGTGCTCGCCATGCGCGCCGCCGACCAGAACTGGGCCGACTCGGTCGCCGGCGACATGGAGCGCCACTACTCGCCCGGACGCACCTGGGAGGCCATGGCGCGCTCCGCCCTGCCCCTGCTCGAACCCGGCGACGTGCTCGACATTGCCTCCGGCGACGGCGTGCTGGCCGAACTCATGGCCCCGCATGCCAACCGCTACGTCTGCCTGGACGCCAGCAGCAAGGTCGTCAACGCCGCCACCGAGCGCCTGCGCCGCCTGGCCAACGTGGAGGTGCAGGAGGGCGACATGCACGCCATCCCCTTCGCCGAGGCCAGCTTCGACCTCGTCGTGCTCATGCACGCGCTGACCTATGCCGAGCACCCCGCCCAGGCCGTGGCCGAGGCGGCGCGCGTGCTGCGCCCCGGGGGCCGCCTGCTGCTCACCAGCCTGGCGCGGCACGGACACCAGAGCACGGTCGAGGCCTTCGGCCACGTCAACCTGGGATTCACCGAGAAGGAGCTCTCGCGATTCGCCGACAAGGCCGGGCTGGACATCGTGAGCTGCGACACCGTGACCCGCGAACGCCGCCCCCCGCATTTCGAAGTCATTGCCCTGCTCGCGCGCAAGCCCGCCGGCCGCGTCCGTGAGCCCCGGACCGCCCAGAAGAAGAGCTGATCGTGGACACCCTCCCCTGGCTGAACCCCGTACGTGCCGAGTCGCTGGAACGCTGCCTGCGCGAACGCATCCTCGTCATCGACGGCGCGATGGGCACGATGATCCAGCAGCACGGGCTGGAGGAGGCCGACTATCGCGGCGAGCGTTTCGCCGGCGGCTTCGACGCCGGGTACCTGCCGGAGGCCGGGCACGCCCACGGTCCCGGCTGCGGTTGCGCCCACGACCAGCGCGGCAACAACGACCTGCTCAGCATCACGCGGCCGGACATCATCCGCGACATCCACGCCCAGTACCTCGCCGCGGGCGCCGATCTCGTCGAGACCAATACCTTCAACTCGACGACGATCTCGCTGGCCGACTACGGCCTCGAGCACCTGGCGCGCGAGCTGAACGAGACCGGCGCGCGCCTGGCGCGCGAGGCCTGCGATGCCGCCGAGTCCGAACACCCCGCTCGACCGCGCTTCGTGATCGGCGTGCTCGGCCCGACCAGCCGGACCGCCTCGCTGAGTCCTGACGTCAACCGCCCCGGGTTCCGGGCGATCAGCTTCGACGAGCTGCGCGTCGCCTACCGCGAAGCCACCGACGGCCTGGTCGACGGCGGCGCCGACGCGATCATGGTCGAGACGGTCTTCGACACGCTCAATGCCAAGGCGGCGCTGTTCGCGATCGAGGAGGCCTTCGAGGCGCGCGGGGCGCGACTGCCGGTGATGGTCTCGGGCACGATCACCGACGCTTCCGGCCGCACCCTCTCGGGCCAGACCGCCGAGGCCTTCTGGTATTCGCTGCGCCACGCGCAACCGCTGTCGATCGGGCTCAACTGTGCGCTGGGCGCCAGGGACCTGCGCGTGCATGTCGACGTACTGGCGCAGATCGCCGATGCCTATGTCAGCACGCACCCCAACGCCGGCCTGCCGAATGCCTTCGGCGGCTACGACGAGACCCCGGAGGACATGGCCCTGGTGCTCGGCGACTTCGCCCGCGCCGGGTTGCTGAACCTGGTCGGCGGCTGCTGCGGCACGACGCCCGCGCACATCGCCGCGATCGCCGCCGCCGTCGGCGGCCATGCGCCGCGCGTGCACCCGCGCCTGGAGCAGGCCGCGTGAGCACCCTGCCCCGTCATACCCGGCTCAGCGGCCTGGAGCCGCTGCAGATCACGCCGTCTACCAACTTCGTCAACGTCGGCGAGCGCACCAACGTCACCGGCAGCGCGAAGTTCCGCAAGCTGATCAAGGAAGACCGCTACGACGAGGCCGTGGAGATCGCCCGCCAGCAGGTGGACAGTGGCGCCCAGGTCCTGGACGTCAACATGGACGAGGGCCTGCTCGACTCCGAGAAGGCGATGGTCGACTACCTCAACCTGATCGCCGCCGAGCCCGACATCGCGCGCATCCCGGTGATGGTCGACAGTTCCAAGTGGAGCGTGATCGAGGCCGGGCTCAAGTGCCTGCAGGGCAAGGGGATCGTCAACTCCATCTCGATGAAGGAAGGCGAGGCGGAGTTCCTGCGCCAGGCACGACTGGTGCGGCGCTACGGCGCGGCGGTCGTGGTGATGGCCTTCGACGAAGTCGGCCAGGCCGACACGATCGACCGCAAGGTCGAGATCTGCTCGCGTGCGCACGCGCTGCTTACCGGACGCGTGGGGTTTCCGCCCGAGGACATCATCTTCGACCCCAACGTGTTCGCGATCGCGACCGGCATCGAGGAGCACGACAACTACGCGGTCGACTTCATCGAGGCCACCCGCCAGCTGAAGCGCCGCTTCCCGCTCAGCCATGTCTCCGGCGGCGTGTCGAACGTGTCGTTCTCGTTCCGCGGCAACGAGGTCGTGCGCCAGGCGATCCACGTGGTGTTCCTGTACCACGCGATCCGCGCCGGCATGGACATGGGCATCGTCAATGCCGGCGCCCTGCCCCTGTACGACGAGCTGGACGCCGAGCTGCGCGAGCGCGTCGAGGACGTCGTGCTCAACCGGCGGCCCGACGGCACCGAGCGCCTGCTGGAGATCGCCGAACGGTTCAAGGGCCGCAAGGGCGAGAAGAAGGTCGAGGACAAGGCCTGGCGCGAGAAGCCCGTGCGCGAACGTCTGTCGCACTCGCTGGTGCACGGCATCGACCAGTACATCGAGCTCGACACCGAGGAGGCGCGTGCGCAGGCCGCGCGCCCGCTGGACGTGATCGAAGGTCCGTTGATGGACGGCATGAACGTGGTCGGCGACCTGTTCGGCGCAGGCAAGATGTTCCTGCCCCAGGTGGTCAAGTCCGCGCGGGTGATGAAGAAGGCCGTGGCCTACCTGCTGCCCTACATCGAGGCCGAGAAACTGCGTACCGGCGACGTCGGCCGGAACAACGGCAAGATCGTGCTGGCCACCGTCAAGGGCGACGTGCACGACATCGGCAAGAACATCGTCGGCGTGGTCCTGGCCTGCAACAACTTCGAGGTCGTCGACCTGGGGGTGATGGTGCCGGCGCAGACCATCCTCGACCGCGCCCGAGAGGAGAAGGCCGACCTGATCGGTCTCTCGGGCCTGATCACGCCCTCGCTGGAGGAAATGAGCCACGTCGCCCGCGAGATGTCGCGGCAGGGCTTCCAGACCCCGCTGCTGATCGGTGGCGCGACCACTTCGCGCGCGCACACGGCGTTGAAGATCCACCCGCACTACGATTCGCCCACGGTGTGGGTGAAGGACGCCTCGCGCGCGGTCGGCGTGGCGCAGTCGCTGATCAGCCCGGAACTGCGCGCGCCGTTCGTCGCCGCCAATGATGCCGACTATGCCGAGATCCGCGAACGCCACCGCAACCGCGGCAGCGGCAAGCGCCTGGTGTCGCTGGAGAAGGCGCGCGCGCAGGCCTTCGATGGCGGCTGGGACGACTACGTGCCGCCGGCGCCCGCACAACCGGGCCTGCACGTGCTGGAGGACTTTCCGCTCGAGGAGCTGCTGGAATACCTCGACTGGTCGCCCTTCTTCAACGCCTGGGAACTGGCCGGGCGCTACCCTGCGATCCTGACCGACGAAGTGGTCGGCGAGCAGGCCAGCGAGCTTTACCGCGACGCGCGGGCGATGCTGGACCGGATCGTCGCCGGGAAATGGCTGACCGCGCGCGGCGTGTTCGGCCTGTGGCCGGCGAATGCCGAGGGCGACGATGTCCGCGTCGATGTCGAGGGCAAGCGCTTCGACCTGCACTTCCTGCGCCAGCAGGTGGACAAGCCGGTCGAGCGCCCCGACTTCTGCCTGGCCGACTTCATCGCCCCTGCCTCCAGCGGCAGGCAGGACTGGATCGGCTGCTTCGCGGTCACGGCCGGCATCGGGATCGAGGCGCACGTGGCGCGGTTCGAGGCCGACCACGACGACTACAACGCGATCATGCTCAAGGCCCTGGCCGATCGCCTGGCCGAAGCCTTCGCCGAGTGCCTGCATGCCCGCGTGCGCCGCGACTACTGGGGCTATGCGCACGGGGAAGCGCTCGACAACGAGGCGCTGATCGACGAGGCCTACGTCGGCATCCGCCCCGCGCCCGGCTATCCCGCATGTCCGGAGCACAGCGAGAAGCAGACCCTGTTCGAGATGCTGGGCGCGCAGGAGCGGGTCGGCATCACCCTGACCGAGAGTTTCGCGATGTACCCCACGGCCGCCGTGTCGGGCTACTACTTCAGCCACCCCGGCAGCCAGTACTTCGTCGTCGGCCGCGTCGGCAAGGAGCAGGTGGAGGACTACGCGCGACGCAAGGGCGCGACATTGGCCCAGGCCGAGCGCTGGCTCGCCTCCAACCTCGACTACGATCCCGAATGACGCCCTTGCCCGGTCCCTCGGGCACGGCGCCGGTGGTCGGCATCGTCGGCCGGCGCGGCGCCTATGGCCGCTGGCTGCAGCACTTCCTCGAAACGCGCATGGGTCTGCGGGTGATCGGCCGGGACCCGGCCGGCGACGAGGCCCTGTCCATCGAAGAGCTGGTCACGCGGGCGGACGTGCTGGTGTTCAGCGCGCCGATCCGCCTCACGCCGGCATTGATCGCCGAGTACGCCCGCGCCGCGCGCGGACGCGAGGCGGGATGCCTGTGGATGGACCTCACCTCCATCAAGCAAGGTCCGGTCGAGGCCCTGCTCGCCTCGCGGGCCGAGGTCGTGGGCCTGCACCCGATGGCGGCGCCGCCCCTGATCCCGACCCTGCAGGGGCGGGTGATGGCGGTATGCCCTGCCCGCCTCGATCGCTGGCGCACCTGGCTCGACGGTTTCCTCGCCGCGACCCGGGCCGAATGCATCGAGGTGACCCCCGGACACCACGACCGCGCGATGGCCCTGGTCCAGGGCCTGACCCACGCCAGCCACATGGCGCAGGCCGCCGTCCTGCGGCGGCAGGCGCCCGCGCTCGGGGGCCTGGAAGCCCTGCGACCGCTGCGCACGGTCGGTCATGCACTGGACCGGATCGTCAGTGCCCGCATGCTGGCGGGCAACCCGGGGATCTACGCCGACATCCAGTTCGACAACCCGCACGTGCTGCCGGCCGTGGAGCTGATGGCCGAAGCGGTCGGATTCCTGCGCGACCAGTTGCGCCGCGGTGATGCGGAGGCCAGGCAGGCATTGCGCACGCGATTGCTGGAGGAGTCGGCGAGCTTCTTCGGCGCACCCGCGCTTGCCGCCGGCAGCCACGACTTCGATCGCCTGGGTTACCTGCTGGCCGACCTGGAGTCTCCCGATTTCCTCAGCGTGTTCCTGCCCGAGGACGCGCCGGGGTCGCTGTGCCGGCTGCTGCACGTGTTCGAAGAACATGCGGTGAACATCGAATCCATCCACTCCTCGCGCTCGCCCGAGGGAGAACTCCACTTCCGCATCGGACTGGACCGCCGCAGCCTCGACGACCTGCCCGCCGATACCCTCGCGCGAGTGGCCAAGGCGCTGGAAACCCGTGGCATCGGTCGCGTGACCGCGGGCCACCGCGGCGACTGAGCGCCGCGGCGCGTTCACCAGACCAGGTCGTCGGGCACCTGGTATTGCGGGTCCGCGTAGGGGTCGTCCGCGGCCGGTGCATCGGGGTCGACCTTCAGCGCGATGGCGGGAGCGAAGATCGCCTCGGCCTGCGCGAGCAGTTCGGCGGTGACGAGCAGGTAGCGACCATCCTGCTGGATCACGCCCAGCTCGCCGGCATTGAGGGCCTTCAATTGCTCGGCGCTGACGTAGATGCGCTTGATCTTGCCGCCATAGGGGAAGTGGCGGGCGATATCGGCGTCCTCGCGGTTGAGCGACTGGCCCTTGACCAGCTCGGCCACGCGGGCACGGGCCTCGCGACGCAGGCGCGCTTCCTCCTGGCGGGCCTTTTCGGCGGCGATGCGTTCGTCCTTTTCGCGCTGGGCACGGATCGCATAGGCCTTGGCCAGGTCGATGTCTTCCTGCGAGCGCGGCTTGCGCGCGGAGGGCGCGCCCTTTCGGCCGCCCTTGCCAGGCGCCTTGCCCGGCGCCGGTCGAGCGCGCGCACCGTGCGCGTCGTGCTTGCGCGCCGGTTTGGGCTTCTCGGCAGGCGGGGCCTTGAAGCCCAGGCCGAGCAGCTGGTTGCGGAGTGTGTCGCTCATCGTTGTCGTGGATCAGTAGTGGGGCGGGGGCGGTTCCTGCGAGGGGTCGGCCGAAAGCCCCCCCGTCGACAGGGTCGCGCGCAGTTGCTTCAGCTCGTCCAGCGCCCGGTGCAGGAGCAGCGCGTTGCGCGCCTCTTCGTCCCGGGCGGCGGCCAGGGCGTCGCTCAGTTCGTTGAGCGCGTGCTCCTGGAACGCCATCCGCGTTTCCAGTTCGACCATGCGCCTTGCAAGCTCTTCGTTCATGAGTGCCGCTTCAACGTGCCACCGAACGGCCACGCCCGATGCCGTAGTACGCAATGCCGGCCGCCTCGACTTCGTCGGGATGGTACAGGTTGCGACCATCGAAGATCACCGCATCGGCGACGGCCTGCCGGATGCGGGGGAAGTCCGGGCTGCGGAACGGCTTCCACTCGGTGACGACGACAAGCGCATCGGCCCCGACCAGCGCGCCGTTGGCCGATTCGCACAGGACCAGGTCGTCGCGCTCGCCGAAGATGCGCTGCGCTTCGTGGCGGGCCTCCGGGTCGTAGGCGCGCACCTGGGCACCGGCGTCCCACAACTGCTGCAGCAGGCGCCGGCTGGAGGCCTCGCGCATGTCGTCGGTATTGGGCTTGAAGGCCAGGCCCCACACGGCAAAGGTCTTGCCCTTCAGCTTGCCGCCGTAGTGCCGTTCGATCAGTTCGAAGAGGTGCTTTTTCTGGTGCTCGTTGACCGACTCCACTGCATTGAGCAGGCGCGGGTCCATGCCATGCTGCTGGGCGGTCCGCGCAAGCGCCTGGACGTCCTTGGGGAAGCAGGAACCGCCATAACCGGCGCCGGGATAGATGAAGTGCCAGCCGATGCGGGGATCGGAGCCGATGCCCTGGCGGACCATCTCCACGTCGGCGCCGACGCGCTCGGCGATGTTGGCGATCTCGTTCATGAAGCTGATCTTGGTCGCGAGCATCGCATTGGCCGCGTACTTGGTCAGCTCAGCCGAGCGTACGTCCATGACCACGATCCGCTCGTGATTGCGGTTGAACGGCGCATACAGGCGCTTGAGCTTCTCCACCGCGGCCATGTCGGTCGCGCCGATGACGATGCGGTCGGGGCGCATGCAGTCGTTGACCGCGTCGCCCTCCTTGAGGAACTCCGGGTTGGATGCCACCGAGAAGTCGACATCGACGCCGCGCGCTTCAAGTTCCGCGGCAATGGTCGCGCGGACCTTGTCGGCCGTCCCCACCGGCACGGTGGACTTGTCGACGACGACCGCCGGGCGCGACAGGTGGCGACCGATGGTACGCGCGACCTCCAGCACGTAGCGGAGGTCGGCGCTGCCGTCTTCGTCCGGCGGCGTGCCGACGGCGATGAAGAGGATGTCGCCATGGGCGATCGCGGCTTCGGCATCGGTCGTGAAGCGAAGCCGCCCCGCGGCGTGGTTGGCCTTGACCATGGGCTCGAGGCCCGGTTCGAAGATCGGCACCACGCCACGGTTCAGGCCCTCGACCTTGACCTCGTCGATGTCGACGCAGACCACGTCATGGCCGACATCGGCCAGACAGGTGCCGGTGACCAGGCCAACATAACCGGTTCCAAATATCGTCACGCGCATAAGGCGGGTATTGCTCCAGGTGGCAGGGATCCGGCCGGTCGCCGGACCCCGGGTTCAGCCGGCGGGGGTGCCCGGGTCCTTGACGATTTCGATCAGCTCGACCTCGAACACGAGGGTCGCGTTCGGGCCGATGGGGCCGCCCGGGGTGCCCATCTCGCCGTAACCGAGCTCGCCCGGGATCCAGAAGCGGTACTTGCTGCCGACGGTCATCAGCTGCAGGCCCTCGCTCCAACCCGGCACGACGCGGTTGAGGGGGAACTCCACCGGCTCGCCCGCCTCGGTCGAATCGTCGAACACGGTGCCGTCGAGCAGCTTGCCGGTGTAATGCACGCGTACGGTGTCCTCGGCCTTGGGCTGGGCGCCCTTGCCCTCGGTGATGACCTGGTACTGGAGTCCCGAGGCCGTGGTCTTGACGCCCTCCTTCTTTGCGTTGGCTTCCAGGAATGCCTTGCCCTCGTCGGCATTGGCCGTGGCCTGCGCGGCGTGGTCGGCTTCCATCTTCTCCTGCATGCGCTGGCCGAAGGCCTGCGCGACCTCCTGGGCCTGCTCATCGGTCATCAGCGGCTCGTCGCCGGCCAGCGTGGTGCGGATCGCGTCGAACAGCGCGTCCTGGTCGATCTCACCCTTGACCGGCTCCAGCGACTTCGCCATCTGCAGGCCGATCATGTAGCCCGCCTGCGCCTTCTCGCCCTCCAGGCCGGGTATCGCCAGTCCGCCCTCGCCCGGCTTCGCGGTCGCGGCATCGGTGGTCGCATCAGGCGTGGCGGGGGCGTCGCCCTCCGTCGCCGGCTTGTCGCAGGCGGCCAGGCCGATCGCCAGGGCGGTCGTGACAAGGGCGGTACGGGTGGTGCGCAGGAACGTCGACATGGATGGAACTCCAGGAGGGGGATGGGGAATGCGCCCCATCATGCGGGTGCGCGTATCGCCGGGAGATGAACCGCCGGGGGACGGTCCAGGCCCGTGGTTTCAGAGGATGGCCTGCAACTCGACTTCGAAGATCAGCATCGTGTCGGGGCCGATGCCGCCCTGCGGCATCCCGCGGGCGCCGTAGGCCAGCGCGCTCGGCACCCAGAAGCGGTACTTGCTGCCGACCGGCATGAGGGCGACGCCTTCGGTCCAGCCGGCAATCACCTGGTCGAGCGCGAACTCGGCCGGTACGCCACGATCGTAGGAGCTGTCGAACACGGTGCCGTCGAGCAGGGTGCCCTTGTAGTTCACGCGCACGGTGTCGCTCGAGCGCGGGCGCGGGCCCGAGCCCTGGCGCAGCACCATGTACTGCAGGCCCGACCCGGTGGTGATGACGCCCTTCTGGCCCTTGTTGGCGGCCAGGAACGCCTCGCCTTCGGCCTTGGTGGCCGCGAGCCGCTCGGCGGCCTTGGTCTTCATGCGCGCGGAGAACGACTCGCGGATGCTTGCCAACGTCGCTTCATCGAGCTTCGACGGCGCCCCGCTGGTCTTGTCGCGGACGGACTGCAGGAAGACCGGCAACTCGATCTCGTCGTGGATCGGCTTGAGCATGCGCCCGACGTCGTTGCCGACGAGATAGCCGACCTTTTCCTTGTCGACCTCGGGGATCTCGACGCCCGCCGGGGCCTGCCCGGCCCGCGAGGCCGAACGCAACATCAGCGCCTGCCCGACCGTGGACGCCTCCGGGCCGGTGATCAGCGGCTCGCCGCCCTTGAACGCGTTCTCCAGGGCACGCTGGAACGCGGCCAGGTCGAGGTCCTCGCCGATCGGCGCGATCGAACCGCCGACGTCCTGGCCGATCATGTAGCTGACCTTGTCGCGATCGGACGAAAGCGCCGCGGCGTCCTGGGCACGCGCGACGTGGGTCGTCGCGATGCCGGCCACGGCCACGGCGGCCACCACCAGCGCGGCTGCGCCTCGAATCAAAGCCTTCATTGCAGAGCTGCTCCTCGATATATGTACGGTCATCCGGCCGGCGGCAGGAATGCCGCGGGGTCGGCGCGCGCCGCCAGTCGTCGCACGAAGCGACCATTGTCGCGGTGCCGCGGCATTCCGGCAAATATCGACCGTGCTCGGCACGAAAAGTGCAATCGCGGTCCGGCACCGACTGCGCTGCCGGTTCGCCCCGGTGGCAGGCACCGGGGCGAGACAGGGCCGCCGGGGCACGCCATTACCTGGCCTGGCAAGCTGAACAGGGTCGGAGCCCCCCCCCTGCCGTTAGTTGGGCAGAAAAAACTTGCACGGCCGTGTTGTGGTGTTATAGTTACATACAACACCTATCAACCAACCGAGCAGGATGCCGTCATGAACCGCAAGCTCCACAACAGCCTCACCGCCCTCGCCCTGTCCGGCGGCGCCGTTGTCCTGGCGTTGGGCTTCGCTTCGCTCCCGGCCACGCACGTCCCGTCCGCCCTGGCTGAACAGGCGGACATGGACGCGTCCCTGGAGATGGTTGCCACCGGAGTCGGAATCGCCGAGGACGTCGCCGTTTCGGCGAACGCGCTCCGTACCCCATCCACCGCCAGGGAACCGGCGCCACGTGGTGCATCGCAGGTCCGGCGCAACGGTCGCCAGCCCCTGGTGATGCCCTACTTCTCTTTCGCACCGCGGGGTTGAACATGACCGCTATCCAATGGAGCGACGGCGCTCCGATCTATCGCCAGCTGAAGGAGCGCGTCATCGCCATGATGCTCGACGGCGAGCTCAAGCCGGGCGACGCCCTGCCCTCGGTCCGCCAGGTGGCGGCCGACTATCAGCTCAATCCGATCACCGTCTCGCGCGCCTACCAGGAACTGGCGGACGAGGCCCTCATTGAAAAGCGCAGGGGACTAGGCATGTACGTCACCGAAGAGGCTGCAAGGAAACTGCTCGTCAACGAGCGCGAGCGCTTCCTCACCGAAGAATGGCCGCTGGTGCTGGAGCGCATCACCCGTCTCGGCCTGAGCCCCCAGGAACTCCTGCTTGCCGGCGAAGGCAAGGGAGGTGCTTCGTGAGCGCCGCCAACATCGTCAGTGCCCGTGGCCTGCGCAAGGCCTACAAGAACAAACTTGCCCTCGACGACACCCGCTTCGAGATCCCGGCCGGGCGCATCGTCGGGCTGATCGGCCCCAACGGCGCGGGCAAGACCACGGCGCTGAAGGCCATGCTCGGCCTGATTCCCTTCGAAGGGCAGCTCGACGTGCTGGGCATGGATCCGCGCACCCGTCGCGACGACCTCATGCGCGACGTGTGCTTCATCGCCGACGTCGCGGTGCTGCCTCGCTGGATGAAGGTCAAGGAGGCGATCGAGTTCGTCTCCGGCGTGCACCCGCGCTTCGACCGCGAACGCTGCCAGCGCTTCCTCCAGGGCACCCAGCTGCGGCCCGACATGCGGGTGCGCGAAATGTCCAAGGGCATGATCGTGCAGCTGCACCTGGCCCTGGTGATGGCGATCGACGCGCGCCTGCTGGTGCTCGACGAGCCCACCCTGGGCCTGGACATCCTGTACCGCAAGCAGTTCTACCAGCGCCTGCTGGAAGACTACTTCGACGAAGACAAGACGATCATCGTCACCACCCACCAGGTCGAGGAGATCGAACACATCCTCACCGACGTGATGTTCATCCGCGACGGCAAGATCGCACTGGAAAGCGAAATGGATACCCTCGGTAACCGCTTCGTCGAAGTGCTGGTCAACGCCGATCGCGCGGAGGAAGCGCGCGGCCTGGCGCCGATCGACGAGCGTGCCCTGCCCTTCGGCAAGACGGTGATGCTCTACGACGGCGTCGACGCCGGCCGCCTGGCGTCGCTGGGCGAGACACGCACGCCGGGCCTGGCCGACCTGTTCGTCGCCACCATGAAGGGGACCTACGCATGAACGCCATTGCCGAACACGAAGGCGCCACCCCGGCCCGCTCGCCGGTCGCGCCACCGCACCCCACCCACAAGTTCAAGCTGCTGCTCAAGCGCGAGTACTGGGAGCATCGCGGCGGCTTCCTGTGGGCACCGGTGATCGCCGGCGGCATCTCCCTGCTGCTCACGCTGATGGGCATCATCATGGCGCTCGCCGCCGGCTACCGGGCCGCCGCCGCGGGCAAGCTGGAGTTCGACGGCGTCAGCGTCAACGGCTTCGACCTGGGCATGCTGACCAGCAAGCTGAGCGCGGAAGACCTGGAGAAACTGAGCAACGGCATCGACATCTCGCTGTTGTTCAGCGGCATGTGGCCCTACCTGGTGCTGGCCTTCGTGGTGTTCTTCTACTGCCTGGGCGCGCTGTACGACGAACGCAAGGACCGCAGCGTGCTGTTCTGGAAGTCGCTGCCGCTTTCTGACGCCGAAACGGTGTTGTCCAAGGTCGCCAGCGCGGTGTTCGTGGCGCCGCTGATCGCCGGCATCGTGGGATTGGCGACGATGTTCGGGTTCCTGCTGATGATCAGCGTCGTGGTCCTGGTCCATGGCGGCAACCCGTTCACCCTGCTGTGGGGTCCGGCGCACATGTTCACCCTGATCTCGAGCCACTTCACCTGGATCCCGGTGTACATGCTGTGGGCGCTGCCGACCGTTGGCTGGCTGATGCTCTGCTCGGTGTGGGCCCGCAGCAAGCCATTCCTCTGGGCGATCATGGTGCCGGTCTTCGCGGGGGTCTTCATCACCTGGTTCGACGTCATGAAGCTGTTCGACATGTCGAGCGAGTGGTTCTGGAGCAATGTCGTCGGCCGACTGCTGCTGGGCACGATGCCGGGCGCCCACATGTTCTACCGCGCCGGCGCCGGCGAACTCGATACCGATGGCGGCATGCAGGCGCTGTTGCACGAAGCCTCGATGGGTGGCCTGGTGGAGACGCTGAAGATGCCCGACCTGTGGATCGGTGCGCTCGTCGGCGCCGCCATGATCTTCGCCGCCATCCGCCTGCGCCGCTGGCGCGACGAAGGCTGACCCCTCCGCCCGCCGGGCCCTGGCCCGGCGGGCCGCGAACAAGGAGTTTCGACATGACATTCCATTCCCACCGCCCCTCCCGGAAGGCCCTGCCCACCCTGGTCCTGCTGCTGGGCACCCTGCCCTGGCTCAGCGCCTGCGGCGGCACCGACAACCCGTCCGGCAAGGCATCGAGCGCCACGGCGCAGGCCAGTGCCGAACTGGAAGGCAAGTCCCACGAAGTCGGCGACAAGGTGCGCGAGAAGATGGCGACCCAGGACATCGGCATCGACAGCGATCGTGCCGGCGTGCCCGACGCCAAGATCACGCCCGAGGGCGACTTCCTGGTCGACGGCAAGCAGGTCGCCGTCAACGCCGAACAGCGCGCGCTGCTGGTCAAGTACCGCAGGCACATCACCGAAATCGCCGCCTCCGGGGCGCAGATCGGCGTGGAAAGCGCGTCGGTGGCGACCCAGGCGGTCGGCGTGGCCATCGCCAGCATCTTCAGCGGCGAGAGCACCGAGGACCTGGGCGACCGCATCGAAGCCGACGTCGAGAAGAAGATCCGCGGTTCGGTGGCCGGCCTGTGCTCGCAGTTGCCGGCGCTGATGGAGACCCAGCAGGCGCTGGTGGCCGCGATGCCGGAGTTCGAGCCCTACGCCGACATGGACGATTCCGACTTCGACGACTGCATGGACGAGACCTCGGTGGCCGGAGCCGATCCGGCGTCGCCCGCGAACGAGGCCGCGGAAGCCGAAGCCGCCCCCCGCCAGTAACACCGTGCGCCGTGCGCCGGCGGCCGCGATGCGCGTGCCGCCGGCGTTTTCGTTCCCGGTCGGGTCAGACCGCCATGCGCGCCTGCTCGACGTCGTCGCAGGGACGGCCCTTGATGTCGGCGCACTGGAGGCGATCGGTCTCGACCAGGGACGGGGCCTTCTCGGCCAGGTAGTCGATGAAGACGCGAACCGCCGGCAGCAGCCCGCGACGCGATGCGAACACCGCATGGAAGATGCCCTGCGAGAGCCGCCAGTCGGGGAGCACGACCTCCAGCTCCCCCGCGCGCACCGCCTCGGCGCAGATCGTCTCGGGCAGCATGGTGATGCCCACGCCCTGCTTGGCGAGCGCCATCAGCATCGGGAAATCGAAGCCGGCCACGCGCGGCTTGAGGTCGACGCGCCGCACTTCGCCGTCGGGACCATGGAGCTCCCAGCGCTGGCGCGATTCGTCCTCGTGCATGCTCAAGGTGACGTGCTCGGACAGCGATTCAGGGATCTCCGGCCGCCCCATCTTGCGCAGGTAGGACGGGCTGGCGACCAGCAGCTCCTGGATCTGCCCGAAGCTGCGCATGATGAGGCTGCCGTCGTCGTCCAGCCGGGCACGCACCCGCAGGGCGACGTCGATGCCTTCGTTGATGATGTCCACCCGGCGATTGCTGACGTGCAGCTGCACGCGCACTTTCGGGTAGAGCGCCAGGAAGTCCGGCAACAGCTTGGGCATCTGTTGCTGGGCCATGCTCACCGGCACGCTGACCCGGATCAGCCCGCGTGGCTCGGCGCTGAGCCGGTCGACCGCCTCGCGCGCGGCCTGCGCCTCGGCCAGCATCGCCTGGGCGTGGCGGTAGACACTGGTGCCGACGTCGGTCACCGCGAAGCGTCGCGTGGAGCGCTGCAACAGGCGCACGCCCATGTCGGCCTCCAGCTGGCTGATGCGCCGGCTCAGGCGCGACTTGGGAATGCCCAGGGCGCGCTCGGCGGCCGCGAACCCCGAGTGCTCCACGACCATCGCGAAGTAGTAGAGGTCATTGAGGTCGTGCATGCGACATTTCCATATTCAGAACGATCCGTGACATTTAGCTATATTTATCCCGAATACGCAACACCCTAGATTGGCCTCACGCCGGCATGCCGCCGACACCCCACGAGAGGCCCGCCATGAAACTGCTCCATATCGACTCCAGCGCCCTGGGCGCCCAGTCCGTCACCCGTGAACTGTCGGCCGCGGTCACCGCCCGCTGGCGCGACGCCTTCCCGGCCCTGCAGGTCGAGTACCGCGACCTCGACGCCCAGCCGCTGCCGCACCTGACCGGCGCCTCGCTGTCGGGCGACGACGCCGCCGGCAACGCCGAGGCCGACAAGGCGATGGCCCAGTTCCTGGCCGCCGACGTGATCGTGATCGGTGCGCCGATGTACAACTTCAGCGTGCCGTCCACGCTCAAGGCCTGGATCGACCGCATCGCGGTCGCCGGCAAGACCTTCCGCTACACCGAGCACGGTCCCGAGGGCCTGGCCGGCGGCAAGAAGGTGATCGTCGCCAGCGGTCGAGGCGGCATCCACACCGATGCCCCGACCGACTTCCAGGAGGCCTACCTGCGCCAGGTACTGGGCTTCCTCGGGATCGACGACATCGAGTTCGTGCGGGCCGAAGGCGTCGCCTATTCGCCCCAGCATCGCAGCGAAGCCCTCGCCCAGGCCCACCGTTCGATCGCCCAGCCGGTGCTGCTGCGCAGGGCTGCCTGAGCCAGGCGCGCGGCGCCGCCGCGTCGCCGCGCATCCCAGTACGGATGCGTCCGCGCTATGCTCGCCCAAAACGGGGCATGGACATGGACGCATCCCGGGAAATCACCCGGCTCCTGCAACGCCATCACCAGGGCGATCGCGATGCCTTCGATCGCATGGTGCCGCTGGTCTACGAGCGCATGCGCGGCATCGCGCGCGGCCAGATCGCCCGGGCCGGCCGCCGGGGGGCGACCCTGGACACCACCGCGCTGGTGCAGGAGGCCTACCTGCAACTGGTCGAGGTCGACGGCGTCGACTGGCAGGACCGCGGCCATTTCTTCGCCATCTGCGCGCGGGCGATGCGCCGCATCCTGGTCGACGACGCGCGCCGCCGCCACGCCGCCAAGCGCGGGGGCGACGCCGTGCCGGTGACGCTGGACGCCGAGGTACTGGCGGCCGAGAGCGCGTCGGACCAGGTGCTGGCGATCAACGACGCCCTCACCGGCCTGGAGGCCTTCAACGCGCGCCTGGCGCGGGTGGTGGAATGCCGCTACTTCGCCGGCATGACCGAAGAAGAGACCGCTCGGGCGCTGGATACGTCGCTGCGCACGGTCCAGCGCGACTGGATGCGTGCGCGGGCCTGGCTGCTCAAGGCCCTGGCCGAGGGGTGACGGGCGCATGGCCGGACCCGACCCCCGCGCACGCATCGACGCGCTGTTCGAACAGGCGCTCGAGCTGCCTGCGTCCGCGCGCCCGGCCTTCCTGGACGAGGTCGCGGCGGGCGAGCCTGCCCTGCGCAAGGAGCTTGACCTGCTGCTTGCGCTGGCCACCAGCGAGTCGCCGCTACTGGACGACGGCGCGCCCTGGCGGCACGTCTTCCACGCCGGGCCGGCGTCGGCCGCGGGCCGCAATGCATCCCTGGGCGACGAGGACGCGGTCCACGAAGAGGAGGCGGACGCCAGCGGTCGCGAGATCGGCGCGTGGCGGCTGCTGCGCCGCCTTGGCGTCGGCGGGATGGGCACGGTCTACCTGGCCGAACGCAGCGGCGATGGGTTCCGCCAGCTGGGCGCGCTCAAGCGCTTGCGGCTCGACGCCGGTTCGGACGAGTTCCTGCGCCGCTTCGCGCAGGAGCGGCAGATCCTCGCCTCGCTGAACCACCCGGGCATCGCGCGCCTGCTCGACGGCGGCCGCGACCCGGAAGGCGGCCCGTTCCTGGTGATGGAGTATGTCGAAGGCGAGGCGCTGGACCGTCATTGCGACGGCGCCCGCCTCGACGTGGAGCGGCGACTGGCGCTGTTCGCGAACGTCTGCGATGCGGTGGCCCACGCCCACCGGCACCTCATCGTCCACCGCGACATCAAGCCATCGAACATCGTCGTGACCGCGGATGGCGAGGTGAAGCTGCTCGACTTCGGCATCGCCAAGGTCCTGGGCGCGGGCGATGCCCCGGGCGCGCCGCGCACCCGCACCATGGCCCGGCTGTTCACCCCCGAGTACGCCGCACCGGAACAGGTCACCGGGCAATCCGCGACCACCACGACCGACGTCTACCAGCTTGGCCTGCTGCTGTACGAACTCCTGTGCGGCCGTCGCGCGCAGGCGCCGCGCCTGGATTCGGCCCTGGCCCTGGAACGCAGCATCTGCCACGACACCCCGCTCCGTCCCAGCCAAGCCCTCGGCGACGATGCGGGCATCGCCGATGCCCGCCGCGGTACCCCGGCAGCGCTTCGCCGCCAATTGCGCGGCGACCTCGACACGATCGTGCTCAAGGCGCTGCGCAAGTCGCCGGACCGACGCTACGAATCGGTGGACGCCCTGGTCCGGGACCTCGCGCGCTGGCGCCAGCGCAAGCCCATCCATGCGCGCCCGGAACGCATCCTGTATCGCAGTGGCAAGTTCATCCGGCGCCACCCCGTGGGCGTGGCCGCGTCGGCCTCCCTGGTGGCAATGCTCGTCGCCTACGCGGTCACGGTGACCCACCAGGCGAGCGTGATCGCGCGCGAGCGCGACCGCGCGCAAAGCGAGGCGACCAAGGCCCGGCAGGTCCAGGCCCTGGTGCTGCAACTGTTCGAAGGCGCCGATCCCGAGCGCTCCGGCGGTGCGCAGATGAGCGCGCGCGAACTCCTGGACCGGGGCTGGGCGGGCATCGAGAGCGAACTGGGCGCACAACCGGACGTTCGCGCCGAGCTGCTCGACACGGTCGGCGAGGCCTATCGACAGCTGGGCTTGTACGAGCGCGCCGGCCCGCTGTTCGACGATGGCCTCGCCGCCACCCGCCCCCTGGCGGACGCGCATCCGCTGCTGCTGGCCCGCGCGCTGCGCAGCCGGGGACGTCTGCTGAGCGATGAGGGGCACTACGAGCAGGCCGATGCCGCGCTGCACGACGCGCTGGCGCGCTACCGCGCCGCGGAAGGCGAAACCGGTGCCGAGGTCGCGACCACCCTCTCCGACCTCGGCCAGGCGCGGTTCCGGGCCAGCGACCTGACGGCCGCCGAGCGCCACCACCGCGACGCGCTCGCCATGCGCCGGCGGCTTTTCGGCGAAGAGCACGTCGACGTCGCCAGCAGCCTGGACCACCTGGGCACGGTGCTTCGCCACCAGGGGGACTACGCAGGCGCCGAGCCCCTGCTCAGCCAGGCCCTGGCGCTGCGTCGCCGCCTGTTGCCGGCGCCCCATCCGCATCTGGCGCGCAGCCTGTCGAACCTTGCGGTGACCCGCGTCAACCTCGGCGAGTACGACTCGGCCGAGGCGCTCTACCGCGAGGCCCGGCTCTCGATGGCGCGCGCGCGGGGCGAGCGCCACCCCTCGGTGGCGATGGTCATGAACAACCTGGCCATGCTGATGCAGGCGCAACGCCGTTTCGAGGAGGCCGAGGGCCTGCTGCGCGAGTCGCTGGCGATCCGACGCGAGGCCCTGGGCGAGCGCCACCCGGAGGTCGCGATGAACCTCAACGACCTCGGCCTGGCGCTGGCCGAGAGCGGCGACCCCGATGCGGCCGCGACCTACTACCGGCAGGCGCTGGCCGCCTATCCGGACGACCACCCCTGGCGCGCGGCCACGGTGTTCAACCTGGGGATGCTGGAGGAAAAGCGCGACCGGTTCGCGGCCGCCGAGGTGCTCTACCGCGAGGCCCTGGCCGCACAACGCGCCGACTACGGCGAGGATCACGAACGCGTCGGCATCGACCTCAACCGCATCGGCATCGTGCTGCACCGCCAGGGGCGACTCGATGAAGCGGAAGCCCGCATGCGGCAGGCGCTGGCGATCTTCCGCAAGCGCCTGCCCGAGGGCCAGCCCCGCCTGGCCCTCGTCCTCGTCCCGCTGGGCGAGTTGTTGCTCGACCAGGGCAAGGCGAGCGAGGCCCTGCCCCTGCTCGAAGAAGCCTGGCAGGTGCGGCAGGCGGCCTTCGGCGACACGGACGCGCGCACCGTCGAGGCCGCGGCGGCCCTGCGTCGCGCACGGGCCCTCATCCGCGGCTGACGGTCGACGCGCCGCAACGCGCGATCAGCGGGCTCGACGACAGTCGCCCTTGACGGTCACCCGGACGCGCCGGACGTTGTTGGCTTCGTTGGTCTCGGCCACGGTCGCGCCATCATCGACCGCGACGTACAGCAGGGTGGTGCCCGGCGCGAGCAGCAGGTGCCCGTCGGAGTTGACCATCGCGCCCGCCACCAGGCCGGTCACCGGATCGGTGGCCAGCACCGGCCCGGCGACGGCATCGCGATGGATCCGGTTGGTGAACGCCCCGGCACCGGCCGCGCCGTCGTTGCGGGCGGTGAACCTGTAGCGGAACACGCAGCGACCGCGCTTGAACTGCACCGCGTCGCTTGCCGGCACGGTCGCGGCCGTGCCCCAGGGTATCGCGCTGTTGCCGAGCTGGAAGGCATCCACCAACAGCAGGTCGACCGCGCCCACCGGCGCGAACTGTGCCTGACGGCCCTGGCCGGGCCCGCCCGGGTCGCCGTCCTGCTGTGGACCCGGCTTCGGCGCCGCGATCATGCCCTGCGCGGGCATCGCGTCCACCGGGTCGACGGTGGGCTCGCGGGTCTCGGGCGGGCGCTCCTGCGCCACCAGCGGGCCCGAGAGCACCAGCGCCAGCATGCCGGCGCGCGCCAGGCGCGTCGTGTTCGGGGTCGATCTGGACATCGTGTCCTCTCCTGTCTTGGCCATGCGCGGCGCCTTCCACCGCGCTTCATGGGTCCTATCGGACAACACGGGAAAAACCCGCCACCGGTGCCATGCCCCGGCTCCGGTCGCCCCGCCCGCCGTGCAAGCGGCGGCGACTGCGTGCGACGGGGTGGCGGGATCCGTGCGCGGTTGCCGACTACCCGGTCGAGCGCATCGAAACCCCCGGTGCGAACACCCCACCCGCACCGGAGACCCGACATGCACCTTACCCCTTCCCGCCGCCCGGCCGCCGGCCTCTGCCTGGGCACCTGCGCCCTGCTGCTGGCCGGCCAGGCCCTGGCCCTGGAGAAATCCAAGGGCGTCTACCGCATTCCCTACGCCGACGGCACCGATGTGCGCGTCTCCAACGACCACCTCAAGCATTCGCCGCCGGGACGCATCGACATGGGCGGGCGCGGCGGCGGCACCTACCGGATCGTGGCCGCGGCCGATGGCATCGTGCGCCGCGTGGTCGATGGCTTCGACAAGCGCATCGACGACTGCGGCGACCTGGCCGCCAGCGAGAAGAAGAACAACTACGTCTGGATCGAGCACCCCAATGGCGAGTGGACCAAGTACACGCACATGGCGGAGGGCTCCTCGACCGGCAAGGCCGGGCTGAAGGTCGGCCAGTCGGTGAAGGCCGGGACCTACCTGGGCGACGAATCCGACGTCGGTTGCGCCAGCGGCGACCACCTGCACTTCGAGGTCGGCGTGCCCCGCGCGACCGACGGCATCACCACCGTCGGCGGCTTCCTGGCCGACAACGCCGGCAGCAAGCGCAACCGCATCCCGCGCATCTGCGGGATCGATGGCGGCATCTTCGCCAGCGGCCAGTCCTACGAGGCGCGCAAGGTGCCCGGCGCCATCCAGGCGGGGGCCAAGGAAGTCGCGCGTCATGGCGTGTCCGCGCGCGATTACCAGTGCCTGTTCGACCAGGCCGTCGCCTCGGGCTACGCACTGGACTGGATCGACGGCTTCGACGTCGGCGGGAAGGTCTACTACAACGCGGTGTTCCGGCCACGCAGCGGTGCGTGGAGCGCCTTCCATGGCCTGTCGGCCGCGCAGTACCAGCAGCGCTTCGACCAGTACACCGGCCAGGGCTACCGGCCGGTGCAGGTGGAGAGCTACGCGGGCAGTGGCGGCGTCCGTTACGCGGTGATCTTCCGCAAGCAGGGCGGCCCGGCCTACTCGGCCTACCACGGACTGGACGCGGCGACCCACCAGTCGCGGATGAACGCGCTGTCCCAGGCCGGTTACCGGCCGCGCAACGTCTCGGTGGTGTCGGCGGGCGGGCAGCGCCGCTACACCGCGCTCTACGAGAAGGCCGACATCGGCAGCTGGCAGGCCAAGTCGCAGCTGACGGCGAACCAGTACCAGCAGGCCTTCGAGGCCAACGCGGGCGCGGGTCGCCAGCTCGTCTACCTCAATGCCTACGTCCACGCCGGGCAGGCGCATTTCTCCGCGATCTGGAGCTCGAAGGCGACCGGTCCGTACAAGGCGCGCCACGGCCTGGACAGCGGCCAGTACCAGAGCGAGTGGCAGGCCACGACGCAGGCCGGCTACGCCACCCGCGACGTCACCGGCTACGCGAGCGGCAACCGCGCCCGCTACGCCGCGATATGGCGCAAGTAGCGCCATGCCCGCCCGGGCCGCGGCACGACGCCGCGTC
Organism: Marilutibacter spongiae; assembly: GCF_014145325.1. Taxonomy (GTDB): domain Bacteria; phylum Pseudomonadota; class Gammaproteobacteria; order Xanthomonadales; family Xanthomonadaceae; genus Marilutibacter; species Marilutibacter spongiae. The sequence continues at coordinate 156,905 of NZ_JACHTF010000002.1, forward strand.
CCGGGCCCACCGGAGGACCCCACCATGACCACCCCGTCCATCCCCATCGACCCCGCGACATCGCACCGCCGTCCCTTCGGAAGCCTCTTCGCGGCCCTCGCCGTCGTGGCGCTGCTTGCCGCGCAACCGGCCGCCTTCCAGGCCTCGGCGCAGACCCGCGCATCGCTGCCGCGCCAGGCCCTCGCCCTGCCCTCCGACAGTAAGGGCGCGACCTGCACCAGCACCGACGGCAAGGCCACCTGCTCGTGCAGCGCGCCGGGGGGCAAGTGCCAGGCCAAGGCCACCAGTTGTTCGTGCTACGGCGTCCCCCCGCCGCCGGCGCAACCGGCCGGGCAGCGGGGCCCCGGCGGACTATCGGCGACGGGGGCGGCGCTGAAGGCGACCTGCACGTCCGGCAACGGCCTGAAGGTCTGTGCCTGCGGCGACAAGGGCTGCAATGCCGCCGAAGTCAGCTGCGGCTGCCTCGACCACTGATCCATCCCCATCAAGCAAGGAGAGAACGATGAAACCCAGTGTCATCACCCCCGCCATCCAGCGCCGCCGCCTGCGCGGCCTGGCGCGATCGATCGCAGTCGCCGGGCTGTTCGTGCTCGGCCTCCACGCCGCCGTCGCCGCGCCCTGGGCCGCGCGCCACGGCCTGACCGGCGCCCAGTACCAGCAGGCCTTCCAGACCTACAGTGGACAGGGCTACCGGCTGGTATCGGTCGCCGGCTACGAACAGGGCGGCGGCGCCCGCTACGCCGGGCTCTGGAAAAAGCAGTCCGGGCCGGCCTGGGCCGCGCGCCATGGTCTCGACCCGCAGCAGTACCAGGCCGCCTTCAACGACTTCAGCGGCAAGGGCTATCGCCTGACCTACGTCAATGGCTACGCGGTCGGCGGCAAGCCCCATTACGCGGCCATCTGGGAGAAGCGCGGTGGCCCGGCGTGGAAAGCACGCCACGGGCTGACCGCCGAGCAGTACCAGGCGGCCGTGACCGACATGGCCCGGCAGGGCTACGCGCCCACCCACCTGAGTGCGTTCAGCCTGGGCGGCTCGCCGCGCTTCGCGGCGATCTTCGAGAAGGACAGCCCGCCCTGGGTCGCCCGCCACGGCCTGACCGGCAGCGCCTACCAGCAGGCCTTCGACGAGTTCACCGGCAAGGGCTACCGCCTGAAGGTCGTCAGCGGCTACCGCCAGGGCAACGGCGACCGCTACGCCGCGATCTGGGTCAAGACCGGGGGACCGCTCGCCGCCGCGCGCCACGGCATCCCGGCGGCGCACTACCAGCACGTCTTCGACAACCATCGCTACCAGAGCTGGGAACCGCGGTACATCGAGGCCTTCAACGGCGGCAGCGGGGTGCGCTTCAACGGGCTGTGGGAGAACACGGCCTTCAAGGCGCAGGACCTGAAGCTGATCGACGACAAGGTACGCGCCTACATGCAGGCCAACGGCATCCCGGGCATGTCGATCGCGATCAGCAAGGACAAGCGCCTGGTCTACGCGGCCGGCTTCGGCAAGGCCGACGACAGCACGCCCGTCGGGCCCGCCCACCGCTTCCGCATCGCCAGCGTGTCCAAGCCGATCACCGTGGTCGCGGTCACGCGCCTGGCCAACGACACCTCGCTGGACATGGGCTCGCGCGTGTTCGGACCGCGCAGCGTGCTCGGCGGCCAGTTCGCCACGCCGTCCAACAACCCCGACATCGAGGACATCACCGTGGACCACCTGGTCCGCCATCGCGCCGGTTTCCGGCGCATCGACAAGGACGGCAACGCCAGCGACCCCATGTTCGCCTACACCGGCACCACCCATGCGGGCCTGGTCAACTGGGCACTGGCGAACTACCCCCTGGGCTACGCCCCGGGCACCAACCCCGGGCTGCCGAGCGACCAGACGTATTCCAACTTCGGCTACTGCCTGCTCGGCCGCGTGATCGAGGCGCGCAGCGGCAAGTCCTACGAGGCCTACGTGCGCGACACGATCCTCAAGCCCGCCGGCGCGTCGGGCATGGTCATCGGCGGCGACAAGGAAGCCGACCGCAAGACCAACGAGGTGAAGTACTACGGCAGCGGCGCCTACTCGAGCGTCAAGCCCCGGCGCTTCGATTCGCATGGCGGCTGGATCGCCACCCCCGCCGACCTGCTGCGCTTCATGCGCCACGAAACCGTGCTCAGCACGTCGTACGCGCACTACGGTTCGATGAGCGGCACCAACGCGGTCTACCGTCGCCGCAGCGATGGTTTCGGCTACGCGGCGACCGCCAATTCAAGCGCCGGCGACGTGGCGGACATCGACGCGATGCTCAAGGAGATCGTCGAGGGGGTATCGGCCTGGCCGGCCGGCGACCTGTTCTGAGGATCGCCCGTCGCGGACATGGGCGACGGCGGGTCGGCACCTGATGCCGGCCCGCTTGCGCACGCGCGGATCATGCGATCCGGTCGACGCCTCCCATGTAGGGGCGCAGGACCTCGGGCACGGTGATCGAACCGTCCTCGTTCTGGTAGTTCTCCATCACCGCGATCAGGCAGCGGCCGACCGCCACGCCCGACCCGTTGAGGGTATGCACCGGTTCGGGCTTGCCCGACTCGGGGTTGCGCCAGCGCGCCTGCATCCGCCGCGCCTGGAACGCGTCGCAGTTGGACACCGAAGAGATCTCGCGATAGGTCTCCTGCGAAGGCAGCCAGACCTCCAGGTCGTAGGTCTTGCTGGCCGAGAAGCCCATGTCGCCACTGCACAGCAGCATCCGGCGGTAGGGCAGGCCGAGCTTCTCGAGCACCGTCTCGGCGGCCCGGGTCATGAACTCGTGCTCGGCCCCGCTCTCCGCGGGCCGGGCGATGCTGACCAGTTCGACCTTCTCGAACTGGTGCTGGCGGATCATGCCGCGCGTGTCGCGGCCGTGGCTGCCGGCCTCGGAACGGAAGCACAGCGAGTGCGCGGTCATGCGCATGGGCAGGCGCTCGGCCTCGACGATTTCGTCGCGGACGATGTTGGTCAACGAGATCTCGGAGGTGGAGATCAGGTAGCGCTTCTGCTCGCCCAGTTCGGTCGCGAACATGTCCTCCTCGAACTTGGGCAACTGGCCGGTGCCGAACAGGCTCTCGGCATTGACGATCGTCGGGACGTTGGTTTCCTCGAAGCCGTGCGCGCCGGTATGCAGGTCCAGCATGAACTGCGCCAGCGCACGGTGCAGGCGGGCCAACTGCCCGCGCAGCACGGTGAAGCGCGCGCCCGACAGCTTGGCCGCGGTATCGCCGTCGAGCCAGCCGTTGCGCGCACCCAGCTCGACGTGGTCCTTGGCCTCGAAATCGAACCCGCGCGGCGTGCCCCAGCGGTGCAGTTCGACGTTGCCCGACTCGTCGGCGCCCAGGGGCACGCTGGCATCGGGCAGGTTGGGGATGCCCAGGGTGATCGCGTCGAGCTGGGCCTTGATCGCGTCCAGGCGGGCCTCGCAGGCCTTGAGTTCCTCGCCCAAGCCGGCCACTTCCGCCAGCAGCGGGGCGACGTCCTCGCCCTTCGCCTTGGCCTGGCCGATCGCCTTGGAACGGGTGTTGCGCAGGTTCTGCAGCTCCTGCGTGCGTACCTGCACCTGCTTGCGCTCGGCCTCCAGCGAGGCCAACGCGTCGGCGTCGAGCGCATAGCCGCGCGTTTCGCGCAGGCGGGCGGCAAGGTCGGCGGGCTGCTGGCGCAACAGGCTGGGATCGAGCATGGGATCGGGTCGCTGGCGGAACGGGCCGGTGATTATCGCCGGTCCGGGCGCGCCTGTCGCCCGCGTTCGTGCCGGGTTCACCGCCGCACGTGCCAGAATGCGGGCAAGCCCCGATCCGCGCACCGGTCCATGCCTGCTTCGCACGCCCGATCCTCCCGCCACCCCCATGTCCGCCCCTCCAGCGCTGATGGACAACGCGGCTTCGACTTCGACATCGGCGCCTGGCGCCCCATGCCACGGACCTGGATCTGGCTGCTGGGCGGATTCGCCATCGGCCTGCTCCTGTTCCTGCTGGTGTTCCTCGCCGGCCGGCGCGACGCGCGCGTGCCCGACCCCGCCGACGCGGCGCCGCCGACCGCCGACGGTCCGGCGTATACGGCCCTGCCCTCGCCCCTTCCGGCGGATGCCGACGGTGCCAGTGGCATGGGCGACGCCCCGGATGCCCTTGCCGGCGACGAGGATTCGCGTCCCCACCTGGTCGAAGCCCCGCCTCCGCCCCCGGTACCGGCCGAGCCGGAGATGCCGCTACCCGACCCGGTCGCCGTGGACGTACCGGTCTCGCCCACCGGCGAACCGACGCCGATCCCGGGCCAGACCCCACCCCCGCGCTATCCGGCCACCTCCCTGCGTCGCGGGGAGACCGGGACGGTGCTGGTGCGCGCGACGATCGGCGTCGACGGGCGACCGCGCCAGCTCGATATCGCCCGCAGCAGCGGTTACCGGCGCCTGGACCGGGCCGCGATGGACGCGGTGCGCCGCTGGCGCTTCCAGCCCGCGCAGGCCAATGGCCAGCCGGTGGAAGCGTCGGTGAACGTCCCCATCGAGTTCACCCGCTAGCCGCGCATGGCGCGGTCGTCGATGCAGGTCCGGCTCGCGACCGGGGCGATGATCCTGCGCTAGGATCGCAGGCATTCCCTCGACCGGACACGATCGCCCGCATGAACGCCCAATCCCGCTCGTCCCGCAGCCTGCTGACAGGCCTCGCCCTCGCTTCGCTCGTGATGGTGGTGGCGCTGGTCTGGATTTCACGCAGCGGCGGCGCGGGCGCCGATGGTACCGATACCGCCGATGGCGGCGAGACGGCATCGCCTCAGGCGCTGCAGGCCGGGGACGCCGGCCCGGAGACGCACGAGGCCGTCGCGGGCGACCGGCGCGCCCGCCCCGTCGTGGGCACGGCCACCCCGCCCGCGTTTCCGATCGAAGCGGTCAAGCGTGGCGAAAGCGGTCGCGTCGTCCTGGCGGTCGTCGTCGATCCGCGCGGCCAGGCCACGGCGGTCAGCATCGCGGAATCGAGCACCTCGACCCTGCTGGACGAGGCGGCCCGGGAAGCGGTCCAGCGCTGGCAGTTCGAGCCCGCCCTGGAAGGCGGCAAGCCGGTCGCCGACACCATCGAGATCCCGGTGGAGTTCGAACCGGCCGGCTGAGGTAGCGGGGTCGGCTCAGGTCCCGTCCACGCCCATGCCGATGCCGCGCGCGAGCTCGACGAAGCCCGGGAACGAGGTCGCGACGTTGGCGACGTCCCTGATTTCGACCCGGTCCCCGGCACGTTGCGCGGCCACCGCGAAACTCATCGCGATGCGATGGTCGCCATGGCTGTCGACGCTACCGCCGCCGATCCGCCCGCCCTCGATCACCGCGCCATCGGGGGTCTCCTCGATCGCCACGCCCAGGGTACGCAGGCCGGCCGCCATCGTCGCGATGCGGTCCGATTCCTTGACCCGGAGTTCGGCGGCACCGGTGACGCGGGTGCGGCCCTTGGCGAGCGCCGCGGCCACGAACAGCGCCGGGAACTCATCGATCATGTCCGGCACCAGCGCCCCGGGCACGTCGATCCCGTGCAGCGGTGCATGGCGCACGACGAGGTCGGCCACCGTTTCGCCGCCGTGTTCGCGCGGAGCATCCTCGACGATGTCGGCGCCCATCAGCCGCAGCGCGGCGAGCAGGCCGGTGCGACGCGGGTTCATGCCGACGGCCTGCAGGCGGACTTCGGAGCCCGGCACGATGGTGGCCGCGACCAGGAAAAAGGCCGCGGAGGAAAAGTCGGCCGGGACCTCGACGCGGGTTGCGCGCAGCGCGTGTCCGCCGGCCAGCCGCGCGAACCCGGGCGAGAACTCGATCGGCCAGCCGAAGGCGGCCAGCATGCGTTCGGTGTAGTCGCGGGTCGGGTGCGGCTCGCGCACGAGCGTCTCGCCACGGGCATGCAGACCCGCCAACAGGACGGCCGACTTGACCTGTGCACTGGCAACAGGCGTCGAATAATCAATGCCTTGTAATGTTTTTTTGCCGTGAATTCTCAAGGGAGGCAGCCCCCCCTCGCCGGCATCGATCCGGGCGCCCATCGCCGCCAGCGGCTCGATGATCCGGCGCATCGGACGGCGCGAGAGCGAAGCATCCCCGACCAGGACGCTGTCGAAGTCCTGCCCGGCCAGCACGCCCGCGAGCAGGCGCATGCCGGTGCCGGCATTGCCGCAATCGAGCGCCGCGGCGGGCGCGCGCAGCCCGTGCAGGCCCACGCCGTGGACGATGCGCTCGCTGGGCGAAGGGGTCTCGATCGCCACCCCGAGGGCCTCGAACACCCGCGCCGTGGCGCGCGTGTCCTCGCCCTCCAGGAAGCCGGTCACCCGGGTCGTGCCTTCGGCGAGCGCGCCTAGCATGATCGCGCGATGCGACACCGACTTGTCGCCGGGCACCTTCAGCGCGCCGCGAAGGGCGTCGCCGGGTCCGGCCGTCCAGAACGCGGTGCCGCCGCTCATGCCAGCACCTCGTCGAGCACTGCCAGCAGGCGCCGGTTCTCGTCGGCATTGCCGACGCTGATGCGCAGGCAGTCCGGCAGCCCATAGCCTCCCATCGGTCGCAGCACGACGCCTCGCCCGGCCAGCGCGGCCTCGAACTGCGCGGCATCGCGCCCGAAGCCGACCAGGAGGAAATTGGTCTGCGAAGGAAACACCTCCAGTCCGCGCGCCTGCAGCGCCGCGGCCAGGGACGCGCGCTGTTCGGCATTGCGCTCGCAGGCCCAGCGCAGGTGCGCGGTGTCGCCCAACGCCGCTTCGCAGGCAGCCAGGGCCGGGCCATTGACGTTGAAGCTTTCGCGCAGACGCTCCATCACCGCGACCAGTCCCGGCGCCGCGACCAGGTAGCCCACGCGCAGGCCGGCAAGCCCGTAGGCCTTGCTGAAGGTGCGGGTGACAACCACGTTGGGGTGCGCATCAAGCATGTCCAGCGCGCTGGCGTAGTCGGGCGCGTCGGCCATCTCCGCATAGGCTTCGTCGACCACCACGATCACCTCGCCGGGCACGCGCGCGAGGAAGCCCGCGAGCGCCTGCCGACCGAACCAGGTGCCGGTGGGATTGTTCGGATTGGCGAGATACACCAGTCGCGTCGCCGGGGTGATCGCCGCCAGCACGGCCTCCAGGTCGTGCCCCAGGGGCATGGCCGCGTCGCGCGGCAACGGCGCGGCGACCCGCATCGTCGCCCCGGCGGCCTGGGTCGCCAGCGCGAACACGGCGAAGCCGTGGCGCGGGAACACCACCTCCTGCCCCGGGCCCGCGAACACCTGCGCCAGTTGCATCAGCAATTCGTGGGAGCCGTTGCCGAGCATCAGCCGTTCGACCGCGACGCCATGGACCGCGGCCAGCGCGCGCTTGAGGTCGCCCCCCAGCGGGTCCGGGTAGCGATGCAGGGCATGCAACTGGTCGAGGATCGCCGCGCGGGCGTCCGCCGACGGTCCGTAGGGGTTCTCGTTCGAGCCCAGTTCGACCAGGGTCCCTTCGCCGAAACGGCGCCGGAAGGCGACCAGGTCGTGCCCCGGGTCGTACGCCTTCAGGCCCCGGATGCCCGGGTTGGCGCGCGCGGCGAACCAGGCTTCGTCATGGCCCGGCGCGGCTTCGCCGGCAGGCGACGCACCGTCGATGCGCGCGCTCATGAAATCGCGACGGGATACGAGCCGAGGATCTTCACGTCTTCCACGAAGTCCGCCATCTCCGCCAGCGACAGGCGCATGTTCTCCTCCTCGACATGCCCGGCGACGTCGATGAAGAACGCGTACTGCCACAGGCCGGTGTGCCCCGGCCGCGACTCGATGCGGTTCATGCTCAGGCCGTGCCGCGCAAGCGGCGCGAGGATGTTGAACAGCGCGCCCGGCTGGTCCTTGATGAACACCAGCAGCGAGGTGCGGTCGTTGCCCGAGGCCGGGAACAGTTCGCGTCCCAGCACCAGGAAGCGGGTCGTGTTGTCGGGCCGGTCCTCGATCGGGCCGGCGATGCTCTTGAGCCCGTAGACGGTGCCCGCGCTGACGCCGGCGATCGCCGCGGCATCGTCGGCGTTGCGCGCGCGGCGCGCCGCCTCGGCGTTGCTGCTGACCGGGATCTTCTCGGCATGCGGCAGGTACTGGCGCAACCAGGCCTTGCACTGCGCGAACGACTGCGGGTGGGAATACACGCGCTCGATGGCGTCGATCGCGCCGACCCGCGAGAGCAGGTGCTGGTGAACGCGCAGCTCGACCTCGCCGCATATCTTCACCCCCGAGGTCAGGAACATGTCCAGCGTCGACTGGATCGTGCCCTGCGTGGAGTTCTCCACCGGGACCACGCCGAAATCGGCCGCGCCGGATTCGACCTCCTGGAAGACCTCCTCGATCGTTCCCAGCGGCAGCGCGTGGATCGAGTGGCCGAAGTGCTTGTAGACCGCCTGCTGCGAATGCGTGCCCTCCGGACCGAGGAAGCCGATCTTCAGGGGCTCCTGCTGGGCAAGGCATGCCGACATGATCTCGCGGAACACCCGCACCAGGACGTCGTCGTTGAGCGGGCCGTCGTTGCGGTCGACCACCCGGCGCAGCACCTGGGCTTCGCGTTCGGGCCGGTAGTAGTCGACGGCCGCCGCCAGCTTGCCCTTGGCCTGGCCGACCTGGCCGGCGAACTGCGCGCGTTCGGCGATCAGCGCCTGGATGCTGCGGTCGATGCCGTCGATGCGCACGCGCAGCTCGCCCAGGTCGGGTTTGCCGGCTGCCGGCTTCTGCGCGGCCTTCGCGCGAACGGGCTTGGGCGCTGCGGTGCTACGGGTCGTCGCGCCCTTCCGGGTGGCCTTGTCGCCGCCCCCCGTCCTGGCGGACGTGGCCTTGCCGGCCTTCTTGGCCTTCGCCGCGCTCGTTGTTTTCCTGGTCATGGGTATTCCACTGCGTTCCTGGGCCCGGCGCGTCGCTCCCTGGCGGGACGCGCACCCCGGGCCGGTCCGCCCGGCCGCGTGGCCGCGTGGCCGGGCACCTGCGGCGCGAGCCGCTCAGCCCTTGCGTTGCTGGAAGTCGCGCATGAAGTTCGCCAGCGCTTCGACGCCCGCCTCCGGCATCGCGTTGTAGATCGACGCGCGCATGCCGCCCAGGGCGCGATGGCCCTTGAGCGAGATCAGGCCGGCGTCGCGGGCCTCGGCGAGGAAGGGCTTGTCGAGCGACTCGTCCTTCAGGAAGAACGGTACGTTCATGCGCGAGCGCGCCGCGGGGTCGACCTCGTTGCGGTAGAAGCCGCCCGAGTTGTCGATCACGTCGTAGAGCAGGCCCGACTTGCGCCGGTTGAGCTCGGCGAAGGCCTCCACGCCGCCCTGGGCGAGCATCCACTTGAAGACCAGGCCCGCCAGGTACCAGTTCCAGGTGGGCGGAGTATTGAGCATGGATTCCTTGGCCACGTGGGAGGCATACGTGAAGATGTCGGCGCGGGGCTGGCCCGCGCGCTCGAGCAGGTCGCGGCGGATGATCACCACGCTGACGCCGACCGGGCCCAGGTTCTTCTGGGCGCCGGCGTAGATCACGCCGAAGCGGGAGACGTCCAGCGGTTCGGACACGATGCTGGAACTGAAGTCCGCGACCAGCGGCACGTCGCCGACATCGGGGATGTCGCGGAACTCCACGCCATGGATGGTCTCGTTGGCGGTCACGTGCACGTAGGCCGCGTCGTCGGACAGTTGCCACGTGCCGCGCGCGGGGATGTCGCGATACCCGCCCGCTTCGCTGCTGGCGGCGATGTTCACGTCGACATAGGGCTTGGCCTGCTTGATTGCGGTCTTGCCCCAATGGCCGGTCAACACGTAGTCGGCCTTCTGCCCCGGGCTGGTGATGTTCAGCGGGATGAGGGCCTGCTGGCCGGTCGCACCGCCCTGCAGGAACAGCACGGCGTAGTCGTCGGGGATCGACATCAGCCGGCGCAGGTCGGCCTCGGCCTCCTGGGCCACCTGCAGGAACTCGGGCCCGCGGTGGCTGAGTTCGACGATCGAGGCGCCCGCTCCGTGCCATTCGAGCATTTCCGCCTGGGCCTGCTGCAACACGGATTCGGGCAGGGTGGCCGGGCCGGCACTGAAGTTGTACGCACGCGTCATCGGGGACTCCAAGGCTGTTGCGATCTTCGACGTCGATCTTCGATCAGGGGGTGGAAGGCCCGCCCGGCGGGTCGGGCCACGGGAGACCTAGTATGCCGCAGTGCAGCACCGTGGACGCGGTCCGTTGCCGGCGTAACCTTTTGAGGCTTCGTACCGTATATGCCATGGTGATGCCAAGCGATGGAGCCGGTCATGACTTTGCGTAATGCCTTGAGAATCCCCGCCTCCCAGGTCACCGACGAGGCGGTCTACCTGCAACGGCGGAAGTTCGTCGCCGCCCTCGCGGTGGCGCCGGCCCTGGGCCTGCCCGGCTGCGCGGACGCGGTCCCGCCGCCGCCCGAGGGCGCCACCGTCACCGAGGCCGAGGCCCGCGCCGGGTTCAAGACCGACGAGCCGCTCACCCGCTACGAAGACGTGACCTCGTACAACAACTTCTACGAGTTCGGCACCAACAAGGACGACCCGTCCAAGGCGGCCCGCACGCTGCGCACCTCGCCCTGGTCGGTCGCGGTGGGCGGCGAATGCGACAAGCCCGGCACCCTCTCGCTGGACGACCTGCTCAAGGGGCTCACGCCCGAGGAGCGGATCTACCGCCTGCGCTGCGTGGAGGGCTGGTCGATGGTGATCCCGTGGCTCGGCGTGCCCCTGGCCGACGTGCTCAAGCGCTTCGCGCCGAATTCGCGCGCCCGCTATGTTGCCTTCACCACCCTCGCCGACCGCGAACAGATGCCGGGCCTGCGCTATCGCTCGATCGACTGGCCGTACCGGGAAGGCCTGCGCATCGACGAGGCGATGAATCCGCTCACCCTGCTGGCGACCGGCCTGTACGGCAAGGCGCTGCCGCAGCAGAACGGCGCGCCGCTGAGGCTGGTCGTGCCCTGGAAGTACGGGTTCAAGAGCATCAAGTCGATCGTGGCGATCACCTTCACCCGCAATCCGCCGCATTGCAGCTGGAACCAGCTGCAGCCCAGCGAGTACGGCTTCTTCTCCAACGTCAACCCCGACGTCGACCACCCCCGCTGGAGCCAGAAGACCGAGCGCCGGATCGCCGGATCGGGCAGCAAGCTGTTCGCCGAGCGCATCCCCACCCGCCTGTTCAACGGCTATGCCGAGCAGGTGGGCGAGATGTACGCCGGCATGAACCTCAAACGCTGGTTCTGAGCCGATGACGAGCATCGACGCGGCCCGGCCGGCCGCCGCACGGCGCCGCGCGGCCCCGCGGACGCCCGCCGGCGTGATCGTCGCCAAGGCGCTCGTCCACCTGCTGGCCCTGGCGCCGGCGGCGATCCTCGCCTGGCAGATCCGGCTGGAGTGGGCCACCGGCAGCGGTGGCCTGGGCGCCGACCCGGTCGCCGAGATCGAGCACCGCCTGGGCCTGTGGGCCCTGCGCTTGCTGATGATCACCCTGGCGGTGACGCCGTTGCGCCAGTTGACCGGCAAGCCGGTGTTGCTGCGCTTCAGGCGCATGCTGGGGCTGTACGCGTTCGCCTATGCGACCCTGCACCTTCTCGCCTACCTCGTGCTCGACCTGCGCGGCTACTGGACCCAGATCTTCGAGGAGATCGTAAAGCGGCCCTACATCACCGTCGGCTTCCTCGCCTGGCTGCTGCTGGTGCCGCTGGCGGCGACGTCCACCCAGGCCGCGATCCGCTGGCTGGGACGCAACTGGGGCCGCCTGCACAAACTGGTCTATGCGATCGCCGTGCTGGCGGTGCTGCATTTCTGGTGGCTGGTGAAGTCCGATATCCGGGAGCCGGCCCTCTACGCGGGCATCCTCGCCCTGTTGCTGGGCTGGCGGGCCTGGAAGCGCGTGTTCAGCGCACGCCGTAGAGCAGCAGCAGGCTGAGGGCACCGGAAAGCAACAGGGCCGCCAACAGCAACCACGGGACCCGTCGCGCCGGACGGCGCGGCGGCGCCGTCGCGGCCCTCCGATCCACCGGGTTGAGATCCGGCTCGCCGAAGGGCTCCGAAAGCGCCGCGAGCGGCGGCGTCGTGGGCGCTTCCAGGACAAAGCGGTGCTGGCTGCCGAAGATCAGCTGCGCGCCCGGCAGCAGCAGCGCGTGGCGTACCGGCCAGCCATTGACCCAGCTGCCCTGCTCCGAACCGAGGTCGCGCAGGACCGCGCCTTCGGGATGGGGTTCGAGCCGGGCGTGGCGCTCGGCGAAGGCCGGCTCGTCGATGTGCAGGTCGCACGAGCGCAGGCCGCCCACCAGCCTCGGCTTGTCCAGTGGCAACGCGCGGCCGTGGTGCGGTCCGCCCACCCCGCGCAGGACCATGGATGCGCCCGACCGCGGCGCCTCGGCCTCGTCGCCCGCCGGCGCGGCGGGCGGTTGCGGGCCGCAGAGGGTCAGCCGATGGCCATCGACGTGGATGGCGTCGCCCAGTCGCAGCATCGCCATGTGGCGGACGGGCCGGCCGTTGATGTGGACGCCGCGGACGTCGTCGCGCACCTGCATCCACAGACCGCGCCGGTCCACGCTGAACTGCACCAGCGACCGGGCCGGATCGTCGACCAGCACCAGCCGGCCGGATTCGTCGCGGCCCACGCCCCGGACACCCGGGGACAGCACCAGGTCACCGTGTTCGCGATTGGAGAATTGCAGTCTGATGGAATTCACGCGAGCGCAATCTAGCACGCCGCCTGCCGTCGCGGTCAGCGGCCCGCGCGCGCCCGCGGCGGACGACTGGTGGCGGCCCGCGCCAGCCCGCACAATGGGGCCAACCGCAGGAGAGCCCCATGCCCAGTATCGACATCCGCCATGCCCACTCGCTCAGCCCCGACCAGGCCCGCCAGGCCGTCGAGGAGGTCGCCGGAAAGCTCTCCGAGCGTTTCGGCGTGGCCTGCGACTGGTGCGGCGACCGCGTGGACTTCAACACATCGGGCGTCCAGGGCCGGATCGCGCTGGAGCCCGGGCAGGTGCACGTGACCGCCCAGCTGGGCCTGCTGATGTCGGCGTTCAAGGGACCGATCGAGTCCGAGATCCGTCGAGTCCTGGCCGAACGCTTCGTTTGAGGGGCGCGCGTCGGGGCGATCGCTCCCGGCGCACACGTGGCATACACCCCCTCCGTGGTGTCCTCCCGGGTGAGGTGCGCTTTTTGGCGTGCCGACTTTCCCCAACGAGGAGCATGCGCATGGCCAAGCAGAAGAAGCCCGGCAAGAAGGGCCGGGACACCCACGACGCCCTCGATCCGCAGGCCCAGGCCGAGGCCATGGCCCGCGGCATGAGCGAATCGGCCCAACAGATCTGGTTGGCGGGCGTCGGCGCCTTCGCCCGCGCGCAATCGGAAGGCAACAAGCTCTTCGAGAGCCTGGTGCGCGAGGGCATGGGCTTCGAGAAGACCGCGCGCGAGGCGGCCGGCCACCAGGCCGAAGCCATGCGCGAGGCAATGGAATCGAGGGTCGGCCAGGCACGCGAGCGCGCCAACGAGACATGGAAGCGCCTGGAGACCGCGTTCGAGTCGCGCGTCGCCGAGACCCTGGGGCGCCTGGGCGTGCCCACCCGCGCCGATATCGCCGAACTGAACGCGAAGCTCGACGCGCTGGCCGCGCGTTCACCGGCCGCCCCGCGTCGCGCGCCCGCCGTCAAGGCGGCCGCCGCCAAGCGCACCCCACCCGCCACGCCGCGCAAGACCGTGCGCAAGGCGGTCAAGTCACCCCGCGCCGGCGTCGCCAAGCGACCGCGCGCGTCCTGATCCGGAAGTCGCGGGCGCGCCCGTTCCGTCGCGTCCGCGAGCGCCCGCACTCGGCTTCGTACACATACCTGATCGGATCGTTCAGCTCCCGTGAACCGGCGCACTGACTTCACCTGCGCCAGCGCGTATAGTCGCCGCGCTCACATGCACCACAAGACGATTCCGGCAGGCTAGAGGACAGGATGCTCACGGCTTCATCGCTAATGATCACACTGGGCGTGACGCTCACGCTTGGCGCTGCACTGACCCTCTATTGCTGGCATGTCCGCCGCAAGCAGCACGAAACCCGCCAGGGCCTGGTCACGCTGGCGGGCATGCGCTGGCGCGAGTTCTCCAACTTCGTGGTCGAAGCGCTGCATGCGCAGGGATTCGAGACCGATCCCCAGCAGACCAGCCCGCAGAGCGGGCAGAAATCCGACGTGCGGCTGATCCGCGACGGCAGGACGTGGTTGCTGTCGTGCAAGCAGGGCGTGAAATACCGGATCGACGCCGCGCAGGTGGACAGCCTGGCCGGCTCGGTCAATTTCCATGGCGCCGGCGGCGGCATCATCGCCACGCTGGGCCACGTCCAGGCCGACGCACGACGCAACAGCCATGGCCTGGAACTGCTCGACGGCAGGGCCGTCTGGGCCCTGGTCGAACACCTGCTGCCCAATGGCCTGCACCAGTCCGTGGCCCACCATGCACGCCGCCGGACACTCCTGGAGATCGGCCTGGCCTGGCTGCTCGCCGTGCTCCTGGGCGTGGGCGCGGCGTTCATGCTGGCGCCCGGCGAGGCGCCGGTTCAGCCGCCGCCCGCTCCCACTGCAGCGAGCGGCGACGCGGAGACGCCGCCCGCCCCCGCGCCTGTGCAGCAAACGGAACCCGACAACGCGGCCTCGCCGTCGCCACCGCCGCCCGCGAGCCCGGCAGCGGGCGACGAGGCCTCGCAGCGCGAGCAGATCGTCTCGCGCATCAATGCCCTGCCCGATGTCCAGCGGGCCGCTTGGAGCACGCGCTCGACCCTGCTCGTCGGCATGGCCGAAGGCGCGGTGGACGGTCCCGAGTTCGTCCGCCCCATCTGCGACATCCTGGGCGAGTATCCCGACCTGCGGGCATCGCGGGTGCAGTTGCAGCCACTGGACGGCGGCACGCAGTCGGTCCGCTTCATGCAGTGCCACCAGTACTGACATGACCAGGGGGCACCAACGCGCCCAACGCGCGTGTTGACCCCCCGCCGGCCGCGTGGTGTGATTCGGCCGAACCCAACCGCGGCACCCGCCCGATGACGGATCTGGAAAGCGCTTTCGCGCAGGCGGCACGCGATGTCCACGCGCTGCCCGTTCGCCCCGACAATTCCACCCTGCTGCAGCTCTATGCGCTGTACAAACAGGGCAGCGAAGGCGACGTCAGCGGTCCCGAACCGGGCTTCTTCGATTTCGTCGGCACCGCCAAATACAAGGCCTGGGCCGAACTGGCCGGCACGCCGCGCAACGAGGCCCGCCAGCGCTACGTCGACCTGGTCGTGCGCCTGCAGCAGGGCTGAGCGGCACCCGGCCGCGCTTCGCACGGGCCCGCCGATCATGAATCCGTCGCACGAAACCCCTTGCCTGCCGCTTGCGCGACCAGTAAACTGCGCGGCCCACGCCAGCGGCTTCCAATAGCGCCAGGCACGGGCGGTTAGCTCAGCGGTAGAGCATTGCCTTCACACGGCAAGGGTCGCAGGTTCGATCCCTGCACCGCCCACCAACACCCCGAAAGGCCGGCCCATCGCCGGCCTTTTTTGTTGCGCCGGCCAGGGCCTGGCATCGGCCCGCACATCCCAGGAGCCTGCATGGACGAGTGTCGCTACTTCCACAACCCGCGCTGCTCGAAGTCGCGCGCGGCGCTCGCCCTGTTGCAGGCGCGCGGCATCGAACCCGAGATCGTCGCCTATCTCGATGCGCCGCCCAGCATCGAGGAACTGCAGGCGCTGCTGCAGGCGCTCGGCATGGCGCCGCGCAACCTGCTTCGCACGGGCGAAGAGGCGTACAAGGCCCTCGGCCTGGACGATCCTGGCGTCGACGACGCGCGCCTGCTCGCGGCGATGCATTCGCACCCGAAACTGATCGAACGGCCCATCTTCGTGCGTGGCCAGCGCGCCGTGGTCGGCCGTCCGCCGGAGCGGGTGCTCGAACTGCTCGACTGAGCGGGCGCCGGGCGCGCCGGCCTCAGTGCGACTTGCTGCGCCGCATCGCCTCGACCTTGGCGGGCGCGGTGAAGGCCTCGCTGCTGGCATCGGCCCAGAAATCCTGGAACACCGCATGGTCGGGCACGCCGTGCAGGAGCTCGCCGGGTGCCAGGAAACGATGGAGCGCGGCGAGCGAGCGCACTTCGGTCGGCGACACGCGCCGCAGGATGTGTTCGGGTCCGACCTGTCCGGGTTCGGAAAGACCCGCCGCGCACAACAGGTCGCGCAGCGCCTTGAGCGTGTTCTGCTGGAACCCCGCCACGCGCACCGCCTTGTCGGCGACGTCCAGGTGGCGCCACCGCGACGGATCCTGCGTGGCGACGCCGGTGGGACAGCGATCGTTGTGGCAGCTCTGCGCCTGGATGCAACCCAGGGCGAACATGAAGCCGCGCCCGGCGTTGCACCAGTCCGCGCCCATGGCCAGGGTCCTGGCCAGGTCGAATGCACTGGTGATGCGCCCGGCGGCGGCGACGCGGACCTTGTCGCGCAGCTCCAGGCCCACCAGGGTGTTGTGGACCAGCATCAGGGCCTCGTGCATCGGCAGGCCGACATGATCGATGAACTCGGCGGGTGCCGCGCCGGTGCCGCCCTCGGCGCCGTCGACCACGATGAAGTCCGGGAGGATCCCGGTTTCGCGCATGGCCTTCGCGATGCCGAACCACTCCCAGGGATGGCCCACCGCGAGCTTGAACCCGGTCGGCTTGCCGCCCGACAGCTCGCGCAGGCGCGCGACGAAGTCCAGCAGCTCCCGGGGCGTCGAGAAGGCACTGTGGCGGGCGGGCGAGATGCAGTCCTCGCCGACCTGCACGCCCCGTGCCGCGGCGATCTCGGCGGTCACCTTGGCGCCCGGCAGCATGCCGCCATGGCCGGGCTTGGCGCCCTGCGACAGCTTGATCTCGATCATCTTGACCTGGTCGGTGCGCGCGTTCTCGACGAAGCGCTCCTCGCTGAAGCTGCCGTCCGGGTTACGGCAGCCGAAGTAGCCCGAGCCGATTTCCCACACCAGGTCGCCGCCCGGTTCGCGGTGGTAGCGTGAGATCGAGCCTTCGCCGGTGTCGTGGTAGAAGCCGCCCAAGCGCGCGCCCTCGTTGAGGGCGCGGATGGCGTTGGCCGACAGCGAGCCGAAGCTCATCGCCGAGATGTTGAACACACTCGCCGAGTAAGGGTGCGCGGTGCCCTCGCCCACCAGCACGCGGAAGTCGTGCGAGCCGTGCTCGATCGGGTTCATCGAATGGTTGATCCATTCGTAGTCGAGCGCGTAGATGTCCTGCAGGCTGCCGAAGGGACGCACGTCGCTGACCGACTTGGCGCGCTGGTACACGAGCGCGCGCTGCTGGCGCGAGAATGGCACCTCGGCGGTGTCGGCCTCGATGAAGTACTGGCGCATCTCCGGACCGATCGATTCGAGCCCGTAGCGGAAATGCGCGAGGACCGGGTAGTTGCGGCGCAGCGTGCTGGTCTTCTGCAGCAGGTCCCAGGTGCCCAGGCCCGCGACCAGGCCGAAGATCGCCACGCCCCAGGCCCACTTCGGGTCCACGGCGAGCAGGCCGATCGACAGGGCGGTCAACAGCAGGCTGAGGGCATAGGCGGAATAGCGGGACATGCGGGCTCCGGGTGGGCGCGGGCGGATCGGATCGCGGGTGTGCCTACTGTGCCGGCGAAGGCGTCGGCGTGGTGTCGGCGCGCAGGGCCTCGAGGATGCGAAGGCCGCCACGGCCGTCGACCGGCAGGCCCAACCGCGCCTGCTCGAGCTTGATCGCCGCGCGGGTGGCCGAACCAATCATCCCGTCGACCTCGCCGATGTCGTGCCCCCTCGCGAGCAGCAGTTCCTGCAGCTCGCGACGCTCGCGGCGCGAAAGCCCCGGGTCGGGCGTCGGCCAGGGCGTCGTGAACCCGCCCCGGCCGCGCAGGCGGTCGGACAGGTGCGCGATCGCCAGCGCATAGCTTTCGGCCGCGTTGTAGGAATAGATCGCATCGAAGTTCTTGAACACCAGGAACGCCGGTCCCGCCTCACCCGCAGGGAGCAACAGCGCGGTCGGTGTCTGCGCCGGCAAGGCGATTTCCACGCCGTCGATACGGCGCACGCCGCGTCCCTGCCAGTATGCCAGCGGATGCCGGTTCTTTCGCCCGGCGCCCGAGACGTCGAAGCCTTCCGGCAGGCGCACCTCGAACCCCCACGGCTGGCCGCTGCGCCAGCCCGAACGCTTGAGGTAGTTCGCCGTCGAGGCCAGTGCATCGGGCACGCTGCCGACCAGGTCGCGACGGCCGTCGCCGTCGAAGTCCACCGCGATGCGCCGGTACGTCGAGGGCATGAACTGGGTGTGGCCGAACGCACCGGCCCAGGAACCGACGAGCTTGTCGGGTGCGACGTCGCCGGACTGCACGATGCGCAGCGTCTCGATCAGTTCGCCGCGGAAGAAGGCCTGCCGACGCCCCATGCACGACAGCGTGGTCAGCGAGGTCAGCAAGGGGCGCTTGCCGAACACCTGTCCGTAGTTGCTCTCCACGCCCCAGACCGCGACCACGGTCGCCGGATCGACGCCATAGACGTCCTCCACGCGCGCCAGGGTCGCGGCGTGGGTGGCGAGCATGGCCTTGCCCTCCTCCACGCGCTCCTCGTCGACGAGGCCGGCCATGTAGTCCCAGATCGGCGTGCTGAATTCCGGCTGCCGGTCCAGCAGTTCGAGCAGGCTTGGGTCGGGCGTCACGGTGGCGACGTTGGCGTCGAACACGCTCGCATCGATGCCCTCGGACAAGGCCTTGCCACGCAGGCCGTCGACGCATCGGTCGAAGTCGGCGGCGGCGACCGGCGCGCCGAACGAGAGGGCGGCAGCGAAGGCGGTTGCAGCGAAATTTCGTGATGGAGTGCGCATGCGACCAGCCTAACGCGCGACCCGCGCGCGGTGCCAGCCCGGAAGCGAAGGCCCGACCTGGTGCCCGGAGCCGGGTTCGAACCGGCAAGGGGTTGCCCCCGGCGGATTTTAAGTCCGCTGCGTCTACCTGTTTCGCCATCCGGGCGGCACGACGTGTCGGCGCGTAGCTTACGCCACATGTCCGTGGCGATGCGCCGGGGCCGGAAAACAAAACGGGACGCCCATGGGAGCGTCCCGTCTGTCTGGAGGCCGAGGTCGGAATCGAACCGGCGTACACGGATTTGCAATCCGCTGCATAACCACTCTGCCACCCGGCCGGTGACTGTCCGGAAGCTTAACGCCTTTGCGGGCGTTTGCGCGCTGCATTGCGCTTTCGTCTTCCGGAAAAAACAAAACCCCGCAGAGGGGGCTTTGTCAAAAGGGTTGCCCCTTCCTGAAACTGGAGCGGGAAACGAGACTCGAACTCGCGACCCCGACCTTGGCAAGGTCGTGCTCTACCAACTGAGCTATTCCCGCTGAGGAGCCGCCATTTTAGGCATCGCCACGAAAGTGTCAACTGCTTTTTTCAGATTTTCGTATCCGCGCTCAGGGTCGGCCATGCCGCACGCAGGTACGCCAGGCCCGACCACAGCGTCAGCAGGGCCGCCGCGGCCAACAGCCACTCGCCGATCACGAACACCGGCAGCCCGACGAAAGGCTCCTGGTACAGCAGGCAGACCAGCGCGACCATCTGCACGATGGTCTTGATCTTGCCGACCGTGGCGACCTTGACCTTGGAGCGCTCGCCGACCTCGGCCATCCACTCGCGCAGCGCGGACACCGCGATCTCGCGCCCGATGATCACCGCCGCCCACAAGGTCATCCAGATCGTCGGGTGGGCCTGCACGGTGAGCATCAGCGCGATGGCCACCATGAGCTTGTCGGCCACCGGGTCCAGGAAGGCGCCGAAAGCTGAATGCTGGTTGTAGGCGCGCGCGATCCAGCCATCCAGCCAGTCGGTGATCGAGGCCATGGCAAAGATGAACGCGGCGGCGAAATTGGTCCACTTGAACGGCAGGTAGAACACCAGCACGAGTACCGGGATCAACAGGATCCGCAGCAGGGTGAGCATGGTGGGCACCGTCAACTTCATCGATTACTCCGCGTGGACCGCGTCAGGTGGGGGTGTTCTGGGCGCCGGGGGCATCCAACCCATGCAGGGTGGCATAGATACGCTCCGCGAGTGAAACATTGATGCCCTCCACGCGGGCGATTTCCTCCACCCCCGCGGCCTTCAGGCCGCCCAGGCCGCCGAAGTGCCTGAGCAGGCTGGCGCGCCGTCGCGGTCCGATGCCGGGGATGTCCTCCAGGCGACTGGTGTTGCGCACCTTCTGGCGCTTGCCGCGATGGCCGGTGATCGCGAAGCGGTGTGCTTCGTCGCGCACCTGCTGGACCAGTTGCAGGGCCGGCGACTCCGCGCCCGGGCGCACGCTTCGGCCGTCGGGCAGCAGCAGCTCCTCGTCGCCGGGACGCCGGGCCGGGCCCTTGGCCACGCCGACCAGCAGCACGCCCTGGACGCCGAGCTCGGCCAGGGCCTCGCGGGCCTGGGCCACCTGCCCCGCGCCGCCATCGATCAGCAGCACCTCGGGCAACACGCCCGCCTCGTCCATGGCCCGGCGGAAGCGCCGTTCGATGGCCTGGTGCATGGCCGCGTAATCGTCGCCGGGCTCGATCCCGGCGATGTTGTAGCGCCGGTACTGGGCACGCACCGGGCCTTCCGCGTCGAAGACCACGCACGAGGCCACCGTGGCCTCGCCCATGGTGTGGCTGATGTCGAAGCACTCGATGCGCGATGCCGGCTCCTCAAGCCCGAGCAGCGCCTGCAGCGCCTCGGCCCGGGCCTTCTGGGCGGCGTGGCTGGTGCGTTCGGTCGCCAGCGCCAGGGCCGCGTTGCGGCGCGCCAGGTCGAGGTAACCCGCGCGCTCGCCGCGCACGCGGCTGCGGATCTGCACCCGGCGCGCATCCACCGCGGAGAGCGCCTGCTCGATCAGCTCGCGGTCGGGAATGTCGCGGTCGAGGACGATCTCCGACGGCGGCCGCTGCTCGCCGTAGTACTGCGACACGAACGCGGCCAACACCTCGTCCGGGCTCTCGCTGCCGTTGGTGCGGGGGAAGAACGCGCGCGTACCGAGGTTGCGGCCGTCGCGGAAGGCGAGCAGCAGCACGCAGGCCGCGGCCCCCTGCATGGCCACGGCCAACACGTCGAGGTCCGCGGCGCGGCCGTCCACGTACTGGCGTGCCTGCAGGGTGCGGATCGACGCGATCAGGTCGCGCAGGCGCGCGGCCTCCTCGAAGTCCAGGCGCTCGCTGGCCGCCTCCATGGCCGTCCCGAGCTCGCCGGTCAGCTCGTCGCTGCGCCCTTCCAGCAGCATCGTCGCGCGGCGCAGGCTCTCCCGGTATTCGCCGGCGGACACCCGCTCCACGCACGGGGCGCTGCAGCGACCGATCTGGTACTGGAGACAGGGCCGGGAACGGTTGCGGAACACGCTGTCCTCGCAACTGCGCAGGCGGAACAGCTTGTGCATCAGGTTGAGCGTCTCGCGCACCGCGCCCACGCTGGGGTACGGGCCGAAATAGCGGCCGGGCTGGGTGCGCGGGCCCCGGTGCATCGCGATGCGCGGCCAGGCCTCCTGGGTCATCAGCACGTAGGGGTAACTCTTGTCGTCGCGCAGCAGCACGTTGTAGCGCGGCTTGAGCGACTTGATCAGCTGGTTCTCGAGGATCAGCGCCTCGGCCTCGGTGCGCGTCACCGTGACCTCCATGCGCGCGACCTGCGAGAGCATGGACATGATCCGCGCGGACTTCGGCGAGGCGTTGAAATAGCTGGCGACCCGCTTGCGCAGGGCGCCGGCCTTGCCCACGTACAGCACGCTGTCGTCGGCGGCGATCATGCGGTAGACACCGGGCGCGGTACTCAGGCCGCTGACGAAGGCCTTGCCGTCGAAGGGCGGCGGCGCGCTCATCGGCCATGCCCCTGCCCGCGCGCGCCGACATCGATCGGCGCAGGCGCGGTGCGAGGTGGAACGGGGCGGATCATGGCGGGCATCCGCCCAAGGATTGGGTCCGCGAGCGCCAAGGGCAAGCCCCCCGTGCGCGGCGCCGGCACCACGTCACGCCCTCAGCGGCGGTATTCGCGCTGCAGGCGGGCCAGCACGCCCGCGGCGGCGGCATCGAGCAGGCGGAACACATGCTCGAACTGCGCTTCACCGCCCGTGTAGGGATCGGGAATCTCGGGGTCGTCCGCCAGCCCCGCCCATTCCAGCAGCAGCCCGCTACCGGCGCGCGCGCCGTCGGCCGGCGCGAGCCGGCGCACGTCGCGCAGGTTGGCGCGGTCGGCGCACAGCAACCAGTCGAAGTCGTGGTGGTCGTCGACGGCGAACTGGCGTGCCCGCAGGTCGCCGATGTCGACGCCGTGCTCGCGCGCCTTGGCCACCGCGCGGCGATCGGGCGGCTGGCCGACGTGCCAGTCGCCGGTACCGGCGGAGTCGATCTCGACCTGCCCCGCCAGCGGCGAGGCCTCGATGCGCGCACGCAACACGCCCTCGGCCATCGGCGAGCGGCAGATGTTGCCCAGGCAGACGACGAGCAGGCGGATCGGCTCAGCCATGCGACGCGGCCAGCCGGGCCTCGGCGCGCGCGAGGTCGTCGGGGGTGTCGACGCCGGGCGGGAAAGCCTCCGGCGCCAGGGCGACGGCGATGCGGCAGCCCGCCTCCAGGACGCGCAACTGCTCCAGCGCCTCGATCTGCTCCAGGCGCCCGGGCGGCATCGCCGCGAACCGCTTCAGGAAACCGACGCGGTATCCGTAGATGCCGATGTGGCGGAGCCAGTGGCCGCCTTCGGGCAAGCGGTCGCGGTCGCGCTGGAACGCATCGCGGGGCCAGGGCATCGGCGCCCGGCTGAAGTACAGCGCATCGCCGTTGGCGGCGCGCACGACCTTCACCGCATTGGGGTCGAACAGCGTGTCGACGTCCTCCACCGCGGTGGCCAGGGTCGCCATGTCCGCCCCGCTCTCGCCGACGAGGGCGGCGACGGCGCGGATGCCCGTCGCCGGCGCGAAGGGCTCGTCGCCCTGCAGGTTGACCACCA
Organism: Marilutibacter spongiae; assembly: GCF_014145325.1. Classification (GTDB taxonomy): domain Bacteria; phylum Pseudomonadota; class Gammaproteobacteria; order Xanthomonadales; family Xanthomonadaceae; genus Marilutibacter; species Marilutibacter spongiae. Next base: position 179,855 of record NZ_JACHTF010000002.1, read on the forward strand.
CCGTGGCGTCGTCCCAGCCGGCGATGGCCGCGCATTCGGCCAGCCGGTCGGTGCCCGATGCATGCGCGCGCGAGGTCATCGCCACGCGCACGCCGGCGCCCTCGAGCGCGCGTGCGATGCGCTCATCGTCGGCGGCGACCCAGACCTCGCGCGCGCCGGCGGCGAGCGCGCGGCGCGCCACGTGCAGCACCAGCGGCTCCCCGCCGAGCAGGCGCAGGGGCTTGCCGGGCAGCCGGGACGCATCGTGGCGAGCGGGTATGGCGACGACGAAACCAGGTTCAGTTCGACTCATCAGGGCTCCCCAGCGCCTGCAGGCGCGCGATGAAGGCGACCCAGAAGGCCTCCGGCAGTTCCGCGCGCACCGGCACGCTGAAATGGCTGGGCGCCAGGAAGTCGCGGCATTTCACCGCGTCCTTCTCGGTCATCAGGACCGGCAACGGACTGCCGAACTCCAGGTCGGCTTCGCTGTAGTCGTGGTGGTCCGGAAAGGCATGCGGGACCACGGCGATGTCGCGCTGGCGCAGCATCGCGAAGAAGCGCTCGGGATTGCCGATGCCGGCGACCGCGTGGACCCGGTGACCGGCGAAGGCCTCCAGGCCGCAGGGCCGGCCACCGACCAGGGGCAGCGCCTTGTCGGCCATCAGGCGCATCGGCCACTCGCCGAAGCCGGCACGCGCGCCCTCGCCGTTGCCCTCGGGCACGTTGGCGATGCGGAAATCGCAGCGGCGCCCGCGCTCGACCGGCTCGCGCAGCGGGCCGGCCGGCAGCAGGCGACCATTGCCGTAGCGGCGCTGGCCGTCGATGACCTCGATCTCGATGTCGCGGGCCAGGCCGTAGTGCTGGAGTCCGTCGTCGCAGACGACGACATCGCAGCCGGCCTCGGCCAGGGCCCGCGCGGCGGCATGGCGGTCGCGGTCGACGCGAAGGCGCACGCCGGTGTGGGCGGCGATCAGCACCGGCTCGTCGCCTGCGCGCGCCGGATCGGTCCGCGCGTCGACCCACAGCGGCGTGGCCTCGTCCTCGCGGCCATGGCCGCGACTGGCGACGCCCGGCGTGTAGCCCTGCTGGCGCAGGCGCTCGACGATGGCGATCGTCAGCGGGGTCTTGCCCGATCCCCCCGCGGTGATGTTGCCGACCACCACCACCGGCACGCCGGGATGGCGCGAACGCAGCCAGCCCTTGCGGTACAGCCAGCGCCGCGCGCCGGTGACGCCGGCATAGAGGCCCGAGACGAGTTTGGCGAACAGGGGCGCGGGCGCGCCGTCGTACCAGTAGCGCGGCGCCTGTCCCCGCGCCCGCTGCGTGCGTCCGGTCATGTCGCCTCGCGGAACTGCATTCGATGGAGGTGTGCATACAGTCCGTCGGCGGCGATCAACCCGGCGTGAGTGCCCCGCTCGACGATGCGGCCTTCGTCCATGACCAATACCTGGTCGGCATGCTCGATGGTGGCGAGGCGGTGCGCGATCACCAGGGTCGTGCGGTTGGGCATCAGGTGCTCGAGCGCGTCCTGGACCAGGCGTTCGGATTCCGCATCCAGCGCCGCGGTGGCCTCGTCGAGGATCAGGATCGGCGCATCCTTGAGCATCGCCCTTGCGATCGCCAGGCGCTGCCGCTGGCCGCCGGAGAGCTTGCCGCCCTTGCTGCCGATGCCGGTCTGCGCGCCCTCGGGCAGCTTCTCGACGAACTCCATCGCGTTCGCGCCGCGGATCGCCGACGCCAGGGCCTCCGGCGAGCGTCCGCGCAGCTCGCCGTAGGCGATGTTGGCGGCGACGCTGCCGTCGAACAGCATCACCTGCTGGCCGACCAGCGCGATGTTGCGGCGCAGATCGCTCAGCCTGTACTCGTCGAGCGGGTGGCCATCGAGCCGGATCTGCCCGGCTTCGGGCTCGTAGAAGCGGGGGATCAGCTTGATCAGGCTGGTCTTGCCGCTGCCCGAGCGACCGACGATCGCGGTGACCGTGCCGGGTCTCGCGGTGAAGCTGACGTCGGCCAGGGCCGGCGTCTCCTGGCCGGGGTAGCGGGCGGTCACGCCGTCGAACTCGATCACGCCGCGGGCCCGGTCGAGCGGCCGGGTGCCGGAATCGGGCTCGTCCTCGGCATCGAGCACATTGAACAGGCGCTCGGCCGAGGCGACGCCGCGCTGCAGCATGTTCTGCACGTTGGTGAGCTGCCGCAGCGCCGGGATGATCGCCATCATCGCGATCATCAAGGCCACGAAGCCACCCGCACTGAGGCGACCTGCCGCGGCTTCGCGACCGGCGAAGAACAGCAGCAGGGCCAGCCCCACCGAGCCCATCAGCTGCACCATCGCCGAGGAGAGGCTGCGCGTGGATTCGACCTTGACGCTGAGGCGGCGGTGGTGGTCGGCCTGCGCGGCATAACGCTGCATCTCGACCTCCTGCGCACCGTACACCTTCACTTCCTGCTGGTTGGACAGGGCCTGGTCGGCGGACTGCATCAGCTGGCTGCCGCTCTCCTGGATGCGATGGCTGATCTTGCGGTAGCGCTTGCCGACCCGGTCCATCACCCAGGCCAGCGGCGGCGCCATGATCAGGATGGCGATGGTCACCTGCCAGCTGGTCCACAGCATGACGATCAGGCTGGCGATGACCTGGAAGGACTGCTGCAGCATGACCTTCATGGCATCGACCGCGGCCTGCGCGACCTGGTCGCTGTCCGAGCCCAGGCGCACGAGCATCGAGGGCACCGGCTCGCTGTCGAAGCGCGCCCCCGGCAGGCGCAGGTATTTGTCGAGCACCTTCACCCGCAGGTCGCGGGAAATCCCGCGGCCGGCATGGGCCATGCCCATGTCGCTGACGTAGCCGGCGATCCCGCGCAGCACGAACAGGCCGACGATGATCAGCGGCAGCCAGCTGCGCAGGCCGGAGTCCTCGCGAATGAAGGTCTCGTTGACCACTGGTTCCATCAGCTTGGTGAAGGCGCCGCCCGCGGCGGCTTCCACCACCATGCCGACCAGGGCGACCAGCAGGAGCGGCCGATAGGGCTTCGCGAAGGCGAGCAGCCGCCGGTAGATGTCCCAGGCCCTGTCGGGCTTCGTCATGGAGGCGTCCCGGCGGCGGTGGCCGGCGTCGCGGCCTGCGGCGCGGTGGCGATCATCACCCGTTTGAAGCCGAGCTGGCCCAGCGCGTCGTAGGCGGTCACGACCGCCTGGTGGGGCGTGCGCGCGTCGGCGCGCAGGAGCACCGGACGGTCGCGATCGTCGCCGGCGACCTCGGCCAGCGTCGACTTCAACGATTCGAGGTCGTCGCGCAGCACCTCGCGGTCGTCGACGAAGTAACGACCATCGGCGTTGACCAGCACGCTCAGCGACTGGCTGGCATCGTTGGCCTCGCCGGTCGCCTGCGGCAACTGCAGCTTGAGCACCGAACGCGCGTCGAAGGTCGTGGTGACCACGAAGAAGATGATCAGCACGAGGATCACGTCGATCAACGGCACGAGGTTGATCTCGGGCTCGTCGAAGGCGCGATGGTCCTGGATGCGCATGCGCGTCAGGCCCCTGCCCTGGCCGGCGCCTTGCGCGTGGCCGGCGCCGGGCCCGGCGCCGGGCGCCCGGCCGGTTCCAGGGTGTCGAGCAACTGGATCGCCTCGTGTTCCATGGTCACGATGTATTCGCCGATCCGGCCGCGGAACCAGCGGTGCATCATCAGCGCGGGGATCGCCACGATCATGCCCGTCGCCGTGCAGACCAGGGCCTTGCCGATGCCGCCGGCGAGCTGGTTGACGTCGCCGATGCCCTGGTCGCCGATCACCAGGAACATCTGGATCATGCCCACGACGGTGCCGAACAGGCCCAGCAGGGGCCCCGCCGCGGCGATCGTGCCCAGCGTGTTCAGGAAACGCTCCATGCGGTGCACCAGGTGGCGCCCGACGTCCTCGATGCGTTCGCGGACCTGGTCGCGCGGGCGGTTGCGCACGTCGAGCGCGGCGGCCAGCAATTCGCCCAGCGGCGAGGTGCGGCGCAGCGATTCGATGTGGGCCGGATCGAGCTTGCCGCGACCGGCCCAGGCGCGCACTTCCTTGCCCAGGCCGGGCGGGAGCACCGCGGCGCGGCGCAGCGTCCAGGCACGTTCGACGATGATCGCCAGGGCCACCAGCGACAACAACAACAGCGGGATCATCGGCCAACCGCCGGCCTTGACCAATTCGAGCACGCGAAACCTCCGGCCTGCGCCGTGAACATCCGGCCGATAGGATAGCCCAGTCACCGCGCCTCCGAAGCCGCGCGCCCGCGGGACTCCGCATCCCACCCCCGCGGCTGTGCCACGCGTCTCGATTCCACCGTGGCGCCGCCCGGTGCCAGGCGCACCGCGAGGCTGCCGGCCCGGGCCGTGTCGTGGACCTCGGCGCCCGCCGCCCGCCAACGCGACACCACCGCCGGCCTGGGATGCCCGAAGCGGTTGCCGTGGCCGCTGGATACCAGCGCGTGGCGGGCGCCCGTGGCGGCGATGAACGACGCGCTCGACGACGAACCGCTGCCATGGTGCGGCACCAGCACCACGTCGGCGCGGAGGTCCGTGCGGCGCAGGTTCAGCAGGCGCGTCTCGACCACCTCGCTGATGTCCCCGGTGAACAGCGCCGTGGCGCCTGCCGCCTCGATGCGCAGGACGCAACTGGATTCGTTGCGCAGGTAGGGAAAGTACGGCGTCGGGTGCAGGACCTCGAAGCGGACCCCGTCCCACTGCCAGCGGTCTCCCGAGACGCACGGCCGTTGCGCGCCGACGCCCGCGCCGTCCGGCGCGACCAGCGCGGCGCCCGGGAAGGCCTCGACGACCGCCTCCAGGCCCCCGGCGTGGTCGCGGTCGGCATGGCTGAGCATGATCCGGTCGAGCCGCCCCACCCCCAGCGCCCGCAGCGCCGGGACCACCACGCGCGCGCCCGCGTCGTACTCCCCGTCCCGGCTGGCCGGCCCGGCGTCGTAGAGCATCTGGTGGCGCGCGGTCCGCACCAGCACCGCCAGGCCCTGGCCGACGTCGAGCACCTGCAGCTCCGCCTCGCCGTAGCCGGGCAGCTGCCGTGCCGGCCACAGCAGCGGCAGCCACAGCAGCAGCGCAAGCGCCCGGCCCGGCACGGCGCGCGGCAGCAGCAACCAGAAGGCCCCCAACAGGGCCAGCAGGAGCGCCCAGGCATCGGATTCGGGAATCCAGCGAACGGCGAGCGGGCTATGTCCCAGGCGTTCGAACAACGGCCAGGCGAGGTCGAAGCAGAGCGCCGACAGCCGCCACAGGCCGGTCCCTGCGCCCGCGAACAGGCTGTCGAGCGCAGTGCCGGCCAGCGCCAGCGGCACCACGACCAGGCTCCACCAGGGCACGGCCACCAGGTTGGCGACCGGACCGGCCAGCGAGGCCTGGCCGAACAGGGCCACGCTGAGCGGGAGCAGGCCCAGGGTGGCGACCGCCTGCGCCGACAGGAAGGCGCGCAGCGGGCGTCGCTCGGGGTCCGGCAGGCACCACAGCAGCCAGGCCACTCCCATGAAACTGAGCCAGAAGCCGGCCGACAGGACCGACAGCGGATCGAGCAGCAGCATCACCAGCGCGGCCACCGCGAGGGCGCCCGGCATGTCGACCCGGCGCCGCCCCAGCCGCATCGTGGCCACCGCCGCGATCATCAGTACGGTGCGTACCGTCGGCAGGGCGAACCCGGCGACGGCGGCGTACAGGCCGGCCCCGATCACGCCCGCCAGGGCGGCGGCCAGGGGCCTGGGCAGGCGCCGGCTGAGCCCCGGGAAGCACCACCACAGGGCCTGCGCGAGCAGGGCGGCGAAGCCCGCCACGAGGCCGACATGAAAACCGGAGATGGCGACCAGGTGGGTCAGGCCGACCGCGCGCAACAGCGCCCAGTCGCTGTCGTCCAGGCCCCGCGTGTCGCCCAGGGCAAGCGCGCGCACGAACCGCGAGGATGGCGCCTCCACGCCCTCCCCGATCCGCGCGGACATGCTCTCGCGCCAGGCATCGATGCCGCTCGCCGGCGACAGCATGAGCGCGCCAGCCGGTGCCACGACATGCCCCTGCGCGGCCAGGCGCGCGGCCAGTGCCGAACGTTCGCCATCGAAGCCGCCGGGGTTGCGCAGGCCGCGGGGCGCCCGCAGGCGCAGGTCCAGCCGCCAGCGCTGTCCGGCGCGGTAGCGCATCCGCGCATCGAGCGCGGGATCGCGCAGGCTCGCGCGCACCAGACGCCCACGCAGGACCGCCGGCGCCGGCGGCGCATCGTCGACGCGGAACTCGAAGCGGGTCCGCCCGGCCTCGTGGATCGGCAGCCCGGCGATGCGTCCGGTCACGCTTGCCGTCGTCTTCTCGAGCCGCGGCGGCAACTGCAGTGACAAGGCATGCTGGGCGTGAAGTGCGGCCAGGCCCAGGCCCAGCAACACGCCCGCGGGGAGCCGCAGGCGGGGCGTCGCCAGCAGTAGGCCCGCACCAGCCAGCAAAGCCGGCAGGCCCACCCACAGGGGCGGGAAACGCGGCAGCCAGAGCGCGGCCAGGCACCCCGCGAGCACGCAGGTGGCGACGGCCGGGCCGACCAGGGGCGGCCCCGCATGGGATGGGGTGGGCGCATCGGGCGGCGTCCGTGCCGCTGGGATCATCCTCAGACCTCGTCGGGTGAAAGCTCCCTGAGCTTGCCTTCGTGCAGTTCCAGCACGCGGTCCAGGCGCCGTGCGAGGCGCCGGTCGTGGGTCACCATCACCAGGCTCGTGCCCTGCTCGCGATTGAGCGTCAGCATCAGCTCGAACACCGTGGAGGCGGTCTTTTCGTCCAGGTTGCCGGTCGGTTCGTCGCCGAGCACGCAACCCGGGTTGTTGACCAGCGCCCGCGCCACCGCGGCGCGCTGGCGTTCACCGCCCGACAGCTCACCGGGCTTGTGGCCCAGGCGGTGGCCCAGGCCCACCGCTTCCAGCAACGCGGTCGCCCGACGGTCGGCTTCGGCGACCTCCGCGCCACCCAGCAGGACGGGCATCATCACGTTCTCGCGCGCGGTGAACTCCGGCAGCAGGTGGTGGAACTGGTAGACGAAGCCCAGCGCCCGGTTCCTCAGGCGGCCGCGCTCGGCATCCGACAGGCCGTTCATGCGGTGGCCGGCGACCAGCACCTCGCCCGCCGTGGGCACGTCCAGGCCGCCGAGCAGGTGCAGCAAGGTGCTCTTGCCCGCGCCCGAAGCGCCCAGGATCGCCACCGTCTCGCGCTGGCGCACGGTCAGGTCGAGGCCGTCGAACACCGGCGTGTGCAGGCCGCCCTCGGCATAGGTCTTGCCCAGGGCCCGGCACTCGATGACCGGTGTCTCGTCCGCGGCGTGGGTGGGCCGGATGTCATTCATAGCGCAGGGCCTCCGCGGGCGCCGTGCGCGACGCGCGCCAGGCCGGGTACAGGGTGGCGATGAAGGCCATCGCCAGCGCGGTGCAGGCGATCATCACGATGTCGTGCACCTGCAGGTCGGTGGGCAGGCCGGTGATGTAGTACACGTCGGCGGACGGCAGCAGGCTCACCCCGAAGACCTCCTCGATGAATCGCAGGATGTGCTCCAGGCTCAGCGTCAGCGCGATGCCGCCGACGACCCCGATGACCGTGCCGACCACGCCGATCACCGAACCCTGCACCATGAACACCCGCATCACGCCGCCCGGCGACAGGCCCAGGGTGCGCAGGATGGCGATGTCGGCCTGCTTGTCTGTCACCAGCATCACCTGCGAGGACACCAGGTTGAAGGCGCCCATCGCGATGATCAGCGACAACAGGATGCCGATCAGCGTCTTCTCCATCTTCAGGGCATGGAACATGTTGGCGTTCTCGCTCGCCCAGTCGCTGACCCGGTATGGCCCGCCAAGGCCGAGCGCGAGGTCGCGGGCGACGTCCCAGGACTGGTCCATGTCGTTCAGGCGCAGGCGCACGCCGGTGACGCCATCGCCCATCCGCAGCACCCGCTGCAGGTCGGACATGTTCACCACCGCCAGGCCCTTGTCGAACTCCTGGTATCCGGCCTCGAACAGGCCGCTGACGGTGAAGCGCTTCTGCTGGGCCACCGCGCCCATCGGCGTGCTGCGGAAATTCGAAGTGGTCACGATGACGCTGTCGCCCACCCCCACGCCCAGCCAGAGCGCGAGCTCCTTGCCCAGCACGATGTTGAACTTGCCCGGCGCGAGCGAATCCAGTCTTCCCATGACCATCTTCTCGGCGAGCACCGACGTGGTCGCCTCGCGCTCGGGGACGATGCCCCGGATCATCGCCGGCTGGTTGCGCGTGCCGGAGACCAGCGCCTCTTTCTCGACGTAGGGCGCGGCGCCGGCCACGCGCGGGTCGGCGAGCGCCATGTCGACGGCGCGCGGCCAGTCCTCGAGCGGCTCGCCATAGGCGCTGACGGTGGCGTGGGCGACCATCTGCAGCATGCGGTCGCGGATCTCGCGCTGGAAGCCGCTCATGACCGCCAGGGCGGTGATCAGCGTCATCACGCCCAGTGCGATGCCGGCCAGGGATGCGAAGGAGATGAACGAGATGAAGCCGTTCCGGCGTTTCGCGCGAAGGTAGCGCAGGCCAATGGCCACGGGGATGGGTTTGAACATAGCGGCCTATGGTGCCATCGATCCGGGATTCCGGGCAGGTGCGACCCGGATCAATGCCAGCCGGAGTTCACGTCGGTCGGCGGCGGGCAAGGTGTCGGGCAGCCACGCGCGGCGCCGGGGACGTCCGCCCTCCCCGCGCCAGCTCGCCACGACCAGGGGGCCGCGCCAGACGACCTCGAAGCCGTCCACGGGCGCCCCGTCGATGCGTACGCCCTCCGCGGCCAGGACGATGTCCAGTGGCGGTCGCCCCCACTCGCGATGCGCCTGGTGCAGCCCATAAGCCAGGGCGGCGACGGCGATGGGCCAGGACGCGCGCGGCGGCAGGCCCGATCCCAGGCAGGCCAGTGCCGACAGGGTCGTCGCCACCAGCAGGGCAACGCACATCCAGCTCGAAGGCCGCCATTCAAGGCGGCAGGGTGCGAATCCGGTCGACAAGCGCCTGGAGCGAGGCATCGGGAGCGGTCTCGTGGCCCATGAACCAGTGCCAGAGCTTATCGTCCTCGGTGTCGAGCAGGCGCAGGAAAACCGCGCGCTCGGCGGTAGGACTTTTGCGCCATTGCGTGTCCAGGTACCGCTCGAACAGGCGGTCGAGTTCGCGCATGCCGCGCCGGCAGCGCCAGCGCAGCCGCCGCAGCTCGGCGTCGTCGGCCGCGTCGCCGGTACCCGCCATGCTTCAGCCCCGCAGCAGGCCGAGGGCCAGGTAGGCCCACAGCAACCACAGCGCCGCGCCGCCGGCGACGTAGGCCGCGAAGCGGTGCATGACCTTGTTGTAGCTCACCTGGATCGCGCTGTGCGCGACCCGCAGCGCGACGAATGCCCAGGCCAGTGCCAGCACGACGCCATCGACCATCCCGACGCGGTCGGCCACCACCAGGGCCAGGTAGAACAGCACCGGCAGCTCGAACAGGTTGCGGAAATTGTCGGCGGCGCGGCTATCGGTCAGCAGCGACTGCGCCTGCGAGGAGGTCGCGACCTTCTGCGGGTGGATGCGCTCGCGCTTCATCTGCCCGACGCGCATGAAGAACATGCGCCACCAGACCAGGAAGGTGAGTCCCGCCATCGCCAGCGCGGGCAGCCAGATCGAACGCTCGTCCATCCCCGTTCCCCTCTCGGCGGGCGGTCAGGGAGCGTTTGCGCCCGCTCCCACCCGGTTATGCCACGCCGGTCAGACGCGGCGGGCCAGCATCAGCTTCTTGATCTCGCCGATCGCCTGCGCCGGGTTCAGGCCCTTGGGGCAGGTACGCGCGCAGTTCATGATCGTGTGGCAGCGATACAGCTTGAACGGATCCTCCAGGTCGTCCAGGCGCGCGCCGGTGTCCTCGTCGCGGGAGTCGACGATCCAGCGGTACGCCTGCAGCAGGATCGCCGGCCCCAGGTAGCGGTCGCCGTTCCACCAGTAGCTCGGGCAACTGGTCGAGCAGCAGGCGCACAGGATGCACTCGTACAGGCCGTCGAGCTTCTTGCGGTCCTGCGGCGACTGCAGGCGCTCGCGATCGGACGGCGCCGGGCTCTGCGTGCGGATCCAGGGCTTGATGGACGCGTATTGCGCGTAGAAGTGGGTCAGGTCCGGGACCAGGTCCTTGACGACTTCCATGTGCGGCAGCGGGTAGATCGGCACCTCGGCCTTGCCGCAGTCGCTGATGGCCTTCGTGCAGGCCAGCGTGTTGGTGCCGTCGATGTTCATCGCGCACGAACCGCAGATGCCCTCGCGGCAGGAGCGGCGGAAGGTCAGCGTCGGATCGATCTCGTTCTTGATCTTGATCAACGCGTCCAGGACCATCGGGCCGCAGCTCGACAGGTCCACGTCGTACGTGTCCACCCGTGGGTTCATCCCGTCGTCGGGGTTCCAGCGGTAGACCTTGAACGTGCGGACGTTGCCCGCGCCCGACGCGGCCGCGAAATGCCGGCCCTTCTGGATCTGCGAGTTCTTGGGGAGAGTGAATTCAGCCATGGCCTAGGTTCGGGAATAGGGAAAGGGGAATCGGGAATCGGAGGAAGCCGGCATCACTCGCGAACCGGCATTCCGGCGCTTGCGATTCCCGATTCTCGATTCTCTATTCACAAGCATCAATAGACGCGCTTCTTCGGCGGCACCACTTCCACGTCGTCCGTGAGCGTGTACATGTGCACGGGGCGGTAGTCGATGTGGGTGGTGCCGTCCTCGGCCACCGAGCACAGGGTGTGCTTCTGCCACTGGGCGTCGTCGCGCTCGGGGAAGTCCTCGCGGGCGTGGGCGCCGCGCGACTCGGTGCGGTTCTCCGCCGAGACGATGGTCGCCAGCGCCTGCCCCAGCAGGTTCGACAGTTCGTAGGTCTCCACCAGGTCGGAGTTCCAGACCAGCGAGCGGTCGCTGACCTTGACGTCGGCGAACGAGGCATGGATCTCGCGGATCTTGCGAACGCCATCGGCCAGGGTCTCGCCGGTGCGGAACACCGCGGCGTCGGCCTGCATGGTGCGCTGCATCTTGTCGCGGATGACCGCGGTGGGCGTGTCGCCGTTCGCGTTGCGCAGCTTGTCCAGGCGTGCGATCGCCTCGTCGCAGGCATCGCCGGCCAGGCGCGCCTGCGCGCCGTCGGCCTTGACCGTCTCGGCGGCGCGATTGGCGACCGCGCGGCCGAAGACCACCAGGTCGAGCAGCGAGTTGGAACCCAGGCGGTTGGCGCCGTGGACCGAGACGCAGGCGGCCTCGCCGATCGCATACAGGCCCGGCACGACTTCGTCGGGGTTGCCGTTCTTCAACTGAACGACTTCGCCGTGGTAGTTGGTCGGGATGCCGCCCATGTTGTAGTGGACCGTCGGGATGACCGGGATCGGCTCCTTCTCGACGTCGACGCCGGCGAAGATGCGCGCGGATTCCGCGATGCCCGGCAGCTTCTCGTGGATGACCTCGGGCCCGAGGTGGGTGAGGTCGAGCAGGATGTGGTCCTTGTGCTCGCCGACGCCGCGCCCCTCGCGGATCTCGATGGTCATCGAGCGGCTGACCATGTCGCGCGGGGCCAGGTCCTTGACGCTGGGCGCGTAGCGCTCCATGAAGCGTTCGCCGTTGCTGTTGCGCAGGATGCCGCCTTCGCCACGGACGCCCTCGGTGATCAGGCAGCCCGCACCGTAGATGCCGGTCGGGTGGAACTGCACGAACTCCATGTCCTGCAGCGACAGGCCCGCGCGCAGCACCATGCCGCCGCCATCGCCGGTGCAGGTGTGGGCGGAGGTCGCCGAGAAGTAGGCGCGGCCGTAGCCGCCGGTCGCCAGCACCGTGCCCTGGGCCTTGAACAGGTGCAGCTCGCCGGTGGACAGGTCGAGCGCGAGCACGCCACGGCAGCTGCCGTCGGCGTCCATGATCAGGTCCAGCGCGAAGTATTCGATGAAGAACTGCGCGTCGTGCGCCAGCGACTGCTGGTACAGGGTGTGCAGGATGGCATGGCCGGTGCGGTCGGCCGCGGCACAGGTGCGCTGCGCCGGCGGGCCCTCGCCGTAGCGGGTCGTCATGCCGCCGAACGGTCGCTGGTAGATGCGGCCGTCGTCGGTGCGCGAGAACGGCACGCCGTAGTGCTCCAACTCGACGATCGCCGGGATCGCCTCCTTGCACATGTATTCGATGGCGTCCTGGTCGCCCAGCCAGTCCGAGCCCTTGATGGTGTCGAAGTAGTGGTAGCGCCAGTCGTCCTCGCCCATGTTCGCCAGCGCCGCGGCGACGCCACCCTGGGCGGCGACCGTGTGCGAGCGGGTCGGGAACACTTTGGTGATGCAGGCGGTCTTCAGCCCCTTCTGGGCCAGGCCGAAGGTGGCGCGCAGGCCGGCGCCGCCGGCGCCGACGACCACCATGTCGAAGCTGTGTTCATGGATCTTGTAGGCAGGCATGTGTGCTTATCCCAGCGCGATGCGGATGACGGCGAGCACGCTGGCAATGGCCGCGAGAACGCAGATGAAACGGACGGCGAGTTGCGCGACGACGGCCACGCCGCCGTGCACGTAGTCCTCGATCACCACCTGCAGGCCGAGCTGCGCATGCCAGAACATCGCCAGCAGGAAAGCGACCAGGACGACCGCGTTGAAGGGGCTGGCGACCGCGGCGCGCGCGGCGGCGTAGTCGCCCTGGCCGGCAAGGCCGACCAGCAGGCCCAGCACGTACAGGCCGAGCAGCACCAGGGCCACCGCGGTGATGCGCTGGACGATGAAGTGGTGCGTGCCGTCCTTCGCCGAGCCCAGGCCGCGGGCGGTCTTGAGCGGGTTGCGCAGGTTGTCGGGGCGGTTCATGCCGCACCCCGCAGGGTCATGGCCACGATCCAGACCAGGGCGGTCAGCGCCAGGCTGCCGAACACGCTGGTCCAGCTGCTGCGCACGAAGCTGGCGATCCGGTAGCCATAGCCCGCGTCCTGCACCAGGTGGCGAATGCCGTTGAGCAGGTGGTAGGCGAACGCCCAGCTCCAGCCGAAGAGCACGAGGAAGCCCAGGGGCGAGGTCGCGCAGGCGACCACCGAGGCCCATTGTGCCGGACCGGCGGCCAGGGCCAGCAGGGCCCAGGCGAACAGCAGTGCGCCGACGGCGAGGATGATGCCGGTGGCCCGGTGCAGGATGGAGGAGACCATCTGGACCTGCCAGCGGTACACCTGCAGATGGGGGGACAAGGGTCGTTGGGGGTTCGCCATGAGCGTTATGGCATCTCGGCTGGGCGGCGGCGCCGCGTGGCGGAAGGGAGCATCGGACGGATGTAAGGACTGTACGGCGGCGGGTCAGAAGTCGATGCAGCGACCGTTCTTTTCCCAGTCGCCGTAGCGCGTGGGCTCTGGACCGTCCCGCCCCCCGATCTCGGTCGCCCGCGAGTGCCCTTCTTCGGGCACCCCGGCCGGCGCCTGGGGCGCTTCGGGGAGGGGTTCGGGGGTCGTTTCGCCTATCATCACAGCCTTCAAGCTTAATTCCCGGCCCCATGTCTGACAACCCACGACCCCATTCTGGCGCGTTTCTTGCTTTGCCCGGACACCGGCTCCTGCGCATCACCGGGCCCGACGCGACGGCGTTCGCCCAGGCCCAGTTCATGAACGACGTCGGCGCGCTCGCGGACGGCCAGTGGCAGTGGAACGGCTGGCTGACGCCCAAGGGACGCGTCGTCGCCCTGTTCGCGCTCGTGCGCCTGGATGCGCAGACCCTGTGGCTGCTGCTGCCCGACGCGGACCCGAACGCCTTCTCCGAGCAGCTGCGCCGGTTCGTCTTCCGTTCCAAGATGGCGCTGGACATGGCGGACGCGCTGTGCGTGTCGGGCGGCTTCCAGGCACCGGCCTCGGCACGGGGCGCGCACACCGCCCGCCTGCCCGACGGCGACCTGGAGCTGGACATGGGCGGCGATGGCGGGCCGAGGACACTGCGCATCGGCGCCGCCCCGGCGTCGGCCGGAGACGCCACCGCGGCCTGGCGCGACGCCGACCTGGCCCATGGCCTGCCGCGCCTGGACGCCTCGCAGGCGAGCCAGTGGACGCCGCAGCAGCTGTCGCTCGAGCGCCTGCGCGCCTTCAGCGTGAAGAAGGGCTGCTACCCCGGCCAGGAGATCGTCGCCCGTACCCACTTCCTGGGCAAGGCCAAACGGGGGCTCGCCGCCTACCGCGCCGGCGCGGCGGTGGCCACGGGGGCCGCGATAGGCGATGGCGAACGCGAGATCGGCACCGTGGTCTCGGTGTCCAGCGACGGCCACGGCTGCCTTGCCGTGGTGCCGCTGGAGGGCGGCCCGGCGCCCCGCCTGCGCGCGGGCACGCTCGACCTCGAGCCGGTCGCGCTGCGCGACGGCCTCGGGCGCTGACGCCGCGACCGGCTCAGGCCAGCGCGGCGGCGGCTTCGACGATCGCTTCTTCCGAAGGAATCACAGCGAAGGCGGCGCCGGCGAGCGGGGTGAAGGTATCCGCACCGGCCACGCGCCCATAGGGACGACCGCCGAAGCCGCCCTCGATGATGGCGGTGACGATGCCCTCCCCGACGCCGCCGCTGCGGCGCCCTTCGTCGACGACCAGTATGCGTTTGGCGCTGCGTGCCTGCTCGCGGATGTAGTCGACGTTCAGCGGCACCAGCCAGCGCAGGTCGACGACCCGGCACTTCCAGCCGTGCGTGGCCTCGATCGCCCGTGCCGCGCGCAGGCTCATCGGCACGCCGTTGCCGTAGGTGAACACCACCAGGTCCTCGTGGCCTTCGCCGTACACGCGGCCCTCGCCCAGCACCATCGCCTCGCCGGGCGGCGGATACGCGGTCAGCCAACCGCCATCGCCGGCCTCATGCAGGTCCTTGGTCATGTACAGCGCGATCGGCTCGAGGAAGATCGACACCCGCCCGTCGACCTTCGACAGCGCCACGAGGGTGCGCAGCATGGTCGCCGCGTCGTCGCCTCGCGAGGGGCAGCCGACCACCAGCCCGGGGATGTCGCGCAGCGCGGTGATCGAATTGTCGTTGTGGAAATGGCCGCCGAAGCCGCGCTGGTAGCCCAGGCCTGCCACGCGCACGACCATCGGGTTGGCGTACTGGTTGTTGCTGAAGAACTGCAGGCTGGCGGCCTCGCCGCGGATCTGGTCGCAGGCGTTGTGGAAGTACGCCAGGTACTGGATCTCCGGGATCGGCAGCATGCCCATGTTGGCGAAGCCCTGCGCCATGCCCAGGATCATCGTCTCGTCGAGGAGCGTGTTGAACACCCGGCGGGGACCGAACGCCTTCTGCAGGCCCTTGGTGACGGTGTAGACGCCGCCCTTCTGCGCCACGTCCTCGCCGAACAGCAAGGTCTCGGGATACTTGGCGAAGACGTCGTGCAGGGCGTTGTTGATCTGGATCGCCATGTGGCGTGGCGCCTGCCGTTCGGGCAGGCGCGACTCGCCCCCGAACACGGCCTCGCGGCGTCCGGCCTCGCCGGTCCGGCGCGCCTCGGCCATCACCGCGCCGGGCGAATACGGCGCCAGGGGGGCCACCACCTCGTCCAGGCGCTCGAGCTTGGGCCGGCGGTCGGCTTCTTCGGCCGCGGCGAAGCAACGCCGGCGCGTGGCTTCGTACAGGGCCAGCACGTCGTCCTTCGACATCAGGCCCGACTCGAGCGCGATCGCGGCCGAGCGCAGCAGGGGGTCGCCCGCCTCCACCCGGCACAGCTCGTCGATCGAACGCCACTCGATCTCGAAGTCGGTGCCCGCGTGGCCCATCAGGCGCTGGGTGCGCAGGTGCAGGAACGTCGGGCGGCG
Source organism: Marilutibacter spongiae (assembly GCF_014145325.1). Classification (GTDB taxonomy): domain Bacteria; phylum Pseudomonadota; class Gammaproteobacteria; order Xanthomonadales; family Xanthomonadaceae; genus Marilutibacter; species Marilutibacter spongiae. The sequence continues at coordinate 195,620 of NZ_JACHTF010000002.1, forward strand.
GGTCTGCCGGCAATGATCGACGGCGCGCTGGACGTCGCCGTAGCCCGAAGCCAGGTCGAGGCCATCGGCGGCGAAGTAATCCAGGCCGTCCATGCGGTTGAAGCGGTTGCCGATCCAGCCGCCCGGCGTCTTGACCGAGATACCGATGCCGTTGTCCTCGCAGACGAACAGGACCGGCGCCGGAAGCTTCTGGTAAGCCGTCCACGCCGCGGCGTTGAACGCGGTCTGCGCGGTGGCATGGTTGGCCGAGGCATCGCCGAAGGAGCAGATCGCGATGCTGTCGTCCGGCACCGGGAGGGCGTGGCCGAGGCGACGGCCGGCCTCGATCGCGATCGCCGTGCCCAGGGCCTTGGGCAGGTGCGAGGCGATGGTCGAGGTCTGCGGCAATACCCACAGGGGCTTGCTGCCCCAGACCTTGTGGCGGCCGCCACTGGCCGGGTCGTCCTTGCTTGCGGCGAACGACAGGGCCGAGTCCATCACCGGGTCCATGCCCGGCAACTTGCGGAAACGCTCGGCCATGAAACCGCCCGAGCGGTAGTGCAGGAAGGCCGGATCGGTGTGTCGCGTCAGCCGCGCGACCATCGCGTTGCCCTCGTGCCCGGACGAGCCGATGGTGTAGAAGACCTTGTTCTGCACCCGCAGGACGCGCGCCATCAGGTCCAGGTGGCGGCTGACCAGCTGCGACTCGAACAGTTCGCGAAACCCGCGGGCATCGAGTGCGCTGCCCGGCAGGATGGCCTCGCCCGGTGCGGGGGCGGCATCGCGGCGGCCCTGCCAGTCGTTCACGAACTGGCTGAAGTTGACGTCGCAGATCTCCGCGCGGTTGAGGCCCTTCATGCGGGCGGGAATCGGGTTGGGAACGGTGGCGAACATGGATGGATGGGCTCCGCCCCGCCGGTCGCGGGGCACTTGGATTCGAAGGGGTCAGCCGGCCGCCAGGGAGCGTGCGATGCGCTCGGCGGCGCGCGCGTCGGGCGCGGGCATCGGGACGAAACCGGGGGTCGCGCGCACGCGATCGCACCAGGCTTCGATGGCCGGGTACGGCGACAGCGCGATGCCGCCCTCGCCCGCCACGTGGGTGTAGGCATGCAAGGCGATGTCGGCGATCCCGTACGCGGGACCGGTGAACCAGTCCTGCCCGCCCAGGTGGCGTTCCATCACCGCCAGCGCCTCGTGGGCGCGGCGGCGCAGGCCGGGAAGCTCGGCGCGCCGCGGCGAGTCCAGTTCGGTCCAGCCGCAGATGAAGCGGGCCACCGCGACATAGGGCTCGTGGCTGTACTGCTCGAAGAACATCCAGCTCAGCGCCTGGGCGCGCTGCCACGGGTCGTCGGGCAGGAACACGCTGCCCTCGGCCAGCCAGTGCAGGATCGCGTTGGACTCGACCAGGACGCGGCCATCCTCGAGCTCGAGCATCGGCACCTTGCCGTTGGGGTTCTTCACCAGGTAGGCGGGCGTGCGGGTTGCCCCGTTCGCGCTGTCGGTCTCGACCCATCGATACGGACGGTCCAGCTGCGCGAGCAGCAGGCGCAGCTTGTGGCAGTTGCCGGAGGGCGAGAATCCGTGGACGGTGATCACGGCGCTGCCTTCGCGCGACGTTCGCGCCAGGCCTCGCGGCTCTGCCCCCACAGGTCGGCCTCGTGCGTGTCCAGCGGCGGCGGTAGCGCCGCCTTGCCCAGCCGGGTCGACCCCAGCCGCACGGCGACCTGCTGCGATGCGGTGTTCGCCGGGGCGATGCAGTGGATCACCTCGGTCCAGTCCAGCGTGTCGAAGGCCCAGTCGATGGCCGCCTCGCAGGCTTCGGTCGCGTAGCCGCGTCCCCGGGCGTCGGGGTGGAAGGCGTAGCCGACCTCGGTGCCGGGCCAGCCATCGGGCTGCCAGGGCCCGGCCTGGCCCACCCAGCGCCCGCTGGCCTTCTCGACCACCGAGAACATCCCGAACCCCTGGAGCATCCACGCCCCGGGCATCTGCAGGAAGCGCCGCCACGCGTCGCCGCGCAACAGGGGTCCACCGATGTGGCGCGCGCTTTCGTCCCCGAACAGCTCCGCATAGCGCTCGAAATCCCCGGCCTGCGGCAAGCGCAGGACCAGGCGCCCGGTTTCGATGACCGGTGCGCCGCCAATCTCCAATGCCACGTTCAATCCTCCCATCCCAAACGTGCCGCCCGTCGACATTGCGTCAGAACGCGCTGATACCGGTGAGCTCGCGACCGATGACCAGCTGGTGCACGGTTTCGGTGCCCTCGTAGGTGATCACCGACTCCAGGTTCAGGGCATGGCGGATCGCGGAATGCTCGGTGGTGATGCCGGCGCCGCCGAGCAGGTCGCGGCATTCGCGCGCGATGTCGATGGCCATGCGGCAGTTGTTCCACTTCGCCAGCGACACCTGCTGCGGCTGCATGGTGCCGGCGTCCTTCAGCCGTCCCAGCTGCAGCACCAGCAACTGCGCCAGGGTGATGCGGCGCGCCATCTCGGCGAGCTTGATCTGCGCGCTCTGCGTGGCCGCGACCGGCCGGTCGAACAGGATCCGCTCCTTGGAGTAGTTGAGCGCCTCGTCCAGGCAGGCGATGGCCGCGCCGATCGGGCCCCAGGTGATGCCGTAGCGCGCCTGCGTCAGGCAGCCGAGCGGGCCCTTGAGGCCTTTGACATTGGGCAGGCGGTTGGCGTCGGGCACGCGTACGTTGTCGAAGAACAGCGAGCTGGTCACCGACGCGCGCAGGCTCATCTTGTGCTTGATCTCCTGCGCGGCGAAGCCGTCCATGCCCTTCTCGACGATGAAGCCCTGGATGCCGTCCTCCGTCTGCGCCCAGACGATGGCGATGTCGGCCAGGTTGCCGTTCGTGATCCACATCTTGGAGCCGTTGAGGATCCAGTCGTCGCCGTCGCGCCGGGCCTGGGTCTTCATGTTGGCCGGGTCGGAACCGCCGTGGGGTTCGGTCAGGCCGAAGCAGCCGATGACCTTGCCCGCGGCCATGTCGGGCAGCCAGCGCTTGCGCTGCTCCTCCGAGCCATAGGCGTAGATGGGGTACATGCACAGCGAGGACTGCACCGAGACGAAGCTGCGGATGCCCGAGTCGCCGCGCTCGAGCTCCTGGCAGATCAGGCCGTAGCTGACCGCATTGAGGCCGGCGCAACCGTATTCCTCCGGAAGCGAGGAGCCCAGCAGCCCCAGCTCGGCGATCTCGGCGACGAGCTCCCGGGGAAAGCGCGCCTGGTCGAAGGCGTCGCCGATGATCGGCAGCACCCGTTCGTCGGTGAAGCGCGCCACCGTGTCCTGTACCGCGCGCTCCTCCTCGGTCAGCAGGGATCGGACGTCGAACAGGTCGTAGGGCTGCAGGGCCATGGTGCGCTCGCGAAGGAAAGGGACCGGCATTGTATCGGCGCCCCGGCGCGAGCGGCACCCCGGGCCGATGCCCCGGACGGGCGGTGATACGGCACGGTACGGAGCGCCGCAGCCCGGACGTGGCGCCGCGCCCGTGCCCGGGACCGGCGCAACGAAAAAGGGGCCGGACGGGCCGGCCCCTCGAGTTGCAGCAGTGGCGACGGATCAGCCGCGCGCGACGGGATCGCTGGCGTCGGCGGTCTGGGTCACGACCTTGCCATCGATGACCGGAAGACGGTCGCCCGGGCGCTCGTCCATGCGGATCTTGCTCTCCTGGCCGTCGTAGCGATAGGTCACGTCGTAGGCGACGACCGTGTCCTCGTTGCCGAGCAGGATGCGCTCGCCCGGCTTGCTACCCAGGCGCTTGGTGCCGGTGCTGCCATCGGGCGCCTTGTAGGTGACGTCATAGCCGACCACGCGGCTGGTGTTGGACGTGTCGGTCACGGTGCGGCACTGCCGGTCGGTGCGCTCGACCACCTGCCCGCCGACGTGGTTGCGGTCGATGCGGTTGCCGATGTAGCCACCGGCCGCGGCACCCGCCGCGGTGGCGACCTTGCGGCCGTTGCCGCCGCCGACCTGGTTGCCGATGACGCCACCGATGATGGCGCCGGCCACGGTCCCGCCGACGTTGCCGTCGCGCTCGGGCATGCGCTCCTGGACCACGACGTCCTCGCAGACTTCGCGCGGGGTCGAGGTGGAGCTGGTCTCGCGGACCGCGTCCGTGCTCAGGACCGCGGCGTAGAGCGGCTGCTTCTCGGTGATGGGCTGGACATCGACCACGTCGGCGTACTCCACGCCACCGATGGCGTTGTCCTCACGATCGCCGAACAGGCCGGTGTCGGCGCCCTCGGCATCGAGCGAGACCTCTTCCACCCGGTCGTCGCCGGAGAAGCTGTTGTACGCCGCGACGGCGATGCCGCCTACCAGCAGGGACGCCAGTGCAACTGCCAACATGCTCTTGTTCATCAGGGGCCTCCATTAGGAACGGGAATGATTCCCGCACTTCGTCTTGACCGTGATTCGACCACTTCCAAGCTGAACAAGCACCTATTTTTTTGCCCGACGAGCGCCAAATGTGAACGCAGGCAAAAAGCTGCCCCCGAATCCTTGTGATAGCGTCCACAGAATCCGATATCACCGGCATGGCCATGGCGACTTCCCTGCTCTCCCCGCTCTTCCGATTCGTCGAGAAGCTCAGCTACCCGAAGCTGTTCCTGGTGACGGCGGCGGTGTTCGTCGTCGACTTGTTCGTCCCCGACATGGTGCCCTTCGCCGACGAACTGCTGCTGGGCCTGGCCACGCTGCTGCTGTCGCGCAAGCGCAAGGACCGCGGCGTCACCCTCGACGCCGACCGCGGCTGAGCAGGGCAACGCGGTGCTGGTCGACAGCCACTGTCACCTCGATGCCCCGCGTTTCGATGCCGACCGCGACGCGGTGATCGCGCGGGCGCGCGCCGCCGGCGTGACGCGGCAGGTGGTGCCGGCGGTGACGGCCGCATCCTGGTCCGGGCTGCGCGACGCCTGTCGGCGCGCGCCGGGCCTGTACCCGGCCTACGGCCTGCATCCGATGTTCATGGATGCCCACGAGCCGGCCGATCTCGAACGCCTCGCGCGATGGCTGCAGACCGAGCAGGCGGTCGCCGTCGGCGAGTGCGGCCTGGATTTCTTCGTCGATGGCTTCGACGCCGACGCCCAGTCCTTCTACTTCGACGGCCAGTTGCGCCTGGCCCGCGACCTGGATCTGCCGCTGATCATCCACGCGCGCAAGGCGGTGGACGCGGCGATGGCGGCGATCCGCCGCTTCGCTCCGCTGCGCGGCGTCGTCCACAGCTTTTCCGGGAGCCTGGACCAGGCCCGGCGCCTGCACGACATGGGCTTCCTGATCGGCCTCGGCGGCCCGGTCACCCACGAGCGCGCGCGGCGCCTCCGGCGAGTCGCGGCCGAGGTCGACATCGACAGCCTGCTGGTCGAGACCGACGCACCGGACCAGCCCGATGCCGGCATCCGCGGCGAACGCAACGAACCCGCGCGCCTGCCCTACGTGGTCGAGGCGATCGCTCGCCTGCGCGGGATGGCGCCCGAGGCCCTGGCCGACGCCACCGCCCGCAACGCCGAACGCCTGTTCGGCCTGCCGCCCGCCTGACCCGGCGATCGGGGTTCAGCCGACCGGGCGCGACCTGAGCAGCAGATCGATCGCCTTGCCCACGGCCGCGAACGCGAACGCACCGGTGACATGCGTGGCCGCGCCCAGGCCGCCGCCGCAGTCGAGCTTGAAACCCGCCTCGCCGTCCACTTTCGGCCGCACCCCGCACACGCTTCCGTCGGGCTGGGGGTACTGGACGTTCTCGAGCGAGTACACCGCGGCGACGCTGAAGTACCGCGAGGGGCTGCGCGGGAAATTGAACTCGGCGCGCAGTTTCTTGCGGATCAGCGCCAGCATCGCATCGTGTTCGGTGCGCGACAGGTCGCGCACGCGCACCAGCGTCGTGTCGGTCCGGCCGCCGGCCGAGCCCACCACCACCAGGGGCAGCTTGCGTCGCCGGCACCAGGCGATCAGTTCGACCTTGCTCCGGAAGCTGTCGCAGGCGTCCACCACCAGGTCGAAGCCCGGCTCCAGCAGTTCGGCGACGTTGCCGGCGGTCAGGAAGCGCGCCACCGGATCCACCAAGATCGACGGATTGATCGCCCGGCAGCGCTCGGCCATGGCATCGACCTTGTTGCGGCCGTACTGGCCCGCGAGCGCCGGCAGCTGGCGGTTGGTGTTGGACACGCATACATCGTCCGCGTCCACCAGCGTGAGGTGGCCGATACCGGTGCGCGCCAGCGCCTCGGCCACCCACGAACCCACGCCGCCCATGCCGATGACGGCGACCCGGCAACGCGAGAAATGCGCGACCGCGCCCTGTCCGTACAGCCGGTCGATGCCGGCGAAGCGTTCGAGCCAGCCGGTGTCGAGCCCGGCACTCGTGGCGGCGGCTTGTGGCGTGGCGATGGGATCGGGTGTCGACATGTGGCTGGGCATGGGGATCATTCTATTGCGTCCCCGTGGCCACCACATGCCGGCGTGATATCGTGCCGAGGACATCCCCGGAGGCCAGGCCATGAACGACCCCCAGCCCAACGACACCGCGGCCAAGAAGCCGACCGGCAACGCGCAGAAATTCCTCTTCATGCTCATCCTCGGCCTGGTGCTGGGCGCGATCGCGACGGTCATGGCGATGCGAGCGCTGCAGGCGCGCAAGGACCACTTCCCCGACAGCGTCATGCAGGTGCAGCAGTGGCACCTGGCCCAGCTGCGTTCCAACGTCGAGCACAGCCGTTGCAGTGCGACCGACACCATCCCGCACATCAAGACCCTGCGCGAGATGGCCAACGACCTGGAGCCGGCCTTCCCCGACCTGCGCGACGACGAGCGCTTCGTCAAGGCCGCCAGCGGCATGCGCGCCGCGCTGGACACCGCGCTCGGCAGCCCGCCCCTCAACTGCCCGGGCGTGGAGAAGCTGGTCGCCGACGTGGGCGGCGCATGCAAGGCCTGCCACCAGGATTTTCGCTGAGCCGTCATCCCGCTGAACGCTTCCCGGAGGCGTTGACGACGCATTCATGATCGCTTTCCTAGCGTGGGCTGCACGTGGTCGACGACGACCACCCCACCCCACGCAGGAGAGTCCCTGATGAACCGATTGAACCTTCGCATGGCCGGCCTGGTGGCCGCGAGCGCGCTCGCCGTGACCGGTTGCGCCACATCCGGATACGGTTCGGCCGGCGCGGGCTACGGCAGCACCTCGCCGGGCTACGGCTACGGCGCGCAGCCGGCCAATTGCGCCGACTGCGGCGTGATCACCCGGATCGATCCGATCAAGACCGGTACCGCCCCCAACGCCACTGGCGCGATCCTCGGCGGCCTGGTCGGCGCCGTGGCCGGCCGCGAACTGGCCGACGACGAAAGCAAGGGCCGCCAGAACACCGCCACCGTGGCCGGTGCGGCCGCGGGCGCGGTCGCCGGCAATGCCGTGCAGAACTCGGTGCAGACCAAGTACGAGGTCTATGTCCGCATGAGCGACGGCCGCACCAACCGCATCACGATGAACAACGTGGTCGGCCTGCAGGTCGGCGAGCAGGTCCGCGTCAGCAACGGCCGGATCATCGGCAGCTGACGCGAGTCGCCGCGACGCCCCCATGCAGCACGGGCGGAAAGCCATCGCGGCGACTTCCTGAACGGGCCGGTTCCCGGCCCAAAAAGAAACCCGGCCAATGGCCGGGTTTCTCTTGCATCCTGTTTCGCGGGCGTCGCCGCCGCGAGCGGACAAGATGGATTACAGCGGCTCGACGGCGTCGGCCTGCAGGCCCTTCTGGCCCTGGACGACGGTGAAAGAGACCTTCTGGCCTTCCTGCAGGCTCTTGAAGCCCTGGGTCTGGATGGCGCGGAAGTGCACGAACACGTCTTCGCCGTTCTCGCGGCTGATGAAGCCGAAGCCCTTGGCATCGTTGAACCACTTGACGGTACCGGTTTCGCGGTCGGACATTTTGACTTGCTCCTTGGAACGTTGACGGGGACATCGCGGTTGCGAAGTGCTGGTTGCAAGGAGGAAGCGAGGTGCAACGATGTAGCGGATCATTGGATCAACCGCATCGGGCCACGATTCACGGTGACCCTAGCAAACGCAGCATCGGCAAATTACCCCGCACAATGTGAAAATGCAATCGGGCCCGCCCGGCCCCACGAATACCCCGCCCGACAGGACAGCCGGCCCTTGGATATCCAGAATCTGTATTACGCGCTCGCCGCGATCATGATCCTCGTCGGCATCGCCGGCACGGTATTGCCGGCGCTCCCCGGCATTCCGCTGGTATTCGCCGGCATGCTCCTGGCGGGCTGGGCGGGCGACTTCGCCCACGTGGGCTGGCTGCCGCTGCTGTGCCTGGCGATCCTGACGGTGCTGTCGCTGGTGGTCGACTTCGCCGCCACCGCGATGGGCGCCAAGCGCGTGGGCGCCAGCCGGCTCGCGATCGCGGGCGCGGTGATCGGCACCTTCGCGGGCCTGTTCTTCGGGCTGATCGGCATCTTCGTGGGGCCCTTCGTGGGTGCCGTGCTCGGCGAATTCCTGCATACCCGGAAGATGGGCCAGTCCACCCGCGTGGGCATCGGCACCTGGGTCGGCATCATCGTCGGCACCGTGTTCAAGCTCGGTCTCGCCTTTACCATGCTCGGGTTGTTCGTCGCCGCGCTCTTCTTCTGAGGCGACCGTCGCGCCCGTTCCCCGCCCCATCCGGAAGATACCCATGCCCCGCATGCCCCTGCCCGCTGCTCCCGTCCTGATCGTGTTCGCCCTGCCGCTGCCGGCCCTGGCCCAGTCGGGTGCCGCGTCGCCGGAAGCCTGCGTGTCGATCGAGGCGGACGCGGACCGCTTGGCCTGCTACGACCGCAGCCTGGGCCGGGGCGCACGCGCGCCCCGGGATGCCGATATCGCCGCGCGCGAGGCGCGGGCCATCCAGGACAACCTCGAGGTCAGCGAAGCCGTCGCGCCCGAAGCCGTGCCAGCCATGGGCGCGGGCGGCGAGCTCTATCCCAACGACGACCCCCTCGATCGCGCGATCGCCAACGCCGGGAAGGGGTCCCTGCTCGACAGCCGCTGGGAGCTGGCCCGCGACTCCAAGCTGGGCATCTTCAACTTCCGCGCCTACAAGCCGACCTACCTGCTGCCGGTATTCTGGACCAGCGACGTCAACGACACCCCCAGCTCGCCCAATCCCAACAACACCGTCACCCAGCCGATAGGCCTGGACGCGCTGGAAGCGAAGTTCCAGCTGAGCTTCAAGATGAAGGCCTGGGAGAACATCTTCGGCGACAACGGCGACCTGTGGCTGGGCTACACCCAGAGCTCGCGCTGGCAGGTCTACAACAGCGACATCTCGCGACCCTTCCGGGAAACCAACTACGAGCCCGAAGTGACGCTGATGTTCCGCAACAACTACAGCTTCCTGGGCTGGAACGGGCGCATGGCGGGCATCAGCCTGAACCACCAGTCCAACGGGCGCGCCGATCCGATCTCGCGCAGCTGGAACCGCGTGATCGGCACCGTCGGGCTGGATCGCGACAACTGGTCGCTGGTCCTGCGACCGTGGTGGCGCGTGGACGAGGACGCGGCGGACGACAACAACGCCGACATCGAGGATTACATCGGTCGCGGCGATGCGACCCTGGTCCACGTCCGCGGCGGTCACCAGTTGTCGCTGACCGCGCGGCACTCGCTGCGCAGCGGCGACCGCTCGCATGGCTCGTTGCAGTTCGACTGGGGCTTCCCCATCCACAACAACCTGCGCGGGCACCTGCAGGTGTTCGACGGCTACGGCGAAAGCATGATCGACTACAACCATCGCGCGACCTATATCGGACTGGGCGTGTCCATGCTGGAGTGGTACTGAGCCAGCCCCGGCCCGGACGGCCGGCCGCGCGACAGGAAACGGGGGGATGCGACCGCCCCTGGCCCACCAAGGAGGAACCGGCATGAAGATGCGACGCATCCTTTCCCTCGACGGAGGCGGAATCCGCGGCCTCGTCGGCAGCATCTGGCTCTCGGGCATCGAGGACGCCCTCGCCCGCGCCGGCAAGCCCGGCCTGGCCAGGCACGTCGACCTGATCGCGGGCAGCTCCACCGGCGCGCTGATGGCCTGCGGCCTGGCCATCGGCCTGTCGCCGGCGCAACTGGCGGACTGGTACCGCAAGGAGCGGCACGTCATCTTCCCCGGCATGGCCGGTCGCTTGTGGTCGCGGGCCGGGCGCCTCTTCACCCAGGGCATCTCGGCACCGCGCTACGACGCCAAGGGCCTGGAGAAAGTGCTGCGAAAGGCATTCGGGAACACCACGCTGGGCGAGGCGAAGGTACCGCTGCTGGTCACCAGCTACGACACGATCTCGCGCAAGCCGGTGGTCTTCAAGAGCTTCAAGCCCGAGCATGCCGGATTGCCCATGTGGGAAGTCTGCCGCGCCTCCAGTGCCGCGCCCACCTACTTTCCCGCCCACGGCATGGTGGTCGAGGGCCGCAAGCGCGCGCTCATCGACGGTGGCGTGGTCGCCAACAACCCCACCGCCTGCGCGATCGCCGAGGCCCTGCGCAAGGACCAGCGCGTGGACGACGCGCACGACCTGCGGGTGGTCTCGGTCGGCACGGGCGAGCGCAACCGGCCGATCGACCTGAAGTCCGCGCGCGAATGGGGGGCGCTCGAGTGGGCGACACCGATCATCGACGTGCTGTTCGACGGCAACACCGATTCGGTCGACTACATCGCCCGCCACATCGTCGGCGACGGCTATTTCCGCCTGCAGTCGCAGCTGACGCCGGGACTGGACGACCTGGACGACGTCAGCGACACCAACATCGCCGCGCTCGAGGCGATGGCCACGCAGTACCTGCTGCAACCCGCGACGCGCAGCCTGCTGGCACGCATCGCCGAGCAACTCTGAGCGCGACCCGGGCGACCGGCCCTAGGTCCAGTCGTCCAGGCCTTCGCGCCGGTAGACCTCGTGGAAGGAAGGCAGGTCCTTCATCCGCCGTGCCAGGGCATGCAGTGCCGGCCAGTCGTCGCTCGGTCGCGGCATGTTGCGCGACCAGCGCATCAACATGGTGAACACGAAATCGACCGCGCTCATCGACGTGCCCAGCAGGTAGGGGCCGTGGGCACGCAGGTGCGCGTCGACCTGTTCCCACGCCGATTCGATCGCCGCCCGCGCGCGCTCGCGCGCCGCGTCGGCGTTCTCCGCCCCGGCCACTTCGTCGGCATAGAACCACGCCCGGTACGGCGGCATCAGGGTGTAGACGGCGAAGCACATCCAGCGGTAGTAGTCCGCGCGTCCGGGCGTCCCCGGGCGCGGCGCCAGGCCGGCATCCGGATACAGGTCGGCCAGGTGCATGGCGATGGCGACCGACTCGGTCAGCACCTGGCCGTCGATGACCAGGGTGGGCACGCGGCCCTGCGGATTGAGCGCGAGGTACTCGGCGGTCTTGTGCTCGCGCGTGTCGAAATCGAGCAGCACCAGTTCATGCTCGACACCCAGCTCGAGCAGCAGCCAGTGGACGACCAGCGAAGCGGTGCTGCGCGAGCCGTACAGGACGACGCTCATGCCGGCTCCACCACGACCGGGATCTTGCCGATGCGCCCCTGCCACTCGCGCGGTCCGGTGCGGTGCACCGACTCGCCCTGGCTGTCGACCGCCACCGTCACCGGCATGTCCTGCACGGTGAATTCATAGATCGCCTCCATGCCCAGGTCCTCGAAGGCGACGACGCGCGAGGCCTTGATCGCCTTCGACACCAGGTAGGCGGCGCCGCCCACGGCCATCAGGTAGGCCGACCGGTGCTTGCGGATCGCCTCGATCGCGACCGGGCCGCGCTCGGCCTTGCCGACCATGCCCAGCAGGCCGGTCTGGTCGAGCACCTGCTCGGTGAACTTGTCCATGCGCGTGGCGGTGGTCGGGCCGGCGGGACCGACGACCTCGTCGCGGACGGGATCGACGGGCCCCACGTAATAGATGAAGCGCCCCTTGAAGTCGACCGGCAGCGGCTCGCCCTTGTCGAGCATCGAGACGATGCGCTTGTGCGCCGCGTCGCGCCCGGTCAACAGCTTGCCGTTGAGCAGCAGCACCTCGCCGGGCTTCCAGCTGGCGACCTCCTCCGGGGTGATGGCGTCGAGGTCGACCCGGCGTCCCTTGCCGGCGTCGTAGGTCAGCTCGGGCCAGTCCTCCAGCGACGGCGGATCGAGCATGACCGGACCGCTGCCGTCGAGGGTGAAATGGGCGTGGCGGGTGGCGGCGCAGTTGGGGATCATCGCCACCGGCAGGTTCGCCGCATGCGTCGGGTAGTCCTTGACCTTGATGTCGAGCACCGTGGTCAGGCCCCCCAGGCCCTGCGCGCCGATGCCCAGGGCGTTGACCTTCTCGTAGAGCTCAAGGCGAAGTTCCTCGGCGCGGTTGGACGGGCCGCGCGCCTGCAGGTCGGTGATGTCGATCGGCTCCATCAGCGACTCCTTGGCCAGCAGCATCGCCTTCTCGGCGGTGCCGCCGATGCCGATGCCGAGCATGCCCGGCGGGCACCAGCCGGCCCCCATGGTCGGCACGGTGCGCAGCACCCAGTCGACGATCGAATCGGAGGGATTGAGCATGGCGAACTTGGACTTCGCCTCGGAGCCGCCGCCCTTGGCCGCGACGATGACGTCGACGGTGTTGCCGGGCACGATCTTCACGTTGACGACGCCGGGCGTGTTGTCGCGGGTGTTGGCGCGCTTGCCGGCCGGATCGGCCAGGACGCTCGCGCGCAGCTTGTTGTCGGGATGGTTGTAGGCGCGGCGCACGCCTTCGTGGACCATGTCCTCCACGCCCATGGTGGCGTCGTCCCAGCGCACGTCCATGCCGATCTCGAGGAAGACGGTGACGATGCCGGTGTCCTGGCAGATGGGCCGGTGGCCCTCGGCGCACAGGCGCGAGTTGATCAGGATCTGCGCCATCGCGTCCTTCGCCGCCGGCGATTCCTCGCGCTCGTAGGCCGCGGCGAGGTTGCGGATGTAGTCGACCGGGTGGTAGTAGCTGATGTACTGCAGGGCGTCGGCGACGGACTGGATGAAGTCGTCCTGCCTGATCGAAACAGGCGTCCGGGAAGCGGGCTGGCTGGCGGTCACGGCATCGGCTGGCTTGGCGGTGGGGGCCATATTCTACTGCCCGGCCCGGGCAGGCGCAGCGGCGGTGGCCGGTATAGTGCGCCGTGCACCCCCGGCCCGGACCGGGACGGCCCCGTCGCCCCGGACGCCCCCGAATGCAGAACCTCATCCTCCATCTCGACCTGATCGGCACCTTCGTGTTCGCGCTCAGCGGCGCCATGCTCGGCGTACGCCACCGCCTGGACCTGTTCGGCGTGCTGGTGCTGGCATTCGCGACCGCGAGCGCCGGCGGCATCCTGCGCGACCTGCTGATCGGCGCCACCCCTCCCGCGGCCCTGCACGACTGGCGCTATCCGGCCATATGGATCAGCGCCGGCCTGATCGCATTCGCCTGGAGCCCCTGGATCGAACGCCTGCACCAGCCGGTGCGCGTGTTCGACGCCCTGGGCCTGGCGGTGTTCGCCGTCGCCGGTACCGACAAGGCGCTGGGCGCGGGGATCGGCCCGCTGATGGCGCCGTGCCTGGGCATGTTGAGCGGGATCGGCGGGGGCATGCTGCGCGACGTCCTGCTGGCCCGCGTGCCCCTGGTCCTGCACGCCGAGCTCTATGCGATCGCCGCGCTGGCCGGGGCCAGCGTGGTGGCGATCGGAAGCGTCCTGCAACTGCCCCCCGTGCCGGTGACCGTGGCCGGCGCCGCGCTGTGCTTCTTCCTGCGCCTGGCGGCCCTGCGCTACGGCTGGCACCTGCCCAAGGCCCTGCAGGCCCCGCCCGGGGACGATGCCGCCTGATCCCGTCCCGCGCTGTCACGCACGAGCCCCCTGCCCCGTCCTGCCCCACATGACGCTCGATACTTTCCAGCACCACCGCCCGCGCCTGTTCGCGCTGGCCTACCGGCTGCTCGGCAGCCGCAGCGACGCCGAGGACGTCGTCCAGGATGCCTGGCTGCGCTGGTCGCAGGCGGAGTGGGACGCGATCCGCGACCCTGAGGCCTGGCTGGTCACCGCGACCACCCGGCTGGGCATCGACCGCCTGCGCCGGGTCCGGCAGGAACGCGAGGCCTACCCGGGCCCCTGGTTGCCCGAGCCGCTGGACGTGGACGCCTCCGCCACGCCCGAGGCCGGCGCCGAGATCGCCGACCAGGTGTCGCTGGCGTTCCTGGCCCTGCTGGAACGGCTGGGACCGGAGGAGCGCGCGGCCTTCCTGTTGAAGGAGGCCTTCGACCACGACTACGAACGGATCGCCGAGCTGCTCGGCCATGGCGTGGCCAATTGCCGGCAGATGGTGCATCGGGCCCGGGGCCGCCTGCGGGAAGGACGGCCGCGTTTCGAAGTCCACCACGACCGCCATCGCCAGCTCCTCGAGCGCTTCATGCAGGCCTCCCAGTCGGGCGACGAGGCCGCGATCGTGCGCCTGCTCGACGCGAATGCGCGCTTGGTATCCGACGGTGGCGGCAAGGTCACGGCGGCCATCCGGCCCCTGCGCGGGGCCGAGCGCATCGGCCGCCTCTATGCCGCCGTCGCGCGCAGGGACGCCCCCCGGGCCCACGCGACGATCGGCACCGTCAATGGCGAGCCGGCGATCATCCGCTCGCGCGACGGCCGCCTGGAGTCGGTCACCACGATCACCCTGCGCGACGGCCGCATCGACGGCATCCTGACCGTGCTCAATCCCGACAAGCTGCGCCACTGGCGAACAGGCTGATCCGCGCCCCCTGTCACGCGCGCCCCCCGCCGCCCGTCCTTGCCATGAACCGGCCATTCCGGCCGCATCGCGAAGAGGACCAACCCCATGGATACCGCCCCCCTCGACTATGCCGCGCATGCTCCGCGCGCGTTCCAGCAACTGGCCCAGCTCAGCGCCCAGCTCCACAAGGGGCCGCTGGGCCCGCAACTGCTGGAACTGGTCTCGCTGCGGGTCTCCCAGCTCAATGCCTGCGTCTTCTGCCTGGACATGCATGCCGAAGCGCTGCGCCGGTCGGGCGTCGCGCAACGCAAGCTCGATACCGTGGCTGCGTGGCGCGAATCGCCGCTGTTCGACGCGCGCGAGGTCAGTGAGCTGAGCTTCGCGGTCGCGGCCATCCGGGCCTGGAACATGCTCAACGTCGGCCTGCGCCGGCCACTGCCGGAGACGCCCTACGTCGCCGAGGCGGCCTGAGGCCCGTCACGGGCGGGACCGCGGCCGGCGCCCGTCGCCGGCCGCCGCCGAACGCGTACACTCCCGGCATCCCGGTCCAGGAAGGCGCCATGCCCGCCCCCGCATCGCAAGGCGGTTCCAAACCCAGCCTGCGCGAGCGCTTCGACGCGCTGCGCAACCTGCCGCCCTTCCTGCGGATGATCTGGGCCACCAGTCCCTCGCTCACCCTGATGACCCTCGGCCTGCGCCTGGTCCGCGCCTTCCTGCCGGTGCTGATGCTTTACGTCGGAAAGCTGATCATCGACGAGGTGGTCGCGCTGGTCGGTGGCGGCGTCGCGACCGGGTCGTTGGCCGACGCGATCGCCAGCCACCGCTTCGACACCCTGGTCGCGTTGCTGGCGGCCGAGTTCGGCCTGGCGATCGCATCGGACCTGATCGGCCGGCTGGTCAGCTATGGCGATGCGCTGCTTTCGGAGCTGTTCACCAACGCGACCAGCGTGCGCCTCATGGAACACGCCGCGACGCTGGACCTGGAGGACTTCGAGGACCCCGACCTGCAGGACAAACTCGACCGCGCCCGCCGCCAGACCATGGGCCGGGTCAACCTGATGAGCCAGATCTTCGGCCAGGTGCAGGACATGATCACCGTGGCCAGCTTCGCCGCCGGCCTGCTCGTCTACGCGCCGTGGCTGATCGCCCTTCTCGCGGTGGCACTCGTCCCGGCGTTCATCGGCGAGTCGCACTTCAACGCACTGGGCTATTCGCTCAACTTCGCCTGGACGCCCGAGCGCCGCCAGCTCGAGTACGTCCGGCAGATGGGCGCCAGCGTCGAGACCGCGAAGGAGGTGAAGATCTTCAACCTCCATACCTTCCTGATCGAACGCTACCGCGAGCTGGCCGGTCGCTTCTTCCGCGCCAACCGCAAGCTGGCGCGGCGCCGGGCGTTCTGGGGCACCCTGCTGGCCGCGCTCGGCACGCTGGGTTACTACGTCGCCTACGCCTACATCGCCTGGCGCACCGTCAGCGGCGACTTCAGCATCGGCGACCTGACCTTCCTGGCCGGCAGCTTCCTGCGCCTGCGGCAGCTGCTGGAAGGCCTGCTGGTCGGCTTCTCGCAGGTTGCCGGCCAGGCACTCTACCTGGACGACCTGTTCTCGTTCTTCGCGATCCGGCCGGAGATCGCCACGCCGCCGCAGCCGCGCGACGTGCCGCAGCCCATCCGGCGAGGCTTCGTGTTCGAGAACGTCGGCTTCCGCTACCCGGACGCGGACACGTGGGCGCTGCGCGGGCTCGACTTCGAGCTTCGCGCCGGCGAGGTGCTGGCGCTGGTCGGCGAGAACGGCGCGGGCAAGACCACCCTGGTCAAGCTGCTGGCACGTCTCTACGACCCCGACGAGGGCCGCATCCTGCTGGACGGCCACGACCTGCGCGAATACGACCTGGACCAGTTGAGGGCCAACATCGGCGTGATCTTCCAGGATTTCGTCCGCTACCACCTCACCGCCGGCGAGAACATCGGCGTGGGCCGGATCGAAGCCATGGACGACGCGGGCCGCATCCGCGACGCCGCCGCGCGCGCGATGGCCGACGCGATGATCGCCGGCCTGCCCCAGGGCTACGACCAGGTCATCGGCCGACGTTTCAAGACCGGCGTGGACCTGTCCGGTGGGCAGTGGCAGAAAATCGCCATCGCCCGCGCCTACATGCGCGATGCGCAGGTGATGATCCTCGACGAACCCACCGCCGCGCTGGACGCGCGCGCCGAGTTCGAGGTGTTCCAGCGTTTCAAGGAACTGTCGGACCGCCGCACCGCGGTCCTGATCTCGCACCGCTTCAGCAGCGTGCGCATGGCCGACCGCATCCTGGTCCTGGCCGGGGGACGACTCGAGGCCAGCGGCACCCACGACGAACTGATGGCCGCCGGCGGCCGCTACGCGGAGCTGTTCGAGCTTCAAGCGGCGGGGTATCGGTGATTCGTGATTGGGGATTGGGGATTGGGGATTGGGGATTGGGGATTGGGGATTGGGGATTGGGGATTGGGGATTGGGGATTGGGGATTGGGGATTGGGGATTGGGGAATGGGGAATGGGGAATGGGGAATGGGTTGCGTGGGTCCCCACGAATCACCAATCACGAATCCCCAAATCGCGTAAAATAACGGCTTCGCTCCACGCCCCCACCCCGACATGTCCTCAGCCTTCGGCACTGAAACCGTGCTGGACGTCCGTCACTGGACGGACGACTACTTCAGTTTCACCACCACCCGCGACGACGGCTTCCGCTTCGACAACGGCCAGTTCGTGATGATCGGACTGCCGGTCGAGCAGGCCGACGGCAGCAGCAAGCCCCTGCTGCGCGCCTACTCGATCGCCAGCGCCAACTGGGAAGAGCAGCTGGAGTTCTTCAGCATCAAGGTGCCCGACGGTCCGCTCACCTCGCGCCTGCAGCACGTCAAGCCCGGCGACGGCATCCTGATCGGCCGCAAGCCCACCGGTACCTTGCTGATCAGCGACCTGCACCCGGGACGCAACCTGTACCTGCTGGGCACCGGCACCGGTTTCGCACCGTGGCTGTCGATCATCAAGGACCCGGACACCTACGAACGCTTCGAGCGCGTGATCCTATGCCACGGCGTGCGCAATGCGCAGGACCTCGCCTATCGCGACTACATCGTCAACGAGTTGCCGCACCACGAATTCCTCGGCGAGACCATCGCCCGGCAGCTGCGCTACTACCCCGCCGTCACCCGCGAACCCTTCGTCTTCGGCGGCAACGACCACCGCGGGCGCATGACCGACCTGATGGCCAGTGGGCAGATGATGCAGCACCTGGGCATCGAGGCGCTCGACCCCGAACACGATCGCGCCATGGTCTGCGGCAGTCCGCAGATGCTGGCCGACTTCCGCACCCTGCTGGACGGCCGCGGCTTCAGCGCCGCACCCCGCATCGGCACGCCCGGCCAGTACGTGTTCGAACGCGCGTTCGTCGAGAAGTAGGCCTGCCCGCCGCGGGGTTCGGCGCTCAGGCGCCCCCGTACTGCAGCCAGACGCGCGCGGCGGCTTCGTCGCCGAACACGCGGAACGCGTAGCCGCGCTCGCGGGCGTGGATCTCGGCCACCTCGACCTCGGGGATCTGCTCGGGATGGGATTCGACGTAGGCGACCCGCACGCCCTCGAAGCCCTGGTGCATCAGCGCGTCCACCAGTTGCGCGAGCTGCCCCGGCGGGGGCACTTCGCCGCTCATCTCGTCGACGACGAGCAGGCTTTCGGGCTCGACCCGGCGCACTTCGCCGGCGATCTCGAGCCAGTACCTGAGCGATGTCTCGAAGCTGCCGTTGGTGCCGGTGACGTGGGCGCGGAGCATCCCGCGCCCGGCGTCGTAGGCGATGGTGTACGGGCAGTCCCTGCCTCCCATGCCGGCCGCCCTAGGCGGCCAGCGCGGCGCGGACGTCGGCGGCCAGGGAGGCCGGCTTGTCGGTCGGTGCGTAGCGCTTGATGACGTGGCCGTCGCGACCGACCAGGAACTTGCTGAAGTTCCACTTGATCGCATCGATCCCGAGGAAGCCGCCCTTCTCGTCCTTGAGCCACTTCCACAGCGGATGGGCGCCGTCGCCATTGACGTCGACCTTGGCGTACATCGGGAACGTCACGTCGTAGGTCAGCGAGCAGAAGTCCTTGATCTCGGCCTCGTTGCCCGGTTCCTGGTGGCCGAACTGGTCGCACGGGAAGCCCAGGACGACCAGGCCCTGCGGCCCGAACTCCCGCCAGAGCTTCTCCAGGCCCTCGTACTGGGGCGTGAAACCGCACTTGGACGCGACGTTGACGACCAGCAGCACCTTGCCGCGGTAGGCATCGAGCGACTGCTCCTGTCCGTCGATGTCGACGGCATTGAAATCGAAGGCGGTGGCCATGCGGGCGCTTCCTGTGTCCGGGACAAGGCCACAGCATAGCGCCCCGGCCGGCTTCGCGGACCCCGCGGACCCCGCGGACGCGAACGCCGGGACGTGCCCGGCGTTCGCTGCACCATCCGTCCGGGGTGCCCCCGGTCAGAACGCGGCCTTGAACTCCACGCCGACCACGCGCGGCTCGTTGATGAAGCCGGTGAGGTTGTTGAAGTCGATGCCGCCGACGGCCTGGACTTCGTCGAGGATGTTGCGGCCGAACAGGGCGACGTCGTACTTGCCGTAGGCCCAGTTGTAGCCCAGGCGCAGGCCGCCTTCCACCAGCGGCTTGCCGGTGAACTCCCTGGAGTCGTACAGGAAGTAGTTCACCTCGCTGCGGTACGACCAGTCGGTGAAGGCGTAGAACTCGCCCGTCTCGCCCATCGGCACGCCCCAGCGCAGGGTCAGGTTGTGCGTCCACTTGGGCGCCTGCGGGAGGGCGTTGCCGTCGATCAGGGCCCGGCCGGTGCCGTCGAGCGGGTCGGTCACGGTGCAGGCCGCGCATACCGACACGGCGAGGTCGTCGTCCTTGATCTCGGTGTCGTTGTAGCTGCTGCCCACGGTCAGCAGCAGACCGTCGGTCAGGTAGGCCTGGAAGTCGACCTCGAAGCCCTGGCCGGTGCTGCGCTCGGCGTTGAGCAGGATGTTGGCATTCGACGCGCCGCCCACCGCGGTCAGCTGCTGGTCCTTGACCTCGTAGTAGAACAGGCCGGCGTTGAGGCGCGCGCGGCGCTCCCACAGGTCGGCCTTGACGCCGACCTCGAACGAGGTGGAGGTTTCCGGATCGGCCACCGATTTGGCGTTGAACGCACCCGCGGACTGGATGCTGCTGCCGCGGTAACCCGTGGCGACGCGGCCGTAGAGCTTGACGTCATCGCTCAGCGCGTAGGTACCCGACAGGTCCCAGCTCAGCTTCTTGTCCTCGGGCGAGGCCGACAGGTCGCCGTCGGGCTCGAGCGCGGCCAGCTGGTCCAGGGTGCACTTGCCCTCGAGTACGCAGGGCACGAAGCCGGTGTTCCAGTATTCCTCGACCGTCAGCTCCTTCTCGTCCCAGGTGTAGCGCAGGCCGCCACGCAACTGGAACGCGGGGCTGACATCCCACGTCGCCGCGGCGAACAGGGCCCAGGAGTCGTTGGTCTGGCGCACGCGCTGGTAGCCGTCCTGCGCGCCACCGTTGAGCGAGTCGTAGCTGAAGCTCTCGACGTCGTAGTCCTCGGCGAAATAGAACAGGCCGGCCTGCCAGTTGAAGGCGGTGCCGTTGTCCGATTCCAGGCGGATTTCCTGCGTCCACTGCGAGTGGTCGGGGATGCCGTCGGCGGTTTCCGAGGCGAAGGGGATCACGCCCGGACCCGAGTCGGGCAGGAACGAGGCGCCGTAGCCGCCGTCGACGTCGCCGCGGCTGTACGTCTCCACCGACTCGTAGCCGGTGATCGAATGCAGCGTATAGCCGCCCAGGTCCCAGCTCACGCGCGCGCTGGCGCCTTCGCTGTCGAGCTCGGAATGGTTGTAGCCGTCCAGCGACACCTTGTCCTCGTCGAAGCCATCGACCAGGTCGTTGCTGCCCGGCTTGAAGATATTGGCGCGGAACAGGCGGGCGGTGCCGTTGAGATGGCGCGCGTGCACGTTGAGCAGGGCCTGGAAGTCGTCGCCCTCGTACAGGGCCTGCACGCGCGCGGCGGATTCGTCGTAGCCCTCGAAGCCGTCGTTGGGGCCGTCGAAGGTGTTCTCCACCCAGTCGTCGCGGCGCTGGAACATCGCCGAGGCGCGCATGGACCAGCGTTCGCTGACGCCGCCACCGACCGCGCCCTCGAAGTTGAGCATGTTGTCGCTGCCGGCGCCGAGCTTGGCGTAGCCGTCCATGTCCTGGGAGGGGCGCACGGAGTCGAACTTCACCACGCCGGCCGGACTGTTGCGGCCGAACAGCGAGCCCTGCGGGCCGCGCAGCACCTCCACCTGCTCGAGGTCGAACATCGGGAAGCCCTTGAGGATCGGGTTTTCCTGAACGACGTCGTCGTAGACCAGCGACACCGGCTGCGAGGTGTTGAGACGGAAATCGGTGTTGCCGTAGCCGCGGATGTAGAAGCGCGGGAAGGCACGGCCGAAGGACGACTCGACGTTCAGGCTCGGCACGCGGCCCGACAGCACGCGGACGTCGCCGCCGCCGGAGTTGAGCACGTCGAGCTTCTGCGGGTCGACGGTGGTGATGGAGATCGGCACGTCCTGCGCGTTCTCGATCTTGCGCTGGGCGGTCACCATCAGGGTGTCCAGGGTCTTGGCATCGGTCGCGGCCGCGGGATCGACCGGCTCGGCGTCCTGCGCCAGCGCGGCGGTCGGCAGGGCCAGGACGAGGGCGGCGGCGACGGCGGCGGCCAGGGCATGGCGGGAAAGTCCGGGGCGGACCGGGGTGCGATGGGCAGTCATGAGGGGTCTCGGCAAGGGTTTGTCGGGAGGACTGTCTGGGCGGGCGCCCCGGGCGCGGGAATCCGGGCCGGGGCGGGTCGGCATTGCGGTCCGCCGCGTCCGGCGCGGGCATGCCCGTATGGGCGCGGGTGGACCGGGTTCTCGGGGACCGTCCCTTGACGGCCCGGGCGCGCATCGGCGCGCCGCGGCAGGTCGCGTGGCAGTCGGATGTTACAACATCGTTAAAGGAAGCGTACGAAGGCGTATGCAGGCCGCCCGGGGGGCCGGCCGCCGGCCCCGCCGCGACCGGTCCACGGCTCAGCGCGCCGTGGGCTGGAACCGGACCGGCGGGGCGAACGGTTCGATGCCGATGGCCTCGTGGATCTCCGCGGGGTAGTAGACCCGGTCGCCCTGCAGCACGAAGGCCAGCTTGCGGATGTCGCGGATGTCGCGGGTCGGATCGCCGTCGACCAGGACCAGGTCGGCCTGCTTGCCGGGCGTGATCGAGCCGCGCTGGTCGAGCACGCGCGCGTAGCGCGCACCGTTCCAGGTCGCCGTCTGCAAGGCTTCGGACGGCGTCATCCCGGCCTGCACGTACAGCTCCAGCTCGCGCTGCAGGGTGAAGCCGACCATCTCGTCGGTGCCGGCGACCACCGGCACACCGGCCGCGTGCGCGCGGCCGACGAACTCGACCAGCTTGGCGAAGCTGCGGTCGTAGCGCGCCCCGGTCGCGTCGTCGGGGATGTTCATTTCGCCGGCGCGGCGACTGCGCTGGATGTCGGGCGGCAGGTGGTCGGCGACCTCGGCGACGATCGGCGACATCTCGCCATCGCGCTGGTGCAGGAACTCGAAGGTGGCCAGGGTCGGGTCGATCACCACCCCGTGCTCGACCAGGCTGGCGATGAAGTCCCGCACCGGCGCACTGTCCAGGTCCAGGCCGTCGGTCTTTTCCGCGACCAGGTAGAAGCGCTCCAGCGTGCGGGTGTCGGTGGTGTCGGTGACGAAGAAGTTCAGCAGCAGCTGGTTGATGTGCTGGATCTCGTCGAAGCCGGCGTCGACGACGTCCTGCGCGCGCATGAAGGCCGGTACGTGGCCGCTGACCCGCAGGCCCTTGCCGTGTGCGTAGGCGACGGTGTCGGCGAGGATGGCCTTCGGGAACGAGTTGTAGATCTTGATCTGCGGATAGCCGTTGGCCGCGTACCAGTCCACGGCCTTGCGCGCCCCCGCCAGGTCGCTGACGACGAAGCCGTTGCGCGCGGAGAAGTCGCTCTCGCCCTCGAGGAAGCCGGCGGCGACGATGCGCGGCATGATCAGCCTGCCCGCCTCCGCGTCGCGCTTGACCTGCTGCAGGGTGGCGTTGTCGTTGCCCATGTCACGCACGCTGGTCACGCCGGACGCGAGGTTGAGCCCGCCGTCCCAGCGGCCGACGTGGGCGTGGCTGTCGAACAGGCCGGGCAGCAGCACGCGACCGCCGGCGTCGACGACCTGGTCGGCAGGGGCGCGCTCGCTGCCCGCGTCGCTGACCGAGACGATCCGCCCGGACCGGACCAGCACGTCGCTGGCTTCGCCCAGGCGCGCATGCTCGCTGTCGAACACGCGCGCGTTGCGGATCAGCAAGGTGCCGCCGGCCGGGTGCGCGAGGCGCCGGCGCAATTCCGCCAGCACGGTGCCCTCGGCCTTCTTCTGCCTGGCCTCGAGGTCGTCGGCACTGGACTGCCAGCCATCCTCGATGAGCTGGACCCAGCCGGGCGCGATGAAAGCGAACAGTCGCGGCGACTCGCCGGTGGTCGCCCAGGCGAAGGTCGGCGTCAGGCCGACGCCGGTCAGGGCCAGCAACTGGACCTTCCGCCGTTTCGCGCCCGCCCCGACATCGACCGTCTCGACCGGCCGCATCGTCAGCGTCCCGCTGGGGATCAGCGGCAGGCGCCCGTCCAGGCGCCGGGACAGGGCCTGGATCGCCACCGACAGCGTCGCCGGTGTGCCGGCAAGCGGCGAGTACTGCCCTGCGCCCTCGACCGTCTGCCGGCCCTCGTCCGAGGTCGATTTCCAGCGGGCGATGCCATCGGCCAGGGTGAAGCGCTCGTCCACCGGCGCGCCGAAGGTCGAGGTCCCCTTGACCCGGTAGCTGTCGAAAGTGCCGTCGTCGGCCAGGGTGAAACGTTCCTTGAGCTCGGGCCCGCGCCCGTTGTCCTTGAACACGAAGTCGACGTCCACGGTGCCGTCGTCGGCACGCGTCACGACCTGTTCGCCGGCCTGGCGGCCGCCATCGACCAGGGCGACATAGCGCAACGTCTCGGCGGCGGAGGCATGCAGCGGCGTGGCGAGCGCGGCCAGGCAGAGCGCCGCCGCGATCGAGGAAAGCCCCCTGGAGGTGGAAACAGCACGGCTCGGCATCGCGGATCTCCTTGTGGCGACGTGCGCCGCGATGGCCCGGGGCTCGCGGCGATCTCGATGTCCCCGGGAGGGTCCGCGGGGCCGGGCGGCATGTGCGTCCCAACATGCAACAAGCCCGGGGCGCCGGCAAGGGCCCTTCGGGGGAGTGCCGGGCGCCATGGGGGGCGCTGCGCGACCGCGCGCCGGGCAGGTCCCCTGCCCCGCCACGCCGCTGCCGGTCACGTCTGCATGGCACCTGGCCCGGCGGCGGGCCAGCGGTCCGACGCTACGGCGGCGGGGGCGCGCAGGCCGCCAGCGGCAGGTTGAGCGACTGCCAGCCGCGACCGTCCTCGATCGACTCGGCGAACAGGACCAGGCCGAGCGTCGCCGGGTCTGCGCCCTTGGGGAATTCGAGCATGGTCTCGCCGACCACGGGCGCCTTGCCCACCGCCCAGGGTCCTTCCAGTACGCGCACCACGCGGTCATGGCGCAGGGTGCGGCCCTGGTTCTCGCCCGCCCGGACCTCGGTGCTGAGGCCATCCTGGTACAACGCCAGCCAAAGCATCCCGCTACCGGCAGGCACCCCTGCCACCGGCTCGGCCTTGATGCCGACCCGGACCCGGCCGTCCGCCGGCACCGCCCGCATCACCAGCGAGACCGGGGCCGGCTGCCCCTTCGCGGTCCGCAGGGCGCGACGGGCGTCGCCTTCGTCGCGCCAGTCCACCCGGGTGTCGGCGCCGATCATCACCTGGGGCGTGAACACCGTCGTCCCGTTGTCGAGCTTCACCCGCGCGCGCTGGCGCCGCGTGTGCGCGGCCGCGCCGAAGCGGTCGATCCAGCCGATGTCGTCCCAATAGTCCACGTGGAAGGCCAGGATCGAGGTCGCGGCGGCGTCCTCGCGGGCGGCCAGCCGCGAAAGCCAGGCGTCCGCGGGCGGGCAGCTGTTGCAGCCTTCGGAGGTGTAGAGCTCCACCAGGGGCACGACCGGCGGCCCGCTGGCGACGTCGCAGGCCGTTGCCGCCCGGACCGGCGACGTACCGGCCTGGAGCAGGCAGGCGACGGTCAATACCGCGACGGCGGTCGCGCTGGGATGCTTCATCGGGTCGACAATTCCTGCGAAAACACGGCCATATGCTCCGATCTTGATCCGACAGGCCCCATTGCGCCGCCTTCCCGGCGTGGACACGCCCATGTAAGCGCGCCCTCGCCCCGTTCATGAAGGGCCACTTCCCCGCGCGAACGGGGAACCAATCGTCCCGTGGACCGGTTCGCGCCGGGATGCCGGCAGGTTACGCACCGTGCGTGCATGGCTTTCGTCATGGGATCGTCTCGTGTTCATCCGTTAGGCTGGGGGCTGACTCATGACGAGGTTCCACCCGATGAAGCACCCCCTTGCGCTGGCCCTGGCGATGGCCGTAGCCGTCGTCGCCATTCCCGCCCATGCCCAATCCGCCGACACCGGTGCCGCGATGACGCCCCAGAGCTCCAACCCGTTCATGTCCGAAAGTCCCTTGCCGCTGCACTACCCGCAGTTCGACAAGATCAAGGACAGCGACTTCGCCCCGGCCTTCGACTACGGCATGGCGCAGCACCTGAAGGAAATCGAGGCGATCGCCAACAATCCCGAGGCACCGACCTTCGACAACACCATCATCGCGATGGAGAGGAGCGGCCAGGTCCTGGACCGCGCGACCACGGTGTTCTTCAACCTCGTCGGGACCGACACCAACGACGCGCGCAACAAGCTGCGCAGCGACTACGCGACGCGCTTCGCCGCCCACGGCGACGCGATCAACCTCAATGGCAAGCTGTTCGAGCGCATCGACACGCTGTACGCCAAGCGCGACGACATGGGCCTGGATGCCGAGGCCATCCGCCTGATCGAGCGCTACCACACCGGCTTCGTGCGCTCGGGCGCCAAGCTCGACGACGCCGACAAGGCCAAGCTCAAGGCGATGAACGCCGAGCTGGCGGAACTGGGCACGAAGTTCAGCGACAACGTGCTCAAGGACGTCAACGCGTCCGCGGTCGTCGTCGACGACGTCGCCGAACTCGATGGCCTGACCGATGCGCAGATCGCCACCGCGGCACGTATCGCCAAGGAGCGCGGCAAGGATGGCAAGTACGTCATCACCCTGCTCAACACCACCGGCCAGCCGCCCGAATCGCAGCTGACCAACCGCGCCCTGCGCCAGCGCATCCACGAGGCGTCCATCGCCCGCGGCAGCCACGGCGGCGAGTACGACAACCGCGAGATCATTTCCCGGGTGATGAAGCTGCGCGCCGAGCGCGCCAAGCTGCTCGGTTACCCGAACCACGCCGCCTACAGCCTGGAAGACCAGACCGCCAAGACCCCGGAGGCGGTGAACGCGATGCTCGGCCAGCTCGCGCCCGCCGCGGTCGCCAACGCCCGGCGCGAAGGCGCGGACCTGCAGGCGATGATCGACCGGGAACAGGCCGCCAAGGGCGAGCCCAGCTTCAAGCTCGAGCCCTGGGACTGGGCGTTCTACACCGAGAAGGTGCGCGCGGAGAAGTACAACTTCGACGAGTCGCAGCTCAAGCCCTACTTCGAGATGAAGAACGTGCTGGAGAACGGCGTGTTCTTCGCCGCCCACAAGCTCTACGGGCTGGACTTCAAGGAGCGCACCGACCTGCCGAAGTACCACCCCGACACCTGGACCTACGACGTCTTCAACGAAGACGGCACCCAGCTGGCGATCTTCATCTTCGACCCCTACGCGCGCGATTCCAAGCGCGGTGGCGCGTGGATGAACTCCTACGTGTCGCAGTCCGACCTGACCGGCGACAAGCCGGTGGTCGCCAACCACCTCAACATCCCGAAGCCGCGGGAAGGCGATCCGACCCTGATGACCTGGGACGAGGTCACCACCGCCTTCCATGAGTTCGGCCACGCGCTGCACGGCATGTTCTCGGACGTGAAGTACCCGTACTTCAGCGGCACCAGCGTGCCGCGCGACTTCGTCGAGTATCCCTCGCAGGTCAACGAGATGTGGGCCGACTGGCCGGAAATCCTGGCCAATTACGCCAAGCACTACCAGACCGGCGAGGCCATGCCGCAGGCGCTGCTCGACAAGGTCCTGGCCTCCTCGAAGTTCAACCAGGGCTTCGCCACGACCGAGTACCTGGGCGCGGCCATGCTCGACCAGCGCTGGCACCAGGTCACCGCCGCCCAGGTCCCCGCGGCGTCGGGCGTGATGAAGTTCGAGGCCGACGCGCTCGCCGCCGACGGCATCGACTACAAGCCGGTGCCGCCGCGTTACCGCACGCCCTACTTCAGCCACATCATGGGCGGCTATTCGGCGGGCTACTACGCCTACATCTGGTCCGAGGTGCTGGACGCCAACAGCGTGCAGTGGTTCAAGCAGCACGGGGGCCTGACCCGCGCGAACGGCGACCACTTCCGCGACACGCTGCTTTCTCAGGGCGGCAGCCAGGACGCCATGAAGATCTTCCGCGACTTCGCCGGCCACGACCCGCAGATCGAGCCCCTGCTGATCAAGCGCGGCCTGAAGCCGGAAGCCGACGACGGCGCGGCGCCGGGCACGGAAGCCGAGCCGCCCGCGACCCGGTAAGACAGGCCCGCAGGCAACCCCGAAGCGCCGCCCGGAGTATTCCGGGCGGCGTTTTTCCATCCTGCCGATGACCCGCTGCTAGGATCGGCGCATGCCAGGCCTGAACCTCGATGCCCCGCCCCCCGTCCGCGAAGCCGCCGCGCTGGCGGACTGGCTGGATGCGCGTCGACGGGTGCTGGTCCTCACGGGCGCCGGCTGCAGCACCGGCTCGGGGATACCCGACTATCGCGACGCCAGCGGCGCCTGGAAGCGGTCGCAGCCGATCACCTGGCAGGCCTTCACCGGCGACCCGCTCGCCCGTGCCCGCTACTGGGCGCGCAGCCACGTGGGCTGGCCGGTCGTTGCCGCGGCCCGGCCCAACCCCGCACACCATGCCCTGGCAGCCCTGGAGGCCCGCGGGCGCGTCGAATGCCTGGTGACCCAGAACGTCGATGGCCTGCACCAGCGGGCGGGCAGCGATCGCGTGGTGGACCTGCATGGCCGCATCGACATGACGGTGTGCCTGGACTGCGGACACCGCGTCCCGCGCGCGGAGGTGCAGGCAATGCTCGATCGCCTCAACCCCGGCTGGATGGGGCTGGATGCCGGCGCCGCACCCGACGGCGACGCCGACCTGGAGGGCCTGGACTTCAGCACGTTCCAGCCGCCCTGCTGCCCCGCATGCGACGGCCTGCTCAAGCCCGACGTGGTGTTCTTCGGCGAGAACGTGCCGCGCGCGCGCGTCGCCGAGACCCAGGCCGCCCTCGCCCGCGCCGATGCGATGCTCGTGGTCGGCTCCTCGCTGATGGTCTACTCGGGCTTCCGTTTCGCGCGCGCCGCGCACGAAGCGGGCCTGCCCCTGGCGATCCTCACGGCCGGGGTGACCCGCGCCGACGCGCTGGCGACGCTGAAGCTGGCGGCCGACGCCGTGCAGGTACTGCCCGCGGCGCTGGGCCTCCCCGCGGGCCCGGCATCCGCGTCGACCGGTCAGGACGATCGCGCGGACGCCGGACCCAAGGACGTCAGCGCGGCCCCTGCAAGGGCCGGTTGATCTCGCGGAAGATGTCGCGGGCGGCGACGCCCACGTCCGGCTGGTCGATGAAAAAGCCGTTGACGCCCAGGCCATACAACTGGATCGCTTCAGCCAACGCCGTGGCGACCGTACCGTTCGGCGCCTGCGCCAGGTAGCCCTCCTCGGCACGCAAGGTGTAGGGATGCACCAGCAGGCCCTGCGCAAGCGCGCCGCCGAGCATCGGATGGACACGCGCGGTGCTTTGCGAGACCACCTCCGCCTCGCCGTCGCCGTCGCCATCGACCGGCGGCGACAGCGCCGCGCGCGGCAGCAGGTTGCCTTTCCACGGCCCGACCCCACGGGCATAGTTCGCCTTCATCCAGCCCAGGACCGCCGGGGTCGCGAACGCCCCGTACCGGGTGCCGGCGTGCAGGCCGCCCTCGACCTGATCCGCGAGACCGCCGTACAAGGCATCCAGGTCGCGGCCTTGCGCGACGTTGTAAGCCACGTCGTACGGCACGGCGGTCTCCAGGTCGTCGTAGAGCTGGACCAGCGGAACGTCGACGCCGGCGGCCGGCATGATCGCCTGGTGCAGCTCGATCAGGTTCTCGAACTCGAAGCTCTGGATGAACACCCGCGACGGGTCGGTGAAGCCTTCCGCCACGAGGGTTTCGACCAGGGCCCGCCCGAGCGAGATGCCGATCGGCGTACCGTCCAGACGGCGGCCCTCGCGTGCGAAATAGGTGGGGTGCTTGGTTTCCGGATACACCCCGACGCGTCGATGCCCGCGGCTCTCGCGCGCGGCCAGGCGCAGGATCTCGGCGAACGTGGGGATCGTGTACAGGCCATCGAAGCGGGCATTGTCCGGACGCACGCCGGGGATCCGCTCGCGGGCGCGCAACCGGCGGATCTCGGCGAGCGTGAAGTCTTCGGTGAACCAGCCGGTGACCAGGCGGCCGTCGACGCGCTTGGTCGTGCGGCGATCGGCGAACTCCGGACGGCTGGCCACGTCGGTGGTGCCGGAAATCTCGTTCTCGTGGCGGGCGATGAGCACGCCGTCGCGCGTGGCGACCAGGTCGGGCTCGATGAAGTCCGCGCCCTGTCGTATCGCCAGCCGATACGCCTCCAGGGTGTGCTCGGGACGATAGCCGCTGGCCCCGCGGTGGGCAATGACGATGAGGCCGTCGCGCGGGGCGTGCGGGCGGAGGTGCGACGGTGCCGCGGGCCCCCTGGAGCCCTCCTTCGGGGGGCTTGCGGCAGGCGCCGGCAGGGCGTGCAGGATGCCGAAGCCTGCCAGCAACAGGCAGGCAAGCCGCGTGCGGGCGTTCGTGCGACGGCGGGGGGCGTCGGGGGTGTCCGGGGTCATGGGTGCCTCCAATGGCGTGGGTGGCGCCGGCGCCCCTCCTCCGCCGACGCCGCCAGCTTCCGGTGCCGGCATGTCGCTCGCGTTACCGCGCCGCAACGGCGGCGTGACCGCGTGACGGTCGTCGCTCAGCGGGGCGCGACGTAACCGCCGGGCACGCCATGGGGCGAGAGCACCCATTGCCACAGCTGCGCGCGGCGGGTGCGGAAACTCGCCATGGAGCCGGCCAGGTAGAAGCGCCACATGCGCCGGAAGCGGGCGTCGTAAAGCGCCGGCAGGCGCTCCCAGGCCTGTTCGATGTTGTCCCGCCACGCCTGCAGGGTGCGGTCGTAGTCGGTGCCGAAGTTGTGCCAGTCCTCGATGACGAAGCGCCCTTCCACGGCTTCGCTGACCTGCACGGCAGAGGGCAGCATCGAGTTGGGGAAGATGTAGCGCGCGATCCACGGATCGGTGATCCGCCGCGACACGTTGCGACCGATCGTATGCAGCAGGCACAGTCCATCGTCCGGCAGGCAGCGCCGCATGACGTCCATGAAGGTGGCGTAGTTGGCGTGGCCGACGTGCTCGAACATGCCGATCGAGAAGATGCGGTCGAACCGTTCGTCGACGTCGCGGTAGTCCTGCAGACGGATCTCCACCGGCAGTCCGGCGCACAGCTCGCGGGCGAACGCGGCCTGTTCGGCGGAGATGGTCACGCCGACGCCGCGGACGCCGTAGCGCTCGCAGGCGAACTTCAGCGCTTCGCCCCAGCCGCAGCCGATGTCGAGCACGCGCATGCCCGGGCGCAGGCCCAGCTTGCGACAGACCAGGTCGAGCTTGGCCTCCTGCGCGGCGTCCAGGTCGTCTGCCTCGCGCCAGTAGCCGCAGCTGTAGACCAGGCGCTTGCCGAGCATCGCGCGGTACAGGTCGTTGCCGAGGTCGTAGTGCCGGCGGCCGACCTCGCGGCTGCGGCGCCGGGTCTGCAGGTTGAACCAGCGGGCCCTCAGGCCGTCCAGGCGCGCCGCCATGCCGGTGACGCGGCGGTCCAGCCTGGCGCCGAGGATGCGGGCAAGCACGCCATCAAGCGGGGACGCGTCCCACCAGCCGTCCATGTAGGCTTCGCCCAGGCCGAGCGAGCCCTGCGACAGGAGCCGGCCGTACAGTCGCCCGTCATGCACCACCAGCTCATCGTCCTGGCTGCCGCCGCCCTCGCCCTCGCGAACGCGGACGCCGGCCAAGGCGAGCAGCGCCTGCACGCGCTCGCGCGCGAATCCGTGCGTCGCGGATCGGCGACTGACGACGTTCGATGCGTCCGACATCCGGGCCCCCGCCTGCCTGGCTTGCCTGTACCGGGCCCTTACCTTATCGCCATGGGGCGTCAGCGTCAGGTCAAGGCGGCCGGGAGCGATCGCCCGGTACTACGGGGCGAACAGCTCGCGGTAGGCCTCGGCCACGTAGGGGCGCAACGCCGCGGCCGGAATTTCCACGCTCTGCGCGCCATCGGAATACGGGCCCACCTGGTAGGGCGGAAACACGAAGCGGATGGCGACGATGCGCCCACTGCGATCGACCACGGGCTCGAAGTCGCGATAGTTCTCCGGCTCAGGTCCGGTACCGTCGTCGATCATGCGCCCGGCCTCGCGCGACATCGCGTCGCGCTCGCCCGGGTCCAGCTTGTCGGCGTCGATGCGCTGCGACAGCGAGGTGTGCAGCTGCTCGCGCACCATGCCGGCAATGTCACGCCAGCCGTCGCCCTCGGGAATCAGGTCGGTGACCTCGAGCAGGCGGTTCTCTTTCGGCAACCACACGAAGCGCGCCAGCAGCGGCGCGCTGTGGGCACCACCTGTGTAACTGCTGCCTTCCGCGGCGACGGCGAACAGCTCGGGCGTGTCGACCACTTCGGTGAACGACAGCGACAGGTCGTAGAGGCTCGGCGGGCCACCCTCGCCCTTCGCCCGCACGGCCTGCATGAGGTCGTCGCGGGCGGCATCGGCGTAGGCCTTCAGTCGCGCCGCCAGGCCCGGGTAGCGCGAGGCCGACGGCGGATAGGTGATGCCGATGACGTAGTCGGAGGTGACGTCCGACACATCGGCCAGGTCCACCGGGCCTGCCGGCGTCTCCGGTGGCGTCGCGGCCGTTGGATCGACCGTGCCAGCCGGGCCGGGGACGCCGCCGTCCGCCGGATTCACGTCGGGCGTGCCGCCGCCGCGATCGCAGCTGGCCAAGGCGACCACCAGGCCGCACGCCATCAGCGCGTCGCGCAGGCGTGGCGGCGAAACGGCAAGGTACGAACTCATCCGGGGGCCCCTGTGTCTTCGATGCGCGAACCTTATCCGGGGCCGCGTGACGCGGCGGTCACGGACGGAGCCGGTCCGGCGCCGCACATTGAAACGCGAACCCGGGCCGCCAGCGGCCACTGTCGCGGGTGCCGCGCGCCAGGGTCGGGCGAGGCCTGCTCCGCCCCGGCTCAGGCCACCAGGTCGGCGTACTCGGGGTGGCGCTGGATCCAGCCGGCGGCATACGAGCAGGCCGGCTCGACCTTGAGACCGGACGCGCGCGCATGCTCGAGCGCGGCGCGCACCAGTTGCCCGGCGATGCCCCGGCCACCGATCTCGGCCGGCACCCAGGTGTGGGTGATGCTCATGACGCCATCCACCTGGCGATAGTCCAGGTAGGCCTTGGCACCGTCGACGGTGGTGGCGAACCGGCGCATGTCGCCATCGTGGTGGATCTCGGGGGCGTCGGACGGGGTCGGGCTCTGCGGGCTCATGCTGGACTCCAAGGGGCGGGATCGGGGGGGATGCCGGACGTCCCGGGACGTGTCCGGCCGCGGCGGCCCGCCTCGTTGTCTCATCTCGCAGGAGGCAGGCACCGCGTGGTCAATCCATACCACGGGCCCGCTGCACCGCAAGTGACGCCGGCCCGCCGCCCAGGGGACCCAAGGCGCCCAAGGGCAGGAGCCTCCGCTGCAGGACCACAATTGACGCACTTCGTCACATTTTTTATGGCACACGGCCAAATGAAAGGAAGCTGAAGCGTTGGCACGGAACATGCTTGGGATTGAGGTAACGATCACCGAGGGGAGCTAAGTCCATGACCGACAACCAGATTGCCCTGATCCACGCCGCCAGCGACTCCGTCCTGGTCGAGCGCCTGTTCTCCATGGCCCGCAACGGCAACGCCGGCGCCGAGGAGTTCACCGTGATCGATCACGAGGTCTACCAGCGCCTCGCCCGTGCCTACGGCCAGTCCCTGGAAGACATGCCCGTCGAGACCATGATGGCGGCCTGAGCCGCCAGCGAAATACGCCAGGCGCGCCCACGGCCGGTCCCGGACCGGCCCCGGCGGCAGCGGTCCCCGCTCAGAACGACGGGCTGGCCAGCCTCTCCAGGAAGACCGCACCCACGCGCGGCTCCATCAGCAGCATGAACAGCACGCCATAGATCGCCCCGGACAGATGGGCGCTGTGGTTGATGTTGTCCCCGCCCTGCCGGTCCATCCAGAACGAGTAGCCGACGTAGAACGCGCCGTACACGATCGCAGGCACCGGCAGGAAAAACACGAAGATCAGCGACCAGGGCGACAGCAGGATATAGGCGAACAGCACCGCCGACACCGCGCCCGATGCGCCCAGGCTGCGATAGCGCGCGTCATGCCGGTGACGGAGCCAGGTGGGCAGGATCGCCACCACGATCGCCGAGAGATAGAAGAACAGGTAGCCGACCGGGCCCAGCAACTGGGCGAACACCGGCTCGACCGCGCGCCCGAAGAAGAACAGCGTGATCATGTTGAACAACAGGTGCTGCCAGTCGGCATGGATGAAACCATGCGTGACCAGGCGGTCGTACTGGTGCTTGCGCTCGATGGCCGGCGGCCACAGGATCAGGCGCTCGATCAGCCGGGGCCGCTCGAAGGCCTGCCATGACACCAGCACGGTGACGGCAATCAGGACCAGGGTCAGCATGCGGGCGCTCCGTCAGACCGTGCGGTAGTGGTCCTGCATCGGGTAGTGCTTGGCATACCACCCGAAGAGCAGGGCCGCGACGAAGGCGAACGCCGCGAAGAAGAACATCAGGAAGGCGTTCTCGCTGAGCCCGGTGCTGGCGATCTGCGAGGTGACGGCGTCGTTGCGCACCGCGGCGTTGGTCATCAGCACCCAGAGGTTGCCGTAGGACACCGACAGCAGCCAGAAACTCATGATCGTGCCCTTCATCGACTTGGGGGCCTGGCTGTAGGCGAACTCCAGGCCGGTGGCCGACACCAGCACCTCGCCGAAGGTGAGCAGCGCGTACGGCAGGATCTGCCAGGCCAGCGAAACCGGGTCGCCACCATCGATCCACAGCTGCACGATGCCGGCGACGATCCAGGCCAGGCCCGAGAACGCGATGCCGAAGCCCATCCGCTTCAGCGCCGTGGGCTCGAAGCCCATCCGCCGCAGGGCCGGGTACAGCACCAGGTTGTTGAAGGGAATCAGCGCCATGACCATGATCGGGTTGAGCGCCTGCATCTGCGCGGCCTCCTTCACCAGCCAGCTGGGCCACCACCAGCTTTCGTGCGGAATGCGCATGTCCGCGCCCTGCAGCACCCAGGTGGAGGCCTTCTGGTCGAACAGCGACCAGAACGGCGTGACCAGGGCGAACACGATCAGGATGCGCAGCACCGCACGCACGCCCTCCACCGCGACGTCGGGGTGCCGGCCGCGGGCGCGGTCGAGCTGCATGGACGCCCCGATGCCGACCAGGGCGATCAGCACGCCCAGCCCGATCAGCGCGGCCTTGACGAAACCCAGCGCCGGGATCAGGCCCAGCGAAGCCACCGCCAGCACCATGCCGGCGATCGCCAGCACGGTGCCGCCGCCGCTGCCGGCGCCGAACAGCGAGGTCTTCACCACCGCCAGGAAGCCGTGGGGGTCGCGCGGGGCCGGCGGCTCGTGGATGTACTTGTGGCGCCCGCTCCAGAAGATCACCGTGGCGATGAACATGAGGATGCCCGGGATGCCGAACGCGATGCTCGGCCCCAGCTCGCGCAGGAACAGCGGCATCAGCAAGGACGCGAAGAACGAGCCGAAATTGATCGTCCAGTAGAAGGCGTCGTAGACCACCTTGGCCAGGGCCTTGTTGCTCTGGTCGAACTGGTCGCCGACGAAGGCCGAAACCAGGGGCTTGATGCCGCCTGAGCCCAATGCGATCAGGAACAGGCCGGTGTAGAAGCCGGTGCGGTTCTCCTCGAACAGCGCCAGGCACGCATGGCCCGCGCAGTAGACCAGCGACAGCCAGAACACGGTGTTGTACTTGCCGAAGAAGCGGTCCGACAGCCAGCCGCCCAGCAGGGGGAAGAAGTACACGCCGATGACGAAGGTATGGAAGATGTCCTTCGCCGCCCCCTCGCGGTCCGCCTCGGGCAGGTAGGCCAGCAGCACGCTGCTGACCAGGAACGGGACCAGGATGTTGCGCATCCCGTAGAAGCTGAACCGCTCGCAGGCCTCGTTGCCGATGATGTAGGGGATCTGCCGGGGCATCTTCCCGGGCGTTGAGGGGGCTGCGGCATTCGTCGACATCGGGCGGTTCCAGGAGCGGGCACTAACCCCCGAGCCTACCGCAGATCGCCCTCGCGGGGGATGGCGCCCATGTCGGCAAGGCAGGCAACGACACCGCCCGGGCCGGGCCACTGCCGTCAGCATGTGGCAGCAGGCAGCACCCGCGCATCGGGCCAACCGCCACGCCTCCGTTACCATGTCGGCACTGCCACCGCTGCCCGAACGACCATGATCCGATTTTTCAACGCTGCCCTCGTCCTTGCCTGCGCCACCCTGGCCCATCCCGTGTCCGCGGCCACCGCCGACGACGGATTGCGGACCGTCGCCGAGCGCAGCGGGTTCGTCCGGACGGGTCGCTACGAGGAAGTGATCGCGCTTTGCGATGCTTTCGCCGCGCGCTATCCGGACGCAGTGCGTTGCGAAACCTTCGGCACCACGCCCGAGGGACGGCCGATGAAGCTGCTGGTGGCATCGCGCGATGGCGCGTTCACGCCGGCGCAGGCGCGCGAGCGCGGCCTGCCGGTCACCCTGGTCCAGGGCGGCATCCATGCCGGCGAGATCGACGGCAAGGACGCGGGCTTCCTGGCCCTGCGGGAAATGCTCGATGGCGAGGTCGAGGGCGACCCGCTCTCCGCGCAGGTCCTGCTGTTCGTGCCGGTCTTCAACGTCGACGGCCATGAGCGTTTCAAGGCCTGGAACCGGCCCAACCAGCGCGGCCCCGAGGAGATGGGCTGGCGCACGACCGCGCAGAACTACAACCTCAACCGCGACTACGCCAAGGCCGACGCGCCGGAAATGCAGGCGATGCTGGCGCTGTACAACGCCTGGGACCCGCTGGCCTACCTCGACCTGCACGTCACCGACGGCGCCAAGTTCGAACACGACATCTCGATCCAGGTCGAGCCGCTGCATGCCGGCGACCCCGGGATGCGCAAGGTCGGACTGGCGTTCCGCGACGGCGTGCTGGCCGCGCTCGAACGCGCCGGCTCGATGCCCCTGCCCTTCTATCCCTCCTTCATCGAGTACGACGACCCCGCCTCGGGCTTCCGCGACGGCGTCGCCCCGCCGCGCTTCTCGCACGGCTACCCCTGGCTGCGCAACCGCATCGGCATGCTGGTGGAGACCCACTCCTGGAAGACCTACCCGGAGCGGGTCAAGGCCACCCACGACACCATCCTCGCATCGCTCGACCTGGTGGCCCGGCATGGCCGCCAGTGGATGGGCGAGGCGCGCGAGGCCGATGGGCGCGCCAGCCGCCTGGGAGGCGAAGCGGTGCCCCTGGACTACAAGGCCACCGACACCTCGCGCACCATCGACTTCCGGGGCTATGCCTACACCCGCACGCCTTCGGAGGTGTCCGGCGCGCTGATGACCCGCTACGACGAGACCCGACCTCAGGTCTGGAAGGTCCCGCTGTACGACCGCATCGTCCCGGACCACGTTGCCACCGCGCCACGGGGCGGCTATCTCGTGCCGGCTGCGCAGGCCGACCGGATCGCGCCCAGGCTGGCCGTGCACGACATCCGTTTCATCCGCTTGGCACGCCCCATCGAAGGGATCGAGGCCGACGCGTTCCGCGCCACCGACGCGACCTTCGCCAGTACCTCGCTGGAAGGCCACCAGCGCCTGGGCGTCGAGGGGGACTGGGCGCGCGGGCGCCACGACCTGCGCGCCGGCGCCTTGTTCGTGCCGATCGCGCAGCCCAAGGCACGGCTGGTCATGGCGCTGCTGGAACCGGCCGCCCCCGACGCCCTCCTCGCCTGGGGCGCGTTCAACAACGCCTTCGAACGCAAGGAGTACATGGAGGACTATGTCGCCGAGGACGTCGCGCGCGAGATGCTCGATCGCGACCCCGCCCTCAAGGCGGCCTTCGAACGGCGCGTGGCATCGGAAAAGGCCTTCGTCGACAGTCCGCAGGCGCGACTGGATTACTTCTACCGACTGCACAGCGCGTGGGACGACCGCTACAACCTGTACCCGGTGCTGCGCACCGATGCCGATCCCTCCCGGTGAGGCGCCGGCGCTGACGCGACCTCGACGGCCGCGGCGCATACTGGCGCCGTCACCCACGCGGGAGCGTCCCATGCACCTGGCCCTTCGATCCCTCCGACCCTACGCCCTCCCCACAGGCCTGCTGGCGGGCCTGACGCTCGCACTCGCGGCCTGCCAGCCGACCACGCCCACTCCGGCCACCGCGGCTGGCGAGGCGGCCGCGACGCCAGCGGAACCGGCGGCCGCCCCCGCGGACGCCATGATCGAGGGCCAGGCGATCTACCGCGAACGCATGATGCTGCCGCCCGGATCTCGGCTGAGCGTGCAGTTGATCGACAACCTGCTGGCCGACACGCCCAAGGCGGTCCTGGCCGAGGTGGCGGTCGACGACGCGCGCAGCTCGCCGATTCCCTTCCGCCTGTCCTACGATGCCGCGGACCTTCGCCCGAACGGCATGTACGGCCTGCATGCCTCGGTGCGCGGCCCCGACGGCGCCCTGCTCTTCGTCACCGACACCCGGCATGCGGTCGATCCGGCCACCGACGCGCCTGTCGAGCTGTTGATGAAGCGCGTGTCCAGTCGTGGCGCCCCGACGACGCCTGGCGAAGGACCGCAGGCCGGGCTCACGCTCCAGTGCGGCGACCTGCGCGTCGACGCACGCCTGCGCCCCGGCGACGGCAAGGCCATGCTGGCCCTCTCCGGCCGTCAGCTCGCGCTTGCTTCGGCCGACGACGGCAACCGCTACGAGGACGACCTCGGCAACGCGCTGGACACGCGCGACGGCGCTTACGCGCTTTCCCTCGCCGGACAACCCGCCGTGGCCTGCACGCCGGTCGAGTCGCCCTCGCCCTGGGGCGCCGCTGCCCGTGGCGGCATCGCCTTCCGTGCTGCCGGCAACGAGCCTGGCTGGCACGTCGAAGTGGGTAGCGGCGATGCGCCGCGGCTCAAGGCCGAACTCGACTACGGCGCGCGCACGGTCGAAGTCGAGCACGCCGCACGGGAGGGCCTGGACTATGCAGGGACCGCCGCGGATGGCAGCGTCGTACGGCTCGAAGTCGAGCGCAACGCCTGCCAGGACGACATGAGCGGAGAGTCCTTCGAAGCCAGCGCGCGCCTGAGCGTCAACGGCGAGACCTACCGCGGCTGCGGCAGCTTCCTCGCCCCCTGAGCCTCGCCCCCTGAGCGCAGATCGCCGGAGAGGCGTTCAGCCCTCGAGCGGCCAGGCGGCGACTTCTTCGTAGGCGTGCCCGGCGTCAAGGTCGCTGCGCAGCAGGACGAAGCGCTCGATCCGCCAGGCCACCGGCGATGCGAGCATGCCCTCGGGCCAGGGGTCGACGCAGTCGCGCAACACGGTCACGTGCGGCACGAGGGCCGTCGCACCCTTCAGTCGCACCGGGCCACCCAGCAGGCCTTCGTCGAGCCGGGCCCGCAACGCCGGAAGCGCCGCGGGCGCCTGGCGACAGCCCAGCCAGCACACCCGCGCCGAGGGGAAGGCGCCGCGCAGGTCGAGGTGCAGGTCGAAGGGCGCCAAGCGCA
Source organism: Marilutibacter spongiae (assembly GCF_014145325.1). GTDB lineage: Bacteria > Pseudomonadota > Gammaproteobacteria > Xanthomonadales > Xanthomonadaceae > Marilutibacter > Marilutibacter spongiae. The sequence goes on from NZ_JACHTF010000002.1 coordinate 234,481, forward strand.
CGCGTCGCGCCGCATGCGTGGCCATGTCCAGCACGTGCGTGTGCGCGTCCGGATGATCGCCCAGCCAGCGCAGCGTCAGGTGGTAACGGTGCGGCCGCAGGCGCCGGCCGCTGCCACGCACCAGGGGCATGGACTCGACGGTCGCGGCCTCGATCCGCGCCCGCGTCGTCGCGTCCGGCCACAACGCGAAGAACAGGCGGTGGCGGCGCCGCGCCGGCGGCTCGAATCCGCCCAGTGGCAATTGGTCCATGACGCGTCCTCGCGGCGAGGCTCAGCCGGCCTCGCCTTCCAGCTCGCCCCAGCGCGCGTAGGCGGCATCGAGTTCGGCCTGGACGGCCCCCAGCTGGGCGGTGTGACCGGCGACCGCGCCGGGCTCGCCCTGGAAGAACGCCGGGTCGCTCATCGCCGACGTGAGCTCGGACAGTCGGGCTTCGAGCGACTCGATCCGCGCCGGCAGCTGCTCCAGTTCGCGGGCGTCCTTGTAGCTCAGCTTGCGCCGCGGCGACGGTGCGACGGGCGCAGGGCCGGCGCTGCCGCCCGACACCGGGGCCGGGCTTGCAGTCGTCGTGCTCCGATCAGTGCCGCCCGCGGCCGCGGGCGAGGCCTGCCGAGGGCGCTGGCGCAGCCAGTCGGTGTAGCCGCCGACGTATTCGCCCACGCGGCCCTCGCCCTCCATGACCATGGTCGAGGTGACCACGTTGTCGAGGAAGTCGCGATCGTGGCTGACCAGCAGCAGGGTGCCGGGGTAGTCGCCCAGCAGCTCCTCGAGCAGCTCCAGGGTTTCCACGTCCAGGTCGTTGGTGGGTTCGTCCATCACCAGCAGGTTGGACGGCTGCGCGAACAGCTTGGCCAGCAGCAGGCGGTTGCGCTCGCCGCCGGACAGGCGGGTGATGGGCGCACGCGCGCGCTCGGGCGTGAACAGGAAGTCCTGCAGGTAGCCGATGACATGCTTCTGCTTGCCGCCCACCTCGACGAACTCGCGGCCCTCGGCGACGTTCTCCAGTGCGTTCCAGTCCTCGCGCAGGGTGGCCCGGTACTGGTCGAAATAGGCGACCTGCAGGTTGCTGCCCAGCCGCACCTCGCCGCGCGAGGGCACGATCTCGCCCAGCAGCAGCTTGATCAGGGTGGTCTTGCCGCTGCCGTTGGGGCCGATCAGGCCGATGCGGTCGCCGCGGAAGACCGTGGTGTCCAGGCCCTGCACGAGCACGCGGTCGCCATAGGCGAAACCCAGGCCCTTGGCGTCGATGACCTTCTTGCCGGAGGACTCGCCGCGGGCCAGGTCCATGCGTACGTTGCCCTGCAGCTCGCGCCGCTCGGCGCGTTCGCTGCGCATCTGCTTCAGCCGCCTGACCCGGCCCTCGTCGCGGGTGCGGCGCGCCTTGATGCCCTGCCGGATCCAGGCTTCCTCCTGTGCCAGCATCTTGTCGAAGCGGGCGTTCTCCTGGGCCTCAGCGTTGAGGCGCTCCTCGCGTCGCCGAAGGTAGTTGGCCCAGTCGCCGGGCCAGCTGGTGACCTGGCCGCGGTCGATCTCGACGATGCGCGTCGCCAGCGAACGCAGGAAGCGCCGGTCATGGGTGATGAACACCAGGGCGCCCTGCCAGCCCTTGAGGAAGCCCTCGAGCCAGTCGATCGCCGCGATGTCGAGATGGTTGGTCGGCTCGTCGAGCAACAGCACGTCCGGCGAGGACACCAGGGCGCGGGCCAGCAGCACCCGGCGCTTCATGCCACCGGACAGGCGCGCGAAGGGCACGTCACCGTCGAGTTCCAGCTTGTCGAGGGTCTCGGTCACGCGCTGGTCGAGCGACCAGCCGTCGGCTGACTCGATCAGGCCCTGCACGCGGGCCAGCGCATCCATGTCGACGTCCTCGGCATGGCTGAGGTGGTGGTACTCCGCCAGCCAGCGACCCAGTTCGCCCAGGCCCTCGGCGACGACGTCCCAGACGTCGCCCCCGGCGCCCGCGGGCACCTCCTGCTCCAGCCGGGCCACGCGCAGGCCGTCCTCGCGACGCACCTCGCCATCGTCGGCCTGGAGCTCGCCCGAAAGCAGGCGCAGGAGGGTGGACTTGCCGGCGCCGTTGCGGCCGATCAGGGCGATGCGCTCGCCCGCCTCGATGGCCAGGTTGACGCGTTCGAGCAGCAGGGGACCGCCGACGCTGTAGTCGACGTCGATGAGATTGATCAGGGACATCCGCCCATTCTACGGGGGATGCGCGTGCTCAGCGCGCGCGAATGGCCTCCTTGCGTGCGCGTGGGCGACGGTACGCGCGCCCGAGTGTCGATCTTGTCGTCCGGCCGGCCGGACGACGCCCGGGGCGCGCATGGAGGTTTTCATGAACTGCACGAAAGCATCGAGCACCCCGCACGGTCGCGGGCCCAGTCCGGGCGCCGCCGGGCGAAGCCCTCCCGGCCCGGCTGGGCGTCGTAGGGGTGGGACAACAGCGCGAGCAGGGCTTCGGTGCGCGACATGTCGCCCCCGTGGGCCAGGTCGATCGCCTCCTGCGCGAGGTAGTTGCGCAGGACGTACTGCGGGTTGGCGGCGTCCATCAGCGCCTTGCGGTGCTCGGCGGGCAGCGGGTCGCCGGCGACGCGCGCGGCATAGGTCCGCAGCCACTCGCCAAGCGCGCCCTCGACCGACGCGCGGCGCGAGGCGTCGTAGAACGCGTCGTCGAACCCGTCCAGCGAGGGCGCGTCCGGGTCGATGTCGGCCAACTGGCGGAAGAACAGCGTCATGTCGACCTCGCCGGCCTTCAACAGGTCTCGCAGTGCCTGCATCAGGTCGACGTCCTCGTCCCGGCACGCGGACAGTCCGAGCTTGGCGGCGGTGTTGCCGCGGTCGGCAGCCCCGTAGGCCTCGACGAAGCGGCGCAGGCCGGCCTGCAGGGCCTCGTGCCCGCCGAACAGCGGCGACAGCGCGCCGGCCAGCCGCGACAGGTTCCAGTAGGCCACCTGCGGCTGCTGGCCGAAGCGGTAGCGCCGGTGCTGGCGGTCGGTGGTGTTGGGCGTCCAGTCGGGATCGAAGTCGTCGATCCAGCCGTAGGGGCCGTAGTCGATGGTCAGGCCGAGGATGGACATGTTGTCGGTGTTCATCACCCCATGCACGAAACCGACCCGCATCCAGTGCGCGACCATCACGGCCGTGCGCTCGCAGACCTCGCCGAACCAGTCGCCGAGCAGGGCCTCGCCCGTGCCATGCAGGTGCGGGAAGTCGCGCGCGATGCAGAAATCCACCAGCGTCCGCAGCAGGTCCACGTCGCCGCGCGACGCCGGCAGTTCGAAATGGCCGAAGCGGATGAAGGACGGCGCGACCCGGCACACCACCGCGCCGGGCTCCGGCGCCGGGTGGCCGTCGTAGAACATGTCGCGCACCACCGGCTCGCCGGTGCCGACCAGGCTGAGCGCGCGCGTGGTCGGCACGCCCAGGTGGTGCATGGCCTCGCTGCACAGGAATTCGCGCAGCGAGGAGCGCAGCACCGCCCGCCCGTCCGCGCTGCGCGAGTACGGCGTGGAGCCCGCACCCTTGAGCTGCAGCTCCCAGCGGTGCCCGCCCGGGTCGAGCACTTCGCCCAGGCCGATCGCGCGGCCATCGCCGAGCTGTCCGGCCCAGTGCCCGAACTGGTGCCCGCCGTAATTGCTGGCGAAGGGCGCCATGCCCTCCAGCAACCGGTTGCCGGCCAGCACCTCGGCCGCGGCCGCCGAACTCATCCACGCGGGGTCCAGGCCCAGTCGTCCGGCCATGTCCGCCGACCAGGCCAGCATGCGCGGCGCGGCGACCGGCTCGGGCGCGACCGGGGACCACAGCGCACCCTCGACCGCGCGCACGTGGCGGCCGGTCTCCGGATCGCCCGGAAGGCGCGTCACAAAGGCGTTGTCGAAGCGTAGACTGGGCGTGGTAGGCATGCGTCGCGCATCCGGGCAGGGAGCCGGGTCCATCCGATTGTATGCCGTGGCGCCCGCATGGATTGGCAGGCGAGACCATCGCAGGATCTCGGTCAGTCGAACAGGGGGCGCGATCGATGTTTTCCGGACTGCTGAATTACGACAAGGCCAGGCACCGGCTGTCGGCCGACGAGTTCCTGCGCTTCCAGAAGTTCGCCTACAAGAAGTTGCGCCACGCGCTGCGCCTGCTGATGTTCGGGCTGCCGCTGCTGTTCGCGCTGGGCTGGGCGCGCGACCTGGTGGTGCTGGGCGACACCGCCCAGTGGACCCTGCTGCTGCGGCTGGCACTGACCTTCGGCCTGCTCATCCTTGCCAGCCTGACCTGGCTGTCGGGTTTCAGCCGCAGCGCGGAGTTGTTCGGCACGCTGTACGCCCTGTTCTTCAGCGTCGCGATCGCGGTCACCTCCTCGATCGAACCCGAACGCCTCAGCCTGACCCACGTACCGGTCATGCTGATGGCGATCATCTTCCTGCCCTTCGCCCTGACCCGCCTGGCCGCGGTCACCACCGCCCTGGCGCTGATCCTGCCGATGTACGGGATGCTGTGGTACCTCGACGCCCCCCGGGGCCTTTGGGGTGCCTACACGCTGTTCTTCGCCGCGGGCGGGATCATCGGCGCCACCCTGCGCCGGGCCCAGCTGTCCTCGTCGATGGAGATCTTCCTCTACCGCGAGCGCCTGCTGCGACGCCTGCACCAGGCCGCGGCCCACCAGGCCTCGTTCGACGCCGGCGACCGCGACAACTGGGAGACCCGGGCCCACTTCCTGCACCGGCACCAGCGCGACACCCAGAAGGACCTGTCGGTGGTCCGGCTCGACCTCGACCCGATCGACGATATCCGCGAGCGGCACGGCAACGAATCGGCCGCCGAGCTGATGAAGCAGGCAACCGGCGTCATGCGCGACTGCCTGCGCCACGGCGACCTGCTCGCGCGCGTGGACGGCCGCAGCTTCGTCGTCCTGTTGCCCGGCAGCGACGCCGACACCGCGGCGCGCGTGGTCGAACGCATCCGCGGCGCGATCGCCGGCATGGCGGGCGACACGCCCATCACCCTGAGCGTCGGCATCACCCAGACCCGCGAGCGCGAGGCGCTGAAGGCCGCGACCGGCCGCGCGGAGGCGGCGATGCGGGAGGCGCGGCTGCGCGGTTGCGACCGCGTGGTGCTGGGCTGAAATACCCAATCGCGCCTGACCCGGGCATGACGCAATGCACCATCCGGGTCCGTTCGGAGCGTAAAATGTCCGATTGGCCCTCGCGGGCAGTACGAGGGTCATCCCGATGAACGACGATACCGCTGGCGACAGCACCCCCCAGATGAAGTTCAGCGACCTGGCGCTGCCCGAGCCGCTGCTCAGGGCGCTTGGCGACGTGGGCTACGAGTCGCCCTCGCCGATCCAGGCCGCCACCATCCCGCCGCTGCTCGAAGGCCGCGACATGCTGGGCCAGGCGCAGACCGGCACCGGCAAGACCGCCGCGTTCGCGCTGCCGATCCTGGCGCGCATCGACCCGGCGCAGAAGAAGCCGCAGGCCCTGGTCCTGGCGCCCACCCGCGAGCTGGCGATCCAGGTAGCCGAGGCCTTCCAGAAGTACGCCACCCACCTGCCCGGCTTCCATGTGCTGCCGATCTACGGTGGCCAGAGCTACCACCCCCAGCTGGCGGCGCTGCGCCGCGGCGTGCACGTGGTCGTGGGCACCCCGGGGCGTGTGATCGACCACCTCGAACGGGGCTCGCTGGACCTGTCGGAACTCCGCGGCCTGGTGCTCGACGAGGCCGACGAGATGCTGCGCATGGGCTTCATCGACGACGTCGAGGCGGTCCTCAAGAAAGCCCCCGAGACGCGCCAGGTCGCGCTGTTCTCGGCGACCATGCCCAGCCAGATCAAGCGCATCGCCCAGACCTACCTGAAGGACCCGGTGGAGGTCTCGATCAAGAACAAGACCAGCACCGCGGCGAACATCCGCCAGCGCTACTGGTCGGTCAGTGGCGTGCACAAGCTCGACGCGCTGACCCGCATCCTCGAGGCCGAGCCCTTCGATGCGATGATCATCTTCGCCCGCACCAAGCTCGGCACCGACGAACTGGCCGAGAAGCTGACCGCGCGCGGGTTCTCCGCCGCCTCGATCAACGGCGACGTCCAGCAGGCGCAACGCGAGAAGACCGTGCAGCAGCTCAAGGACGGCCGCATCGACGTGCTGGTGGCCACCGACGTCGCCGCCCGCGGCCTGGACGTCGAGCGGATCAGCCACGTGCTGAACTACGACATCCCCTACGACACCGAAAGCTACGTGCACCGCATCGGCCGCACCGGTCGCGCGGGCCGCAGCGGCGAGGCGATCCTGTTCGTCACCCCGCGCGAGCGCGGCATGCTGCGCGCCATCGAGCGCGCCACACGCCAGCCGATCGAACCGATGGAGCTGCCCAGCATCGACACGGTCAACGAGCAGCGCGTGAACAAGTTCCTCGGCCGCATCGGCGAGTCGCTCGAGCGCGCCGACCTGTCGCTGTTCCGCGACCTGGTCGAGCGCTACGAGCGCGAGAAGAACGTGCCGATGGCCGAGATCGCCGCGGCCCTGGCCGGCCTGGTCCAGGGCGACCAGCCGCTGTTGCTGGACAAGCCGCGCGAGCGTCCGCGTCCCGAGCGCGCCGCGCCCGCCGAGCGCGGCGAAGCGCGTCCGTTCGCGGGCAACCGGGGCGAGCAGGGCTTCGCCGACGCCGCGCCCAGGCCGCCGCGCGATCGCGGTGCCCATGCGCCGGAAGCGGGCATGGAGACCTTCCGCATCGAGGTCGGCCATGTCCATGGCGTCAAGCCGGGCAACATCGTCGGCGCGATCGCCAACGAGGCCGAACTGGAAAGCCGGTTCATCGGCCGCATCGACATCCAGCAGGACCACAGCTACGTCGACCTGCCCGAGGGCATGCCCAAGGAGCTGATGGAGCACCTGAAGAAGGTGCGCGTCGCCGGGCAGCCGCTGCGCATCAGCCGTCCGCGCGACCTGCACGAGGGCGGCCGGGCGCCGCCGCTGCGCGACGGCCGGCCGCCGCGCCGGCCGCATCCGGGCAAGCCCCCGCACCGCGGTCCGAAAAAGCCGCATCGCGGGCGCTGAGCGATCCGGGGCAGATGACGGACGGGAATGGCGGCCCAAGCAGCGGTTATCGGCGGCCGCGGCCGGCTTTGGCATAGTGCGGTGACCATCCGCTCGCGCCGCCCTGCCCGCCCCGTCCATCCATGCCCCGCATCCAGGTCTTCCAGCACGTCGCCGCCGAACCGCTGGGCACGCTCGATCCGCTGATCCGGCGGCGAGGGCACCGGATCCGCTTCAGCAATTTCGAGCGCGAGCCCGACCTGCAACCGGACATGGCCCGCTATCGCGGCCTGGTCGTCCTCGGTGGCCCGATGAACGTCGAGGACAGGGACCGTCGCCCCCACCTGCTCGCCGAACTCCGGGCCATCGAACAGATGCTCAAGCTCGGGCGACCGGTGCTGGGCATCTGCCTGGGCGCGCAGTTGCTCGCGCACGTGCTGGGCGCCCCGATCCGACGCCACCCCGTTCCCGAGGTCGGCTGGCACCCGCTGGCCACCACCGACGCCGGCCGCCAGGACCCGGTGCTGGCACCGCTGGACGAGCAGTCCCCGGTGTTCCAGTGGCACCGCTACAGCTTTCAGGTTCCCGACGGCGCCGTGCACCTGGCCCGCTCGCCGCTGTGCGAACCGCAGGCCTTCCGCTGGGGCGACAACGCCTACGGCTTCCAGTTCCACCTGGAAATGGACGAAGCGCTGATCGAACGCTGGCTCGCCAATCCCCGTTACCTGGACGAGCTGCGCGCGTGCGGCCACGCGGCCGACGCCGACGACATCCGTGCGCAGACGCGCCAGCACATCGCCGCCATGCAGGCGAGCTCGGAGGCCGTGTTCAACCGTTTCCTGGACCTGGTCGGGCGACCACGCCGCAAGCTCACCCTGCCGTCGCGCGAGTTCACCTGAGCGCGGGGCCCGTGCCTGTGGCGGCGACGGACTACAGGGTCCTGTCGCTTTCGAAGACCCGCTCGCTGCCGTCGATCGGATCGAGGAAGCGCAGCGCGCGCGCCAACAGTTTCAGCGGCCGGCTGAAGTCGTCGTCCCCGGCCGGCGACAACCCGGGATAGAAGGGGTCGTTGAGGATCGGCGTGCCCAGGGCGGCCATGTGCACGCGCAGCTGGTGCTTGCGGCCGGTCACCGGTCGAAGCCGGTATCGCCAGGGACCTTGTGTGTCGCGTTCGAGCACCTCGATGCGAGTCTCGCTGTTGGGCGGCCCGTCCACTTCGCGCATGCGGAAGAAGGGCTCGCCGGCTTCGATGCGCGAATGCCGCGCCGCCGGCATGTCCCCCGTCGGCGGCGGTGGCGCGAGTGCTTCGTAGGTCTTCTCGATCCCGCGCCCGGGAAACAGGGCCTGGTAGCGCGCCCGCGTCGCAGGCTCCACCGAGAACATGACCAGGCCCGCGGTGCCGCGATCGATGCGGTGCAGCGGCACCAGGGTCTCCAGGCCGGTCGATGCCCGCAGGCGCGAGAGCAGGGTCTGGGCGACGAAGCCACCGGCCGGCGTCACCGGCAGGAAGTGCGGCTTGTCGGCGACCAGCACGTGCGCGTCGTGGTGGACGATGCGTGCCTCGAACGGGATGCGTGGCTCGTCGGCCACCTCGCGGTAGTAGCGGATTTCCATCCCGGGCCGATACGCCAGGCCGGGCGCCAGCGCGCGACCGGCGGCATCCTGTACGCGGCCCCGCGCGAAACGCGAGGCCCATTCGTCGCGGGGCACGCGCGGGAAGCGCGCGCAGAGGCCGTCGATCAGGCTGGGCCAGGTCCCGGGCGGCAGCTGCAGGCGGCTGGGCGGCGTGCCGGGATCGCTCATGGCCGCGGCACCGCGTCCAGGCGCGCCTGCAGGAAACCGCGCAGGGCCTGCACGGCAGGCGTGATCAGCCGTCGATCCGGAATCACCAGGTTGAGCGGCGACGCTTCGCCACGCCAGTCGCCGCACAGCACGCGCAGGCGCTCGCGGGCGATGTCGCCGGCGACGTCCAGCCACGACTTGTAGGCGATGCCCAGGCCGGCGAGCGCCCAGCGACGGACCACTTCGCCGTCGTCGCTGCTGCGGTCGCCTTCGACCGCGACGGCATGCGAGCCGCCGTCGGGGGCGACGAAGTGCCAGTGCGCATGCAGGTCCTCGCCGAGCTTGAAGCGCAGGCAGTTGCGACCGGCCAGTGCCAGCGGCGAGTCGGGCGCGCCCTCGCGCGCGAGATAGTCCGGCGATGCGCACAGGACGCGGCGGTTCCACGGCGCCAGCGGCAGGGCGACCAGCGAGGAATCGGGCGGCGGGCCGTAGCGCAGCACCACGTCGACGGGCTGGCGGTAGACGTCGGCGAGCCGGTCGGTCAGTTGCACGTGCAGTCGCAGGCGCGGATGGGCCTGCTGGAAGGCATCCAGCCACGGCAGGAGCATGTGCCGGCCCACGTCCGACGGCGCCGAGATGCGCAGGGCGCCCGCCAGCCCGGCGTGTCCGTCGCGCAGTTCACGGGTGCCGACGTCGAGGCTCGCCAGGGCGTCGCGCGCATGCGGCAGGAAGCGCTCGCCCTCCGTGGTGAGGCGCAGGCTTCGGGTCGAACGCACGAACAGCGGGCTGCCCAGCTCCGCCTCCAGGCGCTTGAGCCCGGCGCTGGCGACGGCCGGGCTCAGGTCAAGTCGTCGCGCCGCCGCGGACAAACCGCCGAGTTCGGCCGCCTGCACGAACAGCCGCAGGTCGTTGAGCGCTCGCATTATCAACATTCCATTGAAACTGAAACGTTTTATCGCGCCTTTTTCGCCCTCTTGCAAGCACCGAGACTGTAGTCTCCGCATCGCAGGACCTTCCCATGGACCGCCCCACCGCCCCGACCGACTGGCGCTTGGACCACGTCAACCTCCAGGCCAGCGATGGCTCTGTGCTGCAGCGCCTGTTCGTTGACGTCATGGGCCTGCGCCCCGGTCGACGCCCGCCCTTCCCCTTCCCGGGCCAATGGCTTTACGGCGACGGCGAGCGCGCGCCCGTCCATGTCGTCGGCGGGCGCGGCGACGACATCGACGCGGTCCGCCTCGGCCACGTCGCCTTCCGCACCGATCGTCCCGCCGCGGGGGTGGTCGACGCCCTTCGTCGCGCCGGCCTGCCGTTCGAGGCGACGACGGTCCCCGGCGACGGCGAGGTGCAACTGTTCGTACCGCTGCCAGGCGGCCTGCTCATCGAACTCGACGCCCCCGCCCACTGACCCACCTGCCGTCCCAAACGCCCCCATTGCCATGCAAGGATCCCCCATGCCGACCGCCGACCTCTTCCAACCCCTGCAACTGGGCCGCCTCGACCTGCCGAACCGCATCGTGATGGCGCCGATGACGCGCTCGCGCAGCCGCCAGCCCGGCGACGTGCCGCAGCCGATCAACGCGACCTACTACGCCCAGCGCGCCAGCGCCGGCCTGATCGTCACCGAGGCCACCCAGGTCTCGCCGCAGGGCAAGGGCTACTCGTTCACGCCGGGCATCCACGATGCGGCCCAGGTCGAAGGCTGGCGTGGGGTCACCGACGCGGTCCATGCCGCTGGCGGGCGCATCTTCCTGCAGTTGTGGCACGTCGGCCGCATGTCGCACCCGGACTTCCATGGCGGCGCGCTGCCGGTGGCGCCCTCGGCGATCCCCTTCGAGGGCCAGGTGTGGAAGGTCGATCCCGCGACCGGCGTCGGCGCGATGGTCGACTGCCCGGTGCCGCGCGCGCTCGAAGTCGACGAGATCGCGGCCATCGTCGACGACTTCCGGCAGGCCGCGCTGCGGGCGATCGAGGCCGGCTTCGATGGCGTCGAGATCCACGGCGCCAACGGCTACCTGGTCGACCAGTTCCTGCGCACCTCGTCCAACCAGCGCGAGGACGCCTACGGCGGCTCCCGCGCGAACCGCCTGCGTTTCCTGCGCGAGGTGGTCGATGCCGTCAGCGAGGCCGTCGGCGCCGAACGCACCGGCATCCGCCTGGCACCCTTCCTGACCGCGCGTGGCATGGCCTGCCCCGACATCCTGCCGACGATCCTCGAGGCGGCCGCGCACCTGGATCGCCGCGGACTGGCCTACCTGCACCTGGCCGAGGCCGACTGGGACGACGCGCCCCGATTCCCCGACGCCTTCCGCCGCGACATCCGCGCGCGTTTCGGCGGCGCGATCATCGTCGCCGGCAAGTACGACACCCCGCGTGCCCGGGCGATCCTCGCCGACGGCCTCGCCGACCTGGTCGCCTTCGGCCGTCCCTTCGTCGCCAACCCGGACCTGCCGCGCCGCCTGCGCGAAGGCCTGCCGCTCGCCAGCCTCGATCCCGCCACGCTGTTCGGTGGCGATGCCCGTGGCTACATTGATTACCCCGAATGGACGGCCGACGATGCCGCCCGCGCCCAGGAGATCCCCGCATGAAGGCCGTCGGATACCAGACCCCCTCGCCGATCGACGCCACCGACGCGCTGCTCGACATCGAGCTGCCCGAGCCGGTCCCCGGCCCGCGCGACCTGCTCGTCGACGTCCATGCCGTCTCGGTCAATCCGGTCGACACCAAGGTCCGTCGCAGCGCCGCCCCTGAGGGGTCGCCCTACAAGGTGCTCGGCTGGGACGTCGCCGGCGTGGTGCGCGCCGTCGGCACACAGGCCACGCTGTTCAAGCCCGGCGACCGCGTCTGGTATGCCGGATCCATCGCGCGCCCGGGCGGCAACAGCGAACGCCACGTCGTCGACGAGCGCATCGTCGGGCGGATGCCGCGCAGCCTCGACTTCGCCCAGGCCGCGGCGCTTCCCCTGACCGCGATAACGGCGTGGGAACTGCTGTTCGACCGGATCGGCGTGGCCCGCGACGGTGGCGAGGGCCAGGCACTGCTGGTCGTCGGCGCCGCCGGCGGGGTCGGTTCGATCCTGGTCCAGCTGGCCCGTCGCCTGACCCGCCTGAAGGTCATCGGCACCGCCTCGCGCGAGGAGACCCGCCAGTGGGTGGCGTCGCTGGGCGCGCATGCCGTCGTCGACCATCGGCAACCCCTGGCCGAAGCGCTGGCCGGGATCGGGGTGCCCCAGGTCGACTACATCGCCAGCCTGACCCACACCGGCAGCCACTTCCCGCAGCTGGTCGAGGCCCTCGCACCGCAGGGCCGGATCGGCCTGATCGACGACCCCGACACCCTCGACGCGCGCCTGCTCAAGCGCAAGGCCGGCTCGCTGCACTGGGAGTTCATGTTCACCCGCGCCCTGTTCGAGACCCCGGACATGATCGAACAGCACCGCCTGCTCGACACCGTCGCCGACCTGGTCGACGAAGGCGTCCTGCGCACCACCCTGGGCGAACATTTCGGCCGCATCGACGCTGCCAACCTCATGCGCGCCCATGCCTTGCTGGAAAGCGGCCGTGCACGCGGCAAGATCGTGCTGGAGGGCTTCGGCGCCTGAAACACCGCTGCCGGCCATGGCGGCTAGAATGGCGCTCCTTTGTTTCCCCGAGCCGGCCATGGCCCTCAATTCGACCGTCGTCAAAGCGGAACTGCAGATCAGCGACATGGATCGGCACTATTACGCCACCCACGACCTCACGATGGCGCAGCACCCGTCGGAGACCGACCAGCGCCTGATGGTGCGGGTGGTGGCCTTCGCCCTGCACGCCAGCGACCGCCTGGAGTTCGGGCGCGGGCTGAGCACCGAGGAGGACCCGGACCTGTGGCAGCGCGACTACACCGGCGACGTCGACCTGTGGATCGACCTCGGCCAGCCCGACGAGTCGCGGATCAAGAAGGCCTGCGCCCGCGCGCGCCAGGTCGTGGTGGTGAACTACAGCGGCAACGCCGCCGACATCTGGTGGACCCGCATCGCCAGTTCGCTGACGCGCCTGAAGAACCTCACCGTGCTCGACCTGCGTCCGGACACGGTCGATGCGCTGGCGGCGATCGGCAAGCGCGGCATGCGCCTGCAGGCCCTCATCCAGGACGGCGAACTCACGCTGATGAGCGACCTTGGCAGCGTCGCCCTGCGGCCGGACGTCCGCGTCGCCGCGCAGTAGCCCATGCGCGGCGCGTCCCCCGACACCCATGACGTGCTGGTCGTCGGCGGCGGCGCCGCCGGCCTGATGTGCGCGATCACCGCCGGCCAGCGCGGCCGGCGCGTGTGCGTCGTCGAGCACGCCAACCGGGTCGGCAAGAAAATCCTGATGTCCGGTGGCGGGCGCTGCAACTTCACCAATACCGGCACCACGCCGGCGAACTACCTGTCGGCCAACCCCCACTTCTGCAAGTCGGCGCTGGCGCGCTACACGCCCTGGCAGTTCATCGAGATGGTCGAGCGCCATCGCATCGCCTACCACGAGAAGGAACTGGGCCAGCTGTTCTGCGACGTCTCCTCGAAGCTCATCGTGCGCATGCTGCTGGACGAGTGCCAGGCCGCCGGAGTGCAGGTCGAGACCGCCTGCAGCATCGAACAGGTGGTCCACGACGACGATGGCGGTTTCACGCTTCGGACCACGCGCGGCGCGTTCACCGCCCCGTCCCTGGTCGTGGCCAGCGGCGGCCTCTCCATCCCCAGCATGGGCGCGACGGGCTTCGGCTACGAACTCGCGCAACGTTTCGGCCATGCGGTCCTGCCGACACGGGCCGGCCTGGTGCCGCTCACCCTCAGCGGCAAGCACCTGGACCGCATGGAGGGCCTCAGCGGGGTCGCGCTCCCGGTCACCGCGAGCTGCAACGGACAGGCCTTCAGCAACGCCATGCTGGTGACACACCGCGGCGTCAGCGGCCCGTCCATCCTGCAGGTGTCCTCGTACTGGCAGCCCGGCGATGCCCTGCACCTGGACCTGCTGCCCGGGCGCGACGCGCTGGACTGGCTGCAGGCGCAGCAGCGCGAGCGCCCGGCGGCGGAGCTCAAGACGGTGCTCGCGGAAGTGATGCCCAAGCGCTTCGCCCAGCGCCTGTGCGAGGTCTGGCTGCCGGGGGCCGCCACGCCCCGGCCACTGCGCCAGTACAACCTGCCGCAACTGCGCGCGATCGCCTCGGTGCTCGCGCAGTGGCCGCTGGTGGCCAGCGGGACGGAGGGCTATCGCACCGCCGAGGTCACCCTGGGCGGCGTCGACACCGACGGCCTGTCATCGAGCACGATGGCCTCGCGCCACGTCCCGGGCCTGTACTTCATCGGCGAGGTCGTCGATGTCACCGGCTGGCTCGGCGGCTACAACTTCCAGTGGGCATGGGCCTCCGGGCACGCCGCCGGCCTGGCCGTGTGAGTGCCCGGTGGGGTGGTCTCAGGGCCGTAGGGCCGTAGGGTGGGTAGAGCCGAAGGCGAAACCCACTGTTGCGCAGTCGCACGCACGATGCGCGATGGGTTTTGCTTCGCGCTACCCATCCTACGACCCGGCCTCTCATCGCGCTTCGTAGGGTGGGTAGAGCCGAAGGCGAAACCCACCGTGGGCGCGCCCGTACGCATGACGAACGATGGGTGTTGCTTCGCGCTACCCATGCCAGGTTGCGGGATCGGAAGGCAAGACCAAGGTCAAAGGCTTCCGCCCTATGGGCGGGTTCCTTTTGTCTTGTCAAAAGGAACCAAAACCGCGGGCTCCATCGGCCGCCGCCACGGCCTGCGGTGCGCGGCGGCCTCAAAGTCGCGAAGGTCAAGGTCAAGGTCAACGGCAACAGGGCCGTAGGGTGGGTAGAGCCGAAGGCGAAACCCACCGTTGCGCAGTCGCACGCACGATACGCGATGGGTTTTGCTTCGCGCTACCCATCCTACGACGCTGCTCCTCGGCCGCAGCGGCACGGCCTGCGGCACTCTCCCCCAGGGCCGTAGGGTGGGTAGAGCCGAAGGCGAAACCCACCGTTGCGCAGCCGCACGCACGATGCGCGATGGGTTTTGCTTCGCGCTACCCATCCTACGACCCTGCTCCTCGGCCGCAGCGGCACGGCCTGCGGCACTCTCCCCCAGTGGGGAGATAAACCTCAAAATGGCCGTGGCATCCCCAGCAGCGGCGCCAGCAGCCAGTACGCGGCCAACAGCACCAGTGCCCACATCACCAGCTTGAGCGCGACGCCCGCGAGCTTGAAGGCGAGGTAAAGGCCGACGACCAGCAGCGCGATGGCCAGCCAGCTCATGACCGGGCTCCGTCGTTCATTCGTCCTGCTCCTGCGTGTCGTCCTGCGCGGCAAGCCGCAGGTGGTGGAAATCGAAGCTGAAATCGGTCTTCGGCGAGATCGCCTCCATGCGCATGCCGGTGACCTTGCCGTCGACGTCGAGGCTGAAGTTGACGAAGGCGTCGGCGTTCAGCCAGCGCTGGTCCCAGCGCACGATGAAGGTGTCGTGCTGCCAGTGCGACAAGGTGCCCACCAGCGCGGGCGTGTGGCCGAAGCGCAGCGCCAGGCCGTCGCCACGCGGCTCGACGAAGACATCGCCGTACCACGGATCGCGGTAAGCGCGGACATACCCGGACAGCGGCAGGGACGGCCGCGAGCGCGCGTCGCGCGCCGCCAGGTGCGCCTGCCAGTCCTCGTCCGATTTCTCCTGCGCCTTGTCGACGGCCGCCTTGTAGGCCGCGTTCCAGTCGGTCGCGGGCAGCTCCAGCATCAGGTCCAACGCACGCAGGGTGACCGCGTGGAAGGCCGCACCGACCTCGGCATTGGTCAGGACCACCACGCCCAGGCCCCGGTCCGGGACCAGGGTCAGGCGCGAGACCATGCCCGGCCAGCCGCCGGTGTGCCAGACCAGCTTCTCGCCGCGGTAATCGGTCAGGTTCCAGGCTTCGCCGTATCCGGCGAAGTCCGGCGTCATCGGGGCCAGCTCGGGCACTGGCGGCTTGCGCACCGGGATCGGCGTCAGCACCGTCCACATCTCCTGCTGGCGCTTCTCGCTGAAGAGCACGTGTTCCTTGCCCGCGGCGTCGCGATAGCGCCCGCCTGCCAGTTGCATGGCCATCCAGCGGGTCATGTCGTGCACGCTGGAGTAGATGCCGCCCGCGCCCGAGACGTTGTGCCAGGACAGCCGCGGCGCTGGCTCGAGGTCCTTGAAGTCCGCCTTGGCGTAACCGGTGGCGACGTTGTCGCCCGGCCGAAGCGTGTCGCTGTTGAAGCGCGTGTCGGACATCCCCAGCGGATCGAAGATGCGTTGTTGCAGGAAGTCCGCGTAGGACTGCCCGCTTGCGGCCTCCACGACCAGCTGGGCGACGCCGAACAGGATGTTGTCGTAGGCGTACTGGGCGCGGAACCCGCCCTCGATCGGCACGTCGCGAAGCCGGCGCGCGACCTCTTCGGTCGTGTAGCCGGTGGTCGGCCAGTACAGCAGGTCGCCGGCGCCCAGGGCCAGGCCGCTGCGATGCGCGAGCAGGTCGCGGATGCGCATCTCGCGGGTGATGTAGGGATCGGACATGCGGAACCAGGGCAGGTGGTCGATGACCCGGTCGCCCATGTCGAGCTTGCCCTCGTCGGCGAGGATGGACAGCGAGGCGGCCGTGAAGGCCTTGGTGTTGGAGGCGATCGCGAACAGGGAGCGCGGCTCGACCGGCGCCTCGGGCGACAGCGAGCGCAGGCCGTAGCCACGCTCCATCACCACCTCGCCATCCTCGACGATCGCCACCGCGATGCCCGGGACGTCGAAGGTCTCGCGCACGCGCTCGACATACGCATCGAAGCCGGCCAGGCGCGCGGCGGCGGCGTCCTGGCGCGGCGTGTCCGCGGCCGCGGCCGCGTCCTGCGCGAGCGCCGGTGTCGCGAACAGCATCGCCGATGCCAGCGCCAGTCCGCGCCACGCCCTGCCCCGGCCCATGCGCCCCGGCCCGCGGCCGTCGCGCCCCATCATCGCCGGCCGCACCGGCGACGTCCCCGGATCACTGCACACGTATCGCATTCCCCCATGAGTGGTTGGGCGACGATACAACACGCGGCGATGCAGGGGGCATACTGGCGCCCCCCGGATCCACGCGCCCCGATGCCATCCAGCGACATCCACGCTCCGTCCCTGCCCGGCATTGCCGTTGTCGGCGGTGGCCCCGCCGGCCTGATGGCCGCCGAGGCCGCGCGTGCCGCCGGCATCGAAGTCGACCTGTACGAGGGCAAGGGCTCGGTCGGCCGCAAGTTCCTGATCGCCGGCAAGGGCGGGCTCAACCTGACGCACGGCGAAGCGCGGCCGGCATTCGATGCCCGCTACCGCGAACGCGCGCCCCAGGTCGGACGCTGGCTGGACGACTTCGATGCCGACGCCCTGCGCGCCTGGGCCGGCGGCTTCGGCATCGACACCTACGTCGGCTCTTCCGGCCGCGTGTTCCCGCGCGACCGCAAGGCCGCGCCCCTGTTGCGCGCCTGGGTACGCCGCCTGCGCGAACAGGGCGTGCGCTTCCACGTGCAGCACCGATGGACCGGCTGGGACGACGACGGCGCATTGTGCTTCGAGACGCCCGAGGGGGCGTTGCGGCGGCACGCGCGGGCGACGATCCTCGCGCTCGGAGGGGCAAGCTGGCCGCAGTTGGGCTCGGATGGCGCGTGGACCGACACCCTCCGCGAGGCCGGCCTGGACGTGCGACCACTCGAGGCGAGCAATTGCGGCTTCGACATCGGCTGGAGCGAGCACTTCCGCGAACGCCACGCCGGTGCGCCGATCAAACCCGTCGTCGGCGCCTGGCGCGACGCGGGCGGCGGGAAACACAGCCTCCAGGGCGAATGCGTGGCGACCGCGACCGGCATCGAGGGCAGCCTGGTCTACGCTCTTTCGGCCCCCTTGCGCGATGCGATCCGGCGCGACGGCAGCGCCCGCCTCTGGCTGGACCTGGCCCCGGGACGCGCTGCGGAACGGCTCGCGTCCGAACTCGCGCGGCCGCGCGGCAAGCGAAGCCGCAGCGAGCACCTGCGGCGCCAGGCCGGGCTGTCGGGGGTCAAGGCCGCGCTGCTGCACGAATGCCTGCCCGCCGCGACCCTGGACGATCCGGGCGCGCTTGCGGCGGCCATCAAGCGGCTGCCGCTCGAACTGCGCGCGACGCGCCCCGTCGCCGAGGCCATCAGCACCGCCGGCGGGGTGGCCCTCGAGGCGCTGGACGCGCGCCTGATGGCACGGGCGCGCCCCGGCGTGTTCCTGGCCGGCGAGATGCTGGACTGGGAAGCGCCCACCGGCGGCTACCTGCTCCAGGCTTGCTTCGCCAGCGGCCTGCGTGCGGGGCGCGGCGCCGTGGCCTGGCTGGGCGAGGGCTGAACCCGATCCCCGGCCGCCGCCCGACGCGCCGTTCGTCGGATCCCGCGGACGATATTCTACCGATCGGTTGACTTTCCTGCGGGGCGCGCTATCTTCAACCTCATGGTTGAATTTAATCCCCGATCGCTGGACGCGCTTTTCCACGCCCTGTCGGACCCGACCCGGCGCGCGATGCTCCAGACCCTCTCGACCCGTTCGCACAAGGTGGGCGAGCTCGCCGCGCCGTTCGACATGTCGCTCGCCGCGGCCTCCAAGCACATCAAGGTGCTCGAACAGGCCGGCCTCGTCCGCCGCGAAGTGCGCGGCCGCACCCATACCTGCCATCTCGAGGCCCTGCCCCTGCATGCCGGCCTGGCATGGCTCCGCCACTACGAACGCTTCTGGCGCGACCGCCTGGATGCGCTCGAAGCCCTGCTCCGGTCCAGCGACGCCACCGCCGCCGCGACACCGGACATCCCCGCCCCCACCCGCAAGGAGACACCCTGATGGACAACGATGCGCATGGCACCCTGCTCGCCGACGATGCGGTCCGCTTGCAACGCCTGCTGCCCGGCCCGATCGAACGGGTCTGGCGTTACCTCACCGAACCCGCGCTGCGCCGGCAGTGGCTGGCCGACGGCGCCTTCCCCGGCGACGAGGGCGCGGGCTTCGAATTGACCTTCCGCAACAATTCGCTGACCGGTGCCGACGACCCGCCCCCGGCGCGCTACGCCGACATGGCCGAGCTGGCCCACACCCGTGGCCATCTGCGGGCCTGCTCGCCGCCGCACCGGCTGGTCATCACCTGGGACGAGGATGCCGAGGGCAACGGCTCGGAGGTGAGCTTCGACCTCGAACCCGACGGCGACGAGGTGCTGCTGACGCTCACCCACCAGCGCTTGCCGCGCCGGAGTGCCCTGGTCAGCGTCTCCAGCGGCTGGCACGCGCACCTGGCCGTGTTGCACGCCCGGCTGATGGACACCGATCCGCCGCCGTTCTGGCAGACCTTCTCCCGCCTGGAGCAGGACTACGAGCAGCGCATCCCCACCGCGCCGCCGAGCGCCTGAAGGACCGCCCGGTACGTGGCCCGCATCGCCGCCGCGGCGGCGATGCGATACTGGGCGCCCCGCCGCCAAGACCCGACCGATGCCGCGCCTGATCGTCCTCTGCGCCTGCCTGCTGCTCGCCGCCTGCCATGACCCCGGCCCGCCTCCGGGGCGCCAGGTCGCCGCGCTCGAGCGCATCGAACTGCAGGCGGGCGACGGCGCCCTCGCCAGGCCCGGCATGGAGGTCACGGTGCACTACACCGGCTGGAACTACGACGAGCGCCGGCCCGGCCTGCGCGGCGAGAAGTTCGACAGCTCGCGCGACCGCGGCGAACCCTTCACCTTCCTCCTCGGCGCCGGTCGCGTCATCCGCGGCTGGGACGAGGGCGTGGCCGGCATGCGCGTGGGCGGCAGGCGCGAGCTGCGCATCCCCGCGTCGCTGGCCTATGGCCGCAAGGGCGCCGGCGGCGTCATCCCGCCGGACGGCTCGCTCGTGTTCGAGGTCGAACTGCTCGACGCGAAGCCGCGCTGAGCCTTCCGCGCGCCCTCGGTGGCGACTTGAAAGTCGCGGCCGCACACCCATCTAGCGCCTGTATCCCGAACCCGGGGGCGAGCCCGTTGCCCGAACCCACGCATACAGGAGCCATGGCATGAGTGCCGAATCACACAAGGAAACGCTGGGATTCCAGACCGAGGTCAAGCAGCTGCTGCAGCTGATGATCCATTCGCTGTACTCCAACCAGGAGATCTTCCTGCGCGAACTGGTCTCCAACGCGTCCGACGCGATCGACCACCTGCGCTTCCAGGCGATCTCCGACCCCGGGCTGCTGGAAGGACCGCACGAGCCGCGCATCCGCATCGACTTCGACAAGGACGCCGGCACGGTCACCGTCGAGGACAACGGCATCGGCATGGGGCGCGAGGAGGTGATCGCCAACCTCGGCACCATCGCACGCTCCGGGACCGCGGAACTGCTGCGCAGCATGTCGGGCGAACAGAAGAAGGACTCGCAGCTGATCGGCCAGTTCGGCGTCGGCTTCTATTCCTCCTTCATCGTCGCCGACCGCGTGGACGTGTTCACGCGACGCGCCGGGCGCCCGGCCGCCGAAGGCGTGCACTGGAGCTCGCGCGGCGACGGCGAGTTCGACATCGCCACGATCGACAAGGCCGAACCGGGCACCCGGATCGTCCTGCACCTCAAGGACGACGCCAAGGACTTCGCCGACGGCTGGCGCCTGCGCGACATCGTCAAGCGCTACGCCGACCACATCGGCGCGCGGATCGAGATGCCGCGCACACCGCGCGAGGACGACGCCGGGGACACGCCCGCCTGGGAGGCGGTCAACGATGCCAGCGCCCTGTGGACCCGCCCGCGCAACGAGGTCGGCGACGAGGAATACCGCAGCTTCTACCAGCACGTGACCCATGATTTCCAGGACCCGCTGGCCTGGAGCCACAACAAGGTCGAGGGCAACCTCGAGTACACCTCCCTGCTCTACCTGCCGGCGCACGCGCCCTTCGACCTCTACCATCGCGACGGCAGCCACGGGCTGAAGCTGTACGTGCAGCGCGTCTTCATCACCGACAAGGCCGAGCAGTTCCTGCCGCGCTACCTGCGCTTCGTGCGCGGCGTGGTCGACTCCAGCGACCTGTCGCTGAACGTGTCGCGCGAGATCCTGCAGAACAACCCGATGATCGGCTCGATGAAGACCGCGCTGACCCGGCGCGTGCTCGACATGCTCGACAGGCTCTCCGGCGATGCCGAGACGTACGCGACGTTCTGGGACCAGTTCGGCGAGGTGCTCAAGGAAGGCCCGGCGGAGGACTTCGGCAACCGCGAGAAGATCGCCGCGCTGCTGCGCTTCGCCTCCACGCACGACGACAGCGGCAAGCCCAGCGTGGCGCTGGCCGACTACGTGGCGCGGATGAAGGAAGGCCAGGACAGGATCTACTACCTGGTCGGCGAGAGCCACACCCAGTTGCGCAACAGCCCGCACCTGGAGGTCTTCCGCAAGAAGAACATCGAGGTGCTGCTGCTCAGCGACCGCATCGACGAGTGGATGATGGGCTACCTGCACGAGTTCGACGGCAAGTCGTTCGTCGACGCCGGGCGTGGCGACCTCGACCTGGGCGCGCTGGACTCGGAGGCCGACAAGGCCGCGCAGGAAGAAGTCGCCAAGTCGCGGCAGGGCCTGGTCGACCGGCTCAAGGTCGCGTTGGGCGAGCAGGTCTCCGACGTGCGGGTCTCGCACCGCCTGACCGACTCCCCGGCCGTGCTCGCGATCGGCGAGAACGACATCGGTGCGCAGATGCGCCAGATCCTCGAGGCCAGCGGCCAGGCCGTGCCCGACACGAAGCCGGTGTTCGAGTTCAACCCGGCGCACCCGCTGATCGACAAGCTGGACGGCGAGCCGGACGGCGAACGCTTCGATGCGCTGAGCCTGATCCTGTTCGACCAGGCCGCCCTGGCCGCCGGCCACGGCCTCAAGGACCCGGCCCGCTACGTCGGGCGCCTGAACAAGCTGCTGGTCGAGCTCGCCGGCTGATCGCGGCCGGGGCCAACGCCCCGCGCCCGCCAAGCGCGCCGCCGTCCATGCCGCGGCGGCCGCGTCTGGCCGCCTCAGGCCATGCCGGCGGCGCTGCCGTGGATGGCCCTGACCTCGCGCCGCGGCGGCGCGCCGAACAGGCGCCGGTACTCGCGACTGAACTGCGACGGACTCTCGTAACCAACCCGGTGTCCGGCCGCGGCCGCCTCCAGTCCTTCGCTGAACATCAGCCGGCGCGCCTCGTGCAGGCGCAGTTGCTTCTGGAACTGAAGGGGCGACATCGCGGTCACCGCCTTGAACTGGTGGTGCAGCGACGACGCACTCATGTGCAGCGCCTCCGCCAGCGCATCGACGCGCAGCGCCTGGTCGTAGTGGCCACGGATCCAGTCGATCGCGCGGGCGACCCGATGGGTACGGCCTTCCTGCACCGCCAGGTGGCGCAACTGGTGGCCCAGCTCCCCCATCAGCACCCGGTACTGGATCTCGCGACTGGCAGCGGGCGCCAGCACCGGCAGGTCGCGCGGACTGTCGAGCAGGCGCACCAGCCTGAGCAGCGCATCGAGCAGTTCGCCGGACATCGAGGCCACGTACATCCCGAGCGCGTCGTCGCGCCCGGTCGACGGGCTCGCGGGCGGTCCGAGTTCCAGCAGCAGGCGCGCGATTTCATCGGTGTCGATCGCCAGGCGCAGGCACAGGTAGGGGTGCTCGGGCGTCGCCTCCAGGATCTGCCCGACCGCCGGTAGCGTCAGCGACACGACCAGGTAGTTCAAGGGGTCGTAATGCAGCACCTGGTCGCCGACCACGGTCCGCTTGCGACCCTGCACGACGACGCAGAGGCTGGGTTCGTAGACCGAGGGCAGGCCCTGGTTGGGCGCGCTCGCGCGGATCAGGGTCAGGGGCGCCCAGGGGCTGGGGTGCGCGCCGTCGGCGGTCGCCAATCGGGCAATCCGGGCCGCCAGCTCGCGCTGGCGCGGGTCCTCGCCGCTCCCGGCGGCATCGGCGTGTCCTGTCTGCAATTGCATGATTTCGATGGTGGTTTCTGCCCGCGACCAGCATACGCCTGCCATGGAAGGACGGCATGGCGGGGGGGGCGCGCCTTGCAGGATCGTGCAAGGATCCTGCGACAACCGGCTACCGGCCGGGAGCCCCACCGGCCTAGGCTGTCCGCACCCCCACCCCGTCCCCGGAGCGATGCCATGACCACCCCGCTTTCCCGCCCTGTCCCGCGCCGTCGCCTGGGTCCCTCGCTGGAGGTATCGGCGATCGGCCTGGGCTGCATGGGCATGTCGGATTTCTACGGCCCGTCCGACGAACAGGCCAATCTTGCGGTGCTCGACCACGCGCTCGACATCGGCGTGGACTTCCTCGACACCGCCGACATGTACGGCGTCGGCCGCAACGAAATCCTGCTGTCGAAGGTCCTGGCCCGGCGCCGCGACGACGTCGTGCTGGCGACCAAGTTCGGCAACGTGCGCGCGACCGACGGCACGTTCCTTGGCATCGATGGCTCGCCCGCGTACGTGGCGGCGGCCTGCGACGCCAGCCTGGAGCGGCTCGGCGTCGACCATATCGACCTGTACTACCAGCACCGGGTCGACCCGAACGTGCCGATCGAGGAAACCGTCGGCGCGATGGCGCGCCTGGTCGAGGCCGGCAAGGTCCGCTACCTGGGCCTGTCGGAAGCGTCGGCCGACACCGTGCGCCGCGCCGCCGCCGTGCATCCGATCGCGGCGCTCCAGAGCGAGTACTCGCTGTGGACGCGCGACGTGGAGACCGGCGCACTGCCGGCCTGTCGCGAACTGGGCATCGGTTTCGTGCCCTACAGCCCGCTCGGTCGCGGCTTCCTCACGGGCGCGATCGCGTCCACGAACACGCTCGCCGACGACGACTGGCGGCGGCAGAATCCCCGTTTCCAGGACGGCAACATCGACGTCAACCGCGCCCTGGTGGAGGCGGTGACGGCCCTGGCCGAGGCGCGTGGGTGCACGCCGGCGCAGCTGGCCTTGGCCTGGCTGCTGCATCGCGGCCCCGACATCGTGCCGATCCCGGGCACGCGCCGGACCGGCCGACTGGACGAGAATGCCGCCGCGACGCTGCTGGAACTCGACGCCACCGAACTGGCGCGACTGGACGAGGTGCTCGCGCAGCACGAAGTCGCCGGCACCCGCTATCCCGAAGCGGGCATGCGCAACCTCAACGCCTGATCCCGGGCATGCCGCCCGGCCAGTGCCACGCGCTGGCCGGGTCAGGCCGCGACCGGTACGGCCCCCGCGTCGACGCCATCCACCAGCGGCTGCAGGTCGGGATCCAGCGCGACCCGCCCGTCGAACACGAAACAGCGGCCCTCGTAGTGCGCGCCGCCCGCCTGCTCGAAGTAGCCCAGGATGCCGCCGTCCAGCTGCACGACGTTGTCCATGCCCGAGGCCTGCATCCACAGGGCCGCCTTCTCGCAGCGGATGCCGCCGGTGCAGAAACTCACCACCGTGGCGTCGGCCAGGGCCTCGCGATGCGGCGACAGCGCCTCAGGAAGGTCGGTGAAGTTGTCGATCGGCAGGGTCAGCGCGCCGGCGAAACTGCCGTAGCCCACTTCCTCGCGATTGCGGGTGTCGAACAGCACCAGCCGACGGCCGGCATCGTCGTGCCCCTGCGCCAGCCAGCGCGCCAGGTCGGGCGGCGCCACCGTCGGCGCGCGGCGTGCCAGCGGCGAGGCGTCGTCGCGGCGGAAGGCGATGATCTCGCGCTTGACCTTCACCTTCAGCCGCGCGAACGGCTGGGCCCGGCTCAGGCTGGACTTGACGACGATGTCGGCGAAACGGGGATCCCTCCGCAAGTCGCCGAGGAAGTCCCCGATGTCCGCGTCCGCCCCGGCCAGGAACAGGTTGATCCCTTCTTCGGCGACCAGCACGGTGCCCCGCAGCCGCCCGGCCTCGGCGCGCTCGCGCAGGCGATCGGCGAGCGCCCGGGGCGCATCGACCGGGGTGAAATGGTAGGCGGCGATATTGACGATCATGGCCGCATTTTACGCGGCCGCATCACCGCCGGGCGTGTCCCGGCGCTGAACGACACCGGAACTCGCCGCCCTTCGCGCAGTCTGAATGCAGGCACTGTCACTGTGTTCGACAGGCAGCCCGGGCCCTTTGCCGGCTGCCGCCCATAACAAGAAATGGAGGCGCAATGAAGGTACAGATCAACACCGACAGCCACGTCCAGCACGACGAATCCCTGACGCGGCATGTCGAGTCGGCCCTGGCCAGTTCTTTGGACCGCTTCAATGGCCAGATCACCCGGATCGAGGTCCATGTCCGCGACAACAACGCCACCAAGTCCGGCGGCAACGACAAGCATTGCGTGATGGAAGCGCGGCTGGAGGGCCTGCCGCCGATGACCGCCTCCGAGGACGCGGATACCGTCAAGAGCGCGGTGTCGGGTGCCGCCCGCAAGCTCCAGCGGGTGCTCGACCATGCCCTGGGCAAGCTGACCCACTGAGCCCACCGGCCCTCCCATGGCCCCACGCCGGCCGCCGGACGCGCTCCGGCGGCATGGCCCACCTGCTCCCCGCGCGTCTAGGCGCTCGATTGACCGGCGGTGCCGCTCCAGCGGCGCGCCCCGGCACCCGCTACGCCCAGGCTGTCGCGGGGATTGGCCAGGCGGCACCGCTCCAGCGACAGGCAGCCGCATCCGATGCAGTCGCCCAGGGTGTCCCGCAACTGCTGCAGCTGCGCGATGCGCGCATCCAAGTCCGCCTGCCAGTGCGTGGACAGCCGCAGCCAGTCGCGCCGCGTCGGCGTGCGGCTTTCCGGCAGGGTCGACAAGGCCTCGCGAATCGCCGCGAGCGGCACCCCGACCCGTTGCGCGACCCGGATCACGGCCACCCGCCGCAATGTGTCCCGCCCGTAGCGACGCTGGTTGCCCGCCGTGCGGCGGCTGTGGATCAGGCCCTTGGCCTCGTAGAAATGCAGGGCCGACACGGCCACTCCGCTGCGTTCGGCCAACTGGCCCACGCTGAGCTCGGACATCCTCGCTACCTCGATATTGCTTGAGCTTTCATCCTCGCCCCTGCGCGCGCCTGCGACAAGCGCGATCCGTCGCAGCGCTCAGGCCTCGTCCACCAGCCCCTGGTAGAGCGCGACGACCCGACCCATCAGGGTATCGGTGCTCCATGCACGGGCGTCGCCGGGCCCGGCCATCGCGAGTTCGGCACGTTTCGCGGGCGACCGCAGCAGGCCGGCGACGGCGTCGGCGAAAGCGCCCGGCTCCTCGGGACTGACCACCGCGCTCCGGGTGCCCGCGAGGACGGTCGCGGTACCCATCACCGCGGTCGAGACCACCGGCACGCCCAGCGCCATGGCCTCGGTCAGCACCAGCCCCTGGGTTTCGGTCGGCGAGGCGAAGACGAACAGGTCGCCGGCCCGGTAGGCATCGAGCAGCGCGCCCTGCCGGTCGAGGTTGCCGTGGAAGCGCACGGTCCCGTCCAGGCCCATCGAAGTGCTGAGCTGCTTGAGGCGCTTCGCGTCGGGCCCCTCTCCGGCGATGATGAAGCGCAGGCGCGGAAATTCGGCGACCAGCCGCCTGGCCACGTCCAGCAGGAAGGCGATGTTCTTCTCCACCGCCAGCCGGCTCACCGTCACCAGGACCGGCTGGTCCAGGCCGATGCCATGGGCCCGACGGAAGGCGGCGCCGTCGCCGCCCTGGAATTCGTCGAGGTCGATGCCGGTGGGAATCACGGTCCAGGGCGTCTGGATCCCGTACCGGGCGAGCACGCCGGTCATCTGCTCGCTGGGCACGATCAGGTGGTCGACGCCATGGCAGAGCTGGCGCGACACTCGGCGGGCGATGAAGCGCAGCAGCCCCCCGGGCAACCAGGGCAGGTAGTGCGCGACGTACTCCTCGAAATAGGTGTGGTAGGTCTCGACCGTGGGCACCCGCGTGCGTTCGGCCAACCGCACGCCCAGGCGGTGCGCGAGGAACGGGGTATGGATGTGGATCACGTCCCAGCGCCGCGCCGCCAGCCGCGGCAGCAGCGCCCTGATCGCGTCCCCTCGGATCAGGCGGTCCTCCGGATCGAAGAAGATCTCGCGTGACGGCAGCCGGATCACCTCCAGGCCGTCGAGGGCGCCGTCGGCAGCGCCCTCGACGGGCGGGCCGTAGTCCGGCGCGACCAGGGTGACCTGGTGCCCCATCCGCAGCAGCGAGCGGGCGAAGGTGCGGATGGAGGTCGACACCCCGTTCACCCGCGGGAAATACACGTCCGACAGCATCAGGATGTTCATCGCGTCAGGCTATGCACGCGCGGTTACCGTCGTGTTGCACCCCTCGCCGCAGCCCCGGTGGGCGGCGCTCTCGCGCCTGCATGCCGTCATCCAGGCGTCATGCCGCCCGCGCCGCGGGCCTCAGTCGTGCAGTCGCCGCGGCACCGCCAGCAAGGCCAACAGGCTCAGCGCGCCGGCTGCCGACAGGTAGAGCCCCACGTATTCCAGGCCATGGCGGCTGGCGAGCCAGGTCGCGATGTAGGGCGCGAGCGAGGCACCGAAGATGCCCGACAGGTTGAACGCCAGCGATGCCCCGCTGTAGCGCACCTCGGCCGGGAACAGCTCGGCGAGGATGGTGCCCAGCGGACCGTAGGTCAGGCCCATGATCGCCAGGCCGATCGCCAGGAACGCGACCGTGCCCACGATGCCGCCGCTCCCGAACAGCGGCTGGAACAGGAAGCCGAAGGCGATGATCGCCGCACTGGCCAGGAGCATCATCCGGCGGCGCCCGACCCGGTCGGCATACATCGCGGACAGCGGGATCGTCGCGGCGAACAGCAGCACCCCGCCCATCTGCATCCACAGGAACGCCTCGCGCGCGTGTCCCAGGCGCGAGGTGCCCCAGCTGAGCGCGAACACCGTCATCAGGTAGAACAGCACGAAGGTCGCCAGCGCCGAGACGGTGCCCAGCAACAGGGCCCGCGGATGCAGGACGAGCACGTCGCGCATCGGCAGCGCCACGCGCGCCTCACGGTCGATGACGCGCTGGAACGCCGGCGTTTCGGTCAGCCGCAGCCGGATCCACAGGCCCAGCAGCACCAGCACCGCGCTGCCCAGGAACGGCAGGCGCCAGCCCCAGGCCATGAAGTCGGCCTCGTCCAGGCAGGCGCTCAGCAGCAGGAAGGCGCCGGTCGCCAGCAGGAAGCCCAGCGGCGCGCCGAGCTGCGGGAACATGCCGTACCACGCGCGCTTGCCCGGCGGTGCGTTCTCGGTGGCCAGCAGCACCGCCCCGCCCCACTCGCCGCCCAGGCCGAGGCCTTGGCCGAAGCGGCACAAGGCCAACAGGGCCGGCGCGGCGACGCCCCACTGCGCGTACGTGGGCAACAGGCCGATCACCACCGTCGAGGCGCCCATGGTGAGCAGGGCCGCGACCAGCGTCGCCTTGCGGCCGACGCGATCGCCGAAGTGCCCGAAGACCGCGGACCCGATCGGTCGCGCGAAGAAGGCCAGGGCGAAGGTCGCCAGGGATTGCAGTGTCGAGGACGCCGGATCGCCGGCCGGGAAGAACAGGGACGGGAAGACCAGCACCGCGGCGGTGGCGTAGATGTAGAAATCGAAAAACTCGATCGTCGTGCCGATCAGGCTGGCCAGGAGTACATGGGCCCTCGACGGGCGCGCCGGTCCGGCCCTGTTGGCATCGTTCATCGCGTGGCATCCCCGTCCGCCGGTTCGGGTCGATCCGGCCAGGCCCGCATTCTGCCCGATCCGGCCACGCGGGCGGAACGCGCCGGGTCCTTCAACGCTTGCCGGTCACCGCGCGACGGAGGTTGGCCCGTGCGCGCGCGTCCAGGCGCTCGTGGAAGAAATCGCTCAGGAAAATGCGTTCGCGTGCCAGCAGCCCCTTGAGGAAGCGCCTGCGGTTGATCCGGAACAGCCAGCCGGGCACATGGCCGCGGTACTCGCTGGCGATCCCGCGGTCGTAGGCATCGAAGGCGTCCGGCGCCGCGCCGAGGATGGCCATGTCGCAATCGAGGAAATGGCGTACGTCGTCCGGATGGGCGTCGTCGTCGAAATCGCCGGGGCCGAACCGGCCGTGGCGCGCGGTGAGCTCGATCAGGCCCGCGACACGGTCCACGTCGATACCGGCTGCCGGCGTCGCGGCGGCGATTTCCTCGCGGGCGAACTCGGCCGAGCGCGCCTCGTTGTCGCCACGGGAGGGCTCGTAGATGGCGTCGTGGTACAGCACCGCCAGGCGCACTTCCCGTGGCTGCCGCCAACCGGGGCCTTCCGCCACCGCGTCGAAGTGGCGCATCACCTCTTCGACATGGCCGAAGTTGTGGTACGCCCGTGGCGGATGCGCGTAGGCCTCGCGGAGCCGCGCTTCCTGGGAGGCCTCCAGCGCGAAGCTCTCAGGCATCGGCGGCCTCCCGGATCGCTTTTTCGTTCGTCGACATGCCGTTCGTCGCCATTTTAGTACCGTACGTCAATATTCACGGGTTTTGAAATATGGGTGTAACCCAAGCCCGGACCGGACAGGGTCAGATGGGGCCCATCCAGAACAATACAGGCCGCACGGCCGGAAGGAGCGCCCATGAAACCCCTCGTCCTTGCAGCGGCCCTGCTTGCCCTCGCCCCCATCGCGGCCGCCGCGCAGACCGGCGCGACCGGCACGGCGTGGAACGGCGAACAGGTCCACACCTTCGCCATCGAGCTTGATCCCCAGGGTCGCATGGTGTCGATGCGCCCGACCGCCCCGATGCCCGACGCGCTGCGCAGCGCGCTCGAGTCGCGTGCCGCGGAATGGGTGTTCCAGACCGACGGTCGCCCCGCGGGCTCGATCCGCAGCTACCTGCGCATCGCCGTCGCCGGCGGTACCAGCGCGGGCGAGCCCCTGCGCATCCTGTCGGCAACCACGGGCCCGGCCTTCGACACCCTGAGCAACCCGGTTTACCCCACGAGCGAACTGCGCCGTGGCGAAGGCGGCGTGGTCGTGTTGCAGGTCGAGGTGGACGCGAACGGCGCGGTGACCGCGGTCGATTTCCATGGCGACAAGCAACGCGCCACGCGTTCGATGGCCAACGCCGCGCGCGACGCCGCCTGGCAATGGCGCTTCACTCCCGAGCAGGTCGACGGCATGCCCATCGCCAGCACCGTGCTGGTGCCGGTGTGCTTCATGGCCGACCATCCCGCGCCCTCCAGCTGCAGCTGGCAGGGTCCGGGCGCGCGCCACCTGAGCCGGTTGGCGATCGTGACCCTCGATCCGGCCGCGCGCGTCGACACCCAGGCCGCGCAGCTCGCCGGCTTCTGACGGCGGGCCGCCTGTCGGCAACTCAGCCGTTGCCGCCGCTCGCGGCACGGCTGGCCGCGGCGGTGAAGAGCACGTCGGTCGAGGAGTTGAGCGCGGTCTCGACCGAATCCTGGACCACGCCGATGATGAAGCCGATGGCCACGACCTGCATGGCGACGTCGTTGGAGATGCCGAACATGCCGCAGGCCAGCGGCACCAGCAGCAGCGAACCGCCGGCCACGCCCGAGGCGCCGCACGCGGCCACCGCGGCGACCACGCTCAACAGCAGCGCGGTCGGCAGGTCCGGTTCGATGCCCAGCGTATGCACCGCCGCCAGGGTCAGCACGGTGATGGTGATCGCCGCCCCCGCCATGTTGATCGTGGCACCCAGCGGGATCGATACCGAATAGGTGTCCTCCGGCAGGTCGAGTCGGCGGCACAGGTCGAGGTTGACCGGGATGTTCGCCGCCGAGCTGCGGGTGAAGAATGCGGTGATGCCGCTCTCGCGCAGGCAGGTCAGCACCAGCGGGTACGGATTGCGCCGGGTGACGAAGAACACCAGCAGCGGGTTCGCCACCAGCGCAACGAACAGCATGCTGCCCACGAGCACGCCCAGGAGGCGGAGGTAGTCCAGCAGGGCCCCGAGGCCCGACTCCACCAGCGTCGCGGCGACGAGGCCGAGGATGCCCAGCGGCGCGAAGCGGATCACCAGGCGGACGATGAAGGTCACCGCGCCCGCCAGGTCGTCGATCACCCCCCGAGTGGTATCGCCCACGCTCCTGAGCGCGATGCCGAGGCCGACCGCCCAGGCGAGGATGCCGATGAAGTTGCCCTCGAGCAGGGCGTGCACCGGGTTGTCGACGATCTTCATCAACAGGTCGCGCAGCACCTCGACGATGCCCGCGGGCGGTGCCACCGCGACCTCCGCGGCCGCCAGTTGCAGGGTCGAGGGAAAGGCGAAGCTGGCCACCACCGCGACCAGCGCCGCCAGCAGGGTCCCCACCAGGTACAGGACCAGGATCGGCCGGATGTGGGTCGACTGGCCGCGCTTGTGGTTGGCGATCGCCGCGGTGACCAGCACCAGCACCAGGACCGGCGCCACCGCCTTCAGCGCCGAGACGAACACGCTGCCGAGCAGGCCGCTGGCACGCGCGGCGTCGGGCCAGGCCACGGCCAGCAGGACGCCGACCACGAGGCCGACGACGATCTGGGCGACCAGGCTGGTGTTGAGCAGGAACGCCAGCCAGCGCGGGCTGGCGGGGCGGTCGTTGGCAGGAGTCATGCGCGTTGTTCCTCGGCATCCGGGGCCTGGGCGAAGCGCCCAAGATACGGAGGTCGGCGACGCCGTGCCAGTCGCCCGCGTTCCCGCCCGGCCGGCGCCGGGGCATACTGGCGCCATGGTCCAGGACCGAATCGCCCGCTGGGCCTCCGCCCTGCCCGACGCCGTCACGTCGGCCTTCTTCCTGTCGGTCTGGATCGTGCCGGCGTGGTGGGGCGCGGGGGCCATCCGCACCGGCATGCTGATGATGCTGGTCGAGTTCATCCTCCTGCATGCCACCGCGATGCTGGGCTCGATGCTGCTGCGGTCGGATGGAGATCGGGACAAGCGCCGGCATCGCCTCGCCCTGGTCGCTTCGCTGGGCGGCTTCTACCTGCTTTTCATCGCCGCCTGGTCGTACCAGTTCCGGGCGTGGTGGCCCCTGCTCGCGTTCGGTTGGCTGCTGCTGGGCAAGGCCTGGCAGGCGTTCCAGCCGCTGCCCGGCGAGGCCCGTCGGCGCCGGATGCAGTCCGACTGGGCGATCGGAGCCATGGCCTACCTCGCCGGGGTGTTCCTGACCGTGTTCGTCCCGGTGCCGCGACTGGGGATAAGCGGAGCGATCGTCGCCGAGGCCGGACTGCCCGGCGGGGGGCTCTGGGTCAGCCAACCGCAGACGGTCATCGCCTTCGGCGCCTTCTATTTCGCCGTACTGGCCGCCACCAAGGCGCGCGGCACGCTCCTGCGCCATGCGCAGCAAGCCCCCGGCTGATCGCAACGCCCACCCGCTTCCACGAGACCGCCCATGGCCATCGCCCTGCACTGCCGCCGCCGACATCGCCGCCTGCCCGCGGCCTGGCTCGTGGGCGTCGTCCTGGCCTGGATGCTGTCGGCCTGTGCGAGCCTGCCCCATCGCGATCCCTTGAACGTGGATGTCGCGGGCGTCGAATCGCTGCCCGGCGAAGGCATGGAGATCCGCCTGGCGGTCACGCTGCGGATCCAGAACCCCAACGACGACCCGGTCGACTTCCGCGGCGCGGCGCTGGCCCTGTCGCTCAACGACCGCACGCTCGCCACCGGGGTCAGCGACAGCGCCGGCCGCGTACCCGCCTACGGCGAGCGCCTGGTGACGGTGCCGGTCACGATCCCCGCGATCAAGGCGATCCAGCAGCTTGTGGGCGTCGCCCGCGACCCCGGTCCCGGCCCGCTGCGTTACCGGGTCGACGGCAAGCTGGAAGGCGGCTGGTTCGGCACGCGGCGCTTCAGCAACGAGGTCGAACTCGACCTGGCGGAGACGCCGCATGAGCCGGACGGACGCTGAGCCGGCGGGCCCGGTACCCCTCCCCCGTCAGCGCGGCGTATCGCCCGGACCCGGCACGGGCCTGATGCCGGCCGAGCGCCCCGCGTGGGCGAGCAGCGAGTAGACCTCCATCACCGTGTCCATGAGGTCGCCGCCGCTCGCGTGCACCGCGGCGTCGGCATGGGCAGCCAGTCGGCGCAATCGGTCTCGGCGTCGGACCAGGCGTTCGATCGCCAGCAGCTCGTCCTCCATGATCCGGCGCACGTCGCGGATGTCCAGGTCGCCGGGCAGGACTTCCGGGAACATGTCCAGCGCATCCAGTACCTGTTCGCAGAAGCGCACCGAGGGTGCGCCCAGCCATGCCCGGCGCCCCTCGCCGGGCGAGCGGCCGTCCCAGGGCGAGAGCCGCTTGAGCTCGGTTTCCATGGCGTCCATCGCCGTGTCCAGGCCAGCGAGGCGGTTCGTATCCGACGAGACGGGCCGATGGGCCATCCGGATCTCCATATCGAGCCACGCGACCGTCGACCGACGGCCGGGGGTGGCGCCGGCGAACGCTTCGCGCGGCGCGCGCCCGCACCGGACGCGCCCCATGCAGGCGGACCCGTCCCGGCAGGCACCCGATATCAACCAACGCGAAATACGCGAGGAACCGGCGCATGGGTGGGTACGCCGGTCCGGCGGGGCCATCGTGGAACCGGCTAGAGCGAGGACACCGCGGTACCGCCGCGGCCCTCGAGAAGCGCGGCCGCGCGGGCACGTTCTTCCGGGCTGCGGGCGTGCACCACGACCGCGGGGCGCCCCTTCCTCAGCGCGGCCTTGACCGTGTGCACGTAGCGATCGTGGTCGGGTCGCAGGCTGAGCAGCCCGCCCACCAGCAAACCGGCGATGCCGCCGAAGAACAGCAGTGCGCCCAGGGACAACCAGGACGACTGGGTGATCATCGGGATGTCGATGAAATGCAGGACCAGCCACGCCACCACGCCGGCCACCACGCCCGCCGCGCCCATCGTCACGTGCGAACGCACCATCGTCGCCTTGATGCCCTGGATTTCGGGCTCGAGCTTGCGATCCGCGGCGGGGTCGCCCGGCAGGATCACGCAGACCTGCGCATCGGGCAGCGCCAGCGCATCCTGCACTGCCTGCCGGGCTTCGTCCGCGAGTGCCGGTTCGTTGAAGA
Organism: Marilutibacter spongiae; assembly: GCF_014145325.1. Taxonomy (GTDB): domain Bacteria; phylum Pseudomonadota; class Gammaproteobacteria; order Xanthomonadales; family Xanthomonadaceae; genus Marilutibacter; species Marilutibacter spongiae. Next base: position 268,200 of record NZ_JACHTF010000002.1, read on the forward strand.
TGGCCGCGAGCTTGGTATCGAAGACCTCGCCGCTGACCGGGCTGGAAGTCTTCATCATCGACTCCTGACGGAAGGTCGATGCCAGCATCCCGCCACGCACATCGCGACGACGTGAATTGAAGCGATGCAGCGGGCCCGATCGTTACCGGCGATTCAGCCGGCAACGATCGGGCAAACGCGGTATTCAGCGCGCGCGGACGTAGCGGACCTGGTTGTGGTGGTCGCCGACCTGCGAGGTCACGAAGCCATCGTGGCTCTGGTTGATGGTGAACACGTCGCTGCCGACGTGCAGCTGTCCGCCGTTGATCCAGCCGTTCAACGTCTGCCCTGCGGCCAGCGCCGTGACCCGGCCATCGCTCTGCACCGTCATCCTCACGTTGACGTGGTGGACCGGGTTGTAACCGTTGAAGGTCCCCACCATCCAGGAGGGCACGTAGGACGCATGGCGCGCGCCCTGGTAGCCCTGGTCCTGGTATCGCTCCTCGTCCTTGTTCGCATTGTGGACCATCGCCCCGAGGATGGCCGCGCCGACGAGTACGCCGGCCGCGACCTTGGCGTCGTGGTGGCTGCTGCGGTCGTCGCGGTCGCGGTCGCAGCTGCCGCTGCGATAGTGGCTGCTGCCGTAGGTATGCACCTCGAACTGCGCACGGCACCCGTCGTCGACCCAGATCTCGCGACGGTCGTAGTCCCAGTCGCGCCCCTTGATGCAGCCGGAATTGGACAGGCGCCGCTCCATCGTCACGTAGCCTGCCTGCTCGAGCGGGCAGGTCCTGTAGCCGTTGTCGCGACTTTCGCAGGTCACCCGGTAATCGGCCAGGGCGCCGGTCGACCACGCAGCCATCGCAAGTCCTGCGGCGAGGACGGTGGAGCTACGGTACGGCGAAGCGGATAGCTGGCGTTTCATCAGCGAACTCCTCGAGTCGAAGTCATGGAACAGCAAACTGCCGCGCCCTTGGCCCGCCCACCGGCCATGGGCCGTGGACCGCCAGGGCAGTGAAGCGTCAGCCGGTCAGAATTCGCTGACCCGCTCCTTTTCCAGTACCCAACCGGCTTCGCCCGGCGTCAGGCGATACACGACCTGGCGGGTCTTGCCGGTCGGCTGGCCATCTTCGCCCACCAGTGGGAAGCGACGGATGAGACGATTCTCGACCACGGCGATGTCGTCGCCGCCCTTGTAGCCGTCCGCCGCTTCGGGGTCCTCGGCGAGCGGGGCGAGGTAGATGTCGCTCAGGCTCTTGCGCTTGTTCGCCGCGAAGGCGACCAGGCCCGCGGGCCCACCCTCGCTCGCCGGGGCGACGAAGACGTAGACCTCGGGCGAGCCGTCCGCATCGAGATCAGCCAGTTCCGCGTCCATCACCTGGCCATCGACGTCGCGCGTCATCGGCTCGTTGCTGGCCTCGAGGCCGGTGGGCGTGACCGTGACCCGGCCATCGCCTCCCTGGATATGGAAACCGATGCCCTGCAACTCGAGTGTCTTGTCGAAGCCCGGCCCCGGGGCGGGAGCTTCGGCAGGCGGCAGCGGCGTTTCGGCAGCCGGCGCGGTGGGTGCCGTGTCGACCGCAGGCTGGGCCCCTTCTCCCTCGGACGCAGGCTTGCAGGCCGCCAGGGCCACGCACACGGCCAGGATGGAAATCGCATGCTCCATGTCGCTGCTCCTCGTTGTGGGCGTCCCCTGTGGTCTGGGCGAGGCCGCGGTGCGCGGATGCCCATGCGCATGCGCCGGGCCGGTCGCCATCCGGGCCCGAAGAAACCACCGCTGCCGGGAAGGCGGCGTGGCGGCCCGTGGACCGCGTGCACGCATGGCGTCCACGCCCCGGGTGGCAGGCTGGAGGCCCCTCGATGCGAAACACACCCATGCCCGACTTCGAGATCAGCTTCACCCCCGCGCTCGAGCGCCTGCAGCGCGAAGTCACCTCGCTGGTGTCCGCCGCGCCGGTGTTCGTCCTCGCCCTCGTGGTCGTCGTCCTGGCGTGGATGCTGGGCCGCTGGCTGTCGAAGCGTGCGTTCATCGACCGCGTCGGCCGCTACAACCCCTTCATGCAGGAACTCGCCCGCACCAGCGTGCGATGGCTGGTACTGGCCCTGGGCGTGCTGGTCGCGCTGGAGATCCTCGACGCCACCGCGCTGGCGGGCGCCATCCTTGGAACGGCCGGCGTGCTCGGCGTCGCCCTGGGCTTCGCGTTCAAGGACATCCTGGAGAACTACCTCGCCGGCATCCTGATGAGCATCCGGCAACCCTTCTCGCCGCGCGACCACGTCGTCATCGACGGCAACGAAGGCATCGTCGCCTCGATGACCTCGCGCGCGACCATCCTGGTCACCCTCGACGGCAACCACCTGCGCCTGCCCAACGCGCTGGTGTTCCGCAGCGTCACCCTGAACTACACCCGCAATCCCAGTCGCCGCTTCCAGTTCGACGTCGGCATCGGCGTCAACGAGGACCTGCTGCGCGCGCAGGCGATCGGCATCGAGGCGATCGCCTCGCTGGAGGGCGTGCTGGACACGCCGCCGCCGCGCGCGTTCATCGCCTCGCTGGGCGACTCCAACGTGCAGGTGCGTTTCCTGGGTTGGGTCGACCAGCGCAGCCACGACTTCGCGGCGGTGAAGAGCGAGGCGATCCGCCTGGCGAAAACCGCGCTGGAGGCCGCCGGCATGGACATGCCCGAGCCGATCTACCGCCTGCAGCTGCAGTCGTTCGAGGCAGCACCGCCCTCGCCTGCGCACGCACCCTCCCGGGGCGCGGTAACGGATGGCGACGCGGCGGTGGACACCCGCGCGCGCGACGAGATCGGGAGCCGCATCGAGCTCGAGCGCGCGATGGACCCGTCCACGCGTGGACGCGACCTGCTCGATGAGACGGCGCCCAGGGAGTGAAGCCGTGGCGGCCACAGAGGCGCCCTTGTCTGAGCGCAGCGAGTTTGGGCGCCGTACCGCCGCGGCCGAGGCGCACAGGGGACCGGTGCGGCGAAGCCGCACCGGCGGCCGATGGAGCCCGCGGTTCTGGTTCCTTTTGACAAGACAAAAGGACCCGGACGCGCAGCGGGCGGAAGCCTTTGACCTTGCCTTGGGTTCCGATCGAGCTTCGAAGGATGGGTTGGGCCAAGCAAAAACCAACATGCGTCGTGGCCGGAAACCATGGCGGGCATCGCCTTCGGCTCGACCCACCCTACGAAGCGCGACGAGAGGCCGGGTCGTAGGATGGGTAGCGCGAAGCAAAACCCATCGTGCGTCATTCGTGCGGTTGCGCCCACGGTGGGTTTCGCCTTCGGCTCTACCCACCCTACGAAGCGCGACGAGAGGCCGGGTCGTAGGATGGGTAGCGCGAAGCAAAACCCATCATTCATCGTGCATGCAATCCCGCAACGGTGGGTTTCGCCTTCGGCTCTACCCACCCTACGAGCCTTATCAGGGCCTACGGGCCCGCGGAATGCCGGCCAAAGTGGCCATCGCGGCCGTCATGCGAAAACCGCCGGCCATCCTCATTGCCTGCCCGCGCGACGGTGCCCAAGGAACACGCCGATGCCGCCGCAGGCCATGGGAAACGTGAACGGGCGACGACGCGCGTTCAGTGTCGAAGCACGCACGGCGACGTGTCCGGCATTCGGGGAACGCTGCGTTGGATTGACTGACCCGGCATGACAGGACCGTCATCCACCGGGTCGAAGCAACCGGCCTGAACAGGATGTCGATCGTGCCAGACGCACTCCCCTCCCTCCATCATCGCGACGCGGCGTCCCAGGACACCGCGGCGTCGATGCGTGCGCGGGACGACGACGCCCGGGGCCGGTATCCCCCGAAAGATGCGATTGCGCATCGGTAGTCAAGGAGTCAACGTCATGGAAGCACGCAACCACAATCGTCAATCAAGCCCGGCCACGCGCCCCTCGCGCGCCCCGGCCATGCTCGCCGCCCTCGCACTGGTCGCCATGGTGCCGTCGGCGTTCGCCGCGGAAAAGCGGGTCCGCATGCCCGAGGGCGATGTCGTCCAGCTGGAGGCGCCGCGCGGCGCACAGCAGACGCTCACCGGGGCGCTCGGTCGCCCGCATCCCTTCGCCACCGCCGAGCAGCGCTCGGCCGTCGCCCCGCTGCCATGGCTGGACGACGCGGCGATGTCCAAGCCCGCCAAGGGCAACGCCAAGCCCGCGCCGGAACTGCGCGGTCCCGCCGGCGACGCCAGCGGTGGCGCCGCGCCGCCCTTCGCCGAGTATCTCGCCCGCGGTGACTTCGCCGAGGCCTGGCGCGACCTCGAACGCATGGAGGCCGGCACGGACGCGAAGGCGCTGGGCGACGGCACGGTGTCGCCGCAGGACGGCGCGCACTACGGCTACGTCCGCTATCCGGGCAACCTGAACACGTCGCAGTGGCTGGCCGCGCCGTGGAACAAGATCGGCAAGCTGTACTTCACCACGCCCAGCGGCGGCAGTTCGTACTGCACCGCCAACGTGGCCAGCGGCAACTCGGTGCTCATCACCGCCGCGCACTGCGTCTACACCCGCGGCCAGGGCTTCAACTCGAACTTCGTGTTCGTGCCCGCCGACCGCTACGGCGTGGCGCCTTACGGCAAGTACGGCTGGCAGTCGGCGACGGTGCTCAACAACTGGATCAACGATGGTGGCCGACGCTGGGACGTCGCGGTGATCCGGCTCGCCGGCGAGCAGTCCAGTGGCCGGCCCGTCACCGACTACGTCGGCTGGCTGGGCCGTTCCTGGAACCAGCCCTACGTGCAATACACCTACTCGCACGGCTATGCGAGCAACATCAGCACGCAGTACACCAGCATCTGCCGGGGCTACACCTACTCCTCCAGCAACGAGGGCTCCGACGTGCTGGTGCAGGGGTGCGACATGACCTACGGCAGCAGCGGCGGTGGCTGGCTGCGCAACTACACGCCCAATTCCCATTCGGGCAACCACGTGAACGCGGTCGTCAGCGGGCCGCATATCGGCGACTTCGGCCAGAGCTATGTCGGGCCCCGGTTCAGCAGCAGCAACATCGTGCCGCTGTGCAACGCCGCCGGCTGTTGAGAGACGGCGCCAGGTCCGGGCAGGCGCCCGGCCAGGATGCGCGGGCCCCGGTGGCCCGCGCATTCCTGCGCGGGAACGTCGCACCCAGGGGGGCCAAACCCGTATGCTGGCGCTCCCTCCCCGGAGAAGTCGCGATGAACGCCACCCAGCGCATGTTGTCCGCCACCCTCATCGGCCTCGCATTCGCCTCCACGGCGATGGCGGCGCTCAAGCCCGGCGCCGAGGCCCCGGTCTTCACCGCGCCGGCCTATCTCGCCGGCGAGCCGTTCACCTTCGACCTGGCCGCGGCACTGGAGAAGGGTCCGGTGGTGGTCTATTTCTTCCCGGCCGCCAATACGCCCGGCTGCAACATCGAGGCGCACCTGTTTTCCGAGGCCATCGAAGAATTCAAGGACCACGATGCGACCGTGATCGGCGTGACCGGCGGCAACATCGACGAACTGCAGGCGTTCTCCAGCAACACGGAGACCTGCGGCGGCAAGTTCGCGGTCGCGGCCGATCCGGGCGCGAAGATCGCCGCCGAATACGACGCGACGCTGTCGATGAAGCCGGAATGGTCAAGCCGCACGTCCTACGTGATCACCCCCGACGGTCATGTCGCGCACGCCTACTCGGACATGAGCCCCAACAAGCACGTGCGCGAGACGCTCGATGCGGTGATCGCGCTCGACAAGTAAAACCGGGCACGCCCCCGGGGCGGCGTTGCACGCCGACCCGGGGGCCACGCGACGCGATCCTCACGCGCCCGCCGGGCCGCGGTGCTACCATCCGAAGCACGCTACAGGCTTTATTCGCAAGCCCCCCGCGACGCGCCTGCGTCGCCGGCCGCTTCCCTTCACGTGTCATCGCCCCCTCGGGCGACACTTCCCAGGAAGCGCCGTGCCCGGCTACTCCACCCGTACCCTGCTCGTCCACGTGGGCGGCCATGCATTCCACCTTCGCGTACTGAGCGACCTGCAGCAGTTCTCCGACCCCGACGGTCATGGCGAACGGCTGGGCATTTCGCCGGCGCAGTGGAGCCTCTTCGGACAGCTCTGGCCCGCTGGCCGCCTGCTCGCGCAGGCGATGGCCACCGCCGACGTGGCGGGCAAGCGCATCCTCGAAGTCGGCTGCGGGATCGGGCTTGCGAGCCTGGTCCTGCAACAGCGCGGCGCGGAGATCGTCGCTTCCGACATCCATCCGCTTGCCGAACCCTTCCTGGCCTACAACTCGGCGCTCAATGCGCTCGACTCGGTGCACTACCGGCAGATGGACTGGGACCTGCCGCTGGAGACGCTCGGCCGCTTCGACATGATCATCGCCAGCGATGTTCTTTACGAGCGGGGGCATGCCGCCCTGCTCGCCGAGGTGGTGGGCCGCCACGCGCATTCAGTCGCCGAGGTGGTGGTGAGCGACCCGGGCCGCGGCAACAGCGCGCCGTTCTCCAGGCACCTGGCAGCCCAGGGCTTCTCGGTCACCGAACGCCGCCAGGCCCTCGACGGTGAGCCCGACGTACCGCGCGGGCGGCTGCTGCACTACCGCCGCGACGACCATGCCGTGGGAGCGCCGACGCCATGACTGCCGCGCGCGCCCATGCCGACTGCAGCCGCTGCGACGCGGTGTGCTGTCGCCTGACCGTCGTCCTCGACGCGGACGACCGCATTCCCGAGCACCTCACCGCACGCACGGCGGCGGGCCTGCATGTCATGGCGCGCGACGCCGAAGGCTGGTGCGTCGCCGTCGACGCGGCCAGCGGGGGCTGTTCGATCTACGGCAGCCGGCCGGACGTCTGCCGCCGCTTCCGGATGGATGGGCCGTACTGTCGCGACATCCGCGCCGACTACAGCGATCGCCGCGCGCGTGGCATTCCGCTGGCGGTCTATACCTGAGGCGAGGCGCGCACCTGCCCGTCACCAAGATGTACCGCCCGACAACCGATGTCGTGGCGATGCGTGCCGGATGCGGGAAACGTACGCGTGCTTAACGGCCAGTGCCCTACCAATGGGACGCGGGCCATCGTGGCCCCGACCGCTCCCCCAACGAGGCTCCCATGACGACACCCCAAGAACTCGAAAAGCGCTTCTGGAAGGCCCTTAAATCCGATCGCACCCTCATGCTGGGGGTGGACGGCGTCGAGGACGGCCACTCGCGCCCGATGACCGCCATGACCGAACACGACGAAGGCGGTCCCATCTGGTTCTTCACCGGACGCCCCAACGCCGTCGTGCAGCACCTGGCCGAGAGCCGTCGTGCCATCGCCGCCTTCTCCGCCAAGGACCACGACCTGTTCGCCAGCATCCAGGGCAGCCTGGTCATCGACAACGACAGGGCCGTGATCGACCGTCTCTGGAATCCCTTCATCGCGGCATGGTTCGAAGGCAAGGACGACCCCAAGCTCACCCTCCTGCGCTTCGATGCCGAGCACGCCGAGATCTGGCTCAATGAGTCCAATTTCCTGGCGGGCGTGAAGCTGCTGCTGGGCGTCGACCCGAAGAAGGACTACCAGGACAAGGTCGCCGACGTCCGCCTGGACTGATGCGTCGCGTACCGCCGCGGGGCGGTGCGTCGACTCAGGGCAGCAACGCCGGCTGCGCGTCGTACCACCGGCGCGATCGCACCAGGTGGAACTTGCGCGTGCCGTTGCGCAGTTCCACCGCGCAATCCAGCACGCCCCACTTGGCGTACAGGCTGCCGGTGCGCTGCTTGCCCTGCAGCTTGAGCCTGGCCCGAAGTTCGTAGCGTCCGTTGTCGGCATGCAGCTGGTCGAACACCAGCGTGTCGCCCTTCCAGGCCAGGCGACCGGTCACCTGCGCCTGGCCCGAACCGACCACCCGCGTGATCCACCTGGGGTAGTCGCGTTGCCGCGAGTACAACGACAACAGCAGGCTGACGTCGCGCATGGCGATGCGGGCCCGGCCCGACACGTCCATCGGGCGCTTCCAGTCGATCCGGGCATCGTCGAAGGCGACCTTCGCCCACCAGCCCCGGATACTGTCGCCGGAGGGCTCGGTGTAGCTCACGTTCGCCAGGTCCAGGGTCGAGCCGTCGAGCTTGAACTCGTGCGCCACGGCGTCGTTGCGCGCCAGACGGGCGCGCAGGTCGACGTCGGCACCCATCGCCAGTTCGGCCATGTGCAAGCGCGCGCGGGTCGCGCGGATGCGCAGCCAACCCGAATCGATGACGCCCTCGGTATCCAGCCGCAGGTCGCCGCCCAGGGTGCCCGAGCCGCCGTCGAAGCGCAGTTGGGTACCGGGCAGGAAGCCGTTGTAGGCACGCAGGTCGGGCACTCTCGCCCCCTCGAAGCGCAGGCGCGCCTTCACGTCCTGCCGGGCCTGCTGCAGGGCCGCCGCCGCGCCGGCCTGGCGGACGCTGCCGATCGGGATGCCCGAATCGACCTCCAGCTCAAGCGCGTTGCCCTCGACATAGGGTCGGTCGGGCGCGGCGGCATCGGCCACCCGGAAGGCATCCATGTGCAGCGCCAGCCGGGGCACCAGCGCCCCGTCGGCGTCCTCCGCGAGGCGGGCCTCCAGGCGCGCCTGGCCATCGATCCGGTTGCCCATCACGGTTGCGCTTGCCTTGACCCGGGGCACGTCGACGCGACTGTCGGCGGCCACGCGGCCCTCCACGACACGGATGTCCGCATCGACCAGGCCCTCGCCTTCGATGCCGAGCCAAGCAGCCTGCGGCAGGAAGGCCTCGAGCCAGGCCAGCGAAGGGAATGCCCAGCGACCCTGCACATATCCCGAGGTCCGCGCCAGCAACGCATCGATGCCTTCGAGCGGCAAGGCCCGGCCGTCGATGTCGAGCCGGGCGTCCACGGACAGGTCGGGCGCATCCGCGCCATCGATTGGGACCCGCGTCGCCGCCGCCAGCCGGATTCCCTCGTCGACGTCGAGGTGGAGCTGCAGGCGATTCTCGTGGCGGACGCCATCGAAACCGGTGCTGTGCACCGGCACGTCGATCCGGGCCTGGCCACCGGGCAGCAGGGCCCCGTCCGCCCACGCCAGGTCGGCGGACGCCCGCCCCTCTTCGGCCACCAGGCGCGTGTCGACGCCCGACTGGCCTTCCTGCAGTCGCAGGGAAAGTCCGGGCGTCCTGCCCTCCACCTGCAATACCCCCTGGGTCAGGCGCAGGGCGTCGGCGCCGGCCGCGTCGGCGCGGCGATGGCGCGCCATCGCGAAGCGTGCGTCCAGCGTGGCGCTGGCGAGCAGGCCGACCTCGCCCCTGTCCAGGCGGGCATCGCTGAAGTGCGCGTGCGACGGCATCACTTCCAGCGCACCGCCCCGCAGTTGTTTCTCGAAGCCCGTTTCCACCGTGCCCTGCCCGGAGAGCACCAGCCCACCCAGTCGCGCGCTCCGCACTTCAGTGGCCGCGACCCGCTCGAAGCGCAGCGTCCAGGCGCCGGGCCGTGGCGCGGCGCGTGCCAGGGCCCCGGGCAGGCGCTCAACGCGCGCATCGACGCCGCCTGCTTCGACCCAGGGCACTTCCAGCCGCCGTCGCAGCAGCGGCAGCAGGCGCACGCGGCCGGCCGCGGCGTCCACTTCGAGCGTCCACGCGTTACGCGCGACGCGACCGCCCAGTTCGATGTCCCACAGCTGCGCGCGGCCCGGCCACAGCGTGTAGCCGTGACCCCAGTCGACGTGGAATTTTTCCGGCTGCCGGTTCGCCAGCGCGGGCCCCAGGGGGGTGTTGAGCAGGAGGTTGCCGATCAGCAGGTAGCCAGCGTAGGCCAGGCCCAGCACCAGTGCGAGCTTGCGCAGCCACCTGCGCGCACGCCGTCGGCGGGCGGATTCCCCCGGGCCTCGACCGCCGGTGCCATGCGGGCTCATGGCGCGAGCATAGCCAAGACCGCTGGGCTTGGGTATCCGTCAACGGGCCGCGCCCGTCGAGGCCTCAGAACACCGACAGGCCGGTCATGCGGCTGAAGCGATGAAGGGCATACCGGCCGAGCAGCGAGTTGCCCTTGTCGTCGAGGCCCGGATACCAGACGCACAGGCTGAGCACGTGCGGGACCACGGCGACGATGCCGCCGCCGACGCCGCTCTTGGCCGGCAGCCCGACGTAGAACGCGAAGTCGCCTGCGGCATCGTAGGTCCCCGCGGTCATCATCAGGGCATTGATGCGGGTCGCCAGTTCGCCGCTGACGACCTGCTCGCCGGAAACGCTGCAGTGGCCGTTGCCGGCCAGGTACTGCATGCTCCGGGCCAGGTCGACGCAATCCATGCTGAGCGCGCACTGGTGGTAGTAGAAGTCGAGCACGTCCTCCACCGGGTTGTGCAGGTTGCCGTAGCTCTTGATGAAATGCGCCAACGCCAGGTTGCGATGCCCGGTGTCGGCCTCCGAGCGCGCCACGCCCTCGTCGCAGGCCACCGCCGTGTTGCCCGAACGCGCGCGCATGAAGGCCAGCAGGCGCGAACGCGCGTCGCTGCAGCTGGACAGGACCACGTCGGCGACGACCAGCGCGCCGGCATTCATGAACGGATTGCGCGGGATGCCCTTCTCGTACTCGAGCTGGATGAGCGAATTGAAGGCATCGCCCGAGGGCTCGCGATCCACCCGCTCCCACAGCGCGTCGCCCACCGCGTCCAGCGCCAGGGTCAGCGTGTGGACCTTGGAGATGCTCTGGATGGTGAAGCGATGACGGGCACGACCGACCTCGAATACGCGGCCGTCGCGAAGCACCAGGGCCATGCCGAAGCCATCGAGCGGCACTTTCGCCAGGGCCTGGATGTAATCGGCCTGGCGACCTTCGCCCAGGCGCCGGCGAACCTCGTCGTGGATGGTGTCGAGGATGCCGGCGAAGTCGTGCTGGCCGATGTCGCAGGCGCTGGGGAACCGCAGGTGCATGCAGGGGCGTCTTCGATGGGAACGGCGCACAGCATGACCGGAATGGGCGCGCTCCGGAACCCGTCCCGGCCGCGCGACCAGCGGCCGGTGCTGTGCCGGTGGCGCTCAGCCGTGCGCGAGTGCGTGGTCGATCGCCGCGCGCACCGCGGTGGCCTGGGCCTCGTTGCACTGTTCGGGGGTCGCCCTCGGGCTGTCGGGGTATACCTCGGTGGTGGTGGTGTAGCGCGCACCTGTGATGCTCGCGCACAGGCCCAGCGGCTTGAGCGGGTAGTTGATCACGCCCGGCGCGACGACCGGCGACCCGATGATCTCGCCGCGCGCATCGGCGGGGGCGATGTGGGTGACCTTCGCCACGGCGTCGATGATCGCCCGCTGGAAATCCGATTGCGGGTTCGCCGTATCGCCCACCAGGTAGAAGCCATCTGGGATCTCGCCCGGCTCGAAGGGCTTGCCATCGCGCGCCGCCAGCGCGGGCCGGAATTCGCTCTCGTCGCTGTCGGTGGTCTCGTGCAGGTCCACGTGCAACAGCACCCGTCCCTGCAGCGGGGCCACCAGGCGCATCAGCGCGGCCGACTCGCCGGCGGGGCTGTCTTCGACGAAAGAGCGGTTGGGGTCGATCGCATCCGGGTTCCAGCGGTGGATGCGCTCGTAGGCCCAGGGGCTCACGCAGGGCACCACCAGCAGGTTGACCCGGTCGGCGTAGTCGGCGGCATCGAGGTCGAGGAAACGCAGCGCGCCATGGACTCCGCTGGTCTCGTAGCCGTGGACACCCCCCGTCACCAACACGACCGGGAGGTCGTCGCGCCAACCGCGGCTGCGCACGGCATACAACGGATAGGCTTCCTCGCCATAGACCAGGCGCCCATAGTCCTCCACGTCGAAGCGCGCGCGCAGGCGATCGATCGCGTCGACGACGTCTTCCCGATAGCTGCGGTGTCTGGACTGCCGCGCCAGCCATTGCCCGCGCTCGGCCGGGCCCCACGCGACGCCGGGGGTACCGATGGAATGGAAGGCGGGGGTGCTGGACATGGACACAGGCTCCGGTGCGGGCGATGGAGCGGCCCACTCTACCATCGCCCCGCCGGGCGCCGGATGCCCTCGCCGCCCGCCCCCGGTCCGCTCGCGCATCCGGCGCCCGGCCCGCGCCCGCCTAGAGGTCGAAGGGGAAGAAGCCCCAGCAGTCGGCCGTATCGCGCGCCGTGGGCGCCCCGTGCGCGGCGCAGATCAGCCGCGCCTGCGCGAGGGTGTCGGCGTAGGCCGCGTCGTTGGTGTCGGCCAGCGCATGCGACATCTCGTGGATGATCGTTTCCTGCTTGAGCATGTCGTCGGCATTGCGGAAGCGCGTATTCAACTGGATATTGAACGCGAGGTCGCGCGCGGGCGACACCGTGACCGGCAGGCCGTTGTGCATGAACACGTAGCTCTGGGTGCCGCGGTTCATGTTGTTGCGCACGTCGGCCCAGGTCGCCTGGAAGCTGTTGGGATTGCCCGCGTCCACGTTGCCTTCGGCATCGGGGAACACCACCGGCGGGCGCGCCGATGCGTATTCGTCCGGATCGTGGTCCTGCCAGTCGGCGTACTCGATGTACACCGTCCAGGTATTGAGCGCGGTGGCGATGGCGGCGTAGACGGTCTGTGCGGTATCGACGAAGACGGTGTCGCCCGGCCCCAGCGCCGGCATCGGCCCGGCGCCGAACTGGACGCCGAAGTAGGTCGTCAGTGCGCCGCGAACGGTCCCGGCGTCCGCGTCGTTGGGGTCGAGCAGCACGTTGCGGTTGCGCGGCTGCAACCAGCCGGCCGCGGCCCGGCACAGGCCAAGCGCGTCGATGAAATAGGGGTCCAGGCTCTCGATCTGGGCCTGGCCGCGGTAGATGCGGGTCATGGGGAGTCCTCCGGCAGGGGCGTCATTGCCCATGCCGTGGAAAACGTCAGCCGGGGGCCCGGCGTGAACCGCAAATCGCGAACCGGGTTCAGTCTTCCAGTTCGGCGGCTTCCCGGCCCTGCTGGCGGATGAGCGCCTCGTCGCGGGCCTCGTTGATCGCATCGCGCACGCCCTCGACATCGGCTTCGTGCGCGTCGTGCTCGAAGTGGCCACTCAGGTCGGTATCGGATGCGAGGGCGCCGGCTTCATAGAGCGCCCACATCTCCTCTCCGTACCAGGTGTCCAGCAGTTCCGGTGCCGATCGACCGAGCCACGCGGTGAGGTTGTTGACGTCGCGCAGCAGCATCCTCCGCGCCGCATTGTTGCCCGCGGCGCTGACCACCTGCGGGAAGTCGATCACCACCGGGCCGTCCGCGCCGACCAGGACGTTGTAGGGCGACAGGTCGCCGTGGACCAGGCCGCAGCACAGCATCCGAACGACCTGCCGGACGAGCACGCCATGGAATGCCCGCGCTACTTCCGGACCCAGCTCGACCTCGCCCAGGCGCGGCGCCGGCGAGCCGTCGGCATCGACGACCAGCTCCATCACCAGCACGCCGTGGAAGAAGCCATGCGGTTCGGGCACGCGCACGCCAGCGTCGCGAAGCTGGTAGAGCGCGTCGACCTCGGTGTTCTTCCACTCGGCTTCCTGTTGCCGCCTGCCGTATCGGGTCGCCTTGCCGATGGCACGGGCCTCCCGGCTGCCGCGGACCTTGCGCCCCTCCTGGTACTGCACCCGCTGCTGGAAACTGCGTTGCGCCATGTCCTTGTAGACCTTGGCGCAGCGGACATGGTCGCCGCTGCGGACCAGGTACACCGCTGCTTCTTTGCCGCTCTTGAGCGGGCGCAGCACGGCGTCGATGACGCCGTCCTCGATCAGCGCCATCAGCGCGGTGGGGGTCTTCATGGACTGGGGGCGGCTCGGGCGCTCGGGGGCGGGCATTCTCGCACGGGCCCGCGACGGCGATCGCACCGCCGTCGCGAAGCGTTCAGCCAGCCGGCGACGACGAGGCGTCCAGGGCCTGGGTGGCCAGGGCGATGGCCGAGGTCAGCTGCGCGCGCGAGAAGGGCTTGGACAGGATCGCCCCGACGCCGCCGCGCTCGCGCACCGCGTCCTCGTCGTGCCCCGTGACGAACACCACGCGAAGGCCCGGCTGGCGCACGCGCGCCTCGCGCGCGAGCTCGATGCCGTCGCAGCCGGGCAGCTCGACATCCGTCAGGAGGACGTCGCGCGGCGATTCGGCCAGGCGCCGCAGCGCCTCTTCGGCATTGCCCGCGTGCGCCACGTCCATCCCGCAGGCCTCCAGCAGCTCGCCCGTGAGCAGCCTGTCGTCCTCGTTGTCCTCCACCAGCAGCACGCGCAGCGATGGCGGCAGCCGGTGGCCATCGATGGCGGCGCGCACGTGGCGGCCCAGGTCCGCGCGCGTGTAGGGCTTGGCGAGCATCGGGACATCGGGCCGCGCCGCGCCGGAGCGTGAGAGGGTTGCCTCTGCATAACCCGAGGTCATCAGGACGGCGGTCCCGGGCAACCGAGCCTGCACGTGCGCGACCAAGTCGAAGCTGTGCATCGGCCCAGGCATCACCACGTCGCTGAACAGCAACGCCGGCCGCAGGCCCTCATCGAGCAGGGCGCGCCCCATCGCGGCATGCGAGGCCTGCACGACGTCGTAACCCAGGTCGAACAGCATGTCCACGCCGGTGCGTCGCACGCCTTCGTCGTCCTCCACCAGGAGCACCACCTCATTGCGTCCGCGTGGCGTGCTGTCCGCGGGATCGACCACCGGCTCGCCGGGCGCGTCGGTGGTCGGCAGGTAGAGCGTGAAACGGCTGCCCTCGCCGGGAACGCTGTCGACGCGGATCTCGCCGCCGCTTTGCTGTATGAATCCGTACACCGCGGCCAGGCCCAGACCGGTGCCCTCGCCCTGCGGCTTGGTGGTGAAGAAGGGCTCGAAGATGTGCTCCACGACCTCCGGGGCCATGCCCGTGCCGGTGTCGGCGATGGTGATGCGGACGTGCTCGCCGCCCCGTCCCGCTTCGGCGCCGTCCACGCAGCGGCACTCGATGCGGACCTTGCCGCCATGGGGCATGGCGTGGCGGGCATTGATCACGATGTTCAGGATCGCGGTCTCGAACTGTTGCGGGTTGGTCCGGATCCGCGTCTCGCAGTCGAGGTCGAGCTCGAGCGCAATCTCGCGTCCCTCGCCCAGGGTGCGTTCGAGCATGTCGGCCAGGGTCGACAGGGTGAGCGCCGGATCGAACACGGCCACGTTGAGCGGGTCGCGGCGAGCGAAGGCCATCAACTGCGACACCAGCTGGGCGCCGCGCTGGACCGCGTTCCGGGCCGAGGCCAGGCGCTGGCTCGCGACGCTGTCCTGGACCTGCCCTTCGAGCAGTTCGAGGTTGGCGCCGATGACCTGCAGCAGGTTGTTGAAGTCGTGGGCCACGCCCCCGGTGAGCTGGCCGATCGCCTCGAGCTTCTGCGACTGGTGCAGCGCGGCCTGCGCGGCGAGCCGTTCCTCCTCGCTGACCTTCAACGCCTGCGTGCGCTGCTCGACCAGTTCGGCGAGGTTGTTGTGGAAAAGCTCGACTTCCGCCTGCGCGGCGACCTGGGCGGTCATGTCGTTGCCCTGGACGAAGATGCCGACGACCTGTCCACCGGCATCCTTCACCGGCTGGTAGACGAAGTCGACCACGAGCTCCTCGGGCTCCGCGTCGGGCTCGCGCTGGAGCAGCAGCGGGACCGCCTGGCCCACGTAGGGCCGGCCGCTCCGGTATACCTCGTCGAGCAGCGCCAGGAAGCCCTGCTCGGCGGTCTCGGGCAAGGCCTCTTCCAGGACCCGCCCGATCAGGTCGCGGTCACGGCCGACCAGGGTCTCGTACGCCCGGTTGGCCAGGGTGAAGCGGTGCTCGGGCCCGGACAGGTAGGCCATGAAGCCGGGCGCCTGCGCGAACAGGGTCTCCAAGTCGCTGATGCGGTGTTCGAGCGCGCGATTGTGCTCCTGGACCTTGCGCGCACGCTCGAACATGCCGAACTCGATCTGTTCCTGCGATGCCCCGGTGGCCCGCGCGAGCGCCTGGTTGAGGCGCTGCAGGTGGGTGACGTCGGTGGTGTGCTGCAGGACGTGCGCGACCCGGCCGGCGCTGTCGAACAGCGGCGTGTGCGTGGCCGACCAGTAGCGGTCCTCCATGACCGGCCCCGCCTCGTCCGGTCGCTCGATTGCGTAGCGGATCAGGCTCAGCACGTCGCGCTCGCCGGTGGCGAAGACCCGCTCGATGGATTGTCGCAGCAGGGCGACATTGGTCTCGCCCAGGCGCGTGCCGTCCCCGGGGAAGGCCTCGAACAGGCCCACCCCGAGCAGCACGTCGCGCGTGCGCCCGACCACCGACTCATAGGCGCGGTTGACCGCCACGTAGCGCAATCCGCGGTCCACGACCATGTACGGATTGGGCGAACGTTCGAACAGGTCCAGGTAATCCAACGGCGCCCCCCTGCAAGCAGCCGTGACTGCAATCGCACGATGGTTGCAGAACGCCGCGCAGCCGGCAAACGCTTCGTTCAGGCAGCACGCCCCGGGCGGGGTCGTTACACTGCCACCCCCCTGCCCCTGCATGCCGCACCCATGTCCGAACCCGTCCGCCTGGCCCACCGCGTCGCCGAAGTGTTCAGGTGTTCGCGCGCGGATGCCGAGCAATACATCCGCAACGGCTGGGTGTCGGTGGATGGCCGCGTGGTCGAATCGCCGCAGCACCCGGTCGCGGACGCCACGGTCGAGCTGCATCCGGACGCGCGCCTGGAGGACGTCGAGCCGGCCACGGTGCTGCTGCACAAGCCGGCGGGCTACGACGCGATCGAAGGCAGGCGCATGGCCGCGGGCCTGGTCCAGCCCGGGTCGCACTGGGCCGACGACCCATCGGGCATCCGGCCGCTCGAGCGCCACTTCCATCGACTCACGCCCCTGGTCCACCTGGACACCGACGCCAGCGGCCTGATGATCCTCACCCAGGACGGCCGCGTCTGGCGACGGCTGACCGAGGATGCGGACGTGATCGAGCACGAATACCTCGTCGAGGTCGAGGGCGAGCTGGCGCCGTGGGGCTTGCGCCGGCTCAACCACGGGCTGTCCTTCCAGGGCCGCGCCCTGCCCCCGTGCAAGGTCAGCTGGCAGAACGAGACGCGCCTGCGCTTCGCCCTCAAGGGCGTGCGCGAGGGCCAGTTGCAGGACATGTGCGCGCAGGTCGGGCTGTCGGTGCGGTCGATCCGACGCCTGCGCATCGGCAGTATCCCGATCGGCAAGGGCCCCGAGGGCGCGATGCCGCCGGGACAGTGGCGCTACCTGCCGGTCGGCACCAGGATCTGACCGCGCGGGCCGTTGCGCAGGGCCGCGGCCGAGAGGGCCAGCCAGGACAGGATCAACAGGATCTCCACCTTCTGGGTCAGGCCGCGCGGGGCTTCGCGCCATAGGGCATGCACCCACAGGCCGATGAAGGCGAGCAGGGCCAGCGCGAAGGCCGCTGCGAAGCGGTGGCGCCAGACGGGGTCGCCGCGCAGGCGCCAGGCTTGCAGCAGCATGGCGACGGTGACGCACAGGAAAGCGGTCTGTGCGGCGACTCCGTGCACCAGGGCCTCCAGGCTGGGCGACGAACCGGCACGCCCGGTCCCGGCCAGTGCGGTCACGGCCAGAGACACGGCGGCCGCGACGAACAGGAGCAGCGGCGCCGCGCTGCGGGCCGCGGGTCGCAACGTGCGATACCAGCCCACCCCCAGCAGGACCAGGGCCAGCGCCAGCGCGAAATACGCACCCTGCACCCAGGTGCCGTACGGTCCCACCAGGTAGAAGCTCAGCGGTGCGTGTTGCCAGTCCAGGTCGGCGCGCAGCCATTGCGCGGCGGTCGCGGCCGCCGCGAACGCACAGATGCCCGCAAGCGCGATCTCACCCATGCGTGCGGGCAGGTCGAGGGCATCGCGTGTCCTGTTCATGCGGGCATTATCGGCAGGCGACCGACGGTGTGTCGATCCGTGTCCCCGCCGGACGTCGTCCAGGTGAAGGCGCGCCTGTCGCGCGCCACGCCAGCACGGAGCCCACCATGAAGTATGTCGACGGATTCATCATCGCCGTCCCCACCGCCAACAAGGACGCCTTCGTCGCGCATGCCCGCGCGATGGACGAGGTGATCATGGAGTACGGGGCGCTGCGGATCGTGGAATGCTGGGGCGACGACGTGCCGCGCGGCAAGCACACCGACTTCTTCGGCGCGGTCCGGGCGACCGACGCGGAGACCGTGGCGTTCTCGTGGATCGAGTGGCCGGACAAGGCCACGCGCGACGCCTTCATGAAAAAGATGATGGACGGCGACGACCCCCGCTTCGATCCCAAGGCGCATCCGATGCCGTTCGATGGCAAGCGCATGGTGTTCGGGGGCTTCGTCCCGGTCCTGGACCTGCCCGACTGACGCCAGCGGCCGTCAGTCCTGGCCGCCCGCCAGCAGTGCGACGGTCCCCAGCGCCAGCCCGATCGCCGCCGCGTCCTCGAGCAGCGCTGCGGGCCAGTCCTTTCCCAAGCGCGTGGCCAGGCCCATGCGCAGCCGATAGCCGCCGCGCGTGCCCAGCGCCGCGGCGATCGCACCGGCCAGGGCCGGCAGCAGCCAGGCGACTTCCATCGCCAGCGCGACCGCGCCGCCGCAGAACGCGCCCGACAGCACGCGCGCGCCGGCGGCCGGCAGCGTCTTGCGGCTGGGCGCGCGCGGCGACTTGTCGCCGGCGAGTTCGGCCAGCGCCAGCAGGGTGAGCACCCAAGGCGCCCAGGCGCCCCCAAGCCATTCCAGCGCCGTGCCCTGCAGATCCAGGGCACCGCTCCGTGTCGCCCAGGCCAGCACCGCCGGGGCGGTGAAGGTCCGGGCACCCGCGACCAGGCCGAGCAGGCAGGCGGCGACCGTCGCGATCATGCGGCCGCGGACCTGGCGTCAGGACAGCGCATCGATCACCGCGCGGGTGAATGCCGGGATGTCATCGGGCTTACGGCTGGTGATCACGTGGCCGTCCACCACGACCTCGGCGTCGCGCCAGCGCCCGCCGGCATTCTCCAGGTCGGTGCGGACCGAGGGCCACGATGTCAACGCGCGGTCCTTCGCAGCGCCGGACTGCACCAGCAGCCAGGGGCCGTGGCAGATCGCCGCGAGCGGCTTGGCGGCTTCGTCGAATGCGCGCACGAACGCCACCGCGGATTCGTCGATGCGCAGCTTGTCGGGGTTGATCACGCCACCGGGCAGTACCAGGGCGTCGTAGGCATCCGGGGAGGCGTCGTCGAGCGCGACGTCCACCTCGACCTCGTCGCCCCAGTCCTTGCCCGCCCAGCCTCGGATGCGCGCGCCGCCGGGCGACACGACGTCGACATGGAAGCCGGCGGCGCGCAGGCCGTCGCGGGGCTCCACCAGCTCGGACTGTTCGAAGCCGTCGGTGGCGAGGATGGCGATCTTCTTCTGGCTCATGGGCTCACTCGTCGCATGGGGGATGCAAGGACGCTATCGCGGGTGCGGTGGCAGCCGGGTGAAACCCGCGGCGCGCCCGCCACGCGGGGCGTGGCGGCGCGAACCCGTACACTGCAGGGACACACACCCACGGAACGCTCGATGGCCAAGCCCAACTATTCGTACGAAAAACGACAGCGCGAGATCGCGAAGAAGAAGAAGAAAGACGAGAAACAGGCGAAGAAGCTCGCTGAACGCGACGCATCCAGGGACAACGACAACGCGCAGCCGTCCACGGACGGCAACGGCTAGGCCGCGACGACCGGGACCCGTACGGGCCGCGCGCGGCGCGGCGCGCCGGACACCGGTGGACCAGGCGCCGGCGTCACGGGGGCAGCAGTTTCCAGAACACCCCTTCGCGCAGTTTCACCGTCTGCAGCGGCTTGCGCTCGGCCGCTGGCAGGTTGCCCCGCAGCATCTGCCGGATGTCGCCCATGACCTGGTCCGACTCCATGAAATAGGAATGGGCGAGGATGCTCTGGTCGACGCCGGACACATCGATCGTGTCGATGCCGTCCACCAGCATCACGCCCTCGCTCGAGTCGCCGGCGCGGGGACCGCGGTTGACCTGTCGCGATGCCTTGAGCGCCAGGTCCTCGGACGAGGCATACAGCGTCACCCGGCCGCTTGCCAGGTGCATGGCCGGCGCCAGTTGCTCGCGGAAGACCTTCGCGTCGATATCCGGCGCGGCCAGGATGATGCCGCGGAAGCGCCCGCGCAGGTCCGGGCGGCGGGCCACCAGGTTGCGGATCGCGCGGGTGACGCCGCGCGTCCCCATGCTGTGGCCGATGACGTAGAGGTTCCGCGCGCCGGAGCGGTCGGCCATGTCCGCCAGGAAGCCCTCGATCAGCGGCACGGTCCTGGCCATCGTCTCCTCGTCGGTGAAATACCCCGTCAGCGATGCCTGCGACGGCCAGCTGTAGAACACCGGCGCGCCGTCGAAGCGCAGGTCGTAGGCCAGCTGCGCGGTGCGCCGGGCGGCGTCGCGGTAGCTCACGTTGAAACCGTGCACGAAGACGAAGGCACTGCTGTCGCCGGAGTCGCGCACGCGCGACTGCAACGATCCGAAGAACGCACCCTCGGGCAGGCGGCTGACGTCCTGCAGCACCACATGGCGGGCGGGGTCTTCCTCGAACTCCAGCAGGTACCAGCGCGGCGACTCCAGTTCGCCGGCAACGTGGCTCTTGGGGATACTGATCCGGGCCTGGCCGTAGGTCAGCTTCCCGGCATTGGCAGCGGTGAAGCGGTCCGCCGCGGGCCGGCTGTCGAACGCGGCGTGCGGGCTGCGGTTGGTCGCGTAGAAGACATCGACGTTGACGTAGTCGGCGGTCGGGGCCGACGGGCGCGCAGCAGGCGCGCGCGAGCGGCCGGTGCGCGGCGGCGGCGGTGGCGGCGGGGGTGGCGGTGGCGGCGCCATGCCGGCTTCTTCCCTCGCCCGCGCCTCGCGCTCGGCGGCGCGGCGAGCTTCGGCCAAGGCTTCGGCGTCCTTGCGTTGCGCTTCCGCGCGCGCCTGCGCCTCGCGGCGCTCCGCCTCGGCACGCGCCTGTGCCTGCGCCTGCTCGACTGCTTCGTCCGGCGTCTGGCGCACCGGTGCGCAGCCCGCCATCAGCACGGCCACCAGCAACATTCCGACGATCCGCCGCATGGTCCCCTCCCCCTGTCTTGTGCGGGCGCGGCGGCCAACCCCCTGGCGCCGGCGTCCCGCTGCCGATGTTACCCCAGCCCGATCGTCTTGGAGCCGCGCGCGCTCAGCCCGCGACGCGCCCGCCCTCGACGCCATCCAGGCGCTGCGGATGGCTGTAGACCACGTGGCGGCCCGGCCGGGTGAAGCCGACCAGGGTGAGGCCACAATCGCGCGCGAGATCGACGGCCAGCGCGCTGGGCGCGGACATGGCCGCCAGTACCGGAATCCCGGCCTCGGCGGCCTTGGCGGCCATCTCGTAACTGGCCCGGCTGGTGACCAGGGCGAAGCCGTCCTGCACCGCGGTGCCCGGCCGCCGCATCGCCCCGATCAGCTTGTCCAGCGCGTTGTGGCGACCGATGTCCTCGCGGACCAGTCGCAGGCCGCCGGCGGTATCGCACCACGCAGCCGCATGCAGCGCGCCGGTTGCGGCATTGAGCGGTTGCCGCGAGCGCAGTGCCGACAAGGCCGCCTCGATCGCACCGGCCCCCAGCCGACCGCCCTCGCCGACGGCTGCCGGACGGCGCAGCACTTCCTCCAGCGCGCGGCTGCCGCACAGGCCACAGCCGCTGCGTCCGGGGATCGCCCGCGGCGCCGGGGCCCTGCCGCTCGCGGCCGGTTCGCGGGTGCTGATCTCCAGGACGATGCCCTCGATGACTTCGCGGACCTGGATCCCGACGATGGCGTCGGGCGCGATGCGGCGTTCGGTCAGGGCAAAGCCGACGGCGAAGTCCTCCAGGTCGGACGGCGAGGCCATCATCACCGCGAACGCAACGCCGTCGAACCGGATATCGACCGGGACCTCCTCGGCCAGCAGGTCGTCGGCCGGCGTCGACGCGCCCGCCTCCACCCGCCAGACGCCCCGCCCCGCGAGCCCCTTGCCGACGGGTTCGCCCCTCTTCAAGCGACCGCCGCGACGATGCGGACCGGGATCGACTTGTACGCCGGTGTCCCCGACTCGGCGTCGTGGCTGGCAAGCGGCACCAGGCGGTTGCCCTCGGGGAAGTACATGGCCGCCGAACCACGCGGCAGGTCGTACTCGATCGCGATGCAGCCGGCGACACGGTGTGCGCCGGGATCGCTGCCGGGCACCCGCGATTCCACGTCGATGCGGTCGCCGTGGCGCAGGCCGCGCTCGCGCAGGTCCTCGGCGTTCATGAACACCACGTCGCGGCGGCCGCTGATGCCGCGATAGCGATCGTCGAAGCTGTAGATGCTGGTGTTGTACTGGTCGTGCGAGCGGATCGTGGTCAGGGTCAGCATGTCCGCCCCTTCCACCGGGCGGTCTTCGTTCAGGCCCGCGGCGACATGGAATTCGGCCTTCCTGCCCGCCCCGCCCCAGTCGCGCACCGAAGCGCCGACATACAGGCGGAACCCGCCCGGCTCGCGCACGCGCCGGTTGAAGTCGCGGAAGATCGGGAATACCGCCTCGATGTCGTCGCGGATGCGGTCGTAGTCCGCGACCAGGCCGTCCCAGTCCACGCGGCTGTCGGGCAACAGCGCCTTGGCGATGCCGGCGACGATCGCCGGCTCCGAGCGCAGGTGCTCCGAGGCCGGCGGCAGGCCGCCCTGCGAGGCGTGCACCATCGACATCGAGTCCTCGACGGTGACCGATTGCGGGCCGCTCGCCTGGATGTCCAGCTCGGTGCGTCCCAGGCAGGGCAGCACGAAGGCCTGCCGGGCCGGGATCAGGTGCGAGCGGTTGAGCTTGGTGGCCACGTGCACGGCCAGGTCGAGGCCGCGCATGGCCGGCAGGGTCGTCGCCGGGTCCGACATCGCCACGGCGAGGTTGCCGCCCATGCAGACCAGCGCGCGGGAGCGGCCATCGCGGATCGCCTGGATCGCGGCGACCGCGTCGTGCCCGTGCGTGAGCGGGAACTCGAAGCCGTAGGTGCGCCGGATCGCCGCCTGCAGCGCAGGCGTGGGTTTCTCGGTGATCCCCACCGTGCGATCGCCCTGTACGTTCGAATGGCCGCGGATCGGCGCGATGCCCGCGCCCTGGCGCCCGATGTTCCCGCGCAGCAGCAGCAGGTTGGCCATCTGCTGCACGTTGCGCGTGCCGAAGCGGTGCTGGGTCATGCCCATGCCGTAGCAGAGGATGACGCGATCGGCCTTCGCGTAGACGCGCGCCGCCGACTCGATGTCCTCGCGCGCCAGGCCCGACGCTCGCACGATGTCGTCCCAGGCGGTCGCCTCGACATCCTCGCGCAGCGCATCGATGCCCCGGGTATGCGAGGCGATGAACGCATGGTCGAGGACACCGGCACCTCCCCTTGCCCGGTCCGCGGCATCGGCCTCGAACAGCCACTTCATCATGCCCTTGAGCAAAGCCAGGTCGCCGCCGATGCGCACCTGGTAGTAGGTCCGCGCGATCGGCGTGGCCTGGTTGGCCAACATCTCGACCGGATGCTGGGGCGAGGTGAAACGCTCCAGCCCGCGCTCGCGCAGGGGATTGACCGCGATGATCGGCACCCCGCGCCGGGACAGCTCGCGCAGGGTGGTGAGCATGCGCGGATGGTTGGTGCCGGGGTTGTGACCGAAACTGAAGAGCGCGTCGCAGTGCTCGAAATCCTCCAGCGTCACCGTGCCCTTGCCGACGCCGATCGACGCCGGCAGGCCCACGCTGGTGGCCTCGTGGCACATGTTCGAGCAGTCCGGGAAATTGTTGGTGCCGAACTCGCGCACCATCAACTGGTAGAGGAAGGCGGCCTCGTTGGAGGTGCGGCCGGAGGTGTAGAACTCGGCCATGTCCGGATCCGGCAGCGCCCGCAGCGCCTGGCCGATGCGGGCGAAAGCCTCGTCCCATTCGATCGGCACGTAGCGGTCGCTGTCGGCGTCGTAGGCCAGCGGATGGGTGAGGCGGCCGGCATCCTCCAGGGCGTGGTCGCTCCACTCCCAAAGCTCGGAGACCGGGTGCCGGGCGAACAACTCGGGCGTGGCGCGCTTGCCGGTGGCCTCCCAGGCCACCGCCTTGGCGCCGTTCTCGCAGAACTCGAAGGACGAGGTGTGCCGCGGGTCGGGCCAGGCGCAGCCCGGGCAGTCGAAGCCGGTGGGCTGGTTGACCCGCCGCAGCGCCGAGGCCTCGCGCCCGACCGCCATCTGGTCCTTCAGCACCCGGGCGACCGCGCCCAGTGCGCTCCAGCCGCCCGCCGCACCCTCGAAGGGTTCCACGCCCGGTACCTTGCGCTCGCTCATCCCGCGTCCTCCGATCCGTTCGCGGCCGGCCCCGGCCACTTTCCGCCGACGGTTCTACGGTACCACCGTGCCCGCGCCCTTTCGCCCGGAAGTCGCGTCGCACGCACTGTCCTGCCCATGGCGACCTGCGCGATACCGGGCGCGCGTACGATGCCTGCAACGTCCCGATCGCCGGAGGCTCCATGCCAGGCCCGACCATGCCCGCCGCCTTCCTCGGCCACGGCAGCCCGATGAACGCGCTGGAACGCAACCGCTACACCGACGCCTGGCGGGCATTCGGCGCCAGCGTGCCGAGGCCGCGCGCGATCCTGATGGTCTCCGCGCACTGGTACGTCAACGCGAGCGCGGTCACCGCGATGGCCCGGCCGCGCACCTTGCACGATTTCTTCGGTTTCCCGCCCGCCCTGTTCGACATGCAGTACCCGGCGCCGGGACTGCCCGCGCTCCATGAAGAGATCGCCGACCTCGCCCGGCCCGACCACGTCGGCGCCGACGTCGACGGCTGGGGCCTGGACCACGGGACCTGGTCGGTACTGGCGCACGCCTTCCCCGACGCCGACATCCCCGTGGTGCAGCTGTCCATCGACGCACGGCGGCCGGCGGCCTACCACCTGGCAATGGGCGAGCGGCTGGCCGCGCTGCGCACCCGCGGCATCCTCGTGATGGGCAGCGGCAACGTGGTCCACAACCTCCGCGCGATCGACTGGAACCGGCCGGACGGCGCCTTCGACTGGGCCCGGCGCTTCGACGAACGGGTCCGCCAGGTCATGCAAGAACGGCCGGGCGAGCTGCCCTCGCTGATGGAGGGGCCGGACTACGGCCTGGCGGCGCCGACGCCCGAGCACTTCCTGCCCCTGCTGTACATCGCCGGGCTCGCAGCGGCCGACGGCGGCACGCCCGGCGTGCTGGCCGATGGCTACACCTACGGTTCGCTGTCGATGACCGCGTACACCGTGGGCCTGGACGTCGCCACGGCCGGCCGCTCGAGTGCCGGCGCCGCTCCGCTCGACACCTCGGCGCCGCCCGCCGACTCCAACGCCTGAGGCGGTTGGCTCAGGCCGGCGCCAGGAGCCCGCTGAGGAGGAGCATGGCGCCGAACAGCAGCCAGTCGTTGATGATGTGCGCGCCGGTGGACACCCATATGTTGCGCGTCTTCAGGTAGCCCAGCAGCAGTACGAGCCGCGCGCTGCCGATGATCACCAGGCACTGCACCCAGTTCCAGTCGTACGTCGGCAGGTGCGCCATGCCGAACAGCACCGCCGCGCCCAGCCAGGCCAGCACGAGCGCGGCGGTCCGACCCAGGCCGCACTTCATGTGCAGCAGCCAGGCGATCGCCAGGAACGGCAGGACCGTGATCACCTCTTCGCCGAACAACTGCGGCAGGGTCCTGAGGAAGAACATCACGCGATCGCCGGTGGCCTGTCCGCGCAGCATCTCCATCGCCGGGTTGGCCGAAACGCCCGAGAAGCGCGAGACCGCCAGCGCGATGCCCAGCGTCACGACCACGTTCAGCAGCGCCACCAGCAGCATCCAGCCGAAGTCGCCAGGCGTGAGTCGACGGAAGATCGCGGTCCAGTGGCCCGGCGCGGCCCCACGCCAGTGTCGCGAGCGGGATCGCGAAGAACAGGACCGCCGGGATCCATTGCCCCCAGGCGCTTGCGAAGAAGGGAACGGGTGCGATCAATACCAGGAATCCCAGCACCACCCCGGCCATGACCAGCAACCACCTGGGGCCTGTCAGGGCCATCGGCCGGTCGTCGTAGAACGGAAAGTCGTCCTCCGCTCGCCGCGCGGCAATGCCGCCGTGCGTTGCCTGCGTACCCGTCATGCCCACGGCCGTCCCCAGGATCGGAGCGCATGCTCCGGTCCCGACTCTAGCGCCAAACCCGCGCCGGTGCCCGCCCGGCCGGGATGGCGACGCTCAGGCGGGTCGACGGCGACGCTTGCCCACCACGGTGATCAGGGCGACACCGACCAGGATGATGGCCATGCCCGCGAGGTCGTAGGGGCCCACGGTCTCGGCCGCCAGAAGCACGCCGATCAGCACCGCCACCGGCGGGTTGACGTAGGCGTAGCTGGTCGCCACCGCCGGACGCGCGTGCTTGAGCACGTACAGGTAGGCACTGAAGGCCACGATGGAGCCGAACACCGCGAGGTAGGCCAGGGCAAGCGTCGCCTGCACCGTCGGGTGGCTGGGCAGACGCTCGCCCGAGAGCACGCCCACCGCGAGCAGGGCCACGCTGGCGCAGAGCATCTGCGCGGCGGTGTTCATCGGCCCGGCCGGCATGTCCTGGCGACGGCTCCAGACCGAACCGAAGGCCCAGCACATGGCGGCGGTCAGCAGCGCGATCGCCCCCAGGCGCTCGCCCGACAGCCCACTGCCGAGGTTGAGCACGACGACGCCGACGAAACCCACGAGCAGCCCCAGGGTTTCGCGCCGGCTCGGCCATTGCCCGTACAGGCCCGAGAACGTGGCCGCGAACAAGGGCATGCTCGACACCGCCACCGCGGCGATGCCGGAGCTGACCCGCTGCTCGGCGAAGCACACCAGGCCGTTGCCGAACCCCAGCAGCAACAGGCCGGTGATGCCGGCGTTTCGCCACTGCAGGCGCGTCGGCGCCGCGTGGCCGCGCCAGCGCAGGAAGCCGTACAGCACCACCCCCGCGGCAAGGAAGCGCATGCCAGCCAGCAGGAACGGCGGATAGCTCTCGAGCGCGAAGCGGATGCCGAGGTAGGTCGAACCCCAGACGAGGTACAGCGTCAGCAGGCACAGCGGGATCATCACCCGCGGATCGAGGTGGCGGGGCAGCGGCGCGGGCAGGGGCGCGTCCGCGGCGGTGGACGTGTCGGACATGGGGGCGTCGACCGGAGGGGGCCGCATAGTATCGGCGCGATCGGCCCGCGCGTGCGCATGCCATTGGCAACACTGCTGACCGCCGGCGGCAGCAACGCGCCCGGGCGGAGCGGGTCGGCTCAGGCCTGGATCGCCTCCATGGCCAGCGCGAACGAGCGCAGGCGCGCGTCGTGGTCGAAGATGTTGGCGGTGAGGATCAGCTCGTCCGGCCGGTAGCGTTGCACGAAGGCATCGACCGCCGTGCGCACGGTGTCCGGCGACCCCACCGCGGCGCAGGACAGGGCCGCGTCGACGCCGGCGCGCTCGCCCGGCTGGCAATAGGCGTCGAAGGCTGCGCCCGAGGCCAGCGGTGGCGGCACCTGGCCGGGACGACCGCGCCTGAGGTTGACGAAGGCCTGCTGCTGCGTGGTGAACAGCCGCGCGGCCTCCTCGTCGCTGTCGGCGGCGACCACGTTCAGCGCCAGCATCGCGTGCGGCGCCTGGAGGTGGCGGGACGGCCGGAACTCGCGGCGATACACCGCCAGTGCCTGTTCCAGCATGGCCGGCGCGAAGTGCGAGGCGAACGCATAGCGCAGGCCGAGGGTCGCGGCCAGCTGCGCGCCGAACAGGCTGGAGCCCAGGATCCAGGGTTCCACCTCGACTCCGGCGCCCGGCACGGCCTGCACGGACTGCCCGTCGCGGACGGGCTCGAAGTAGCCCAGCAGCTCAACCACGTCGGCGGGGAACTCGTCGGCGCCCTGGTAGTAGCGTCGCAGCGCCCGCGCCGCCGGCTGGTCGGTTCCCGGTGCACGGCCCAGGCCCAGGTCGATGCGGCCGGGGTACAGCGAGCCCAGGGTGCCGAACTGCTCGGCCACCTGCAGCGGCGCGTGGTTGGGCAGCATCACGCCGCCCGAGCCGACGCGGATCGACGAGGTGCCGCCGGCCACGTGCCCGATCAGCACCGCCGTGGCGGCGCTGGCGATCCCCGGCATGTTGTGGTGTTCGGCCAGCCAGAAGCGCCGGTAGCCCAGCTGCTCGGCATGGCGGGCCAGCGCCAGGGTGTTGGCGAAGGTGTGCGCCGGCGTGCTGCCGACGGTGACGGGCGCGAGGTCGAGGACGGACAACGGGATCATGGTCGCGGCTCTGCGGGGGAATCCTACAGATGGGGACGCGCCGGCACGGGATAAAGGGCGCGGCCTCGCGACCGTGCTTGAAATGCCGGCGACCGTGCGTAGGCTGGGGCATGGCCACCCTACCCCTCTATACCCAGTCCTGCGGCACCGGTGCCGCCCATGCCGCCCACGCCGCGATCGATGCCGAACCGCCGGTGAAGCACGTGGCCGTCGTCGGTGGCGGCAGCGCGGGCTGGATGACCGCCCTGCTCCTGGCCAACTCGGCCTATGGCGAGCGCCTGCGCGTGACCGTGATCGAATCGCCGCAGGTGGGCACCATCGGCGTCGGCGAGGGATCGACCCCATGGCTGCGCGGCTTCTTCGATGGCCTGGGCATCGAGGAACCCGAGTGGATGCCCGCGTGCAACGCGACCTACAAGGCCGGCATCAGCTTCGAGGGCTGGTCCACCCGTCCCGGCTTCGAGCGCTACTTCCATCCCTTCGCCTCGATGCTCGACAACCTGACGATGACCCAGTTCGTGCAGAACGTGCATGCACGCCTGCAGGGGGCCGACGTCGATGCGCACCCGGACCGCTTCTTCATCGCCGCGCGTCTGGCGCGCGACGCCCTCGCCCCTCGACCGTCGCGCAACTTCCCCTTCGATGTCTGGTACGGCTACCACTTCGACTCCAGCCTGCTGGGCGTCTTCCTGCACGACAAGGCCGTGGAACGCGGGGTGCGGCACGTGCCGCGCCACGTGCGCGCGGTCCGCCGCGCCGCCAACGGCGACATCGCCGCGCTGGAGCTCGACGGCGACGAGACCCTGTCGGCCGACTTCTTCGTCGATTGCACCGGCTTTGCATCGCTGCTGATCGGCAAGGCGCTGGAAACGCCCTTCGTGCCGTTCACCGAGAACCTGTTCAACGACGCCGCCGTCGCCCTGCCGGGCCCGGCCGGCGGCCGCATCATGACCCAGACCGTCTCCACCGCCCTCTCGCACGGCTGGGCATGGAAGATCCCGCTCACCGAGCGCCACGGCAACGGCTATGTCTACAGCACCGCGCATTGCACGCCCGACCAGGCCGAGACGGAGCTGCGCGCGCACCTGGGCCTGCTCGATGCCGACGTCCAGGCGCGCCACCTGAAGATGCGCGTGGGGCGCGCCGCGGAGAGCTGGCGCCACAACTGCGTCGCCAACGGGCTGGCGCAGGGCTTCATCGAACCGCTGGAGGCGACCGCGCTGCAGTTCGTCCAGCGCACCGCGAGCCTTCTGGTCGAGGCGCTGGAAAGCGGCGACATCGGGCAGGCCACGCGCTCGCGCTTCAACGACACCCTCAACGCGCAGATCGAGGGCACGCGCGACTACATCGTCGCCCACTACAAGACCAACAACCGCACCGATACCGAATACTGGCGCGACAACACCGCCAACGCGCACCTGTCCGAGTCGCTGGTGCAACTGCTGCGGACCTGGATGGCACGCAAGCCGATCATCGGCGGCCTCAGGCAAGGCCAGTTCGGCAATGCCTACCCGGTGGTGTCGTGGTATTGCCTGCTGGCGGGCATGGGCATCTTCCCCGACGCCACGAGCCTGCAGCCGCCAACCCCTCGGCAGGCACAGCACAACCTCGCCGCGATCGAAAACCTGATCGAGCGCAGCGCGATGAACTTCCCCGACCACCGCGGACTGCTGGCGGACATCCCGCCC
Source organism: Marilutibacter spongiae (assembly GCF_014145325.1). Taxonomy (GTDB): domain Bacteria; phylum Pseudomonadota; class Gammaproteobacteria; order Xanthomonadales; family Xanthomonadaceae; genus Marilutibacter; species Marilutibacter spongiae. The sequence continues at coordinate 298,026 of NZ_JACHTF010000002.1, forward strand.
CGACCTCGGGAGGACTCGCTCCAGCTCTACCTGTGGTGAGCGCCGCGCGGCGCCCTCAGCGGCACACGCGTGCGCCGCCCCGGTCGAAGTGGAAGTGGTCGGCATGGGCCGCGTTGTACGCCGGCCCGAGGACCGCATCGAAGTAGCGGCAGGCGCCATCGTGCAGGTCCTGCAGCAGGCGCGCTTCATCGCCGCCAGGCGCGTCGGCGGCACCGTGCGCAAGCACGCTGACCCGGCGTCCGTCGGCCAGCACGAAGGCCGCCAGGTCGAGGGCATCGGCAGTGGCATGCCGGCTGCGTCGACCGTCCGGGCGTCCGTAGAGATTGCGGCAGGCGTACGAACCCAGGTGCTCGAACGCCACCACCGCCTGCCCCGTCCGCTGCCGCGCTGCAGGTTGCAGCACGTGCGCTTCCCACATGGCCAGCGACAATGCCGCCCGGCAACTGAGGGGGAACGCCTGTCCGGGATCGATGCGACCGCCCTCGACGCGTACGGCATTGCGCAAGCCGCAGCCGTCGCCGGTCGTGCGGTCCGGCAGCGGCGTCCACGCCAGGCGCGAGCGGGACAGGGCCTCCAAGCAGGCCTCCGGATCGGCGCCGGCCCGACGCAGCTTCAGCCCGGTCAATGCATTCGGCGTGGCCCGTACGTCCAGCGGCGCCCAGGGGTTCCAGTCGTCGGGCACCTGCAGTCGACCCGAACCCAGCGACCACGCCAGGAACGCAAGCAACAGGAGCAGCAACCACGCCAGGCGCGAAGCCGGCGACGGGGAAGACGAGGTATCGGCCATGCCCCACTATCGACCCGCGAGCGTCAACCCGCGATCAAACGGCCCGTGCCGATGCTGCACTGCAGCTTGCCCTTTTGGACACTGTGCAGGCCTCCGCGACGCTGTCGTACTGCCCGGTACATTCGCTGTCAGGAGACGCAGATGCCACCGGTTGCCCATGGACGCGCGCCGTCCCCCGTTCCTGCACCGCCCGCCACGCGTCCGGCATTGCCGCGGCCGCTGCGGAAGTTCGCCACCCTCGCCTGCCTCGCCCTGGCGTCGCTGGGCGCCCTGCCCGCCGTGGCCCAGACCGAAGTCAGCGGGTTCGGCAGCAATCCCGGCAACCTGCGGATGTTCAAGTACGTGCCTGCCGGACTGCCGGCCAATGCTCCCCTGGTCGTCGCGATGCACGGCTGCTCGCAGACCGCTTCCAGCTACGACGCCGAGACCGGCTGGCAGATGCTGGCCGACCGCTGGCATTTCGCCCTCCTGCTGCCGCAGCAGCAGAGCGGCAACAACGCCAGCGGCTGCTTCAACTGGTTCACCACCGCCGATACCAGCCGGGGCCAGGGCGAACCGCTGTCGATCAAGCAGATGGTCGACCGCATGATCCTCGACCACGGCATCGCCGGCGATCGCGTCTACGCCACCGGGCTGTCCGCCGGCGGCGCGATGACGGCTGTGATGCTCGCGACCTATCCCGATGTCTTCGCCGGCGGCGCGATCCTGTCCGGCCTGCCCTATCGCTGCGCGACCAGCCAGCCCGCGGCTTTCAGCTGCATGAACCCGGGCAGCGACCTCACGCCGTCGGCGTGGGGCGACAAGGTCCGCGCCGCCGGCAACTGGAACGGTCCCTGGCCGATCGTGTCGATCTGGCATGGCGACGCCGATTACGTGGTGCGGCCGGCCAACCTCACCGAGGCGATGGAACAGTGGACGAACGTGCATGGCATCGATGCCGTCGCCGATGTCGCCGACACCGTGGCCGGCTATCCGCACAGGGTCTACAAGGACGCCGCCGGCACGCCACGCGTGGAGACCTACACCATCACCGGCATGGGCCACGGCACGCCGGTGGACCCCGGCACCGGCGAGAGCCAGTGCGGCACCGCAGGCGCCTACATCCTCGACGCCAACATCTGCTCCAGTTACCACATCGGTCACTTCTGGGGCCTGGACAACCTCGACGGCGTCGCGCCGACGGTCAACCTGACCTCGCCCGCCGACGGCAGCACCGTGAGCGGCAACGTGGCCCTCGCGGCCGTCGCCAGCGACGACGTCGGCGTGGAACGGGTCGAGTTCCTGGTCGACGGCGTCCTCGTCGGCAGCGACACCAGCGCGCCCTACGCCGCCACCTGGGACGCCGGCGTCGCGAGCAACGGGTCGCACGCGGTGCAGGCGCGCGCCCGTGACCTGGTCGACAACGTCGGCACCTCGGCCGTCGCCCACGTCACCGTGACCGGCGGCGACGACGGCGGCGGCGCACCGCTCACCCTGGACTTCGCCAACGAAGCCGCCCTGGACGGGTACGTGAAGGCCACAGGCGATGGCGGCGGCGCGGCGGTGGGCACGCTGGAAGCCTACCTGGGACTCGCCGTCGGCCGCGGTACCGACGGCAAGTTCAACCGCAGCCTGCTCTCGTTCGATACCTCGGCCCTGCCCGATGGCGCCACGGTCACCTCGGCCACGTTGACGGTCGCCTACCGCAGCGCTTACGGCGACCCGTGGAGCAGCCCTGCGGGCAACGCACTGGTGGTCGACGTGCATACCGGCTGCCTGGGCGCGTGCACCGTCGAGGCCTCCGACTGGGCCAACACGCCGACGGCGAGCGCGGTCGCCCAGGTCCCGGCCTTCAGCGGCGGCAGCCAGGCCAGCACCGCGTTCAGCACCGCCGGGCGGGCGGCGATCAACAAGGGCGGCCGCACCCAGGTGCGGCTGCGCTTCGCCCAGGACCCGCTCGCGACCCACTACCTCTGGCTCGACAACGGCGCCTCGGCCATCCTGAGCGTCACTTACACGCCGTGAGTGCGCCCCCGCTCAGCCCCAGCTTTCGGGGTAGGTGTCGTGCGTGGGGATGCCGCCACTGGGGCATCCCCATTCCACCCGCGAGCCCCAGAAGATGTGGTCGCCCGGCAGTATGGGCGGCGCGGTGTCGAGCGACCCGGCGGGAATCATCACGAAGCTGCCGTCGCGCGAGCGCCGGGGCAGCGGGCAACCGCAATGGCTGCAGAACCATTTGCCGAAGCGCTCGGCGCCGGGCAGGTCGAAGCGCGAGATCGACGACTCGCCCGACAGCCACGCGAACTGGCCGCTGTCGACGGCGATGTTGGTCGCATGCCCGGTGCCGGTGCTGCGCCGGCAGCGCGAACAATGGCAGTGGACCATGCGCCGGAACGGCGACGTCGCCTCGAACCTCACCGCACCGCACAGGCAACCGCCCTGGAGGGTGGAACCGCTCATCGTGTCGTGCTCCCGAGAAAGATGGACAACCCATGCGTCCGGGGAACGATTGCGCGGCGAAGGGCGCCGGTGCCCGCCCGGCCCGCCCCCGCGGTCCACCCCCTGGATCCCGCCATCGCATCCTACGCCCGTCGCAGCGCCGCGGCACTCATGCCGTCGCCGCTGGCGCAGGCGCCATCGCCGGCCGCCGACGGAAGGGCGGTCGCTCCCCCCGCGTGGACCAGCGCCACAGCCACTCGACCGGGCCGTGGCGGTACCGCGCCAGCCAGCGTGGACTGACCCACAGTTGCAGGCCAAGGATCGCGGCCCAGGCCAGCAACACCGGCCACAGGCCGCCCCCGGGCCCGATGCCGAAGCCGATCGCGTAGAAGAGGCCCACGCCCGCCACGCTCTGGAGCAGGTAGTGGGTCAAGGCCATGCGGCCTGCCGGCGCGAACGCGCCCAGCCACCACCGCCCCGCCGGCTGCAGGAACAGCAGGACGAAACCCGACGCGTAGGCGACGCCGAGCGCGATCGACTCGAGTCGCCCCACCATCCGCAGCGCGCGCCGGGCCAGCGGCGCCTGCAACAACGGGACGGCCTCGCGCAGTTCCGCCTGCAGGCCCGCGACCAGCAGGAGCGCGAGGCCAAGCAGCCCCCCGCCGATGCACAACCGGCGCAGCAGGCCGACGTGCCGCTCCGGGTCCTGCAGCAGGCCGCGGCGCCCGGCCCAGTAGCCCAGCAGGAAGCGCGACAACACGAAGCACAGCAGCCCCCAGTTCGACATCCGCGCCCAGTTGGCGAGTTCGGCGTTGCCCTGGAAGGCAACGGCCAGCGATGGCGTCGAGAACGCGACCAGGCCCTGAGCGAACGCTTCCGGGCCGCTGGGCAGCGGCGGCAGCCACGGGCGTACCCAGGGTGCGATGAGCCCCGGCAGCAGGGCGAGGACCAGGGCCAACAGCAGCAACATACGATCGCCCAGGCGGCGCAGCGGCAGCATCAGCAGCGCGACCGCCGCATAGGTCAGCAGGATGTCGCCCCACCACAGGCACCAGCCGTGCAGCGCGCCGATCAGTGCCAGCCCGAGGACGCGACGCACGTATCGCCGGGCGCCGCCGGCGCTGGCGGCCCGGTCGTCGCGGTCGACCTGCAGGGCGAAGCCGAGGCCGAACAGCATCGAGAACAGGGTGATGAACTTCGCGTCCAGCAACCCGCCCATCAGTGACAGCACCACGCCGTCGAAGCCCGCCGAAGGCAGGGCCTCACGGGCCTCGGTCGGCAGGAATGCATACAGCGACAGGTAGCGCAGGTTGACCAGGGCCACGCCGGCTAGCGCGAAGCCCCTCAGCGCGTCGATGACCTCATGCCGGGGCCACGCCTCCCTATGGGACATGTCGCGTCCGCGGGGCGCCGGCCGACGCTGCGGGCGGCATGCCGGTCCGCTCAGTCCAGCACACGGAACGCCGTCCGCAGGGGCATCTCGATGCCGCGGTGGCGGTCCTTCAACACCACCTCCACGGTCCAGTCGCCGGAGAGGTCGTCGGCGTCGGCGACGTACAGCAGCGAGGTCGCGCACAGCAGCACATTCCCCGGCGCGCCGCCGTAGGGGCCGCTGACGCAGGCTTCGTCCGTGGCGTCCAGCTGGACCTGTCCATCGGGCTGCGTCACGCGAACACCGACCGCGGTATCGATCGCGCCGTCGACCTGGCCCGCGTTGGCGAAGAACACGAGGATGGCGAGTTTCTCGCCCCGCGCGACCTCGCTGGCTTCGCGGAAATGCGGAATGACATCGGGTGGCGTGTCCCATTTCGCCGCCCAGTCCATGTCCGGCGTGACAAGCAACATGCCGCTGAAGCCGTCGATGTAGCGGCGCGACTCGGAAGGCGGGCTCGCCCTGCCCTCACCGTCACGGAACGCCTGGGCGACGGCCACGCCGCCGAGCGCCAGCCAGGCCACGGCCAGCCACGCGCACTTCCCTATTCCCTTGCTTGCCTGCATGTCCCCGTCTCCCCTGGCGCAACAGCACCGGCAGAGCGCACTCTCGCCGTGATCGCCGGTGCAGGCAAGTCCGGCGGCGCGGAGCGCGGCTCAGCGCGGGTCGTCCACGCCCGGGGCAAGCGGTGGCCGTGCACCACCAGCCGCGCACACGGCGTCGGCGGCGACGCGAGCGTCGAGCGCGCTCCGGGCCATCCTGCCGCCAAGCGCGGCGAGCGTGTCGTCGAGCATCGCGCGCAGGGCATGCACCCGTTCGAACACGGAATGAAGCCGATCGTATGCCTGCAGGTCGCGACGCAAGCGGTCCAGACCCGGATCCCCGCACGGCCCGGTGGACACCAGCGAACGCAGCTCCGGCGGCCCGGCGTTCGCCGCGCCCATTTCCCGGCGCTCGTCGGGCGTCAGTGCGGTGAGCCCGGGCAAGGCGCGCACCAGTTGCTCGAAGGCGGCATCGGCCGCGGCGATCTGTTCGTCGGACAAGGTGATGTCCAGCAGGTCCTGGGGCACGGACGTACTCCTTTTCTCGTCTCCATGGGGCGGGCCACGGACAGCGGCCACGTGCGCGCGTCGGCATGCGCGACGCGAAAGCCCCGTTTCCGAGGGGCCTCCACAACCCCGGAAGTGTGGACCAGATGGCGGCCCGGGGCCGCTGTCGGTTCGGACAGGTCGCACCGGCACGCGCCGCTATGGGGCATCGCCGCCGCGTTCCTCCAGCAGGCCATGGCGGCGGTGCCAGTCCTCAAGCGATTCGTCCGGGAACTCCGCCAGGCGGGTCTCGCCCTTCCCCGCCGGGACCTGGACCCAATTGGCCTTCGAGTCGAGCAGCATGTGCACGCGCGCGGGCGCTTCGGGCAGGGGCGTGTCGATCGCGGAGGCATGGGGATGGAGCAGCCCAGGCCAGCGCGGATCGAAGGCCCACAGCGCGCTCCCGCACTCACGGCAGAACCGGCGCTCGCCGCGACTGATGCGGCACGCGCCGTCGTCCTCTCGGATGCGCGCGTGGTACAGGCCCAGGTGCGCCTCGCCTTCGACCTCCAGCGTGTCGGCCCAGGCGCCCAGGTTGATCGCCGCGCCGGTGCCGCCGGCGGTCTTCCGGCAGATCGAGCAGTAGCAGTAGAGGAACGGCACCGGCGCGTAGGCTTCGCAGCGGAAGCGCACCTTGCCGCAGTGGCAGGATCCTTCGAGTTGCATGGGCGTCCATCCGTCGTCGGGACGCCCGAGCCTAGCGCCACCGCCCTGACGGTCGCGTGTGCAGGCCGCGGTGCCGCTAGGCGGCCTGCGGCGCGCCGAAGGCCTTGCTGAACTTGCCCGAGCGGTCGAAGCAGCATACGCGGCGCTTGCCGGATGCCAACATGTCGCAGGCGCCGGCGACCCGCTTGTCGCGCGTCTCCGCCTTCTTCGCCGTGGTGATCCACAGGATCCAGTCGCGGCGCGCGACCAGGGTGATGTCGTTCCAGACGGCACGCGCGGCCGGATCGGCGTCGAGCGCCTTGCGCAGGTCGGGCGGCAGCTCCGGCTCGAGCTGCTCTTCCGAGTGCCGGATCTCGAGTGCGACGCCGTCGCCCACCTCGACCCCCGCCGCCTCGCGCAGCGCGCGCGTCACCTTCAGCCAGTGGCTGCCCTCGCCGTCGGGCTCCAGCGTCGCCTTGAAGTCCTGGTCGCCGAAGCGGCCCTCGACGGTCGTCATCGCCCGCGTCGGCAGTTTCGCGCTGGCGGCCGCGGGCAACACCAGGAACGACCAGCTCGCGCCTTTCGGCGTGGCGGGCCGCATCAGGCGGGCTTCGAAGCGGATGGAATCGGATGTCTTGGCCATGCGCTGAATCTAGCAAACGCCCGGCACGGTTCAAGTCGCACGCATGCGTGGACAGCCCGGGCGTCTTGCGTGAGGCTTCACGCATCCCCCGCCGGAACCGCCGCCATGCCCACCGACCTGGACTCGATCGACGCCGCCATCGCCGGCATGTACGCAATGATCTCGGGCCCGGCCGGCCCCCGCGACTGGCGCACGCAGGACGACTGCTTCCATCCCGACTGCCGCCAGGTTCGTACCGGCGTGGATGCCGACGGCAATCCCTGGATGCAGGCCTTCGACCTCGCCTCCTACCGCGAGAACGTCGACCGCCTGCTGGCTTCGCAGGGCTTCCACGAGGTCGAGACGGCGCGCGAGTTGCAGGTCTTCGGCAACATCGCGCATGCATGGAGCACCTACGAGGCCCGCGTCGCGCCCGACGCGCCGGAGATCGAGCGCCGCGGCGTCAACAGCATCCAGCTGTACCGCGAGCCGGATGGACGCTGGCGCATCATCCACATGATCTGGGACAACGAACGACCGGGCCTGTCGCTGGCACCCTGAGGCTTGCGGCCCGGACCGCTACCGCCGTCGCAGGCGCCGCACGCACGGCGTGGCACCATCGGGCCGTGGGCCAGGCGGAGCAGGAACCCGAAGGGAGCAAGGGCGATGAAGACCGAAGACATGATCCGCGCGGTGCAACGCAAACTGGGCGTCGTCGTCGACGGCCGCGCCGGACCGCAGACCTGGGGTGCCATCCATCGCTACGTCGTGCAGCCCGCTGCAAGGCCCCGGGTCGCGTTCACCGCCCCCGGCGATCGCGCCAGCGACCGCAGCGAACGCGCCATCGCCCCCCTGTTGCCGGAGGTGCGGCCCTATGCGCGCGCCCTGTACTTCAAGGCGCGCTCGCTGGGCATCACGCTGGAGATCATCAGCGGCCTGCGTTCGTTCGAAGAGCAGGACCGGTTGTATGCACAGGGCCGCAGCACGCCGGGGACGAAGGTCACGGGCGCCCGGGGCGGCCATTCGACGCACAACTTCGGCATCGCCTTCGACATCGGCATATTCAGCGGCAATCGCTACCTGCCGGACTCGCCGGCGTACCAGGCAGTCGGCGCGCTGGGCATCGACCTGGGACTGGAATGGGGCGGCAACTGGAAGACACTCGTCGACCGCTCGCACTTCCAGCTGCGGCCACAATGGGCCCTCGACCTGACCGAGCGCCGCATGCTCACCGAGTTGCGGCGCCGGGTCCGCATGGACGAACCGGTCTTCTGAAGCCTCCACGGCCGTATGCCGTGTTGCCCTGGTGGCGGGATGCCGGCCTCGCGCCGCCCCCGCCCCTGGCAGCGCTACTGCGCCGACCCCTGGGCGGGCGAGGCGTAGCACAGCGGCACGTCGCAGACGAATTGCCGGCGGCAACTCCACATGCCCTGCGACTCCACGCACGTCTCGTCGGTGAAATGACCGCCACCACCGCCGGTACAGGACGGCGCGGCGAGCGCCGCCAGGCGGGCCTCGGCCTCGGCGCGACTGCCGACGATGTAGGGCGTGCTTTGCGGGCGGAGCTGCGGGCCGGTGCTGGCGCATGACGGCGACGCACCGCCCGCCGCCGTGCCGGATGCGCTCGAAGAATCGGCGAGCGACCGGCCCACGCCCACCACAGCCTGCGTTTGCGTCTGGGCCTGGGCCTGGGCCAGTTGAGCCTGCGCCTGTTGCATCTGCATCTGCGCCTGTTGCGCCTCTTGTGCCTGCCGAATCTGCTGCGCCTGTTGCGCCTGCGTCTGCGCGTACATCGCGGCGCCCTGCGCGAGGCCCTGGTCGATCGAGCCCTGCAGCTGCGCTTCCATCGCCTGCTGGCTTTCCATCGCGGCCATGGTGCCCACCGCCAAGCCCTGCGCGATGGCGCCGAAGGTGGCCCAGCGCTCGGCGCTGCGAGCGGCCTTGTCGGCCTCGTTGCGCGCCATCACCGCCTCCCAGTTCCGGCGCTCCACGGCCTCGCCGCGCGCGACCAGCACCCCGGCCTCGCCCGCGCTGTAGCCGATCATCGGCGTCGTTTCCCCGGGGAACGGCATGTCGCGGCGGTCGTCTTCCGGGCGCCAGATCGTTTCGATGAGGTAGTCGCCCGGACCGCTGGAGACGATGCGCGTACGCGACTCGTCCTTGCTCGCCATGCCGAAATCGCGCCAGAAGGAATAGGGCCGGCGATGCCATTCCGACACCAGCACGCCGCCCGCCGTGCGCCGGAACACCACGCTCCGCTTGGCGTAGCCATCCGACAGCTCGGCCTGGACCACGTCGGGGCTATCGCCCGGCGAGAAGGTCCACGTCGACGAACCGATGCCGTAGGTGCGCTGCAGCAACTCGATGCGACCCTTGCGATCACGCGAGATCGAATCCACGCGGACCTGGACGTCGGGTGCATCGTCCAGGTGATTGGGCGACCAGTAGGTGCCGACCAACGCCTCCAGGATCGACCAGGCCGAGCCGTCCATCGCGATGCTCGCCGTCCCGGCCCCGCCGATCGGCTGGGCGGCTCCGCCGGCCGGGTCGGTCGCGACCGCGACGGCAACCGCCGTGTCGCTGGACGCGCCCAGGAAAACGAAATGGTTGTAGTCGTCGACCGGCAGGATCGAGGCGATGCGTTCGCCATCGAGCTTCACCCGCCGGACCTCCCAGGCGCCATCGTCCGACAGCCCCACGCGATACGGGAGCTTGAGCAGGCCCTTGCCGATGAAGAGCACGCTGCCGTCGGCCTGAAGCGTGCCGTTCCACTGCTTGTTGCCCAGCACCGAGGACGTCAGCAGCAGGCGGCCGGGCGCATTGCCAGGCTGGATTTCCTCGCGGTTGGCGACCGACCCGTCGCCGGGATTCAGGTATTCCTGCACGAGCACCTGGCCCGGCACCTGCCATTGCCAGCGCAGGGTGTAGGCGCGCTCGCCGCCGGACGCCGTGCGTCCGGCGACCTCGGCGAAATCGCCCCAGACGGCCGGGTCGGCGCCCGGTTCCCCGGCCCGCACGGGCGACGCCCATGCCAGGCAGGCGTACAGCAGCGCCAGGATGTACTTGCCCATCGATGCCCCCTGTCGCCACCCCCTGCGGCGTCCATGCCGATAGTGCGACTTCCGTCACCGTTCGGCAATAGGCCGCGCATGCGTCGGCTATGCTCGCCCGCCTCCCCCGACGAGGTCAGCGCCCCATGCATTACTACCGGCTCCTGGAGGACGTCCCCGGCGACACCGCCTCGCTGTTCCAACGCAGCCATGCGGGCGTGGAGACCAAGACCGGCCGCAGGCTCGTCGACTACGAGGCCTGCGACGCCGGCGCGCCCTTTCGCGGCCCGCTGGTCTGCGAGCTCGACCGCGACAGCCCGGACGCCCATTGGCCAACCCTGTTCTGTTCCCCGGCCCTGATCGCGACGCGCGGCTTCCTCGACGACCTGCAGGCCCTGGGCATCGACAACCTCGAGGTGCATCCGGTGCGTATCGAGGGCGACGACCTGTCCCAGCCCGACGAGTCCTACGTCCTGCTCAACATCCTGGGTCGCGTGTCCTGCGCGGACCTGGCGAACTCCGACGTCGCCCGTATCGACGAAGGCGGCGATGCCGACGAAATCCATCCGATGCGGATCATCGACCGGCTTGTGCTCGATCCGGCGCGCATCGGCGTCCTGGACATGTTCCTCGTCGACGAGGACACCGATTGCATCATCGTCAGCGAGCGGGTCGCACGGCACCTGCAGGCAAAAGGCCATCCCGACATCCGCTTCGAACGCCTGGCACAGCGCAGTCGCTGAGCGATCGCACCCCGGCCCTGGCCGACCGCGACCGGGGCACCGGCAACGACCTATCCGAATCGTGAGCCGCGTCGCTCTTTCCGGGTAGGGGGCGGCGAGGCGCCGCCGTTCCAGCACGCACGGTCGCCCAGGCGTCCCGGCCACGCCCCCACTGGCGATGCCGCCCGGCCTGCCGTCACTGCTGTCCACGCCCACTACTGGAAAAGGAGTTTGGCAATGCGCAAGTTCAGTGTGTCGGTCCTCGCCGCCGTCGTCGCGATGACCCTGTCCGGAGCCGCCCTCGCCGCCGATGGACTCTCGCCCGCCCTGGAGGCGGCCATGCAGCGCGACCTCGGCCTCAGCGGCCCGTAGTTGGCGCAGTACCTCAAGGCCGAACGCCTGGCCATGCAGCAGGAGAAGGTCGCCGAGCGGCAGCTGGGCCGCGAGTTCGCCGGTGCCTGGCTGGAACGCAAAGCCAATGGCAGCTTCGGCCTGGTGGTCGCGACCACCTCCAATACGCGCCCGGCGGGCGTGCCAGGCGCTGAATCGCGCCATGCGCGCCACAGCCTGGCCGCGCTCAATGCCACCAAGGGCCAGCTCGACGACCAGCTTGCCCGTCGCGCCGGTGCACCGCGCGGGGTGTACAGCTGGGCCGTGGACCTGCCCAGCAACAGCGTCGTGCTCGGCGTCGCGCCGGGCGCGGAGGACGCCGCCATCGACTTCGTCGCCCGCAGCGGCCTGGACGCCAGCACCGTCCGTTTCGAGCGCATGGACCAGGCACCGCAGCGGCGCGCTGCCATCCAGGGCGGCCGCGGCATCCTGCGCGATCCCGGCGATGGCTACCTGTACGCCTGCTCGAGCGGCTTCGCGGTGACCAAGGGCGCCACGCCCGGCCATTGCGGCGACGTCGGCGAGATCGTCTACCAGGAGGTCTCGCAGTGGACGCCGGGCGTGCGCCTGGGCGCGTTCGCCGCCTCCGCGATGCCCGAAGGCAACCAGACCGGTCCCGACCGCGGCTGGGTGCAGGTCGACAGCACCCACACCCTCTCGCCGAGCGTGTATGGCTACGGCAAGGGCGACGTGACCGTGCGCGGCGGCACCGAGGCGCCGGTGGGCACCGCGATCTGCCGCTCCGGCCGCACCTCGGGCTGGCACTGCGGCGCGATCGGCAGCAAGAACGTGACCGTGTCCTACGTCAACGACAGCGGCCAGCCGGACGGCACGGTCACCGGCCTCACCCGCACCACGGCCTGCGCCGAGGGCGGCGATTCCGGCGGTTCGTACATCACCGGCGTGGGCCAGGCCCAGGGCGTGCTGTCCGGCGGCAGCGGCAGCTGCAAGGGCCGCCAGGGCCGCAATGGCGGTGGCAACAGTTACTTCACCCCGATCAACGCCATCCTCGGTGCCTATGGCCTGAGCCTGCGCACCAGCCCCTGATCCATCCGGACATGGGACTTCGAAGCGCCCCCCGCACGTCGCGGGGGCGCTTTCGTCCCGACCCTGCGCCTGGACCCGGCGAGCGCGAGCACCGCCCCTGACCTTCGACACTGGGGTGCGGCCAGGCCTGCCTCCAGACTGGCCCAAAGGCGTCCGGGCCCGCTTTCCCGCACGACGGGGCCGGCCCGGGATGCCTGCCCATCGGCCCCCTGGATCGCCATGCACCTGACACCCTGCGTCGCCCTGCTGCTCTTGATGCCTTTCGCCGCCGCTGCCGAGGACATCAGGTTCGTCAACCATGACGGGTTCCTGTCGGTGGGAACAGGCACCGAACGCACGGCCTCGATCACCCTGGTCGACATGGACGGCGATGGCGACCTGGATGCGCTGGTGGCGAACGGCCGCCATTGGGCGGAACAGAATTACCTCTACCTCAACGACGGCCATGGCGCCTTCAAGTCCGGACGCCCCGTCGGTGAGTGGATGGACGCCTCGTACGCCATGGCCGCCGCGGACTTCAACGGCGACGGTCGCATGGACATCGCCGTCGCCAACGACAAGGTCCAAAACCGGCTGCTGTTCGGAAACGCCAGCGGCGGCTTCGATGCCGCCGGTGATTTCGGCGACCCCGCCCTCGCTTCGCGCAGCGTGGCCGCCGTGGACATCGATGCCGATGGCGACGTCGACCTGGTGGTCGCCAATCGCTTCGGCCCCAACGAAATCGCCCTCAACGACGGCACCGGGCGCTTCGACCGCGTCACCCGCTTCGGCGACGCCAAGGGCCCGACGATCCAGGTCCATGTCGCCGACATCGACGGCGACGGCTGGCTCGACCTGGCCACCGCCGAGCGCGGCGCGCCCGGGCGCGTCCACCTCAATGACGGCCATGGCGGCTTCGACGCCGGTCTCTCCTACGGCGAAGCCGACGACGACACGCGCGCGGTCGCCAGCGGCGACATGGACGGCGATGGACGCCTCGACCTGGTGACCGGCAGCCTGCGGACGGGGTCGACGATCCATTACGGAGACGGCCGCGGCGGATTCACCCGGCGGCGCGTGCTGTCGACGGCGCATGCGACCGCCTCGGTCGCGGTCGCCGACTTCAATGGCGACGGGCGGCTGGACGTCGTCGAGGGCAACAGCGAGCAGGCGAATGTCGTGTTCCTGTCGCAGGCGGACGGCCGCTACCGGGAGATGGCGCTTCGCCCCGAACTGGCCGAAGACACCTACCACGTCTCCTGCGGCGACCTGGATGGCGACGGTCGCCCCGACATCGTGGAGGCGAATTCCGGCGAAACCAATCTCTATCACCTCGTCCGGGCGGACTGACCGCCTTCCAATCGCCCTTCGGGCACATCGTCGGGACGCCCACCCTCCCTGCGCGTCCTTCCGCTGCCCACCCCGCTCAGGGGGCCTTTGCGTGCCCAGGCGGGCCCGCGCGCGCGGCGAGGCGCTCTCCGCCGCGACCGTGGCGCTGGCGCGAGGCCGTGTTCACCGAACCGCCGACATCGAGCACGTACTCGAAGTTCTGCACCATGTTGCCGTAGCTGCGATCGGCATCGACCCCATAGTTGGCGCCCACCACGATCGTGTGCCGACCCGGCGCGAGCGGCCGGATCAGCAACCAGTAGCCATCGGCGGCGGCGAGCCGCCCGGGACGCTTCCCGGCATCGCCCGCCCCGTTGGCCCCTTCGCGATCCTCGTCCATGTCGAAGCATCCATGGCTGCGCACGCGGTAGCGCGCCACGTCCCGGACCGGCTCGCCGTCGATCAGCACCACGGCACTGTTGAGTCCGTCGTTGTTGACTGCAGCCGCCGCCTGGAGCTCACTGCAGCGGCGCCTTACGTAGCCCTTCGGCGCCCGCGGCGGGTTGCTGTGCAGCATGTTGATGACCGGCAGCAGCAGGTGGCGATCGGCCGGGATGGTGCACTCGCGGCGCGCGGTGAAGCTGCCATCGGTCCCCGCGAGGAACCAGACCGGACCCGCCTGGCCCAGATCGCACAGTCGCCCGTCCGGATCCTGGTAGGGCGCGACCGGCAACGACTCGGCCCAGCGCCACCAGTGTTCGGTCAGCTCGCCGAAGTCCGTGCCTTCGACGGACGCATCGGGCGCCAGGACGCGCGGATCGATGTCCCCACCCGACGCGGCCACGCTGCCCGCGACGACGAGCATTGCGATCGCCAGTCCCCGGCTGATGCTCCTCGACGCGTCCCGCATCCCTGCCCGCCTCCGATCCTGCGTGCCGGGCAGGCTACCCGATCTCCCGCCCGGCTCAAAGCGCATCGGGCGCGGCGGTGGCGGGCGCGCCCAGCCCGGCGAAATCGGCGAGGAAGGTCGCCGCGACCGGGCTGGTCTCGATCTCGGCGCGCACCGCCGAGTTGTCCCACCACAAGGCTTCGGTGTTGGCCAGCACGATCAGGGTCAGGCTGCGCTCGGGCACTTTGAGGTACATGGCCGAGTAGCGGCCCGGGTCCCAACCCGAATGCCAGAGCAGGCGTTCGCCCCGCCATTCCTGGGCGAACCAGCCCCAGCGGTAGTCGCCGGCAGCGGCCTCGACGGGCGCGTCGAAGATGCGTGCATGCCAACCTTCCGGCAGCAGGCGGCCGGCGTCGAGTGCGGCGTCGAACTGCGCCAGTTGGCGGACGCTCGCCTTGATGCCCGCGGCGGCGCGGAAGTCGTCGTCGGACACATTGTTCTTCCGGCGCTTGCCGTCCACGACTTCGAAGGGCGGCGCCAGCAGGCGCAAGGCGGAACCGCCCTGCGGATCGCGCCAGCCCAGGGCCAGGTCGTGGATGCCGGCCGGGTCGATCATGCGCTCGCGGACGATGGCGCGCAGGTCGCGCCCGCCTGCGCCGCTGATGACGCGATCGATGCGCGCGTAGCTGACCGGGTTGTAGACGAACTGCGACCCATCGCCGTTGGCGCGCATGTTGAGCATGTCGCGAAGCGTCACCCCCCGCGTGCAGTCCATCGCCGGCACCGGCGTGCCGTCGGCCTCGCGGCCGCCGCTGCCGAACAGGATCTCGCTGTGCGAAAGCCAGTCGCAGGTATCGGCCCAGTCCGGATCGGCCGCCATCGGCGTGTCGAGGTCGAGCGCTCCGGCCTCGGCCTCCGCGATGATCGCAGCGGCCGCGATCGGCTTGGTCACCGAGGCGATGGAGAACGTGGTGTCGATGGTGGCCTCGACTTCGGCCTCGTCGTCGGACCAGCCATAGGCCTTCGCCCAGAGCGGCCGGCCATCGCGCAGCACCGCCACCGCGAGGGCGGGAATCCGGTGCTCCTCGCGGAACGCGGCGAGGTAGGCATCGAAATGCGCGATCGCCGCCGCGTCCCGCTCGCCGGGACCGGCGGCCGATGGCGATGAGAACGACGCGACGAACGACGCGGCGACAAGCAGCACGATCATGGGCATGCGAGGCATCGGGGCTCCCTTTTTCCCTGGACGTCCTGTCAGGGTAACAAGTCCGCCCGAGCCGGCCCCTCCCGTGCGGTGCGCCTAGCCCTCCGCACCACCGAGCGCATCGCGCCAGGCGCGTGCGCGCGTGGCGTCGAAGCGCTGGCGCCAACGCGCGGTGGCGCCAGTGGTCGCGCCTTCCGTTGCTTCTCTCTCGAGCGCCATCTCCACCACCGCCGATGCGCGTTCCGGGGCGATGCTGCCATCGACCAGGCCGAGCACGAAGGGCGCGATGGCATCGTGCGCGGCCTGCCGCTCCGCCGCTGGCAGGCCGGCCCCGGCGACGAGCCGGGCATCGGCCGCGTAGAGGAAGCGCGCCATGAAGGGCGGCGAGCGCGGGAGCATGTTCGCCAGCTGGCCCACCTGGCCCGCGGGCATCCGCTGCAGGTAGAGCCAGATGTCGCGATCGATCGCCGCCAACAGGGCATCGGCACCCGGCCACGTGGCCTCGAGCACCGGCCGGGTCAGCAGCTCGCCGTTGTCGCCATTGGTCAGTATGACCAGGCCGTCGCCGCTGGCGGGCGCCACGTAGACCTGGGTGCGCACGCCGGGCTCGCGGCCGTCGTGCGAAAGCACCGTCGCGCCCTCGACCTCGCTCACCCGCCAGCCGAGGCCGAAGTGCTCGGCCGCGCCTGCATGCAGGGCCTGCGGCCGCTGCATCTGCGCGAACATCGGCGCCGGCAGGCCGGCACCGCGCGCCACCCTGGCGGTGAATCGCCCGTAATCGCCGATGGTGGTGAACATGTTGGCGGCGGCATTGGGCCCGCGCTTGCGCAGGTACGCCATGTCGTAGGGCGTGCCGTCGGCGCCGAAACCGATCGCAAGATGGCCTTCGATGCGTGCGTTCCAGCCGAACGAGGTCGAGCTCATGCCCGCGGGCGCCAGCACGTGGGCGCGCATCAGCGCCGGCATCGACTCGCCCGCCCGGTGCTCGATCGCGCGACGCAGGTACTCGTAGCCCTCGCCCGAGTATTCGTGGCGCTCGCCCGGGGCGAACGCGAACGCCAGCGGCGCGTCGCCGCGCCAGTTGGGCAGGCCGGTCTGGTGGCTCAGGGCGATGCGCGGCGTCAGGGCCAGGTGGCGTGGATCGCCGGCGACGTCGGGGTCGACCCAGTCCGCGGCGAGGGACTCATCCAGCCCCGGGCCACCGTCGGCCGCCCGGTGCAGGGCCATCATGGCGAACACGGGCTTGGTCAGCGAGGCGACGTTGAAGATGGTGTCCGCGTCGAGCGGCTCGCCGGCGTCGCGCTCGCCCCATGTGGATGTCCAGGCCAGGTGGCCGTCGCGCACGCGGGCGATGGCCACGCCGGGAACACGGGTGCGCGCCATCCATTCGCCGAGGGCGGCATCGAGGCGGGTCCGTTCGGGACCCGCGGCGGCGACGGTATCGCCTCCGGTCGAGGGGTCGCCGGGGGTGTCGGTCGCGGCGGCGGGCAATGCGCTGCCCGCCAGCAGCACGCCCGTGAGGACGAGGCCAGGTGTCATGGGGATTCCTTGTGGAGGGGCCGCGCGCCCGGCGGGCGCGGGCCGGGTGGACGGTCAGTGGCGACCGCGGGGGAGGAAGTGGTAGCCGATCATGCCCAGCCCGATCGCGCCGAAGAGGATGCCGTAGCTGGCCGCGTCCTCGGCGGTGAGGTTGGCGACGTCGATCAGGCCGAAGGCCAGTCCGGTCAGGACCAGCACCATGCCCCACTTGAGCGTGGCCTGGTGGCGGTTCTCCTGGTCGGCCAGGAGCAGGGTCCGGATCAGGTCTTCGCTGGCGTGGGTCTCGGCCAGGCGCCGGCGCAGCCGGCTTTCGACGACGGCGCGGATCGCGAGCACGATGCAGACCGCGAAGACCATCGGGATGAACAAGGCAATGATGTCGACCATGGGGCGTCTCCAGGGGCACCATGCCCCGTTTGCAGGAATGGAGACGGCCAACGCGCGTCCGGTTGCATCCAAGGCGGATGGGATCGCCCTTCGCCGCGGATGACCCGCTCCACGTGCAACCGGGGGCCGTCCCGGTGTATCCAATGGGCATGGAACAAGGACCGGAGGACGATCGGAACCTGGTGGCCGCCGTGATGGCGCGCCGCCCGGGCGCGTTCGAGCACCTGGTCACGCGCTACCAGAAGCTGGTCTGGCACCTGGTCCATCGCATCGTCCAGCACCCCGAGGACACGCGCGAGCTGGCCCAGGAGGTGTTCCTGCAGGTGCACCGGCGCCTGCACCAGTTCCGTTTCGAGAGTGCGCTGGGCACGTGGATCGGCCGGATCGCATTCAGCGTCGCCAGCCGCCACATGCAGCGCAAGCGCCTGCCGATGGTCGAGCCCGACGAGGACGGCGTGTCCCCGGCCGAGCGCGTCGAGGACGGCTTCGATCTTGCCGCCAGCGTCGCCGATGCCGAGCTCATGCGCCACCTGCACGCCGCGATCGACGCCCTGCCCCCCTTGCAGCGCACGCTGGTCACGCTGTACCACGTGGACGAGCTGGGCATCGCCGAGGTGGCGCGCATCACCGACCTGCCCGAAGGCACCGTCAAGAACTACCTGTTCCGCGCCCGCCAGCGCCTGCGCCGGCACCTGGAATCCCTGGAGGCCTGTCCCTCATGAACACGCATCGCCCCGACCCCGATCCCAACGCGTCGGACGTCGCGCAGGACGCCCGACGCCAGGCCGAGGCCGAGCGCCCCGCCACGGCGGGTGGCGCGCCCGACCCGCGCACGGACCGCTACCGCGCCGTCTACCACGCCATTCGCAGCGCGCCCATGCCCGAGCCGCCCGCGAGCTTCGCCCTGCAGATGGAGCGCCTGGCGCTGGCCGCCGACGCATCCAGCGACACCCGGGCACGCGGTGGAAACGACACCTGGCTGCTCGGCCTGCTGCCGGGCGTGGCCGTGCTGGCCCTGGTGGGCTGGGGCGGCGCGGAAGTGATCGAGGGTCTGCGGACCAGTGCCGCGCACTGGCGCGGTCTGCCGTGGCCGATGCTGCTGGCGACCGGCGCCGGCCTGGCGGGCGCCTGGGCCTTGGACCGCTGGCTGGCGAAACAGCGCCCGAGCCCGCGCTGATTTCCCTACGGCACGGTCGCGCTCAGGCCGCGCCGGCATCCACGCCCGAGGCGACCAGCCAGTCGCCCAGTCGCTCGCGGTTGGACGGCTCCAGGTGGACGAAGCGCAGGCCGACGAGGATCGCGCCATCGGCCTGGCGCTGCTGGCGCACCACCTGCACGCCCGCTTCCACCGGCAACCGGCGCTCGCCCACGGGCAGCTCCATCCGCAACTGGTACAGCGCCTGGTCGACCAGCGGCTCGACGACCTGCATCTTCATCCCGCCGCGCGAAACGTCGCGGGTCAGGCCCATCGCACGCTGGGTCATGGCGTTGACCACCGGCACCAGCACGTCGACGGCTTGCCGCGGCGCGCGCCGCCCGCCCGTCTCGTGGCCTTCGGCCGTCATCGCTGTCCCCCGGTCCCGGTGAGCAGCCAGGCCTGTCCGTTGGCGAGCAGGCGCGAGACGGTATCGCTGTCGATCCAGGCCTCCTGGCCGCTGTCCTCGCTGGCGAGCAGCACGTGGTGGGTGTCCCGGCGATGGTCGCGCAGCCGTGCGCGGACGATGCCGCCATCGCGACTGAAACCGATCAGCGCGCCCTGCGGCAACGCATCGAGCCGGGCCTGCCAGCGCCGCGCGTCGCGCGCGCCGGCCGTCACGCCGGCACCGCCCATGTCCACCAGGGCGGTGGACAGGCGCTCGGCGTCGACACCGGAATAGCCGACCATCGCGAGCGACCCGGCGATCCACTCGCGGATGGCCGGATCGATGGCATTGCCCGCGCGGATCGCGTCGACCACCTCGGCGACCACCATGCGGCAGCGCAACCACTCCGGCGACCTCGGGCCGAAGCGGGACACCAGTTGCACCATCGCCGCCACCGCCTCGGCGCGTTCGGTCAGGCGACTCGCCGGCAGCGTGCCGGGCGGCGCGAGTTCGTCGAGGGTGGCGTTGACGATGCGCATCGCCTCGATCGCCGACAGCAGCCCATCATCCGCGGCGGCGGCCGGCGCCTCGGCGCCCTGCCCGCGCCCGGGGTGGCTGGCGCCTGCGCGCGCGCAGGGGGATGAAGCTCAGGCCGGGCAGGATCCCGGCGTCGTCGAGCAGGGCATTGGCGGTCTGGATGCAGGCCTCGTAATGCCGGCCGATCTCGTTGTCGTAGGCGTTGTACAGGACCACGCGGGCATGGATCGGCAGGTCGATCGCCTGTGCCGCGATGCGCAGCGCGCGGCAGCATGCCTCCGGGCCGATGGGCAGCGCGGCGGCATCCAGCGGCGGGCGCTCGAGCAGCACAGCGAAGCGGTGGCCGAGCAGCAGCAGCGGCAGGCTGGCGCGCGACGCATGCCGGGTCGCGACCGCGGCAAGGGCGTTGTCTTCGTCGACGATGTGCTCGTCGAGGAGCATCAGCGGCTGCAACTGGTCGCCGAGCAGGCCCCGCGACAGCGAGGGGGCCGCATGGTCGTACGCGGCCTCGCATTCCCGGCCCAGGGCCTGGTTGAACGCTGGTATGAAGCCGTCCTTGCGCCGGCCCAGGGCCTCGCGGGTATCGACCCATTGCACGAGCATCGCGTCATCGCGCTCATCGCGCGCGCGGCGGATCACGGCGGCGTCGAGCTGGTCCAGGATGATCGACAGATCGGGCCGCAGGTCGGCCAGGAACCGCTCGAGCACCTGGTCGATCGCGTGACGCGCGCGGCGGGGTATCGCTTCCATGCCCCATTCAAGCCCCCCCTTCATCTAGGCAGGGTGAACGGGAGGCACGAATTCCATCATTCCGCTGAACGGACGCCGGTTATGTTACGTGCGGCGCCGCTTCAGCGGCGAGCCGTCACTGCACGTGCCCTCACCATACCGGGTAGTCCTGCACCCGCCCCACCGCGTCGATCGCGGCAAGCACGTCGGGACGCGCCAGCATGGCGTCCATTCGCTGCTCGGTTTCGAGCTCTCCCGGCAGCGGCGTGGGCTCGAGGGATCGCTGCGCCAGCAGGAGCGCGTCGCCGCGCAACCTCGGATCCTGCAGGCGGCGGACATACAGGGCGGCGGCCTCATCCACATCCCCGATGCGGAGCAGCGCGCGCATCAGCAACGCCTCGTTGCCGTCGGCAACCGCGCGGAGACGATCGAGCAGGCGCATGGCATCGTCGCTGCGGCCTTCGATGATGGCCGCATGCAGCAGTACGGCATCCCGCCACGCCTTGTCCGGCGCTTCGGCCATGACACCCAGGCCATCCGCCATGGCGATCGCCTCGGCGGGGCGCATGCGGGCGTTGTACCAGCTCGCCAGGCTGAGTCGCTGGGTGATGTTGGGCTCTCCTGCTTCCGGCAGGCCGCTCGCGCGCCTGAGGGCGGCCTCGGCCTCGTCGAGGCGTCCCTCGCGCCGGAGTGCTGTCGAGAGAATGGCCAGGGTGGCGTTGAGATCGTCCCCGTCGTGGTAGACGGGACGTCGCGGATCCTCGCCGTCGATGCGCGCCACGATGTCCTCGGCGATGGCGACGACCTCCGTGCTGCGCCCGGCCGCCAGCATCGCGTCCATCCGCTCGTGCTCGGTATAGAGGTTGCGCGGGTTGTCCGCGGCCATCGACGCAAGGCCTTCCACGAGCACGTCCAGGCGATCGCCCACAAGGGTCGGGTCCGTCGCCAGCAGTCCGTCGAAACGGCGGTCGGCCTGCATGCGTATCAGCGGATCGGGCCAGAAGACGTTGTCGACGACATGCTGGGCGCGTTCACGCTCCTCCCGCTCCACGAGCGTCAGGGCCAGTTCGTACCAGAGCGTGCTGGCCGCCTCCTCGCCCGGTTTCCAGTTCGACTCGAACAGCGTCAGCATCAGTTCCAGGCGCTTGTCCGACTCGCGGGGCAGGTGCCTCACCAGCGCCAGCACGTGACCCGCCGACATGCCGTTGTACAGCTCGGGCCAGCTTTCGAGTATCCGCAGCAACGCATCGATCGAAGCGTCGTGGTGGCCCAGTATGTCCTCGACCATGGACAGGCGATGCCAGTCGTCCGGATCGCCCGGATCCATGCGTACGGCGTCGCGATAGAAGCCGGCGGCCGCCTCGTAGCGTCCGGCGCGTACCTCCACCCACGCCGCCGAGGATGCCAGGTAGCGCTTCTCCCCCGGGCCGAGCGTCTCGAACAGCGGCTCCGCCATGACGGCGGCCATCGCTGTCCTCGCGGCGTCCAGCTCATCGGTGGTCAGCGCCAGCGTGGTCGCCTCCTCACGGCGCAGGGCGTATGCGGTCGAGGCCTCCCGGTCCTGCGCCGATACCCTGGGCGGTGCCATCTCCTGGCTGTCATACGAGGGCAACGTCGATGCCATGGCCGGCAAGGCCGCCACGAAAATCAAGAGTCCCGCCACACCCACGCACGTTGCTCTCATCTGGGTCCCCTGTTCCCTTCAAGGCTGCGCAGGTGCCGCGCTGGCCCGATATCCCCTGAGGTGATTATTCCAGCACTTGGATCTGGTCGCGGCCGCGGGCCTTGGCGTCGTAAAGACGTCGATCGACCGCGGCGAGGAAGTCGCGGGCGGTGTCGCCGCCGGCTGGACGCGCGGTGCCCACGCCGAGGCTGGCGGTCACGATGTCACTGACGTCCGAGCCGCCGTGCGGGATGCGCAGCCGGGCGATGCCGCGCACGCAGGCCTCGGCGGCCTCGCGCGCGGCGACTTCATCGGCACCCGGCAGCAGCAGGATGAACTCCTCGCCGCCGAAACGCGCGACCACGTCCCCGGGCCGTTGCGACAGTTCGTGCAGCATGCCGCCGACGCGCTTGAGGCACTCGTCGCCGGCCACGTGGCCATGGGCGTCGTTGTACTGCTTGAAATAATCGATGTCCACGATCACCAGCGACAGCGGCACCCCGCCTTCGCGCGCGGCCTTCCATTCCGTGCCCAGGCGGGTATCGAACATGCGCCGGTTGGCGATGCCCGTCAGTCCGTCCGTCATCGACAGGCGCTCGAGTTCGCGATGCAGGCGCAGGAGTTCTTCTTCGTCCTTCTTGCGCTCGCTGATGTCGAACATGAAGCCGACCAGGCTGTCGACCCCGCCATCGGGACGGCGCACGACGTGGACGACATCGCGGATCCAGACATAGCGCCCGTCATGGGTCATCGCGCGGTAATCGGCCTCGTGGTCGACACCGGCCTCCGACTGCGCCACGCAGAAGCCGACCACCCGCTCGCGGTCCTCCGGATGCATGCGTGCCGCCCAGTCCTCGACCGTGCTCCAGCTGTCCTGCGGCCAGCCCAGCAGGGCCTCGATCTGCGGCCCGATGTAGGCGAAGCGCATGCTCGCCCAATCGATCTTCCACGGAATCGCGCGGGTGGACTCCAGCAGCGTGCGGTAGACATCCGCATCGGCCATGGCCTCGCGGAGGGTGGCATCGACGGGGTCGGGGGTCGTCAGGTCGTTCATGGCGCGATAGTAGCCAAAAAATGGACGCGGCCCGCACCGGCTTCACGCCCGGTTTCGGTGGCGACCGCTAGGGTCTTGGCCTTCCCCATGGAGCGCGACATGAAGATCCTGATGGTGCTGACCTCCCACGACCGGCTGGGCGACACCGGCGAGAAGACCGGCTTCTGGCTGGAGGAATTCGCCGCGCCCTATTATGTCTTCAAGGACGCCGGCGCCACGATCACCCTCGCCTCGCCGAAAGGTGGCCAGCCGCCGCTGGACCCCAAGAGCGACGCCCCGGACGCGCAGACCGATGCCACCCGCCGCTTCCGCGACGATGCCGACGCACGGGCGGCGCTCGCCTCCACCGAGGTCCTGGCCGGGATCGACCCCGAGCGCTTCGACGCAGTGTTCTACCCCGGGGGCCACGGGCCGCTCTGGGACCTGGCGAACGACCGCGACTCCATCGCCCTCATCGAGTCCACCCACGCCGCCGGCAGGCCGGTCGCACTGGTGTGCCACGCCCCCGGCGTGCTCCGCGGCGTCAAGGGCAGCGACGGCGACCCGCTGGTCCAGGGCAAGCGCGTTACCGGGTTCACCAACAGCGAGGAGGCCGCCGTGGGCCTGACCGACGTGGTGCCGTTCCTGGTCGAGGACATGCTCAAGGAAAACGGCGGCCACTACGAGAAGAAGGACGACTGGGCCAGCCACGCCATCACCGACGGTCACCTGGTCACCGGCCAGAACCCGGCCTCGTCCGAAGCCGCCGCCGAGGCCGTGCTCGCCCTGCTCGGCAAGAAGGCCTGAAGCCCGCGGCCCCGTCCCGCCGCCCTTCGCTGTAGGGTGCAATAAGCAAAGCGCATTGCACCAAGGCCCGAACTGCCCCACCCCCTTCCCCGTCCCCTTCCCCGAAAGGCTGGATTCCAGCGTTCGCTGGAATGACGGGTGGGGGTGGC
Source organism: Marilutibacter spongiae (assembly GCF_014145325.1). Taxonomy (GTDB): domain Bacteria; phylum Pseudomonadota; class Gammaproteobacteria; order Xanthomonadales; family Xanthomonadaceae; genus Marilutibacter; species Marilutibacter spongiae. The sequence goes on from NZ_JACHTF010000002.1 coordinate 322,055, forward strand.
GCCAGGATTCTCGAATCCCGGCACCGGCGTATCGGGGACGCTCAGACTGGCCCGTCACGCTCGCAGGCTTCCCGGACCTTCGCGAGGTCGGCGACGAACGCGGCCCAGGCGGCTTCGCGCTCGGCCACCGGCAGGCGCAGCAGATACGCCGGGTGGAAGGTCGGCATGACCGCCGCGCCCGTCGCCGAGGCGTGCCAGACGCCGCGGTCGGCGTTCACCGACACGCCCGCGCCCAGCAGGGCGCGGGCGGCGGTATTGCCCAGGCACAGGACGAATCGCGGCTTCACCCGCTCGAGCTCGGCCTGCAGCCACGGGCGGCAGGCCGATTGCTCGGCGGCACTGGCACGCGCATGCAGGCGGCGCTTGCCACGCGGCTGGAACTTGAAGTGCTTCACCGCGTTGGTCAGGTACAACCCCGCCCGGTCCAGCCCGGCCGCCACCAGGGCTTCGTCCAGCAGGCGGCCCGCCGGGCCGACGAAGGGCCGCCCGGCCAGGTCTTCGGCGTCGCCGGGCTGCTCCCCGACCACCATCACCCGGGCATCCACGGGCCCTTCGCCCGGCACCGCCTGCGTGGCGGGTCGCCACAACGCGCACTGGCGACAACTGCGGACCGCAGCGGCCAGCGCATCGGCCTCCATCGGCAGCGCGACATCGCGCGCCGTACGCGCAGGTGCCCGCTGCGCCCGTCGCGGCGTGGTCGGCGCGGCATCGACCATCGCCTGCATGCGCCCGCCGGCCTCGCGTATGAGACCGGGGATCAGCGCGGCTTCGGGCAGGTTCTTCCAGTAGCGGACCGGCATCTCCTTCACCATCGCGTCGACCTTCAGCCGAGCCGGATTGAAGATGTTGGCGTAGTAGACGCGCCACAGCGCTTCGAGCGCGTCTCCGTCGGGCGCGTCCGCGCGTTCCGCGCCGGGGCCCAGGCGCAGCGCCTGGCCGTCCCAGTGCGCGCTCCGCAGCGGCGTCAGGATGGACCAGCGCATGCCGGCGAAACGCCGCGCGAAGAACGGCGCGACCTGGGCCAGGACGTCGTGCACCGGTTCGAACCAGGCCACGTACACGCTGCCGTCGGCCGCCTGGACTTCGCGGAGTCGCACGAAGGCCTTCATCTTGTGCTTCTCGCGATTCACCGCCTTCGCCGCATCCGCGGCCCAGGCCACGTCGTCGTCGGTCGCCATGCCCAGCAGCGCGCGCTCGCCATGGACGAGGCGCCACAGCAACCGGTACAGCACCGCATGGCGTCGCGGATCGGCGTGCGCGATCACGCGTCCGGCCAGCGACAGGAACGCCGCCGGCACCTTCGCCTGCGCTACGGCCGGCACGGGTCGCGCGCCGCTCGCAAGGCCTTGCCCCGGGGCCGCCAGCGCGCCCAGCAGGTCCGCCTGAGCGCCCACGTCCCACAGCACGTGCTCGGGGGCGATGCCGTCCGCCAACAGGCCGCGCGCGGCCTGCCGCCATTCGGCCAGGTCGGCGCCATCGTCCAGCGAGACGCGGCGCATCAGTGGCCGAACAGGTCCGCCTGCGCCGGCGGACGCGCGGCGGCGGCACGGATGAGCCGGCTGTCGACGTCGGCGCGCGGCCGATGGTCGAGCGTGACGATGAACGGCGCGACCTTGCCCATCGCCACGCGGAGCCGGACCAGGTCGTCGTAACGCAGGCGGCGGTGGCGGCGCATGACCAGCAGCTTGTGCACCGTCCGGGTTCCCAGCCCGGGCACCCGCAACAGCATCTCGCGGTCTGCCGTGTTGAGGTCGACGGGAAACTTCTCGCGATGGCGCAGCGCCCACGCCAGCTTCGGGTCGATGTCCAGGTCGAGCATGCCCGACTCCCCCGGCGGTGCGATTTCGCCGACATCGAAACCATAGAAGCGCATCAACCAGTCGGCCTGGTAGAGGCGATGCTCGCGCAACAGTGGCGGCGGGCGCAGCGGCAGCGCCCGCGAGGCATCCGGTATGGGGCTGAACGCGGAAAAATACACCCGGCGCAAGCGATAGCTCGCGTAAAGGGTGCTGCTGGTCTTCAGCACGTCGCGGTCGCTGGCCGCGTCGGCACCGACGATCATCTGCGTGCTCTGCCCCGCGGGTGCGAAACGCGGGGCTTTCTTCTCGGCCCGTGCCTCGTCGATTCCCAGGCGCAGGCGGCCCATGGAGCGCCTGATGTCGCCGGCATCCTTCTCCGGCGCCAGCGCGTTGAGTCCGGACTCGGTCGGCATCTCCACGTTGATGCTCAGCCGGTCCGCCCAGCGGCCCGCCGCGGCCAGCAGTTCGGGCGAGGCGTCGGGAATGGTCTTGAGATGGATGTACCCGCGGAACCGCTCCTCCACCCGCAGGCGACGCGCGACCTCCACCAGCATCTCCATGGTGTAGTCGCTGGACTGGATGATCCCCGAGGACAGGAACAGGCCCTCGATGTAATTGCGCCGGTAGAAGTCCATCGTCAGGCGCACGATCTCATCGACCGTGAAGCGCGCCCGCCGCACGTTGGAGCTGCGCCGGTTGATGCAGTACGCGCAGTCGTAGATGCAGAAGTTGGTCAGCAGCACCTTCAGCAGCGAAATACAGCGGCCATCGGGCGCGTAGGCATGGCAGATGCCCATGCCACCGGTCGAGCCGATGCCATCGCTCCCGCGCGAGTCCCGCTTGCGGCCGCCACTGGACGAACAGGACGCATCGTACTTGGCCGCATCGGCCAGTACCGCGAGTTTTTCTTTCAGTTTCATGCAGTTATAGCCTGCCCGCCTCCCGTCTCACCAGGTGAGACGGGAGGCTGTTCAGGATGGACATGAAGGGCCCTGCATCGCCCGTGATTCAAATCATCCGCCCCAGGCACCGGCGCGCCCCTGGCGCCGTTAACGCAAGTGGCAGCCTCCACCGTAGGATGGGCCGAGCGAAGCGGCACCCGTCATTCGCCGGCGCCACACCGTCGAAGCAGGATGTCGGTATCTGTAGGGTGCATCAAGCGGATCGCAATGCACCTGCATCGGCGTCAAGGAGGACGCGACATGCCCCAGTATCGGCGCGCCTGGCACCCGGGCGGCACCTGGTTCTTCACCGTCAACCTGCTCGAACGCGGCAAGAACGACCTGTTGCTGCGCGAGGCCGACCTGCTACGCCAGACAGTGCGAAAGGTTCGCGGACGCCACCCCTTCCGCATCCATGCATGGGCGGTGCTGCCCGATCACCTGCATTGCCTCATTGAGCTCCCCCAGGGAGACACGGACTTCGCCCTGCGTTGGCGACTCATCAAGGGAGGCTTCTCCCGCGGCCTGCCACGGGACGAGAGACGCTCATCGGTGCGACAAAGGCGCGGCGAGCGCGGCATATGGCAACGCCGGTATTGGGAGCACCTCATACGGGATGGCGACGACTATCGGGCACACATGGACTACGTCCATTTCAACCCGGTCAAACATGGCCTGGTCGCCCGCGTGGCCGATTGGCCGCATTCCACGTTCCACCGCTGCGTGGGCGCCGGACTCTATTCCCTGGACTGGGGCAACGCCAGTCTTGCGGAGGGTCTGACCTGTTCCGACTGATCCCATCCGGCGCAATGCGCTACGCTTAGTGCGCCCTACGGTATCCCGGTGGCGGCGGACCGGCACGGTCCAGCACATTCGTAGGGTGCAATAAGCAAAGCGCATTGCACCACCGCCCGCCGCGCCTGCCTGAGACATCCGGATTCCACCCGCCTGTGCTCCATCCGGCGCAATGCGCTGCGCTTATTGCGCCCTACGGGACGTGCTTCGCGCCCTCAGTCGCCGGCCTCAAGGTAGGGGCGCACGTCTTCGGCGACCCGGCGGTCGTCGACGGCCAGGAGGTCCTTCAGGATCGCGGTGTGACCCTGCCCGGCCAGGACGACGACCCGGTCGCCCGGTCCGGCGGCCTTCTGGATGTTGGCGTACATGCGGAAATTGCGATGCCACCAGCTCGCCGAGGCGTCGGCGCCCGCGAAGCCGTCGCCGGCGCCGACGGCGTTGGTCCGCAGGTACAGGCCCTTGTTGACGGCATCGCGCCCAGGATCGCTCGCCAGTTGCAGCAGCTGCGCCAGCGACAGGCTCGACTGCTCCCGGTCCTGCTCGGCGGAGAGCGCCTTGAAGCGCGCCTCGATGTCCTCGCGCGCCCGGGTGTCGTGCGCGTCCATGTAGTCGAACATCGGCTGCGCGTCCCAGCCCACCTGGTCCTCGTCGAAGCAGGTCACGCCCGACAGGCCTGCCTGCTGCGCCAGCCGGAACCCTATCTGATAGGTCTCGTTCGTGGGCAGGTCGAAGTCTCCGGCGACGTACTCCTCGAACTGCGCGTCGTAGCGCGCCTGGTCGCCCGGGCTGCACTCGGCCAGCACCGCGGTGGGCTCGAAGCCGGCCAGGCGCCCGGCGAGGCCGTCAAGGTAGGCCTGGTGGGCGGGCGTGGTCACGTCCACGACCCCGCTCTTGACCATGTCCCGCCCCGGATTGGCGAAGTGGAACATGCCGAACATCATCACCCGCGCCGGCGCGGGGGCGCCCTCGGGCGGCGCGGCAAGGGCCGTGGCGGAAAGCGCCGCCAGGGCGGTGGCGAGGGCGGTTCGGACCAGCAGTTGCGTGCGCATGCGGCAGCATCCTTGTGTCGGGGGCCTGAGCTTACAGATGCGCGGCGGCCGCGTGGGGTTTAGCCCGCGTGGCCGGCGTGTCGATCCGGCCAGCGCCCGTTCGTCTAAGGGATACGTGCACGCCATGCACCCCACCCCGACAGGAGCCCGAGCGATGGCCACCCCCGCCAAGAACACCATCTGCCTCTGGTACGACGGCAACGCCCAGGACGCGGCCCGGTTCTATGCCGAGACCTTCCCCGAAAGCGAAGTCACCGCCATCCATCGCGCCCCCGGCGACTATCCCGACGGCCAGGAAGGCGACGTCCTCACCGTCGAGTTCACCGTCATGGGCATCCCCTGCCTGGGCCTGAACGGCGGACCGGCCTTCAAGCACGACGAAGCGTTCTCGTTCCAGGTCGCGACCGACGACCAGGCCGAGACCGACCGCTACTGGAACGCCATCGTCGGCAACGGCGGCCAGGAGAGCGAATGCGGCTGGTGCAAGGACAAGTGGGGCCTGTCCTGGCAGATCACCCCGCGCGTCCTGACCGAAGCCTTCACCCACCCCGACCGGGCCCTGGCCAAGCGTGCGTTCGACGCCATGATGACGATGAAGAAGATCGACATCGCCGCCATCGAAGCCGCCGTGGCCGGGAAGTGACCCCACGACCCCACCCCCGTGTTCGCACGCCCGTTCCCCCACCCAAGGAGACACCATGAAGATCGTGACCAGCCTCAGCTTCCAGGGACAATGCCGTGAAGCCTTCGAGTTCTACGCCAAGGTCCTGGACGGCAAGATCACCGCCGCCTATCCCTACGGCGACGCGCCGCCCGACATGCCGATCACCGGCGAAAAATACAAGGACTGGCTGATGCACTGCTGGCTCGACGTCGGCGACCAGTCGCTGATGGGCGCCGACATGGACGTCGAGTGGAGCCCCAACATCGACAAGCCCAAGAACGGTTTCGACGTCACCCTGCACACCGAGGACGTGGCCCAGGCCGAGCGCTGGTTCAAGGCGCTGTCCGAAGGCGGCAAGGAGGTGATGCCCTTCGCCGCGACCTTCTGGTCCCCCGGCTTTGGCTCCGTGGTCGACAAGTTCGGCGTGCCGTGGATGGTGAACACCATCCCCGCCGGTGACGGCAAGCCGCCGCAGGGCTGAGGCGTCGCATGCGAGGCGATGTGGGCCCTACATCTCCGGCGTATTCGCCTCCAGGCCCTTCATCGCCCCGCTCTTGCCCGGCGGGCATGCAGCAGCGCCTTTTGGACCATGCATCACGACACCGCGGACCGCGGCGCCACTACCCTAGGCCGCATCATCCCATCGTGAGACGCACCGAATGAAGTACCTGCTCGTCCTGCTGTTCGCCCTGTCCCTGTCCGGCTGCCTGTGGGTGCCGGTCGACTTGGACGGTCACTCCGGCAAGGGCCTGGTCTGCCACAAGGGCAAGAAGACGCTGGAACTGCCGCCCGAGGCGATCAGCGCCCACCTGGGCCACGGCGACCACCGCGGCCCCTGCTACTGAAGCGACGTTCGCAGGAAGCGAGCCAGGCACCCGGGTGGCGGCGAGCGTCGCACCCGGGTGTTTTTTCATCACGGCCGGGTCAGGCGATTCACCACGGTGCGCCCCTCCTTCATGACGAAGGCCACGTCTTCAAGGGCGCCGATGTCCTCCAGCGGATCGCCGCGCACGGCGATGAGGTCGGCCCTGGCCCCCGCCTCGATCGTCCCGATTGGATGCCTGGGCGCAAGCAGCTCGCCCGGCAGCAGGGTGGCCGAACGCAATACGTCCATGTTGGACATCCCCGCCGCGACGTAGCGCGGATAGATGCGCGCGGCGACCTGGCCCCGCGTCAGGCCATCCGCGCGGTAGTACGCATCCGATCCGATCGCGATGCGGATGCCGGCGGCGACGGCACGGCGGATGCGTGCCCGGTGGTGTTCGGCCGTCGGGCTGTCGGTCGGCACCAGGGCGATGTGCTTGCGTGCCATGACCGCCAGCACGTCGTCCGAGATCGTGTAACCGTGTTCGATCGAATCCACGCCTGCCTGCACCGCGATCATCGCGGCGGCGTCGCCGTGGGTGGCATGCGCGGCCACCTGGACGCCTGCGCGGTGCGCTTCGTCGACGATCGCTTCCATCTCGCCGGGCGACAGCATCAGACTGTCGGAATTGACGATGACCTTGATCCAGTCGGCGCCGTCGTGGATCGCCTGCCGCACGGCCCTGCGGGCCTGCTCCGGGCCGTCGACCTGCACGTACTCGCGCGCCACGAGCGGCTGCGCCGCTTCCACCAGCTCTTGGAACTGACCGCCCACCGGCGACAGGGCACGGGTCGACACGAACATGCGCGGCCCGGGCACCCATCCCCCGTCGATGGCGTCGCGCAACGCGACATCATTGTTGATGCCGGAATTGCCGAGGTCGCGAACCGTGGTGAAGCCTGCTTCCAGCATGTCCCGCGCATTGCGCGCGCCCAGCAGCGCGCGGTCCGCCGCCCTCATCTCGACGATCTCCAGGATGCGATTGGCGTCGTCGTCGCCGTGCTCGCGGTCGTACTCGTGCAGCAGGTGGGTATGCACGTCGATCAGTCCGGGAAGCAGGGTGACCTCGCCCAGGTCGATCACTTCCGCTCCCATCGGCATGCCAGCGCCAGTCTCGATCGAGCGGATCTCGCCACCCGCGATGACGACTGCGACGTCATCGATCACCCGACGATGCCGCACGTCCACCAGATGCGCGGCCCGCACGACGGTCAGGGCCCCATCCGCGGTGTCCTGCGCGCGCCCGGGAGAAGGCAGGGCCGCCAGGACGCAGGCAAAGGCCATCGCAAATTTCGCAAACAGCACTGATCTCATGAACATTTCCTCGTTGGTACGGAAGTCGTCACGAACCCCACGTCGTGACGTGGGCGGCGGTCGGCACTCGCGGGGTCCCGCCCCGCCCGGGCGTCCGTGAGACGGATGTCCGCCCGGACACCGGCGTAGCGCCTCGCACGCGTCTGGGCGCGCAAGCCCCGCGGGCATCGAAGCGACGCCGCCGCGAAGGGATACGTCAAGGGGATTCACCGGGCCAAGCGGCCCACACTACGGATGCGGCGCCGCGACCAATGGTTGGAAATTCGCCCCTTTTGTCCGGGCGGGATCCTTCGCTGGTCGGCCCACGGGACGCGTTCCCGCACGGACAACGCGTAAACCCTCCCGCAGGTTTCGGCATCGGATGGAGCCCGGCCCTCCAACGGACAACGACATGCGACTGCTGCCCCTCGCCGCCATGCTCCTGCTCGGCGCCTGCACGACGATCGCTTCAACGCAACCCCCACCGCCCGCGAACGGCCGTGTCGCACTGCCCGCCCCCGATGCCGGGCCGGCGCTGGACGCGGTGCTGCGTCGCGAAGGCATCGTGACCGCCGGTATCGGTATCCTTCGGGACGGGAAGCTGGTGTGGTCGCACTACCATGGCGATCAAGCGCCCGGCCAGCGGGCCGGCGCCAGCACCCGCTTCAACGTCGCGTCGATCACCAAGCTGGTCACTGCCGAGACCGCGCTGCGCCTGGTCGCGTCGGGCGACCTGGACCTGGATGCGCCACTCGCGCCGTACTGGGTGGACCCCGATGTCACCGGCGACTCCCGCCACGAGGCGCTGACGGCCCGCATGGTGCTCGACCACCCTCCGGGCTCCCCAACTGGCGCGTATTCCGTGCCGACCGCACGCTGGTCTTCGAACACGACCCGGGCACCCGCTACGGCTATTCCGGCGAGGGTTTCGAGTGGCTCGCCCACGCCATCGAAGCAAAGCTGGGCGCGCCCTTCCCCGCCATCGTGCAGCGCACCGTCTTCGATCCCGTCGGCATGACGACGGCGGCCATCGCCGTGGACAGGCATCACCTGGAAGGCATCGCCCGACCGGTCGACGCACAAGGCATGTTTCCCGGCTACTACTGCCCGCCCTACGGCGGCTGCAAGGCCGACGGCGCCTGGTCGGCGGCGGACGACCTGGTGGTGAGCGTGCCCGATCTCGCCCGCTTCCTCGGTGCCCTCCACACAGGCAGCGGCTACGACCGCGCGCTGGCACGGGAACGCGACCGCGTGCAGACCGATCGCGGCAAGGACCGGCTGGTCGATTGCGCCGCATACCCGGGCACGCCCTGCCCCGTCAGCCAGGGTTACGGCCTGGGCGTGGAAGTCGCCCACTTCGCCGATGGCTCGACCCTCGGCCATGGCGGCAGCGACTGGTCGGAAGACACCCTGGCCTACCTCTACCAGCCCTCAGGCGACGGTCTGGTCATCCTCCTCAACGCACCGCACCCACGGGGCGTACAGGCCATGGCGGACCTGATCGCCATCCTCGACCCCGACTCGCCCTACCTGCCCCGCTATCGCACGTGGCAAGCGGCCAGTCGGGACGGAGACGCTTAAGCGCGTTTGTTCGACCTCGGCGTCCCCATGGAGTCGAGTTGCGCAGCCACCGCCGCGTTGATAGTTTTTTTGATTGTCACAATGACGTGACATGCAAGGAATGCACTCAAATGGAAATGAGAAAAAGCTGTCTCGCAATTGCCACGATGAGCCTTCCACGGCTTGTTCCATGGGGACTCGCACATGCCTCCACACCCCCGGGTGATGTGATCGAATTGCCCAACGAAGGAATTGAGGACGGCCGGAGCTTTGAAGCACTCGATCCTGTCGCACAACAGTATCAAGTCAGCCATTCCGAAGTAGGCGCAATCATCGACCTTGCCACCAATCGGGTCTATGTCAGCAATTCAAAGGGTGAGAACCTTTCGATTTCGATTTCAGATGCGGTACTGACCGAAGCCGGATTGACGCGCGCTGAGTTCGAGCACGTGATGACTGCCCCCGGCCACGCCTTCGAAGTACGTTACGACTCGAACGCCAACGGACAAATGGACGATTGGCAGCTAACTGGAAACGGCTGTCTTTCCGCCCACTGCTCTCCGTGGAAGTTCAACAACTTCGACGCGCTAGACGGCTATGACGGCTTGAACTTCTTTGATCGATTTTCTACGTTCGGCGGCCCGCGCACGCCTCCCAGCCCCTCGGAAAGAGCCGCTGCATGCGACCGCGTCCGGGAACTATCCGAGAAGGGAATCATCGAAGCGGGAGTGACGGGCGTCAGCTGTGCAGCCGCGGCTTCGGTAGTGGGCGGAGTAGCGTGTGCTGGAGGCCTCATCAAGATGGGGTTCACGGCGCATCGGCGGAACCAGAATCAGAAGAAGTGCAAGTGCGAGGAACCGCGATGACACAGAACTTCCTCGTTGGCATGGCGATTGCGGCGATATTCGGCTATGTCGTCGGCATCCTGTCGCTTCGAAGTGCCCCTACCATCGAAAAACGAAGATTCATGAGCACGTTGATAGGCACAGCAGCGCTCAGCTTCTTCATGACATCCCTCGCGTACGAGTTGGGCTGGCTAGTGCCCTAGCGACTTGAACGTAACCTAAGCGAAAAGTGACAGCCGCCTGCGTGCGCTGCGGCAGGCGGGGATCAACGAGCGGCGGAGGTAGACACACTTGCCTGGTTTGCCTCCGCCTCCTCTTGTTCCCAGGCCCGCGTGCCGTCCAGCCTGTCAACCGCCCCCGAGCAGGATCATCGGCAGCGCCATGAGCCCGAGCAGCAGCACGATCGCGAGCAGCGTCAGCACCACACGCACCGGCTCGTCCCGCAAGACGGTCCAGAAGGTACCAGCGCTGCCGTCCCGCACCGCGGCCTCGTGCTCGGCGCGCACGCGTGCAGCGCGCTGGGCCTGGTAGTCGTCCATCAGGCGCCGCGCCCGCTCGAAGTCGCCGTTCTCGCTGACGTGGATCCCGCCCGCCGAGATGCCCCACATGCTCGGCGGGGTTTCATGGAAAGCGATACGGGCCTCGTCGAGCATGGCGCGCACGTCGTCGGCCTCGTCGTCGGGCACGTGGCGGAGGTTGAGCAGGAGTCGGGCCATGCCGCGATCTTAGCCGAGCCCCGAAATTGGGGTTAGGTACATTTCGTACCCAAATCCTGCCCGGCGTCCTGCCTCCGAGCATCGCGGCCCCAGGTCGCTCGACAAACAATACCGTCCCCTCTTCTGTTGAAAGCGACTCCCGATCATTCGCTCCGCGAGAGCACTAACAGTTTGCGAGCCGTAAATCGAGGCACTGGCTTGACAGCCAAAGGTCGCACCTCCTAGAGTCCGGCGCTCGGCAATCGAACTGATTGCCTCTACTGCGACATGGAAAGTCTGCTAAGGGGGACAGGGATGGCTCCAGTGGTCTCCGCACGAAATTGCTCTTCAAAGAGCGACGAAGCGCTCCGCATACCTATAGGGCGCTCTGACGCCATCCCCTCTGCCGTAACCGGGCTACCGATACGCTATGCGGCCCCTGAGCCCTTGAGTGAGCTTTTGTCTCGCTGCGCGGGTCAGCGACCAACTGACGTCCCAGAGCTTGAGTCGAGCATCGCAACGTGGCTGCTTCCCTTGGCATCCTATCGCCTGTCTGCAGGCGTTATCGATGCGAAGCTGGCGACAACTCTTGGCCAGGTTGCCATTGGACAGGCGGCATATCGGTCGCCCCAGGCGGTCCTTGAGGCTGCGCGAAGCGTCCACCCCCTTGCGACGAGCTTGCGCCAGGAGAACGTGTTCACTGGCGCAGCGACTGCCAGCCAAGCACGCCATGTCTATCCACCCTACGAGGCGCTGACGGAACTCGTCGATGACCTTGGACGCGTCCTCGCGTCCCCTCCCACAGACGTCAGCCCATTTGTTGTCGCCGCAGTGACAGGGATGTACTGCAGCTGTGTTCATCCCTTCATCGATGGCAACGGCCGCTGGGCCAGATTGATGACGGTCCAAGCCGGCGCGGCCGCTGGCAGCCCCGGGGAGGGGGTCGCCGCGGCAGTGTTCCTGGCAACCTTCAGCGCCGAACTGGCAGGTCAGGTATGGCCGGACGCGTTCATGGCGGGGCTCGATCCATACTTGCGCCTGGCCGGTGCATTTCGAACGTCCTTGTCCTCGGTACTGGAATGCGACCGTAGCAAGCATGTCTTCTCGCACGTGGCGCGAGCCATCCGCGGTGCGTCCCGATCCCCGAGAGATGGGGACCGCGCACTGCTGTGCGTACTGACGCAGAACTGCATTGAAGTCGCAACGTTGAGAAATGCCCTGGGTGTCTCGGAGCGGAGAGCCAATGCGCTGGCTGACGAGATCCGTAGCGAATTTGTCGGCACTCCCTTCTCGATTGCAAACGATGGCCCGGCAGTCATGTCCGGGCTTTGGAACGTTGCGGTTCAAGCTAAAGATCAAACCATAGGAAGGCTTACATGATGGAAGGAAGGTCCTTGGGAGTCGAGCTGAGTGCGCGTGGCAATTCAGATCTTGGCAAGGCGTTACGCTGCCTGCTCATCGCTGCGGTTGGCTCAGTCGCCGCGGTCGGTCAATCACATGCGCAACAGGTACCCGACAGCGTGCCTACGCTTGATCGCGTGACGGCGTATGGATTCCGGATATCGCGCCTTCCCATGGCGCCGCCGATGGTCTCTTTGAACACCGGGCCGCTGGCATCGATGAATCCGAACAGCATCTCCTTCTTCCTTGATGGAGTCCCTCAGGCTGGTGATTTCGGCTATGACACCGAACGGCCGGACCCTTCAGACCCAAGCCCCGGGACAGCAATCAATCCGCAACCCGACACCCAGTGTGGCGCTGTCGACAACAAGGCGCCACCTGCGATACAGAACAACCCTGTAAACGTAGTAGATGGCTACAAGCATGCATCTGCCGTCGACTTCCAGTCGGTTTCAAATCCCGATCTCAGATTCGAACGATACAAGAACCCGCGGTGGAAAGGGATAGGCGTTCTGGGCCAGTCGTGGGTGACGAACCTCGATCTGAAAATTGCGTTTTCCAAGACAGGCGTGATGTGCTACCCGACCCCGGGGAAACCATCCTGTAACGTAAGCAGTCCGACAACGCTGCATTTTTATACCGATCAGGGTGGCGTCATCCAGATGACCAAATCCGGTGGCAACTGGCACGGTACTGGAACAGCCTCGATGTACTGGGTATCCGTCATCGACGATGGAACTGCTGACAGCGGCAAATATCTTCTCCACACGCGCGGCGGATCAGCCTTTGGGCCAAGGATGGTATTCCGGCGCAACGGGTTTATAGACTATATTGACCAGCGCGACGGCAACCGCCTCACATACACTTACGACACCAGTAATCGCCTCACCAAGGTAACGCATACCTCAGGCCGGGCGATCACGTTGTCGTGGACCAGCGCCACGCCAGGGGCCGTGACCAGCATACAAGCGCCAAATGGCGGAGTGTATAGGTTCGGATACTACACGGCGGGCACCGCATACGCCTCGAACGTCGAGGCACCCATACTGCGCACGGTAAGCTACCCCGATGGAAAGGGTAACCTGGAATATATTCACGAAACGGGGACTTCCAACTCAACGGGCACGCCTCGCCCCTACACAAACGTCCATCGAATGTTGCAGATCAAGGTCAATGGCGTCCCGATCTCGACCTATACCTACAAGCTGGCGGGCCAGAACACGTCTGCTGTAGCGACTACGCAGCTAGCCAACGGCGCCAATCGCTATGTTTACAACTACGACTTCAACGGTGGCAGCCGTGAAGTCATCAATCCTTACCAGAAAAAGACCACATACCATGTAGAAGACGGGCAGATCGTTGAGACTGTAGGTGCCGCCACGACCAACTGCCCTTCTACCTTCAAGCTTGCGTCCTACCTTGAGAACGGTCTGTTGGAGTACGCATCCGATGAACGAGACATCGTGACCCGATACGAGTACGACAGCTTCGGTCGTCGCACAAAAGCGATTGAGGCAGCTGGAAGGCCCGAGCAGCGTGTCACGACGTGGGAGTATGACGCGGACCCAACGAACGTCTTGCGTACCGAACTCATCAAGTCGATCACCGTAAGTGGACTGCGCCGTACGACGTATACCTACACGCCAAGTGCGTCCACGTTCCCGAACGGCAACAGCCTCACTGCCAGCGTGACGTCCCGTAACCTGACGAACACGGGTGTAGCGAACCAGGATAGGAAAACCAGCTATTCCTACACGTTTCATTCAAACGGAATGATCGCGACATCGACTGAGGATGGCCCGCTAGGCGGCACCGGAGATCGCAAGGTCATGTCTTACAACCCCCTGGGCGATCTGGTATCCATCCAGAATGGCTTGGGGCACAAACGGACCTTCAGCGGCCACAATGCATTTGGTCAACCGACGAAGGTGACCAATGAGAACGGGGACATTATCGAGTACACCTACGATCTTCGGGGCAGGATCGTGAAAGAGGCTCGATTCTATAACGGGGCGCGCACTGAAACAGATTACCTGTATGACCTCAACGGCCGGCTGGACAGTATCAACAAGCCGTACGGCGCATCGCGGATCTTCCGCTACGACGTCGTGGGACGCCTCATTGGACAGTACGAGGTCCAGCCGAACGGGAAGTACGCATTCGAGTCCTATGACTACAACGCCGCCTCCGATATCGTCGCAACGTATCGCGGCGAAATTGCCAGCATCCCTGGCCCGGTCAACCCCATGCCTGCTTCGATACCTGGTGAAGACATTGGCGCCATCATTGCGCCCGGTATCGAGGTTTCCGCGGTGCCGACAGGGGCGACGGTCAGCTACCGGTCCATTGTGGAGTACGATGAGCTGGGACGCCCCCTCCGTATTAGAGGCGCAAACGGCCAATCGATACGTCGTACCTATGATGAGTCGGGCAACCTTGCCACCCAGACGGATGCCCAGAACAACTCCAAGACATTCGAGTACGATGGCCTTGATCGATTGATCACCTCTACCGACCCTCGCGGAAAGTCCACTCGTTACACCTACAATGCAGCAGATCAGGTAGTACGCGTCACAGACCCTCGCGGGCTAGTCACCAACTACAGCTACGATGGGTTTGGGGCACTTTGGAAACTGACCAGCCCGGACACGGGCGTGACGAATTACACCCTGGATGCAGCAGGTCGCGTCACGAAGATGGTCCGCGCCAACGGCAAACAAGTCATTTATACCCACGATTCACTGGGGCGAATCTTGACCGCGGTAGCGGGAGGGCAGACGCAGGAGTTCGCTTACGATGTGTGTTCGAACGGCAAGGGTCGAATCTGTAGAATTACGGATCGCACCGGGGAACTCACATATACATACAATCCTCAGGGATCACGGCTCACGCAGGGGCAAAGGATTGGGACCAGTTCGATCAACTTCGACCAGGCATACGCCTACGATAATCTGGGAAGATTGACAGGCATCAGCTACCCGGGCGGAGTCAGTCTAGGCTATGGATACTCGCTCGACAGCTTGGTCGCGGTGACTGCGAACATTGGCGGAGTCGCCAAGAACGTCGCAACCGGCATACAGCACTTGCCGTGGGGAGCAATAGCTGGATGGACGTATGGGAACGGCATCACGCGATCTCATCAGTACGACCAGGGATATGCCATCGGGGATCAGCGACTCACCAGCATCTATTCCAGGAATGGCAGCAGCTTTATTCAGAGCCGGACGCTTGAATACGACACTCGGGATCTGATCACACAGATCGAGAATGGCGTGTCCGGCAGCGCGACGTTTTATGAGTACGATGAGCTTGGGCGCTTGATCAAGGACGGCTCCGCGGCAGACCCCACGCGCCGTTATACACAGTATGAGTACGACGACAACGGAAACAGGGTCACCAAATACAGTCGAGCGCCCGGCGTCATGGTGCCGCCTATCCCCACTGTGATTGAGGCGGCGAGCAACCGTATTGACAACGTGAAGGGTGCACCCTTCACCTACGACAACGCAGGGAACACCCTGACCAGCAACTCCAATGGAGGCATGACCCTCGAATACGATGCCTTCAACAGGCTCGGCAAGGTTACGACGGAAGGAGTGTCCACGAGCTACTTCGTGAATGCGCTGGGTCAGCGGAACCGGAAAACGCAGGGAAGCGCCGCAACACAGTGGGTGTTCCTGTACGGCCTAGGAGGGCAGCTTGACGTTGACTATCACTGGGGCCCCAGGACGTGGACACATTACCTGCGATTGCCGAACGGCTCGCCGATCGGCGTTGTCCGCGGAGGGCAGCTCTACATGGCGCATACCGATCACCTGGGACGTCCCGAGGTCCTGACCAATAGCGCGAAAGCGGTAGTGTGGCGTTCGGGAGGCGGGACCTTCGACACAAACGTTTCGTTGGACCAGGTTGGGGGTCTGAACCTGGGGTTCCCGGGACAGTATCGCGACACCGAGTCAGGGCTGTGGTACAACAATTTTCGGACGTATGACCCGGCCCTTGGGCGATATGTTGAGAGTGATCCGATTGGCTTGGCTGGAGGTATTAATACCTATATCTACTCAGCCGCCAATCCCCTAAGCTTTATCGACCCAAGCGGCCTGGAGATTGCATACGCAAACCACGAGGTTGCTCTCGGCATCTATCATTCAAAGCTAGTGATAACTCCAATTGACCAAGCATACTGGGCAAATCATCCCGATTTCAAAAATAACATTGACTCCAATGGCAGGCATTTCGCCACTATAGGTGGCGGGCCTGATGTTTCTAGCGATGTACTTTCCGGCGGCATCAATCGAATCAATGATGTCACCAAACCAAATAGCAACATTACCCCTTTAACTTTGCCATGCATCTACAAAAATGAAAATTCTGCGATCGAGAAGCTTATGGGCATGGTTGGGAACTACAACAATCGAACCGTTCCTTATACGTTGATTCCTGTGGGGAACTGGCAGTTTAATTCCAACAGCTTTGTGAGTGGCATCGGCATGGCTGCAGGTTTTACTATGCCCGCGCATACTGGAGCACCAACCCCTGGATATGGAAATCCATTGCCGAGCTATCTATTTGACCGATGAATACAACAATCCGAGCTTCAATATCTCTTGTTTTATTGACCGCCTTGGGCTGCTCTCAACAGAGTCGGAGCGAGAGTCAAGCCATTAAAGAGGTCGAACGTTTCCTTGTCGCCGGCATGAGTGTCGACCAGGCGAAAATGGAGGTGAGCAGACGAAAGTTTCGAGATGTTCGCGTGAATGATGATCAAGGGGTTTGGATCCGGAGTCAGAATGAAGTCATAGGGGAGCGCTCGATTCAGTTTACCTATGATGATTATTGGGAGGGTTTTTTGCGGCGCGCGAACATTACGGTTAGCGTTGCTTTTGATGAGGAAGGCAGACTTTTGATGGTGAGCGCTAGGAAGACCGTGGATGCTCCCTAGGGATGCTCTGAACAATTCCCTCGGCGACAATAGCGCAAGGTTCGACGGATGACGACGATGCAGCTGAGCTTCGGGGACGCGCAACACGATCATCGCGGCGCCAAGTTCGACGAAGAACAAGGACGGCGAGCGCGACCCGGAGATGCACCAAAAGAAGAAGGTCAACCAGTGGCGCTTCGGGATGAAGGCGCACATTGGCGTGGATGAAGAGTCAGGCCTGGTGCACCACGTGGAGTGCACGGCAGCCAACGTGGGCGACGTGACCCAGGTGCACACGCTGCTGCATGGAAAGGAAGACACGGTGTGCGGGGTCAGCGGCTACACCGGTGCGGACAAACGCGAGGAACTGCAGGGCGTTGACGTCGCGTTCTGGATCGCGGAGAAGCCGTCGAAGCTGCGCGCGATCAAGAACAAGCGCGAACGCAAGGACGCCGAACGCTGGGAGCACTTCAAGGCCAGCGTGCGGGCGAAGGTGGAGCATCCGTTCCGGGTGATGAAGCGGCAGTTCGGCTACGCCAAGGTGCGCTACCGCGGCCTGGCGAAGAACACGGCGCAGGTGCTGACGCTGTTCGCAATGTCGAATCTGTGGATGGCGCGGCGACGCTTGCTGCAGCCGGCGGGGTACCTCCGACGTCCCCCCGCCTTCAGTAGCAAGGCGGTTTAGAGTCCGGGATCAATCGTAGCGGATGCCAGCTGGCTGGCGTAGTCGCTCGGGGTCAGTCCGCCGAGCACCTTCTTGGGTCGCTCCTCGTTGT
>NZ_JACHTF010000030.1:2500-5448 GCF_014145325.1 Marilutibacter spongiae
GGGGAACAGCCCTTAAGTCGATTGTGTTCTAGCAAAACGGTCTGGAAAGTCCGGCTATAAAAGGTGATAGCCCTGTATGCGAAAGGGCACATTCGATGAAATCGAGTAGGGCGGGGCACGAGAAACCCTGTCTGAACATGGGGGGACCATCCTCCAAGGCTAAATACTCCTGACCGACCGATAGTGAACCAGTACCGTGAGGGAAAGGCGAAAAGAACCCTGGTGAAGGGAGTGAAATAGACCCTGAAACCGTGTGCGTACAAGCAGTAGGAGCCCTTCGGGGTGACTGCGTACCTTTTGTATAATGGGTCAGCGACTTACTGTTCGTGGCAAGCTTAACCGTATAGGGGAGGCGAAGGGAAACCGAGTCTGATAAGGGCGCATAGTCGCGGGCAGTAGACCCGAAACCGGGTGATCTAGTCATGCCCAGGGTGAAGGTTGAGTAACATCAACTGGAGGCCCGAACCCACTCCCGTTGCAAAGGTAGGGGATGAGGTGTGATTAGGAGTGAAAAGCTAATCGAACCCGGAGATAGCTGGTTCTCCTCGAAAGCTATTTAGGTAGCGCCTCATGTGAATCTTCTTGGGGGTAGAGCACTGTTATGGCTAGGGGGTCATTGCGACTTACCAAACCATGGCAAACTCCGAATACCAAGACAGACTGCATGGGAGACACACGGCGGGTGCTAACGTCCGTCGTGAAAAGGGAAACAACCCAGACCCACAGCTAAGGTCCCAAATTCAGTGCTAAGTGGAAAACCATGTGGAAAGGCACAGACAGCCAGGAGGTTGGCTTAGAAGCAGCCACCCTTTAAAGAAAGCGTAATAGCTCACTGGTCGAGTCGGTCTGCGGGGAAGATTTAACGGGGCTAAAGCACTGAACCGAAGCTTGGGGTGCATACTTTGTATGCGCGGTAGAGGAGCGTTCCGTAAGCCTGCGAAGGCAGATCGAGAGGTCTGCTGGAGGTATCGGAAGTGCGAATGCTGACATGAGTAACGATAATGCGGGTGAAAAGCCCGCACGCCGAAAGCCCAAGGTTTCCTTGCGCAACGTTAATCGGCGCAGGGTGAGTCGGCCCCTAAGGCGAGGCAGAAATGCGTAGTCGATGGGAAGCTGGTTAATATTCCAGCACCTCGCGTAAGTGCGATGGAGGGACGGAGAAGGCTAGGTCTACCGGGCGTTGGTTGTCCCGGGGAAAGGCGGTAGGTGTGGAACTTAGGCAAATCCGGGTTCCTTTAACACCGAGCACCGAGACGAGCTCATTAGAGCGAAGTGATTGATGCCACGCTTCCAGGAAAAGCTCCTAAGCTTCAGCTTACGCAGACCGTACCGTAAACCGACACAGGTGGGCAGGATGAGAATTCTCAGGCGCTTGAGAGAACTCGGGTGAAGGAACTAGGCAACATGGCACCGTAACTTCGGGAGAAGGTGCACCCCTGCTGGTGGCTCGTGCGAGCTATAGCTGGCGGGGGTCGCAGTGACCAGGCCGCTGCGACTGTTTATCAAAAACACAGCACTCTGCAAACACGAAAGTGGACGTATAGGGTGTGACGCCTGCCCGGTGCCGGAAGGTTAATTGATGGGGTCAGCCGCAAGGCGAAGCTCTTGATCGAAGCCCCGGTAAACGGCGGCCGTAACTATAACGGTCCTAAGGTAGCGAAATTCCTTGTCGGGTAAGTTCCGACCTGCACGAATGGCGTAACGACAGCGGCGCTGTCTCCACCCGAGACTCAGTGAAATTGAAATCGCTGTGAAGATGCAGCGTTCCCGTGGCAAGACGGAAAGACCCCGTGAACCTTTACTATAGCTTTACACTGAACGTTGAGTTCGTCTGTGTAGGATAGGTGGGAGGCTTTGAAACCAGGACGCCAGTTCTGGTGGAGCCATCCTTGAAATACCACCCTGTCGTGCTTGACGTTCTAACCTGGGCCCGTAATCCGGGTCGGGGACCGTGTATGGTGGGTAGTTTGACTGGGGCGGTCTCCTCCCAAAGAGTAACGGAGGAGCACGAAGGTACGCTCAGCGCGGTCGGACATCGCGCACTGTGTGCAAAGGCATAAGCGTGCTTGACTGCGAGATCGACGGATCAAGCAGGTACGAAAGTAGGTCTTAGTGATCCGGTGGTTCTGTATGGAAGGGCCATCGCTCAACGGATAAAAGGTACTCCGGGGATAACAGGCTGATACCGCCCAAGAGTTCATATCGACGGCGGTGTTTGGCACCTCGATGTCGGCTCATCACATCCTGGGGCTGTAGTCGGTCCCAAGGGTATGGCTGTTCGCCATTTAAAGTGGTACGCGAGCTGGGTTCAGAACGTCGTGAGACAGTTCGGTCCCTATCTGCCATGGGCGTTGGAGATTTGAGAGGGGCTGCTCCTAGTACGAGAGGACCGGAGTGGACGAACCTCTGGTGTTCCGGTTGTCACGCCAGTGGCACTGCCGGGTAGCTATGTTCGGAAGCGATAACCGCTGAAAGCATCTAAGCGGGAAGCGCGCCTCAAGATGAGATCTCCCGGGAGCTTGACTCCCCTGAAGGAACCATCAAGACCAGGTGGTTGATAGGCTGGGTGTGTAAGTGCAGCAATGCATTGAGCTAACCAGTACTAATGATCCGTGTGGCTTGACCATATAACCTCAAGTGGCCTTGGACTCGACGATACGTCGACGACATTCGGCTCTTCGCTACTTCCCGACCCTTGCAAGCTGGCGCGGCAACGCGCTGCTTCACAAGCTTGTTCAGCGAACATAGCGCTGTGGTACCACCCGATCCCATTCCGAACTCGGAAGTGAAACGCAGCTGCGCCGATGGTAGTGTGGCCTAAGCCATGCGAGAGTAGGACATCGCTGAACATTTACACCGAAGGCCGGTCCCCGAAAGGGACCGGCCTTCTTCTTTGTTGGAGCCGTGATTGGTCATTGGTCATTGGTCATTGGTCATTGGTCATTGGT
>NZ_JACHTF010000031.1 GCF_014145325.1 Marilutibacter spongiae
GCCTGCAGCGACCGCGCCAGCCCCGCGCCGAACGCCTCGCCGCCCACCACGAACACATGCGCGCACGCGCTCACCGCTTCGCCCCGGTGCGCCAGCAGCGCCTGCACGTGCGAGGGCGTCATCCGCAACAGGCTCGCCGGCACCCCCGCCTCGTCCAGCCGCGCCGCCAGCGCCGCCACTTCGTCCTCCGCCGGCATCAGCTCCACGCAGCCGCCCGCCAGCAGCGGCACGTACAGGCTCGGCACGCTCAGGTCGAACGCCGGCGAGGTCACCACCAGCGAGCCGCCCAGGCCGTCGCCGTAATACCCTTCGCGCGCGAACGCGCAGTAGTCCATCAGGCCGCCGTGGCTGATCTCCACGCCCTTGGGCACGCCGGTCGATCCGGAGGTGTAGAGCACGTAGGCGCTGTCGGCGTCGGTCACCCCCACCGCCGGCGCGCTCGAGGGATACTCCGACAGCCAGTCCGGCGAGCGCCCCGCGCCGTCCATGTACAGCGTGTCCAGGCCCGCCACCGGCAGCACCGAGCGGCCGCCGTCCACCAGCACCACCGCGATCCCGGCGTCGGCCACGATCGCCTGCAGCCGCGCCGGCGGCTGGCGGTGGTCCAGCGGCACGTAGGCCGCGCCGGCCTTCATGCAGGCCAGCAGGGCCACCATCAGTTCCACCGAGCGCTCCAGGTGCACGCCGACCCGGTCGCCCGCCTGCACGCCCGCCTCCAGCAGCGCGTGCGCCAGCCGGTTGGCCTTCGCGTCCAGCTCGCGATGGTCCAGCGTCACCCCGCCGCAGCGTACCGCCGGTGCGTCCGGGGTCCGTGCCGCCGCCGCTTCCAGCGCACGCGGCAGCGGCTGCGCACGACCGGCGCGGCTGTCCGCGCCGCGTCCCAGCGCCCGCAGCGACGCGGACTGCGCCGCGTCCACCCATTCCAGTTCGTCCAGCCGCGCCTGCGGGCGTTCCAGCCACTGCGACAGCAGCGCTTCGTAGGCCCGGGCCATCCGCTCAATGCTCGAGGCTTCGAACAGCGAGGCCTTGTAGGTCCAGCCCAGGTACAGGCCTTCCGTGCTTTCCTGGGCGCTCAGGTCGAGGTCAAAATGGACCTGTTCGCCGCCGCCATCCAGCGCTTCAAGCTGAAGGCCCGGCAGCGTGAGCTGGCCCGATTCATGGTTCTGCAGGACGAACTTGACCTGGCACAAGGGGTTGTAGGCCAGGCTGCGGGGATGCTTGAGCGTGTCGTTGAGCAGGTCGAACGGAATCTCGGCATGCGTGAAGGCATCCAGGGCGACCCGCTTGCCGGCCTGGATGATCGCCTCACCGGTCATGGCGGGGGCGATCTGCTGGCGGAACACCAGGGTATTGATGAAGAAGCCGATCAGCGGCGCCACTTCGGGCCGTTCGCGCCCCGCGCTGGGCACGCCGATCACCACGTCGTCCTGCCCGCTCCAGCGCGACAGCACCGCGGCGAACGCCGACTGCAGCACCATGAACAAGGTCGCGCCCTGTGCCTGCGCGAGCGCCTTGAGCGCGTCGAGCCGGGCGATGTCCAGCCGGCGTCCCAGTTGGCGCGCGGCATGGCTTTGCCGTTCCGGCCGCGGGTGGTCCAGCGGCAGTTCGTGGACAACCGGCATGCCGGCCAGGTGCGACTGCCAGTAGGCGAGCGAGGGGGCCAGCGAACCGCCCTCGATCGCTTCGCGCTGCCAGCGGGCGAAATGCCGGTACTGCAGCGGCAGCGGCGGCAAGGGGTCCGCCTCGCCGGTGTTGAACGCGGCGTACAGCGCGGTGAACTCGCGCACCAGGACGCCCTGGGACCAGCCATCGGAGGCGATGTGGTGCATGGTGAACAGCACCACGTGCTCCTCGGCGCCCAGCTTCAGTACCGTGCAACGGAGCATCGGGTCCCGTGCCAGGTCGAAGGGACGGGCCGCCTCTTCGGCCACGCGGCGACGGACCTCCGCATCGCGGGCATCCGCGGCCATGCCCGACAGATCGTGCATGGGGATGTCGAGCGGCGTGGTCCCGGCGACGGCCTGCGCGGGCACGCCGTCGGTGAGCTCGAAGCGGGTGCGCAGCACTTCGTGGCGCTCGATCACCCGTTCCAGGGCGCGTTGCATCGCCGGCAGGTCGAGCGCGCCCGTCAGGCGGAAGGCGGCCGGGATGTTGTACTGCGCGCTCGCGCCGTCGAGCTGGTCGATGAACCAGAGCCGCTGCTGCGCGTACGACAGCGGCCAGGCCCCCTGCTCGTCCGCGTCGACCAGGCTCGCCGGGCCGGGCGCCCGGGCCCGCGCATCGCCGGAGGCCTCCTCCAGCCAGGCCAGGATCTCGGCCTTGTGCCGGGCCAGCGCCTCGCGCAGGGCGGGCGACGGCTGCGTGCCGGCGAGCAGCAGCTTGCCGTCGCGGCTTGCCAGGCGGGTGCCGTGCTGCCTGCAGGCCTGCAGTACTTCGATAACGCTCATAGCTCAGTGAACTCCTCATCCTGGTCGACGACGTCGAACGCAAGCGCGTCCTTCAGGGCAACGAGCGAACGACGCTCGGCGATGTACGCCGCCAGCGCCGACACGGTCGTCTTCTCGAAGACGTCGCGAATATCCATTTCCATCCCGAAGCGGGTGCGCAGGTCCCCGAGCATCCGCACCGCAAGCAGCGAGTGCCCGCCCAGCTCGAAGAAGTTGTCGTGCCGCCCGACCCGCTCCACCCCGAGCAGCGCCTGCCATGCGTCGGCCACGGCCTGCTCGACTTCGTCCGCCGGGGCCTCGTACTCACGCGATGCCGCGGCGCCACGATCCGGCGCGGGCAGGGCCTTGCGGTCCAGCTTGCCGTTCGGCGTCAGTGGCATGGCCTGCAGTTCGACGAAGGCGGAAGGCAGCATGTGGGCCGCCAGATCGCGCGACATCGCCTCGCGCAGCGACGCAACGCCGCGGCCGTCGACGCCGTCCATGACCACGTAGGCGACGAGTCGCTTGCCGCCCGACGGGTCGTCGAGGGCAAGCACCACCGATTCGCGCACGCCCTCGCACGCCGCAAGCCGCGCCTCGACCTCGCCCAGTTCGATCCGGTAGCCCCGGATCTTGACCTGGAAGTCGTTGCGCCCGAGGTATTCCAGCTCTCCACCCGGCAGCCAGCGCGCCAGGTCGCCGGTCCGGTACAGCCGGCCGCCTTCGAAGGACGTGGCCTCGACGAAGCGCTCCGCCGTCAGCGCCTCGCGGTCGAGATAGCCGCGCGCGACGCCATCGCCACCGACGTACAGCTCGCCGCGCACGCCGAGCGGACAAGGCCGCATGGACTCGTCCAGCACGTAGAGGGCGAGGTCGTCGAGCGGTTGCCCGATGAGGCTGCCCCGCGCCCGGCGGGCGTCTTCCATGTCGATCTCGCGACAGGTCACGTGCACCGTGGTCTCGGTGATGCCGTACATGTTGACCATGCGCGTGGCGTCGCCGTTGCGCTCGAACCAGGGCAGCAGGCTCGACAGCTCCAGCGCCTCGCCACCGAACACGACCGCCCGCAGCCGGTGGCTGGTGTCCGGCGGCTGGGCAGCCTGCAGCGCACGGAACGCGCTCGGGGTCTGGTTGAGGACGGTCACGCCCTCGCGCTCCAGCAGCCCCCACATGCCTTCCGGGTCCCGCGCCAGCGGTGCGGGCACGATGACCAGGCGACCGCCATGCAGCAGCGCGCCCCACATCTCCCACACGGAGAAGTCGAACGCGAAGGAGTGGAACAGCGTCCAGACATCCTCGTGGTCGAAGCCGAACGTCTCCCGGGTCGATGCGAACAGGCGGTTCAACTGACGGTGCTCGACCATCACGCCCTTGGGTTTGCCGGTCGATCCCGAGGTGTAGATGACGTAGGCCAGGGACGCGTCGTCGACGCGGACATCCGCGGGATCGGTATCGGCCTCCCCGGCCAGGCCGGCATCGTCGAGCGACACGACCTCCGTCGCCCCCGTGTCCGGGAGCACCCCGGACGCGAGCAGGCCCGCCTGGGTCAGGACGGCCTTCGGCCGGCAGTCCTGCAGCATGAAGGCGAGTCGCTCGGCCGGATAGGCCGGATCGAGCGGCACGTAGCCTGCGCCGGCCTTCAGGATGCCGATCACGCCGATCAGCATCTCGAAGCCGCGTTCGACGCACAGGCCGACGCGATCGTCGGCGCCCACGCCCGAACGCCGCAGGCGATGGGCGACGCGGTTCGCGCGACGATTGAGCTCGCCATAGCTCATCCGTTCATCGCCGTGCGCCAGGGCGATCGCGTCCGGGTGCGCCCGGGCCTGCGCCTGGAAGCGCTCGTGGACCCGCGGCAGGTCGCGGTGGTGTCGGCGTACGCGGCCCTGGGCCAGCAAGCCGCCGGCCTCGTCTTCGTCCACCAGGTCGATGCGCGCCCCCTCCCCCACGGCCGCGGGCAGCTGCTCGAGCACCCGGCCCAGGTGCCGCAGCACCTGCACGACCGCGGCGGCGGCCAGCCGCTCGGCGCGGAAACCCGCCTTGACCTCGAGCGCCTCGCCGAGCATGACGTTGAGCGTCAGCGCATAGTTGGTCTGCTCGTCGTTGCCCGTCGCTTCCATGCGGATGCGGGTGGACTCGTCCACGCTGCCCAGGTCGGACATGGCATCGAGCGGATAGTTCTCGAAGGCCAGGATGCTGTCGAACAGGGCGGTGCCCGGGGCGACGCCCGACTGCCGCTGGATCTCCGGCAGCGACAGGTAGCCGTGTTCGTTGCCCTGCTGGAACTCGCGGTGCAAGCGCGCGATCCCCGCCTCCAGCGGTTCCGATGCCGCGTAGTCCACCCGCACCGGGATCGTGTTGATGAACAGCCCCACCATCTCCTCGATCCCCGCCACCGGCGCCGTGCGGCCGGAAATCGTCGCCCCGAACACCACCGATCCCTCGCCGCTGTAGCGGTGCAGCACGTAGCCCCACGCCCACTGCACCAGCGTGTTCACCGTCGTGTGCCGCGACTTCGCCAGCGCCTGCAGCGCCTGCGTCGGCCCCGCCCCCAGCACCAGCACCTGTTCGCGATAGCCTTCGCCATCGCCCCCCAGGCGGTCGATCGCCAGCGGCGTGGGCGCTTCCACGTCGCCCAGCACCGCGCGCCAGTGCGCGCGCGCCTGCGCCTCCTCGCGCGACTGCAGCCAGCCGATGTAGCGCTCGTACGGCACCGGCGCCGGCAGCGCCGCCTCGCGGCCCTCCATCGATGCGTAGTACAGCCGCATCACGTCCCGGTACACCAGCGGCAGGCACCAGCCGTCCAGCAGGATGTGGTGCTGCGTCCAC
>NZ_JACHTF010000032.1 GCF_014145325.1 Marilutibacter spongiae
GGAGCTGGAGCCGCTGCCGGAGGCGCGGGTGACGTCGCACTTCGACCTGTCGCTGGCGCTCCACGAAGACGGTGACGCCATCGCCGGCGAGCTGGAATACGCCAGCGACCTGTTCGAGCCGGCGACCCTGCGGCGCTGGCTGGGCTACTTCGAATGCATGCTCGGGGAGATGGCGCGCGACGACCAGGCGAGCATCGGCGCATTGCCGATGATGGACGCGGTCGAGCGCGACAACATCCTGCGCGGTTTCAACGACACCCGCCGCGCGTGGCCGACCGCCATGCTGGTCCATCGCCTGTTCGAGGCGCAGGCGGCGCGCGTCCCGACGCGCACCGCGATCCTGTTCGAGGGTCGCGCCGTGGACTATGCGACGCTCAATGGCCAGGCCAATCGCCTGGCCCGGCGCCTGCGCGGGGCCGGCGTCGGTCCGGATTGCCGCGTGGCGCTTTGCCTGCGGCGCGGTCCGGCGATGGTCGTCGGCATGCTCGCGGTGCTCAAGGCCGGTGGCGCCTACGTGCCCCTCGATCCCGCCCATCCGCCGGAGCGCCTGCTGCACGTGCTGGAGGACAGCGCCCCGGTGGCCCTGCTGGCCGAATCCGCGGTCGCCGATGTCCTGGTCACGCTGGACGGGGCCGGTGTCCCGGTCATCGACATCGACGAGCTTCCGTCCGGGGACGACGCGGCGCGGGACCTGGATCCGGCGGACTTCGGCCTGGAACCCGGGCACCTGGCCTACGTGATCTATACCTCCGGATCCACCGGCCGGCCGAAGGGCGTGATGGTCGAGCACCGGCAGGTCGTCAACCTCATCCATGCGCATCGCGAGATATGCGGGCTGCACGAGGCGTCGCGGATCCTGCAGTTCGCGACCTATGCCTTCGACGCCTCCGTTGAAGAGATATTCCCCGGTCTCGCCATCGGCGCCACCCTGATCGTGCGTCCCCAGGAGCTGGTGGCGCCGGACCAGTCCTTCGTCGACCTGCTCGACGCCACGCAACCCGACCTGGTCAACCTGCCCACGGCGTTCTGGCACCAGTGGGTGCAGGACGTGCGCGAGGGCCGGATGCTGCCGGCGCGCTGGCCCGGCGCGGTCAATGTCGGCGGCGAGAAGCTCGAGCGCCACCATCTCGAGGCCTGGATGCGATCGCCGGCCGGCGGGCGCGCCGCGGTGCTGAACACCTATGGCCCGACCGAGACCACGGTCAACGCGACGAGCATGTGGTTCGACGGCATCGATGCGCTGCCCGCGCGCGATGTGCCGATCGGACGACCCATCCCGAATGCGACCGCATACGTGCTCGACCCCATGGGCCAGCCGGTGCCGGTGGGCGTCGCCGGCGAGCTCCACGTGGGCGGGGCCGGCGTCGCCCGCGGCTACCTGGGCCGGCCGGAGCAGAGCGCCGAGCGCTTCGTGGCCGATCCGTTCGCCGGGGAGGCGGGCGCGCGCATGTACCGCACCGGCGACCTGGCGCGCTGGCGCGCCGACGGCACGCTGGAGTACCTGGGCCGCAACGACCTGCAGGTGAAGATCCGCGGCTTCCGCATCGAGCTGGGCGAGATCGAGGTCGGCCTGATGGACTGCGCCGGTGTGCGCGAGGCGGTGGTCGAGGCTCGCGATACCGTGGCCGGCAAGCGCCTGGTGGGATACGTGGTGCCGCAAGCGGGCGCGGCGTTGTCCGCGGCCACGCTGAGGGCGGCCCTGTCCGCGCGGTTCTCCGACTACATGGTGCCCTCGGCCATCGTCCAGCTCGAGGCGTTGCCGACCACCCCCAACGGCAAGATCGACCGCAAGGCCCTGCCCGAGCCCGTGCAGTGGAGCGAGGCGTCGGCCTGGGAAGCGCCCGAGGGCGAGTTCGAAACGGGCATCGCGTCGACCTGGGCGCGACTGCTGGGGTGCACGCGCGTCGGTCGCGACGACCATTTCTTCGAACTGGGCGGGCACTCGCTGCTGGCCACGCGGGTGGTCGGCGAGGTGGGCCGCGCCTTCGGCCGCACCGTGCCGCTGCGGATGCTGTTCGAACAGCCCGGCCTGCGCGCGTTCGCTGCGGCCGTCGCGGCCCTGCCGCACAGTGGGCAGGCGCGGATCCCCGTCGTGCCACGCGGCGACAGGCTGCCGCTTTCGTTCGCCCAGCGAAGGCTCTGGTTCATCGACCGCCTGGAGGGCGGCAGCGCCCAGTACAACATGCCGATCGCCCTGCGCGTGCAGGGCGTGCTCGACGAGTCGCGCCTGGGCGAAGCGCTCGACCGCCTCGTGGAGCGCCACGAAGCGCTGCGCACGGCGTTCGTGGAGATCGAGGGCGAGGCCTGGCAACGCGTGCAGGATTCGGCGACGGTGCGCATCGTGCGCAAGGACCTGCGACAGCTCGATGCCGCCGCGCAGGCTTCGCGCATCGCCCTGGAAGCCGAAGAGGAGGCATCCGCGCCTTTCGACCTGACGCGTGCGCCGCTGGTGCGCTGCACGTTGTTGCAATTGTCCGGGCGCGTCCACGTGGTGCTGTTCACCATGCACCACATCGTCTCCGACGGCTGGTCGACCGGCATCCTCGTGCGGGAGCTGGGCGAGTTCTTCGCCGCGGGCCTGCAGGATCGCCAGCCCGACCTGCCGCCGTTGCCGGTCCAGTACGTGGATTACGCGGCATGGCAGCACGGCGACGCGGCGCGCGGCGCATTCGACGAGTCGCTCGCCTTCTGGATGCGGCAACTCGATCGGCTTCCGGACCTGCACGCGCTGCCGCTGGACAAGCCCCGGCCCACGCGCCAGTCCTATGTCGCGTCGCGACTGGACAGGACGTTGGACGCGGATCGCCTGAAGGCGCTGGCACGCCTGGCCGAGTCCAGTGGCGTAACCCTGTTCATGCTGCTGCAGACGGCGTTCGCCGCACTGCTGGCGCGCTGGAGCGGTGAGTCGGACATCGTCGTCGGGACCCCGGTCGCGGGTCGCGAGCAGGTCGAGCTCGAGTCGGTGATCGGCTTCTTCAACAACACCCTGGCCTGCCGGTTCACGGTGGACGACGACACCACGCTCGATGCGCTGCTGGCGCATGGCCGGCGCGTGGCGCTGGACGCCCTGGCGCACCAGCGGACCCCGTTCGAGCTGCTGGTCGAACAGCTTCGGCCGGCGCGCAGCCTGGCCTACAACCCGCTGTGCCAAATCAAGTTCGTCCTGCAGAACCACGAGTCCAGTGCCCTGGTGCTGCCCGGGCTGCAGTTCGAAGTGCTCCCGCATGGCGCCGATCGCGTGCGCTTCGACCTGGATCTCACCGCGGAAGAACAGGCCGATGGACTGGCGCTGGCATGGACCTACAAGGCCTCGCTGTTCGAGGCCTCGAGCATCGAGCGGATGGCCCGGGCCTACGAAGCGCTGCTGGCGCAGTGGCTGGAACGCCCGCAGGCGCGGCTGGACGAACTGGAATGGGTGGACGCGGCGCAGTCCGCGTCGCTGCGGGCGCTGGGACGCGGCGCGGACAGCCGCGCCGGTCGCGCGCAGCCGCTGCCGCGTGCGCTGGAAGCGGCGGCGGCACGGACGCCGAACGCACCGGCGGTACGCTGCGGCGGGGTGACGCTGGACCATCGCGAGCTGGATGCGAAGGCCAACCGGCTGGCGCACGCGCTGCAGGAGGCGGGCGTGCAGGCGGGCGACCGGGTCGGCGTGCACCTGGAGCGCTCGGTGGAACTGATGGTGGCCCTGCTGGCCTGCATGAAGGCCGGCGCGGCCTACGTGCCGCTGGACCACCGCCAGCCG
>NZ_JACHTF010000033.1 GCF_014145325.1 Marilutibacter spongiae
GGCGCCGGAGGTGGCGGTGCTGGGCGCGGGCGATTGCGTGGCGCATTGCGCGAACCCGGCGTTCGACGCCTCGACGTGGGAGGTGTGGGCGCCGCTGCTGTCGGGGGCGCGGGTGGCGGTGATCGACAGCGAGACGGTGCTGTCGCCGACGGCGCTGGCGACGGCGCTGGTGGAGGCGCGGGTGACGGCGCTGTGGCTGACGGTGGGGCTGTTCAACGAATACGTGGACCGGCTGGGCGACGCGTTCGCGGGGCTGTCGCACCTGCTGGTGGGCGGCGATGCGCTGGACCCGCGCAGCGTGGCGCGGCTGCTCGATGGCGGTCGTGCGCCGGCGCG
Source organism: Marilutibacter spongiae (assembly GCF_014145325.1). Lineage (GTDB taxonomy): Bacteria > Pseudomonadota > Gammaproteobacteria > Xanthomonadales > Xanthomonadaceae > Marilutibacter > Marilutibacter spongiae. The sequence continues at coordinate 337 of NZ_JACHTF010000033.1, forward strand.
CGTGGTGAACGGGTATGGGCCGACGGAGACGACGACGTTCGCGGTGGTGCACGAGATCACGCGGTCGGACGCGTCGGGACGCTCGATCCCGATCGGCCGGCCGATCGCGAACACGCGGGTGTACGTGCTCGACGGCGAGGGCCAGCCGGTGCCGGTGGGGGTGTCGGGCGAGCTGCACATCGGCGGGGCGGGCGTGGCGCGCGGTTACCTGGGGCGCGAGGCGCTGACGGCGGAGCGTTTCGTGGCCGACCCGTTCGCGGGCGAGGCGGGTGCGCGGATGTACCGCACGGGCGACCTGGTGCGCTGGCGCGCGGACGGGACGCTGGAGTACCTGGGCCGCAACGACCAGCAGGTGAAGATCCGCGGGTTCCGGGTGGAGCTGGGCGAGATCGAGTCGGCGCTGTCGTCGCGGCCAGGGGTCCGGGGCGCGGTGGTGGTGGTGCATGCGGACCCGGCGCTGGGCAAGCGGCTGGTGGCGTACGTGGCGTCGGACGCGAGCGGGGCCGATGCGCTGCGCCGCGACCTGTCGGAGCGGTTGCCGGCGTACATGGTGCCGTCGTCGATCATGGTGTTGCCGGCGTTGCCGCTGACGGCGAACGGCAAGGTCGACCGGCAACGCCTGCCGGCGCCGGAAGCCGCGGTCGCGGCCGTGCACGAAGTGCCGCAGACGCCGACCGAGCACCGGCTGGCCGCGATCTGGGGCGGCCTGCTGGGCCTGGAACCGGTGCCCGCCAACGTCGGCTTCTTCGAAATGGGGGGGCACTCCCTGCTCGCCACGCGCGTCGCTTCGGCGGTCCGCGACGAGTTCGGTTGCCAGTTGAAAGTCAAGGACATGTTCGAGCACCAGACGGTGGCGAGCCTGGCGGCGTTCATCGACGCGATGTCGACGCACGCCCAGGCCGATGCCGCGCCGGCAGGCGATGAAGTGCTCGAGGAAATGGAGTGGTAACGCAATGAAGATGCTGGAGTTGCTCGACGCCCTTCGCGGGGCCGGGGTCGTGTTGTCGCTGGAAGCAGGGCGCCTGAAGACCGCCGCGCCTAAGGGCGCGATCACGCCGGCGCTCGCGGAGGGCATCCGGACCCATCGCGATGCGCTGGTGGACTTTCTCGCCCGCGCGCGCGTGGCCGGTGCGCCTGAGCCTGCCTGCATCCCCCGGGCGGTGGAAGCGGCGCTGCATCCCTTGTCCTTCGCCCAACAACGACTGTGGTTCATCGATCGCCTCGAAGGCGGCAGCAGCCAGTACAACCTGCCCGCGGCGCTCGAGCTCAAGGGGCGGTTCGAGCCCGACGCGCTCCAGCACGCACTCGATGCACTGGTCGAACGCCACGCGATCCTGCGCACGGGCTACGAAGAGCATGAAGGCGTCCCCATGCAGCGCGTTCACCCGGCGGGACGCGTGCCCCTCGACCGGCTCGACCTGCGCGACCTGGCCGGACCGGAAGGCGAGGACGCGCTGCGCGCGCGCATGGAAGCCGATGCAGGGCGTCCGTTCGACCTGGGCGGCGACTTGATGCTGCGCTGCACGCTCGTCGCGATGGCCGAGGCGAAGCATGTCCTGTTGTTCACCATGCACCACATCGCCTCCGACGGCTGGTCGATGGGGATCCTGGTGCGCGAGATGGCGGCCCTGTACGCCGGTTTCGCCCAGGGACAGGCCGTGGCCCTGGCACCGCTTCGCATTCAGTATGCCGACTTCGCCAGCTGGCAGCGGCAGCATGCCGCGCTGGACGCGCAGCTGGACTACTGGCGCACGCGGCTCGACGGCGCACCCACCTTGCTGGAACTGCCGACCGACCGGCCGCGGCCGCCGGTGCAGAGCCACGCGGGTGGATTGTTGCCGTTCCACCTGCAGCCGGCCTTGTGCGAGGCGCTCCACGCGCTCTCCCGGCGCCATGGCACCTCTTTGTTCATGACCCTGCTCGCGGGGTGGTCGGCATTGTTGTCGCGGCTGAGCGGCCAGGACGAGGTGGTGGTGGGCACGCCGGTGGCGAACCGCCAGCGCACCGAGGTCGAGCCGCTGATCGGCTTCTTCGTCAACACGCTGGCGCTGCGCGTGGGCTTCGATGCATCGACCACCGTCGCCTCGCTGCTGGACCAGGTGCGCGAGCACACGCTGGAGGCCTACGCGCACCAGGACGTGCCGTTCGAGCAGGTGGTCGAAGCAGTGCAGCCGGTGCGTTCGCTGGCGCACAGCCCCTTGTGCCAGGCGGTGTTGAGCTTCAACAACACGCCGGACTCGGGACGCCTCGAGTTGCCGGGCCTGACCCTGGAGGCCATTCCGCCCGAGCACCAGAGCACGCATTTCGACCTCACGCTCGCACTGCGCGAAGGCGAGGACGGGATTGCCGGTGGACTGGAGTTCGCCCGTGACCTCTTCGACGAAGCCACCCTGCGGCACTGGCTCGCGGGCTTCGCGAGCTTGCTGGAAGCCATGGCGCTTGCCGACCCGGCGACCCCGGTCGCGCGCTTGCCCTTTCTGGACGCAGCGCAACGCCAGCACCTGCTGCACGGGGTCCATGGCGCCTCTCAGCCCTTGCCGCATGCCAGCGTGCAGGCGGCCTTCGAGGCTCGGGTCGATGCCACCCCCGACGCGCTCGCGCTGACGGGCGAAGGCCGGCAGTGGACCTTCGATGCCCTGGACCGTGCCGCCAACCGCCTGGCCCATGGCCTGCGCGAGGTCGGGGTCGGCGCCGACGTACGCGTGGCGATCTGCGCCCCGCGCAGCGCCGGCTTCGTGGTCGCGATGCTGGCCGTGCTCAAGGCCGGCGCGGCCTACGTGCCGCTGGAGGTCGATGCCCCGGCCGCG
>NZ_JACHTF010000034.1 GCF_014145325.1 Marilutibacter spongiae
GATCCTTCATTGCTGGACCGAAGTTTTATAGCCAACTGAGAAGATCCAATGAACAGAAAATCGATACTTTCAAGTTTGATAATCCTCATGGTTGGCGCGGGAGCAGGCTGCGTGGCCGCGACCATGCTCGACTCGGCAAGCCAGTCGACAGGTGTCGCGATCGCCAGCAGCTGGGAAACCCAGTACCGCAATCTGGTCGATGCCGATGGTCAGGCCCGCTCTCCCGCTGCGGTACTGGAGATTTCAAGGATCAATTTCAATTCACTCAGCATCGGGTTGGCTGGAACCATTCATCAATTGCCGGAGCGCGAGCGCGCTAGGTACCAGTCGATGGTTGCACGGGCCGCCAGGCTCGAACTGTCGCCAGCAGGGGGGGCATCGACATCCAAGGTACTTCGGTGTATCGAAGCGATCCCTGCAGGCAACACCGTGGATGAGACCTGCCTTGCGCAAGCGGTAAGTCCGAGGTAGCAAGGCGCAGCGTGGGGGCCGTGCCCCCACGCTTCCACTTTTCGGCCCCCCATGCCCGCAGTATCGGCGAGGCCCCCGGCGCGCTGGTCGATCTGGTGAACTGGGCCTCGGCGGCGTATGCCGACCTCAAGCAGATGGTGGTTTCGCTGGTGGCCTCGTTGCTGCCGTTCGTACCCGACAGCGCGGTGTCCTTCGCCCTCGACGCGGCGATGGCGGCGGTCGGGTTGCCGCCGTCGATCCCCAATGTCGATGAACTGATGGAAGGCGGTGCCGATTATCTGGCCGTGCAGATGGCGGCGCAGATCCTTACCCCGGCCTCGGGCCCGCTGGCCGGGATGGCCGCCAGGGAGGCGCGCGACCGAATCCGCGAACAGACCCGGAAGGCGCTGCTGGAAGCCGCGCACGACATCGCACGCAAGCGCGCCGACGCGACCACCTGGTGCATGCGCCGCATCACCGAGCCCTACTTCGAGGTCACGGAAAACAGGGGTCAGAGCGCACTTTTCGTTCGATCATTTTCTGCGCCATGCAAGTGGCCTGGCCCAATTGATCACCTCACCTGAGAAAGTCTACTCTGACCCCTGTTTTCACCCCTGTTTTCGGTGCGGGATGACGAACCCGAAGCCCTTGTCATCGTCCCAGTCCGAGAGCCGCCCAACGAATCTCTTGCATCGCTACCCCTGAGCATCCCCGAAGGTCGGCGCGATACCAAACCTATCGCCCGATTATCGACGCGGCGACAAAGGCGACGCAACAAAGGGCGCCGCACTGATTCACAGGCCTCAAGAAATCAAACTGCGCGCGCTCGCAGACGGAACGGGCGCCCCGGATGCGCTGCGCTTATCCGGGCTACGCCGACCGACAAACGCGCTAAGCCGTAGCCCGGATAAGGCCGAAAGGCCGCATCCGGGGACACGCCTTCCGACGTGCGCTTGATCTTCGTGAATTCACCCGGGAGGCCCCGCGCCCGGGCGACGAGGTCGGCGACCTCGGACAAGCGTCTCACGCACGGGATGATGCGGTCCACGGCCTGGACAAAGAGGAAGTTCGACACCCGTCCGTGAGCGCTATCCGATCCCGGACACAATGTCGAACAGGTCGAGCAGCCACCTCAAGAAGCTCCGGGCAACGGGTTTGCGCTTGCGAAGCCTCTCCACGAACAACCACGTCACCCAGAGCATCAGGATAACGACAGTAGCCAAGACAATCGTTCCAAGAAGGAACGTGAAAATGTGCTCCACGGTTTGAGCTCCCAATGCCTCAGAACATGACGGGACGTGGAATGAGGAAGTCTACTGTGACCCCTGTTTTTCTGTCATTGCGAACGCCATCAATTGATGGCGTTCGCCCCCATATCCTTGCCCCGGCCATACTCGCTATGAGGCCTACCGCATCGGCATGGCCGCGACTTCGATGACATCTAGGCATGGGTCTTGCCCGGTCAGACGGGGCCTTCGAACCGGCGCTGGGCATGCCCACTTCGGCATGGTCGAAGAGGACCCCATCGGATGGAACCAGACAGGCACTGCCACCGGGTCATCAATGACAGCACCATCAACGCGCTCGGGCTCGAAACGCCACTTGGAGATCACCTGCTTCAAGGCAGCCTCCACTCGCGCGTCTGAAGCGTCGAGATAGCGGATGTCCCGCGGACGCCCGTCCCCGTCGATCCTGAACAACACGAGCACTGAGCCCTCCTGACCGCTCCGCGCCATGTCCACCGGATATCGCGGCGGTTCAAGGGTTCCGCTCACAGGGCCCAGTTTCAATCCCTGCAGCGTGGCTTTGAGATTTTCGTCATCGACCGGCTCCAGCACCACGGTGCCGGTGACGAAACTGCTGCTGGCCACCGCATGATCACCGATCCGGGCAGCCACGTAAACCTGCGACTCAAGGCTGGCGCGTACCCAACCTGCGAGCTTGGCCTCCAAT
>NZ_JACHTF010000035.1 GCF_014145325.1 Marilutibacter spongiae
CCAGGCGCGCGGCCGGGGCATCGACCTCCAGCGGCACGTAGGCCGCGCCGGCCTTGAGCACGGCCAGCATCGCGACCACGAAGCCGGCGCTGCGCGGGGCGCAGATCGCCACGCGTACGTCGGCGCCAACCCCGGCCTCGCGCAGGCCATGGGCCAGGCGGTTGGCGGCGCGGTCCAGGGCATCGAAGGTCCATTGCCGGCCTTCGCCCGTCAGCGCGAGCGCGTCGGGGGTGGCATCGACCCGAGCCTCGAAGGCCGCCTGCACGCTGGCGTGCGGCAGGGGCTGCGAGGCGCCATGGACCCCGTGCAGCAGGTGCTGGCGTTGCGCTGCGTCCAGCAAGGGCAAGCGCGCGACCGGGGTCGCCGGGTCGGCGACCATGCCGCCCAGCAGCCGGGCATAGGCGTCGATCCAGCCCTGCACGGTCGCCGGCTCGAACAGGTCGCTCGCGTACTCGACGATGCCGCGGATGCCGTCTGCGTCTTCCGACAGCGACAGGGTGAGGTCGAACTGGGTCGTGACATGCGGTGGCGGAAGCGCCGACACGGTGAGGTCGCGGGTCCCGGCGTCCAGCTCGCGGGCCGTGTTGTTGAGCGCGAACACGGCCTGGAAGACCGGGCTGTGCGCCAGCGAACGCACCGGCTGCACTGCTTCGACCACCTGCTCGAACGGCACGTCCTGGTGCGCGTAGGCCTCCAGCGTGTGCTCGCGCACCTGGTCCAGCAGCGAGGCGACGGTGGTCGATGCATCGAAGCCCACGCGCAGCGCCAGCGTGTTGACGAAGAAGCCGATCAGCGGCTCGACCTCGGTGCGCTGGCGGTTCGCCACCGGCGTGCCCACCACCACCTCGTCCTGGCCGCTCAAGCGCGACAGCAGTGCCGACCAGCCTGCCAGCAGGGTCATGAACAGGGTCGTGCCATGGACACGCGAGAGCGAATGCAGGGCTTCGCACAGCGCCGGCGGCAGCGACACCGGGAGGATGCCACCGGCATGGCTCTGCCGCGAAGGTCGCGCATGGTCGGCGGGCAGCTCGAGCAGGGCAGGCGCGCCTTCCAGCGCCTGCCGCCAGTACGCGACCTGCGATTCCAGCGAGCGATGCGCACGTTGCCACACCGCGTAGTCGGCATACTGGACCGGCAAGGCCGGCAGGCGGTGCGCGCGCTCCTCGAGGACGGCGTCGTACAGCTCGACCAGCTCGCGGGTCAGGACGCCGATCGACCAGCCGTCGGACACGATGTGGTGCTGGGTGACCAGCAGGACATGGGCTTCGTCGGCGAGACGCAGCAGCCGGCCCCTGATCAGGGGGCCCTGCTCAAGGTCGAAGGGTGCGCGTTCCTCCGCGGCCGCATGCCGGGCGACGGCCTCGTCGCGGGCGTCGTCGTCGAGATGCGAAAGATCGTGATGGGCCAGATCGAAGGGCGTCGATGCGGATGCGATCACCTGGCACGCCCCGCCCTCGACCGGCGCGAACGTGGTCCTGAGCACTTCGTGGCGCGCGACGATCCCGTCCAGCGCGGCCTGCAGGGCCCGTGCATCGAGCGGGCCGTCGAGCCGCATCGCACTGGGGATGTGGTAAGCGGATCCGGCCGAGCGATCCAGCTGGTCGATGAACCACAAACGCTGCTGCGCGAAGGAGAGCGGCAGCACGGCGTCGCGCGGGGCAACCGGGATCGCCTCGTAGCGGTCCGGATCCTGCGCATCGATATGAGCGGCCAGGGCGGCCAGCGTCGTGTGTTCGAACAGGGCACGGATGCCCAGGCGCCTGCCGAGCCCGCTGGCGATCTCGCTGGCCACGCGCGTCGCCAGCAGCGAATGCCCGCCCAGGGCGAAGAAGTCGTCGCCACGCCCCGGCTGCTCCACGCCGAGCAGGCGCGTCCAGATCGCGGCGATCGCCTGCTCGGTCGGCGTCTGCGGCGCTTCGTGCACGGCCGCGACCGCGGCTTCCGGCGCCGGCAGGCGTTGCCGGTCGACCTTGCCGTTCGCCGTCAGCGGCAACGCCGGCAACACCATGATCGACGACGGCACCATGTACGCCGGCAAACGCTCCGACAGGTCGCGGCGCAGCGCCTCGGCCCCGCTCGCGTCCGACGCCACGTACGCCACCAGCCGCTTGCCCAGCGCCGGGTCCGCATGCACCACCACCACCGCGCCCCGGACCCCTGGCCGCGACGACAGCGCCGACTCGATCTCGCCCA
>NZ_JACHTF010000036.1 GCF_014145325.1 Marilutibacter spongiae
CGCGGATTCCATGATGGCCCGGACGATCAACGTCCAACCCAAGGCCGAATACACGACTGCAACCGCACCACTTCCCGACGATCGAAGATCAGCTAAGGCAGCCCTGCTTGACGGAGGAGTCCATACATGAATTGTTAGGCGCGAACCGGGAAGGCTCGCACCACGTCTGACAACTCATGCAGAGTATCGGACAAGTAAGTCTGATCCAGGGATAAGCGGAAAGTAAGCTTATGGCCAATCCCAGCCTCGTCCATGGCCTCGCCAGTGATGCGAATGTGTCCTAAGTGATCGCAGGATGCACGAAGGACAAGCTGCTCCTCCATGGGTTCAAAGGTGTAGTCACCTTGCAGCTCCCGGTGCAAGTTGCCAAGACCCTCCAGGAGTCCCACGATCTCGGTGGTAAGGAAGTTTGCTTGAAACTTGCCACGGAACGCTCCGGCGCTAATCGAGACTTCACAACGAAGCCAGTTGTCGTCGTAGAACTCACCAACAGGAGCGCATTCATAGCTGAGCACGGTGAGCGTGACGATCTCTGACTTGCTGGTTCCGATTGCAACAGATTTCATAGAGCGCCTAACACCAGAATTAAGCCGAGCCACGAAGCGGCTGGCAGTTCCTGCGAAAAAGTGGACACCTGTTCTTCAGCAACACTGCTCGAACTCAACCGGTGAACGATAGCCCAGCGCCGAGTGCAGCCGCTGGTGATTGTAGAAATGGATGTAGTCGCTGATCGCTGTACGCAGCGAACGATCACTGTCGAAGGTCGCGCGATGGTACATGTCCGACTTCATCGTCTTGTTCCATGACTCCATATGCGCGTTGTCGGTCATCCGCCTCGGGCGGTTGACCGATTGCACCAGTCTGGCGCTACCCAGTCGTCGCCTGAAATCGCCGGCCATGAACTCGATCCCCCGATCACTGTGGAACAGCGTATCGCAGCTTGGCGTGCGTGTCCGCAGGGCCGCCGCCAAGGCGTGGCGGGTCAGCGCCGCCGTCCGCTCCATCCCTAGCGACCAGCCCAGCAACCGCCGGGAGCATCGATCCATGACCGTGGCCAGGTAGCGCCACTGGCCCCTCACTTTCAGGTAGGTCACGTCGCCGACCCAGACCTGGTTGGGTCGACTGCAAGGCGCGTCGTGGGCGCGGCTGGGGACGCTGTCCAGGAATCGCGCCAACCCGGGGCGGCGCCGGTAAAGACGGGCCGAACAAGCGCGCAAGCCCTCCTCGCGCATCAGCCGCTCCACGCGCCGGCGACCCACCTGGTCCCCTTGTCGCTTGAGTGCGGCGTGCACACGCGGGCTGCCGTAGGTTTCCCGACTGGCGCCGTGCACATGCCGGATCTTCTCGATCAGCACCGCGTCCTCGATTGCACGGGCACTGGCAGGCCGTCGCACCCACGCGTAGTAGCCGGCGGGACTGACGCCGTAAAGGCGGCACATGACCCTCACCGGACAGGCTTCTTTATGGTGCTCGATGAAGGTGAAGATTTCGCCTTTCGACCGGAAGTGAACGCGATCGCTTTTTTTAAAAGGTCATGCTCGATCTTCAGCTGATCATACTGGCGCTTGATCTGACGCAGCGCCTTCAGCTCCGCAACCACGGTCGGACCCACATTCACACCCTTGGTCACGATGAGTCCCTCCCGAGCGAGCCTTCGCCAACGAGACAACATGTAGGGATGGATGTAAAGCGACTGGGCGACGTCGCTGACCCGCACACCAGGTTGCTGGCTTAGCTGGACGGCAGCCGCTTTGAATTCGTCACTGTAACGGCCGATTGTTCTCGGGCCGGGCTTTGGCATGGGAGCACTCCTGAGGGTTAGGTCAGGGTGTCCACTGAAGCGAAGGAACTACCGCTTCGGCTTGAATGATGAAATGGACGCCTCCCGCGTCGCCACACGGCTTCGATGAGCCAGACCGATACTGGATCGGGACACGGGAGCACGAGAGGAGTCCACGCCATGCATGCTACGACCGTCGCC
>NZ_JACHTF010000037.1 GCF_014145325.1 Marilutibacter spongiae
CGAGTTCCAGCAGGGCAACGAACACGGCTACCTGTCGCTGCCGGAGATCCAGCGGCAGTCGGGCGTCGCCCCGGGCACCGCCCTGTTCGACAGCATCCTGGCCTTCGAGAACTATCCGCTCGATGCCGCGGACGAAGTGTCGGCGATGGAGGGCGACGCACGGATCCGGCTCGAGTCGCCGGGCAACGACGAACAGACCAGCTATCGCCTGAGCATCAGTGTCAGCGTCGGTGAAACCCTGCAGGCGCGGATGGGATACCGGCGCGAGCATTTCCGCGGCGACATGATCGAGCGCCTGCAGGCGCATCTCGCCCGCGTCCTGGAGCAACTGCCGGCCGCGGCCACCGCCGCCGACATCGAGTTCCTGTCCGAGTCCGAGCGGCAACTGCCCACGCACGCGGAGATCGGCGCACGCGCGAGCGCCGCCTGTGCGCACCAGTTGTTCGAAGCGCATGCCGCGCGCTCGCCCGGGACCCCCGCCCTGTGGACGCGCGAAGGCGTGCTCGCCTATGGCGAACTCGACCGCCGCGCCAACCAGGTGGCCCATGCCCTGCGCCAGGCCGGCGTGCGCACCGGCGACGTGGTCGGCCTGTGCATGCAGCGCTCGTCGTGGCTGTCGGTATCGCTGCTCGGCATCCTGAAGGCGGGGGCCGCTTACCTGCCGCTCGATCCGGCCTATCCCGAGGAGCGGCTGCGCGACATGGTGGACGACGCGGGCCTCGCCCACGCCATACTCGACCCCGCATCGCTGGCGGCCTTCCCCTGGCTCGATGCGATCCGGCGCCTGCCGGCCGATCCGGCCGAGCTGCAGGTCGCGCTGGAGGGGCATGCCGCCACCGCGCTCGATCCCGGGATGTTGGGACTGGCGCCCGACAGCCTGGCCTACATGGTGTACACGTCCGGGTCGACCGGCCGGCCCAAGGGGGTGCTCCTCGAGCACCGTGGCCTGGTGAACCTCGCCGACAACCAGCAGCGACTGTATGGCACGACACCGGAAAGCCGGGTGCTGGGGTTCGCTTCGCTGAGTTTCGATGCCGCGGCATGGGAATGGCTGATGGCCTTCTCCAGCGGCGCGTGCCTGTACCTGGCCGACGAAGAGGACCGGCATTCGGTCGATCGGCTTTCCGCCCTCATGGTGGAGCAGGCGGTCACCCACGCGACCCTGCCGCCCGCGTTGCTGGCGCACATGCCGCTGGAGCGCGACTACGCCCTCCAGGCCCTGATCCTGGCGGGCGAGGCCTGCGATGAACGCCTTGCCTGGCGCTGGGCCCGGCGCTACCGCACGCACAATGCGTATGGTCCCTCGGAGAACACCGTGTGCGCGACCAGCACACCGATCGAGCCCGGCCGGGCGATCGTCCTGGGCGAGGCCTTGCACGGGGTCGAGGTGCACCTGCTCGATGCTGCCGGCCGCGTGGTGCCGGTGGGCATCCCCGGCGAACTGCACCTGGGCGGCATCGGCCTGGCCCGCGGCTACCATCGTCGCCCCGATCTGACCGCCGAGCGTTTCATCGAGTGCGCCCGTCGCCCCGGCACGCGGCTCTACCGCACCGGCGACCTGGCCTGCAGGCGGCCCGACGGCGGACTGCTTTTCCTCGGCCGGCTGGATGCGCAGGTCAAGATCCGCGGCTTCCGCGTGGAGCCGGGCGAGATCGAGCAGGTGCTGGCGTCGCGGCCGGGCGTGCGCCAGGCGCTGGTCGTCGCCCACAGGTCGGACGAGGCGCCGACGCGCCTGGTGGCCTATGTCGCGGTCGATGGCGGGCCGGGCGAT
>NZ_JACHTF010000038.1 GCF_014145325.1 Marilutibacter spongiae
CTCGTACGGCACCGGCGCCGGCAGCGCCGCCTCGCGGCCCTCCATCGATGCGTAGTACAGCCGCATCACGTCCCGGTACACCAGCGGCAGGCACCAGCCGTCCAGCAGGATGTGGTGCTGCGTCCACAGCAGCCGCCAGCGCGCTTCGTCCAGGCGGAACAGCGCCACCCGCATCAGCGGCGCCCGCTCGAAGTCGAACCCCGCCTGCTTGTCCGCCATCCGGTAGGCCTCGAACCGCTCGGACTGGGCCTGCGCCGAAAGACCGCGCAGGTCCTCTTCGTGCCACGCCAGCGGCGCATGCGACTGCACCAGCTGGTGCAGGCCGTCCTCCTCGCCCACGAACGCCGTGCGCAGGATGTCGTGCCGCGCCACCACCGCGTCCCAGGCCGCCCGGAACCGCACCGGGTCCAGCGACCCGGCCAGCACCGGATACACCTGCACCACGTACGCCGACCGGTCCAGCAGGCCGTGGTAGTGCAGCCCCGCCTGCATCGGCGTGGCCGGGTACAGGCGGGCCAGCGCCGGGTAGCGCGCCTGCCAGGCCGCCAGCCGCGGCGCGTCCACCCGCGCCAGCGGGAAATCCGACGGCGTGAACGCCCCCACCCCCGGCGTGCGGCAATGGGCGATCACCTCGCCCAGGCCCTGTTCCACCTGCGCGGCCAAGGCCTCCATCGTCGCCGCCTCGTACTGCGCGCCCGGGTAGGTGAGCGACAGTTGCAGGCAACCGCCGTACACCATCGCGCTCACCCCGATCCGGCTGCTGCGCCGGCGACGCGGGCTGCCCTGCGCGCCGCCATGCTCCGATGCCGCCTGGAACCGCGTCTGCGCGTTCAGCACCTGGTCGAACTGCCCCAGGTAGTTGAACTCCAGCTCCGGTTCGGGCATCGCCGACAGCGCCGCGCGCACCGACGCGTCCGGCGACAGGTAACGCAACACCCCGTACCCCACGCCGCGACCCGGCACCGCCCGGACCTGTTCCTTCACCGCCTTGACCACCTCGTCCACCGATGCCGACGCCGTGTCCAGGGTCAGCGGGTACACCGTGGTGAACCAGCCCACCGTCCCGGTCACGTCCAGCGCCTCGAACAGGCTCTCGCGGCCATGCCCTTCCAGCCGCAGCCGGATCGCCTGCGCCCCGCTCCAGCGCCGCAGCCCCAGGTACAGGCCCGCCAGCAGCAGTTCGTCCACACGCGTGCGGTAGGCCGCGTTGCACTGCGCCAGCAGCGCCTGCGTCGACGCCTCGTCCAGCGACAGCGCTACCGTCCGCGTCCCGGCCAGCGTCCCGAAGTCATCGCCGCCATGGTCCACCGGCAGGGCCGGCACCGCGTGGC
>NZ_JACHTF010000003.1 GCF_014145325.1 Marilutibacter spongiae
GGCGCCGGCGCCGTGGCGTCCGGCGGGGGCGCTTGCGCCTCGAGCGGCGGCGGGGTGGGGGCCTCCGGTGCGGTGGCCGGCGGGGCCTGGGCGGGCGCGGGCCCGGCCGGTGCGTCGGCCGGGGGGGTGTTCGCGATCGCGGTCTCGCCGGACGGCGCGGCGCAGGCGCCCAGGGAGAGGATCAGGGCAGCGAAGAGCGCGACCCAGGGCCGGGCGTGCCAGGTCGGGTCGAGGCGGCGCGCGGTGCGCGCTGTGGATGCATCAAGCATGGCAAGCTCCCTGCGGTTCCGGTGCCCGGCGTGCCGCCGGGCGAGCCCGTGCGTGCAGGGTACGACAGCCCCCCGCACGACGTCTTCCTTGTGTTCAGCCCTTGTTGGCCCAGGTGTCGCGCAGTGTCACGGCGCGGTTGAATACCGGCGCGCCGGGCGCATGGTCCTTGCGGTCCGCGCTGAAGTAGCCGATGCGCTCGAACTGGAATGCCTGCTCGGGCGCCGCCGATGCGGCCGCGGGCTCCACGTAGCCGGTGACCACACGGCGCGAGTCCGGGTTGATGTGGTCCTGGTAGGTCTTGCCGTCGGTATCGTCGTCGGGGTCGGCGACGTCGAACAGGCGGTCGTACAGGCGCACCTCGGCCGCGATGGCGTGGACGGCGCTGACCCAGTGGATGGTGCCCTTGATCTTGCGGTTGGCGCCCTCCATGCCCGGTCGCGATTCCGGATCGAGGCTGCCGCGCAGTTCGACGATGTGGCCGTTCGCGTCCTTGACGACCTCATCGCACTTCACGATGCCCGCGCCGCGCAGGCGGACCTCGCCGCCGGCGACCAGGCGCTTGAAGCCCTTGGGCGGGACCTCGGCGAAATCCTCGCGCTCGATCCACAGCCGGTTGGAGAACGGCACCTGGCGCTCGCCGAAGCCTTCGTCCTTGGGGTGGTTGGGGAAGGCCAGCGATTCCTCGTGCCCCTCGGGCAGGTTGGTCAGCACCAGCTTGAGCGGCTCGATGACCGCCATGCGGCGCGGCGCGGCCGCGTCCAGGTCTTCGCGCAGGCAGCCTTCCAGCACCGAGTAGTCGATGACCGAATTCTGCTTGCTGATGCCCAGCCGCTCGGCGAACAGGCGCAGCGACGCCGGCGTGTAGCCGCGGCGGCGGATGCCCTGCAGGGTCGGCATGCGCGGGTCGTCCCAGCCGTCGACCAGGCCGGCCTGGACCAGCGCCATCAGCTTGCGCTTGCTCATCACCGTGTAGTTGAGGTTCGCGCGCGAGAACTCGATCTGCCGGGGCGCGCTGGCTTCCATCGGCAGCCCGGCGTCGACCAGCGGCCGCAGCAGTTCCGGCGAGCCGGCCAGGTCGACCTTCTCCACGCACCAGTTGTAGAGCGGGCGGTGGTCCTCGAACTCCAGCGTGCACAGCGAGTGGGTGATGCCCTCGATGGCGTCGCCCAGCGAGTGCGCGTAGTCGTACATCGGGTAGATCGGCCAGGCGTCGCCGGTGTTCTGGTGCGCGACCTTCTTGATGCGGTACAGCGCGGGGTCGCGCAGGTTCATGTTGCCGCTGGCCATGTCGATCTTCGCGCGCAGCGTGCGCGTGCCGTCGGCGAACTCGCCCGCTCGCATGCGCCTGAACAGGTCGAGGTTCTCCTCGACGCCGCGGTCGCGCCAGGGCGAGTCTCGTCCCGGCTCGGTGAGCGTGCCGCGGTACTCGCGCACCTGCTCCGCGCTGAGGTCGCAAACGAAGGCGTCCCCCTGCGCGATGAGCTTTTCCGCCGCAAGGTAGTACACCTCGAAGTAGTCCGAGGAGTGGCGCAGCGAATGCCAATCGAAGCCCAGCCAGCGCACGTCCTCCTGGATGGCGCGCACGTACTCGGGGTCTTCCTTCGCGGGATTGGTGTCGTCCAGGCGCAGGTTGCACGCGCCGCCGAACTCGGCGGCGATCCCGAAGTCCAGGCAGATCGCCTTGGCGTGGCCAATGTGCAGGTAGCCATTGGGCTCGGGCGGGAATCGGGTCTTGATCGCCGCATGCTTGCCGCTCGCGAGGTCGTCGCGGACGATCTGGCGGATGAAGTCCTGCTTCTGGGGCGCCGGGTCGGTGGCGGGGCTGGCGGTGGCGGGACGATCGGGCGTGGCGGACATGCGTGGGGCACAGGCGTGGGTGGATCGCCCAGTTTAGCCGGTTACGCCGCCATGGGCGGCGTTGACGCCCCGTGCTTGACGACCGGCGTATGCTCGATTCAGCCCCCCGCGCATAAGGTGTGACGATGAAGGTCGTCTATGAAGCCGCCAACCTGATCGATGCCCACCTGGTCAAGCACGCCCTGGAAGACAGGGAGATCCCCGTGTTCCTGCGCGGGGAAAACCTCGTCGGCGGCATGGGCGAGTTGCCCCTGTTCGGGGTGATCGCGGTATGCGTGCCCGACAGCGCCTGGCCAGAGGCCAGCGAGATCGTCGCCGCGCTGCCCATCGCCGAGGCCGCTGAGGCGCCCGCCGCGGATGCCTCGCCCCTGGACGGGGCGGACTGGGTCCCGGCCTGAGCGTGGACGCGGTGCCCCCTTTCCAGGCCTTGCGCGACAGGGTCAGGGACGTCCCGGACTTCCCGTCGCCAGGGGTGCTGTTCCGCGACCTGACGCCGCTGCTTGCCGATCCTCGCGCGTTCGATGCATGCATCGAGGCGCTGGCCGCGCCCTGGAGCGCGGCCGGGATCGACGTGGTCTGCGGGATCGAAGCACGGGGTTTCATCTTCGGCGCCGCCCTCGCGCGACGGCTCGAGGCCGGTTTCGTGCCGCTGCGCAAGCCGGGCAAGCTGCCGCCGCCCGTGGTGGAGGTCGAATACGCGCTCGAGTACGGCGCCGACCGGCTGCAGGCCGCGGCGGGCGCGCTGCAGGGACACCGCCGCGTGTTGCTGGTCGACGACGTGCTGGCGACCGGCGGTACCCTTGCCGCGGCGTGCCGGCTGGTCGAGCGCCTGGGCGCCGGCATCGCCGGTGCGGCGGTCGTCATCGAGATCGAATCCCTCGCCGGGCGCACGCGGTGGCCGTGCGACACGCCGCTGCACGCTGTCCTGCGCTACTGAACGAACCCGCGGCGGTCGGCGACCGTCGCCCCGTCCACAACGATGGAGAAGGATCCATGCTCGGCATCGGTGCCTACAAACAACGCCTGCCCGCACCCGGCGATGCGCTGCCGGGTCGCGACCAGCCCCTGCCGCTGCACAATGCCCACCACGTGCACGGGCGGCCGCTTCGCGACGACTTCGAGGGCCTGGCCTGGCTGCAGTTCGGCATGGGCTGCTTCTGGGGTGCGGAGCGGATGTTCTGGTCCATCCCCGGGGTGGTCACCACGGCGGTGGGCTATGCCGGCGGGCAGACGCCGAACCCGACCTACCGCGAGGTCTGCAGCGGGCAGACCGGGCACACGGAGGCGGTCCGGGTGGTCTACGACCCGGCCAGGGTCGGCATCGGCGTGTTGCTCAAGGCGTTCTGGGAGGGCCACGACCCGACCCAGGGCATGCGCCAGGGCAACGACGTGGGCACCCAGTACCGTTCCGTCATCCACTGTACGGGCGAAGCCCAGTACGAGGCGGCGCTGGCCAGTCGCGAGGCATTCCAGGCGCGCCTGGACGATGCGGGGCTGGGCGCGATCACCACCGAAATCGTGTATCCCGCACCCCGTTTCTACTACGCCGAAGACGAACACCAGCAGTACTTGTCCAAGCATCCGGGCGGTTATTGCGGCCTGGGCGGCACCGGTGTCAGCTGTCCTGTCGGCGTGGGGGCCTGAATACGCAAGCGCCCGGCCTTTTCCCCGCCATCACGCCGGGGGCCGGACGCTTTGCGTCCCGTTCCCGTTCCAGGAGGTCCCCCGTGAAGCACCTTGCCCCCCCGCTTCTGCTCGCACTGGCCGCCATGGCCTTGTCCGCCTGCCAACCCCAGACCGCCGCGGGCGACGACGAGCGCGCCACCGCGGATGCCGCGCCGACGGCAGCGGGCATGACCGACGCGGTGACGGGGGCGGAGGCGGGCACGGATGCCGACGACATGGGGGCGCCTGAAGGCACGAGCGATGCCGACCTGGCGCCGCCCTCGATCATGTCCCCCTCTGACGTCGATCCCGCGAGCGGTCCCTCCTTCGACTGCAGCCGCGCCAGCAGTTCGAGCGAGACGATGGTGTGCTCGGATCCCGCGCTGGCCGCGCTGGATCGCGAACTCGAGGCCGTCTATGGCCGTCGGCTGGCGGCGACTTCCGGCGCGGAACACGATCGCCTCCAGGCCATGCAGCGCGGCTGGGTCAAGGGTCGCGACGAGTGCGGCAAGGCCGAGGACACGCAGCGCTGCGTGCGCGAGGCCTACCAGACCCGCCTGGTCGAACTGCAGATCGAGGGTGGCGAGGTGATGGTGCCCACGCCCGTCGAGTTCGTCTGCGACGACAATCGGCAGCCTTTCACGGCGACCTTCTACAACGACATCGAACCCCGTGCCGCGGTGCTGACGCTGGGCAACGACCAGGCCATCGCCATCGCCCAGCCAGCCGCCAGTGGCAGCCGCTACGGGCGCGAGGGCGTGGAGTTCCGGGAGCACCAGGGCGAAGCGACCGTCGACTTCCATGGCACCCGCCTGAGCTGCCGCGTGGCCCAGTGAGGGTGCGCGCCGGGGCCGGGGCATCCGGCGCCGGTCGACCGCGCGCGGGGCGTTCGCCCGGCACGCGCATGCGTGGATAGAATCAGGCGTCATCGCGGCCGTCGTCGCGTCCCGGCCGAGGATCTTCCATCGCATGACCCGCAGCACGTGGCTCTGGCTGGTCGTCGCCACGACCTTTGCGGCCCTCGCGGCCACCTTCCTGTTCGATCCACCGGCACCCCTGCCCCGCTTCGAGGACGCAGGACCGCCCGCCACCCCCATCGGCGGCCCGTCGCGGGTGCGCCTGCTGGCGGGCGAGGGCGTGCGCGGCACGCTCGACGGCGAGGGGCGTCGTGCCCGCTTCGCCGATCCCTGGGGCCTGGCCCTGTCGCGGGACGGCCATCTGTTCGTGGCCGACGGCGGCGAGGGCAACCGCATCCGCCGCATCGCCCCGGACGGCACCGTGGCGACGCTGGCGGGCGGGCGCGAGGGCTTCCTTGACGGCCCCGGCGGCCTGGCGGCCTTCGATACGCCCTCCGGGCTGGCGCTGGACCTGGCCGGCAACCTGTACGTCGCCGATACCGGCAACCATGCGATCCGCAAGCTGGGACCCGACGGCACGGTCAGCACGCTCGCCGGCAACGGCCGTCGTGGGTATCGCGACGGACCGGGCGCCCAGGCGCAGTTCGATGCGCCGATGGGCGTGGCGGTCGACGCCAGCGGGCGCGTGTACGTGGCCGACACCTACAACGATCGGATCCGGATGATCCAGCCCGACGGTCGCGTCTCCACCCTGGCCGGCGATGGCCGCACCGGCGCCGTCGACGGCCCCGGCGCCGTGGCCCGCTTCGATACGCCGACCGATCTCGTGGCCGGAGCCCGCGGCGAACTGTGGATCGCCGACAGCGGCAACGGTGCCATCCGCCACATGGATGGCCGCGGTCGCGTTTCGACGCCGATGACCGACGTGCCCAGCGTGCCCATTGGCCTGGCCCGGAGCCACGACGGCGTGCTCCACGTGGCCGGCATCTGGCCCAGCCGGGTCCTGCAGGTGGGCCGCGACGGCCGCTGGCGCGTCCTGGAGAGCGACGAACGCCCGGACGCACGCTTCTCGCGGCCCGCCGGCATCGCGGTGGACCGCCGCGGCGGCGTCTTCGTGAGCGACGCGGGCGCGTACCGGGTGCATCGCCTGGTCCAGGCCGCACGCGCCTCCGGTCGCGCACGGGCGCCTGCCGTTCACGATCCGGCACGCGATGAAGGCGCGGGCTTCCCGGAACTGGGGCCTTCGCCCGGCGATCCGCTGCCGGCCACCGGCGGTCGCTGGCCGCTGCGCCCGCAGCTGGGCTGGCACGAGGTCGTGGGCACGCTCGGCGAGGTCCGCGGCAATTACCAGGGCGAAAGCCGCGACCATCTCCACGGCGGCCTGGACATCCGCGGCGACGTCGGCCAGCCGGTCCTCGCCATCGCCGACGCCAAGGTCAACCTGCCGCTGGCGACCTGGGGCCTGGATCGCCTGGGCGAGGGCTTCGCGCTCGACACCGTGCAGTACATCCACATGCGGGTCGGCCGCACGCCGCGCGGCGACCTGCTCGATCCGGAGCGTTTCCAGCTCGTGGCGGGCGACGACGGTACGCCTGCCCGCCTGCGCGTGCGCCGCGGCGAGCGATTCCGCGCCGGCGACATGCTCGGCACGATCAACCGCATGGCCCACGTGCACCTGGTGGCCGGCAACAGCGGCTACGAACGCAACGCGATCGCGCTGGGCTTCGTCGACTTCGCCGACCAGGTGCCGCCGCACATCGACGCGGTTGAAATCGTCGACGCGTCGGGCCGGGCGCTGGCGCGCGTCGACGGCCGGGTGGAGGTCGCACCGGGCGCCGGCGACCTGCAGATCGTGGTCGAGGCCTGGGACCAGGTCGACGACAACCTGCCGCGTCGCCGGCTGGGCCTGTACGCGGTGGGTTACCAGTGGTTGGATGCCGCCGGCCGGCCACTGCCGGGCTTCGACGCACCGCGCTTCAACATCGAGTTCAACCGCATGCCACCGCAGGACGATGCGGTCCTCGTGGCCTATGCACCCGGGAGCGGCATCACCGTGCACGGCAGCGCGGTGACGCGCTTCCGCTATGCATTGGCCAACACCGTCCGCGACGGACGCATCGCGAGAGGCGCCTGGCGCCCGGACGAGATGGCGCCGGGCGACTACCTGCTGCGCGTGCATGCGCGCGACTACAGCGGCAACGAGGCCCAGGCCGGACGCGACCTGCCGGTGCGGATACTGCCGCGCTTGCATGGGGCGGCGATGCCCTGAGCGGGATGACCCTGGGCCGGGTGTCCGTGGGCCGGATGCCCCTGAGCCGGGTGTCCGTGGGCTGGCTGAGCCTGGACAGGACGAAGGCCCTGCCGGGGCAGGGCCTTCGGGTGCCGGCTTCCAGGCCGCCCACTGTGTCGATGACGCGCCGCCGCGTGGGCGGCGTACTGCTTACTTGGAGTCGGCGTTCGACACGGTGAGGTCGCTGGTGTCGACATCGGTCACGCCCTCGGTGCTGCGGGCGATCTCGATGGCCTTGTCGATCTCGGCCTGGCTGCCCAGCGCGCCCGACATGTGGACCACGCCGTTGAGCGTGTCGACGTCGATCTCGGTGCCCTTGGTGAGGTCGTCGGCCAGCAGCTGGCTCTTCACCTTCGTGGTGATCCAGGTATCGCCCATCGGCTGGGTCGACTCGGCGTCGTTGACGGTCTCCTCCGGCTCGGTCTGCTGCGCGGCAGGGTTGGCGACCGCGTAGCCGGTGCCGACCAGCAGCATGGCGCCCATCAGGGCGCTGGCGCCGATATTCGAGATCCGCTTGGTATTGATGCGCATGGTGAACTCCTCGTCGTCTGTGGGATGGCCTCCGCGCGGACGACGTCGGGGGATGCGCCGTGCGGAAACTCCAGTGCCGACGCTACGCAGGCGGCGGTGAACGACGGGATATCGTGGTGTTAACGATGCGTGCGCAAGGTGTTCGCCACGCGTTCGAAACACGCGAAATCCGCGTGTATCGCGACAACGCGTCACAGTTCTGGCCCAAGCGCGGCTGAACGATCACAAGCCCGGCCGACGGTGTTCAGGCCGCGGACGGGGAACGATCCGGCCTCGCGGGAGGCCGGATCTTCGGCGCGCAGGTCAGAAGTCCCAGCGCGCAGAAACGCTCACCGGCACCGAGACGCGACTGCCGGTGTCGTTGATCGACGCCAGGCCCAGTCCGCCGATGGCGCTGTCGTCGTCGGACAGGTCGCCCACGTAGCGCACCCCGGTTTCGGCGGTGATGCTGAAACGGTCGTTGACCGGGATCGTGACGCCGACGTCGAGACCGCCGCTGACCGCCCAGCCCTTGTCGTAGAACGCCGCATCGGGAATGGTGATCGCGGCGGCGGGGATCTCGAAGGTGGCATCGATGGCGTCGGTCTGGGTGGCGCCCAGCCGCGCCGCGAGGTAGGGACGCGCGGCGCCCGCGGCCATGAAGTAGTGGCGGTAGCCGAACTCGATGCTCAGCGCGCGGTAGTCGGAGAACGTGCCATAGACCGGCAGTTCCGTGGCCAGTGCGGGCACGTAGGCGCCGCCGACCTGCACCCGGCCTTCGTCGGCGCGCGCCTGGCGGATCTGCCCGAACACCTCGGCGCGGTCGCTGAGGCCGTAGCTCATTTCGAGCCCCAACGAGGTCGCCATGTCGTAGATGCGGTCGTGGCCGCGGGCACCGATCCGCAACTCGGCGTCGACGCCGGAGAGCGCCGGGTTCAGGGGGCCGAGATCGGGCACCACGGCGGTGGCACCGTCATGCACGTCGCCACTGACCGGCGCCTCCACGCCGCCGGTCAACGAGAACGAAAAGCGGCCGGCCTCGGGGCCGGCTGCTGCGGGGAGGACGGGCGCGGCGGCAATCGCCAGCGCCGGGATGAGAAGCCGTGTCTTCATCGGATCACCTTCTTCCTTGGGAACGGGAAAGGGGGAGACGGGAAAAGGGGGGCGACTCCGCGGAGAGGAAGCACCACGACGAGGCGCGGAGCCGCCCGTTGAAGAACCCGGAGGCGGGGAGTGCGCCTCCGGGGATGCCCTGCCCAGGAGCGAGGTCAGGGCATCAGAACCGTGTCGATCACGTGGATGACGCCATTGGACTGCCGCAGGTCGGTGGCCGTGACCCGTGCGCTGTTGCCCTGGGCATCGGTGAGGGCAACGCCGTCGCCCTGCAGGCGCGCGGTCAGGGGTTCGCCCTGCACGGTGGTCAAGGTGGCGCTGCCGCCGCCGGCTTCGATCTGCTCCACCAGGGTCGCGGCGTCGACGTTGCCCGCCACCACGTGGTAGGTCAGCACGGATGCCAGCTTGGCCTTGTTGGCCGGTTCAAGCAGCGTCTCGACCGTGCCGTCGGGCAGCGCGTCGAACGCGGCGTTGGTGGGCGCGAACACGGTGAACGGGCCCTTGCCCTTGAGGGTGTCCACGAGGCCCGCGGCCTTGACCGCAGCGACCAGGGTGCCGTGGTCGGGCGAGGCCATGGCGCCACCGACGATATCGGTGGCGGGCCGGGTGGACGCCGCGGACGCCATGGGGGTGCCGGCGAAGGCGGTCGGGGCCAGCAGGGCAAGCGAGACTGCAAGGATGAATCGCGTGTGTTTCATCGAAGTCGCTCCTCGGTGCGTTGGGGGATGGCTGCTCGGCGCAGCGGCAGCCTGTACGCGACGCGTGGCGGATCGGATGCAGGGCGATCGTCGGAAGCGCCACGCCGTCCGGCAGTCGACGAGCGGAGGCATCCGATCGGCCAAGGCATGCGTACAACCCCCCAGGCCATATCGCGAGATGCCGCCATGCCCTTCCAGACCAGACGCCCGACGAGCCGCCTTCGCGCTTTGCTGCGTGCATCCACGGGACTTGACCGCTGCACGCGCCAGCGTCGTCCGGCACCCCTATGATGGCCGCTGACCTCGACACCGGAAGGGTGGCGGCCTTCGGGCCGGCCAGACGCTTGAATCGATCGCGCCAGTCCAGACCCGACGACGCCGGCTATTGGGCCGGGCAGATCGCGCGCGTGGCGCAGCAGCAGGACCGCGAGTGCTTCCTGCGCATCCACGACCACTTCGCGCCGCGCCTGCAGCGCTACATGCTCGGCCTCGGGGTCGCCCCCGCGCAGGCGGAAGAGCTGGTCCAGGACGTCATGCTCAAGGTCTGGCGTCGCGCGCGCCTGTTCGATCCAGCGCGCGCCCATTTCTCGACCTGGTTGTTCCGCATCGCGCGCAACCTGCACATCGACCACCTGCGCCGGCAGCCGCACTGGCTGCCGGTGGACGACGGCCTGGAGTACCTGGAGCGCCAGGAAGGCGACCGGGACGACGAAGGGCCGGACGCCGTGGCCGACCATGCCGGGCTCGGCGACGCGATCGACCGGCTGCCGGCCGCGCAGGCACGGTTGCTGCGCATGTCCTACCTGGAATCCAAGAGCCACAGCGAGATCGCCAGTGAGCTGGGGATGCCCCTGGGTACCGTCAAATCCAACCTGCGTCGCTCGTTCGAGAAGCTCAAGGACGCACTGAGGCCGCCCCTATGAATCCCCACCACCACCTCGACGCCGCCACCCTGCTCGGCTTCTCCGCCGGTGCGCTCCCGGACGCATTCTCCGTGGTCGTCGCCGCCCACCTGGAAGTGTGCGCGCATTGCCGGGCGCAACTGGGAAGCGCCGACCGGATCGGCGGGCAGTTGCTTCGCCAGCAGGAAGGCGCCCCGCTTGCGAGCGGGGCGCGGGAAGCGCTGATGGCGCGGCTGGACGCCGACCCGGTGCAGCTCGATCGCCCCGCGTCGCCGGCGCCGGTTCGCGGACGCGCCGACGAGGACCTTTTGCCGGCCGCGCTCAGGCCCTACTTCGGCGAGCGCTACAGCACCCTGCGCTGGCGCATGATCGGGCCGGGCGTCCACCACATCCGCTCGCGCGACGTCGACGACAGCCACCTGATGCTGCTGCGCACGTCGGCCGGGCGCAGCATTCCCATGCACAGCCACGGCGGCAACGAATTGACGATGATCCTGCGCGGTGCCTACGACGATGCCCTGGGCCACTTCGGCGCCGGCGACGTCGCCGACCTGGACTGCGACGTCGAACACCAGCCGGTCACCGCGCCGGGCGTGCCCTGCATCTGCGTGGCCGCCACCGACGCGCCGTTGCGGTTCCGGGGCTGGATCGCGCGTACGCTGCAGCCGCTGTTCGGCCTCTGAGCGTCGCGCCCCCGGCGCGTCGTGGCGTCTGCGACGCGCGCCCGCCGCCAAGGTCGTACCATCGGGATACATCATCTCGGGAGGCGGACCATGCGGCATGCGTTCTTGAAGGGCTTGGGGGTGGTCGTGCTGGGCGTCGCGTCGGCGGGCGCCCGGGCCTCGGGCGACCCGGGGGAAGCAGAATTCCGCGCGCTGTACCGCGAACTGGTCGAAACCAACACCACCCTGTCGTCGGGCAGCTGCACGCGCGCCGCCGAGGCCATGGGCGCGCGGCTGCGGGAGGCCGGCCTGCCCGCGTCCGACGTCGAGGTGATCGCACCGCCCGATCGTCCCCGCGACGGCGCGCTGGTGGCCTTGTTGCGCGGCAGCGACGCGCGCCTGAAGCCGCTCATGCTGCTGGCCCACATCGACGTGGTCGAGGCCAGGCGCGAGGACTGGGCGCGTGATCCGTTCACGCTGGTCGAGGAAGACGGTTTCTTCTACGCGCGCGGCGCCGCCGACGACAAGGCGATGGCCGCGGCCCTGACCGACAGCCTGGTCCGATATCGCCAGGAGGGCTACGTGCCGCGACGCGGCATCAAGCTCGCGCTCACCTGTGGCGAGGAAACCCCCGACACCTTCAACAGCGTGCGCTGGCTGCTGCAGACGCGCCCGGACGTCCTCGACGCGGCCTTCGTGATCAACGAAGGGGCCGGCGGCGAGCTCGACGCGGACGGCAAGCCGGTGGCGTTGCAAGTGCAGGCGGGCGAGAAGGTGTACCAGGACTTCCGCCTCGGCCTGGCCAACAGCGGCGGCCACAGCTCGCGTCCCAAGAAGGAAAACGCCATCGTCCAGATGAGCGCGGCGCTGGTGCGACTGGGCGCGTATCGTTTCCCCATCGCGGTCAACCCCGCGGTGCGGGCCTACTTCGAAGCCCAGGCGGGGCAGGCCTCGCCGGAGGTGGCCGCCGACATCCGCGCCGTGCTCGCCGATCCGGCCGACGAGGCCGCGGCCTTGCGGCTTTGGGACGTCAACCCCGGCTGGAACGGCATGCTGCGCACGACCTGCATCCCGAGCATGGTCGAAGGCGGCCACGCGCCGAACGCACAGCCGCAGAAGGTCACCGCCAACGTCAATTGCCGGATCCTGCCGGGCGTGCCGGTGGACACCGTGCAGGCGACGCTGGCCCGGGTGCTCGACGACCCGTCCATCGGCATCGAACCGGTCGGCGAGATCGGGCAGTCGACCGTGCCGCCGCCGCTGGACGCGGGGATGCTGGCGCCGGTGCGCGAGGTGGCCGAGGGGATCTGGCCGGGCGTCGCGATCGTGCCGACGATGACCACCGGCGGGACCGACGGCCGCTTCCTCAACGCCGCGGGCATTCCCACCTACGGTGTCTCGGGCATGTTCCACGACGCCGAAGGCAGCCATGCGCATGGCCTGGACGAGCGCATTCGCGTGCAGTCGCTGCTGGATGGGCGCCGTTTCCTGTACGCGCTCGTGCGTCGCTATGCCGATTCGGGCTGGGCCCCGGGTGGTCAGGCGGCCACCCCCGCGCCATGAGGAACCGCGGCGAGGCGCGCCAGGGCCGCCCCGCCGCGAACATGGCCTGCGTCAGCGACGAGCCGGCGCGGGCCTGGCCAGACCGGCGGCGAACGCCTCGTCGATCAGTCGCCTGACCTGCGCGTCGGCGCGGACCGCGGCGAGCTCGATCTGTTTGCCGACCGCTTCCATGTCCTTGCCGATCGCTTCCATCGGCTTGCCGGCGTCCTCCATCTGGCGGCCCAGGGCTTCCATGGGCGCCATGCGTGCCTCCATGCGCGCGGAGTGCGCCTCCATCGCGCGCTGCTCGACCTCCATGCGACGCGCGAGCTCGGCCTGCTCCTTCGCCAGCACTTCCATCTCGCGACGCGCCTGCTCGCGCGCCTGGGCGTCGCCGGTGGAGATGCGATCCGCCATCGCGGCCTGGCGCGCGCCCATGGCGCCTTGCCGTTCACCGAGTGCCTGCATGCGGCGACCGGCGGCTTCCAGCGCCTGGTCGTGATGGTCGGCTTCCGAAAGCGCCTCCATCCGTGCGCCCAGGGCCTCCATCCGTTCGCCATGCGGTCGCATCCGCGCATCGAGCGCTTGCATGCGGGCGTCCAGGGTGTCCAGCGGCGCCCACGCAGCCCGCGCCTTGGCGAGCGTGGCCGGATCGGTGACGACGTAGCTCTTGCCCTCGCGGTCGAGCCAGATGAAGTCGCCCTGGATCGATTCGCGCGCCCGTTGCACGGCATCGCGCGTCTGCATGTCGCCGACCAGGGTGATCGCGTCGTGGTCGCTCCGGACGAGCGCATACCCCTCGGCACCGCGGTCCCCGGTGACGTAGTGGGTGGTGGTCAGGCTCGAGGAAGTCGACCGTGCCGGCGCTTCCGGCGCGGCCTGGGGAGGCGTTGCGCGTGCCGGGGGCGCGGGTGGGGCGGCGCTCGATGGGCGGCCGGCTGGTGCGGCCGGCACCACGGGCGCCTGCGCCGGGGTCGCCGGGGCGGGCTGGGCCGGTGCGACCGGCGCGGGCGTCGGCGTCGAGGCGGCATGGGCGATGGCCAGGCCGGCGATGGCCATGGCGACCAGGGGCAGGGCGACCACGCCGCGCAGGGCGCTGCGCGGCGGACGGACGAGTTGCTGTATGCGGGACATGAGCTGACCTCCATGCGCGGCGAGCGCGGGGTTGGGGACGGGAACGGCGTAGCGGTCGAGTTCCGACAGGGCGACGGCGAGGCGGCGCGGCTCGCCGATCAGCGTGGCGGCGAGGTCGTCGGCGACCTGCTCGCGCTCCAGCCGGATGCGGCGCGACAGCCACCAGGTGACCGGGTGGTAGAACAGCAGTATCTCGACCACGCCCTGCAACAGGTTCACCAGGTAGTCGTGGCGACGCACGTGGGCCAGTTCATGCGCCACCAGCGCTTCCAGCAGGGGCGTGGGCATGCGCAGCACGAGCGCGGCGGGGACCATCACGACCGGCCGCCACCAGCCCACCGACAGTGGCGAGTCGCCGTCGGCGAGCACGCGCCAGGCCACGGGACGGCGGATGCCCAGCGCGCGGGCCATGGCGTCGAGGCGGCACTGCCATCCATCGTCGCCGGCGGCCAGGGAGCCGGCATGCAGGCGGTGGACCCAGCGCAGGCCCAGGCCCATGCGGATCGCGAGCAGTCCGGCCCCCGCGGCCCACAGGGCGACGATCCAGGGCAGGCTGTCGGGCGGGAGGTCGGGCCAGGCGTCCGGCCGGAAGGCGGGATCCAGCGCGCCCGGGCTGTCGGGCTGGAAGCTGAAGAAGCGCGCGCCCGCCGCGTCCGCCATGCCCGTTCCAGGGGGCGGCGTCCCGTCGACCGGTGCCGACAGCGCGCGCAGCAGGTGCGAGGCGGGCAGCACGACACAGGCCAGCAGGGCCAGGCACGCCACGGCGTAGCGCGCCTGCGGTCGCGCATGGCGCAACAGGCCCAGTGCGAGCCAGGCCAGTACGCCGACGACCGCCCCCTGCCACAGGAAGGCGAACAGGGTGCCAGCGATGGCAGGCACCAGGGTGGTGGCGAGCTCAGTCATCGCGGGTGTCCTCCAGGAAGCGCTGGATCTCCGCGCGTTCCTCGTCGCTGACGCGGCCGCCACGCAGCGCCGCCAGCACGAGGTCCTTGCCGGAGCCGGAAAAGGCCTTGTGGATCAGGTCGTCGAGCAGCCGCGTCTGCAGCGAGCCCTGCGCCTGTGCGGCGGCATAGACGTGCGAGCGCTGGCTTTCGTCGCGCGTGAGCAGCCCCTTGCCATGCATGACCTGCATGAGTCGAAGCACGGTGGCGTAGGTCAGCTCGGGGCGCTCGCGCTGCATCAGCTCGTGGACCTGCTTGACGGTGCCCGGCCCCAGGCGCCAGAGCGTGCGCAGCAGGCCCAGTTCGGCGGGCGTGGGCTTGGGCGGTCGGGGCGGTCGGGACATTGCGGCAGCCTGGATTCCGATGATGGATGTCACCCTACGCTTGCTAGACAATCTTGTCTAGACCATGTGGTCTATGACTGATGGCAGGGGTGTCGTCGCCGGCTTGCATCGAATGACGTGCCCGTGCCGTCCGCACGTCGAGGCGACATGGTCCCCGGTACGATCCTCGACGCCGCCTGCGCATCGGCGCGGCGTTCCTTTTTCCCGAGACCCCCCCATGCCCGCTCCCCAATTGTTCCAGCCGCTCGACGTCGGCGGCCTTCCGCTGTCCAACCGCATCGTCATCGCGCCGATGTGCCAGTACTCCGCCGTCGACGGTTGCATGACCGACTGGCATCGCGTCCACCTGGGCCAACTCGCGCTCTCGGGCGCGGCGCTGCTCACCCTGGAAGCCAGCGCGGTCGTGCCGGAGGGACGTATCACCCATGCCGATGTGGGCCTGTACGACGACGCGACCGAAGCGGCGATGGCCGCGACGCTCGCCGTCGTGCGCCAATGCTCTGACATGCCGATCTCGATCCAGCTGGCCCATGCCGGCCGCAAGGCCTCGACCCGGCGCCCCTGGGAGGGCGGCGGGCAACTGCCGCCCGGCGATCCGGACGGCTGGCAGACCGAGGCGCCCTCGGCCGTGCCGTTCCAGGCCGGCGAGCAGGCGCCGCGCGCGCTCGATCGCGCGGGCATGGTCGCCATCCGCGACGGCTTCGTCGACGCTGCGCGTCGCGCGGCGCGCCTGGGCATCGAGGCGGTGCAGATCCACGCCGCCCACGGCTACCTGCTGCACCAGTTCCTGTCGCCGCTGTCCAACCGGCGCGACGACGAATGGGGCGGCAGCCTGGAGAATCGCATGCGTTTCCCGCTCGAGGTCTTCGATGCCGTGCGTGCCGCGTTTCCGGCGGAGCGCCCGGTCACCGTCCGCCTCTCGGGGACCGACTGGGTGGTGGGAGGCTGGGACCTGGCCCAGACCCTGGTCTTCTCGCGCGAGCTCGAAGCGCGCGGTTGCGCCGGCATCCACGTCTCCAGCGGTGGCCTGCATCCCGGGCAGGCGATCCCGGTCGGCCCCGGCTACCAGGTGCCGCTGGCGCGCGCGGTGAAAGCGGCCGTCGGCGTGCCGGTGGTCGCGGTCGGGCTGATCACCGACTACGACCATGCCGAGGCGATCGTCGCCACCGGCGACGCCGACCTGGTCGCGCTGGCCCGCGGCATCCTCTACGACCCGCGATGGCCGTGGCACGCGGCGGCGCACCTGGGGGCCGCGGTGAAGGCCCCGCCGCAGTACCTGCGCTGCCAGCCGCGCCGGCACCCGGACCTGTTCGCGGTCTGAGCGTTCCCGGAAGCGGGCCCACGGGGACGAACCTGAACGGTTCGTCCAAACCATCGACACGGGACGGCGCGGCCCCGGGCCGATAGCCTTGCCGCTCTTCATCCTGCTGGAATCGTGCATGAAACTTTCCACCCTCAGCCTCGGCATGGCCGTGGCGCTCGGCCTGGCCGCGTCCTTTCCCGCCGCGGCGGACTCCGCCGGCAAGCCCCTGCTGGGCGACTTCGGCGTCGACCTGAGCGCGCGCGACCTGGGCGTGAAGCCCGGCGACGACTTCAACCGCCATGTCAGCGGCCACTGGCTGGACACCTACGAGCTGAAGGACTACGAGGTCTCGTACGGCTCGTTCAACGAGCTGCGCGACCGCTCCGAGGCGCAGGTGCGCGCGATCATGGACGAGCTGGCCAAGCGCGACGACCTCGCGGCGGGCAGCGACGCCCGCAAGCTGCACGACTACTACCTGAGCTTCATGGACCGCGCCGCGCGCGACGCCGCCGGCATCGCGCCGCTGGCGCCGGTGCTCGACCGCATCGCCGCGATCGACTCGAGCGCGGACCTCGTCGCGGCCTTCGGTCATGTCGACCTGGACGGCACCACGGCGCCGGTCGGCCTGGGCCTGGGGCTGGACCGCAAGGACCCCGACCAGTACCTGGTGTCGCTCGGCGTCGGCGGCCTGGGCCTGCCCGACAAGGACTACTACCTCAACCAGGACGCGCGCTTCGCCGGCATCCGCGACGCCTACGTCGACCACATCGAGCGCATGCTCGGCCTGGCCGGCGTCGCCGATGCGCGCGCGCGCGCCGAGGCGGTCATGGCCCTGGAAACCGCGCTGGCGAAACCGCAGTGGGAGCGCGCCGACAAGCGCGACCGCGACAAGACCTACAACGTGGTGGCCTTCGCCGACCTGTCGCGCCAGTACCCCGGCTTCGACTGGGCCGCGCTCGCGCGCGCGCAGGGCATGGCCTCGCTGGACCGCGTCAACGTCGTCACGCCCAGCGCGGTCAAGCCGGTGCTCGACGTCATCGCCGCCACGCCGTTGCCGGTCTGGCGCGACTACCTGACCTTCCACGCGGTGGACGGCAACGCGCCGTTCCTGAGCACGGAGATCGACGAGGCGTCCTTCGACTTCAATGGCAAGGTGCTCGGCGGGGCCAAGGCCCAGCGCGAGGACTGGAAGCGCGCGCTGGCCCTGGTCGGCGCGAAGGACGGGCTGGGCGACGCGCTCGGCAAGCTCTACGTCGCGCGCTACTTCACGCCCGAGGCGAAGGCCGCAATGGACGACCTGGTCGCCAACCTCCGCGCCGCGCTGCGCCAGAACATCGGCCAGATCGACTGGATGAGCGAGGCGACCAAGGCCGAGGCCTACCGCAAGCTGGAAACCTTCAACCCGAAGATCGGCTATCCCTCCAAGTGGACCGACTACGGCAGCGTGTCGATCGTGCCCGACGACCTGATGGCCAACGTCGTCGCGATGCGCGCGTTCAACCGCGAGGACAGCAACCGCCGCATCGGCACCCGGACCGACCGCGACGAATGGTTCATGACCCCGCAGACGGTCAACGCCTACTACAACTCCACCTTCAACGAGATCGTGTTCCCGGCGGCGATCCTGCAGGCGCCGTTCTTCGACCTCAACGCCGACCCCGCGGTCAATTACGGCGGAATCGGCGCGGTGATCGGCCACGAGATGGGCCACGGATTCGACGACCAGGGCAGCAAGTCCGACTACGCCGGCATCCAGCGCAACTGGTGGACCGACGCCGACCGCGAGCACTTCGAGGCGCGCACCTCGGCGCTGGGCAAGCAATACGACGCGTTCTGCCCGCTGGAAGGGCAGTGCGTCAACGGCGCGCTGACCATGGGCGAGAACCTGGGCGACCTGGGCGGCATCTCGATGGCCTACACCGCCTACCACATGAGCCTGGACGGCAAGCCGGCCCCGGTCATCGACGGCCTCACCGGGGACCAGCGCTTCTTCCTGTCGTTCGGCCAGATCTGGCGCGGCAAGTACCGCGAGGAGGCGCTGGTCAACCTGATCAAGACCAACCCGCATTCCCCGGTGATGTACCGCGCCAACGGGCCGGTGCGGAACTTCGATCCCTGGTACGAGGCCTTCGACGTCAAGCCCGGCGACGCGATGTACCTGCCGCCCGAGCAGCGCGTGCGCATCTGGTAAACCTTTCGCGCGACCCCTGGCCCCGGCCAGGCATTGGCCGACCGGCGCCCGCTCACGCGGGCGCCTTTTTTTCTGGTTCTTCTCCCCACCGACGGGAGAATGGCGCCCGGCTGCCCCGGGCGGCCTGTGGATGCCCAACGCGACACGCTGGGGCGGCCACCCGTCAGCACCGTAGGAGGGGTAGCGCGAAGCAAAACCCATCACTCGTCGTGCGTGCAATTTCGCGACGGTGGGTTTCGCCTTTGGCTCTACCCACCCTACGAGGCCGGGGCAGGGCAGCACCGCAGGATGGGTAGCGCGAAGCAAAACCCATCGCGCGTCGTGCGTGCAATTACGCGACGGTGGGTTTCGCCTTCGGCTCTACCCACCCTACGGCCGTGAACGACCTGTCGACGGATCACGCCTAGCCCGCGTCGGGTGCCCGGAAGGTCACGTTGCCCTCCGCATCGAGGACTTCGATGCGCGCGTCGCCCTCGCGATCGACGCTCAGGCGAATGCGCTCGCGACCTTCGGGGTCGGCCAGCAGGATCTCGGCATCCTCGTCCTGGTTCAGGATCGCGATCCGGCGTTGGACGACCTTGCTGGCCCCGATCACGTCGAGATCGGCAGGGGGGCGGGAGTTGATCTGGAGGCCCGCGGTCGCGCTGCTGCCGTCGGCGGCGACCCGCGTGACCAGGCCCACGGCGTCGTAGTTCGGATAGTCGAACGCGAGCGCGGATATCTTGCCCATGCTTGCATCGGTAATGGCCAGGCCACCCAGTTCGCTGCCCTTGGCGTCGTAGAACACCATCCCGGCGGGCTGCACCGCCCGCGGGTACTCCTTTCCGCCGAGTCGCGGCAACGGGAAGCGTTCGGCATTGGAAATCACCAGGCGCGTGACACCCGACGGGTCGACGATGTTGATGCGCTCGACGTTCAGTTCTCCGTCCTCGTCCAGGGACAAGGGCGACCGTGCGCCGGTGGTGACGATGACTGCCAGCGCGACCGTCACCAGCGCGGCGTAGACCTTGAGACCTCGAACATCGCGGTCAAGGCGGGTCAATCGGGAGTCGCGCGAGTCGTGTTCGGTCATGGGCTTGCCTCTCGAGATGGACCTTCATCCTAGTGGCCGCGAGCGAGGATGGATCGTGCCGTTGGTGTTGGACGTGGCCCCCGTCTTCGCCGTTCGCTTCGTTCGCGGGTCGAGCGGATTGAACGGGTCGCCCGGGTTCACCGGCTGGACGATCGCACGCGTCCAAGGACCTGCGCGCCGACCCGGGCGGGGCGGATCGAGCCGGGTCTCGCCGGGCGATCAGAGGGGCGAGGGCGGTGCGTCGCCGCTGCCGGGGGCGTGCAGCAGTTCGGCCGGCAGTTGCGCGAATTCGTGCGCGAGCTTGCGCAGGAAGGCGTCCATCGCCGAGCTCTTGCGCCACACCATCGCGATCCGGCGGTGCGGAGGCTGGCCGTCGAAGCTGAGCAGGTGGATGCCCGGCGAGGGCGGGATCGGCGGCTGCACCGCGAGCATCGGCAGCAGCGTGATGCCCACGCCCGACGCGACCATCTGCCGCAGCGTCTCCAGGCTGGTGGCGCGGAAGCCATCGCGTTCGTCGGCGCCGGACATGCGGCAGACGTCGAGCGCCTGGTCGCGCAGGCAGTGGCCTTCCTCGAGCAGCAACAGGTGCTGGTCGTCGAGGTCGTCCAGGCGCAGGTGGTCGCGCGCGGCCATCGGGTGCTGGCGCGGCACGGCCAGCATGAAGGGCTCTTCGAAGAGGGGTTCGACGTGCAACTGCTCGTCGTGGATCGGCAGGGCGAGCAGGCCGGCGTCGAGGCGGCCGTCGCGCAGGCGCGCGAGGATCTGGTCGGTCTTCTCCTCGACCAGCAACAGTTCCAGGCGGGGAAACCGCTCGCGCAGCCCGGGCACCACGTGCGGCAGCAGGTACGGCCCCAGCGTGGGGAACATGCCCAGGCGCACCGTGCCGGCCTCGGGGTCCTGGCTGCGCCGGGCGATCTCGGCCATCTGGTCGACCTCGGCGATCACGCGGCGCGCGCGCTCGGCGATGTCATGGCCGACCGGCGTGAGCATCACCCGTCGCGGCGCCCGTTCGACCAGGGCCACGCCGAGTTCGTCCTCGAGCTTGCGGATCTGCGTCGACAGCGTCGGCTGGCTGACGAAGCTGGCCTCGGCGGCGCGGCCGAAGTGCTTGTGCTCGGCGAGGGCCACCAGGTACTTGAGGTCGCGCAGGTTCATGCCGGCGTCCCGCCGGCGCTCGCGTGCCGGTCGCGGGGCGCCCGGGGGGCGTGCGGGGAGGGCAAACAAGGAACCGGCGTGCCTGCGTGCATGTCTCTATATACCCCGTTGGACGGGATGGCGGGTGGCCGGCGCGGCCAGGCACGCGTCCCCGCCGTACCCGGCGGGGACGCGAACGGACTCACGCGGCGACGGCTTCGTCTTCATCCTCGGCCTCGGCCGGTGCCGATGTCCGGATCAGGTGGTCGAAGGCGCCGAGCGCGGCGGTCGAGCCGGCGCCCATCGCGATTACGATCTGCTTGTACGGCACCGTGGTGGCGTCGCCCGCGGCGAACACGCCGGGGACCGAGGTCTGGCCCCGCTCGTCGATGATGATCTCGCCGCGCGGGGACAGCGCGACCGTGCCCTTGAGCCATTCGGTGTTGGGCAGCAGGCCGATCTGCACGAAGACACCCTCCAGGTCGAGACGGTGCGACTCGCCGGAGACGCGGTCCTTGAAGTGCAGGCCATTGACCTTCCTGCCGTCGCCGAAGACCTCGGTCGTCTGCGCGTTGACCTTGATGTCGACGTTCGGGAGGCTTCGCAGCTTGCGCTGCAGGACTTCGTCCGCGCGCAACTGGCCGTCGAACTCGATCAGGGTGACGTGGGCGACGATGCCGGCCAGGTCGATCGCGGCCTCGACGCCGGAATTGCCGCCACCGACGACGGCCACGCGCTTGCCCTTGAACAGCGGACCATCGCAGTGCGGGCAGTAGGCCACGCCCTTGTTGCGGTACTCGTCCTCGCCGGGCACGCCCATCTGGCGCCAGCGGGCGCCGGTGGAAAGCACGACGGCGCGCGAGCGCAGCGATGCCCCGTTCTCGAGTTGCACTTCGACCAGGCCGCCCTCGCGCGCGGCCGGCACCAGCGCCTTCGCGCGCTGCAGGTTCATCACGTCGACGTCGTACTCCTTGACGTGCTGTTCGAGCGCTGTCGCCAGTTTCGGACCCTCCGTGTAGGGGACGGAGATGAAATTCTCGATCGCCATGGTGTCGAGCACCTGGCCGCCGAAGCGCTCGGCCACCACGCCGGTACGGATGCCCTTGCGGGCCGCGTATACCGCGGCGGCGGCGCCGGCCGGGCCGCCGCCGACGACCAGCACGTCGAACGCGTCGCGGGCCTGGATCTGCTCGGCGGCGCGGTCGGCCGCGCCGGTGTCCAGGCGGGCGAGGATCTGTTCAACGCTCATGCGGCCGGTGTCGAAGACCTCGCCGTCGAGCAGCACGGTCGGCACGGACATCACCTGGCGCGCCTCGACTTCCTCCTGGAACAGGGCGCCGTCGATCGACACGTGGCGGATGTTCGGGTTGAGCACGCTCATCAGGTTCAGTGCCTGCACGGTATCCGGGCAGTTCTGGCAGGACAGCGAGAAGTAGGTCTCGAAGCGGTATTCGCCTTCCAGGCCGCGGATCTGTTCGATGACGTCCGCGCCGAGCTTCGGCGGATGGCCGCCCACCTGCAGCAGGGCCAGCACGAGGGAGGTGAACTCGTGTCCCATCGGCAGGCCGGCGAAGCGCACTTCGACGTCGGTGCCGGTGCGGCGGATCGCGAAAGAGGGCCGGCGCGCGTCGTCGCCGTCGCCCGAATACGCGACCTTGTCCGACAGTGCGGCGATGTCGAGCAGCAGGGCCTCGAGTTCCTTCGACTTGTCGCCGTCGTCCAGCGACGCGACCAGCTCGATCGGCTGCTGGACCTTTTCGAGATAGGCCTTCAACTGGGTCTTGAGGTCGGCGTCGAGCATGGGCGGGACTCCTGGCAAAGGGGGAAGGGGAGGGAGGGGAAAGGGACCGCGGGCTGCCGGTGCAGGAGAGAGCGTCGCAGCGGCGTCCACGGCCCGGCAATCGGGGGGAGGACCCGGCGCTGGGGCCGGGTCGCTCCGCGCGGCACTTCGGGTTGCCGCGTCGCCTGGCCTCGCGGCGCGAGGGGCGATGGGGTGGGCGGCGCGCGGCCGCCCGGTACTACGGGTACTGCGGGTGGTGCGTGGGAATCAGATCTTGCCGACCAGGTCCAGCGACGGCGCGATGGTCTTCTCGCCTTCCTTCCACTTGGCCGGGCAGACCTCGTTGGGATGCTCGGCGACGAACTTGGCGGCCTTCAGCTTGCGCAGGGTCTCGGAGACGTCGCGGGCGATGGCGTTGTCGTGCACTTCCATCGTCTTGATGACGCCTTCGGGATTGATCACGAAGGTGCCGCGCAGGGCCAGGCCGTCTTCCTCGATGTGGACGCCGAAGGCGCGGGTCAGCTGGTGGGTCGGGTCGCCGACCAGCGGGAACTGGGCCTTGCCGACGGCGGGAGAGGTCTCGTGCCACACCTTGTGCGAGAAGTGGGTGTCGGTGGTGACGATGTAGACCTCGGCACCGGCCTTCTGGAATTCGGCGTAATGGTCGGCGGCGTCCTCGACCTCGGTCGGGCAGTTGAAGGTGAACGCGGCCGGCATGAAGATCAGCACCGACCACTTGCCCTTCAGGCTGGCCTCGGTGACTTCGATGAACTCGCCGGTCTGGAAGGCGGTGGCCTTGAACGGCTGGACTTGGGTGTTGATGAGCGACATTCAGTCTGTCCTTCTGGTCTGGGGGTGGAGAGAAACATGGCGGCTGCCATGGAATCGAACGCTGGGGCGGGCCACGGGGTGCTGCGCCGCGATAGCGAAAGGATAGGGATGGCGGCCATATTAATCAATTTGATTGATCATATCACTTCAATAGATTTTATCTATCAAAGTGAAAGCCAATTCCTGTCGGGGACGCCATTGCCCCTCTCCGCCCGTTAAGCTTCTCGGCATGGCAGGGTGGCGGCAGGACGAGGTCCTCCCCCGGGAGAGCCCCATCACCCTTCGCACGTACGGACGATGCCGCGGCGCCGGGATGCCGCGCGGCCGTCCGCGAGGACCCCTTCAACGATGCCCCGACTCGACGCCCTGCTGCGCGAAGCGCGCGCCGACACCGGACCCGGCGACGCCGAGGCGCTTGCCGCCCATGTACTCGACCGGCCGGTGTCCTGGCTGTACGCGCACGGCGACGAGGAACTGGAACCCGCCATCCGGGCGCGCTTCGAGCGCCTGCTGGCGCGACGCCGGGCCGGCGAACCCGTCGCGTACCTCACCGGGCAACGCGGATTCTGGCGCTTCGACGTGCGGGTCACGCCCGACACGCTGATCCCGCGGCCGGAGACCGAGCTGCTGGTGGAGCTGGCACTCAACCAACTGCCCTACGATGCCCGGACCGACATGCTCGACCTGGGCACCGGCAGCGGCGTCATCGCCCTGGCCGTCGCGATCGAGCGACCGCGCGCGCGCGTCGATGCCGTGGACGCCAGTGCAGCCGCCCTGGCCGTGGCGCAGTCCAACGCGCAGGCCCTGGACGTGGGCCGGATCGCCTTCCACGAGGGCGACTGGTTCGCCCCGGTGGCGGGACGCCTGTTCGACGTGGTCGCCAGCAACCCGCCCTACATCGCCGACCGCGACCCGCACCTGGCCCAGGGCGACCTGCGCCACGAACCGGTCTCGGCGCTGGCCTCGGGCCCGGATGGGCTGGCGGCGATCCGCGTCATCGCCGCCGACGCCCCCGGGCACCTCAAGCCCGGCGGCTGGCTGCTCGTCGAGCATGGTTGGGACCAGGGGGCGGCCGTGCGCGGGCTGTTCGAAGCGGCCGGCCTGGTCGAGGTGTTCACCGAGCGCGACCTCGAGCATCGCGACCGCGTCACCCTGGGGCGGAATCCCGGTCCCGACCCCGACTGACCGCCCCTGCGTACATGTGCCCGCCCGGTCCAAGCCGGTACACTGCGCCCCTGTTCCACGAAGCCGCCTGGCGAGACCCTGCATGCGCAAGCTCTACCCCGAGATCGAACCGTTCAACACCGGCAAGATCGAAGTCGACGATCGCCATACCCTGTACTTCGAGGAGTGCGGCAACCCCGACGGCAAGCCGGTGGTGATCCTCCACGGGGGCCCGGGCGGCGGTTGCAGCGCCAAGATGCGCCGCTTCCACGATCCGGCGAAGTACCGCATCGTGCTGTTCGACCAGCGGGGCTCGGGGCGCTCCACCCCGCATGCCGACCTGGTCGACAACACCACCTGGCACCTGGTCGAGGACATCGAGAAGCTGCGTACGCGGCTCGACATCGACCGCTGGCAGGTCTTCGGCGGCTCCTGGGGCTCGACCCTCGCGCTCGCCTACGCCGAAAGCCACCCCAAGCGCGTCACCGAGCTGGTGCTGCGCGGCATCTTCATGCTGCGCCGCTGGGAGCTGGAATGGTTCTACCAGGAGGGCGCCTCGCGCCTGTTCCCCGAGGCCTGGTCCAAGTACGTCGCCGCGATCCCGGAAGTCGAGCGCCACGACCTGATCAGCGCGTTCCACCGCCGCCTGACCTCCGAGGACGAGTCCACGCGCCTGGCCGCGGCACGTGCCTGGAGCGTGTGGGAAGGCGCGACGAGCTTCCTGCACGTGGACGAGGACTTCGCCAAGAGCCACGAGGACGCGCAGTTCGCGCTCGCCTTCGCGCGGATCGAGAACCACTACTTCATCCACAGCGGCTTCTTCGAGGTCGACGACCAGCTGCTTCGCGACGCAGGCCGGCTCGCCGACATCCCCGGCGTGATCGTGCACGGCCGCTACGACGTGGTCTGCCCGCCGCAGAACGCCTGGGACCTGCACAAGGCCTGGCCCAAGGCGAAGCTCGCGATCACGCCGACCTCGGGCCACTCGGCCTTCGAGGAGGAGAACATCGACGCGCTCATCGAAGCCACCGACGGCTTCGC
Organism: Marilutibacter spongiae; assembly: GCF_014145325.1. Lineage (GTDB taxonomy): Bacteria > Pseudomonadota > Gammaproteobacteria > Xanthomonadales > Xanthomonadaceae > Marilutibacter > Marilutibacter spongiae. Next base: position 25,302 of record NZ_JACHTF010000003.1, read on the forward strand.
CTGAGCCGGGCGGCGCCCTGCGCGGGCGCATCCGCCCCGGTCGCGCGTAGCGCGGTCCCGGGGATCAGGCGGGGCTGCCGTCCGGATTGCGGTCGATCATCCACAGGCCGGCCCACAGCTTGAGGTCCAGCTCGTAGCCTTCGGCCTGGCGGGCCATCAGCCAGGCGGGCGCCTCGGCGCGTGGGATTTCATGGACGGTGATGTCCTCGTCGTCGACGCCCCCGCCCGCGCCGACCCGGGTGAGGTCCAGGGCGCGGACGAAGGCGATGCGTTCGTTGCTCATGCCCGACGAGGTCGGGCCCACCAGCAGGACGTCGACCCGCGCCGCCTCCCAGCCGGTTTCCTCGATGAGTTCGCGCCGCGCGGCCGAGGCCAGGGTGTCGTCGGCGTGGTCGTCGCCGACCAGGCCGGCCGGCATCTCGATCGTGCGGCTGCCCAGCGGCGCGCGGAACTGGTCGACGAACACGACCCGGTCGTCCGGGGTCACCGCGATGATGATCACCGCCATGCCCTTGCCGTGGGTGCGTTCGGCGAATTCCCATTTGCCCCGCCGGTTCAGGCGCAGCCACTGGCCTTCGTACAGCGTTTCGGTCCCGGCCGATGCGTCGCCGCGGGTGTCGTGCATGTCGCTGGTGTCCATGGAGCCTCCCCTGCAATGCGACCGATCCTAGCGCGGCCGCGTGGCAGGCGTGCGGATGCCGCCGGCGACCGTCACGCCGATCCGTACGCGAGCCCGGCGGCCTCGTGCAGGCGGCGTCGCGTCAACGGTCCGAAGCGAAGCGCGTCGCACAGGGCCTGCAGGGCCGCGGCATCGCCCCCGGTACGGGCGAAGTGCGGGCGCACGCCCTCCAGCGGTGCGTCCAGGGCGATGGTCGTGAGCTGCCGGCACAGCAGGGCCTGTTCGCGATGCTCGCGCAGCTTGCGCGCCGTGCTGGCCGCGCCGCGAAGGCGCAGGTACGGCACTTCGTCGACCCGTTCGAGCAGGGCGTCCAGGGTGTCGAAATGCGCCAGCAGCGCCGCCGCGGTCTTGGCGCCGATGCCGGGCACGCCGGGGATGTTGTCCACGCTGTCGCCGGTGAGCGCCAGGTAGTCGGCGATCTGGCGGGCCTCGACGCCGTGCCGTGCCGGCACGCCAGCCGCGCCCCAGCGCTGGTTGCGCGCATAGTCCCACTGCTCGTCGCCCTCGCCCAGGAGCTGCGAGAGGTCCTTGTCGGCGGATACGATCACCGCGCGGTAGCCGCGCGCGCGCGCGGCGTGGGCGGCGCTGCCGATCAGGTCGTCGGCCTCGTAGTGGCCATGCGAGAGCACGTCCAGGCCCAGCGCCACGCACAGCGCGCGGCAATGCGCGAACTGGCGCTTGAGCGCTTCGGGGGCGGGCTCGCGATTGGCCTTGTAGGCGGGGTAGAGGCGATTGCGGAAGCAGTCGTCGAGGGCTTCGTCGAACGCCACCGCGACATGGGTGGCGCGGGTGCGCTCCAGCAGCTCGGCCAGGAAACGCGCGAAACCCTGCACGGCGTTGGTGGGCCAGCCCTCGGCATCGCTGAACTCGTCCGGCATCGAGTGCCAGGCGCGGAACACGTACAGGCTGGCGTCGACCAGGTAGAGGGTGGGGGCGCTCATGCCGGCTGCCAGTCGGTCAGCAGGGCCTCCGGGTCGGGACGGTCGCGTTCGGGCGCTTCGATCCTGGGCGTGCCCAGGTGGATGAAGCCGGCCACCGTCTCGTTGGCGTCCAGTCCGAGCCACTGGTGCACCGTGGGATCGTAGGCCGGCCAGCCGGTCAGCCAGGTGCCGCCGAAACCCGCGGCCTGGGCCGCCTGCAGCAGCGCGAAGCACACGCAGCCGGCGGTCAGGAGGCGCTCCTGGGCGGGAATCTTGTCGTCGGGCCCCAGGCGGGCGACCACCGTGACCACCAGCGGTGCGTGCGAGAAGCGCTGCCGGTCCTTCTCGATGGCGGCCTCGCCGGCGCTCGGGTCGCGCGAGGCGGTCAGCCCGGCCAGGCGCTCGCCGAAGGCGTGGCGGGCATCGCCGCGCAGGGTGACGAAGCGCCAGGGCACCCGCTTGCCGTGGTCCGGGACCCGGCAGGCCGAACGCAGCAGGCGGGCGAGGGTGGCCGGGTCCGGACCCGGTTCGTCCAACTGGCGGGCCGGAACGGAGCGTCGGCGATCGAGCAGGGCCAGCTGGCCTTCCGTGAACAGGTGGGGAGTTTCAGGGGTATCAGGGCTGTTGAGCGACATGGGTCACAGATTGTGATGGCCGTAAATATAAGTGACCCATCTTGCCACTATGCTGCCCCGTACGCTCTAAACGACGTTGTGCGTCACTTCCGGGTCAGGGGGTCAGGTGTGTTGAATCCATCGCAGGTGACGCGCAGCGAACCGTTGCGTGTGTTGGAGGAAATCAAGCGCCAGGCCCTCGAACAGCTGGGCAGCCTGCCCGATGCGCTGTATCCCGGGGTCGAGCAGGCGCTGGCCATGGCCCTGCAATCGGGCGACGTCGGCCCCGGCCATTTCGAGGACCAGACCTGCCTGCGCATGCTCAGGCAGCAGAACGCCTCGCTGGTGATGCGCTATCGCCAGCAACTCGCCAAGGGCTTCGACGACTTCCGTGGCCTGCGCGTGCGCGCACGCGGCGACCTGCCGCTGGGCCTGATCGACGACCAGCACCTGGCCTACCACCTGGATGGCCAGCGCATGGCCGAAAGCCTGCAGGGACGCTTCGACGAGCCGCTGCAGGCCATGCACGGCCGGCTGCAGGAGATGACCGCGTCGCTGGGCATGCCCGAGGCCCCCAACCCGGTCGGGCCCGAGCGCCTGGCGGGCGCCTTCGTGGAGACCTTCCGCGAACACGAGACCACCGAGACCGTGCGCAGCCTGCTGTTCCGGCTGTACGAGGCGGAGCTCGGGCGTCGCCTGGGCGATTTCTACGGGCGTGCCAACGCCCTGCTGGCCGCCACCGGTTACGGTGCCGCGGCGCGCGGTCCGCGGCCCGTGCAGGGCCGGCCGGGGCCTGCCCCCGCGCGGCAGGACTACATTCACGACACGGTGGACGCCGTGCCCTATCGAGGACCGACAGGCGTGGAAAATGGGATGGATACCCGCGGCTACCCGGGCGGCGGCGCGGCAATGGCCGGCGCCGACGCAGGCAGCATGCCCGATGCCGACCTGAACGACCTGCGATCCATGCTGCGCATGTGGCGGCAGGGCTCGCTCGCCGGCATGGAGAGCCCGGTCCCGGCGGGCGCCGGCCGGGGCTCCGCGACGCGTGCCGAAGCGCCGCGCGACCGCGGCATGGGCAATCCGCGGCGCGAACTGCGCATCGACGAAATGCTCAGCGTGGTCAGCCTGCTCCAGCCCGAACCGTCCGACACCTTCGCGCGCGCGCTGGCCGGTCCCGGCCGCCTGGGCGAGGCGATCCGCGACCATCTCTGCGACGGCGCGCGCCGGATCGGCGTCGACCCGGAGCAGACCCGTTTCAGCGCCGACGAGGAAGACGCCATCGACCTGGTGGCGCTGCTGTTCGACTCGCTGTTCCGCACCAACTCGCTGCAGGACCGTGCCCGCCGCCTCTACGGGCGCCTGGTGCTCCCGTACGTCAAGGTCGCGCTGACCGACGAGGGCCTGTTCGTCGAACGCGAACACCCGGCCCGCAAGCTGCTCGATGCGATCACCGAGGCCTGCGAAGGCAACCAGGGCACGACGCCGCAGGAGAAGGAACTGCTCGAGCGCGCCGCCTCCGTCTCGCAGCGGGTCGTGGCCGAGTACAACGAGGACGTGGCGGTGTTCGAGCTGGCCCATGCCGAGCTCGATGCCCTGCTGGGCCAGCACCGCAAGCGCAGCAGTCTGCAGGAAGACCGACTGGTGAAGGCCACGCTCGGCCGCGAGCGCCTGGACAAGGCGCGCGAAACGGCCGACGAGGCGCTTACCGATCGCCTGCGCAGCACCCGGCTGACCCAAGCCGTCGCCGATTTCCTGGCGATGCCCTGGCGCCACCACATCGTCCAGACCCAATTGCGCGACGAGGACGGCAGCAAGCGCGAGGAAGCCATGATGCTCGGCGACGCGCTGCTCAAGGCCGATCGCCTGGCGGCCGAGAACCGCGGTCGCGAGCTGGCCGACCACCTGCTGGCGATCGAGCCGCTGGTCCTGCGCTGCCTGGGCAGTTCCGGCCTGGACGAGAGCGCGGCCCAGCACGGCCTGGCCGGCCTGGTCCGGGCCCTTGCGACCCCGGATGGCCCGCGCCGCGCGCAGACCGCGCAACCGCTCGCCGGTGGCGACACGGTCGAGAGCGTCGAGGAGCGCAAGCTGTGGCTGGCCGGCGGAACGGCCTCGCTCGGCCACGATCCCGAGGCCGCCGGTCGCATGCGTGGCCTGCAGTCGGGCGACTGGGTCCGGCTGACCGACGTGCATGGCGACATCGTGTCGGCCAAGGTGGCCTGGAAGAGCCCCATGACGTCGCGCTTCCTGCTGGTCAACCGGCGCGGCCTGCGCGTGCTCGTGGCCTCGGCCGAGGAATTGGCGGTGATGGAGCAGGACGGACGCCTGGTCGTAGGCTCGGAGCGTTCGGCGTTCGACGAAGCCATGCGGCGCGTCCGCGAGCGCATCGACAGCGCCTCGGTCGCCGACTGATCCTTCGCGTCGCCGCGTTCGCGGCGATGCCCCTGTCGGCTGCCAGCGCAGCCTTGCCCCGTCCACCCCGGCCCCTGGCGGAGACCGCCGGCCCCGGCCGTCGCGTGCATGCGGGGCATTGGTTACGATGCCGGGAGTCCGGGGCCCGGCCCCACGCGGAGTGACGGTATGGCGGAAGACACGGAGAGTGCGACGATCGGGGTGCTGCGCGAGCGGGCCGAAGGCGAGCGACGCGTGGCGATGACCCCGGAAACCTGCCGGAAGTTCGTCGCCGCGGGTGCGCGGGTCCTGCTCGAACGTGGCGCGGGCCTGGGGGCCGCGTTCCCCGACGAGGCCTATGCCGAAGCCGGCGCGCGACTCGAGGACGATCCCGCGTCCGTGCTGGCGGTCGCCGATGTCCTGCTATGCGTGCAACCGCCGCCGGCCGAGGCCTTGCGCGGCATGCGTCCCGGCGCCTCGCTGGTGGGCCTGCTGGCGCCGCAGGCCGACGCTGCCCGCGGCGAGGCGATCCGCGCGCGTGGGCTGCTGGCCTTCCCGCTGGAACGCCTGCCGCGCACGACGCGTGCGCAGGCGATGGACGTGCTGAGCTCGCAGGCGGGCATGGCCGGCTACAAGGCCGTGCTGATCGCCGCCCAGCTGGCCCCACGCTTCTTTCCCATGCTCACCACGGCCGCGGGCACCATCCGCCCCTCGAAGGTCCTGGTGGTCGGCGCCGGCGTGGCCGGCCTGCAGGCGATCGCGACGGCCAAGCGCCTGGGCGCGCAGGTCGAAGGCTTCGACGTGCGGCCGGAAACGCGCGAGCAGATCGAGTCGCTCGGCGGACGCTTCCTCGACCTGGGCGTCAGCGCCGCGGGCGAGGGTGGTTACGCGCGGGCGCTCAGCGACGAGGAGCGCGCCGAACAACAGCGCCGCCTGGGCGAGCACCTGCGTGGCGTGGACGTGGTCGTGTGCACGGCCGCGGTGCCCGGGCGCCCCGCGCCGAAGATCATCAGCACGGCGATGGTGTCGGGGATGAAGCCTGGCAGCGTGATCGTCGACCTGGCCGCGGAGACCGGGGGCAACTGCGAATCGACGCGACCGGGCGAGACGGTCGAAGTCGGCGGCGTCGCCATCGATGGCCCGCTGAACCTGGCCAGCCGCGGCGCGGTCCATGCCAGTGAGATGTACGCGCGCAACCTCTACAACTTCACCCGGCTGTTCCTGGAAGCGGGCGCCATCGCCCACGACTGGAACGACGAACTGCTGGCCCGGACCGTCTGGCCGGAGCGCGAAGCCGCCGAGTAGGCCTGAGCCGGGCGGCGGGCGCGGGTGGGATCGGGCCCGCGTCCGCGTCCCAGACAGACTGCGTGGCGCCGTCAGTCCGTGTCCTTGCCGCGTTGCTCGCGGATCCACGCGTCGCGCTGCCCGGGGCTCATCGCCCGCCACTTCGCCTTCAACGCGCCGCGTTCCTCGGGCGTCATCGAACGCATGGTCTCGAACAGGGCGCGCGTCTGCCGGCGCTGCTCGGGACTCATGTCTTCCCAGCGATGGCGGCCGTGGCGCGCGCGGTTGCGCTGTTCGGGGCTGAGCTCCTGCCAGCGGCGGGCGCGCTCGAGCATGCGCTCGCGCTCGGCCGGCTCGTTGTTCCAGCGTTCCCGGATGGGTGCGATCAGCATCTCGCGCTGCGCGTCGGTCAAGGCCTCCCAGGTGGGCGGCGGCGGGCCCTGGGGCGGTGCAGGCGGAGGCGGCGCGCCGAGCGCCGCCGTGGACAGGCCCAGCGCCAGCAGCAGCGCGAACAGGCGGGGGAGGGCACGATGACGCGATGGCGTGGTTTGGGGAATGGCGTGCATGTCAGCGTTCCAGGATGGCGGGCAGGGCTTCGTCGTTGGCGGCGAGCCAGAGGTACAGGTCGGGATCTTCGTCGAGCGGATTGAGCACCACCTCGTCCTCGGCGGCCTCCAGCGCGGACACCAGGCCGGCATCGCCGGTCGGTGCGACGCCGTCTGTCGACGCCGAGAGGGCGGGGGCAGGCGTCGTCGAAGACGGTGGCGACTGCAGCCAGGCGATGCCGAGCGCGCAGGCGAACACCGCCGCCAGCGCACCGCCCATCATCCAGCCCGGCCTCGCATGGGGCCGGGGCAGGAAGACCTCGTGGCGGTCGCGGCGCAGTCGCGACAGCGTGCGCGGTTTCAGGCGGGCCAGGCCCTCGGCGTGGAGCGCACGCATGGCCTGGTCGAAATCGGCGCCCGACCGTGCGTCGGCCGGCGGGGTGTCGTGGGGGGCGTTCATCGCCAGTCCTCCAGTTTTCGTTGCAGTGCCTCGCGGGCACGCGATAGATGTGTCTTGACCGAGCCTTCGCTGCAGCCCATGGCCCGCGCCGTGGTGGCGACGTCGAGTTCCTCGAGCACGCGCAGCGAGAAGGCCTCGCGCTGGCGGGCGGGCAGTTCGCCCAGCGCCTCGGCCAGGCGGGCATAGCCTTCGCGCCCGTCGTGGGCGCGGGAGGGGTCCGGGCCATCGTCGGACCACTCCACCGGCGTCTCGTCCTCGTTGCGCGGCGCGGGCGACAACCAGGTCAGCCGGAACCGGCGCCGACGCTGCACGTCGATGATCCGGCGGCGCAGGATGCTCCAGAACAGGGGCGTCCATTCCGACGCCGGCCGGTCCTCGTAGGCCAGCATCTTCATCATCGCGTCCTGCACCGCGTCCAGCGCGTCCTCGCGCTGGCGCAGGCCGGTCTCGGCGAAGCGGAACGCGCGCGCGCCGATCCCCGCCAGGAAAGCCTCCAGCGTGGCCGGCAGGTCGGGCCGGACGGTCTCGTCCGGCGCCTCGTCGCCTGGGAGCGTGCGTGCGTTCACCGTGTCGAGCATACGGTTTGGCGGGTGCGCTGGGCGTGGATGTTCACCGGGGTCCTCGGGCCCGCCGTTGCGCGGCCTTCGAGACATGGCAACGCCCGCGCGGGGCCGGGGTTGACACTGGACGCCGGGGGTTAAGGGCCGGTTATGATGCGGACGACTTCGCGCAGGGACTGGGGACGATGGCTGACGGATTCATGGCGTTGTACATCTTCATGCTGGCGGCGATCGCGGGGCACGTGATCATCTCCCGGGTCCCGGTCATCCTGCACACGCCGCTGATGTCGGGTTCGAACTTCATCCACGGCATCGTGCTGATCGGTGCGATGGTGGTGCTCGGCCACGCCGACACGACGCTGGAGAAGGCCATCGGTTTCGCCGCGGTCCTGCTGGGCGCGGGCAACGCCGCCGGTGGCTACGTGGTCACCGAACGCATGCTCGAGATGTTCAAGAGCTCCCGCAAGCCCGCCGACGGCAGCGGGGGCGGCGCATGAGCATGCAGGCGATGCTGGCGTCGGCGAGCTATTTCGTGGCCGCCACCCTGTTCCTGCTGGGCCTGCAGCGCATGGCCTCGCCGAAGACTGCGCGCAGCGGCATCCGCTGGGCGGGCTGGGGCATGGTCATCGCCACCGCGGCGACATTCCTGTTGCCGGACCTGCACAACCTCGGGCTGATCGTGACCGCGCTGGTCCTGGGCACGGTACTGGCCTGGGTCTCGGGCAAGAAGGTGGCGATTACCGACATGCCGCAGATGGTCGCGCTGTACAACGGAATGGGCGGCGGTTCGGCAGCGGCGATCGGCGCGGTCGAGCTGCTGAAGTTCAGTGGCCTGGTCGCCGGCGCGACCGCCGTCGCGGGCGCGGGCGCGCCAGGGGCCGGCGCACCGGTGGTGACCCTGGTGCTGGCCGTCCTGGGCTCGGCGATCGGCGCGGTCTCGCTGTCGGGTTCGGTGATCGCCTGGGCCAAGCTCGACGGCCGCCTCGACAAACGCGTGGTGTTCCCCGGCCAGCAGGTGTTCAACCTCGCCATTGCCTTGGCGATGGTGGTGCTGGGCGCGCTCGCGGTGACCACGCTGTCGGTGCACTGGATCGTCGCGTTCTTCCTGGTCGCGCTGGCCCTGGGCATCCTGATGACGTTGCCGATCGGCGGCGCCGACATGCCGGTGGTGATTTCGCTCTACAACGCACTGACCGGCCTGGCCGTCGCCTTCGAGGGTTACGTGCTCGGCAACCAGGCCCTGATCATCGCCGGCATGATGGTCGGCGCGGCCGGCATCCTGCTGACCCGGCTGATGGCCAAGGCGATGAACCGCAGGATCGGTAGCGTGCTGTTCTCCAACTTCGGCGGCGGCGGGCAGGCGCAGGAGATCGCCGGCAGCCAGAAGCCGATCGAGGCCGGCGACGTCGCCGCGATGATGGCTTTCGCCGAGCGCGTGGTGATCGTGCCGGGCTACGGCATGGCGGTCGCCCAGGCCCAGCACAAGATCTGGGAACTGACCCAGAAGCTGATCGAGCGCGGGGTCAAGGTGAAGTTCGCCATCCACCCGGTCGCCGGCCGCATGCCCGGCCACATGAACGTGCTGCTTGCCGAGGCCGGCGTGCCATACGACCTGATCGTCGACATGGACGACATCAACCCCGAGTTCCGCAACACCGACGTGTCGTTGGTGATCGGCGCCAACGACGTCGTCAACCCCGTCGCGAAGACCGACCCGGCCAGCCCGATCTACGGCATGCCGATCCTGGACGTCTCCGAGTCGCGGAACACGATCGTGATCAAGCGGGGCAAGGGCACCGGCTTCGCGGGCATCGAGAACGCGCTGTTCTACGGCGACAACACGCGCATGCTGTACGGCGACGGCGCCGAGATGGCGAGCGCGCTGGTCAGCGAACTGAAGGCGCTCGACGGCGGTCACTGAAGCGGCCGCCGTCGTATCCGGCCGGCTTCAGGGCTGGCCCAGTGCCAGGCAGAGCTGGCCGCTGAGTTCGGTGGTGACCACGCCTTCCGGCGACTTGGTGCCGCTGACGAAGAAGTAGCCCGTCGCACCCTCGAAGCGTCCCTCGCCGTGGTCGACCTGCTGGTAGGCGGTGACCACCGCGGGACTGGTGACGCCGGTCTCGCGCATGTGCAGCGTGCCCCGCGCGGTGCGGTACTCGAAGGCGCCGCCATAGGAAATGAAGCCCGGCGAGGTGGCCGGTCCGGCGGCCGCGCTGTCGGCATTGAAATGCGTGGTGCCGACCAGGCCGTGGTTGCCCTCGACCTCGCCGAGGAAGCATGACGCCAGGCCGGGATTGCAGCCCTCGGTCGAGGCGAGTTCGACCAGGTCGGCATGGATCTGCTTGCAGCGCGGCGGGCCCTCGGTCCCGGGCGTCGTCGCGCCGGCAAGCAGGGGGATCGTGGCCAGCACGAGGCAGCCAAGGCGGAGGCGGGTCTGGACGCTCATTCGCGGTTCTCCTTGCGGTGGGTGGGGGAGGCGCGGCGGCGGGAGGCGACTCCGCTGCCGGATGGCCCTGATCCTCGGCTGCCTGAGTGGTACTGAAAAGATCCGGAATACGTGCTATTGATAGGTCCAATCTCCGCCGCGGGGCGTCCGGCCCCTGGGGTGCCCGTGCTGCTCCACCTGCCGCTCGATGGACAAGGACCGCTGCACGCGCAGCTGACGCGCGCGTTACGCACGGCGATGATCGAGGGGCGACTGGCCGAGGGCGAACGCCTGCCTGCCACGCGCCTGTTGGCAAGGGAGCTGGGCCTGTCGCGGAATACGGTCCTGGAAGCCTACGAACAACTGCAGGCCGAGGGCTGCGTCCAGGCGCGCGTCGGGGCCGGCAGTTTCGTCGCTCCCGGCGTGGTCCATGCGAACGCGGCCGCGCCCGCGGTTGCGCCGGGAACGCACGGGGCGGCGGAAGCCTCGCCCGCGCCCAGCGCCTTCGCCGAGCGCGCCCGCCGCTTCCACGATCACGGCGCGATCCCCGGACGCACCGTGCCGGGCACGCGGTACGCCTTCCAGTACGGCGTGCCGATGGCCAATCCGACCCTGACCAGCGACTGGGCGCGGGCGCTGTCGCGCGCGGCCCGCCGTGCGCCGCCCGCCTATCCGCACGTGCTGGGCCTGCCTGCCCTGCGCGAGGCGATCTGCGGTTACCTCTCGCGCCGGCGCGGCGTGCAGGTGGCGCCGGAGGACGTGCTGGTGGTCAACGGCACGCAGCAGGCGATCGCCCTGGCGGCGCGTGTGCTGGTCGATCCGGGCGCGGCCGCCCTGGTCGAGGAGCCGCAGTATTTCGCCATTCGCGAAGTGCTCCAGATCCATGGCGCGGCGCTGCGTTCGGCGCCCGTCGACGCCGCCGGACTGGTCGTGGACGCGCTACCGGTTCCCGCGCCGCGGCTGTTGTGCGTGACCCCCTCGCACCAGTTCCCGACCGGTGCGCTGATGTCGCTCGAGCGCCGCCGACAACTGCTGGACTTCGCCCGCCGCCACGGCAGCTGGATCTTCGAGGACGACTACGACGGCGAGTTCCGCTACGACGCGCGCCCGCTGGCGGCGCTGCGTTCGCTCGATCGCGACGACCGCGTGATCTACGTGGGCAGTTTCTCCAAGCTGATGTTCCCGGCCCTGCGCCTGGGCTACCTGGTCATGCCGCGCGCGCTGGCGCGCGATTTCGCCAATGCCAAGTGGGCGGACGATTTCGGGTCCCCGGCGATCGAGCAGTGGGCGCTGGCGGATTTCATCGCCGACGGCGGCTTCGAGCGCCACCTGCGACGCACCGCGAAGGCCCTGCGCCAGCGCCGCGACGCGTTGCTGGCGGCCTTGCACCGGCGCCTCGGCGGTCGACTGGAAATCGCCGACTCCAATGCCGGGATGCACCTGGTCGCCTGGTTGCGCGATGCCGATCATGCCGGTTGCCAGGCGCTCATCGACCATGCGGCACGGCGTGGCCTGGGCCTGCATCCGATCGCACCGTTCTACCTGGCGCCGCCCCCGCGACCGGGCCTGCTGATGGGCTTCGCCGGCATGCCACTCAAGGACATCGCGCCCGCGGTTGCGTTGCTGGGCCAGTGCATGGACGAGATGCTGCCCGCACCGCCTGGCTGAGTTTCAGCGCGAGGCGAGGAAAGCCAGCAGCAGGCCAAGGGCCATCAGCGACCAGTCCAGCGGATCGTTGGCCAGCGTGGCCATGAACCAGGCATGGTGGACGCCCAGCTTCAGCGACGAGGCAAAGGGCGTGAGGCCCATCTGGCTGCCGATATGCCCGGCGATGATGCCCCACTGCGCGAGGACGGCGACCGCGGCGGTCGCCGTCGCGGCCAGTGCGCCGCGCGCGATGCCGCCACGCCAGCCGCCGAAACGCAGCACCCAGGCCACGTCCAGGGCCGCGACCAGCGCCATCCAGGCATGCTGTCGTTCCGTGTAAAGCGAGAGCAGCACCCACATCACCACCAGTACCGTCAGGCTGAGGGCCAGCAACAGCCAGGCCGCCGGGCGGACTCGGCGGACGGGCGTGGCGGGGGCGGGCGGAGCGGGGGACGGCATGGGCGGTGGCGGGACGCGAATAGCCCGACAGCATACCGGAGCGGGCACGCCCGGGGCCCCGCCGGTAGAATCGGGGGCTTGCCTCCCGGCACGCCACCCCAATCTCACCGGTATGTATTCCAGATCCAGCGAACCCGTCCGCCTCGAACGCGATTGCGCGGCCGTCCTCGTCCCCCAGGGCGAGCACGTCAACCTGCCCGCCGGCAGCATCGGCTACATCACCCAGGCGCTGGGTGGCAGCTATACGGTGTTCATCGAGGGCAACCTGTTCCGAATCGCGGGCAAGGACGCCGATGCGCTCGGCAAGGAGCCGCCCGAGCCGCTGGAGCTGCCCGACGACGCCGACGACGAGGCCGTCGAACAGATGGTCTGGCGGCAGTTGCGGACCTGCTTCGATCCGGAGATCCCGATCAACGTGGTCGACCTGGGGCTGATCTACGAGGCCAACGTGAAGCCCGCCGGCGATACCGGCGCCGGCGGTCGCCTCGTCGAAGTCCGCATGACCCTGACCGCGCCGGCATGCGGCATGGGCGACATCCTCGTCGACGACGTGCGCAGCAAGCTCGAGATGATCCCGACCGTGGTCGAGGCCGACGTCGAACTGGTCTTCGACCCGCCCTGGGGCCGCCACATGATGTCCGAGGCGGCGCGGCTCGAGACCGGCATGCTCTGAGCCGCGATCGCGGCTCGCGCCCTCAGCGCGAGCTTGTCTGCAGCGACATGCCCGGCTCCATGTCGGTCGCGGTGAGCGACTGGGTCAGCCAAGCGAGGCTGGCGCCGCGCAGGCCGGTGCGCGCCAGCAGCGCGCTGCGCGTCTGCGGACTGCAGCCCTTCAGGTTGGCGTCGCGCGACATGAGGCTGTGCGCTTCGAGTTGCGCGACGGCGTCGCCGGTGCGGTGGGCCTTCTCGTCCATCCGCGTGAGCAGCTCGGCCGCCTCGCCGCGATCGCCGGCCGCCAGCATCAGCACCACGTCCAGCAGGTCCAGGCGCTGCTCCACCACCCAGGTGTCCTTGGGGGCCGCCAGTCGTGCCTGTTCGGCCAGGTTGCGGCTGGCGTCCCATTCGCCGCGCGCCGCGGCGATCTCGGCCAGGCCCAGCTCGACCTCGGCCTTGAGCCAGTCGTAACCGCCGCCTTCGAGCTGCGGCAGCAGGTGTTCGAACAGGTCGTGTGCGGCGTCGAGCTCGCCGGCGCGCACCATCAGCGCCGCCACCTGGACCTGGAAGTCCAGCCGGTCGGGCCCGGGAGGCAGGTCCTCCATCGCCCGCGCCTGCGCGACGTCGAGCTTCTCCAGCGCCGCTTCGCGGTCGCCGGCGAGCAGGTCCGACAAGGCCATGCCATGCAAGGCGTAGAGCTGGGTGATGGCGAAGTTGGGCTGGCTGCAGCGGGCCCAGGAGTTGCGGGCCGAGATCAGGTCGCCCTGGGCCATCTGCATGCGCCCGCGCATGCAGGCCGCGCGTGCCGCGGAGACGGCCGGAAGGCCCTCGCCTTCCGTGCCATCGCCTTCCTTGCCTTCGCCCGCGGCATGCGCGTCGCGATCGAGGATGCCCAGCGCCTTGTCGTACTGCCCGTCGGCGTAGGACAGGAAGGCTTCGGTCTGGTTGATCCAGTGCGCCATGTCGCCTTCCAGGCGGGTGTTGCGCAGCTGTTCGATCAGCTCGCGCGCACGATCGAGCTCTCCGGTCATCAGGGTCTCGTAGAGCATGTCGGTCTCGATCGCCTGGGTGGCCACGACGTCGCCGGCCTCATGGGCCGTGGCAAGTGCCTGCTCCAGCCATTTCCGGTATCCGGCATGGTCGCCCTGGTTGCGTTGCTGCAGGGCCGCCAGGCGCAGGATCTCGATCTCGATGCTCAGGTAACCGTCGTTGCGCGCCGTCGCGAGCAGGGCGTCGAGGCGCTCGCTGGCCTCGCCGCCGGGGCGCAGGGATTCGGCGAGGAACCGGGTGTAAAGCGCGTCGGCGGGCGCATCGGCGGCATCGAACTGGTTGGCGATCTCGTCGAAACGGCCCAGGTCCATGCGACCGGGGAACTGGGTGTACTCGATCTCGGCCAGGTGCAGCTTCGCGGTGGCCTGCTCGTACTGCCAGGCGGCGCCGGCCTCCTCGGCGAGGCGGAGTGCGATCCGCGCATGCCGGGTCGCCGCGTCGTAGTTGCTCAGGATGCCGTGGGCCTGGGCCAGCAACTGCTCGCGCAGGATGGTGGGTCCGACCGGGATGTCGTCCCATCCGGGCCGGTTGAGGATCTCCAGCGCTTCGGCGGCGCGCCCCGTCGCGATCAGCGACCAGGCCTCCTCGAAGGCGAAGTCGCGCTTGCCCGGATAGCGTGCGGCCAGGGCCACGAAGGCGCGGGTGGCATCCTCGATGCGCGCGGGATCCACGCCCAGGCGACGTGCCTCCAGGACCTGCGCGGCGTCCGCGGGCAGCGGCTGCAGGTCCGCAACGGCGCGCTCCATGTGGTGGATCGCCGCGCTGGCGTGGCCCAGCCCGGACAAGGCCAGCGAGAGCTGGTACTGCGCAAGTCCGAAGTCCGGGGCATCGGCGACGATTTCCCTGAGGTCGCGCCGACTGCGCGCGAAGTCGCGGCGATGGTGCGCCTTGTAGGCGTCGGCGTACCGTCGGGCGATGTCGGCATCGATGCCGATGTCCGGCCAGGCCTGTCCCTTGCGCCCGGGCAGCAGCACGTCCATCACCTGCCGTGACAGCGTATCCACCAGTGCCGGGATCTCATCGGCCGTGCCGCGCACTTCGAGTTGGCGCCCACCGGCATCGCCATCCAGCCTCGCGCGGACATAGAGCAGGTCGGGCCGGCCGGGTACCCGGCCGCCGGCGAGCATCACGATCAGCGGCGATTCCTCGGAGGTGTGCGTGGCCAGGTGGGCTTCGTTGAGGACGGTCACGTCGGGGAGCATCGCCAGCTTCCAGCCCAGCCAGGCGCGCAGCAGGGTGATGGGCCAGCGGGTCTCGGCCGGCGCATCCTCGTCGTCGATCTCGACCAGGGCCACGCTGATGGTCTGGTCGTTGCCGGGCAGCCAGTGCTGGCGCAGGCGGGTGATGCCGGTCAGCACGAGCATCGCGAGCGCGACGGCCAGTCCGACGACGATGAAGCGGCCGGGCCAATGGGAACGTCCCGTCGAGCGCGCCATGCCGGCCGTGTCCGGCACCGGGCCGGCGATCGGGTCCGCGGCGGGTGCGCCTGCAGGAGGCGCCACCGCATGCGTTTCGCTCTCTTCGCCGGGCTCATCGCCACGGGCGCGCGACGCGACGTCCGGCCCGGTCCCGGCGGGGGCGGACGATTCGGCCGGCGGCGACTCCGCGCCGGGAACGACCTCCACGGCCCCCGGGGGCTCGAAGATGTAGCCGCTCTTGGCCACGGTGCGGATCCATTGCCGGCGCTCGGGCCCCAGTGCCTTGCGCAGCATCCAGATGCTCTGCGACAGGTTGGCGTCCTCGACCACCACGTCCGGCCACAAGCGCTTGAACAGGTCGGCGCGCGAATGCAGCACGTTGGGCTCGGCGAGGAACAGGACCAGCAACTCGAACACGCGCTGGGTGAGCTCGACCTCTTCGTCCGGGCGGACCAGCCGCCGGCAGTGCAGGTCGACGTCGAGGTCGCCGACCCTGAGGCGCCGCGTTCCCTGCGGCCATGTCGAGAACAATGAAGCTGTCACCAGGCGTGCTCCGATCCAAACCCGTCAAGACCGCCCCGCGCGAAGCGAGGCCCCGTTCGTGCTCTCGCACGAGGCAAGTCGTCGAACCCCCTGTCCGATCGGCATGACCCTGACCCGCGCATGCACGCGGGAATCCGCTTGTCTGGTTAGCGCCCCCCGGCCCCCTCCGGCACCCGTGGTCGGCAGGGAACACGCCAGATGAAGCCAAGAGGCCTGACCGGCTAGGCAACAAGACTACCGCGCCCGGGCCCCGAGGTCAGCCTCGAGGTGGCAAACGTCATGCAATCTGGTTAGCGCGGCACGGTTTCACCTGCCTGAATCATGTCGGCCTTCGTCGCGCAGCCATTCGGGGCCGGACCTTCAGCGCCTGCCGATGCTGCCGTGCAGCATCGCGGCTCCGCCCGTGCGGCCCCGGCCTGCGGGTGCCGGATATGTGTTCCCCATCTTCAATTGATGGGCAATGCGTCTCGCTAATAGACGCTTTTGAGAAGAATTTGAGGCGGGGCCAATCGCCGCCCCCCAAGCGCAGCCCCAGTATCCGTGCAGCCGACGGAGCCTCGCGGCACGACATGGGCGCTTGCATCCGGCACCGCAATGGGCCGGGGCCGCGCCCACGCCGGTCGCGCTCCGCGTGTCGCAGGGGCATCACGCCGTCAGGCGCACCGATGTCCGGCACAGGGCTTGGACCTGCCAGGCGGCATGGCGGTCCACAGGGGGCTTGGCGGTACTTGGTGGGTCCGGGGGCGCAACGTCGCCGTCCACTTGCAAGGGGTCTGGCGACCCCGCCGTACGAACGGATGCAGGAATGCAGCCGAATCTTTCACACCTTGAAGGGAAACAAGCACATGAAAGGCAACCACCACGGACGCGGGCGCACGCTTGCGATGACCACCCTGGCGTTGACGCTGTCCATCGCCACCGCGCAGGCCGCCGAACGCGTCGACCTGCACGCGCTCGACCTGGCCCAGCTCAACCAGCAGTACAGCGCCGCCAGCGCGACCCTCGGCACCCCCGCCCGGGCGATCGACCGGCATGCCGAACTGGTCGGCCTGGAGCAGGACTCCGGCCTGCGCCTGCTGCGCTCGCACACCGACCGCGACGGCAGCCGCCACTATCGCTACCAGCAGACCTTCCAGGGCCTGCCGGTGTTCGGCGAAAACGTGATCGTCAGCGAGAAGGCCGACGGCACCGTCGAGAGCCTGTTCGGCCAGATGGTCGGCGGCCTGGCGTCGGAGGTGTCCATTGCCTCGGCCAGCGTCAATGAATCGCGGGCGATCGCGCTGGCCAAGCGCGCCGCGCTGGGCTCGAAGGCGGTCAGCCGCGTGATCGAGAACGTGAAGGCCGAGAAGGTCGTCTTCGTCGACGACGCCGGCCGCGCGCGCACCAGCTACGTGGTGTCGTTCAACGCCGACCTCTCCGGCGGCGGCGACCCGACCCGTCCCTTCGTCATCGTCGACGCCAGCACCGGCCAGGTCCTGAAGAAGTGGGACGCCCTGGCGCACGCCAACGGCACCGGCCCCGGCGGCAACCAGAAGACCGGCCAGTACGAGTACGGCACCGACTTCG
Organism: Marilutibacter spongiae; assembly: GCF_014145325.1. Taxonomy (GTDB): domain Bacteria; phylum Pseudomonadota; class Gammaproteobacteria; order Xanthomonadales; family Xanthomonadaceae; genus Marilutibacter; species Marilutibacter spongiae. The sequence continues at coordinate 42,517 of NZ_JACHTF010000003.1, forward strand.
GCTACCTCGACGTGGCGCAGAGCGGCAGCACCTGCACCATGAACAACGCCAACGTTCGCACGATCAACCTGAACCACGGCACGTCCGGTTCGACCGCGTTCTCGTACAACTGCCCGCGCAACACGGTCAAGACCATCAACGGCGCGTACTCGCCGCTGAACGACGCCCACTACTTCGGTGGCGTGGTCTACGGCATGTACCAGGACTACATCGGCGTCGCGCCGCTGACCTTCCAGCTGAAGATGCGCGTCCACTACAGCAACAACTACGAGAATGCGTTCTGGGACGGCCAGCAGATGACGTTCGGCGACGGCGCCAGCACGTTCTATCCGCTGGTCAGCCTGGACGTCACCGCGCACGAGGTCTCCCATGGCTTCACGCAGCAGAACTCCAACCTGACCTACTCCGGCCAGTCCGGCGGCATCAACGAAGCGTTCTCGGACATGGCCGGCGAGGCCGCCGAGTTCTTCATGCACGGCAGCAACGACTTCCTGGTCGGCGCACAGATCTTCAAGGCCAGTGGCGCGCTGCGCTACATGGACGACCCGACCCGCGACGGCCGGTCGATCGGCCATGCCTCGGACTACACCAGCGGCATGGACGTCCATCACTCGTCCGGCGTCTACAATCGCGCGTTCTACCTGCTGGCGAACAAGACCGGCTGGGGCGTGAAGAAGGCCTTCCAGGTCTTCACCCGCGCCAACCAGCTCTACTGGGGCCCGAGCACCAACTTCAACCAGGGCGCGTGTGGCGTGCAGACCGCGGCCACCGACCTGGGCTTCACCGTCGCCGACGTGACCTCGGCGTTCTCCACGGTGGGCGTGAGCTGCGGCACCAATCCGGATCCGGATCCGACCCCGGGCGGCGAGCTCGAGAAGGGCGTGCCGAAGACGGGGCTGTCGGCGACGACCGGCAACTCGCTGAACTACACCCTGGTGGTGCCGGCGGGCGCGAGCAACCTGGCCTTCACCCTGTCGGGCGGCAGCGGCGACGCGGACATGTACGTCAAGTTCGGCAGCGCGCCGACCGACAGCAGCTACGACTGCCGTCCGTACAAGAGCGGCAACAGCGAGAGCTGCACCTTCGCCTCGCCGCAGGCCGGTACCTACCACGTGCGGATCAAGGCCTACAGCAGCTTCTCGGGCGTGAGCCTGGTGGGCGACTACCAGTCCGGTTCGCCGAACCCGAACCCGGGCGAGCCGTGCAGCGGCTGCGACAAGTACAGCGGTTCGCTCAGCGGCACCGGCAACTCGGCGGTGCAGCCCAACGGCACCTACTACCAGTCCGGCGCCGGTGCGCAGAAGGGCTGGCTGCGGGGCCCGTCGGGCGCGGACTTCGACCTGGAGCTGTACCGCTGGAGCGGTTCGGGCTGGAGCAAGGTCGCGTCCTCGACCTCGCCCACCAGCGAGGAGTCGGTGAACTACAACGGGGCCGCCGGCTATTACTACTGGAAGGTGCTGTCCTACTCCGGCAGCGGCAACTACGACCTCTGGATCGACGCGCCGTAAGCGCTTCGCCAGCAGGCATGCAGGACGCAGGCGGCCCGCGGGCCGCCTGCACCGGAGGGCCTGGCCGGTCCAGGCCCTTCCCTCCCTGGCATGGCGCGGCTTCGCGCCGGGCACAGACGCCCACCACATCCCATCTCCAGGTGGCTCCCGGCACGTGCCGGGGGAGGGGACGCCCTCATGGAAGGAACCCACGACATGGTCTTCAAACCCGCTCCCCTGCTGGCCCTCGCGGTCGGCGTCCTGCTCGCGGCATCGCCGCCCGCGCCCGCGCATGGCCCACGGCACGATGCCGAAACCGCCGCGGCCACGGGCCTGGCCCTCGAGTCCGATCCACAGGCCCCGGTCTACATCGTCAGCTCGCGCGACACCTTCGTCGGCAGCCTCAGGCTCGAGGCGCGCAACGCCGACGTCATGCGCGACAGCCTCGGCAATGCCCTGGTGGTGTCGGAGGTCCGCGCCCACCAGCTGCCCGGCATCAGCGAGCGCATCCACGCCGGCGAGAAACGATGCGGCGGCTACTTCGCGTTCGCCACCCGCCAGCAGGCGCAGGACTTCGTTGCCTCCGGACAGGCGCTGCAGGCCACGCAGCAGGCCTTCCTGGTGGACTACGGCATCGACAACCAGGCCACGGTGGATCCGTGGCTGGCGCAGGTGCAGGAAGCCCGCATCCGCGGCACCATCGACCATCTCTCCACCGCCTACGCCAACCGCTACTACTCGACCGGCAGCGGTCGCAGCGCGGCGGTCTGGATCCGCGACACCTGGCTGGCGCTGGGCAACGGCCGCAGCGACGTCAGCGCCGAGTTGTTCGAGGACTGCGGCAACTGTTCCACCCAGCCCTCGGTCATCCTGACCATCCAGGGCAGCGAGCTGCCCGATGAGATCGTGGTCGTGGGCGGCCACCTGGACTCGATTTCCAACAGCGGCAGCGGGAGCGCCATGAACGCGCCGGGTGCCGACGACGACGCCTCCGGCATCGCCAGCGTCACCGAAGTGGTGCGGGTCGCCCTCGCCAGCGGCTGGAAGCCCCGGCGCACCGTCAAGTTCATGGGCTACGCGGCCGAAGAAGTCGGCCTGCGCGGTTCCAACGCGATCGCGCAGTCGTTCAAGGCGCAGGGCAAGAACGTGGTCGGCGTGCTGCAGATGGACATGACCAACTATGCAGCGGGCTCGAACGTGGCGATGAACCTGGTGACGGATTACTCCAACGCCAGCCTCAAGCAGTTCCTCAACGACCTTTTCGATGCGTACCTGGCGCCGCTGGGCCTGGCGCGGGGCACCTATACCTGTGGCTACGGCTGCTCCGACCACGCCTCGTGGACCAGCGCGGGCTATCCCGCGGCGATGATGTTCGAACCGACCTTCAACAACCGCCTCCACACCAGCGGCGACACCCTGGCGAACATGGGCGGCACCGCCAGTGCCAGCGTCAACTTCGCAAAGCTCGGCCTGGCCTTCATCGGCGAGCTGGCCAAGACCTCCGGCGGCACCGGGAACGCGCCTCCGGTCGCCGACTTCAGCGTGACGACCGATGGATTGACCGCCCGCTTCACCGACGCCTCGCGCGACAGCGACGGCGACATCGCCTCGCGACGCTGGGACTTCGGCGACGGCAGCAGCGCCAGTACCGCCAACCCGAGCCATGCTTACGCCGCGGCCGGGCGCTACGACGTGACCTTGACGGTGACCGACGACCGCGGCGCGAGCGACAGCGAGACCCGCTCGGTGAGCGTCAGCGATGGCGGCGATCCGCCCGGCGGCGACGCGCTCGAGAAGGGCGTGCCGAAGACGGGGCTGTCGGCGACGACCGGCAACTCGCTGAACTACACCCTGGTGGTGCCGGCGGGCGCGAGCAACCTGGCCTTCACCCTGTCGGGCGGCAGCGGCGACGCGGACATGTACGTCAAGTTCGGCAGCGCGCCGACCGACGGCAGCTACGACTGCCGTCCGTACAAGAGCGGCAACAGCGAGAGCTGCACCTTCGCCTCGCCGCAGGCCGGTACCTACCACGTGCGGATCAAGGCCTACAGCAGCTTCTCGGGCGTGAGCCTGGTGGGCGATTACCAGTCCGGTTCGCCGAACCCGAACCCGGGCGAGCCGTGCAGCGGCTGCGACAAGTACAGCGGTTCGCTCAGCGGCACCGGCAACTCGGCGGTGCAGCCCAACGGCACCTACTACCAGTCCGGCGCCGGTGCGCAGAAGGGCTGGCTGCGGGGCCCGTCGGGCGCGGACTTCGACCTGGAGCTGTACCGCTGGAGCGGTTCGGGCTGGAGCAAGGTCGCGTCCTCGACCTCGCCCACCAGCGAGGAGTCGGTGAACTACAACGGGGCCGCCGGCTATTACTACTGGAAGGTGCTGTCCTACTCCGGCAGCGGCAACTACGACCTCTGGATCGACGCGCCGTAAGCGCGTCGGGCCGCGTGCGCATTGCATGCGGCCATGGATTCGCAGGGAAGGCTCCGCGCCTCCGGGAAGGAGGCGCGGCGGTCATGGAAGACTTCCGGCAGGCGCCCGTCCGGCGGCCTGTGGGGCGGCGCGACGGGACACCGTCGGCTCCGTATGGCCCGGGTGCTCCAGGATGGAGCGCCCGGGCTCCCTTGACGCATCGCGGGGCGCCCGCGGACGGGTTCCCCGGTGGATGGCCGCGATGCGCGGCGTCGCTCAGATCGCTTCGAAGCGGTTCGCGTCGACGTTCTTGCGCACCCGGGACGGATCCCACACCCGTCCGTTCATGGCGATATAGACGCCCGGCGGCAGTGCCTGCACCGCGCCGACCGCGCACCCGACGTTGAACTCGGCATCGGAACCGCGGAAGCGGGCCGGGCTCAGCGCGCCGGTCAGGACGATGGTCTTGTCGGTCAGGCTGGCCAGGACCTTGGCCGTCTCGACCATGGTGTCGGTGCCGTGGGTCAGCAGCACGTGCCGGGCCGGTTGCGCGGCGATGGTGGCGCGGATCAGCTCGCGGTCGTCGGCACTGATGTGCAGCGAGTCCTTGCGCAGGATCGGGATCACGTTGAAGCGGAAGGCCACGCCCAGCTCATGCAGGATGCCGCCGATCTGCGGCTCGCCGATCTGGTAGTCGGACTTGTCGTCGAAGTAGATCTTGTCGATCGTGCCACCGGTGGTGACGATGCAAAGCTGGTCCATGGCTGGGGCGCTGCATGTAAGCGGGAGAGCGCGGATTATACGGGCTGGCGCGGGCCAACCCCAGCGGCCGAGCCCCGGTTCAGCGGGGCGTGCGGCCGAACTTGTTGCGCAGCCCAGGCCAGCTTCCCGCCAGGATGATCGCGATCGCCAGCACCAGCACCATCCAGGCATGCAGTCGCGCCCCGGGGTGGCTCCAGGCGATCATCACGCCGTGGCAGAACCAGCCCAGGCCGAACACCCCCGACCAGAACACGGCCTGGCGCGATGCGAACCACGCGCCCACTGCCAACAGCACGGGCGGGGCGGCGAAGAACAGCATCGCCGCGGTCCGGTGCGCGTCGTCGCGGAACCAGTGCGCATAGACCGCGGCCAGCACCAGCAGCAGGATCGCGAGCAGGCGATGCGAGGCCATCATGCCGAGAGCTTCCCGGCGATACGCGCCAGCCGGCGTCCCAGCGCCCGCGCCAGGACGGCTTCGTCCTCGCTGGGCTGGGGATCGTCGTTGCTGCCTGCGACGTGGCTGGCGCCGTACGGCGTGCCGCCGCTGCGCGTGCTGCTGAGCGCGGGCTCGGTGTAGGGGATGCCCACGATCACGCAGCCGTGGTGCAGCAGGGGCACCTGCATGCCGAGCAGCGTTGCTTCCTGTCCGCCGTGCATCGTGGCGGTGGAGGTGAACACGGCCGCGGGCTTGTCGACGAGCGTGCCGCTGGCCCATTGCGCGCCCAGCGAGTCGAACCAGTGCTTCATCGGCGCGGCCATGTTGCCGAAGCGGGTGGGACTGCCGATGGCCAGGCCGGCGCACGCCTCCAGGTCCGCGACGCTGACGTAGGGTGCGCCGTCGTCCGGTTCGGGCGGCGCGGCGGTCTGCGTCACCGTCGCCACCGGCGGCACGCTGCGCAGGCGCGCCTGCATGCCGTCGACCTCGCCGATCCCGCGGGCCACCTGGCGCGCGAGGCGCGCGACCGAGCCGCCGCGGCTGTAGTAGAGGACGAGGATGTCGGGCATGGGCAAGGGGACCGGGAAGGCGGTGGCACAGGATACCGTGCCGGCGTCGGGGCGGCCGTCGCCGGCATGTGGACGGCGCGTGAGCATCGACGCCGCAGACCACCGGGCTTCGGGTACCCTTCGTGCCATGGATCCCCTGGTCTCGATGAGCCGCCTGGTCGAACGCGTGCAGGATCGCGCGCGCAACCTTGCGTTCAGCCGCTTCGTCGGCCAACGCGTGCTGGCCGACAACCTGTTCCAGGCCGCCGGGGCGCTGGCCTACACGACGGTGTTCGCGCTGGTGCCGCTGTCGATGGTCGTGTTCGGCGTGCTCTCGGCGTTCCCGGTGTTCAATACCTGGACGGACCGCCTGACCGACTACGTGTTCACCAACTTCGTGCCGAGCGCGGCCGCTTCGGTCGCCACCTACCTGCGCGAGTTCTCGAGCAATGCCGGCCAGCTCACCGCCGCCGGCGTGATCGCACTGGTGATCTCGGTGCTGATCACCCTCAACGGCGTCGAAGCGACCTTCAACCGCATCTGGCGGGTCAGCTCTGCGCGTCCGCAGATCACCCGCTTCATGGTGTACTGGACCGTGCTGACGCTGGGCGCGATGGTCGCCGCCGCGAGCCTGGCGGTATCGGCCAAGCTGTTCGCGCTGGCGATCTTCAACACCGAGACCGGGCATTTCCTGCAGGGCCTGGCCTTGCGCCTGTCGCCGATGGTCATCGAGCTGCTGGCCTTCACCATGATCTACCGCGTGGTGCCGCATCGCGAGGTGCACTGGCGGCACGCGTTGGCGGGGGCGCTGCTGGCGGTGCTGTTGTTCGAGGCGATCAAGGCGGTCTTCGGCGCCTACCTGGGCAGTTTCGATGCCTATTCGCGCATCTACGGCGCCCTGGCCTTCCTGCCGATCTTCCTGCTGTGGATCTACCTGGGCTGGTTCGCCGTGCTGCTGGGCGCCTCGGTGGCGTCGGCGGCCTCCGCGTTCCGCTACCAGCCGGTCGACCTGCGCCTGCCCGAAGGCTACGAGATCTACGGGCTGCTGCGCATGCTCGGCCGGTTCCGCGAGGCGCGGCACAAGGGACGCGGCCTGCATACCGACGACATCCTGGAGCTGGAGCCCATCCTCACCGACGACCTCGTCCAGCAGATGCTCTGCGACCTGGAGGAGATCGACGTGGTCAGGCGCGCCGAGGACGGCGAATGGCTGCTGGCGCGCGACCTCGACACCCTGAGCCTGGGCGAGCTGTACCAGGCCTGCCGCCTGCGCATACCCGTGGCCGACGCGGCGCTGCCGTTGGCCGGCGACGCGAACGGGCGCCCGGTCGTGGCCGCGATCGACGCCCTGCGCATTCCCCTGCGCGAACTGCTTGAACGCCGCGTGGGCAGCCTCCACGCCGATGACGAGGATTGACCTGATGGATCGACGTTTCCGTGCCCGCCCGACGCCGCTGCTGGTCGCCGGCCTTCTGTTCCTGTCGCTGCTGGCCGCCTGCGAGCGCGAGGCGCCGACGCCCGCCCCGGGCGGTGAGGGTGCCTCCAACAGCCCCGACGCCGCCGCGCCGGTCGACGCGGCACCGGACACGCCCGGATCGCCGTCGCAACCGCGCCTGGTGGTGACCACCGTCGATGGCGCGGCCTACGACCTGGCCGAACACCGCGGCAAGTGGGTGGTGGTGAACTTCTGGGCCACCTGGTGCAAGCCTTGCCTGAAGGAGATGCCCGAACTGTCCGCGCTCGATGCGATGCGCGAGCACATCGAGGTGATCGGCCTGGCCTACGAGGAGATCGAGACCGCCGAGATGCAGGCCTTCCTGGAGAAGCATCCGGTGGTCTACCCGATCGCGATCCTGGATACATACGCGCCGCCGGCGGATTTCGAGACGCCGCGCGGCTTGCCGATGACCTACCTGATCGACCCCTCCGGCAAGGTCGCCGACCGCTTCGTCGGTCCGGTGACCGCGCACGAGATCGAGGCGGCGATCGACCAGGCCGGCCAGGACGGGGACGGGGACGGCACGTGATCGCCGCGCGTTTCCTGGTCGCGGGCAAGGTCCAGGGGGTCTGGTTCCGGGCTTCGACCTGCGAGCTCGCACGGGGCCTGGGCCTGCGCGGCCATGCGCGCAACCTGCCCGACGGGCGCGTCGAGGTATTGGCCGTCGGCGAGGCCGCGGCGATCGATGCGCTCGATGCCTGGCTGCAGCAGGGCCCGCCGCTGGCGCGCGTGCAGTCGGTCAGGCGCGACACGGCCAGTCCCGATGATGCGGGCAGCGGGTTCGCGATCGGCTGAGGCCCGCCGCGGGCGCGGGGCGGCTTGCTCAGCGCGCCTGCCGCGCGTAGCCGATCCAGCCCAGCAGTCGCCGCCCGGCCAGCAGGCTGGCCAGCGACAGCACGCCCACCGCCCCGGCATGCCAGAGCAGCACCATCGCCATGCTCTCGCCGGCGTCGTGGATCAGGCTGACGCCGGCCGACGACAGTGCCGCCGTGCCCAGCGTGGCCAGCAGGGCCGTGCGTGCCGGCCGCACCGCGCCGGCATGGCGCACCACCAGCAGCATCACCAGCGCCAGCGGAACGCTGACCATGGTGATCGCCCAGGCGCACTCGACCGTGCCCATGTTCATCTCGAAGGCGCCGGCGCCCAGTCGCGCGTGTTCCTGCAGGCACCCCCAGCCCAGGCTGGACAGCCAGGCCAGCAGGGCGGGCGCGGGCAACCACGCCCATGCGGGCGAGCGCCCGGGCACGCTGACCTGGAAGGTCGCGTAGGCCGCCAGCACCGCGGTCAGCAGGCTCGCGGCCCACTGCAGCTTCGCCGCGCCGGAATGCAGGGTGCCCGGCTCGATCCCGCCGCGGACGGCCAGCAGGACCGCCATGACCAGGGTCGCCAGGGCCAGCCAGGCGAGGGTCCGCCGCAGCGGCGAGGCCAGCGGCCGGACCGGCGCGGCGCGCGCGGCCAACTGGTCGATCAGGCGGGAAGTGTCAGTCATGGGGCGATTCCTCCGGGCCCAGGACCCGGCGCAGTGATTTCAGGGCGCGGTGGTAGGCCACCTTCAGGGCGCCGGTACTCTGCTGGCTGCGCGCGGCCGCTTCGCTGAGCGAGAGCTCCTTGATCCGCAGCAGTTGCACCGCTTCCCGTTGCCGGGGCGGCAGGGCGTCGATGGCCTCGTGCAGTGCGCGGGCGGCTTCGTCGCGCGAGGCCTGGTCGGCCGGGCCGGCGTCGTGGTCCACGGCCTCGGGCAACGCGTCCGCGTCGTCGAACTCGTGCTTCACGCGATGCGTGCGCCGGCGCAGCAGGTCGATGCAGCGACGGCTGGCGATGGTGCCCAGCCAGGGCTTGAAGGGGCGCCCGCGCTCGTAGGTGTGGCGGATGCCGTGGACGATCACCAGGATGTCCTGCACGGCGTCGTCGACCTCGTCGGGATGGCCCAGGTAGCGTCGCGCGACGGCGCGCACGTACGGCGTGATGCCGCTCAGCAGGGCGTGGTAGGCATGGCGGTCGCCGTCCTGCGCCAGGGCCATGAGCTGCTCCCAGGGCACGGCGTCGCGGGCGTCGTCGCCGTTGGCCGTCGGCGTGGCGTTCGAAGGGGACATCGGCGGGGTGGGGGATGTCCGTTGGAAGGGGACGATGGTGCCCATGATGGCGGCGTCGCCACGACACTGCAAAAGGCCGGCGCCGGGCCGGTCTGGCGATGTCGGGGTGGCGTGCGATTCCTCCGTGGCGGGGCGGGGACGGGCAGTCCCGGGCCGATATCCCCCTGTTCGCGCGGGGGGCGCACGAGGTTACGCCTCAGTCGTCCAGCGGCTGCAGGACCCCGTACCGCTCGCGCAGCGGCGGGTGGTCCAGGGGCGGGAACTCGATCGCGGGCGGCGGCACGTCGCGGTCCGGCAGGCGCGACAGGAGGTCGCGCAGCAGGGTCAGGCGGCCGCGCTTCTGGTCGTTGAAGTCGACCAGGGTCCAGGGCGCGTGGGGGGTATGGGTGGCTTCGAGCATGGCCTCGCGCGCGTCGGTGTAGTCCGCGTACAGGCGCCGGGCCTCCAGGTCGATGGGCGACAGTTTCCAGCGCTTGAGCGGGTCTTCCAGGCGTTCGGCGAAGCGTTCCTCCTGTTTGTCCTGGTCGCAGCACAGCCAGTACTTGAACAGCAGGATGCCGTCGTCGACGAGGAGCTTCTCGAAGACCGGCACCTGCACCAGGAAGGCCTCGACCTGGGCCGGCGTGGCGAAGCCCATGACCTTCTCGACGCCGGCCCGGTTGTACCAGCTGCGGTCGAACAGCGCGATCTCGCCCGCGGCCGGCAGGTGGGGCACGTAGCGCTGGAAGTACCATTGCCCGGTTTCGCGGTCGCTGGGCCTGGGCAGGGCGACGACCCGGCACTGGCGCGGGTTCAGATGGTCCTGCAGGGCGCCGATGGCGCCGCCCTTGCCGGCGGTGTCGCGACCTTCCAGGATCACCAGCAGCCGCTTGCCGCAGTGCTTGAGCCAGCGGGCCACGCCCGCCAGTTCCACCTGCAGGGGTTCGAGCTCGGCCTCGTAGTCCTTCTTCTTCATGCGCGTGCGGGTTCCCTCGGGGCGGGCGGGCGCGTCATTCGCGCAGTCGCGGCTTCAGGTGGGCCAGGTTGCAGGGACGGGTGCGCGCGTCCAGCTGCGCCCGGATGATCTTCTCCCAGCCGGTGCGACAGGCCGAGGTCGAACCCGGCAGGGCGAACAGGAAGGTGCCATTGGCCAGGCCGGCGAACGCGCGCGACTGCAGGGTCGAGGTGCCGATCTCGTCGAAACTGATCGCGCGGAACAGTTCGCCGAAGCCGTCCATCTCCTTGTCCAGCAGCGGGCGCAGCGCTTCGGGCGTGGAGTCGCGGCCGGTGAAGCCGGTCCCGCCGGTCACCAGGATGCCGTCGACGGCCTCGTCGGCGATCCACTGCGAGACCTGGGCGCGCAGGCGGTACGTGTCGTCGGGCAGCAGGGCGCGCCCGGCGAGTCGGTGGCCGGCCTCGGCCAGGGCGCCGGCGAGGTAGTCGCCGGAGGTGTCGTCGTCGGCCGTGCGGCTGTCCGACACGGTCAGCACGCACAGGCGCAGGGGCATGAAGTCGGCGGAAGCGGTCATGGCGCCGAGCCTAACCGATCGGGCCCGGCGCGGTCTCGCGCGCTCGGCGCCTCAGTCACCGCTCCCGGCGTCGACCGCCAGGGGCCGCACCGTTTCCAGCAGGCTGACCAGGGTCTTGCCCGGCTCCTCCCAGGGAATCATGTGCGCGGAGCGTTCGAACCAGATCCCGCGCTTGTACGGCGCGTCCACGACATCCAGCCAGGCGGCCGTTGGTGCCGAGGGGGTGGTGTAGTCATGGCGCCCCATGAACATCACCACCGGGACCGGAAAACGCTCCACGTGGCTGTAGTCGACCTCCAGGAAGGCGTCGAGCACCTTGCCCAGGGTGAACAGGCTGCCCTTGTCGATCGCGCAGACATCCGCCGCCTCGTACTCCGGCGACAGCCGGCCGGCGCGATAGAAGTACAGGTTGGACTCGTCGCGGAACGCGCTCATGCCGCCGTAGTGCTGCGCCCAGATGCGCGCGGTGACGATGCGCTCGCGCGTCAGCGGGGTGTCGCCCGGGTAGGGCGCGATGGCTTCCAGCGCGGCCACCGCCTCATGGTTGTCGTGCGCGCGGGCCTGGGACAGCGCGTAGTCGAAGCTGATCCGCTCGTTCTCCTGCACGTCGATCACCTGGCCGATGCCGACGTAGGCGTGGAACAGGTCGGGTCGCTTCAGCGCCGCGCCCATGCCGACGATCGTGCCCCAGCTGTGGCCCATCAGGATCAGCTTGCGCTTGCCGTATCGCGCGCGCACGTGCTCGGCGACCTCGATCGCGTCGTCGATGTAGCGCGGGATCCGGATGCTGTCGGCGATCGCGTCGGGATCGACCTGGTTGTAGGTGCGTCCGGCGCCGCGCTGGTCCCAGGTGACCATCGTGAAGTACTCCTCCAGCGGGCGCTGGAACTCCCACAGGCTGGGCGTCAGCGGCGAAGCCGGGCCGCCGTGGACGAACAGGATGATCGGGTTGTCGCGGTCCTGGCCGCGCACGGTGATGTACTGGGGAATGCCGCCGATCGTGGTGGTGTAGGACGCCTGCACGCCATTGGGCGCGACGATCCGGCCCAGGTCGGCGATGATCTCGCGGGCGGGCGCGTACGGCGCGGTGTCGGGGCAATCCTGGGCGCGCGCTTCCGACGCGAGGCATGCGAGCAGGCACAGGGCGGTGGCGACGAGGCGGAGCAGTGCATGGGCCATGTCGCCATCGTAGCGGCCACGATGCGTTCGAAACCCTGCGGGAAGTCACGCGCCGGCGGCGCTACCATCACCTGTCCACCGATCCGGTACGCACCATGGTGAAGTCGTTCCTTTTGCCCGGCCTGTCCCTGCTCCTGGCCCAGGCCTTCGCGGGCGTGACCTTGGCGGCGCCGCCTGAGGCCTCGCCGGCGCCCGCCGCGCCACGGGCCGGGTTCGACGACGGGCCGTACATCGATTACGTCGACGGTGGGCTGGTGGCGCGCTGGGTCTGCGACGGGCGCAGCGAGGTCGCGCGTTTCCACGCCCGGCGCTGGCCGGTGCGGGTGCCGCCGCGTTGCGGGCAGGCGGCGGCGATCGAGGTGCGCGCCCCGGTCGCCGGGCGCGAACGCGTCGACCTGCGTGGCGTCGAGCGCCTGGCCGCGCTGTCGGACGTGCACGGCCAGTACGCACTGATGGTGCGCCTGCTGCAGGCGAACCGGATCCTGGACGACCGCGGCGACTGGGCCTGGGGCGACGGCCACCTCGTGCTGGTTGGCGACGTCTTCGATCGCGGGCCGCGGGTCAACGAGATCTTCTGGAAGCTCTATGCGCTCGAGCAGCAGGCGCGCGAGGCCGGCGGCGGCCTCCACGTGCTGCTGGGCAACCACGAGGCGATGGTGCTCTACCGCGACCTGCGCTACGTCAATGACCGCTACTTCGCCACCGCCAACGCATTGGGCATCGCCTACACCGACCTGTACGGCCCCGGCAGCGTCATCGGCGACTGGCTGCGCAGCCGGCCGGTGATCGCCCGCATCGACGACATGCTGTTCGTGCACGGCGGCATGTCGCCGGCCTTCCTGGCGCTCGGCATCGACAACGAGACCGCGAACGACCGCTACCGTGCCTCGCTTGGCATGCCGCGTACGCTCACCCGCGACGACCCGCGTTACGCGCCGCTGTACGACGGTCGCGACAGTCCGATCTGGTACCGCGGCTACTTCGATCCCGATGCGCTGGACCCGGCGGGCATGGACGCCGTGCTCGACCGGCTGGGGGTGGCGCATGTGGTGGTCGGCCATACCTCGATGGCGCACGTGGAAAGCCACCGCGGCGGTCGGGTCATCGCCGTCGACAGCAGCATCAAGGACGGCGAGTCGGGCGAACTGCTGTTCGTGGAGGCCGGCCGCATGAGCCGCGGCACCCTCGCCGGCGAGCGCCTGCCACTGCGCGACGCGACCGCCACCGATCCCGTGGAATGAGGCGGCCGGGCGGCATGCAGGTGGCTTGACACCGGTGGTCATGTTCCGTGTACTCGGGGCATGATGCCTGCCAGGCCCTGGTCCGTCCGCAAGCGCCGCCATGAATGGCAGCGCTGGCTTCCTGCCTTCGCGCTGCTGTTCCTGGCGCCTGCGATCACGCCGTCGGCCACCGCTACCGGAGGCGACGTCCGGCCCGCCGCCATCGTCTCTGAGGGCTTCATCTACACCGAGGCGCCGTTCCCGCAGGCGCATGCCTCGACCCTGGTGGAAACCACCGGGGGTGAGATCGTCGCGGCCTGGTTCGGCGGTACCCATGAGCGCCACCCCGATGTCGAGATCCATGTCGCGCGCCTCGGCCCCGGGGGCTGGAGCACGCCGGTCGCGGTCGCCGATGGGGTGCAGGAGGACGGCAGCCGCCTGCCGACCTGGAACCCGGTGCTGTTCCAGGCGCCCGGGGGGCCGCTGTGGCTGTTCTACAAGGTCGGGCCCGACCCCCGCCGATGGTGGGGCATGGCCATGCGCTCCCTGGATGGAGGCCAGAGCTGGAGCGCCGCCGAGCGCCTGCCCGCCGGCGTGCTCGGCCCGATCAAGAACAAGCCGGTGGTGCTCGCCAATGGCGACTGGCTGTCGCCGTCGAGTACCGAGACGGGGACGGCGCGCGACGCGGACTGGCGCCTGCACTTCGAGCGCAGCGCGGACGGCGGACGGACCTGGGCGCGCACGGCCGCCGTCGAGCCCCTCAACGGACTCGATGCGATCCAGCCCAGCCTGCTGTTCCACGCCGACGGCCGGCTGCAGGCAGTGGCGCGCACCGCGCAGGGCGTGGTCGCTTCCACGTGGTCCAGCGATGGCGGCCACCACTGGACGCCCGTCGACGCGATCGACCTCGCCAATCCGAACTCGGGCACCGACGCGCTCACCCTGGCGGACGGTCGCCAGCTGATCGTCTACAACCCCGGCGCGCACCATCCCGAGACCCCGGGCAAGGGGCCGCGCTGGCCGCTCGCGGTCGCCCTGTCCGACGACGGCGTGCGCTGGCGCCGGGTGCTGACCCTGGAATCCGGGCCTATCGAACATGGCTACGCCTATCCGGCGGTGATCCAGGCCCGCGACGGCCTCGTGCATGTCAGTTACACCTGGGGCCGGGTGCGGATCAAGCACGTCGTCCTGGATCCCGCGCGGCTGGAGCCGGAGGCGTGACGGCATGCTGCCGAACCGGGGCCATCGCCGCCCTGCTCATGCTGCTGTCGCCGCCGGCCAGCGACGCTGCCGAAGAAGCCCTTGAGCCGGCATCCGCGCCGTATTCCGTGGCGCCGGCCCTGTTCGATGCGGATAGGCCGGATGACCTGGGCCTGGCCGTGGCGCCGGGCACGGAGACTTCCACCGTGTTCGCGCCGCGCGCGAAGGGGGATCGTTTCAGCAACGGCGTCGTGCTGGTGCCGTTCAAGGGACGGCTCTACGCACAATGGCAGCAGTCCGCGCGCGACGAGGACGCCCCCGACACCCATGTCGCCTACAGCCGCAGCGCCGATGGCGCGCATTGGGAGGCGCCCGCGTCGCTGGCGCCGGCGGGCCGCGAGGGGCGCATGCATTCCAGCGGCGGCTGGTGGACCGACGGACGCACCCTGGTGGCCTACGTGAACGTCTGGCCGACCGGCTTCCAGAGCGGCGACGGCGGCTTCACCGAGTACCGCCTCAGCACCGACGGCGAACACTGGAGCCCGCCGCGACGGATCACCGACGACGAAGGGCGTCCGCTGGAGGGCATCATCGAGCAGGACCCGCACGGTATCGGCGACGGACGCACGGTGACGGCGTTCCACCTGCGACCGGGCATGTTCGTCGCGCCGCACTACACCGACGATCCGCTGGCGATCTCGGGCTGGGTGCGCGGGCGCATGCAGCGCCTGCCGGCCGAGGGCCGCGCCAGCCGCGAACTCGAACCGAGCCTGTTCCTACGCGACGGGCGCGACGGCGCTCGCTGCGTGGTGATGGTGTTCCGCGACCAGGCCTCGAGTTTCCGTCAGCTGGCCGCCGAAAGCTGCGACCGCGGCCGAAGCTGGACGACGCCGGCGATCACCGGCATGCCCGACTCGCGTGCCAAGCAGAGCGCGGGCAACCTCCCCGACGGCAGCGCCTTCCTGGTCAACGCGCCCAACGCCGGCAAGCGTCGCGTGCCGCTGGCGATCACGCTGTCGGACGATGGCCATCGCTTCGACCGCGCCTTCCTGCTGCGCGGCGGCGACGACCTGCAGCCGCTGCGCTTCGAGGGGCGTTACAAGCGACCGGGCTACCACTATCCCAAGAGCGTCGTCTGGCGCGGCCACCTGTACGTGGGCTACGCGACCAACAAGGAGGATGTGCAGGTCACGCGCGTGCCGCTGGCGGCGCTCGCGCGTCCCTGACGGGCTGCGCGGGGGCGCGGCGGTCAGCGGTCCAGCCACCCGCGTGACACCGCTTCGCGCACGTCGTCCGCGGTGTCGAGGTCGAGTAGCAGTTCCGGTGCATCGAGCACCGCACGCGCATCGGTCGGCAGTTCGCGCAGGGCGCGGGCGAAACCGGCATCGCCGGAGGGGCGGCCCGGGCCCGAGAACCAGTCGCCGGGGACGACGGCGGGAATGCCGATGGCGTCGCCATGTCGGGTTGCCGCGCAGCGCGAACTCGCGCGCGCGGCGCCGTCGAGCAGGGCTTGAAGGTGGCCCAGGGCGAGCGCGGGCTGGTCGCAGGCGAGGACCAGCACCGGCACGCCCGCGCGGGCGAAAGCATCCCCGGCGCGGCGCAGGCTGCCGCCCATGCCCTCGCGCCAGTCCGGGTTCAGGACGACACGGCACGGCAGGTCGCGCACGGCATCGGTCACGGCGTCCGCCTGGGCCCCGACCACGACGCACGCACGCGAGGGCCTGCTTTCCAGCGCCAGGCGGGCGGCCCGGTGGACGAGCGTTTCGCCATCCCGGGTCAGCAGCGCCTTGGCGCGGCCAAGGCGTTGGCTGCCCCCTGCGGCGAGCACGATCGCCAGGTGCGCGCTGCTCATGTCCGGCCTGCCTGGCCCCGCCATTGCTGCAGTTGCGCCGCGATGCTCAGGGCGATCGCCTCCGGCCCCTTGCCCCCCAGGTCGATGCCCACGGGCGCGCGCAGGTGGGGCAGCAGGGCCTCGCGGACGTCGGCATGCAGGAGTTTCAACAGGTCGTCGCGGCGCCGCGGCGGCCCCAGCAGGCCGATGAAGGCGGCGCCGCCGCGCGCCGCGGCTTCCAGCGCCTCGCGATCGCGTTCGAAGTCGTGGTGCATCACAAGGACCGCGTCATGCGCGTCCCGCGCCAGCCGCAGCCCCGCCGATGCATCGGAATGGCGGGCATCGGCGTCGTCGCCGACGCCCTGCCAGCGCGGTCGCGGCTCGCACAGCGTGCGGCGCCAGCCCAGGTCGCCGAGGAGGTGGACGAGGGTGCCGGTTTCCGGGCCCGCGCCCAGCAGCAGGGCCGTCGGCGGACGGGGCAGGTGCAGGGCCCATTCGCGATTGCCCCCGCGCCAGGCCACGGGGGCCGCCGGCAGTTGCCAGTCGCACTGGCGTCCGGCGATCGCCAGGCCCACGCGGCCCTCGGCGTCGACGCGGCGTTCCAGCGGCGCGCCGCCGTCCCACCACGCGTCGAGCAGTTCGCCGGCCCCCGGCATCAGGCGCAGCGGCAGCAGGGCGATGCGCAGCCGCCCCCGGCATCCGATGGCACTGCCGGAAAACAGGGCATCGTCGTCGCGGGTGTCGATCTCGACCCATTCGACGCGGCCGTCGGCGTCGGCGCCCGCGGCCCGGCGCGCCAGTTCCGTTTCCAGGCAACCGCCACTCAGCCAGCCCGCCTGCTGCTCGCCGGCGAAGCAGGCCATGGCGCCCGGGTCGACATAGGTCGAGCCTTCGGTCTCGAGCACCATGGCCAACACCCCACGCGATGCGCGCGCCGCCGCCGCGAGCACCGGGCGCGGATGGCCGGTGGGCAGGAAGGCGGGCACGCGCGGGGCATGGTCGCCGGCATCGACGTCGTTGGCGGCGATGCGGCGGGCTACGGTCTCCATCGCAAGCCTCCAGGGGCCGGGCGGCGATCCCGGCAGGTCCGGCAACGCGTCATGCGATCGGCGGCATCTTGTCGATCAGCTTGTCGAGCGTGATCGGGTAGTCGCGCACGCGGATGCCGGTCGCGTTGTGGATGGCATTGGCCACTGCCGCGCCGACCCCGCAGATGCCGAGCTCGCCCACGCCCTTGGCCTTCATCGGCGAGGAAATCGGATCGGTCTCCTCGAGGAACACGACCTCCTGGTGCGGGATGTCGGCGTGCACCGGGACCTCGTAGCCGGCCAGGTCGTGGTTGACGAAGAAGCCGCGGCGCGTGTCGACCGCCAGCGCCTCCATCAGGGCCGCGCCGGCGCCCATCGTCATCGCGCCGATGACCTGGCTGCGCGCCGACTTCGGGTTGAGGATGCGTCCGGCCGCGCAGACCGCGAGCATGCGCCGGATGCGCACTTCCGCGGTCGCCGCATCGACGCCGACCTCAACGAAGTGCGCGCCGAAGGTGGACTGCTGGTATTCCTTGTCGAGGTCGCCGAACTCGATCGCGTCCTCGGCCACGATCTCGCCGTCCTTCGTGGCGTCGGCCAGCGCCACGCTGCGTTCGCCGTCGACGACCTGGCCATCGGCGAAACTGACGCCCGCCGGGTCCAGGCCCAGCCGGGCGGCGATGTCGCCGCGCAGCTTCATGCAGGCGGCATAGACGCCGGAAGTGGAGCTGTTGGCGCCCCACTGGCCGCCGGAGCCGGCCGAGACGGGGAAGTTTGAATCGCCCAGCCGCACCTCCACCCGGTCGAGCGGCAGGCCGAGCATCTCCGCCGCGGTCTGCGCGATCACGGTGTAGCTGCCGGTGCCGATGTCGGTCATGTCGGTCTCGACCACGAGACGCGGCCCGGGCGACAGGCGCACGCGCGCGGCGGACTTCATCACCAGGTTGTTGCGGAAGGCCGAGGCCACGCCCATGCCCACCCACCAGCGCCCTTCGCGCCGGGTGCCGGGCCGGCTGGCGCGGCGGTCCCAGCCGAAGCGCCTTGCGCCGTCCTCCAGGCACTGCACCAGCTGCCGTTGCGAAAACCGTCGCCCGGGCTTGGCGGGATCGACCTGGGTGTCGTTGAGGATGCGGAACCTGACCGGGTCCAGGCCGAGCTTGTCGGCCATCTCGTCCATCGCGATTTCCAGGGCCATCATTCCCGGCGCCTCGCCCGGCGCGCGCATGGCGTTGCCCTCCGGCAGGTCGAGCACGGCCAGGCGCAGGGCGGTCAGGCGGTTCGCGCCGGCATACAGCAGCTCGGTCTGCCCGGTCGCGGTTTCCGGGCCGCCGCCGGGCAGGTCGCCCGACCAGCTTTCATGGCCGATCGCGTCGATCCGTCCGTCGCGGTCGCAGCCGATGCGGATGCGCTGGATGGTCGCGGGGCGGTGGGTGGTGTTGTTGAAGATCTGCGGTCGCGCGAGCGCCACCTTCACCGGCCGCCCGGCCGCCTTCGCGCCCAGCGCAGCGAGCAGCGCGTCGGCGCGCACGAACAGCTTGCTGCCGAAGCCACCGCCGATGTAGGGCGATACCAGGCGCACCTTCTCGCGCGGAATGCCCAATGTGCGGGCGACGTCGCCGGCGCCCCAGGCGATCATCTGGTTGGAGGTCCACAGGGTCAGCGCGTCTCCCTCCCAGGCCGCGATGGACGCGTGCGGCTCCATCATCGCGTGCGACTGGTCGGGGGTGCGGTAGGTGGCGTCCAGCTGCACCGGCGCGGCGGCGAACGCCCCTTCGAAATCGCCCACGCGCACGTCGGGGTTGTCCTTGGGCTCGACCGCCGATCCCCGCGCCTGGTCGAGGTCGTGCACGCCCGCGGCGCGGGTGTACTCGATCCGCACCCGTGCGGCGGCGGCGCGCGCCTGCTCGAAGGTCTCGGCGACCACCAGGGCGACGGCCTGGTGGTAGTGCTCGATCTCCGGACCGGCCAGGAGGTGGGCGGTGTTGAAGCGCCCCTTGTCCAGCTTGCCCGCGTTGCGTGCGGTCACCACCGCCAGCACGCCCGGGGAGGCAAGGGCGACGCTGGTGTCGATCGAGGCGATGCGGCCCTTCGCGATCGCCGCGCCGACGACATGCCCGTAGGCGGCATCCGGTGCGACGTCGTGCCGTTCGTAGGCATATGGCGCGGTACCGGTGGTCTTGAGCGGGCCGTCGATGCGATCGGTCGGCTTGCCGACCACCGCGAGCCGGTCGATGGGATTGGTGGTGGCGGGGGTGTCGAATTTCATGGCGTGGCTCCCGCATCCACCAGCACGGCGGCGATGGTGCGCTCGACCAGCGGCACCTTGAAGGCGTTGTCCGCGGTGGTGCGCGCACCGGCGAGCAGCTTGGCCGCCGCGGCGCCCGCGCCGTCGGGCAGGGCCGCGTCGGCGGCCTCCACGCGCCAGGGCTTGTGCGCGACGCCGCCCAGGGCGACCCGGCCGCTGCCGTCGCGCTGGACGATCGCGGCGACCGACACCAGCGCGAACGCATACGAGGCACGGTCGCGCACCTTGCGATAGGCGTGTATCCCGCCCACGGGCGGCGGTAGGGTGACCGCGGTGATCAGCTCGCCGGCCTCCAGCGCGGTCTCCACCTGCGGCGTGTCGCCGGGCAGGACGTGGAAGTCGGCGATCGGGATCGAGCGCGTGCCGCCGTCCGCGCGGGTGGTTTCCACCGTGGCGTCGAGCGCCCGCATGGCGACGGCCATGTCGCTGGGATGGGTGGCGATGCAGGCCTCGCTCGTGCCCAAGATCGCGTGCCCGCGGCTGTAGCCCCCGATGGCCGAACAACCACTGCCGGGCACGCGTTTGTTGCAGGGTTGGTCGATGTCGTAGAAGTAGGGGCACCGCGTGCGCTGCAACAGGTTCCCCGCGGTGGTGGCCTTGTTGCGCAACTGCCCCGAGGCGCCGGCAAGCAGGGCGCGCGAGAGCACGCCGTAATCGCGGCGCACGCGGGCGTCGGCGGCGAGGTCGGTGTTGCGCACGAGCGCGCCGATGCGCAGGCCGCCGTCTGCGCTGGCCTCGATTCGATCCAGGCCCAGGCCGTTCACGTCGACCAGGTGGGACGGCGTCTCGACCTCGAGCTTCATCAGGTCCAGCAGGTTCGTGCCGCCGGCGATGAAGCGCGCGCCCGGCGTGGCCTTGATCGCGGCGACCGCGGCCGCGGGCGAATCCACGCGCTCGTAGCTGAAGGCCCTCATGAGCGGCTCCCGGCGACGTCGTTGATCGCCTCGACGATGTTGGAGTAGGCGCCGCAGCGGCAGATGTTGCCGCTCATGCGTTCGCGGATCTCCTCGTCGCTGGAGGTGGGCGCCGCGGTCAGGTCCTCGCTGACATGGCTCGGCACGCCGGCCTCGATCTCGTCCAGCATCGCCACCGCCGAGCAGACCTGGCCCGGCGTGCAGTAACCGCACTGGTAGCCGTCGCGGGCGACGAAGGCCTGCTGCATGGGATGGAGTCGTCCCGGGCTGCCGAGGCCTTCGATGGTGGTGATCGCATCGCCCTCGTGCATGACCGCCAGGCTCAGGCAGGCATTGATGCGCCGGCCACCGGCGATCACCGTGCAGGCACCGCACTGGCCGTGGTCGCAGCCCTTCTTGGTGCCCGTGAGCTTGAGGTGCTCGCGAAGGGCGTCGAGCAGGGTGGTGCGCGTGTCCAGTTCCAGCCGCCGGGGGGTGCCGTTGACCGTGAACGCCACCTCGCGGGTCACCGCGTCGCGGGCCGGCATCGGCGCGGCGGCCTGCGCCGCCCCGATGAAGGCGCGCGACGCGCCGCTGGCGGCCACGGTGGTGGCGCCGGCGATGATGAATTCGCGCCGCGTGAGTCGGAAACCGTCGTCGTCCTGCATGCCTGCCTTCCCGGATCGCGTGGGTGGGTGGGGGTGCCGTGTCGCTGGACCGGGCATCGGGGACCGGGCCATCGGCGTGAGCCGGACGGCAGGGCGCGACCATCGCAGGTCAGGGTGTCGCGACTGCGGCGCGCGCCGAGCGCCATCACCCGATCAATACCAATCCCACCGCGACCACGACGTGAAATCGAAACGATGGGCCCGCACCCGGGCGCGCTGCGCCAAGGGGCAGGCTGCACCGGCGCGCGCTGCGTGCAACACTGCGGACGTGACCAGCACTGGCCGGTCGTGGCGTTCGGGGAGATGCTCATGCAGGGCGATGGCCATTCCTTGATGCGGGGCGGGCCGGTCTTCCGCCTGTTCCAGGCGCTGGGCCTGCTGCGCCGCCGGCGCTTCCTCGCGCCATGGGTGGCCCTGGCCTGCCTGCTGGTGGCGATGGGCCCGCTCGTCGTCCTGTGTCTGTCCCAGGGCACGCTGGCCGGCGATCGCGTGGCGGTGCCGCTGCTGCACGACCCTGCGGTGTTGGCGAGGTTCCTGCTGGCGTTGCCCTTGCTGGTGCTGTGGGCGCCGCGCATCGACATGATGGTCAAGCGCGACCTGCGCCAGTTGCGCCTCCTGCCCCTGGTCCGGCGGGGCCGCGAGGCGCGGCTTGAAGCGATCTTCCATTCGATGCGCCGCCTGCGCGACGCCCGCACGCCGGAAGTGGTGTGCCTGGTCGCCGCGCTCGTGCCCTCGCTGTTCGGCATGGCGTCGCTCGAAGCCCTGCCGGGCATCGGCAGCTGGCGGGTCGCTGAAGGCGGCGGCCCCAGCCTCGCGGTGCAATGGCTCAACGTGGTGTCGATGCCGCTGTTCCGCTTCGTCGGTGCGCTTTGGCTGTGGCGCTTCTTTCTCTGGGTCCACCTGTTGTGGCGTTTGTCGAGGATCGGCCTGGTGCTTCGCCCGGCGCACCCGGACGGGGCCGGCGGGATCGCGTTCCTGGGCGTCGTGCAGGCGCGTTTCGCGATCCTGGCCTTCGCCGGTGGCCTGCTCATCTGCGGCGAGGCGGCGAACCAGGTGCTCTACCTCGGCGAAACGGTCCACGGCCTGCGCTTCCTGTTGCTGGGCTACGTGGTCGGCGTGACGGTCCTGCTGGTGGCGCCGCTGGCGCTGCTGGCGCCGACCATGCTGCGGGCCCGGCGCAAGGCGCTGCGGCGCTACGACCTGCTCGGCCACCGGATGGCACGCCGCTTCGACCGGCGATGGACGCGTTGGCCTGCCCCGTCGGGCGGCGACTCCCTGCTCGACGACGACGATGCCTCCGGCATGGCCGACTACGCGGGCGGCCCGTACCAGGCGGTCAAGCGCATGTCCTCGATGCCGCTGTCGCGCGTCAACCTGCTCGCCATCGTGTTGATGGCCGGCGTGCCGCTGGTACCGCTGGTGTTCCTCGCGATCCCCCTTGTCGATCTGCTTGGTCGCATCTTCTCGACGCTGTTCTAGACCGGGGGCTGGGCCAGCGCGCGCACCGCGGCGGCGAAGTCGCGGGCGAAGCCGGCCATGTCGAACAGGCTCCCGTCTCGCCGGCGCGCGGCGACTTCGGCGCGCAGCGCCGCCAGCGCGGTGGGATCGCGGCCCAGGGCGATGGCCTTGTCGATGAACGCGGTGTCGTCGGCAACGTTCATCTCGTCCAGGCCGAGGTGGTGGTTGAGGCTGCCGGCGACGCGCGCGGCGAAGGTCTCGCCGGGACAGGTGAGCACCGGGCACCCCACCCACAGCGCGTCCGACGCCGTCGTGTGCGCGTTGTAGGGGTGGGTGTCGAGGAACAGGTCGGCGTGGCGGAGGCGGGCCAGGTACTCCGCGTGCGCCTGCTTGGGCATGAACACCAGGCGCGCGGGGTCCAGGCCCGAAGCCGCCGCGTGCGCGCGCAGGCGGCCATCGGCCTGGCCCGGGCCCGACAGCAGCCACAGCACGCTGCCGGGCACGCCCCGCAGCACCGCGAACGCACGATCGACACTGCGCGGGTTGAGCTTGTAGCTGTTGTTGAAGCAGCAGAACACGACGCCTTCGGCAGGCAGCCCGCAGGCATCGCGCGCGGGCGCGGGCGGCACTTCGCGGCGGGTATCGGAGGGCTGGAACGCGCGCGGCAGACGCACGACGCGCTCGCTGAAGTGCGGCGCGAGGGCCTCGGGCAGCACGAAGGCATCGGCCAGCACGGCGTCGATCCAGGGCGCGCCCGAGGTGCCGGGATAGGCCAGCCAGTTCACCTGCACAGGCGCCGGGCGCATGGCCAGTACCTCGGGCGCGCCGCCGCCGCCCCAGCCACGCAGGTCGAACAGCACGTCGATCCCGCGTGCGCGGATGGCCTGGGCGACATCGCGGTGCGATTGCCCGGCAACCTCGTGCAGGGCGGTCGCCCCGGCGAGGCGCTGGCGGATCCGGCTGCCATCCTCGGGATTGAGCGCGAACAGGTGCGCCTCGATCCCGGCGGACGCGGCCTGCAGGGCCTCGAACAGGGCAACGGTCAGCAGGCCGGTGGGATGCGCGCCGAACCCGTTGGAGAGGAAGCCGGCGCGTATCGCGCCGCCGCGCCGGGCGGGTGCGGGGGGCAGGGGACGCACGTGGCGGGCGAGGGCGCCAGCGCGCAGGCCGGCGCAGGCGAGCTGTTCGGCCGCGCCGGCATCCTCGCTGAGGAAGGCGAACGGCTCGATCGCCGCGCGCCGGTCGCGCACGGCCTGCCGGACCTGCGCGGAGAGCCTGTCCAGTTCGCGCCAGTCGCAGAGCTTGCGCCGCCACGCCAGCAGGTAGGCGGCCAGTTGCGGTTCGCCCGGCGCCAGCGCGTGGGCGCGCGCATAGGCATCCGCGGCGGCTTCGGCTTCGCCCACGTCCTCGAGCACGTGGGCCAGCCAGACCTGGATGCCCGGATGGCCGGGTGCCGCCGCGGCAGCGGCGCGCAGGCTGGCGGCGGCGTCCGGGTGCCGGCCCTGCATGGACTGGGCGCGCCCGAGCCTCGCCAGCGCTTCGGGATGACCGGGCGCGAGCGCGAGGGCCCGGCGGCAGGCGGCTTCGCCCGCGCGCGCGTCGCCGGCTTCCAGCTCGGCGTCGCCCAGCACGATCCAGGCCATTGCGCTGCCCGGTTCCAGCGCGACCCGGGCGCGGGCGGCGGGGCGCGGGTCGGCGTCGGGCGTGCTCATGTGCGCGGCGTGTCGGCGTCGGTTCCGGCCAGGGGGCCGGGGCCTGCGAGCGGCAGGCTGTACCACTGCGAGGCATCTTCGTGCCAGCCGGCGGCCCGGTACAGGGCGCGCGCGGCGTCGTTGTCGCGGTCGGTCTCGAGCATCAGCCGCGCCCCGCCCGCGTGCCCCGCGGCGACCGCGGCGGAATCGAGCAGGAGTCGCCCGACACCGCAGCGGCGGACGCGCTCGGCGACGAACAGGTCGTTGAGGATGAAGATCGGGGCGGTGCGGACCGAGGAATACATCGGGTACAGCTGGGCGAAGCCCAGCAGCTCGCCCTCCAGCTCAGCAAGGATGATCACGGACTGGTGCTTCTCGATCCGTTCGCGCAGGAACGTGCGGGCGCGATCGGGGTCGGCGGCCTGGCCGTAGAACTGGCGATAGGCGTCGAACAGCGCGGCAACGCCGTCGAGGTCGGCCAGGGTGGCGCGGCGGATGGTCGTCGTCATGGGGCCCCTGTCGGCGTGCGTGGGGGGCCATTGTGCCAAGCCCCCGCCGGGCCTGCCCGGACGCGCGGCGCGAAGCGGGCCGTCGCGCCTAGTGCGCGTCCGTCAGGCGCGCCAGTTCGTCGGCCTGGTGTTCGGCCAGCAGTCGCTCGACCAGCGCGTCCAGCTCGCCTTCGACGATGTTGGGCAGGTCGTAGAGGGTCAGGCCCTCGACGCGGTGGTCGGTGATGCGCCCCTGCGGGAAGTTGTAGGTGCGGATGCGCTGGCTGCGGTCGCCGCTGCCCACCTGCAGCTTGCGGGTCTCGGCCTGGGCGGCGGCGGCCTGCGTGGCCTGCGCCTCGGCCAGCATGGCCTGCAGGCGCTTCATCGCCTTGTCCCGGTTGGCGTGCTGGCTGCGCTCGGTCTGGCTTTCCACCACGGTGCCGCTGGGCAGGTGGGTGATGCGGATCGCCGAGTCGGTCTTGTTGACGTGCTGTCCGCCCGCGCCGCTGGCGCGGAAGGTGTCGACCTTCAGCACGGCCGCGTTCAGCACGATCGGCTCGCCCTCCGGTTCGACCGGGATGATCGCCACCGTGGCCGCCGAGGTGTGGATGCGCCCCTGCGACTCGGTCTCGGGCACGCGCTGCACGCGATGGGTGCCGGACTCGAACTTGAGCTTCGAGTACGCGCCCTGGCCCTCGACGCGGGCGATGACCTCCTTGAAGCCGCCGTGCTCGCCGGGGCTCGCGGACTCGACCTCGACCCGCCAGCCCTGGCGCTCGGCATAGCGCGAATACATGCGGAAGAGGTCGCCGGCGAAGATGGCGGCTTCGTCGCCGCCGGTGCCGGCGCGCACCTCCAGGTAGAGGTCGCCGTCGTCGCGGGGGTCCTTGGGTACCAGGTGGGCGAGCAGCTCGCGGTCGAGGCTTTCCAGTCGCGCGTTCGCCGCGGCGATCTCTTCCTCCGCGAGTTCCCGCAACTCGGGATCGCCGCGCATCGCCTCGGCGGTCGCCAGGTCGGCCTCGGCCCGGGCTTCGTCGGCGAGCGCGCTGGCGACGGGTTCGAGCTGTGCGAACTCGCGCGAGAGCGCGCGGAAGCGCTTGGCATCGCCGATCACGCCGGGATCGGCGAGCAGGCGCTCGAGTTCCTCGCGGCGTTCGACCAGGGCTTCGAGCTTCTGTCGCAGGGAAGGATGCATGGGCTACCGATGGGAAGGGAGGGCCGGGAATGGAGAGGGCGCGAACGACGCGGGCTCGGGGCGTCGCTAGGGTTCGTCGGGCGACGTCGCCCCGGCCTCTTCGATTCCGGATGCCCGGCCTTCCGGCAACGGGGGGAACAAGCGGTCGACCGCACGGCCCAGCTCGGCATTGCCCTCCACCGCGGCCTCGCGCAGGGCGACCGTTGGTGCGTGCAGCAGGCGGTTGGTCAGGGTGTGGGCGAGGTAGCCCAGCACGACCTCGGGGTCGGTGCCGGCTGCGAGTTGCTGGCGGGCGCGGGCCAGGACGTCGGCCTTGGCCACTTCGCCGTGCGCGCGCAGGCGCTTGAGCGGTTCGGTGCGGGTGCTGGCGGCCAGGGTCTCCACGAAACGCGTGACCTGCAGGTCGATGATCGCCTCGGCTTCGTTGGCGGCTTCGCGGCGACCGCGGCGGTTGTCCTCGATCGTGCGTTCCAGGTCGTCCACCGTGTACAGGTAGACGTCGGCCAGTTCGCCGACGTCGGACGCGATGTCGCGCGGCACCGCCAGGTCGAGCAGCAGCATCGGCCGGTGCTTGCGGCGGGCGAGGGCGGCGACGACCTGGGCCTTGTGCAGGATCGGGGATTGCGCCGCGGTTGCCGACAGCACGATGTCGGCCTCGTCGAGGTGCTTGTCGATCTCCGCGAGCGGCAGCGCGACGCCGCCGTGGCGCGTGGCCAGGTCCTGCGCGTGGGCCAGGGTACGGTTGGCGATCATCAGCCGCCGGGCGCCGCCCTGGGCGAGGTGGCGCGCGGCCAGTTCGATGGTTTCGCCGGCGCCGACCAGCAGGACGTTGGAGTCCTCCAGCCGGGCGAAGGATTCCTGCGCCAGGCGCACGGCCGCGGAAGCCACCGAGACCGGGTTGGCGCCGATGCGGGTATGGGTACGCGCGCGCTTGGCGGTCGAGAAGGCCTGCTGGAAGAGGCGGTCGAGCTGGCTGCCGAGGCTGCCGTTGCCGCGCGCGAGCGCCCAGGCCTCCTTCACCTGGCCGAGAATCTGCGGCTCGCCCAGGACCAGCGAATCCAGGCCGGTGGCGACCCGGAACAGGTGGCGCACCGCGTCGGCGTCTGCATGACGGTAGAGATAGCCGTGGAGGTCGCCGGCATCGTCGGGGTGGGTGGCCAGCCAGTCCGCCAGCGCGCTGCCGTCGCCGTCGGCCACGGCATAGAGTTCGGTGCGGTTGCAGGTCGACAGCAGGGCCGCCTCGTGCACGCCCGGCAGGTCCTTCAACGCCATGAGCGCGCGCGGCACCGCGTCGCCGGCAAAGGCCACCCGTTCGCGCAGGGATACCGGCGCGGTCTGGTGGTTGATGCCAAGGACGAACAAACTCACGTATCGGGTCTCGCTGGGATCGCGGCGGGCGCCGCGGGCGCTCGATCTGCGATCCCGTTCAGGTGCTTGCGATAAGCTGCTGGCTGCTGAAAACGCCGACATTCTACCGGGCCCGGACCGGTTCGGCGTGACCCGTCGTTGTATCCACCGTCCCCAACGGAATCTCCGCCCGATGCGCTCCAGACTCCTGACCACTGCCGTCCTGCTGGCCCTGGCCGCGACCCTGCCCGTCGCGCGGGCCGTCGAGGCGCCGCCCGTGCTGACCGCGCCAGGGGCCAGCGACGACCCGGCGGTGCGCACGCTGGGGCCGCTGATGACCGCCGAGTTCGCCCTCCAGGCCGGTCGCCTGGACGAGGCCGCCGATGCGTATCTCGAAGCGGCTGGAGAGGCGCGCGACCCGCTGCTGGCCGAGCGCGCCACGCGGATCAGCCTGCTCACCCAGGACGACGCGCGCACCGCGCGGGCGCTGGGCCTGTGGCGCGAGCTGGGAGCCGAAGGGCTGGACCTGCTCGCCGCCGAGGCGTCGCTCTCGCTGCGCCAGGGCCAGGAACGCAAGGCGCGCCGGCAGTTGTCGGACCTGCTCGCGATGCCCGGGCCGGGCGGCTGGCGGCAGGCTTTTGGCGTCCTCGCCACCGGCAGCCACGATCCCGCGCAGTCGGCCCGGGTGCTGGAATACCTGGTCAAGCGCGACCGCATACCGTCCCAGCTCGAAGCCTGGATGGCATTCGGCGGCCTGGCCCTGCGGCTGGATTCGCCGGGGCTGGTGGACGCGATCGTCGAACGCGTGATCGCGCACTTCCCGGGTGAGCCGCGCGTGGCCCTGCTGCGGGCCAGCCAACTGCGCGAGGCCGGCGAGTCCGATGCGGCGCGCGAGGTGCTGGCCGGCATCGATCCCAAGGCCGCCCGCGACCCGGTCCTGCGCCAGAGCATCGCCCACGAGTACGACCGCCTGGGCGACCTCGACCTCGCCGAGCAGACCCTGGCGCGTGGGCCCCAGGACGACCAGAGCTATGCCACGCGCGCCTCGCTGCTCGCCCGCGACGAGGACAAGGCGGCGCTGACCGCGCTGTACGACGAACTGCGCCGGGACGCTGCCGCGCCCGAGCCCGCGCGACGCCTGCTGCTGGGCCAGATCGCCGAGTTCCTCGAGCGCCACGAAGAGGCGCTGGACTGGTATGCCGGCGTCCCCGGCGGCCTGCTGCGCTGGCAGGCCCGGCTGCGCAGCGCCAACGTCCTGCATGAACTCGACCGGCGCGACGAGGCCTATGCCGCCCTGGCCGCCATCCAGACCGACGCCGCCGCACCCGATCCTGCCCGCCAGGACGCCTACCTGCTCGAAGCGGCCCTGCACCAGGAGGACAAGGACGACACGGCCGAGATGGACGCCTTCGCCCGCGGCCTGGCGACCTTCCCGGACGCGCCGGAGATCCTCTACGCCCGTGCCCTGGCCTGGGAGCGTCGCGACGACATCCCACGCGCGGAGGCCGATTTCCGCAAGATCCTGGTGATCGAGCCCGACAGCGTCGCCGCGCTCAATGCGCTCGGCTACACACTGGCCGACCGCACCACGCGCTACCAGGAGGCATTGGAGCTCATCAATCGCGCCCGCACCGCGCAGCCGGAGAACGCGGCCATCATCGACAGCTACGGCTGGGTGCTCTATCGCCTCGGGCGCCCGCAGGAGGCGGTGGTGGAACTGCGCCGTGCCCTGGCCCTGCAGGAGGACGCCGAGATCGCCGCCCACCTGGCCGAGGTGCTCTGGGTGCTGGGCAAGCGCGACGAGGCGCGCAAGGTCTTCGAACAGTCCCGCGCGATCGACCCGGAGAACCGCTCGCTGCGCCGCGCGCTGGAGAAGCTCGGCCTGCCGCTCGCCCCACCGGCCGACGGCGGCGACGAAGACGGCGGGGGCGACCGCGCCCCGGCCGGGGCGCCTGCCGCATGAGCGCGCGCCTGCTCGGCGCCGTCGCGCTCGCCGCCCTGTTGTCCGCCTGTGCCACCGCGCCGGCCCCGCAGGCTTTGCCGCCGGCGCAGCGCGCGCAGGCCGAAGCGCGCCTGGACGCCCGTGAAGCGGCCCTGCGGCCGGTCCTGGACTGGTCGATGAGTGGCCGGGTCGCGGTCTCGATCGGGCGCGACGGCGGCAGCGGTCGCCTGGAATGGCGGCAGCGCGCGGACGGCTACACGGCCGAATTGAGCGCGCCGATCACCCGGCAGGGCTGGCGTCTCAGCGCCGGGCCGACCGGTGCCCGCCTGGAGGGTTTGGAGGGCGGCCCGCGCACCGGCCCCGACGCGGGTGCGCTCTTGCTCGAGACGACGGGCTGGTACCTGCCGATGTCGGCGCTGGCCGACTGGGCACGGGGCCTGCGCGCGGCTTCGGCCGGGCCCGCGCGGGTCGAGTTCGATGCGCACGGCCGCCTGGCGGTGTTGCAGCAGGATGGCTGGCAGATCCGCTACGAATGGCCCGACGCCGCCAGCGGCGAGGGCGTCGAGCTGCCGCGCCGGATCGACGCGCGCCACGACGACGGCATGCGCGAGGCGCGGGTCAAGCTGATGGTCGACGCCTGGCAGGGCGCCGCCGGCGATGCCGCTTCCGGGGGCTGAGGTGCCGACCGGCGAGGGGACAGTGGCGATGGGTTCAGCTTTCGACCCGCGACCCGATGCAGACGGCTGGCTGGCCTGGCCGGCACCGGCCAAGCTGAACCTGTTCCTGCACATCACCGGGCGCCGCGAGGACGGCTACCACTTGCTGCAGACCGTGTTCCGCCTGCTGGACTGGGGCGATACGATCCGCCTGCGCCCGCGCGAGGACGGTCGCATCGTCCGCCATGGCGGTTCGGTGCCGGGCGTGGCGGAGGCCGACGACTTGACCGTGCGGGCTGCCAGCATGCTTCAAAAAGAGGCTAACGTCGACAAAGGCGCTGACATCTGCATCGAAAAGCGAATTCCGGCGGGCGGTGGCTTCGGCGGCGGCTCCACCGACGCCGCCACCGTCCTGGTCGCCCTGGATGCCATGTGGCAAACGAACCTGGGCCTGGACCGGCTGGCCGCGATGGGCCTGGCGCTCGGGGCGGACGTGCCGGTTTTCGTGCGGGGACGGAATGCCTGGGCGGAAGGGGTCGGCGAACGCCTGACGCCGATCGCGCTGCCCGCGGCGGCCTACGTCGTGCTCGATCCTGGGGTGCATGCCCCGACCGCCGCGCTCTACCGTGCGCCGGAATTGACGCGCGATGCCGCGCCCGCGACAATATCGGACTTCGTTTCGGGCGTTCCGCTCGGCAACGTGTTCGAGCCGGTCCTGCGCGCGCGGGAGCGCGCCGTCGATGCGGCGTTTTCCGTGTTGTCCGGACTGGGTCGCCCGCGGCTGACCGGGTCGGGCAGCGGCTGCTTCGTCGAGTTCCCGTCGATGGAACTCGCCGGACGCGCGCTGGCGACGCTGCCCCCGGGCCTTGCGGCCTGGACGGCGGCCGGTGCGGCGCGTTCGCCCTTGCTGGACGCGCTCGAACATTACGCATCACACCGGGATGCCCACACGGGTTCCGGCGCGACAACGGGCTGAACACAGGGGCGTCGCCAAGAGGCCCAAGGCACCAGGTTTTGATCCTGGCATTCGTAGGTTCGAATCCTACCGCCCCTGCCAGTTCGGTTCGCTGTCGCGGCTCCGGCCAGGACGCCGGGGTCGGCAAAGACCTGGAGCTCCACCCGCAATCCCATGGCCGCACCGGCGTCACCCCGCCGACCGGCCGGCCCCTCGTCCACGAACACCGCATCGCCGGAGTCCGATCGTGCAAACCGACCGCAACCTGCTGGTGTTCAGCGGCAACGCCAACCGTCCCCTCGCCGACGCCGTCTGCAAGGAACTGGGCATCCGCCTGGGCAAGGCCCTGGTCAGCCGCTTCTCCGATGGCGAGGTCCAGGTCGAGATCGAGGAGAACGTCCGCCGCCAGGAGGTGTTCGTCATCCAGCCGACCTGCGCGCCGAGCGCCGAGAACCTGGTCGAACTGCTGGTCCTGGTGGACGCGCTCAAGCGCGCCTCGGTCAGCAACGTCACCGCGGTGGTGCCGTACTTCGGCTACGCCCGCCAGGATCGCCGCCCGCGCTCCTCGCGCGTGCCGATCACCGCCAAGGTCGCCGCCAGCATGTTCAGCGCCGTGGGCACCGACCGCGTGCTGACCGTCGACCTGCATGCCGACCAGATCCAGGGCTTCTTCGACCTGCCTGTCGACAACGTGTACGCCTCGCCGCTGCTGCTGGCCGACATCTGGCGCGCGCACGGCACCGACAACATGGTGGTCGTCAGCCCGGACGTCGGCGGCGTGGTCCGCGCCCGCGCGATCGCCAAGCGCCTGGACGACGCCGACCTGGCGATCATCGACAAGCGGCGTCCGCGCGCCAACGTCGCCACGGTGATGAACATCATCGGCGACGTCGAGGGCAAGACCTGCGTGCTGGTCGACGACATCGTCGACACCGCCGGTACCCTCTGCGCGGCGGCCAATGCGCTCAAGGCGCAGGGCGCCACCAAGGTCGTCGCCTACTGCACCCACCCGGTGCTGTCGGGCGCGGCGATCGACAACGTGACCCGTTCGCAGCTCGACGAGCTGGTGGTGACCGACACCATCCCGCTCACCGACGCCGCGCGGGCCACCGGCAAGATCCGACAGCTCAGCGTGGCCGAGCTGCTGGCCGAGACCATCCGGCGCATCGCGTTCGGCGAGTCGGTCAGCTCGCTCTACGTCGACTGAGCCCGCCGGGGGCGGGAATCGGGAATCCGGACCCGGGGCGGCCATGGCCGCCGGCATCGAGTCCCGATTCCCGATTCCCGGTGCCCCGGGAACGGAGGCTTTCCTGGTCGCGGGAGAGTCCAACAGCCGCCGCGAGGCGGTCCAACGCTAGAAAAAGTGAGTAATCGAAATGTCTGAACACAGCCTCAAGGCCGCCAGCCGCAAGGTCGAAGGGAAGGGTGCGAGCCGCCGCCTTCGCCATGCCGGCGTGATCCCGGCCATCGTCTACGGCGGCAAGTCCGAGCCCAAGTCCATTGAGCTCGAGCACGAGAAGACCTGGCTCGCCAGCCAGAACGAGTGGTTCTATTCCTCGATCATCGACCTTGAAATCGATGGCAAGAGCGAGAAGGTCCTGCTGCGCGACATGCAGCGCCACCCGTACAAGCAGCTGATCATGCACCTGGACTTCCAGCGCGTGACCGCCGGCCAGGCCCTGCGCACCAGCGTCCCGCTGCACTTCGTCAACGAAGACAAGTCCGCTGCCGGCAAGGCCGCCGACGTCGTCGTCACCCATGAGCTGAACGAAGTCCAGATCAGCTGCCTGCCCAAGGACCTGCCGGAGTTCATCGAGGTCGACCTCGCCGAGCTCGAGCTGGGCCAGACCATCCACCTGTCGGAGATCAAGCTGCCCAAGGGCGTCGAGATCCCCGAGCTGAAGCTGGGCAAGGAGCACGACGTCGCCGTGGTCGTCGCCCGCGCCGGCCGCGTGGAAGTCGACGAAGCCCCGGCCGACGAGGCCTCGGCCGACGTCCCGGCCGCCAAGGTCGAGAAGGACGAAGAGTAAACGCGTACCGCGGGCGGGCCTCCCCGGAGGCCTGTCCGCGCACGCGGTTCGCTCGCCACGCGTCCGATGGCCGATCTGCGCCTCATCGTCGGGCTGGGGAATCCCGGTCCCGAGCACGCCCGGACCCGGCATAACGCCGGGTTCTGGTTTGTGGACGCCCTGGCCGAGCGCCTGGGCGCCCGTTTCAACGTGGACGCCAAGCTGTTCGGGTCCACCTGCAAGGTCGACATCGCCGGCAAGCCGGTGTGGCTGTTGAAGCCGGCGACCTTCATGAACCTGTCGGGCAAGTCGGTCGCGGCGGCCCTGCGCTTCTGGAAGATCGACCCCGACCAGGCCCTGCTGGTCCACGACGAGCTCGACCTGCCGCCGGGCACCGCCCGCCTCAAGTTCGACGGCGGCCATGGCGGCCAGAACGGCCTGCGCGACACCATGCGCCTGCTCGGCCACGGCGGTTTCCACCGCCTGAGGATCGGCATCGGCCACCCCGGGCACAAGGACAAGGTCACCCCCTGGGTCCTCGGGCGCCCGAGCGGCGACGATGAGACAATGATCCTGCGCGCGATCGACGCCGCCATCGACGTCCTGCCCCTCGCCACCCACGGCGACTACAACGAGGCGATGAAACGGCTGCACACGGCGAAGCCGTGATTGGCGATTGGTGATTGGTGATTCGGCGCGTGGGCACCCCGCCGCTCGAGTCACCAATCACGAATCACGAATCCCGGACACACCATGGGCATCAAATGCGGCATCGTCGGCCTGCCCAACGTCGGCAAGTCGACCCTCTTCAATGCGCTGACCAAGGCGGGCATCGCCGCGGCCAACTTCCCGTTCTGCACCATCGAGCCCAACGTCGGCGTGGTGCCGGTGCCGGATCCGCGCCTGAACGCGCTCTCGGAGATCGTCAAGCCGCAGAAGTGCATCCCGACCGCGATGGAGTTCGTCGACATCGCCGGGCTCGTCGCCGGCGCGGCCAAGGGCGAGGGCCTGGGCAACAAGTTCCTCGCCCACATCCGCGAGGTCGACGCGATCGCCCACGTCGTGCGCTGCTTCGAGCACGGCGACATCGTCCACGTCGCCGGCAAGGTGGACCCGCTCTCGGACATCGACACCATCGACACCGAACTGGCCCTGGCCGACCTGGAGTCGGTCGAGAAGGCCCTGCAGCGCGCCGAGCGCAGTGCCAAGTCCGGCGACAAGGACGCGAAGGCGCGGGCGGAAGTCCTCGGCCGCATCCGAGAGGGCCTGGACGCCGGCCGTCCCGCCCGCGCGCTGGACCTGTCCGAGGACGACCTCGCGGCGGTGCGCGACCTGTTCCTGCTGACCCTCAAGCCCGTCATGTACGTGGCCAACGTGCTCGAGGACGGGTTCGAGGACAATGCCTTCCTCGATGCCGTGCGCGAGCGCGCGCGGGGCGAGGGCGCCGAGGTCGTGCCGGTGTCGGCGGCCATCGAGGAAGAACTCAGCCAGCTCGACGACGAGGACCGCGACGCCTTCCTGGCCGACCTCGGCCTCGACGAGCCGGGCCTGAACCGCGTCATCCGGGCGGCCTATACCCTGCTGGGCCTGCAGACCTACTTCACCGCCGGGGTCAAGGAAGTGCGCGCCTGGACGGTCCGCAAGGGCGCCACCGCCCCGCAGGCCGCCGCCGTCATCCACACCGACTTCGAGAAGGGCTTCATCCGCGCCGAGACCATCGGTTACGCCGACTACATCCAGTACAAGGGCGAGGCGGGCGCCCGCGAAGCGGGCCGGATGCGGCTGGAAGGCAAGGAATACCGCGTCCAGGAAGGCGACGTGCTGCACTTCCGCTTCAACGTCTGACCCCCGCCGCCCCGCGCCGGGGCGGCTTCGCGGCGGGCAGGTGGCGGAAATGTCGATTTTGTTGCGAATCATGCGTTGACAAGATCGAAGTCAGTCGCCAAAATTGCGGGCTCTTTTGGAGGGATACCCAAGCGGCCAACGGGGGCAGACTGTAAATCTGCTGGCTTACGCCTTCGGTGGTTCGAATCCACCTCCCTCCACCAGAATTGAAGTGCGACAATTACAAGTCCTGGCGGTAAGTGGGGCAGGCGAGTCGGAGGTGGATGAGAGCCACCGCTGGTTCGGCGACGATGCGAAGCGTCGTCGTGCGCGCCGAAGGCGCGGCCCGGAGGGCCCAGGGTGCGAAGCGCCCGCAGCCATCCACCTCCCTCCACCAGAATTGAAGTGCGACAATAGGTGTTCCCGGCAGGCCGTCACGGCCGGGAGCCGCAAGACCCCGAGGCCTTACCAGCCGAGGGCGCGGTACCCAAGCAGGCGTGTCCGGTGCGGGAGTAGTTCAATGGTAGAACCTCAGCCTTCCAAGCTGATGGTGCGGGTTCGATCCCCGTCTCCCGCTCCATTGCTGCCGCACGATCCACCTGCTGCGACAACCTGCTCACGTAGCTCAGTCGGTAGAGCACCTCCTTGGTAAGGAGGAGGTCGCTGGTTCGATTCCAGTCGTGAGCACCACATTCAGATACTCGGTTCCATCCGTCCCAAACAGAGAAGCGACAGCCATGGCTA
This sequence comes from Marilutibacter spongiae, assembly GCF_014145325.1. GTDB lineage: Bacteria > Pseudomonadota > Gammaproteobacteria > Xanthomonadales > Xanthomonadaceae > Marilutibacter > Marilutibacter spongiae. Next base: position 77,888 of record NZ_JACHTF010000003.1, read on the forward strand.
AAGGTAAATTCGAGCGCACCAAGCCGCACGTGAACGTCGGCACGATCGGCCACGTTGACCACGGCAAGACCACGCTGACGGCTGCGCTGACGAAGGTGGGCGCCGAGCGTTTCGGTGGCGAGTTCAAGGATTACTCCGCGATCGACGCGGCGCCGGAAGAGAAGGCGCGCGGCATCACGATCTCGACCGCGCACGTGGAATACGAGTCCGAGACGCGCCACTACGCGCACGTGGACTGCCCGGGCCACGCCGACTACGTGAAGAACATGATCACGGGTGCGGCGCAGATGGACGGTGCGATCCTGGTGTGCTCGGCCGCTGACGGCCCGATGCCGCAGACGCGCGAGCACATTCTGCTGGCGCGCCAGGTCGGCGTTCCGTACATCGTCGTGTTCCTGAACAAGGCCGACATGGTGGACGACGCCGAGCTGCTGGAGCTGGTGGAGATGGAAGTGCGCGAGCTGCTGAGCAAGTACGACTTCCCGGGCGACGACACCCCGATCGTGCACGGTTCGGCGCTGAAGGCGCTGGAAGGCGACCAGAGCGAGATCGGCGTGCCTGCGATCCTGAAGCTGGTGGAAGCGCTGGACAGCTACATCCCGGAGCCGGAGCGCGACATCGACAAGGCGTTCCTGATGCCGGTCGAGGACGTGTTCTCGATCTCGGGCCGTGGCACGGTGGTGACCGGCCGCATCGAGCGCGGCATCATCAAGGTGGGCGACGAAATCGAGATCGTCGGTATCCGTCCGACCACCAAGACCACGGTCACGGGCGTGGAGATGTTCCGCAAGCTGCTGGACCAGGGCCAGGCGGGCGACAACGCGGGCCTGCTGCTGCGCGGCACGAAGCGTGACGACGTGGAGCGTGGCCAGGTGCTGGCCAAGCCGGGTTCGATCACCCCGCACACGCAGTTCGACGCCGAGGTGTACGTGCTGTCGAAGGATGAGGGCGGCCGTCACACGCCGTTCTTCAAGGGCTACCGCCCGCAGTTCTACTTCCGTACCACCGACATCACCGGTGCCGTGACCCTGCCCGAAGGCGTGGAGATGGTGATGCCGGGCGACAACGTGAAGATGGTGGTGGAGCTGATCAACCCGGTGGCGATGGACGAGGGCCTGCGCTTCGCGATCCGCGAAGGCGGCCGTACCGTCGGCGCCGGCGTGGTGGCCAAGATCCTCAAGTAAGCGACACGCCGCGATCGCCCGGTGGCGGTCGCGGTTGCTTCGGTGGGGGTTGGCGGTCCGCTGGGCCACATCGAAGAAGGCGTGAACGAGGCGAGTCGGCGACGGCTCGCCGTCGCCGTCTAAGACACTCGACAATTTCTGTACGCCAGTAGCTCAATTGGCAGAGCAGCGGTCTCCAAAACCGCAGGTTGGGGGTTCGAGTCCCTCCTGGCGTGCCACCTGATGACGGGTCTGCGAAAGCAGCCTGCGAAGAGCCGGATGAACAGCAAGGTCGAACAACCCCAGGGCGCCAACGCCGGCGATATCGCCAAGTACGTACTGGCCATCGCGCTCGTCGCCGCCGGCGTGTTCGGCTACATCTGGTTCGACCAGTGGGCCGGCGCGCTGCGTTCGCTGCTGGTCGCCGCCGGCGTCGTGGCCGGCGTGCTGGTGTTCTTCACCAGCGGCAAGGGCCACCAGACCCGCGAGTTCCTGGCGGAATCGCGCTTCGAACTGCGCAAGGTCGTCTGGCCGACGCGCCAGGAAGCCCTGCGCACCACGTGGGTGGTGATGATCGCGGTGGTCGTGCTGAGCCTGATCCTGGCCGGCTTCGACCTCGGCATCCAGTTTGTAGTCAAGTCAATCCTGGGACGCTGAGCTGATGACGGAAAACAACAAGCGCTGGTACGTGGTTCACGCCTACTCGGGCTTCGAGAAGTCGGTGGCCCAGGCGCTGCGTGACCGTATCGTGCGTGCCGAGATGGGCGAGCGCTTCGGCGATGTCCTGGTCCCGACCGAAGAGGTCGTGGAGATGCGTTCCGGCCAGAAGCGCCGTTCCGAGCGCAAGTTCTTCCCGGGCTACGTGCTGGTGCAGATCGCCACCCATGACGAGAATGGCATCCCGCGCATCGACAGCGAGTGCTGGCATCTCATCAAGGAGACGCCGAAGGTCATGGGCTTCATCGGCGGTACCGCCGACCGCCCGCTGCCGATCGCCGACCACGAGGCAGATGCGATCCTGAACCGCGTTCAGGAAGGCGTCGCCAAGCCCAAGCCCAAGGTCCTCTTCGAGGCGGGGGAGATGGTCCGGGTCATCGACGGTCCGTTCAACGACTTCAATGGCGTGGTCGAGGAGATCAACTACGAGAAGAGCCGCCTGCGCGTCTCCGTACTGATCTTCGGCCGCTCCACCCCGGTCGAGCTCGAGTTCGGCCAGGTCGAGAAGGCCTGAGCCAGGCCCTCTGGCGCTGGGCGCCGGGATACTGCTATAATTTTCGGCTCGCTGCCTTCTGGCGCGAGTGGATCAGCCCCCGGCCGCCGATTGGCGGCCGTCGGCGTGTTCAGGCCGGACTGCCCTGGCAGGGCTGGCCCGCATTCAACGTGAAGCCGGGACACGCGATTTTCCCGGTCCGATGGGGAGCCTGCATCCCAGGCGCTAGCACCCGGAGAGCAAGTCAATGGCAAAGAAAGTAATCGGCTACATCAAGCTGCAGGTCAAGGCCGGGCAGGCCAACCCCTCGCCGCCGGTGGGCCCCGCCCTCGGCCAGCGCGGCCTGAACATCATGGAGTTCTGCAAGGCGTTCAACGCCGCCACGCAGAAGATGGAGCCGGGTCTCCCGATTCCGACCGTGATCACCGCCTATTCCGACCGCACCTTCACCTTCATCACGAAGACGCCGCCGGCGTCGATCCTGCTGAAGAAGGCCACCGGCATCAAGTCCGGTTCCAAGCGCCCGAACACCGAGAAGGTGGGCAAGGTGACCCGCGCGCAGCTCGAGGAGATCGCCAAGGCGAAGGAACCCGACCTGACCGCGGCCGACCTGGACGCCGCCGTGCGTACGATCGCGGGCTCGGCCCGCTCCATGGGCCTGGTGGTGGAGGGTTAAGACATGGCAATGACCAAGCGTGAGAAGGCCATCAAGGCCGCCGTCGTCCCGGGCAAGAGCTACGCCTTCGAGGACGCCATCCAGATCGTCAAGACCGCCACCAAGGCCAAGTTCGTCGAGTCCGTCGACGTGGCCGTGCGCCTGGGCGTCGACGCCAAGAAGTCCGACCAGCAGGTCCGTGGCTCCACCGTGCTGCCGGCCGGTACCGGCAAGTCGGTCCGTGTCGCCGTGTTCGCCCCCTCGGGCGCCAAGGCCGACGAGGCCCTGGCCGCCGGTGCCGACATCGTCGGCATGGACGACCTGGCCGAGAAGATGCAGGCCGGCGACCTGAACTACGACGTCGTGATCGCGACGCCGGACGCCATGCGCGTCGTCGGCAAGCTGGGCCAGGTCCTCGGTCCGCGCGGCCTGATGCCGAACCCGAAGGTCGGCACCGTGTCCCCGAACCCGGGCGAGGCGGTCAAGAACGCCAAGGGCGGCCAGGTGCGCTACCGCACCGACAAGGCCGGCATCATCCATTGCACGATCGGCAAGGCCGACTTCGACAACGGCTCGCTGAAGGGCAACCTCGAGGCGCTGCTGGCCGACCTGATCAAGGCCAAGCCGGCGACTTCGAAGGGCCAGTACCTGCAGAAGGTGTCGATCAGCTCGACGATGGGCCCCGGCGTGAGCGTCGACCAGTCGTCGCTGTCGCTCAAGTAATCCGTTACAGCCCTCCCCGGGACGGGGAGGTCGCAAGTTTTGAGGGCGTCGCAACGGCTCCGGCCGGCGCGATAGCCGTCAAAGACCGCAGGCGCGGTCAGCGCACATCGAAGGCGGGCAGGGAGGCTGCACTGGCATGGAGTCGCCGTCGATGGAAGCGGGATCGCTTAATCCAGTCCCCGAAGGGGCCGGGCCTGCGTAGATGGTTGCCGACCCTCCAAGGATCATGGAAACGGCTACCACCCCGGAACGCCATCCCGGCGTTCCCGGCATCGGGCCAAACGATGCCGACCGAGGACCGCCCCGCGCGATTCTGCGCGAGGCGGAATTGAAGTACGGAGGAGTGCAATGGCTCTCAATCTGACACAGAAGCAGGAAGTCGTTGCCGAACTGGCCGAGGTCGCCGGCAAGGCGCACTCGCTGGTTGCTTCGGAGTACCTGGGTCTCACCGCAGGTCAGCTGACCGACCTGCGCAAGAAGGCTCGCGAACAGGGCGTGTTCCTGAAGGTTGCAAAGAACACGCTGGTCTCGCGCGCAGTGGCGGACACCGATTACGCGATCGTCCAGGACGATCTCGTCGGTCCGCTGATGTACGCCTTCTCGCAGGAAGACCCCGGCGCTGCCGGACGCCTGATCAAGGAGTTCGCCAAGGCGAACGACAAGCTGAAGCCGCGCATCGTGGCCATCGGCGGGCAGAAGTACCCGGGCACCCACGTGGACGTCCTGGCTTCGCTCCCGACCCGCGACGAAGCGCTGTCGATGCTGCTCAGCGTCATGGTCCAGCCCGCCACCCAGCTGGTCCGCTTGCTCAGCGAACCGGCCTCGCAGGTCACCCGCGTCGTCAACGCGGCCGGCCAGGCGAAGGCGGCCTAAGCCACCCAGTTCGGTTTCGAGTTCCGGAACCACAAGTCGTTTCCAATCTATAAATCAGAGGTAACAACAATGTCCCTGTCCAACGAAGAGATCATCGAAGCGATCGCCGGCAAGACCCTCATCGAGGTGATGGAGCTGGTGAAGGCGATGGAAGAGAAGTTCGGCGTGTCCGCCGCTGCTCCGGTCGCCGTCGCTGCCGCCCCGGCTGCCGGCGCCGCCGCCGCCGCCGAAGAGCAGACCGAGTTCACCGTCGTCCTGAAGGCCGCCGGCGAGAAGAAGGTCGAAGTCATCAAGGTCGTCCGCGCCATCACCGGCCTGGGCCTGAAGGAAGCCAAGGACATGGTCGAAGGCGCCCCGAAGGACGTGAAGGAAGGCGTCTCGAAGGAAGAAGCCGAGAAGCTGAAGAAGGACCTCGAGGCCGCTGGCGCGACCGCCGAGCTGAAGTAAGCCGTATTGCGTCGCCGGCAGCATTTGGCGACCACCTGAGGCTGGGGGCGAAAGCCCCCGGCCTTTGGCCGTTGTAGTACGACGTGATTGGTTATTCGTGATTCGTGGTGTGCGGTGCACGCGATGCCCCGTTCATTCCAGGCCACCAATCACGCTTCGCGAATCACGGCAACAACGAGTTGGCAGTTGGAAGTAGCGGGAGAGGGCGTGCTGGTGCCGGCAATACCAGCGACTTCCAACTGGCAGTTCCCCGGGTATCCCGAGCCGTTCGGGACGCCCATGGACACATCCCCCCAGGGCCGCGGACGCGCGGTCCGCTGAAAAGTCGAGGCGGTAGCTCACCATGACCACAGCTTCTACGTCGTATTCTTTCACCGAGAAGAAGCGCATCCGCAAGGACTTCGGCAAGCGCAAGTCGATCCTTGAGGTCCCTTTCCTGCTCGCGATCCAGGTCGATTCCTACCGCGAGTTCCTGCAGGAGCACGTTGCGTGGGACAAGCGCGATGACCGGGGCCTGCACGCAGCCCTGAAGTCCGTGTTCCCGATCGCCAGCTACAGCGGCAACGCCGCGCTGGAGTACGTGGGCTACAAGCTCGGCGAGCCGCCGTTCGACGAGCGCGAGTGCCGCAACCGCGGCCTGAGCTACGGCGCGCCGCTGCGCGTGACCGTCCGCCTGGTGATCTACGACCGCGAGTCGTCGACCAAGGCCATCAAGTACGTGAAGGAGCAGGAGGTCTACATGGGCGAGATCCCGCTCATGACCGACAACGGCACCTTCATCGTCAACGGCACCGAGCGCGTCATCGTCTCCCAGCTGCACCGCTCGCCGGGCGTGTTCTTCGACCATGACCGCGGCAAGACGCACAGCTCGGGCAAGCTGCTGTACAGCGCCCGCATCATTCCCTACCGCGGCTCCTGGCTGGACTTCGAGTTCGACCCGAAGGACGGCCTGTTCACCCGCATCGACCGTCGCCGCAAGCTGCCGGTGACCGTGCTGCTGCGCGCGCTCGGCTACAACAACGAAGAGATGCTGGCCGAGTTCTTCGAGGTCAACACCTTCCACGTCGACCCGGAAGAGGGCGTCCAGCTGGAGCTGGTCCCCGAGCGCCTGCGCGGCGAAACCCTGGACTTCGACCTGGCCGATGGCGACAAGGTCATCGTCGAGGCCGGCCGCCGCATCACCGCGCGCCACGTCAAGCAGCTCGAGGCCTCCGGCATCGAAGCGCTGGCCGTGCCCGACGCCTACCTGGTCGGCCGCATCCTCTCGCACGACGTGATCGACACCGCCACCGGCGAGCTGATCGCCTCGGCGAACGACGAGATCACCGAAGACCAGCTGGAGGCCTTCCGCAAGGCCGGCATCGAGACCGTCGGCACCATCTGGGTCAACGACCTCGACCGCGGTCCGTACATCTCCAACACCCTGCGCATCGACGCGACCAAGACCCAGCTCGAGGCCCTGGTCGAGATCTACCGCATGATGCGTCCGGGCGAGCCGCCGACCAAGGATGCCGCGCAGAACCTGTTCCACAACCTGTTCTTCACCTTCGAGCGCTACGACCTGTCGGCCGTGGGCCGGATGAAGTTCAACCGCCGGATCGGTCGCAAGGAGACCACCGGCGCCTCGGTGCTCTACGACGCCAAGTACTACGCCGAGCGCAAGGACGAGGAGTCCAAGCGCCTGGTCGAGGAGTGCGGCGAGTCGTCCGACATCCTCGACGTCATCAAGGTGCTCACCGAGATCCGCAACGGCCGTGGCGTGGTCGACGACATCGACCACCTGGGCAACCGCCGCGTGCGTTCGGTCGGCGAGATGGCCGAGAACGTGTTCCGCGTGGGCCTGGTCCGCGTCGAGCGCGCGGTCAAGGAGCGCCTGTCGATGGCCGAGTCCGAGGGCCTGACCCCGCAGGAGCTGATCAACGCCAAGCCCGTCGCCGCCGCGATCAAGGAGTTCTTCGGCTCCTCGCAGCTGTCGCAGTTCATGGACCAGAACAATCCGCTGTCGGAGGTCACCCACAAGCGTCGCGTCTCGGCGCTGGGCCCGGGCGGCCTGACCCGCGAGCGCGCCGGCTTCGAAGTGCGCGACGTGCACCCGACCCACTACGGCCGCGTCTGCACCATCGAGACCCCGGAAGGCCCGAACATCGGCCTGATCAATTCGCTGGCCGTGTTCGCACGCACCAACAAGTACGGCTTCCTCGAGACGCCGTACCGCAAGGTCGTGGACGGCAAGGTCACCGACGAGATCGAGTACCTCTCGGCGATCGAGGAGAACGAGTACGTCATCGCCCAGGCCAATGCCGAGCAGGACGAGAAGGGCAAGCTGGTCGCCCAGTTCGTCGCCTGCCGCCATGCCGGCGAGTCGCTGCTCAAGCCGCCGAGCGAAGTCGACTACATGGACGTCTCGCCGATGCAGACCGTGTCGGTCGCCGCGGCGCTGGTGCCGTTCCTGGAGCACGATGACGCCAACCGCGCACTGATGGGCGCCAACATGCAGCGCCAGGCCGTGCCGACGCTGCGTTCGCAGAAGCCGCTGGTCGGTACCGGCATCGAGCGCGCCGTGGCGCGCGACTCGGGCGTGACCGTGAACGCCAAGCGTGGGGGCGTGGTCGAGCAGATCGACGCCGGCCGCATCGTGGTCAAGGTGAACGAGGACGAGATCTCCGGCGAGACCGATGCCGGCGTCGACATCTACAGCCTGATCAAGTACACGCGTTCGAACCAGAACACCTGCATCAACCAGCGTCCGCTGGTCACCGTGGGCGACGTGATCGCGCGCGGCGACGTGCTGGCCGACGGTCCTTCGACCGACATCGGCGAACTCGCGCTGGGCCAGAACATGCTGGTCGCGTTCATGCCCTGGAACGGCTACAACTTCGAGGACTCGATCCTGCTCTCCGAGCGCGTGGTCGAGGAGGATCGCTACACCACGATCCACATCGAGGAACTGACCTGCGTCGCCCGCGACACCAAGCTGGGGCCGGAGGAAATCTCGGCCGACATCCCGAACGTCTCCGAGAGCGCGCTCAACCGCCTCGACGAGTCCGGCGTGGTGTACATCGGTGCGGAAGTCCGCGCCGGCGACATCCTGGTCGGCAAGGTCACGCCCAAGGGCGAAAGCCAGCTGACCCCGGAAGAGAAGCTGCTGCGCGCGATCTTCGGCGAGAAGGCGTCCGACGTGAAGGACAGCTCGCTGCGCGTGCCGCCGGGCATGGACGGCACCGTCATCGACGTGCAGGTCTTCACCCGCGACGGCATCGAGAAGGACAAGCGCGCCAAGCTGATCGAGGAAACCGAGATCCGCCGCGTCAAGAAGGATTTCGACGACCAGTTCCGCATCCTGGAGAGCGCCATCTACGCGCGCCTGCGCAGCCAGCTGATCGGCAAGGTCGCCAATGGCGGCCCGGGACTGAAGAAGGGCGACACCGTCACCAGCCTCGTGCTGGACGGCCTGTCGCGCAAGGACTGGTTCGGCCTGCGCATGAAGGACGAGGACGCCGTCGAGGCGATCGAGCGCGCGCGCAAGCAGATCGAGGTCCACGAGCAGGAGTTCGAGAAGCGCTTCGCCGACAAGCGCGGCAAGATCACCCAGGGCGACGACCTCGCCCCGGGCGTGCTGAAGATGGTGAAGGTGTTCATGGCGGTCAAGCGCCGCATCCAGCCGGGCGACAAGATGGCCGGCCGCCACGGCAACAAGGGCGTGGTGTCCACGATCGTCCCGGTCGAGGACATGCCCTACATGGCCAGCGGCGAGTCGGTCGACATCGTCCTCAACCCGCTGGGCGTGCCGAGCCGCATGAACATCGGCCAGATCCTGGAGACCCACCTGGGCTGGGCCGCCAAGGGCCTTGGCCGCAAGATCCAGGCGATGCTCGAGGCACAGGCCAAGGTCGCCGACCTGCGCAAGTTCCTGGGCGAGATCTACAACCACGACAGCAAGCTGCACGGCGAGCGCGTCGATCTGGGCCAGTTCTCCGACGAGGAGCTGCTGAACCTGGCGCGCAACCTGACCGACGGCGTGCCGATGGCGACGCCGGTGTTCGATGGTGCCGCCGAGGCCGAGATCAAGCAGATGCTGGCGCTCGCCGACATGCCGAGCAGTGGCCAGACCCAGCTGTACGACGGCCGTACCGGCGAGGCGTTCGATCGCCACACCACGGTCGGCTACATGCACATGCTGAAGCTGAACCACCTCGTCGACGACAAGATGCACGCGCGCTCGACCGGTCCGTACTCGCTCGTCACCCAGCAGCCGCTGGGCGGCAAGGCGCAGTTCGGCGGCCAGCGCTTCGGTGAGATGGAAGTCTGGGCGCTGGAAGCCTACGGCGCGGCCTACACCCTGCAGGAAATGCTGACGGTGAAGTCCGACGACGTGCAGGGCCGCAACCAGATGTACAAGAACATCGTCGATGGCGAGTACGAGATGGTGGCTGGCATGCCGGAGTCCTTCAACGTCCTCGTGAAGGAAATCCGCTCGCTCGCGATCAACATGGAGCTGGAAGAGAGCTGAGGGCGTCCAGGCGCCGGCACGGGACGGGGACGCGCGATCGCGACCCCGCACCCATCCGCCGCCCGAGCTGACGTTCCCCCATCCTCGAATCCGAATTCCGGAGAGTTCAAATGAAAGATTTGCTCAACCTGTTCAACCAGCAGCGGCCCGCGCTCGACTTCGACGCGATCAAGATCGCGCTGGCGTCGCCGGACCTGATCCGTTCGTGGTCGTTCGGCGAGGTCAAGAAGCCCGAGACCATCAACTACCGCACCTTCAAGCCCGAGCGCGACGGCCTGTTCTGCGCCGCGATCTTCGGACCGGTCAAGGACTACGAGTGCCTGTGCGGCAAGTACAAGCGCATGAAGCACCGTGGCGTCGTCTGCGAGAAATGCGGCACCGAGGTCACGCTGGCCAAGGTCCGCCGCGAGCGCATGGGCCACATCGACCTGGCCTCGCCGGTCGCGCACATCTGGTTCCTCAAGTCGCTGCCCTCGCGCATCGGCCTGATGCTCGACATGACCCTGCGCGACATCGAGCGCATCCTCTACTTCGAGGCCTTCGTGGTCACCGAGCCGGGCCTGACCCCGATGGAACGCGGCATGCTGCTCAACGAAGAGCAGTACATGCAGGCGCGCCAGGAGCATGGCGACGACTTCGAGGCCGCGATGGGCGCCGAGGCGGTCTACGACCTGCTGCGCACGATCGACCTGCAGTCGGAGATGATCCAGCTGAAGGAAGACATCGCCGCGACGGGCTCGGAGACCAAGCTCAAGCGCCTGACCAAGCGCATCAAGCTGGTCGAGGCCTTCATCGAGTCGGGCAACAAGCCCGAGTGGATGGTCATGACCGTGCTGCCGGTGCTGCCGCCGGACCTGCGCCCGCTGGTCCCGCTGGACGGCGGCCGCTTCGCGACCTCCGACCTGAACGACCTGTACCGCCGCGTCATCAACCGCAACAACCGCCTGCGTCGCCTGCTGGAGCTCAACGCGCCCGACATCATCGTGCGCAACGAGAAGCGCATGCTGCAGGAGTCGGTGGACGCGCTGATGGACAACGGCCGTCGTGGCCGCGCCATCACCGGCACCAACAAGCGCCCGCTCAAGTCGCTCGCCGACATGATCAAGGGCAAGCAGGGCCGTTTCCGCCAGAACCTGCTCGGCAAGCGCGTCGACTACTCGGGCCGTTCGGTCATCGTGGTCGGCCCGACCCTGCGCCTGCACGAGTGCGGCCTGCCCAAGAAGATGGCGCTGGAGCTGTTCAAGCCCTTCATCTTCGCCAAGCTGCAGCGCCGTGGCCTGGCCACGACGATCAAGGCGGCCAAGAAGCTGGTCGAGCGCGAAGAGGCCGAGGTGTGGGACATCCTCGAAGAGGTGATCCGCGAGCACCCGGTGCTGCTGAACCGTGCGCCGACCCTGCACCGCCTGGGCATCCAGGCGTTCGAACCGGTGCTGATCGAAGGCAAGGCGATCCAGCTGCATCCGCTGGTGTGTACCGCGTTCAACGCCGACTTCGACGGTGACCAGATGGCCGTGCACGTCCCGCTGAGCCTGGAGGCCCAGCTGGAAGCGCGTGCGCTGATGATGTCGTCCAACAACATCCTGTCGCCGGCGAACGGCGAGCCGATCATCGTGCCTTCGCAGGACGTCGTGCTCGGCCTGTACTACATGACCCGCGCCCTCGAGAACAAGAAGGGCGAGGGCATGGTGTTCGCCAACGTCGCCGAGGTGAAGCGCGCCTACGACAACCGCGTCGTCGAGCTGCACGCCAAGGTCAAGGTCCGCCTGACCCAGACGGTGATCGCCGAGGACGGTTCGCGCGAGCGCGTGACCTCCATCGTCGACACCACCGTCGGCCGTTCGCTGCTGCACGAGATCCTGCCCGACGGCCTGCCGTTCGAGCTGGCCAACGTCGAGCTGATCAAGAAGAACATCAGCCGCCTGATCAACTCGTGCTACCGCCTGCTCGGCCTGAAGGACACCGTCGTGTTCGCCGACAAGCTGATGTACACCGGCTTCGCCTACGCGACCCGTGCCGGCGTCTCGATCGGCATCGACGACATGGTCATCCCGGACGAGAAGAAGGGCATCCTGGGCGAGGCCGAGTCCGAGGTGCTGGAGATCCAGGAGCAGTACCAGTCGGGCCTGGTGACCGCCGGCGAGCGCTACAACAAGGTCGTCGACATCTGGTCGCGCACGAACGAGCGCATCGCCAAGGCGATGATGGACGCCATCGGCACCGAGAAGGTGACCGACGCGGAGGGCAAGGAGGTCGCGCAGAAGTCGATGAACTCGCTCTACATCATGGCCGACTCCGGCGCCCGTGGTTCGCAGGCGCAGATCCGCCAGCTGGCCGGCATGCGCGGCCTGATGGCCCGTCCGGACGGCTCGATCATCGAGACCCCGATCAAGGCCAACTTCCGCGAAGGCCTGAACGTGCAGGAGTACTTCAACTCCACCCACGGCGCCCGAAAGGGCCTGGCCGACACCGCGCTCAAGACCGCCAACTCCGGTTACCTGACCCGTCGCCTGGTCGACGTGGCGCAGGACGTGGTGATCACCGAGGACGACTGCGGCACGATGGGGGCACTGACCATGACCCCGATCGTCGAGGGCGGCGACGTGGTCGAGCCGCTGCGCGACCGCGTGCTGGGCCGCATCGTGGCCGAGGACGTGTTCCTGCCGGGCGACGACGAAGATCCGATCGTGACCCGCAACACCCTGCTCGACGAAGCCTGGGTGCAGAAGCTCGAAGACGCCAGCGTGCAGTCCATCAAGGTGCGCTCGACGATCACCTGCGAATCCTCGTTCGGCGTGTGCGCCCACTGCTACGGCCGCGACCTGGGCCGTGGCCACCTGGTCAACCACGGCGAGGCCGTCGGCGTCGTCGCGGCGCAGTCGATCGGCGAGCCGGGTACCCAGCTGACGATGCGTACGTTCCACATCGGCGGCGCGGCATCGCGTGCGGCGGCGATCGACAACGTCACCATCAAGACCACCGGTACGGTCAAGTTCAACAACCTCAAGCACGTCAAGCACAGCAATGGCCACCAGGTCGCCGTGTCGCGCTCGGGTGAACTGTCCGTGCTCGACACCCACGGCCGCGAGCGCGAGCGCTACAAGCTGCCGTACGGTGCGACCGTGGCGGTCGACGACGGCGGCGCGGTCAAGGCCGGCCAGCAGGTCGCCAACTGGGATCCGCACAACCACCCGATCGTGTCGGAAGTGGCGGGCTTCGTCCGCTTCGTGGACTTCGTCGACGGCATCACCGTCATCGAGAAGACCGACGAACTGACCGGCCTGGCGTCGCGCGAGATCACCGATCCCAAGCGTCGCGGTTCGGCCGGCAAGGACCTGCGTCCGCTCGTGCGCATCGTCGACAAGAAGGGCAACGACCTCAACATCCCGGGCACCGACCTGCCGGCGCAGTACCTGCTGCCGCCGCGCTCGATCGTCAACCTGCAGGACGGCGATGCCGTCGGCGTGGGCGACGTGGTCGCCAAGATCCCGCAGGAAGCGTCCAAGACCCGCGACATCACCGGTGGTCTGCCGCGCGTGGCCGACCTGTTCGAAGCGCGCAAGCCCAAGGATCCCGCGATCCTGGCCGAGCGTTCGGGCGTGGTCAGCTTCGGCAAGGACACCAAGGGCAAGCAGCGCCTGATCATCAAGGGCGCGGACGGCGAGGAGCACGAGGAACTGATCCCGAAGTACCGCCAGATCATCGTGTTCGAAGGCGAGCACGTCGAGAAGGGCGAGACCGTGGTGGACGGCGAGCCGAGCCCGCAGGACATCCTGCGCCTGCTGGGCGTGGAGCCTCTGGCCGTCTACCTGACCAAGGAGATCCAGGACGTCTACCGCCTGCAGGGCGTGAAGATCAACGACAAGCACATCGAGGTGATCGTCCGCCAGATGCTGCGCAAGGTCGAGATCACCGACCAGGGCGACAGCAAGTTCCTGCATGGCGAGCAGGTCGAGCGCCAGCGCCTGGTCGAGGAGAACGCCACGCTCACGGGCAAGGGCCTGATCCAGGCGCAGTTCGACCCGGTCCTGCTGGGCATCACCAAGGCCTCGCTGGCGACCGAGTCGTTCATCTCGGCGGCCTCCTTCCAGGAGACCACCCGCGTGTTGACCGAGGCGGCCGTCCGCGGCACCAAGGACAACCTGCGCGGCCTGAAGGAGAACGTCATCGTCGGTCGACTGATCCCGGCCGGTACCGGCCTGGCGTACCACACCCAGCGCCGCCGCGGGGCCAGTGGCCTGACGGCGTCGGAAATTGAGCAGTTGACCGCTCCAGTGGGTGGCGACGCCCCGGTCGAAACGCAGGAAGGCGTGGACGAAGCGTCCGACGCCACGTAAGATATCGCGGCATTGCGCGCCCCCCGGGGCGCGCCAGATCACGAAATGAGGGGCACGGAGCCCCTCGTGTTCGGCCCAGGAAGGGCGGGATCGCAGTATCGGGCACGGGTTCCGTCGCAAGGCGGGGGAGCTCCGTGCTGGTCTCGTGTTTGACGCGCGCGTCGGATGCGGGCTATACTTTTCCGTCTCGGTGAGCTGGGTGTGCCCGGCTTGCCGTTCGTTATTCACGTAGGGGCCCCGTCCTGGGTGCCCTCTCAGCAAAGAGCACCAGATGGCAACGATCAATCAGCTGGTCCGCAAGCCGCGGCAGGCGACCACGTACAAGAGCACTTCGCCTGCGCTGGCCAATTGCCCGCAGCGTCGCGGCGTCTGCACGCGCGTCTACACCACCACCCCGAAGAAGCCGAACTCGGCCATGCGCAAGGTGGCCAAGGTGCGCCTGACCAACGGTTACGAGGTCATCTCGTACATCGGCGGCGAAGGCCACAACCTGCAGGAGCACTCCGTGGTCCTGATCCGCGGCGGCCGCGTGAAGGATCTGCCGGGCGTGCGTTACCACACCGTGCGTGGCTCGCTCGACGCCGCCGGCGTCGCCAAGCGTCGCCAGCGTCGCTCCAAGTACGGCGCCAAGCGCCCGAAGTCCTGAGGAATTTGATCCATGTCGCGTAAAGGTTCCGCCCCGCAGCGTTCCGTCCTGCCCGATCCGAAGCATGGCAGCGAGACGATCGCGCGTTTCATCAACATGGTCATGAAGAGCGGCAAGAAGTCCGTCGCCGAGAAGATCGTCTATGGCGCAATGGACGTCATCGGCGAGAAGAACGACGCCCCGCTGGAGCTCGTCGAGAAGGCCCTGGGCAACGTGTCCCCGGCCGTCGAGGTGAAGTCCCGCCGCGTCGGTGGCGCCACCTACCAGGTGCCGGTCGAAGTGCGTGCCTCGCGTCGCATGGCGCTGGCCATGCGCTGGCTGATCGAGTCCGCCCGCAAGCGTGGCGAGAACAGCATGCCGCGCAAGCTGGCGGCCGAGCTGATCGACGCGTCCGAGAGCCGCGGCGGCGCCATCAAGAAGCGTGAAGAGACCCACCGCATGGCCGAAGCCAACAAGGCCTTCGCGCACTACCGCTGGTGATCCGGGCGACCCCTGCGCTCGACTGAGGGCAGGGGAGTCTGACGGCAGCCTTGCGGCTGCCATGGCGACGAAACTACGCCGCCTCGCGAACCGGATGCCGCCGTCAGGCGGCGTCCGGCCATCTGGAATTCGAAAACTATACGAGAGGGTCCCGTGGCTCGCACCACTCCCATCGAGCGTTACCGCAACTTCGGCATCATGGCCCACATCGATGCCGGCAAAACCACCACGTCCGAGCGCATCCTGTTCTACACGGGTGTCAGCCACAAGATCGGCGAAGTCCACGATGGCGCTGCCACCATGGACTGGATGGAGCAGGAGCAGGAGCGCGGCATCACCATCACCTCCGCGGCCACCACGGCCTTCTGGAGCGGCATGGACAAGTCGATGCCGCAGCACCGCCTGAACATCATCGATACGCCCGGCCACGTCGACTTCACCATCGAAGTCGAGCGTTCGCTGCGCGTACTCGACGGCGCGGTCTTCGTGCTGTGCGCCGTCGGTGGCGTGCAGCCGCAGTCCGAGACCGTCTGGCGCCAGGCCAACAAGTACCGCGTGCCGCGCATGGCGTTCGTCAACAAGATGGACCGCACCGGCGCCAACTTCGACAAGGTCGTCGAGCAGCTGAAGTCCCGCCTGGGCGCCTATCCGGTGCCGATGCAGGTGCCGATCGGCGCCGAGGACGGCTTCGAGGGCGTGGTCGACCTGGTCAAGATGAAGGCGATCCACTGGGACGTCGCTTCGCAGGGCACCGTGTTCGAGTACCGCGACGTGCCGGCCGAGCTGGCCGACAAGTGCGCCGAAGCCCGTAGCTTCATGGTCGAGGCCGCCGCCGAGGCCAGCGAAGAGCTGATGGACAAGTACCTGACCGATGGCGACCTCGACGAGGCCGACATCCTGGCGGGCCTGCGCGAGCGCACCCTGAAGGTGGAGATCGTGCCGGTCTTCGCGGGTACCGCGTTCAAGAACAAGGGCGTGCAGGCCATGCTCGACGGCGTCATCCAGCTGCTGCCGTCGCCGATCGACGTGCCGCCGGTGGCGGGCATCGACGAGGACGAGAAGGAAGACACCCGCAGCGCCGACGACAAGGCGCCGTTCTCGGCGCTCGCGTTCAAGATCATGACCGACCCCTTCGTGGGCTCCCTGACCTTCTTCCGCGTTTACTCGGGCGTGCTCAACTCCGGCGACCAGGTGTACAACCCGGTCAAGTCGAAGAAGGAGCGGGTGGGCCGCATCCTGCAGATGCACTCCAACAACCGCGAAGAGATCAAGGAAGTCCGCGCCGGCGACATCGCCGCGGCCGTGGGCCTGAAGGACGTCACCACCGGTGACACCCTGTGCGCCCAGGACCACATCATCACCCTGGAGCGCATGACGTTCCCGGAGCCGGTGATCTCGATGGCGGTGGAGCCCAAGACCAAGTCGGACCAGGAGAAGATGGGCATCGCCCTCGGCCGCCTGGCGCAGGAGGATCCGTCCTTCCGCGTGCGTACCGACGAAGAGTCCGGCCAGACCATCATCGCCGGCATGGGCGAGCTGCACCTGGACATCCTCGTGGACCGCATGAAGCGCGAGTTCAACGTCGAGGCCAACGTCGGCAAGCCGCAGGTCGCCTACCGCGAGACCATCCGCAAGCCGATCAAGGTCGAAGGCAAGTTCGTCCGCCAGTCCGGTGGTAAGGGTCAGTTCGGCCACGTCTGGATCGAGATGGAGCCCAACGAGCAGGGCGCCGGCTACGCGTTCGAGAACGCGATCGTCGGTGGCGTCGTGCCGAAGGAGTACATCCCGGCCGTCGACAAGGGCATCCAGGAAGCCGCCGCCAACGGCGTGCTGGCCGGCTACCCGATCGTCGACGTCAAGGTCAAGCTCGTGGACGGTTCGTACCACGAGGTCGACTCCTCGGAAATGGCGTTCAAGATCGCCGGCTCGATGGCCTTCAAGGAAGGCTTCATGAAGGCCAGCCCGGTCCTGCTGGAGCCGATGATGAAGGTCGAGATCGTCACCCCCGAGGAATACCTCGGCGACGTGATGGG
This sequence comes from Marilutibacter spongiae, assembly GCF_014145325.1. Classification (GTDB taxonomy): domain Bacteria; phylum Pseudomonadota; class Gammaproteobacteria; order Xanthomonadales; family Xanthomonadaceae; genus Marilutibacter; species Marilutibacter spongiae. Next base: position 94,962 of record NZ_JACHTF010000003.1, read on the forward strand.
CGACGTCAGCCGTCGTCGCGGCATGCTGGAAGGCCAGGAAGACAGCCCGTCGGGCAAGATCATCAACGCCAAGATCCCGCTGGGCGAGATGTTCGGTTACGCGACCACCCTGCGCTCGATGTCGCAGGGCCGCGCGACCTTCACGATGGAATTCGACCATTACGCCGAGGCGCCGGCCAACATCGCCGAAGCCGCAAGCAAGAAGAACTGATGGGTGCCGGCCACGGCCGGCCCCTCGACCATTTCAACGATCAATACGCAATTAAAAGGTAGATAGTCATGGCTAAGGGTAAGTTCGAGCGCACCAAGCCGCACGTGAACGTCGGCACGATCGGCCACGTTGACCACGGCAAGACCACGCTGACGGCTGCGCTGACGAAGGTGGGCGCCGAGCGTTTCGGTGGCGAGTTCAAGGATTACTCCGCGATCGACGCGGCGCCGGAAGAGAAGGCGCGCGGCATCACGATCTCGACCGCGCACGTGGAATACGAGTCCGAGACGCGCCACTACGCGCACGTGGACTGCCCGGGTCACGCCGACTACGTGAAGAACATGATCACGGGTGCGGCGCAGATGGACGGTGCGATCCTGGTGTGCTCGGCCGCTGACGGCCCGATGCCGCAGACGCGCGAGCACATCCTGCTGGCGCGCCAGGTCGGCGTTCCGTACATCGTCGTGTTCCTGAACAAGGCCGACATGGTGGACGACGCCGAGCTGCTGGAGCTGGTGGAGATGGAAGTGCGCGAGCTGCTGAGCAAGTACGACTTCCCGGGCGACGACACCCCGATCGTGCACGGTTCGGCGCTGAAGGCGCTGGAAGGCGACCAGAGCGAGATCGGCGTGCCTGCGATCCTGAAGCTGGTGGAAGCGCTGGACAGCTACATCCCGGAGCCGGAGCGCGACATCGACAAGGCGTTCCTGATGCCGGTCGAGGACGTTTTCTCGATCTCGGGCCGCGGCACGGTGGTGACCGGCCGCATCGAGCGCGGCATCATCAAGGTGGGCGACGAAATCGAGATCGTCGGTATCCGTCCGACCACCAAGACCACGGTCACGGGCGTGGAGATGTTCCGCAAGCTGCTGGACCAGGGCCAGGCGGGCGACAACGCGGGCCTGCTGCTGCGCGGTACGAAGCGTGACGACGTGGAGCGTGGCCAGGTGCTGGCCAAGCCGGGTTCGATCACCCCGCACACGCAGTTCGACGCCGAGGTGTACGTGCTGTCGAAGGACGAGGGCGGCCGTCACACGCCGTTCTTCAAGGGCTACCGTCCGCAGTTCTACTTCCGTACCACCGACATCACCGGTGCCGTGACCCTGCCCGAAGGCGTGGAGATGGTGATGCCGGGCGACAACGTGAAGATGGTGGTGGAGCTGATCAACCCGGTGGCGATGGACGAGGGCCTGCGCTTCGCGATCCGCGAAGGCGGCCGTACCGTCGGCGCCGGCGTGGTGGCCAAGATCCTCAAGTAATGACGCGGCCCGGCGCGTAGCCGGGCAGGCCGGGGAGGTGGGCTAGGTGCAGCCTCCCGGGCATGTCCCCTGAACGGGGACGAATACCGCGAAATGAGGGACAGGACGTCCCTCGTGTTCGCCCGACAGGGAAGCGTCGTATGGAAGGGCAGCGTGGGCTGGGCGCGTTCAGCGTCCCGGCTTGACGATGTCGTTACATACGCCTTATACTTTTCTGTCTGGGCGGGCCAGTTTCACTGGCCTGCCCTTTTTCCCGACTGCGAGGAGGGGTTTTCCTGGCAGCGGGTGCTGTTTTCCACGGGGTTCTGCGCACCCAGCCGCAGGCCTGTCGCTCTTTAACGAAGGAATACCGTCATGGCGGACCAAAAGATCCGGATTCGGCTCAAAGCGTACGATCATCGCCTGATCGACCGCTCGGCCAGCGAGATCGTTGAGACGGCGAAGCGGACTGGCGCGCAAGTGCGTGGCCCGATCCCTCTGCCGACCAAGATCGAGCGCTACACCATCCTCGTTTCCCCGCACGTCGACAAGGACGCGCGCGACCAGTACGAGACCCGCACGCACAAGCGCGTGCTCGACATCGTCGACCCCAACGACAAGACCGTGGACGCGCTGATGAAGCTCGAGCTCGCGGCTGGCGTCGACGTCCAGATCAAGCTGACCTGAGGCAACCACCATGACCGCGAAGAAGTATTCGTTGGGCATTGTCGGTCGCAAGGCCGGCATGAGCCGCGTGTTCACCACCGACGGCAAGTCGGTGCCGGTGACCCTCATCGAGGCCACCCCGAACCGCATCACCCAGATCAAGACCGTCGACAGCGACGGTTACACCGCCGTGCAGGTCACCGCCGGCGTCAAGCGCGCATCGCTCGTCAACAAGCCCGAGGCCGGTCACCTGGCCAAGGCCAAGGTCGAAGCCGGCCGTGGCCTGTGGGAGTTCCGCGTGGCCGAAGACAAGATCGGCGACTTCAATGTCGGTGGCGAGATCAAGGCCGACATCTTCGAAGTCGGCCAGATCGTCGACGTCCAGGGCGTGACCAAGGGCAAGGGCTTCCAGGGCACCATCAAGCGCTGGAACTTCAAGATGGGCGACGCGACCCACGGTAACTCGCTGTCGCATCGCGCCCCCGGTTCGATCGGCCAGCGCCAGACGCCGGGCCGCGTTTTCCCGGGCAAGAAGATGTCCGGCCACATGGGTGCCGTCCAGCAGAGCACGCAACGCCTGGAAGTGGTGAAGGTCGACGCCGAGCGCGGCCTGATCGCCATCAAGGGTGCCGTGCCGGGCGCACCGGGTGGCGACGTCATCGTGCGTCCCTCGAGCAAGGCATAAGGAGAGATGACGATGGAACTCGCCATCAATAACAGCAAGAAGACGGTGTCGGTCTCCGACGCGATCTTCGGTCGCGAATTCAGCGAGGACCTGGTCCACCAGGTGGTCGTTGCCTATCGCAATGCCGGCCGCGCCGGCACCAAGGCCCAGAAGACCCGCTCGGAAGTCGCCGGTACGACCAAGAAGTCGAAGAAGCAGAAGGGTGGCGGCGCGCGTCATGGCGCCCTGACCGCTCCGATCTTCATCGGCGGTGGCGTGACCTTCGCGGCCAAGCCGCGCAGCTTCGCGCAGAAGGTCAACCGCAAGATGTACCGTGCAGCGATCGCCGCGATCCTGTCCGAGCTGAACCGCCAGGGCCGCATCACGGTCGTCGAGAGCTTCGACGTCGATGCCGCCAAGACCAAGAGCCTGGTCGGCAAGCTCAAGGAACTCGAGGTGGGCAAGCGCCCGCTGATCGTCACCGAGGAAGCCACCGAGAACCTGTACCTCTCGGCCCGCAACCTGCCGTACGTCGAAGTCCGTGACGTCCAGGGCCTGGATCCCGTCGCCCTGGTGGGCGCCGATTCGGTCGTGGTCACCGCCGACGCGGTCAAGAAGATCGAGGAGTGGCTGGCATGAACGACGCCAAGCTCTACAACATCATCCGTGCGCCGCGCGTGTCCGAGAAGACCGCGCGCCTGCAGGAAGTCTCCAACCAATACGTCTTCGAAGTAGCGACGGACGCGACCAAGGCCGACATCAAGGTGGCCATTGAGAAGCTGTTCGACGTGAAGGTCGAGGCAGTCAATGTGGTGAACGTGAAGGGCAAGAGCAAGGCCTTCCGCTTCCGCATGGGCCGCCGTGCCGACTGGCGCAAGGCGTACGTGAAGCTGGCCGAAGGCCAGTCGATCGATGTGATGGCCACGGCCTGAGGATAGACCCATGGCATTGATGACATTCAAACCCACCTCGCCCGGCCGCCGTTCGGCCGTCCGCGTGGTGACGCCCGGCCTGCACAAGGGCGCCCCGCACGCCGCGCTGGTCGAGAAGAAGAGCAAGACCGGTGGCCGCAACCACCACGGTCGGATCACCACCCGCCACGTCGGCGGTGGCCACAAGCAGCACTACCGCATCATCGACTTCAAGCGCAACAAGGAAGGCATCCCGGCGCGCGTGGAGCGGATCGAATACGATCCGAACCGCACCGCCCACATCGCCCTGCTGTGCTACGTCGACGGTGAGCGCCGCTACATCATCGCCCCGAAGGGCCTGAAGGCCGGCGACCAGGTGATCGCGGGTCGCGACGCCCCGATCCGCGTCGGCAACACGCTGCCGCTGACCAACGTCCCGGTCGGTTCGACGGTGCATTGCATCGAGATGAAGCCGGGCAAGGGCGCCCAGATCGCCCGCGCCGCCGGCGCCAGCGTCCAGCTGGTCGCCCGCGAGCACGGCTACGCCACGCTGCGCCTCCGCTCCGGCGAGATGCGCAAGGTGCCGGCCGAGTGCCGCGCCACCATCGGCGAAGTCGGCAACGACGAGCACAACCTGGAGAAGCTGGGCAAGGCGGGCGCGAAGCGCTGGCGCGGCGTTCGTCCCACCGTCCGCGGTGCGGCCATGAACCCGGTCGACCACCCGCACGGCGGTGGTGAAGCCAAGGCCGGCCAGGGTAATCCGCATCCGGTCACCCCGTGGGGCGTCCCGACCAAGGGTTACAAGACCCGCAAGAACAAGCGCACCCAGCAGTTCATCGTGCGCGATCGTAGGAGCTAATCGGCCATGGCACGTTCACTGAAGAAAGGCCCGTTCGTCGATCACCACCTGATGAAGAAGGTGGAGACCGCGGGCAACAACAAGAAGCCGATCAAGACCTGGTCGCGTCGCTCGATGGTTCTGCCGGAGATGGTGGGTTTCACCATCGCCGTGCACAACGGTCGCAACCACATCCCCGTGCTGGTCAACGAGAACATGGTTGGCCACAAGCTCGGCGAGTTCGCCCTGACGCGTACCTTCAAGGGTCACGTCGGCGACAAGAAGAGCCGATAAGGAGATGACCATGGAAGCGAAAGCCATCCTGCGTACCGCACGCATCTCCCCGCAGAAAGCCCGCCTGGTCGCCGACCAGGTCCGCGGTCTCTCGGCCGAGCGCGCCGTCAACCTGCTGAAGTTCTCCGACAAGAAGGCCGCGGGCATGATCCGCAAGGTCGTCGAGTCGGCCATCGCCAACGCGGAGAACAACCAGGGCGCCGACATCGACGAGCTCAAGGTCAAGACCATCATGGTGGACGAGGGTCCGACGCTGAAGCGCTTCATGGCGCGAGCGAAGGGCCGCGGCACCCGCATCCTCAAGCGCACCAGCCACATCACTGTGGTTGTGGGCGCCGGCAAGTAAGGCGGAGTCAGACTAATGGGTCATAAAGTTCATCCTACTGGCATCCGCCTTGGCATCTCCAAGGACTGGAACTCCAAGTGGTTTGCCAACAAGAAGCAGTACGCCGAGTTCCTGGTGACGGACCTGAAGGTCCGCGAGATGCTTCGCAAGAAGCTCTCGCAGGCCGGCATTTCCCGCATCTTCATCGAGCGTCCCGCCAACAACGCGCGCGTCACGATCCACACCGCCCGTCCGGGCGTTGTGATCGGCAAGCGCGGTGAGGACATCGAGAAGCTGCGCAAGGAAGTCAGCGACCTGATGGGCGTTCCGGCGCACATCAACGTCACCGAGGTCCGCAAGCCGGAGCTCGACGCGCAGCTGGTCGCCGAGTCGATCGCGCAGCAGCTCGAGCGCCGCATCATGTTCCGTCGCGCGATGAAGCGCGCCGTCGGCAACGCGATGCGCCTCGGCGCCCTGGGCATCAAGGTCAACGTCGCAGGCCGCCTCAACGGTGCGGAAATCGCCCGTTCGGAGTGGTATCGCGAAGGCCGCGTGCCGCTGCACACCCTGCGTGCCGACATCGACTATGGCTTCGCCGAAGCCAAGACGACCTACGGCATCATCGGCATCAAGGTATGGGTCTACAAGGGCGAGATCTTCGATTTCTCCCAGGTGGGTCAGGAAAAGCCGGAAGAGAACGCGCGCGGCGACCGCGGCGATCGTCCCTCCCGTCCGGCGCGTCCGGCCCGTCCGGCCCGCGAATCGAGGTAAACGACCATGTTGCAACCCAAGCGAACCAAATACCGCAAGGTGCACAAGGGCCGTAACGAGGGCCTGAGCTGGAACGGCAATGCCGTCAGCTTCGGCGAGTACGGCCTCAAGGCCACCGCGCACGGCCAGATCACGGCGCGCCAGATCGAGGCGGCCCGCCGTTCGATCAGCCGCTACGTCAAGCGCGGCGGCAAGATGTGGATCCGCGTCTTCCCGGACAAGCCCATCACCAAGAAGCCCATCGAAGTCCGAATGGGTTCGGGTAAGGGCAACGTCGAGTACTGGGTCGCGCAGATCCAGCCCGGCCGCATGATCTACGAGATCGAGGGCGTCAGCGAGGAAGTGGCGCGCGAGGCATTCCGCCTGGCGTCCGCCAAGCTGTCGGTGACCACCACTTTCGTGACCCGGACGGTGCGGTAATGGAACTCAAGCAACTGCGTGAAAAATCGGCTGACGAGCTGCAGGCCCACCTGGTCGAACTGCACAAGGAGAGCTTCGCCCTCCGCATGCAGAAGGCCACCGGCCAGCTCGCCAAGACCCATGAAGCCCGCCGGGTGCGCCGCGAGATCGCGCGCGTCAACACCCTGCTGGGTCAGAAGAAGTAAGGACCCGTCATGACCGACAACAATACAGAGAAGGCGCTGCGCACGGTCGAAGGACGCGTGGTCAGCAACAAGATGGACAAGACCGTCACCGTGCTCGTCGAGCGCCAGGTCAAGCACGCGCTGTACGGCAAGTACATCCGTCGCTCGACCAAGCTCCACGCCCATGACGGCGACAACGCATGCAACGAGGGCGACATCGTCCGCCTCACCGAGTGTGCACCCCTGTCCAAGACCAAGAACTGGCGCGTGGTGAAGATCGTCACCCGCGCGGTCGAATAACCGAGGAGGCTGAACCATGATCCAGATGCAAAGCTACCTCGGGGTGGCCGACAACTCGGGTGCGAAGGAAGTGATGTGCATCAAGGTGCTGGGCGGCTCCAAGCGCCGTTATGCCGGCATCGGCGACATCATCAAGGTGACCGTCAAGGACGCCATCCCGCGCGGCAAGGTGAAGAAGGGTGACGTCTACGACGCCGTCGTGGTGCGTACCCGCAAGGGCGTGCGTCGTCCGGACGGCTCGCTGATCCGTTTCGACGGCAACGCCGCCGTCCTGCTGAACAGCAAGCACGAGCCGATCGGCACCCGTATCTTCGGGCCCGTGACCCGTGAGCTTCGTTCCGAGAAGTTCATGAAGATCGTCTCGCTCGCGCCTGAAGTGCTCTGAGCGGAGGAATAGAGAAATGAACCGTATCCGCAAGGGTGACCAAGTGATCGTCACCGCCGGCAAGGACAAGGGCAAGAAGGGTGATGTGCTGCGCGTCGACGGCGACAAGGTCGTCGTGTCGAACATCAACATCATCAAGCGCCACACCAAGCCGAACCCGCAGGCCGGCCAGCCTGGCGGCGTCATCGAGCGCGAAGCGCCGATCGACATTTCCAACGTGATGCTCTTCAACCCGGCCACTGGCAAGGGTGAGCGCATTGGTTTCAAGGTGCTGGAGGATGGACGCAAACTGCGTGTGTTCCGCTCCAGCGGTGAGGCGGTCGACGCCTGAGGAATGCCCAAATGACCCGGCTTGAAAAGATTTATAAGGAAGAGGTGGTTCCTGCGCTGACCGAGAAGTTCGGTTACAAGAACCCCATGGAAGTGCCCCGTCTCGTCAAGATCACGCTGAACATGGGCGTGGGCGAAGCGGCCACCAACAAGAAGGTCCTCGAGAACGCCGTGGCCGACATGGCCAAGCTCTCGGGCCAGCAGCCCATCGTGACGAAGAGCCGCGTGTCGGTCGCTTCGTTCAAGATCCGCGACGGCTGGCCGATCGGCTGCAAGGTGACCTTGCGTCGCGCCAAGATGTTCGAGTTCCTCGATCGCCTGGTGAACGTGGCCCTGCCGCGCGTGCGCGACTTCCGCGGCGTGTCCGCCAAGTCGTTCGACGGTCGCGGCAACTACAACATGGGCGTCAAGGAGCAGATCATCTTCCCGGAGATCGACTACGACCAGGTCGACGCGCTGCGCGGCATGGACATCGCGATCACCACCACCGCGAAGACCGACGCCGAGGCCCGGGCCCTGCTCGAAGCCTTCCGTTTCCCCTTCCGCAACTGATCCGAGGACATACACCATGGCCAAGACCTCAATGGTCAACCGCGAGATCAAGCGGGCCAAGCTGGCGGCGAAGTATGCCGCCAAGCGCGACGAGCTGAAGAAGATCATCTCCAGCGACCGCTCCTCCTACGAGGAGAAGCTGGAGGCAGCGGTCAAGCTGCAGAAGCTGCCCCGCGACTCCTCGCCGAGCCGCCAGCGCAACCGTTGTGCCCTGACCGGTCGTCCGCGTGGCGTCTACGCGAAGTTCGGCCTGGGCCGCAACAAGCTGCGCGAAGCCACCATGCGTGGCGACGTGCCGGGCCTGCGCAAGGCCAGCTGGTAACACACAAGGCCGGCAAGTCTGCTAGACTTGCCGGCTGCGTTGCAGGAAACGCCCCGGCCCCGTCCGGGGCGCCAGCGTTACAACTGATCCGTATTACTGAAAACCCGCAATTCCGCGGATATCGGTGCTACTCATAAGGTGAATACTCCATGAGCATGACTGATCCCATCGCCGACATGCTGGTGCGCATCAAGAATGCCGCCGCGGTCCGCAAGCCGACGGTGAAGATGCCGTCGTCCAAGATCAAGGTCGCGATCGCAGCCGTCCTGAAGGAAGAAGGCTACATCGTCGACTCCAGCGTCACCGACCAGGGCAACGGCAAGGCCGAGCTCGAGATCGTGCTGAAGTACTACGAAGGCAAGCCGGTCATCGACCGCCTCGAGCGCTACTCGCGCTCCGGCCTGCGCCAGTACCGCGGCAAGGACGCGATCCCCAAGGTCCTCAACGGCCTGGGCGTCGCCATCATCTCCACCTCGAAGGGCATCATGACCGACTCGCAGGCGCGCCAGCAGGGCGTCGGCGGTGAAGTCCTGTGCTTCGTGGCCTAAGGGAGGAACTGCAATGTCCCGAGTTGCCAAGAAGCCGATCGCCCTCCCGAAGGGTGTCGAGCTGAACATCCAGGCCGACAACGTCAGCGTCAAGGGCCCGAAGGGCACCCTGTCGATCGCGCGTCCCGCCGGTGTCGAGATCGCCATCGAGGACGGCCAGGTCCAGCTGTCGCCGGCCACCGCCGAGCAGACCGCCATCACCGGCACCCTGCGCGCGATCATCGCCAACATGGTCCACGGCGTCTCCGAGGGCTTCGAGCGCAAGCTGGAGCTGGTGGGCGTCGGTTACCGCGCCTCGATGTCGGGCAAGGACCTGAACCTGTCGCTGGGTTTCTCCCATCCGATCGTGTTCCCGGCCCCGGAAGGCATCACCATCGCCACCCCGACCCAGACCGAAGTGCTGGTGCAGGGCGCCGACAAGCAGCGCGTGGGTGAAGTCGCCGCCAAGATCCGCAGCTTCCGTCCGCCGGAGCCCTACAAGGGCAAGGGCGTGAAGTACAGCGACGAAACCATCATTCGCAAGGAAGCCAAGAAGGCCTAACCGGGTCTTCAGCTTTCGAGGAACAAAACATGAACAAGAACATTGCCCGTCTGCGTCGCGCCAAGTCGACCCGCGCGCACATCCGCGAGCTCGGCGTGCCGCGCCTGTCGGTCCTGCGTACCGGCCAGCACCTCTACGCCCAGGTCTTCACGGCCGACGGCTCGAAGGTCCTGGCGGCCGCGTCGACCACCCAGGCCGACGTCCGCGATGGCCTGAAGAACGGCCACAACGCCGAAGCCGCCGCCAAGGTGGGTCGCGCCATCGCCGAGAAGGCCAAGGCGGCCGGTATCGAGAAGGTCGCCTTCGACCGCTCGGGCTACCGCTACCACGGCCGCATCAAGGCGCTGGCCGAAGCGGCCCGCGAGGGCGGCCTGCAGTTCTAAGGCTTGAAGCGGCATGGGGGCGACCCCATGCCGTCGTCGTACCCGCCGGCACGGGCGTGCCGGACGCTGCAACGAATTCTCGTTGCAGCGGAGCACCCGAGGCGCTTCACAACGATAAGCGGCAACGCCGCAAATTTCTCCAACTACAGGAATACAGAAAATGGCAGAAGATCGGGCACCGCGGGGTCGTGATCGCGACCGTAACCGCGAAGAGATCGACGACGGCATGATCGAGAAGCTGATCGCGGTCAACCGCGTCAGCAAGACCGTCAAGGGCGGCCGCCAGTTCACCTTCACCGCGCTGACGGTGGTGGGCGACGGCGAGGGTCGCATCGGCTTTGGTTACGGCAAGGCGCGCGAAGTGCCGGTCGCGATCCAGAAGTCGATGGAGTACGCCCGCAAGAACATGGTCAACGTCGACCTGAACAACGGCACCCTGTGGCACCCGGTGAAGTCCGGCCACGGCGCGGCCCGCGTGTACATGCAGCCCGCCTCCGAGGGTACCGGCGTGATCGCCGGTGGCGCGATGCGCGCCGTGCTCGAGGCCGTCGGCGTGAAGGACGTGCTGGCCAAGGCGGTGGGTTCGCGCAACCCGATCAACCTGGTGCGCGCGACCGTGCGCGGCTTGGCCGACATGCAGTCGCCGGCCAGGATCGCCGCCAAGCGTGGCAAGAAGGTGGAGGATCTGATCCATGGCTAAGAAGCCAAGCGAAGGCGGCACCGTGAAGGTGCGTCTGGTCAAGGGCCTGCGTGGTTCGCAGGCACGCCACCGCCTGTCGGTGCGCGCCCTGGGCCTGAACAAGCTCAATGACGTCCGTGAACTGAAGGACAGCCCGCAGGTGCGCGGCCTGATCAACAAGGTCCACTACCTGGTCCGGGTCGAGGAGTAATCATCATGCGTCTGAACACACTCAAGCCCGCAGAGGGCGCCCGCGAAGACCGCAAGCGCGTCGGTCGCGGCATCGGCTCCGGCCTGGGCAAGACCTGTGGCCGTGGCCACAAGGGCTCGTTCGCGCGCGCCGGCAAGGGCAAGATCAAGGCCGGCTTCGAAGGCGGCCAGATGCCCATGCACATCCGCCTGCCCAAGGTTGGTTTCCGTTCGCGGATGGCCAAGGACACCGCCGAAGTGCTGCTGTACCAGCTGGACAAGCTGGAGGCCGGCGAGGTCGATTTCGCCGCCCTGCGCGCCGCGAAGCTGGTCCCGGCGACCGCCAAGAAGGCCAAGGTCGTCGCCAAGGGCGAGCTGACCAAGGCGTTCGTGCTCAAGGGCCTGCTGGCGACGGCGGGTGCGAAGGCGGCGATCGAAGCCGCCGGCGGCAAGGTCGAGGAGTAAGCACCGGATGGCGCGTAGCGGCAATGCGATGGCCGGCATGGGCGGCGGGCTCGGGAAGTTCACCGAGCTCCGCCAGCGTCTCCTGTTCGTTGTGGGTGCGCTGATCGTCTATCGCATCGGCTGCTACATCCCGGTGCCGGGCGTCAATCCGGATGCCATGCTCCAGTTGATGGAGAGCCAGGAAGGCACCATCGTGGACATGTTCAACATGTTCTCCGGTGGTGCCCTGTCGCGCTTCAGCCTGTTCGCGCTGAACGTGATGCCGTACATCTCCGCGTCCATCATCGTCCAGCTGCTGGTCAACATGGTGCCGAGCCTGAAGGCCATCCAGAAGGAGGGCGAGTCGGGCCGCCGCAAGATCAACCAGTGGTCGCGCATGGGCGCGATCCCGCTGGCGGTGTTCCAGGCATGGGGCATCGCCACCGCGCTCCAGGCGGGCGGCGCGAGCCAGGGCATCCAGGTGGTCTACAACCCCGGCCCGGGCTTCATCCTGACCGCCGTGGTCGCGCTGACCGCGGGCACCATGTTCCTGATGTGGCTGGGTGAGCAGATCACCGAGCGCGGCGTCGGCAACGGTATCTCGCTGATCATCTTCGCCGGCATCGTCGCGGGCCTGCCCGCAGCGGTGATCGGCATGTTCCAGCAGATCAACAACGGCGACATGAGCGTCATCAGCGCGATCCTGATCGCGGCGATCGTGCTCGGCTTCACCTATTTCGTGGTGTTCGTGGAGCGCGGCCAGCGTCGCATCACGGTGAACTACGCGCGTCGCCAGGGCGGTCGCAGCGCGTACATGAACCAGTCCTCGTTCCTGCCGCTCAAGCTGAACATGGCGGGCGTCATCCCGGCCATCTTCGCCTCGAGCATCGTGATGTTCCCGGCGACCGCCGCCAACTGGTTCAGCCAGGGCAGTTCGTCGTCGTGGCTCCTTCAGGTCAGCCAGTGGCTGAACCCGGGCGAGCCGCTCCACATGATCTTCTACGGCGGCATGATCGCGGGCTTCGCGTTCTTCTACACGGCGCTCGTGTTCAATTCCCAGGAAACCGCGGACAACCTGAAGAAGCAGGGCGCCCTGATCCCGGGCATCCGGCCGGGCAAGGCCACCGCCGAGTACATCGACGGCGTGCTGACCCGCCTGACGGCCGCCGGCGCCGCCTACCTGGTGCTTGTCTGCCTGCTGCCGGAAGTGATGCGCAAGGAACTGAATACCTCGTTCTACTTCGGCGGCACCTCGCTGTTGATCGTGGTGGTGGTGGTGATGGACTTCATCGCGCAGATCCAGGCGCACCTGATGTCGCACCAGTACGAGAGCCTGCTCAAGAAGGCGAACCTGAAGGGTTCGCGTTCCGGGCGCTGATGGAATGCAGTCGCGCCGGGCCCCAGGGCACCGGCGCAGGCAGGGCGGACCCCGGTCCGCCTGCCAGGCGGCCGCCGGCCTCGACCGGCTTTCGCGATCCGGATTCCCGTCCGGACAAACGTGATGGGCGACCCGCGCGGCAATTCCAGGCGCGGGTGGTTCCAGGCCATACGCGCACCAGAGTAGTGCGCGGGGCCGGCAGGGGGTTCCAGACCCTGCCGGTACAGCCCGGGGCCGTCGCCGGAGCATGGGCACACTCCCCATGCCGGGCCATGCGCCGTGCCTTGGCGTAGGGCTTCCTGTAACCCTGGAATTTTGCTATCATTTCCGATTCACTCCGCCGGGCAATTTCCTGCCTGGCCGCCAAACCAGTTGGAGATCGCGTTATGGCGCGTATTGCAGGCGTCAATCTGCCGCCACAGAAACATGTCTGGGTGGGTATCCAGAGCATCTACGGCATCGGTCGTACCCGTTCGGTCCAGGTCTGCGATGCAGCCGGGATCGAGAAGACGACCAAGATCCGTGACCTGTCCGAGCCCGAAGTCGAGCGCCTGCGCGCCGAGATCGGCAAGTACGTGGTCGAAGGCGACCTGCGTCGCGAGATCGGCATGTCGCTCAAGCGTCTGATGGACCTGGGCTGCTACCGCGGCCTGCGTCATCGTCGCGGCCTCCCGCTGCGTGGCCAGCGCACCAAGACCAATGCACGCACCCGCAAGGGTCCGCGCAAGGCCATCAAGAAGTAAGGAACCCAGATCATGGCCAAGCCGGCAGCAGCCAAGACGAAGAAGAAGATCAAGCGCGTCGTCACCGACGGCATCGCCCACGTCCACGCTTCTTTCAACAACACCATCATCACGATCACCGACCGCCAGGGCAATGCGCTGTCGTGGGCGACCTCGGGTGGCGCGGGTTTCCGCGGCTCGCGCAAGTCGACCCCGTTCGCCGCGCAGGTCGCCGCCGAGCGCGCCGGTCGTGCCGCGCTCGACTACGGCGTGAAGTCGCTGGAAGTGCGCATCAAGGGCCCGGGTCCGGGTCGTGAGTCAGCCGTTCGTTCGTTGAACAACGTCGGCTACAAGATCATCAACATCATCGACGTGACGCCGATCCCGCACAACGGGTGTCGTCCGCCGAAAAAGCGTCGCGTCTGAGGAGCTGAAGAATAATGGCTCGTTATATTGGTCCCAAGTGCAAGCTCTCCCGTCGCGAAGGCGCAGACCTCGGTCTGAAGTCGCCGGCGCGGGCGCTCGATTCCAAGTGCAAGCTGGAGCAGAAGCCCGGCCAGCACGGTCCGAACGTACGTCGCGGCAAGCTGTCCGACTACGCCAACCAGCTGCGTGAAAAGCAGAAGGTCAAGCGTATCTACGGCCTGCTCGAGCGTCAGTTCCGCAACTACTACAAGAAGGCCTCGACCAAGAAGGGCAACACGGGTGAGAACCTGCTGCAGCTCCTCGAGACCCGCCTGGACAACGTCGTCTACCGCATGGGCTTCGCCGTCACCCGCCCGGCTGCGCGCCAGCTGGTGTCGCACCGTGGCGTCACGGTCAACGGCCAGTCGGTGAACCTGCCGTCCTACCAGGTCAAGGCCGGTGACGCGATCGCGCTGTCCGAGCGTGCCCAGAAGCAGCTCCGCGTCCAGGAGTCGCTGACGGTCGCCCAGCAGATGGACCTTTCCCCGTCCTGGGTCGAGGTCGACAGCAAGAAGTTCAGTGGTGTGTTCAAGGCCGTGCCGGATCGTACCGACCTGCCTTCCGACATCAATGAAGCGCTGATCGTCGAGCTGTACTCGAAGTAATCCATTTCACGCGCCTCCGGCCCCCCGGAGGCTCGCAGGAGACACCCAAACATGACGGTTACCGCCAATCAGGTACTGCGTCCGCGCGGTCCCCAGATCGAACGCCTCACCGGCAACCGTGCCAAGGTCGTGATCGAGCCGCTGGAACGCGGCTACGGCCACACCCTGGGCAACGCGTTGCGTCGCGTGCTGCTGTCGTCGATCCCGGGTTTCGCCATCACCGAGGTCGAGATCGACGGCGTGCTCCACGAGTACACCACGGTCGAAGGCCTGCAGGAGGACGTGCTCGAGGTGCTGTTGAACCTCAAGGACGTCGCCATCCGCATGCACACCGGTGAGACCGCCACCCTGGCGCTGAGCAAGCAGGGCCCCGGCGTCGTCACCGCGGCCGACATCAAGGCCGACCACAACGTCGAGATCCTGAACGCCGACCATGTCATCGCGCACCTGACCAAGGACACCGCGATCAACATGCGCCTGAAGATCGAGCGTGGCTACGGCTACCAGCCGGCCGCCGCGCGTCGTCGTCCCGACGAGGACAACCGCGCCATCGGCCGCCTGATGCTGGATGCCAGCTTCAGCCCGGTCCGCCGCGTGGCCTATGCCGTGGAAGCGGCCCGCGTCGAGCAGCGCACCGACCTGGACAAGCTGGTCCTGGACATCGAGACCAACGGCACGATCGACGCCGAGGAAGCCGTCCGCACCGCGGCCGACATCCTCACCGACCAGCTGTCGGTGTTCGGTGACTTCACCCAGCGCGACCGTGGCCAGGCCAAGCCGCAGACCGGTGGCGTGGATCCGGTGCTGCTGCGCCCGATCGACGACCTCGAGCTGACCGTGCGTTCGGCCAACTGCCTCAAGGCCGAGAGCATCTACTACGTCGGCGACCTGATCCAGAAGACCGAGGTCGAGCTGCTCAAGACCCCGAACCTGGGCAAGAAGTCGCTCACCGAGATCAAGGAAGTCCTCGCCCAGCGCGGCCTCTCCCTTGGCATGAAGCTCGAGAACTGGCCGCCGGCGGGCATTGCCTCGCACGGCATGATGGGCTGAGCGACCGCATCGGGCTGATGTCCCCAGGGGCATCGGCCGCGGTCGCGAACACCCGTCCGGGCGGGACAGGCAGGGCTCCCCGGAGCCCCGCCGGGCCGCCGGGGCCCTGCAGTAATACCGGGTGCACGGCTGCGTGGCGACACGCGGCCGAGGCCCCAGGCCGACGGACCCGAAGGTCCGCGGCAACGTCCGCCCAGGGAGGGTCGGTCCGGACCATCCGCAGTCCAATTTCCAGCGCCAGGACGGCGACAGCGATCTCCAGCAGTTCCATCATTCAACAGGACACACAGTCATGCGCCACCAGAAAGCCGGACGCAAGTTCAACCGCACCAGCGCGCATCGCGATGCGATGTTCCGCAACATGGCCGCCTCGCTGATCAAGCACGGCCTGATCCGCACCACGCTGCCGAAGGCGAAGGAGCTGCGCCGCGTCGCCGAGCCGCTCATCACCCTCGCCAAGACCGATGGCGTCGCCAACCGCCGCCTCGCGTTCTCCCGCCTGCGCGACAAGGAAGCCGTCGGCACCCTGTTCGTCGAGCTGGGCCCGCGTTACCGCGAGCGTCCGGGCGGCTACCTGCGCATCCTCAAGTGCGGCTTCCGCGCTGGCGACAATGCGCCGATGGCCTACGTCGAGCTGGTCGACCGCCCGGAGGCGGCCGCCGCCGAATAAGTCGCGCGTGCCGGCGCGCCATGCCAGCGGCATGGCAGCGCGAAGCGCGTGACCGCGGAACCCCGGGAAACCCCCGGGGTTTCTTGCGTCTGGCGACAGGCGCGGCTGATCCGCCCGCTTGGGTGCTAGGCAGCCGCGCCGGCAGACCTTAAGCTGTCGGCCATGACGCGAACCTCACGCTTGGCCGCCGCTTCGTTCCGGACCCGTTTCCTGCTGGGCATGCTTGCCTGCGCCGCACTGCTGGCGTTTGCGCTCCATACCCAGTTCCGCGACATCAATCCGCTTGAGCCATGCCCGCTGTGCATCTTCCAGCGCGTGGCTTTCGTCGCGCTGGGCCTGGTGTTTCTGGTCGGCGGGCTGCATGCGCCCGGCTCGGTGTCGGGGCGCCGTGCCTACGGCGTGCTGGCCTTCCTCGCCGGTGCGGCCGGCATCGCGGTCGCCGGCAACCACGTCCGCCTGCAGCACCTGCCGCCGGACCAGGTCCCGGCCTGTGGCCCGGGGCTGGACTACATGCTCGATGCGATGCCGCTGACCGGCGTGATCCGCAAGGTCATGACCGGCTCGGGCGAGTGCGCGAACGTCGACTGGGCGTTCCTCGGCCTGTCGATGCCTGCGTGGAGCCTGCTGTGCTTCGTGGTATTGACGCTCTGGGCGCTGTATTCGGCGTTCCGCAAAGCCTGAACGCGCTCCTCGGTTGCGCACGCAACCGTTGCAGGGGGTGGACGCTTGGTCGATGATGTCGTGTCGCAACGCATCATTTCCCCCGACATGAACACTCAAGACCGCAAACTCCGTGCCGTGAAGCTTCCCAAGGACTGGGCGCCCTCCGGGTGGCGCAACCTCACCGCGCTGCAGCAGCCGACGTATCCGGATGCCGCCGCGCTGGAAGGGGTGCTGGAAGAGTTGCGGGCCCTGCCGCCCCTGGTCACGTCCTGGGAGATCCTGGCGCTCAAGCAGCAGCTGGCCGACGCGCAGGAAGGCAAGCGCTTCCTGCTGCAGGGCGGCGACTGCGCCGAGACCTTCGACGCCTGCACGCCCGACGTCATTTCCAACCGCCTCAAGGTGCTGCTGCAGATGAGCCTGGTGCTCGTCCATGGCATGCGCAAGCCGGTGGTGAGGGTGGGGCGCTTCGCCGGCCAGTACGCCAAGCCGCGCTCGGCGGACATGGAAACCATCGACGGCGTGAGCTTGCCGAGCTATCGCGGCGACCTGGTCAATGCGCCGGAATTCACCGAGGCCGCGCGGGTCCCGGACCCGCGACGGATGATCAAGGGGCACGCCCGTTCGGCGATGACGATGAACTTCGTCCGTTCGCTGATCGACGGTGGTTTCGCCGACCTCCACCATCCCGAATACTGGAACCTGGGCTGGGTCGGGCACTCGCCGCTGGCCGACGAGTACCGCCACATGGTGGCGGCGATCGGCGACGCCGTGCGTTTCATGGAGACCCTGTCCGGCCAGGAAGTGCACAACCTCAACCGGGTCGATTTCTACACCTCCCACGAGGCGCTGCTGCTGCCCTACGAGGAATCGCAGACACGGCAGGTGCCGCGCCACTGGGGCTGGTTCAACCTGAGCACCCATTACCCCTGGATCGGCATGCGCACCGCGGCGCTTGATGGTGCGCATACGGAGTACTTCCGTGGAATCCGCAATCCCATCGCGGTCAAGGTCGGTCCATCGGTCGAGCCCGACCAGCTGCTGAAGCTGATGGACGTGCTCAATCCCGAGGACGAGCCGGGACGCCTGACCTTCATCCACCGCATGGGGGCGAAGGCGATCGCCGAGAAGCTGCCGCCGCTGCTCAATGCAGTGCAGCGCGACGGCCGCCGGGTGCTGTGGGTCTGCGATCCGATGCACGGCAATACCGAAGCCACCAGCAACGGCTACAAGACGCGCCGCTTCCGCAACATCCGCAGCGAGCTGGAAGACGCCTTCGAGCTGCACGCAGCGGCCGGCACGCGCCTGGGCGGCGTGCACCTGGAGCTCACCGGCGAGGATGTCACCGAGTGCCTGGGCGGTGCCCGCGAATTGACCGAGAGCGATCTCGAGCGCGCGTACCACTCCACCGTGGATCCGCGCCTGAACTACGAACAGGCGCTGGAAGTGGCGATGCTCATCGTCCGCAAGCAGGCCCAGATCGGCGCCCCTTCCAAGGCCTGATGCCAGCGCCGCCGCCGACGCGGCGCCTTCGATCGGATGTCAGCGGCCGGCGCCCTGTGCGCCGGCCGTTTCGTTTTCGCCGACCCGTGGCTGGAGCGCGGCGGTCGACAGGAAGCGCGGCGGCGTGCGCGCCTTCGACAGTTGCTCGTAGGCGTGTCCCAGCGCGATCAGGCGCGGTTCGCTCCAGGCGGTGCCCATGAAGACCAGGCCGATCGGCAGGCCATGGCTCTGGCCCATCGGCACGGTCAGGCTGGGGTAGCCGGCGACAGCCGCGGCGCCGTATCCCGCGCCGGTGAAGTGATCGCCCAGCACCGGGTCGATGGGCCAGGCCGGCGAGGTCGCCGGAACGAGCAGGGCGTCGAGTTCCTGCGCCTGCAGCGCGGCATCGATGCCCGCCTCACCGGCCAGGCGACGCGCTTCGCGTCGCGCGTCCAGGTAAGCCTCTTCGTTCAGGGGACCCTTGGCGCGGGCCTGCTCGAACAGTTCCTGGCCGAACCACGGCATCTCGGTGTCGGCGTGCGCCTGGTTGTAGGCCATGAGCGCGTCAAGGGTCTTGACCGGGGCGTCGTGGCTGCGCAGGTAGTGCTCGAGGCCGTTCTTGAATTCGTAAAGCAGCACTTCGAACTCGGCCTGCCGCCATTCGCCGGCGGTGGGGATCTCGGCATCGACGACGGTGGCGCCGGCGGCCCGCATTGCCTCCACGGCGCGCTCAAGGGCGGCGTCGACGTCGGGATGGAAGCCCATGCTGCCGCGAAGCAGGCCGATGCGCGCGCCGCGCAGGGCATCGGGATCCAGGTGGGCGGGATAGTCGAAGACGGCGCGGCCGACACTGTTGCCGGTGGCGGCGTCGGCATCGTCGCGACCGGCCATCGCGGCCAGCAGGATCGCCGCATCGGCGACGCTGCGGGTCATCGGGCCGGCCGTGTCCTGGCTGCTGGAGATCGGGATGATGCCGTTGCGGCTGACCAGCCCGACCGTCGGCTTGAGTCCCACGAGCCCGGCGACCGCCGACGGACAGATGATGCTGCCGTCGGTCTCGGTCCCGATGCCCACCGCGGCAAGGTTGGCGCTGATCGCGCTTCCGGTGCCGGCGCTGGAGCCGCAGGGACTGCGGTCGAGCGCGTAGGGATTGAGCGTCTGCCCACCCCGGCCACTCCATCCCGAGCTGGAGCGGGTGGAGCGGAAGTTGGCCCACTCGCTCAGGTTGGTCTTGCCCAGGATCACCGCGCCCGCGGCCCTCAGCCGTTCGACCAGGAAGGCATCGCGCGAGGGCCGGTGTTCGGCGAGCGCGAGCGAACCGGCCGAGTTGACCATGGGCGTCGCGTCGATGTTGTCCTTGACCAGGACCGGAATCCCGTGCAGGGGGCCCAGTACCGGACCGGCCTTGCGCTGAGCGTCGCGGGCGGCGGCTTCTTCAAGGGCGTCGGGATTGATCTCGATCACCGCGTTGAGCGTGGGGCCGGCGTCGTCGATCGCGGCGATGCGGTCGAGGTAGGCCTGGGTGAGGGCCTGGCTGCTGGTCTCGCCACGCGCCATGCGCGCCTGCAGGGCCTGGATGTCGAGTTCGGCGAAGACGAAGCCATCCATGCCCGCGGCGGCTGCCGGCGTCGTGGCGACTGGCGCCGGCGATGCGTCCGCCGGCGGCGTCGCGGCCTGGACGTTGCCCGGTTCGCTGGCGGGTTGGCAGGCGGCCAGCAGGAGCAGGCCGGCGGTGGCAAGCATGGAGCGCATGGGCGATTCCCCGTCGCGGATGGCTGCCGTCGAGCATAGCGAGCCCCTGTCGCGACGGGTCCGGCGGATGGCGTGAGCGGTCGCTGGGGATGTCCCTGCGGCGCGGGCTCAGCTGCCCAGGCCCAGGGCGAGGGCGCCGATGCCGGCGATGTACGCCAGCAGCACCGTCCATGAGTCGAGGCCCAGGCCGGCAAAGCGTCGCCGCGGTCCCGATCGCATGCCGACGAGGTACGCGACGGTGAGTATCACCCCGAGCCCGGCAAGATAGGCGTCGCTGTCGCCCAGGCTCCCGAGCACCGGGGTGCCGGCGAGCACGGTAGCCAGCACCAGCAGGATCGGCAGGAAGGCATTGCCGCCGAAGATGTCGCTCATCGCCAGTTGCCATCGACGCATGCGGATGGACTCCAGCCCGCTGGAGACTTCCGGCAACGCGGTCGCGGCTGCAAGGACGGTGGCGGCGAAGACCACGCCGTCCATGCCGATGCGCCCGGCGATCGCGTCGCCGCACAGTTCCAGGCCGACGCCGGCGACCAGGGTAGCCAGGGACGCGAACGCGAAGTGGAAGAGGGTGCGCGCAGTGCCCGGCCCGGCGCTGGACTCCGGGTTTTCGACGCCGACCGCATCCGCACCGGGCGCATCCGGACCGGCGACACCGGCCTGCGGCGGCGTGGCGACCGGCAGGAAACGCATGGCCAGCAGTGCGCCCAGCCAGGCGAGCGCGAGCAACACCTCGGCCGCGGTCAGCCCCCTGGCGAATGGGGCGCTGTCCCAGCGTCGCCCCAGGATCACGATCCCCAGCATGACGACGACCAGCGCGGCTTCGAGCCGCAGTTGCGGCGAGTCGGCGAGCCGGGCCAGGGGAGCTTCCTCGCGCCGGCTGGCCGCGTCGAGCACGACCAGCACCAGGGTCTGGATGGCCACGCCGCCGAGCAGGTTGCCGACGGCCACCTCGATGCGACCCTGCAGCGAGGCGCTGGCGACGATGGCGATCTCGGGCAGGTTGGTGACGATCGCCAGCAGCACCATGCCGCCGACCGCCTGGCCCCAGCCGAAACGCCGGTCGAGCCGATCGGTGCTTCGCGACAGCACGATGCCGGCGCGCCAGACCACGCTGGCCGCCAGCGCGAACACCAGGCAAAGAAATGGCAGCGGGAGATGACTCACGCTGCCATTCTAGGGTGCCGCGGGCCGCAGGATCAGGCGGCGCGCGAGGCCCGCTTGCGATCGCTCTCGGTCAGGAACTTCTTGCGCAGGCGGATCTCCTTCGGGGTGATCTCGACCAGCTCGTCGTCCTCGATGAAGTCCAGCGCCTGCTCCAGCGAGTACTTGATCGCCGGGCTCAGCGCGATCGCGTCGTCCTTGCCCGAGGCGCGCATGTTGGTCAGCGGCTTGGGCTTGATCGCGTTGACGGTCAGGTCGTTGTCCTTGGAGTGGATGCCGACCAGCTGCCCTTCGTACACCGCGTCGCCCTCGGCCGCGAACAGCTTGCCGCGCTCCTGCAGCGGTCCGAGCGAATAGGCGGGGGTGGTGCCGGCGGCGTTGGCGATCATCACGCCGTTGATGCGCTTGGCGATCGCACCCTGCTCCTTGGGCCCATAGTGGTCGAACACGTGGAACAGCAGGCCCGAGCCCTGGGTGAGGGTCTTGAACTCGTTCTGGAAGCCGATCAGGCCGCGCGCCGGGATCATGTACTCCAGGCGCACGCGGCCCTTGCCGTCGGGCTCCATGTTCTTGAGCTGGCCCTTGCGGGTGCCGAGCTTCTCCATCACGCCGCCCTGGTGGACTTCCTCGACGTCGACGACGAGCTGCTCGATCGGCTCCATCAGCTGGCCTTCGATCTCCTTGATGATGACCTCGGGGCGCGACACCGCCAGCTCGAAGCCCTCGCGGCGCATGTTCTCGATCAGCACCGAGAGGTGGAGCTCGCCGCGGCCGGAGACGAGGAACTTGTCCGCGTCCTCGAGCTGCTCGACCTTGAGCGCGACGTTGTGCACGGTCTCGCGCTCGAGGCGGTCCTTGATCTGGCGGCTGGTCAGGAACTTGCCGCCGGACAGGTCCTTGTTGCCCGCGAACGGCGAGTTGTTGACCTGGAAGGTCATCGAGATCGTCGGTTCGTCGACGGTCAGCGGCGGCAGCGCCTCGGGGGTGTCGAGCGCGCAGACGGTGTCGGAGATCGTCAGTTCCTGGATGCCCGAGATGGCGACGATGTCGCCGGCCTGCGCGCTCTCCTGCTCGATCCGCTCCAGGCCCAGGAAGCCGAGCACCTGCAGGACCTTGCCCTGGCGCTTCTTGCCCTCGCGGTCGATCACCGCCACCGGCATGTTCTTCTTCAGGGTGCCGCGCTGGATGCGGCCGATGCCGATGACGCCGACGAAGTTGTTGTAGTCCAGCTGGCTGATGCGCATCTGGAAGGGGCCGTCGGGGTCGACTTCAGGCTTCGGCGCGTGCTGCATGATCGCTTCGTAGAGCGGGGTCATGTCGCCCGAGCGGACGCTGTCGTCGAGGCTGGCATAGCCGTTCAGCGCCGAGGTGTAGACGATCGGGAAGTCGAGCTGCTCGTTGGTCGCACCGAGCTTGTCGAACAGGTCGAACACCTGGTCGATCACCCAGTCGGGGCGTGCGCCGGGGCGGTCGATCTTGTTGACCACCACGATCGGCTTGAAGCCCATCGCGAAGGCCTTCTGGGTCACGAAGCGGGTCTGCGGCATGGGGCCGTCCATCGCGTCGACCAGGATCAGCACGGTGTCGACCATCGACAGCACGCGCTCGACCTCGCCGCCGAAGTCGGCGTGGCCCGGGGTGTCGACGATGTTGATCCGGTTGCCCTGCCAGGTGATGGCGGTGTTCTTGGCCAGGATCGTGATGCCACGTTCCTTTTCCTGGTCGTTGCTGTCCATCACGCGTTCGGCGAGGACGGTGCGGTCGGACAGGGTGCCGGACTGCTTCAGGAGGCAGTCGACGAGGGTGGTCTTGCCATGGTCGACGTGGGCGACGATGGCGATGTTGCGCAGGCGTTCGACGGAATTGGATGCGGACATGCGGAATGGACGCCGGCGAAGGCGTCAGGGTCGCGGAGGGAAGCCGACCATTATAGCGGGTGTTTGCGCCAGAATGAGGAAAATCACGGGCAATGGGGGGCGGCTGCGGTATCCTTGGCCGTCCCGCGTTCATCTCCCCGTTGGGCAGGGATGGGCGCACGCAACTCTGCCGGGCTCGCCAAGCGCCCGGTCATCCCCCACCAGGAGCCGTTCCATGAGCCTGATTGCTGTTTTCGAGACCGACCGCGGCCCGATCCGGGTCGAACTTGCCGCCGACAAGGCCCCGCTGACCGTCGCCAGCTTCGTCAACCTGGCCCGCCGCGGGTTCTACGATGGCCTGAACTTCCACCGCGTGATCCCGGACTTCATGGTCCAGGGCGGTTGCCCGCAGGGTACCGGCACCGGCGGACCGGGCTATCGTTTCGAGGACGAGACCGGTAACGGACTGACCCACGAGCGTGGCGTGCTCTCGATGGCCAATGCCGGCCCCGGCACCAACGGCAGCCAGTTCTTCATCACCCACGTGCCCTGCCCGTGGCTGGACGGCAAGCACACCGTGTTCGGCAAGGTGCTCGAGGGCATCGAGGCCGTGGACAAGATCCAGCAGGGCGACCTGATCAAGTCGGTCAGCATCGAGGGCGATGCCGACGCCGTGCTCGCGGCCAAGGCCGACCGCGTCGCCGACTGGAACAAGACGCTCGACGCCAACGCCCGCGCTTGAGCCTCGCCGGGGCGGACCACCGCTCCCGCCCCCGAAACCCCGGGCCGCCTGGTCCGGGGTTTTTGCCGTCGGGGGCAGCGGGCCTGGGCGGGACGGCGCAGGCCGGCGAAGCGCCTCGGGGCTGCGTGATACCATCACGGGGCTAAGCCTGGTGGGTCCCGACACGGGAGCCGGGCTGGCCCCGACCCCTGGTTTTCCCTGTCCCCCGCCCGTGTCACCAATTCCTGAGAGGTTATCCGCGATGCCCCAGCTCGCCAGCCGGATCGGCCGTGCCAAGCCCAGCGCGATCATGCAGATCGCCGAGAAGGCCAAGCGCCTGAAAGCCGAAGGCCGCGACATCATCAGCTTCTCGATCGGCGTGCCCAACTTCCTGCCCGGCGAGCATGTCTACGAGGCGGCGCGCAACGCGCTCGCGCACGACAGCGGCCAGTACGGCAGCAACCGGGGTGCCGACGCGATGATCGATGCGTTCCTCGAGCACATCGGCAAGCTGGGCCTGACCGGGTATGGCCGCGTGAACTGCGCCAGCGGCGTGGGCGCCAAGCACATCCTCTACAACCTGGGCGAGGCGCTGCTGGACGAAGGCGACACGATCGCCTTCCCGACGCCGTACTGGACGAGCTACCTCGACATCGCCGAGATCGTCAACGCGAAGGTCGAGCTGCTGCCGTGCCCGCCCGAGCAGGACTACAAGCTCACTCCGGCCCAACTGGACGCCGCGTTGGCGAAGAAGCCGCGCGTGTTCCTGTTCAACAACCCGTCCAACCCGACGGGCATGGTCTACTCCCGCGAGGAGATCGATGCCCTGGCGGAGGTCATCGCCAGGTATCCCGACACCTGGATCATCACCGACGACATCTACAACAAGATGGTCTTCGATGGTGTCGGCTACCACAACTTCGTGCATTCCAGGCCGGAGCTGAAGGACCGCGTGATCTTCGTCGACTCGCTGTCCAAGACCTACGGCATGCCCGGCTGGCGCGTGGGCTTCATGGCCGGGCCCGAGAGCGTCGCCCAGGCGGTGGTCACGCTGAATTCCAACCACATCACCAACATCCCGGAAATCGCCACCGCGGCCGCGGTCGCCGCCCTCACCGGGCCGCAGGACGTGCCCGAGGGCAAGTGCGCCGAGTTCCAGGCCAAGCGCGACCAGGTGATGGACGTGATGAACGCCATCCCGGGCGTGGTCTGTCCGCGGCCGCAGGGCGCCTTCTACGTCTTCCCGGACATCAGCTGCACCTTCGGCAAGACCCACGGACCGACCGGCAAGGCGATCGCCAACGACGTCGACTTCTGCAGCGTGCTGCTGGAGGCCAAGGGCGTGGCCTGCGTGCCCGGCTCGGCGTTCGGCGAGCCGCGTGCGATGCGCATCAGCTACACCTGCCCGACGCCCCAGCTGGCGCCCGGCATCGAGCGCATCCGCGAATTCTTCGCTGAGTTGCAGTGATGGGTGAAGGGTGATTCGCGGTTGGCCCGGGCCATCCGCGGATCGCCGCGCTTCGCTGCTTCTGCTCAACACCCACAACCAACCACGAATCTACGGAGTCACCCCATGAAAACTCCCGTCCGCGTTGCCGTCACCGGTGCTGCCGGCCAGATCGGCTATTCGCTCTTGTTCCGTATCGCTTCCGGCGAAATGCTGGGCAAGGACCAGCCGGTCATCCTGCAGCTGCTCGAGCTGCCGATGGAGAAGGCCCAGGCCGCGCTGAAGGGCGTGATGATGGAGCTGGAGGACTGCGCGTTCCCGCTGCTGGCCGGCATGGTCGGCACCGACGACGCCGAGGTCGCGTTCAAGGACGCCGACATCGCCCTGCTGGTCGGCGCGCGTCCGCGCGGCCCGGGCATGGAGCGCAAGGACCTGCTGCTGGAGAACGCCAAGATCTTCACCGCCCAGGGCGCGGCCCTGAACAAGGTCGCCAGCCGCGACGTCAAGGTGCTGGTCGTCGGCAACCCCGCCAACACCAATGCCTACATCGCCATGAAGTCCGCGCCCGACCTGCCGGCGAAGAACTTCACCGCCATGCTGCGCCTGGACCACAACCGCGCGCTGTCACAGCTGGCCAACAAGGCCGGCGTGGCCGTGGGCGACATCGAGAAGCTGGTCGTGTGGGGCAACCACAGCCCGACCATGTACCCCGACTACCGTTTCGCGACGGTCAACGGCGCGTCGCTGAAGGACAAGATCGACGACGCCGACTGGAACGCGAACACCTTCATCCCGCAGGTCGGCAAGCGCGGCGCGGCGATCATCGAGGCGCGCGGCCTGTCCTCGGCGGCATCGGCGGCCAATGCCGCGATCGACCACATCCACGACTGGGTGCTGGGCAGCAACGGCAAGTGGGTCACCATGGGCGTGCCCTCCGACGGCAGCTACGGCATCCCGGAAGGCGTGATCTACGGTGTCGCGGTGACGACCGAGAACGGCGAGTACACCCGCGTCGAGGGCCTGCCTGTCGACGACTTCAGCCGCGCGGCGATGGACAAGACCCTCGCCGAGCTGGAGGAAGAGCGCGCCGGCGTGGCCCACCTGCTGGGCTGATCCGAGCTTCTCGACGTTCAGGTTCCAGCCAGCGGATCGCCTTGCGGCGATCCGCTGGTGTCGCAAGGGATGGCAAATGGTGTATCGATTGGATGCGTGGCCCGGTGGCCTCGCCCGCATTGCTTCCGACCGGCGCTGGTTCTGGCTCGAGGCCTTCCTGCTGGTGGCCGTCGGCATGGCGCTGGCGCTTGCGCTGAGGCCCGAGCCGTTCAGCGACTGGCTCTATTACTGGCGTGCTGCGCAGGACCTGGGCAGGTACGAGCGTGGCGGTGCCATGCTGCTCCTGGTCTCGCTGCTGCGGCAGCTGCAATGGCCGCCCCATGCGACGATGCTGCTGCTCAACATACCGGCCGCGTTGGCGATACTGTTCGTGTCGCGGCGTATCGATCCCACCCGCGGGAAGTGGTTGTCGCACGTGGTGGCCGGCTATCTGTTGCTGCTGACCCCTTATTACGGGCTGGTCCAGCTGGATCTGCTGGCGGCGGCCTGCCTCGTCGCGGCCTGGGTGCTGCTGCTGGGCACGCCGGATCGGGCGGCTGGAGGTTGGCGCCCAGCGCTTGCGATGCTGGCGATCGCCGCGGCGGTGTCGACGCGACCGCAGTTCCTGCTGGTGCTCTTGGCGCTGGCGCTCCTGGTGGCGCTTGTCTGGGGATTTGCGCGCAAGGGCACCCATCGCGGGACCGCCATGCTGTTGGCCGTGCTGGTGGCGGGCGTCCTGTCCGGTTTTCTGCTGGATTCCGGCCTCAGGGCGCATGCGGAGCGCTCCGGCGCCCTGCGCACCAATTCGGCGGTGACCCTCTATTCCGGTCTCCTTGCGTCTTCCAGCTCGTATCCCGGGTGCGGTCACTGGTCGGAAGCAGCGACCCAGGCGATGCGGTCGGACCTTGGCAAGCCCCTGGCAGACGCCGTGTTCGATCGCCTGGAAAGCCGTTCCGTCTCGCATTGGGGAGCGGTCATGGCATGCAAGTCGAGGTATATCGTGGCTCCGCCCGCGTTCGCCTGGGGATGGCTGTATACATCACCGGGCGCGGAGGTGCGGCTGCAAGAGGCATCGCCCGCCATCGTCCCGCGGGTGGGCACTGGCGAGGCCTGGGCGAACAGGTTGTTGATCCTGGCGGTATACCTGTCCGCCCTGCTGACGGCCGTTCGATATGCGCGCTCGGACATGCTCGCATGGCTCCCCGTGGCATGGATGGCCGCTTTCTGGGCCGTGCACCTGGTATTCGAGGTCCAGGGTCGCTATTTCCTGTCGATGCTGCTGCTCGTACCCGTCTTGTGCGCATTGGTGATGGGTCGGCACCGGCGGGACGACGGCGCCGCGGCCACGTAACGCGAGGCAGGAGGTCATGGGCGAAACGCAGGACATCGAGGTCGTGCACGACGATGCTCACCTGATGGTCGTGGAAAAGCCCGCCGGCCTGCTGTCGGTGCCCGGCCGCCTGCCGGAGAACCGGGACTGCGTGACGTCGCGCCTGCAGCGGTCCCATGCCGACGTGCTCACCGTGCATCGCCTCGACCAGGTCACCAGCGGACTGATGCTGTTCGCGCGAGGCAAGGCCATGCAATCGGCACTCTCGGCCCTGTTCGAGCGCCGTCAGGTCGCGAAGGCGTACGAGGCGCGCGTCGAGGGGCGCGTGGCGGGCGACGCGGGCGAGATCGACCTGCCGCTGGCCTGCGACTGGCCCAACCGTCCCCGCCAGATGGTGGACCGGGTGCACGGCAAGCCGGCGCTGACGCGTTGGCGCGTGCTCGAGCGCGACGTGGCGGGGGCGTGGACCCGGTTGGCGCTGGAGCCGGTGACCGGGCGCAGTCACCAGCTACGCCTGCACCTGGCCAGCATCGGCCACCCGATCGTCGGCGACGCGATGTACGGTGCATCGCAAGCCTCCCGCGTGTGCCTGCATGCCACGCGGCTGTCGTTCGCGCACCCGGTCGGGGGCGCGTCGATGGCCTTCGAAAGCCCAGCGCCGTTCTGAGACGCGTTCGCAGGCGCTTGCCGGGGCTCGACCAAAGTCCGAATGAAGTACGCCTGGCGGAGGCCTAGGCTGGGCGCATCCCCCATCGCAGGACGGTCGCCATGCGCTACGAGGACTTCTACCAGCGTTCGATCGACGATCCGGAAGGCTTCTGGGCCGAGCAGGCACGGGCGATCCACTGGCACGTCCCGCCGCGCGCGATCCTGGAATACGGCGACCCGCCGTTCCGCAAGTGGTTCGCCGGCGGCACCACCAACCTCTGCCACAACGCCGTCGACCGCCACCTGGACGCGCGCGGCGACCAGTTGGCGCTGGTGGCCATCTCCAGCGAGACGGGCGAGACCCGCGAGATCACTTACCGCGAACTGCACGACGAAGTGAACGTCTTCGCGGCGATGATCCGCTCGCTCGGGGTGGGCCGCGGCGACCGCGTGGTCATCTACATGCCCAACATGGCCGAGGCGGTGTTCGCGATGCTCGCCTGCGCGCGCATCGGTGCGGTGCACTCGGTGGTGTTCGGTGGCTTCGCCGCCCACAACCTCGCCCTGCGCATCGACGATGCCCGCCCGAAGCTGCTGGTCTGCGCCGATGCCGGCATGCGCGGGGGCAAGGTGATCCCCTACAAGCCGCTCGTCGACGCCGCCTGCGAGAAAGCACGCCATCCGCCCGCGCACGTGCTCGTGGTCAGCCGAGGCCTCGCCCCGGAACCGGCCTGGGTGCCCGGTCGCGACATCGACCACGCCGCCTTGCGCGCGGAATTCAGGGATGCGCGCGTCGCCGTCGAGTGGATGGAGTCCAACGAGCCCAGTTACCTGCTCTATACATCGGGCACGACCGGCAAGCCCAAGGGCGTGCAACGCGACGTCGGCGGCTACGCGGTGGCGCTGGCC
Source organism: Marilutibacter spongiae (assembly GCF_014145325.1). Lineage (GTDB taxonomy): Bacteria > Pseudomonadota > Gammaproteobacteria > Xanthomonadales > Xanthomonadaceae > Marilutibacter > Marilutibacter spongiae. Next base: position 124,085 of record NZ_JACHTF010000003.1, read on the forward strand.
CTGTCGATGTGGGCGATCTACGACGTCCGCGCCGGCCAGGTGATGTTCTCCACCTCCGACGTGGGCTGGGCGGTCGGGCATTCCTACAACGTCTACGGTCCCCTCATCGCCGGTGCGACCTCGATCCTCTACGAAGGGCTGCCGACCCACCCCGACCCGGGCGTGTGGTGGTCGATCTGCGAGAAGTACGGCGTGCGCACCATGTTCTCGTCGCCGACCGGTATCCGCGTACTCAAGAAGCAGGACGCGGCCTGGCTGCGCAAGCACGACCTGTCGGTCCTGCAATGGCTGTTCCTGGCCGGCGAACCGCTGGACGAGCCGACGGCGCACTGGATCACCGAGGGCATCGGCAAGACCATCATCGACAACTACTGGCAGACCGAGACCGGTTGGCCGGTACTGTCGCTGATGCCCGGGGTGGACATGAAGCCGGTCAAGTTCGGCTCGCCCGGGTTGCCGATGCCGGGCTACCGGATCCGCGTGATCGACGAAGGCAGCGGCGAAGACGTCGCGCCGGGCGAGAAGGGCGTGCTGGTGATCGAACCGCCCTTGCCGCCGGGCTGCCTGACCACGGTCTGGGGCGACGATGCTCGGTTCATGGCCAGCTACTTCAGCCACTTCAAGGAACGTCTCTACAGCTCGCTCGACTGGGCGATCCGCGACGAGGACGGCTACGCCTTCATCCTGGGTCGCACCGACGACGTCATCAACGTCGCCGGGCATCGGCTGGGCACGCGCGAGGTGGAGGAGTCATGCTCGACCCATCCCGATGTCGCCGAGGCCGCGGTGGTGGGCGTCCGGGACGCGCTCAAGGGCCAGGTGCCGGTCGTCTTCGCGACCCTGAAGACCGCGGGCGAGGACGTGGCCGGCACGGCCGAGGCCATCCGCGCGCAGGTCGGCCGGCAATTGGGCGCGATCGCGCGGCCCGCCCGCGTCTACGTCGTCGGCGCACTGCCCAAGACGCGCTCGGGCAAGCTGCTCAGGCGCTCGCTGCAGGCGCTGGCGGAGGAACGCGATCCGGGCGACCTGTCGACCCTGGACGACCCGGGCGCGCTGGAGGAGGTCCGTCGCGCGCTCGGCCGGGGCGCCGACGCCGGCGGCTGAGCCGGCGGCCCATGGACGCAGCGGGGCGCAGCGGGGCGCGGGGGCGGCAGGCACGACCGGCACGGGCGGGCGCGGCCGCATCGGCTAAAATGGTGGGCCCACCAGGAGATGCCATGACCACCGTCAACTCCCGAGGCGCGCGCTTCCGCGCCGCCGTCGCCGAAGAATCCCCGCTGCAGGTGATGGGCGCGATCACCGCCTACGCCGGCCTGATGGCCAAGCGCACCGGCTACAAGGCGCTGTACCTGTCAGGCGGCGGCGTCGCCGCCAACTCGCTGGGCATGCCCGACCTGGGCATCAGCACCATGGAAGACGTGCTCACCGACGCCCGCCGCATCGTGGATGCCACCGACATGCCGCTGCTGGTCGACATCGACACCGGCTGGGGTGGCGCGTTCAACATCGCGCGCACCGTGCGTTCCTTCATCAATGTCGGCGTCGCCGCGGTGCACATGGAGGACCAGGTCGGCCAGAAGCGCTGCGGCCACCGCCCGGGCAAGGAAGTGGTGTCGCGCGCGGAAATGGTCGACCGCGTCAAGGCTGCCGTGGACGCCCGCACCGACCCCGGCTTCGTGGTCATGGCCCGCACCGACGCCGCGGCGGTGGAGGGCATCGACAGTGCCATCGACCGCGCCTGCGCCTACGTCGAGGCCGGCGCCGACATGATCTTCCCCGAAGCGATGAAGACCCTGGAGGACTATCGCCGGTTCAAGGCGGCGGTGAAGGTGCCGATCCTCGCCAACCTGACCGAGTTCGGCTCCACCCCGTTCTTCACCACCGACGAGTTGCGCGAGGCCGGCGTCGACATCGCCCTGTACTGCTGCGGCGCCTACCGGGCGATGAACAAGGCGGCCCTGAACTTCTACGAGACCGTTCGCCGCGACGGCACGCAGAAGCACATCATCGACACCCTGCAGACGCGCGCCGAGCTGTACGACTTCCTTGGTTACCATGCCTACGAGGACAAGCTGGACGCCTTGTTCGCGGACGGCAAGGACTGACATGGTCGGCCGACGGAGCGAGCAGGCCCTCGCCATGCGAGCCCCCTGTGCCCCCTCCGCCGGCGCGTTCGCTGGCCCGACCGCGTCGCCCCGCGCCGCGGTCGATCGGCCCTCGTCCAGGACAACGCGGCACGCCGGGGCGGACGGCCAGTTCTACCGGCGCGGAGCGGCTGCCGCCGCCCGCCCTTCACTCCACGACCGGGTGCGCATGCTTCTTGCCCGCGGGACCGTTCCCGCCGATGCGCATCCGGCACGCACGACACGCCCAGGAGATCCACGATGAGCGACACCGACAAGTCCACCCTGCCCAAGCCGAAGAAGTCCGTCGCGCTCAGCGGCACGGCGGCGGGCAACACCGCGCTTTGCACCGTCGGCCGCAGCGGCAACGACCTGCACTACCGCGGCTACGACATCCACGACCTGGCCACCCGTGCGACCTTCGAGGAAGTCGCGCACCTGCTGGTGCATGGCGTGCTCCCCACCACGTCGCAGCTGAAGGCCTACCGCGCCAAGCTCAAGCGTCGCCGCGGCCTGCCCGCCATCGTCCAGGAAGCCCTGGAGCTGGTGCCGGCCAACGCGCACCCGATGGACGTCCTGCGCACCGGCTGCTCCGTGCTCGGCACCGTGCTGCCCGAGCGCGAGGGGCACCCGGCCGCGGAAGCCCGCGACATCGCCGATACCCTGATCGCCAGCTTCGGCTCGATGCTGCTGTACTGGTGGCACTTCACCCACAACGGCCGCCGCATCGACGTGGAGACCGACGACGACAGCGTCGCGGCGCACTTCCTGCACCTGCTGCACGGCGAAGCCCCCAGCGCCCTGCATGCCGATTCGCTGGACAAGTCGCTGATCCTGTACGCCGAGCACGAATTCAACGCGTCGACCTTCACCGCGCGCGTGATCGCGGGCACCGGTTCGGACATGCATTCGTGCCTGACCGGCGCGATCGGCGCGTTGCGCGGCCCCAAGCACGGCGGCGCCAACGAAGTGGCGATGGACATCATCAGCCGCTACAACACCGCCGACGAGGCCGAGGCGGACATTCGTGCGCGGATGGAACGCAAGGAGATCATCATCGGCTTCGGCCACCCGGTCTACACCATCGGCGATCCGCGCAACCCGATCATCAAGGAGATCAGCCGCAAGCTGTGTACGGAGGGCGGCAACCCGACCCTGTTCGACGTGTCCGAGCGCATCGAGAACCTGATGATGGACACCAAGAAGATGTTCCCCAACCTCGACTGGTACAGCGCGTCGGCCTACCACATGATGGGCATCCCGACGGCGATGTTCACGCCGTTGTTCGTCATCGCCCGCACCACCGGCTGGAGCGCGCACGTGATCGAACAGCGCGAAGATGGCAAGATCATCCGGCCGAGTGCGAACTACACCGGGCCCGAGGATCGCGAGTACGTGGCGATCGACAAGCGCTGACCGCGTCGCCGGTTGGCGCGCGTCGCGAAAAAGGCCCGGGAATCCGGGCCTTTTTCATTGCCCCAGCAGTGCGAGGTGACGCACTGTACGAGGACTGGCCGACCAACATCATGATCGCGTGCGCCACCGTGGCCGCGGTGGGCCTGGTGATCGTCCTTCACTACGAAGTGCTCAGCCGCATCGTCGACCACAACCGGCACCATGCCGAGGGCGCCGGTCGCCGGCGCCTGGTCGCGGTCAACCTGTGGCTGCTGGCGCTGCACACGGTCGAGATCTGGATCTTCGGCGCCACCTACTACCTGCTGCTCAATCTCGCCGACGTCGGCGGCGTCCAGGGCATGCACGCGCACAGCATGCTCGACTCGGTCTACTTCTCGGCGATGGTCTATACCACCGTGGGCTTCGGCGACATGATCCCGGTCGGACCGATCCGCCTGCTGGCCGGGACCGAGGCGCTGGTGGGTCTCATGCTGATCACCTGGTCGGCATCCTTCACCTACCTGGAAATGACCCGGTACTGGAAAGAACGCCACGGCCTGGGGGGTGGGCAGGGTTGAACCCCGCCCGGGGCTGGCCGAGCGCCTAGTCCAGGCCTTCGACGGCGAGCGCGGCGCGCACGCCCGGATCGGCCTCCATGCGCTGCCTGAAGGCCTCCAGGTGCTCCAGGCCGGACAGGTCGACCTTCAGGCCGGTTGCCCAGCGCAGGGTCACGTAGAAGTAGGGGTCGGCGTAGCTGCGGAAGCCGGCCAGCCACTGCCGGTCGGCCAGGCGCTGGTCGGCGGTTTCGAACAGCCCGCGCAGGCGCTTGTGCGCGGCCTCGCGCAGCGCCGGGTACTGCGACTCGTCGGCGATGAAGGCGGCCGGGCCGAACAGGGGCTTGAAGGCGGGGTGCAGGTCGGAGTTGACGAAGGCCAGCCAGCGGTTGGCCTCCGCGCGCTGGCGGGCGCTGCCGTCGCCGGACAGGCCCGCTTCGGGGTAGCTGTCGGCGATGTAGCCCATGATCGCGGCGTTCTGGGTGAGGGTGAAGTCGCCGTCGGTGATCGCCGGCACCGCGCCGGTGGGATTGATCGCCCGGTAGGCGGGGGCCTGCATCGACGCCTTGTCCATCACCTCGACCTCGAACGGCTGGCCCGTCCATTGCAGCGCGATGTGGTCGGCGGTCGAACACGCGCCGGGCTTGCTGTAGAGCTTCATGCGGCCTCCTGGGGCTGGAACGGAAAACGGGTCGGCGACTATCGCCGACCCGTCGGGTCATTCTCAACGGCAGGGATGCAACACAGCGTCACGACGCCGGCTGCACGGGCTCCGGCTTGCGCGGCTTGAGGGTCTGCACCTTCAGGAAGGTGTGGTCGCCGATCTTGGCCACCTGGTAGGCATTGCGCCAGCTCGGGCTGGCGATGCTCGCGGCCAGGAAATGGCTGGCGCCGGGAACGATCTCCTTGCGCTCGCCGACCGGCAGCGCCCAGTTGCGCTCGGCTTCCAGGGCGACGCTCACCGCCTCGCCCCAGGCATCGACGTTGCTCAGGCGGGTGTTGGGCGACACGATGGTCGGCGCGAACTGCTTGCGGGCGGTGACCACGGAGCAGACATCGTCGCCCCAGAGGCCGCTGTCGCGGCGGCGCAGGGCGACTTCGGCGACGGCCTGCTGGCCCTGGACGGACTGGTCGCGGGCCTCGAGGTAAAGCGTGGTGCTGAGACAGAGTGAATCTGCGGCGTTGGGCGGCAATACCGATGCCAACCAGAGGATCCATGCCAACTTCATGTGAACTCCAACTTCGTTGCGTCGGACCGCACTCCAGCGTCCACCCGGAAAGGGCGGTGAAGCAGGGACTGGCCGACATGGCGTTTTTCTAAGCGGGGCGGTGCTGCCTGCCGCGCTTGGTGCGGGAATCGCATTACTGGAGGGCGGCGGCTCTGTGGCGCGCTTTGCCCCGATCACCGAGCCGCAGGATCGCGGGGCGGTGAGGGTGGCCGCGGGATGGGCGGCTGCAAAAGTTGGCGCAAGGTAGCCGCCGCTTATTAAACACAAGCTGAATAGCGTGCCCAAGTCCCGGATTCAATTCGGTTTATTTTTCGCTCAGATAATGCACAAAGCCTTGTACCGCAAGGCTTTGGAAGGGGCGGCGAGGGGCCGCCCAATGCTGAACGCACCGGTTTTGTATTAGGAAAAGCTCGACGACGCGCGCCGCAGTTTGCGTGACTGGCGTCACATGCTGGCAGCCAGCCGGCTGCCCTGGGCGATCGCGCGCTTGGCGTCGAGCTCGGCGGCGACGTCCGCGCCCCCGATCACATGCACCTCGATCGAGGCGGGCAACGCGTCGGCCAGCGGCTTGAAGGGTTCCTGTCCGGCGCAGACCACCACGTGGTCGACCGGGAGCACCTGCTCGACGCCTTCGATGCGCACGCGAAGGCCCGCGTCGTCCACGCCCAGGTACTCCACGCCACCGAGCATCCTGACCTGTCGCGACTTCAGCGTCGCGCGGTGGATCCATCCCGTGGTCTTGCCCAGTCGCCGGCCCGGCTTGCCGGGGCTGCGCTGCAGCAGCCATACCTCGCGCGCCGGCGGTTCCGGGCGCGGCGCGACCAGGCCGCCGCGATTGTCCCCGTAGGCCAGGTCCACGCCCCACTCGGCACGCCAGGCCTTGGCGTTGAGGCTGGGCGACCCGCCTTCCTGCACGAGGTACTCGGCGACGTCGAAACCGATGCCACCGGCGCCGATGATCGCCACCCGACGCCCGGGCACGACCCGACCGGTGAGCACATCCAGGTAGCTGACGACGCGCGGATCGTCGGCGCCGGGGAAGTCGACTTCGCGCGGCTTGATGCCAGTGGCCAGTACGACCGCGTCGAAGCCCGACAGCGCGTCGGCGTCGGCGCGGGTGCGCAGCCGCAGTTCCACGCCGGTCTGCTCGATGCGGCGCGCGAAGTAGCGCAAGGTCTCGTGGAACTCTTCCTTGCCGGGAATGCGCTTGGCCAGGTTGAACTGGCCCCCGATCTCGTCGTGCGCGTCGAACAGTACGACGCGGTGCCCGCGCTCGCCGGCAACCGTCGCGCAGGCCAGGCCCGCCGGCCCGGCGCCGACCACGGCGATGCGCCGCGGCGTCGTGGTGGCGGTGTAGTTCAGCTCGGTCTCGGCGCAGGCGCGCGGATTGACCAGGCAACTGGCATGCCGGTTCTGGAATACGTGGTCCAGGCAGGCCTGGTTGCAGGCGATGCAGGTGTTGATGTCGTCCGCGCGCTGCGCGTGGGCCTTGGCGACCCAGGCCGGATCGGCCAGCAGTGGACGTGCCATCGACACCATGTCGGCCTCGCCGCGGGCGAGGATCGCCTCGGCGACGTCGGGCATGTTGATGCGGTTGGTGGTGACCAGCGGCAGCGACACGTGCGGCTTGAGACGCCCGGTGATGCCGGTGAACGCGGCGCGCGGCACCGACGTCGAGATCGTCGGCACGCGCGCTTCGTGCCAGCCGATGCCGGTGTTGATGAGCGTCGCGCCGGCCGCTTCGATCGCCTGCGCCTGTTGCACCACTTCGTCCCAGGCCAGGCCGTTGTCGACTAGGTCGAGCATCGACAGCCGGTAGACGATGATGAAGTCGTGTCCGCAGGCCTCGCGGATGCGGCGGACGATCTCGACCGCGAAGCGCATGCGCCGGGTGGCGTCGCCACCCCATGCATCGTTGCGCTTGTTGGTGCGCGGTGCGGTGAACTGGTTGAGCAGGTAGCCCTCCGAACCCATCACCTCGACCCCGTCGTAGCCACCCTCGCGGGCAAGCTGGGCCGTGCGCACGAAGGCGGCGATCTGGCGCTCGATCCCGCGCGCGGAGAGGGCGCGCGGGGTGAAGGGATTGATGGGGGCCTTGAGCCGGGAAGGCGCGACCTGCAGCGGGTGGTAGCCGTACCGCCCGGAATGCAGGATCTGCAGGCAGATGCGGCTGCCGTGCGCATGCACGGCCTGGGTGACCTGGCGGTGCTTGCGCACTTCCCAGGGCCAGCGCAGCGTGCCGCCGAAGGGCTTGAGCCAACCGACGATGTTGGGCGAGAAGCCGCCGGTGACGATCAGGCCGACCCCGCCGGCGGCGCGCTCGCCGAAGTAGGCCGCCAGCTTCGGGAAGTCCGCGGCCTTGTCTTCCAGTCCCGTGTGCATGGACCCCATCAGGACGCGGTTGGGCAGGGTGCAGAAGCCCAGGTCGAGCGACTGCAGGAGGTGCGGGTAGAGCGGGTGGGGCGCGCTCGCGGCTGCGGGGCTGGCGGTCGTCATCGGGATACGCTTGCGTATGGAAGGGGCACGATGCCGTGCTTCGACGGTCAATACAACTGCCCGGCCGAAGCGGGACGGGCGGGGCCCAGTGTGCCGCTTGAAGGCGCCGCGCGGGAGCGCCATGGGCGACCCGCCCGAACAGAGCAGGCGTGGGACTGCGCTGAAGGATACGTCGGCCCGGTGCGCGCACATATCCCCGCGTGACTTAATCAAGCACTCACCCGGGAATATCGCCCGGCGGGTTCCCCGGGAATATGCCCGACGCGTCCAGTTGCGCCGGAACCGGTCCCGCGTCGTACGGCATCCAAGCGCGGAGGGGCAGAGATGGTCGGCGCGCCGACAGCTTCCGACGACCGGTCGCGCCGCCCCGGCGGATACCGGCGCGAAGCGCGTAAGCCTTGCAGGACAGGCGCTGCATGCTCTTCTTTGCGATCGTCAATGCGCGTTTTCCTGAATGGAGAATGAGCCGAAAATTCAGGCGCGGTTTTTCTATCGATTGTTAGTCGCTCGTTAACATGGCTTTCACGGCCCCGCGAATAACCTGCGCGTCGATGGCGTTCACCACGGACGTTCGTCCCCACGGCATGGATCCTCGCAGACGCGTGTTTCCACTATTTATTGACTTCAGGAGCTACATATGAATAAGAAACTCCTCTGCGCCGCCCTGCTGGGTGGACTGGGTCTGGCCCAGGCGGCCAGCGCGCAGGAATTCGACGATCGCTGGTACATCACCGGCGCTGCGGGCTTCAACCTGCAGGACAACGATCGCGAAACCCGCAATGCTCCGTTTGTCAGCCTCGGCCTGGGCAAGTTCGTGTCGCCCAACTGGTCCATCGACGGCGAGCTCAACTACCAGAACCCGAACTGGGACTACAACCAGGACCTGAACTGGAGCCAGTACGGCATCTCGTTCGACGCGCGCTACCACTTCATCGAGGAAGGCCGCGGCTGGAACCCCTACGTGCTGATGGGCCTGGGCTACCAGCGCGAGGAGATCGAGCTCGACAACTTCCCGAACCCCGACTCCCCGTACGAGGAAGAGGAAGGCGGCGCCGCCCTCAAGTTGGGTGCCGGTATCCAGGGCAACGCGGGCCGTGCGCGCCTGCGCGCCGAAGTCGCCTATCGCGCCGTCGGCATCAACGACACCCGCGCGCAGCTCTTCAACGACGACCCGCCGCCGGAGCGCAACGACGGTGAAGACTGGTACGGCGACGTGCTGGCCTCGATCGGCGTCGTGATCCCGCTGGGTCCCGAGCCCGTGGAAGCCCCGCCGCCGGCCCCCGTGCCGAGCTGCGCCGACATGGACGACGACGGCGACGGCGTGAACAACTGCGACGACAAGTGCCCGGGTTCGCAGGCTGGCCAGACCATCGGTCCGGACGGCTGCCCGGTGCCGGTCACCATCGACCTGAAGGGCGTGAACTTCGACTTCGACAAGTCGACGCTGCGTCCGGACGCGGTGGCGATCCTGTCGGAGGCGACGGAGATCCTGAAGCGTTATCCGGAGCTGCGCGTCGAAGTGGCCGGTCACACCGACCTGTGCGGTTCGGACGCGTACAACCAGGGCCTGTCGGAGCGCCGTGCGACCGCGGTGTACGACTACCTGAGCAGCAACGGCATCGACGCCTCGCGCATGGTGGGTCCGATCGGTTACGGCGAGAGCCGTCCGCTGGAGCCGACCGAGCAGACCCTGCCGGGCTGCAAGAGCGAGACCAACCGTCGCACCGAGCTGAACGTGCAGAACTGATCCATGCAAGGCGGGCTTCGCGGCCCGCCCCATGGTTCCTGGAAACCCGGCCTTGCGGCCGGGTTTCCTCGTTTGGAAGCCCCTTGCGGCAGGGCCGGTGGAAGAACGCCAACACGGCGTTAACCGGTTTTAACATTTGCGTTGACAGTGTATGATCTCGATCGCCAGTGACCACGGCGCAGGCTCGGAGCTCAAGCCGGACGTGTCCCTGAGTTGAAATGTGCCGTGAGAAATACTGAACCCGACCTGGTCCATGACGACCGATTCAATGAAAGGAGTGTGATAGATGAAGATCCGCTTGTTGAGCACTGCAATGCTCGCGGGCCTGGCTTTCTCGCAGGTCGCCAGCGCACAGGATTTCGATGATCGCTGGTACCTGACCGGCGGCGCCGGTTTCAACATCCAGGACAACGAGCGCGGCACGCGCAACGCCCCGTTCCTGACCGCCGGCGTGGGCAAGTTCCTGAGCGAGAACTGGTCGCTGGACGGTGAACTGAACTATCAGAACCCCAATGTCGATGCGAACCAGAACCTGAACTGGAGTCAGTACGGCATCTCGTTCGACCTGCGTCGCCACTTCACCCAGGAAGGCCGCAACTGGGCCCCCTACCTGCTGATGGGCCTGGGCATGCAGCGCGCCGAGGAAGAGTACGACGCCTTCCCGAGCCCGGATTCCCCCGGCCAGCGCGAGAACAGCAACTTCGCCGCCAAGCTCGGCCTCGGCGTCCAGGGCGACGTCGGCAGCCGCGCCAAGTTGCGCGCCGAAGTCGCCTACCGTGGTGACTTCGACGGCCAGAACGTCAATGGCGACCAGGATGCCGATTGGTTCGGCGACGTGCTGGCCTCGGTCGGCGTCGTGATCCCGCTCGGCACCCTCGCCGCTGCCCCGGTCGTGCCGGACGCTCCGGTCGCCACCTGCGCCGACATGGACGACGACGGCGACGGCGTGAACAACTGCGACGACAAGTGCCCGGGTTCGCAGGCTGGCCAGACCATCGGTCCGGACGGCTGCCCGGTGCCGGTCACCATCGACCTGAAGGGCGTGAACTTCGACTTCGACAAGTCGACGCTGCGTCCGGACGCGGTGGCGATCCTGTCGGAGGCGACGGAGATCCTGAAGCGTTATCCGGAGCTGCGCGTCGAAGTGGCCGGTCATACCGACCTGTGCGGTTCGGACGCGTACAACCAGGGCCTGTCGGAGCGCCGTGCGACCGCGGTGTACGACTACCTGAGCAGCAACGGCATCGACGCCTCGCGCATGGTGGGTCCGATCGGTTACGGCGAGAGCCGTCCGCTGGAGCCGACCGAGCAGACCCTGCCGGGCTGCAAGAGCGAGACCAACCGTCGCACCGAGCTGAACGTGCAGAACTGATCCATGCAAGGCGGGCTTCGCGGCCCGCCCCATGGTTCCTGGAAACCCGGCCTCGCGCCGGGTTTCTTCGTTTCGGCCCGCAGCTCCGCGACTCGATGAGCCAAACGTGACCGGCGCCGGTTGTCGCCACCCAAGGGCGGGCCTAAACTGCTGGAGACGTTCATGCGCCACGCATGAGCCTTGGCCCGTGCCAAAGGAGATCCCCCCATGCAGCGCATGCTCCCTGCCATTTCCCTGCTGCTGCTCGCCGGCGTCGCGAACGCCGCGCCGACGAGCGACTGCAACGCGCTCGTTGCGCCGCAACCGCTGCCGGTCCGACCCACCATCGTCGCCCCGGTGTCGTCCGAATTGACCGCGCCCAGCCAGCAGCTTGGCGCCCCCACCGGCGTGCTCGCGCACGCGTACGACGAAGCGCAGTCGGTGGACCAGGTGGTGTTCCGGCTCAAACTGGGCAACTGCCAGAGTGTGGCCAGTGCCATGCCCGCGGTGGCGCCTGCGGCGCTGGAAGCCAATGATCCGGCGGCCTACAAGCCGCGCACCGAGTTCGACAATGCGCCGTGGCGCTTCGACATGAACCAGAACGGCAAGCGCATGACGGCCGAGGAATTCGATGCCTGGATGAAGTCGCGGGGCGTACGGGTGGCCAAGGGCGCGCCCGCGCCCGCCGCGGCGCCGGCAGTTCCGGCGATCCCGAAGGAGGCCCCTGCCGAGGATGGAGACGAATAAGCCGTGTCGCCGTTTCCAGTGACCGGACGGCGGCCGCGCAAGCGGCCGTCTTTGTTTTGAGCGCCGTTCCCATGCGTGCTCCCGCCCGCCACGGCCTGGCCCGAGCACTCTCCAAGCAGGGCGTGTGCTCGCGGACCGAGGCGGCGCGGTGGGTCGTGGCCGGCCGCGTCAGCGTGGACGGCCGGGTCGTGCGCGACCCGGAGTTTCCCGTCGCCGGGCGCGACAACCGGATCGAGGTGGACGGCCGCGCGCTTGCCCCCCCGACGCGCACCTACCTCATGCTCAACAAGCCCCGGGGCCTGGTGACCACCGTCCGCGACGAGCAGGGCCGCGACACCGTCTACCGGTGCCTGCAGGGCGCCGCCCTGCCGTGGCTGGCGCCCGTGGGGCGACTGGACAAGGCAAGCGAAGGGCTCCTGCTGTTCAGCAACGACACCGGCTGGTCGGCGCGCATCGCCGACCCCCAGACCGGCCCCGACAAGACCTACCACGTGCAGGTGGGCGGGCTGCCCGCGGACGGGCTCATGGCCGCGCTCGTAGCGGGCATCGTGGAGGGCGGGGAGCGCCTTCACGCGCGCGATGCCCGCGTGCTTCGGCATGGAGCACGCAATGCCTGGCTGGAAATCGTGCTCGACGAGGGGCGAAACCGCCAGATCCGTCGGCTGCTGGCGGCATTCGACCTGCCCGTGCTGCGGCTGGTCCGGGTCTCGATCGGGTCCCTGGCGCTGGGCGAACTGCCCAAGGGCGAGTGGCGCCCGCTCAGCGAAGAAGAGGTCAAGGCGCTCGCCCGCCCCGGTCCGTGACGCCCAAGCGCCTTGCCGTCGGTCGGAAATCCCGCGGATTGTCGGGAACGTGCAGGCCTTCACGATTTCTCCACATGCACAACGCGCGTGCAGGGATTAATCTTCCGGTTACTTTTGTTGGGGAGTACTCGTGATGCGCAAGAATCCACTGATCGTGGCGGTTTCGCTCTGCCTGTTCGCTACCACCGCCCTGGCGCAGGATCCGGCTGCCGCCAAGCAGGACGCAGCCCAGGCCGAAGCGGCCGCGCCCGCGGCGGCGAGCCAGCTGCCCGATCCGAATACCTACAAGCCGCGTACGGAGCACGACAACACCCCGTACCGCTTCAACATGCACCAGGAAGGCCGGCAGATGACCGCCGACGAGTTCGATGCCTGGATGAAGGCCCGCGGCGTCCGCGTGGCACGTGGCGCGGGCCATCCCGCCCCGGCGCAGCCGGCGCCCCAGGCCGCCGAGGGCGGCGGCACGCCCTGATCGTGGAAGACGGTCGCGCCCCTGCCGGATGACAGGGGCGGTCCGCGCGGGGCGCCGCATGGCGGCGTCCCGCACCGGCGTCAGACCACGCCCAGCTCGCGTCCGATCCGGGTGAAGGCATCGATGGCCCGGTCGAGGTGTTCGCGATCGTGCGCCGCGCTCATCTGGGTGCGGATGCGCGCCTGGCCCTTCGGCACCACGGGGAAGAAGAAGCCGATCGCATAGATGCCTTCCTCCAGCAGCCGCTCGGCGAACTTCTGCGCCAGCGGCGCGTCGTAGAGCATCACCGGGACGATGGGGTGCACGCCCGGCTTGAGATCGAAACCCGCGGCGCTCATCTTTTCGCGGAAGTACGCGGTGTTCGCCGCGAGGCGCTCGCGCAGTTCGCCGGCGCTCGACAGCATCTCGAACGCCTTGATGCCGGCGGCGACGACGTGCGGTGGCAGCGAGTTGGAGAACAGGTAGGGACGCGAGCGCTGGCGCAGCATCTCGATGACCTCGCGCCTGGCGGTGGTGAATCCACCCAGTGCGCCGCCCATGGCCTTGCCGAGCGTACCGGTGATGATGTCGATGTCGGCCAGCACGCCCTTGATCTCGGCCGAGCCCTTGCCGTTCGCTCCCAGGAAGCCCGTGGCGTGGCATTCGTCGATGTGCACCAGCGCGCCGTACTGGCGGGCCAGCGCGGTGATCCGGTCGAGCGGGGCGATGAAGCCGTCCATCGAGAACACGCCATCGGTGGTGATCAGCTTGGTCCGGCAACCGGCGGCGTCGGCGGCCTGCAGCTGCGCCTCCAGGTCGGCCATGTCGCAATTGGCGTAGCGGAAGCGCTGGGCCTTGCACAGGCGCACGCCGTCGATGATCGAGGCATGGTTGAGCGCGTCGGAGATGATGGCGTCCTCCGGCCCCAGCAAGGGCTCGAACAGGCCGCCGTTGGCGTCGAAACAGGCGGCGTAGAGGATGGTGTCCTCGGTGCCGAAGAACGAGGCGATGGTCGCCTCGAGCTGCTTGTGCAGGTCCTGCGTGCCGCAGATGAAGCGCACCGAGGCCATGCCGAAGCCATGGCTGTCGAGCGCGGCCTTCGCCGCCTCGATGACGTCGGGGTGGTCGGCCAGTCCCAGGTAGTTGTTGGCGCAGAAATTGAGCACCTTGCGGCCATCGGCCAGGGTGATCTCGGCCGACTGCGGGCTGGTGATGATGCGCTCGGCCTTGAACAGGCCCTGCTCGCGGATGGCGTCGAGCTCGGCGGCGTAATGGGCGGTCAGCGGGGCGGTGTCGTTGGGCATGTGGGGCTCCGGCGCGCGCAGCGCGGCAAGGTCGTGTCACGGGGAAGCGCCCATTCTATCGGCTGGCGATGGGCGGGGCAGGGCACCCCGGCACCTGCATCGAATAGCATCGGGGGATGCGCCACGACGACGGACCCGGTCCGAAGCCCAGGCCGCCGTGCGGGTGGCTGCCGCTGTCGTGCGCCCTGCTGCCGTTCCTGGCCGGGCACCTGGCCCTGTACCTGTCGATTCGCGACGGCTGGGTGCCGGCCTGCCTGCCGCACCTGGAGGGCTGCACGTCGATCAGCCGCGCGGCCCGGCACGGGTGGGGCAATGGGGCATTCAAGGCCCTCATGGCGCCGGCGGCACTCCTGCAAGGCCTGTTTTGGTGGCGGATCGCGCCTTGGTTGAACCGACTGTCGGGCGCGCGCGCGCGGTCGGTGGCATGGCTGGGGCTGTTGGCCGCGGCCTTCCTGTTGCTGTACGTCGGCTTCCTTGGCAGCGAGGGCGGGATCTACCGCCTGCTGCGCCGCTACGGCATCACGGTGTACTTCGGCGGTACCTTCCTGGCGCTGATGCAGGTGCTGCGCGGGGTGGCCCGCGTGCGGCCCAGGCCCGCGATGGCGCGACCGCTCCAGGGCGTCGCCCTGGGCATGCTGGCGCTGGGGGTGGCCAGCGTGGCGGTGTCGGCGCTGGTATCCGACCCGGTGACGCGGGACCAGTGGGAGAACCGCCTGGAGTGGCAACTGGGGCTGTGGCTGACGGCGATGTTCGGGGTGTTCGCGTGGGCGTGTCGCCGCGCGCGCTCAAGCGCCGTCGTCGGTGGCCGATGAGCGCGGGCGCGGCCGGGACGGCAGGCGCGCGCCCCGGACCATGGTGGCGACCAGGCCGGCCAGCAGGAGGCCCACCAGCGCGGTCAGCAGCACCGTCGTCGACACGACCGGCTCAGTTCCAGCTCAGCACGACCTTGCCGGCCTTGCCCGACTCCATCAGGTCGAAGCCTTCCTGGAAGTCGTCGATCGGCAACTGGTGGGTGAGCACCTTGCCCAGCGGGAAGCCGCTGAGCACCAGCTGGGTCATCTTGTACCAGGTCTCGTACATCTTGCGGCCGTAGATGCCGTGCAGGGTGAGGCCCTTGAAGATGATCTTGTCCCAGTCCGCGCCCGCGCCCTTTGGCATGATGCCCAGCATCGCGATCTTGCCGCCGTGGTACATGCAGTCGAGCATGTCGTTGAAGGCGCGCGGGTTGCCGCTCATCTCCAGGCCGACGTCGAAGCCTTCCATGTGCAGGTCGGCCATCACGTCCTTGAGCGAGGTGTTGGTGACGTTGACCACGCGGGTCGCGCCCATGTCGGCGGCCAGCTTGAGACGGAAGTCGTTGACGTCGGTGACGACGACATTGCGCGCGCCGATGTACTTGCAGATGCCCGCGGCGATGATGCCGATGGGGCCGGCGCCGGTGATGAGCACGTCCTCGCCGACGACGTCGAACTCCAGCGCGCAGTGCGCGGCGTTGCCGTAGGGGTCGAAGAACGCCGCCAGCTCGCCGGGGATCTGGTCCGGGATCGGCCACAGGTTGCTCGAGGGCATGACCACGTACTCGGCGAACGCGCCGTCGCGGTTGACGCCGATGCCGATCGTGTTCGGGCACAGGTGCTGGCGGCCCGCGCGGCAGTTGCGGCAGTGCCCGCAGACGATGTGGCCCTCGGCGGAAACGCGCTGGCCGATGCGGTAGCCGGTGACGCCGGGGCCGATCTCGGCGATTCGGCCGACGAACTCGTGGCCGATCACCAGGCCCGGCTTGATCGTGCGCTGGCTCCACTCGTCCCACAGGTAGATGTGCAGGTCGGTGCCGCAGATCGCGGTCTTCTCGAGTTTGATCAGGACTTCGTTCGGGCCCGGCTCGGGTACCGGCACCTCTTCCATCCAGATGCCCTTTCCGGCTTCGCGCTTGACCAGGGCTTTCATCATTTGGCTCATCGACACCAGCCGCGCGCGGCGGCCCTTTGAAGGACGGCCTTCCATTATATCGCCGGCACCCGGCACGGGCCGCCGGGAGGGGTCAGGGCGTATCGTCGCCCTTCAGGCTGTCGCCGCCGGCGGGCGGCATCATCCAGTCGACCGAGACCCCGCGAAGCCCGGTGCGCGCGACCAGGGCCATGCGCGTGGTCGCGACGCGACCCGATGCCGTCGTGCCCTGGAGGGCGTCGAGCGCGCGCAGGCGGGCCAGCATGTCGTCGCGCGATCCGGCCTCGTGTTCCAGCGTGCGCAGACGAGCGTCCGCGCCGGCAGGGTCGCCGGCAAGGCGGGCCAGGCCCGCTTCCACCAGGTCGATCCGCTGGTCGACCAGCCAGATCGGCTCGGGCAGGCTGGCGCGCGCCTGCCCCGCCCAGCGCCGGCTCTCGTCCAGCTCGCCCCGCGACAGGGCCAGTTCGGCCAGGCCCACCTGGGCCATCGCGGTGAGCATGCCGTAACCGGCGCGCTGCACTTCCGGCAGGACGTCGCGGTTCAGTCGCTCGGCCTCCTCGCGCTCGCCGGCGGCGGCCAGCAGGGGCGCGATCTCCAGCTTCAGGATCCAGCGCCCCGGCGCCGTGTCCAGGTCCGGCAGCTTGCCCAGTGCGCGGTGCAGGCCAGCCAGGGCCGCGACGGTGTCACCGGTATCCAGGTCGACTTCCGCCAGGCCGATGATGGCGACCAGCTCCAGCGCCGGATCGGTGGCCGGGCAGCGGGCGTAGCTGGCGCGTGCGGCCTGCGGATCACCCATGGTGGTCTGGATCTGTCCGCTGGCGCAGGCGTAGCGGTCCCTCACCGATTGCGACGGCGACGGCAGGCCCGGGTCGTCCATCCGCGTGCGTCCGCGTTCGGCGGCGGCGAGGGCCCGCGCGTTGCGGCCCTGCATCTGGTCGATGAACACCTCGAACAGGCGGGCCCAGGTGACCAGTTCGCCCTGCTGGTCGTTGCCGGCCATGCGGGCGATGCGTTCGCCGGCCTGGGTGAAGCGCCCCTGCAGGTATTCCTCGTTGAGCAGGTCGCGCTCGATCGCGTTGGTGCTCCACGGGTCGTCCATCGATTCGGCGACGGCCATCGCCTGCATCAGCCGCAGGCGATAGGCCTGGATATTGCCCGCGCGATACTGCTGGAAGGCCGCGGCGCGCAGGGCGCCCAGCTCCAGTTGCCGCTGCCCGGCCGCGCGCGCCTGCGCCAGCCATTCGTCGAGGTAGCGGTACTGGGCCTTCGGCGGCCCCAGTACTTCGCCGAGGAAACGTGCGCGAAGGGCCGAGAACGCATCGCCGGCCTTCTCGAACTGGGCCGCCGCGGCCTCGAAGCCGGCGCGGGTGTCGCGGTCGGGTTCGCTGTCGACCTGCAGCTGGGCGAGCAGCATCAGCGTGTGGCCCCGGTCGTAGGCCCACTCCTCGCCCGCGGCGGCGGCCAGCGCGTCGGCCTTGCGGGCGCTCTCGATGGCGCCCTCCAGGTCGCCCAGGGGGGCCTGGAAGATCGCCCGGTTGAACCACTTCTGCATTTCCGTCGAGGCCGGCAGGGGGCGGTCCCATATCGGCGTCTGCATCAGCGCCAGCGCATCGGCGAAGCGGCCGGCGCGCCCCAGGGCACGGGCCTGTTGCTGCGCGAACCAGGTCTGGTCCGGGTAGCGCTGGGCGAGCCGGGCATAGGCCTCGGCCGCGGCGGCGTGGTCGTTCGACAGGGCCAGTTGCTGGGCCTTCAACAGGGCCTCGGCCTCGGCGGGCATCGGCTGCAGCAGCTCGCGTGCGGTCTCCAGGTGGCGGCGCGCTTCCGGCAATCGGCCGAGGGTCGCCTGGGCACGGGCCAGGTGCAGGTGGCCCAGGGCGAAATCAGGGGCCTCGCGGACCAGCGCGTCGCCGGCCTGGACTGCGTCGCCCCAATGGTGGGCACGTCGTGCCCGTTCCAGCGCGAGGAAGCCGGTGGCGGCCTCGGGCGTCACCCGCAGGGACGGCCATGCCTGGGGCGGGCGGTCCGGATAGAGCGCCGCGAGCACCGCGTCCGAGAGCCGGTCGACGAGCAGGGCGACATCCGCGGGATCGCCTTCCTGCTGCAGGCGATGGACTTCGCCGTCCTTCTCGAACCGGGCCCGCACGACACGCGTTTCGGGACCTTGCGGGGAGGGGCCGGTGGAGAGCAGGACCACGGTGTTGCGCGCCTGCGCGGCCGGATCGGCCGCCAGGTGGGCGGGGGTCAGCACGGTGACATCGGGCAGCGAGCCGAGCTTCCAGCCCAGCCAGGCATCGAGCAACTCCAGCGACGCCGCGTCGACGTTGTCCCGCCCGGGGTCCTCGACCGGGATCAGGGTCACCGACGCCGGCAGCGCAGGCGCATCGCCCGGCGTTGCGAGCCGGGGAAGCAGCCACCAGGCAAGGGTGGCCAGCAGGGCCAGCGCGGCCGCCGTGGCCAGGGTCGCACGCACCGACAAGGCGCGCCGCGACGCGGGCCCGGTGACGGCTGGCGCCGCCGGGTCGCGGACCTGGGCTTCTTCCTCCACGGCAACGCCCGCGACGGGCGCCTCGCCCGGCGCCCATGTTTCCAGCGCTTCGATGTCGAAGGGCGGTTCGAATACGTAGCCCTGCTTGGAGCGGGTGCGGATCCAGGTCTTGTGCGCCTCGCCCAGGGCCTTGCGCAGCACGCTGACGCTCTGGGAGAGGTTCGCGTCCTCGACGATGACCCCGGACCACACCCGGGCCAGCAGTGCCTGGCGGGTGTGCAGCACGTGCGGTTCGGCGGCGAGCAGCAGGAGCACGTCGAACACGCGCTGCGGCAACTCGGTCGCCTGTTCACCGTGCAGGACCCGGCGCAACGCGAGGTCGATCACGACGTCGCCAATGCGCAGGAAACGGATCCGGGGCGGCCACGACGGCGTGCTGGTCTCAGGAACTTCCGGCATCGAACCCCCATTGCGTGTCGGGAAAGCTGTCTGCGGCACCCACGCCCGGAGCCCGCGCGTGGTGCATGCGGCGGCACAGGCCGATGGCCCGGCCACGCCCGCGTTCCCTGACAGTCATGGGCCCCCTTGCCCGTGCCATGACTGTGCCATCGCCCGGCGGCGGCGGCCAGTGGTGGGGCGATGGGTGGCTGCCCGCGCGCGGCACGCGGGTCGCCCCGGCCCCCGGGATGGCTTGCGGATCAATGGCTTGCCTTTGGATTGCTTTAGAAAAATTGAGTTCTTTTTAGCGGCGTGACGAGGTTTTGTCTTCGCCGATCCCTCCAAATGCAGGCGAGCCATCGAGGCGGGCGCGGCGTCCAGGGCCCCGGCACGGCCGCGTGCACGCGCTGGCGACGATGGCTGAAGGCTGCTTGGGTCGCCCCCGGCAATGGGATGTGCAGGAGGGCGACGTCTTCAATGCGTGTCTGCGGCATTGTTGCCCGGCCCCCGCGGCCGGGCCTTCTTTCCGGCGGCTCCCGTCGAACGCACGCACCGGCGCCACCTGACTTCCGTCATGGCCGTGCTCGCGGCCCAGCCGCTACACTCCCGGGTCGAACAGCAGAAGGAGTGTGGGCATGCGTTATGGGGTGTTGGCCGCGGCCATCGCATTGACTGGCCTGGTCGGATCCGCGGTGGCGGGCGAGGGCATGTGGGTACCGCAACAGCTGCCGGAGATCGCCAAGCCGCTGCGCAAGGCCGGCCTGAAGCTCAAGCCCGAGCAGCTGGCCAACCTGACCGGCGACCCGATGGGCGCGGTCGTCTCGCTGGGCGGCTGTACCGCCAGCTTCGTGTCGCCGCAGGGCCTGGTGGTCACCAACCACCATTGCGCGTACGGCGCCATCCAGCTGAACTCCACCCCCGAGCGCAACCTGATGGCCGAGGGCTTCAATGCCGCGACGCCGGCCGCCGAGGTTTCCGCCGGCCCCAACGCGCGCATCTACGCGCTCGACGACATCCAGGACGTCACCGACCGGGTGAAGGCCGCCATCGGCGCCGCCCCGGATGCGCTGGGCCGCACCGAGGCGCTGGAGCGCATCGAGAAGCAGCTCGTCGCCCAGTGCGAGGCCGGCGAAGGCTTCCGCTGCCGCCTGTACAGCTTTTCCGGCGGCAACACCTATCGCCTGTTCCGCAACCTCGAGATCAAGGACGTGCGCCTGGTCTACGCGCCGCCCAGCAGCATCGGCAACTACGGCGGCGAGGTCGACAACTGGATGTGGCCGCGCCACACCGGCGACTTCTCCTTCTATCGCGCCTACGTCGGCAAGGACGGCAAGCCCGCGGCCTATGCCGAAGGCAACGTGCCCTACCAGCCCAGGCACTGGCTGAAGATCGCCAGCCGGCCGCTGGAAGCCGGCGATTTCGTCATGGTCGCGGGTTATCCCGGGCGCACGGCCCGTTATGCCCTGGCCGAGGAATTCGACGAGACCGCGAACTGGGCCTACCCGACGGTCGGCGCCCACTACAAGAAGCTCGTGGCCCTGGTCGAGGCCGCAGGCAAGCAGGACCCTTCGATCGAGGTCAAGTACGCGAGCACCATCCGGGGCTGGCAGAACGCGATGAAGAACTACGACGGCCAGCTCGAGGGCTTCCGCCGGACCCATGCCGCCGCGACCAAGCACGCCGGCGAAGCCGCGGTGCTGGAGTGGCTGCACGAGCAGGGCGACGAAGGCAAGGCCGCTCTCGAGGCGCACGCCACCCTGGTCGCACTGGACGAACAGGCCCGCGCCCAGCGCGACCGCGACCTGGTCCTGGGCCAACTGCGCCGGACCGGCACCATCGGCGCGGCGGTCCAGCTGTACCGCCTGGCGATCGAGCGCGACCGGCCCGACGCCGATCGCGAGCAGGGCTACCAGGACCGCGACCTGCCCGGCTTCGAGGGCGGCATGCGGCAGATGGAGCGTCGCTACGATCCGAAAATGGACCGCGAACTGCAGGCCTACTGGCTGCGCGAGTACGTGAAGCTGCCGGCCGACCAGCACGTCGAGGCGCTCGACGCCTGGCTGGGCGGCAACGACGAGAAGGCGATCGAGGGCGCACTCGACCGCCTGGCCAAGACCAACCTGGGCATCACCGAATACCGGCTGGGCCTGATGACGGCCGATCGGGCGGAGTTCGAGAAGAGCAAGGACCCGGCGATCGACCTCGCCGTCGCGGTCATGCCGACCCTGCTGGCGCTGGAACAGGAGGGCAAGGTGCGCGCGGGCGACGCGCTGCTGGCCCGCCCGGTCTACCTGCAGGCGGTGGCCGACTACAAGAAGAGCGAGGGCGAGTTCGTCTATCCCGACGCCAACTCCTCGCTGCGCATCACCTTCGGCAACGTCATGGGCTACACCAAGGTGGATGGTAGCAAGCAGGCGCCGTTCACCCGGCTCGAGGAGGTCGCGGCCAAGGCCACCGGCGAGGCGCCCTTCGATGCCCCGCAGGCCCTGCTCGACGCCATCGCGGCCAAGCGCTACGGCGGCCTGCAGGACAAGGACCTGGGTACCGTGCCGGTCAACTTCCTGTCCGACCTGGACATCACCGGCGGCAATTCCGGTTCGCCTGTCATGGACGCCCACGGCCAGCTCGTCGGCCTCGCGTTCGACGGCAACTGGGAGTCGGTGAGCAGCAACTGGGTGTTCGACCCGACGATGACGCGCATGATCGCGGTCGACCAGCGCTACATGCGCTGGATCATGCAGGAAGTCTTCCCGGCGCCGCAGATCCTGGCCGAGCTCGGGGTGCCGGCCAAGGACTGAACCGCACCGGCGGCGAAGACGACTGCAACGGGCCGGCATCGCCGGCCCGTTGCAGTCTGGAAGAGCCGGGCGTTCAAGAGGGGGGCGTTACCGCCGGCCCGCGATTCAGGCGTGGTGGGACATGCCGGCCTGTGCGCCGCCGGTGCCCAGGCAGCGTCGCCCCGCGCGCACGCCGGCCTGGACCAGGCGCACCGCGCCATAGCCGAGCAGCAGCAGGGCCGACGCCAGGCACAGCAGGACGGGGCTGTGGGCCAGCATGGAATCCAGGATCATGGCCGCGGTGCCTCCATGCCTCGAGCTTACGCCTCGGGGCGCCTGACTGCACGTGCCGCAATGGCGGCGGCCGGGGAGTGGTTTCGGAGGTAACGGTTGCGCGCCGGGTGGACTCTGCTAGTCTTGCCGGCATCGCGGATTCCCATGCCAGCCGGCCCCGTTTCCCGATCAGTGGCAGCAATGCCCGACCTGCAGCGTGTCGCAGGTCCCCCCGCACCCTTCGGTGCGGCGTCTCCATCCGAAGTGCCGGCTGCATGCGGACTCCGCGGGTTTCCCTACCCACTGGAGCATGCAATGAAAGTCCTGGCCTGTGATGGCATCCATGAAGACGGCCTGATCCTGTTCCGCGACGCGGGATGGGAGGTGGAAGTCGCCCCCGAACCGATCAAGGATCCCGACGCGCTCGCCGCCAGGCTGGCGGATTTCGACGCGATCCTGGTGCGCTCGGCCACCAAGGTGCCGGCCAAGGCCCTGGCCCAGGCCGACAAGCTCAAGGTGATCGGTCGCGCCGGCGCCGGCGTCGACACGATCGACGTGGACGCGGCGACCGCCCGCGGCATCGCGGTCATGAACGCCCCCGACGGCAACACCCTGGCGGCCGCCGAGCATGCGATCTCGCTGCTGTTCGCGCTGGCGCGCCACATCCCGCGGGCCGATGCCGGCATGAAGGCGGGCGGCTGGCCGAAGGCCGGCCTGACCGGGTTCGAGCTGGAGGGCAAGAAGCTCGGCGTGATCGGCCTGGGGCGCATCGGCAGCACGGTGGCGCGCAAGGCCGCCGGCATCGGCATGGAAGTCGCCGCGCACGATCCCTTCCTGCCGGCCGCCGCGGCCGCCAAGGGCAGCGTGAAGCTCAAGAGCCTGGACGAACTGCTGGCCTGGGCCGACATCATTACCCTGCACATCCCGCGCACCAAGGAGACCACCAACCTGCTGTCGGAAGCGCGCATGCGCACGATGAAGAAGGGCGCCTACCTCATCAACGCCGCCCGCGGCGGCCTGGTCGACGAGGGCGCGCTGATCCAGCTGCTCGACGAGGACCACCTCGCCGGCGCGGCACTGGACACCTTCGTGACCGAACCGCTTCAGGCCGAGTCGCCGCTGCGCGCCCATCCGCGGCTGATCCTGACCCCGCACCTGGGCGCGTCGACCAGCGAGGCCCAGCAGGCGGTCAGCACCATCCTGGCCCGCCAGATCATCGATTTCGTCGCCACCGGTGCGGTCGCCGGCTGCGTCAACCTGCCGCCGCTGACCGCCGAGGCGGCGCGCGAGGTCGGGCCTTGGATGCCGCTGATGTCCTCGCTGGGGCGACTGGCCTCGCGCCTGGTCCCGGCGCCCACGCGCCTGCACATCACCTACGCCGGCCGCACCGACGCGCTCGACACCCGGCCGCTGACGCGCCTGCTCGTCGCTGCGCTGATGGGCACGGCGTCGGGCCGGGTGACCCCGGTGAACGCGCTGCAGGAAGCCGCCGCGCGCGGCCTGACCGTGGCCGAGACGGTCGGCGGCGACAGCGACGGCTTCGACCGCCTGCTGCGCCTGCGCATCGAGAGCGACGAGCGTACCCGCGAAGTGGAGGCGACCCTGCATCGCGGGCCCCGAGTGGTGCGCCTGGATGGCGTCGAGATCGAGTTCGACCCGGCCGCGCCGGTGTTGCTGATGCGAAACGAGGACCGCCCGGGCATGATCGGCACCGTGGGTTCGAAGTTGGGCGCGGCGGGCGTGAACATCGTCAACTTCGCGCTCGGCGCCGCCGGCGACGGCCAGGCCCGGGCGGCGATCACCGTCGACCGTCCGGTGACCGACGAGGAACTCGCGGCCCTGGCCGCGACTCCCGGCATCCTCTCGCTGAGGCAGGTCTGATGCGCGTCCTGCTTGCCCGCCACGGGGAGACGCCGTGGAACGCCGAAGGTCGCTACCAGGGCCAGGAAGACATCCCGCTGTCGCCGGTTGGCGAAGCGCAGGCGCGGGCGCTGGGCCAGCGCCTGCGCGATGCCGACATCACCCGCGCGGTGGCCTCGCCGCTGGCACGCGCGCGGCTCACGGCGGAACTCGCGCTCGACGGGCGCTCGGGCATGCTGGAAACCGACCCGGGCCTGATGGAGATCGGCCACGGCGACTGGGAAGGGCTGCTGGCCAGCGAGATCCATGCGCGCGATCCCGAGCGCCTGCAGGCCTGGCGCGAGGCCCCCGAGACGGTGCAGATGCCCGGCGAGGGCGGTGAGTCGCTGCGGCAGGTGTTCGACCGCGCCTGGCCGGCACTGAAGCGCGCGGGGGATGGGCTGGGGACGGACGACACCCTGCTGGTGGTCGCCCACGACGCCGTCAACCGGGTGATCCTGTGCCACCTGCTGGGCATCCCGTTCAATCGGCTGTGGACCTTCCGCCAGGCCCCGACGACGCTCAACCTGCTGGAGGGCGACAGCGTCGAGCGCCTGGACATCGTGCGCCTGAACGATTGCAGCCACCACACCGCCCTGTTCGGCGAAGCGGTGCACCGGGCCCTTTGAGGGCGGGAGGCGGAAGGGCGGAAGCCACGCGCTGGCGTGGCTTCCGCGGGGTCGCGCTTACGGCAGGTTGCAGAACAGCTGGCCGTTGGCCAGCGAGTTGGCGGTCCGCGTCCCGCTGTAGCTGAAGACGCCGTCGCAGCTCACCGAATAGGTGCCGACCACGTTGCCGTCGGCATCCAGGTAGACGCCCAGCTCGCCGTTCCTCGGTTTCGCCATGGCCACGCCGGCGGCAATGGCGAGAACGAGTCCGAGTCCGAGCATCACTTTCATACGCATGGCATTCGCTCCTTGTATCGGGGATGTTCCCCGGGAATCCAGGTGTCGGCAGGCCGACACGGCATTCTTGGTCGCCGCCGGCGGCAGGCGTGTAAAGAACGGGTGAGCGTTGCGGCATTTCGGCGCCGCGATGCCCGATGTGTGCGGCATCGTCCATAATTCCCGTGAACCCGGTGCAATCCGCACTGCGAACTGCGCCTTTTTCATTCACGGAGTTGAACGTGCCAACGCTTGCCGAGTGGCTGGAGCGCATCGAGCGCCAGCATCCCCGGGCCATCGACATGGGACTCGAGCGCGTGGCGGAGGTGGCCGCCCGGATGGCGCTGTCCCGGCCGGCCGCCCGCGTGGTCACCGTGGCCGGGACCAACGGCAAGGGATCGACGGTCGCGTTCATCGAGGCCATCGTCCGCGCCGCCGGCCTGTCGGTCGGCGCCTACACCTCGCCGCACCTGCTCGCCTACAACGAGCGCGTGCGCATCAACGGCATCGATGCCGCGGATGCCGACCTTGTCGAGGCCTTCGAAGCGGTGGAGGCCGCGCGCGGCGCGACGACGCTGACCTATTTCGAGCATGGCACGCTCGCCGCGCTGTGGCTGTTCGAGCGCGCGGGACTGGACCTGGCCATCCTCGAGGTCGGCCTGGGCGGTCGCCTGGACGCCACCAACATCGTCGATCCCGACGTGGCCGTCGTCACCACCGTCGACCTGGACCACCAGGCCTGGCTCGGCGAGGACCGCGAGCGCATCGGACACGAGAAGGCCGGCATCGCGCGCGCCTGGAAACCGCTGGTGATCGGCGACGACGACCCGCCCTCCAGCGTGCTCCGGCATGCCTATGCCGTCGGCGCCCCGGCGATCCGGGTGGGCTGCGATTTCTTCTTCGAGCCTCCCGCCGGCGACGCGGCGTCCTGGTCGTGGCGCGAAGTGGGCTGCGAACTCGAACTGCCCTTGCCGCCCCTGGCGGCACCGGTGCAACTGCGCAACGCCGCCGTGGCGATCGCCGCGGTCCGCGCGCTGGACCTGCCGGTGGCCGCGCAGGACATCGAGCGGGGCGTGGCGACGGCTTCCGTCGCCGGTCGCCTGCAGCGCTTCGAACGCGAAGGCGTCGAGGTGCTGGTCGATGTGGGCCACAATCCGCAGGCGGCCGCGGCCCTGGCGGACTTCCTGGCCATCGGCGACGCGGGCGGGGCCGTGCACGCGGTCTACGCGGCGCTCGACGACAAGGACGTCGCTGGCGTGGTCTCGGCGCTGGCGGGCCGGGTGGGACGGTGGTACCTCGCCGGACTCGAGGATGCCGGCCCCCGAGGCCAGACCGTCGACGCGCTGGCCGAGCGCCTGGCCGGTACCGCGGCCGGACAGGCATCGCGCCATCCGGGCGTCGACGCGGCGCTGGCGGCCGCGCTGGCGGCCGCGGTGCCGGGCGACCGTGTACTGGCGTTCGGGTCCTTCCACACGGCGGCCGCGGCCCTGGCGGCGCTGGGCTGAGGCCGCCACGGCATGCGTGGGATGAACGAAGCGCCGCCGCCCGCTCGGGTCGCGGCGCCGGCGAGGGTATAATCGCGCCGCGACACGCCTTCGGCCTGCGAGACCCATGGAACCAGCCCTGAAACAGCGCTTGATCGGTGCGATCGTCCTGGTCGCGCTCGCCGTGATTTTCCTGCCCATGCTCATCAAGGGCCCTGCGCCCGAGAGCGGCGTGGCCGACCTGCCGCTGGACATGCCCGACGCGCCCCAGGGCGGGTTCGAGACCCGCGAACTGCCGCTGGTGACCCCGGGCGCCACGCCCGAGGGGGGCGCCGTGGGCATGTCGACCGATGGCGCGTTGCCCACGGTCGACACCCGCGACGCCGCCGCACAGGCGCCGGAGGGCGCACTGCCGGCAACGACCGCCGGTGGCGACTACGCGCTGGGCTTCGGCACCTACGCCAGCAGCCAGGATGCGGCGCGGGTCATCAAGGTCCTGGGCGACAAGGGGCTGCCCGGCTTCCAGGACACCATCGAGGGCGCCGACAAGCGCACCCTGTACCGCGTACGCATCGGGCCCTACGCGACCCGCGAGGAGGCCGAGGCCGCGCGGGTGGTGGCCGCCGGCGTCAATCCGCAGGTCGACGTCCGGGTGATCGTGCTCGATGCCGACGCCGCGGAACCCGCGCCGCCGGTCGCCGCAAAGCCCGAGCCCGAGCCGCAGGCGCCCAGCCCGGCGACCCCGGTCGCGACCGCACCGGCGACGCCCGCGCCGGCGCCGAAGAAGCCCGAACCGCCCAAGCCGGTGCCTTCTGCCCCCAGTGTGGGGTTCGCGGTGCAACTGGCTGCCTTCAGCCACGCCGAGGATGCGGCGAAGCTGCGCGACCGCGCCCGGGCCGCGGGCTTCAGCGCCTTCATCGAATCGGTCGATACCGACAAGGGCACCCTGAGCCGCGTGCGGGTCGGGCCGGTCGCCGACCGCGCCGAGGCCGAGGCGCTCAAGGCGCAGCTGGCCGCGCGCCTGGGCATCAGCGGCATCGTGCAAACGCATCCCTGATGGCATCGATCCAGCGGACAGGCGCGGGCGAGGCGGGCAGGGCATGACGGCCATCGACTGGGTCCTGCTGGCGATCCTGCTGATTTCGGCCCTGTTCGGCGCGATGCGCGGCCTGGTCGGCGTCATCGCGTCGCTGGCGGCCTGGCTGCTGGGCGGGTGGGCGGCCTTCCGCTTCGGCGGCGACGTGGCGACCCTGCTCGCCGGTGGCGCCGCGCCCGGGACCGGGCAGCTGTTCGCCGGCTACGCGCTGTGCTTCCTGGGCGTGATGATCGTGGTCGGCCTGGTCGGCTGGCTGGTCCGCAAGCTGTTGCACTCGGTCGGCCTGTCGGGCCTCGACCGCACGCTCGGGCTCGTCTTCGGCCTCGTCCGGGGCGCGTTCGTCGCCTGCGTGCTGGTGCTGCTGCTGGGCTTCACCTCGATGCCGCGGGAGCCGGAATGGCAGGCGTCGCGGCTGGTGCCGCTGGTGCTGCCGGGGGCGCAGTGGCTGCGCGCCTGGCTGCCGGACTGGGCCTCGCAGGAGATCGATTTCAGCGGCGTCGCGCCGGTCCTGCAGGGATTGCAGGAGCTGCAGGGCCCGGCGGCGCAGGACAACGAACCCGGCACGGCGCTTCCCGCGCCGTTGCCACCGGCGGCCGCGGCCGCGGATGAACAACCCCAGGATCCATAACGATGTGCGGCATTATCGGTATCGTCGGCCATAACGACGTCGCAGCGCAGTTGTACGACGGCCTCACGGTCCTCCAGCACCGGGGCCAGGATGCGGCCGGCATCGCCACCGCCAAGGGCACGCGCCTGCGCGTGCACAAGGGCAACGGCCTGGTGCGCGATGTCTTCGACCAGGCCTCGATGCAATTGCTGCAGGGCAACCTGGGCATCGGCCATTGCCGCTACCCGACCGCGGGCAGCGAGGGCCACGACGAGGCGCAGCCGTTCTACGTCAACTCGCCCTACGGCATCGTGCTCGCGCACAACGGCAACCTCATCAACACCGAGGCCCTGCGCGACGAGGTCTTCGCCGAGGACCGCCGCAACGTCAACACCGAGTCCGACTCCGAAGTGCTGCTCAACGTGTTCGCGCACGAGCTGGACACGCGCAAGGGCCTCACGCCGGAGACCGTGTTCACCGCCATCGAAGGCGTGCACCGGCGTTGCGAGGGCGGCTACGCGGTCGTGGCCGCCGTCCTGGGCCTGGGCCTGGTCGCGTTCCGCGATCCCAATGGCATCCGCCCGCTGGTCCTGGGCAAGCGCACCCGCGACGGCCGCGACGAGTACGCCGTGGCCAGCGAGTCGGTCGCGCTCGACCTGACCGGCTTCCAGCGCGTGCGCGACGTGCGCCCGGGCGAAGGCATCGTCATCACCGGCGAAGGCGAACTGCACGAACGCGCCTGCGCCGAGCCGCGGCCGCACACGCCGTGCATCTTCGAGTACGTCTACTTCGCCCGGCCGGACTCGATGATGGACGACGTCTCGGTGCACAAGGCGCGCATGCGCATGGGCCAGAAGCTCGGCGAGAAGATCCTGCGCCTGCGCCCGGACCACGACATCGACACCGTGATCCCGATCCCCGACTCCTCGCGCGACGCGGCCCTGGAGGTCGCCAACGTGCTGGGCGTGAAGTACCGCGAGGGCTTCATCAAGAACCGCTACGTCGGCCGGACCTTCATCATGCCGGGGCAGGGCGAGCGCGCGAAGTCGGTGCGCCGCAAGCTCAATCCGATCCCGCTGGAATTCCGCAACCGCGTGGTCCTGCTGGTCGACGACTCCATCGTCCGCGGCACCACCTCGCAGCAGATCGTGCAGATGGCCCGCGAGGCCGGCGCGCGCAAGGTCTACCTGGCCTCGGCCGCGCCGCCGGTGCGCCATCCCAACATCTACGGCATCGACATGCCCACGCGCGAGGAGCTGATCGCCTACAACCGCGACGAGAAGGAGGTCGAGTCGATCCTGGGCTGCGACTGGCTGATCTACCAGGACCTGGAGGACCTGAAGGAAGCCGTGTCCGGTCCCAAGCAGCGGATCGCGCAGTTCGACTCGTCGTGCTTCAACGGCGAGTACGTCACCGGCACCGCGGAAGACTACTTCGAGCGCATCAAGCACCTGCGCTCGGACGAAGCCAAGCGCCAGCGCCGCGCCTCCTGAGGCGCGGGACCGGGCGACGCGCAGCCGCGGGCATGGCATCCCTCTTCGACGCGGCGCGCGACTGCCTGCAGGCCGATTCGCCCGGGGCCAAGCTCGCCGCCACCGCCGACGCGGCGGCGGCCTTCCGGCGCGGCCGTCTCGGGATCCCGGCCGACGCGCCGCCGCCGGCGCCGATCCGCATGCCCGGTCGCCCCGCGCGACCGCGCCTGGTGCACCCGCGCGGGTTGCCGCGTCGCGGCCTGGGCTCGGACGAGGGGCGCGCGGCGTTCATCCACGCGATCGCGCACATCGAGTTCAACGCCATCGACCTGGCCTGGGACGCGGTCTACCGCTTCCGTGGCCTGCCCGACGACTTCTATGCCGACTGGGTCGCCGTCGCCGACGACGAGGCGCGGCATTTCCGCATGTTGCAGGTGCGGCTGCGCGAACTCGGCCACGACTACGGCGATTTCGACGCGCACAACGGCTTGTGGGAAATGGCCGAGAAAACCGCCCACGATGGTCTCTCGCGGATGGCGCTGGTGCCGCGCGTGCTGGAAGCCCGTGGTCTCGACGTCACGCCGGGCATGATCGTCAAGCTGCGCGCGCTGGGCGACGACGCCACCGCCGATATCCTGGAGGTGATCCTCCGCGAGGAGGTGGCGCACGTCGCGGCGGGCTCGCGCTGGTTCAACTGGTATTGCGAGCGCGCCGGCGTCGAACCGGCGCCGAGGTTCCGCGAACTGCTGGTCGAGTACGCGCGCGCGGTCCTGCACGGACCCTTCAACCTGCCCGCGCGCAGCGCCGCGGGCTTCAGCGAGGAGGAACTCCAGGCCCTGTCCCAGGCCATGGAGTGAGCGTGGCGCGGGCAGGCGCCGCGAGGTGCCTCAGGCCAGTGGCAGCGCCTGCAGTGCGTGTCCGTCGTCGGCGACGCGCAGGACCGAACCCTGTTCGTACCAGTCCCCGAGCACGATGCGCTCGGCGCGCGCGCCATCGAGTTCGAGCGCGTGCACGGCGGGGCGGTGCGTGTGGCCGTGCACCAGGGTCCCGATGCCATAGCGGCTCAGCGTGTCGGCGACGGTGGCGGGCGCCACGTCGGTGATCGATTCCATCGTCCCTTCGTCCTTCAGGCCCGACTGGTGGCGGGCGCTGGCTTCGCGCGCCTGCCGGGCGAACGCCAGGCGGGCGGGCAGCGGTTGCGCGAGGAACTGCGCCTGCCAGCGGGGGTCGCGCACCTGGGTGCGGAACTGCTGGTAGGCGGCATCGTCGGTGCACAGCTGGTCGCCGTGCGACAACAGCACCGGGCGGCCGTGGAGCATGACGACGGCCGGGTCGGGCAGCAGGGTCATGCCCGCCCGCATGGCGTAGTCGGTGCCGAGCAGGAAATCGCGGTTGCCGTGCATGAAGAACACCGGCACGCCCGATTCGACCAGGGCGCGGACCTCGCGCGCGACGGTGGCGCCGACCTCGGACGGATCGTCGTCGCCGACCCAGGCCTCGAACAGGTCGCCGAGGATGTACAGCGCGTCCGCGCCGCGCGCCTCGCCGCGCAGGAAGCGCACGAACAGCTCGGTGATGCGCGGGCGCTCGGGATCCAGGTGCAGGTCGGAGATGAAGAGGGTGGCCATGGGGGAATTGTAGGGGACCGCGTGCTCGCCGCCACTCGGCCGAGCGGGCGCGGCATGCAGGCCGCCCCTTCCGGTAAAATGCGCGATCCGCCCGCATGACCGAGTCCCGCATGAGCTGCCGCACCCGCTTCGCCCCCAGTCCCACCGGCTACCTGCACATCGGCGGCGCGCGCACCGCGCTGTACTGCTGGCTGGAGGCGCGTCGACGCGGCGGCGCGTTCATCCTGCGGGTGGAGGACACCGACCAGGAACGCAGCACGCAGGCGGCGATGGATGCCATCCTCGCGTCGATGGCCTGGCTGGGCCTGGACTACGACGAAGGCCCGTTCTACCAGACCCAGCGCCTGGCGCGGTATCGCGAAGTCGCCGAGAAGATGGTCGCCGACGGCACCGCGTATTACGCCTACGAGACCAAGGAAGAGCTGGAGGCCATGCGCGAGGCGGCCATGGCCGCCGGCGGCAAGCCGCGCTACGACGGCGCTTATCGCGACCGCGGCGAACCCTTGCGCGAGGACCCGAACCGGGTGATCCGGTTCAAGAATCCGCTGGACGGGACGGTCGCCTGGGACGACAAGGTGAAGGGCCGCATCGAGATCAGCAACGAGGAGCTCGACGACCTGGTGATCTTCCGTTCCGACGGCTTCCCCACCTACAACTTCGCGGTGGTGGTCGACGACCTCGACATGGGCATCACCGATGTCGTCCGTGGCGACGACCACGTCAACAACACCCCGCGCCAGATCAACATCTACCGGGCCCTGGGCGCGGAGGTGCCGCACTTCGCCCACCTGCCGATGATCCTCGACCCGGAGGGCGCCAAGCTTTCCAAGCGCACCGGCGCGGCCGACGTCATGCAGTACCGCGACGCGGGCTACCTGCCGCACGCACTGCTCAATTACCTCGTGCGGCTGGGCTGGTCGCACGGCGACCAGGAGATCTTCTCGATCGAGGAGATGACGCGCCTGTTCGACCTCAAGGACGTCAACGCCAAGGCTTCGCGCCTGGATCCGGCCAAGCTCGGCTGGCTCAACCAGCAGTACCTCAAGACCGACGATCCGGCGGCGGTGGGCCGGCACCTGGAGTGGCACCTGCTCGACCAGGGCTACGACCTCGCGCGCGGTCCCGCGCCGGCCGACATCGTGGTGGCCCTGCGCGACCGCGTGCAGACGCTGAAGGACATGGCCGAGCGCGCACGCGTCTGGTTCGTGCCGCTGGAGACCTACGACGACGCGGCCGTCGCCAAGCACCTGACCGACAAGGCACGGGCGCCGCTGGCCGGGGCGCGCGAGCGCCTGGCGGCCCTCGCCGACTGGAACGTCGACGCCGTCGCCGAAGCCCTGCAGGAGACCGCGACGGCGCTCGAACTCGGCATGGGCAAGGTCGCCCAGCCGATGCGCGTCGCGATCACCGGTACCCAGGTGAGCCCGGACATCTCCCACACCGTCTACCTGGCCGGTCGCGACGAGGCGCTGGCGAGGATCGACGCGGCGCTCGCGCGCATTGCCTGAGCGGGGGCGTTCCGCAGCGGGTCAAAGGCCCAGGAATTCAAACGGCGGCGTTTCCACGAAGTCGTCGTTGGCCCGCCCCGAATAGGTGCGCGTCTGGTTGGGGCCGAGGTCGAGCTTGCGCACGGTGCCGCTGGTTTCGGAGAAGTCGACCGCGTCCAGGTCGACCCAGAACGTGTTTGGCGTCAGCGCCGACTCGAAGAAGTAGCGTCGTAGCTTGTGGTCGGCCACGGTTCGCCAGCGGGTGGAGGAGATATTGGGCTGGCCCGGGGTGCTGATGCCGTAGGGCACCGAGACGTTCCGGATCACGCTGAACACGCTGGCGACGGCCTCCACCGGATCTTCCGACTTCGGGATCGCCTCGACGTAGAACGCAGCGCGAGCGAAGCGGTCGGAGGCGCGGTTGGTACCCGGCAACATCACCGTTCCACCGATCTGTTTCCAGTAGGCATTGAGCGCGAGTTGCTCGTCGAAGGTCGGCGAGTTCGTCATGACCTGGTACTGGCGCCCATGGTGGATGACCTGGCGCCCGCCGATGTACTCGACGATCGCGCTGTCGCCACTGGCGTCGGAGATCGCCAGGTGGAGCGTGGCCAGGCGCGCCTGGCCCGGGACGTTGTCGGTGACCAGGATGAACGGCTCGCGCGACATCGCGTCGACCGCTTCGGCGACCGTCGCGAAGTTGTCCAGCACCCACTGGGCCCACAGAGAGATCGCCAGACCGGGCTTGCGGCCGTCCGGCCGCGGATATTCGGACTCCACCAGCCACAGCACGGCCGCGTGCAGGCCGGCTTCGTTGAGGCCGTCGGTGGTGGAGATGTCGTAGCCCGACGCGATGACGCTGCCGTACTTCGACCGCCAGGCGAGCGAACCCGGTCCCGCCTGGCCGCTGCGCGCCATGCCGCGCGGGAACATCCACAAATGGGTGGTGATGTCGCTGCTCCAGTCCATCGAGCGCGCGGTGATCACCCGTCCATCCGCGCCCATGTAGACCAGGCGCGTGCAGGCCGTCGAGGACGCGGGCGACAGGAGGATGCCGAGCGCCAGCACGAGGGCCAGCACGAGCGATGGTGGGCGCGGGAGGGACGACATACGGATTGCCTCGGGCGAGCGCTGGAGGGACCGGCGGAATGCATGCGATGCATCGATGGCCCACTCTAGACCCGCCGCGTGACGGTTGAATCAGCATGCCCCGGGCACCATCATGGGGACATGGCCACGTCCCCGCATGCCTGCACCGATCCCAAGCACCACGTCCACGACGCCGCCGGCTTCGTGCGCGAGGTGGAGCTCCAGTGCGAGCGGCGCGGATTGCGGCTGACGCCGATCCGCGCGCACGCGCTGCAGCTGATCGCCGACGCCGGACGGCCGATGAAGGCCTACGACCTGCTCGACCAGATGAAGGCCACGCACGACGCCGCGGCGCCGCCGACGATCTACCGCGCGCTGGACTTCCTGCTCGAGCACGGCTTCATCCACAAGCTGGCGTCGATCAACGCCTTCGTCGGCTGCCACCATCCCGGCGCCGAGGCGCACGCGGTGCCGTTCCTGATCTGCGACCAGTGCCAGTCGGCGACGGAGCTGGAGGACGAGGACATCGTCGCTTCGCTCGACCGGCGCGCCCGCGCGCTGGGCTTCGTGCCGCAGGCGCAGACCCTCGAGGTCCATGGCGTCTGCGCCGATTGCGCGGCGGACGCCGCGCGGGGCTGAGTTCCCGCCACCCGGGGGCATCGCTGGTCGGTTGTCAGTAGCCCTGAACGGCCTCGTGCAGCTCCGGCTGGAAGTCCGCGCCGACGCAGTCGGCCCGGCGCTGGCGGATCGCCTCCCGCGTGCAGGTATCGCGCCCGCCGAACAGGCCCAGTGCGACCCGCACCGCGACATGGTCTTCCTTGAGCTTCTCGACGAGATCGCCGTCGGTGGCCCAGTCGTCGGCGAAGCGCGTGGTCCCGGGATCGAGGATCGTCGCCCGCCGCGCGACGCCGTTGTCCGCCTGGAAGTCGATCGGCACGTAGTCGTCGGGCAGGCTCAACGTGGAGGGCGGCGTTCGAGGTAGCTCGACGACGGCCAGGCCGCTTTCACCCGGCGCCGGCGTCGAAGCCGTGGGCGGGACGAGGGGGACCTGCCCCGACGGGCGCGGCGCATCGCCATGGACCGGCACGGGCGTGGCGGGGTCGCGGGCCACGGGTGCCGGCGCCGGACGGATGAAATGCACCTGCGTGACGTCCTCGCCGAGGGCCTCGGGGCGGGGCAACGCGTGCCTGGCCGACAGTAGCCACGACACCGCCCAGGCATGCAGCAGCAATACACCCAGCGCGATCCATGCGCGTTCGTCCGGGGCGTGGCGGAAACGTGGGGTCGCGGGCATCCATGCACCTTGGCGTGAGTCCGTGCGGGATTCTGCCGCGGCGACGCCTGCGAGGTGTTAGCGATCCGTTTGCGTTGCCCGGGCGCTTCAGCTCCCGCCGGCGAGCGCGCTCGCGGTCCATGCGCCGGCATACAGGCCCAGCCCGAACACGCCATGCGTCGACAGGCTGCGCATGCGGGCGCGCCCCGGCGACGGCGTACGCGATGCCGCAATGCCCAGGCCCAACGCCGGCTGCATCAACACGAAGGGCACGACAACGGTCGCCAGGCCCATCGCCACGCAGGGCAGCAGCGTCGGTGCCTGCCGCCACGCGGGGCCCATGACGGCCAGCAGCACGCCCGCGAACGCGATGCCCGTGGCGTAATGCAGGCCCCAGCCCAGCATGCGTTCGCCGCGGACCGGCGTCGCGCGCGCGATGGCGTCATGGGCGAATCGTCCATGGCGCATGTGCCCGATCCAGCGCCCGGCCAGCGCCCAGTCCAGCGACGGTACGCTGGCAAGGCGACGCAGGGCCGCCGTCCACAGGTCGAGCAGGGCCGTCGCCACGATGCCGGCGACGACGGCCTGGAGCAGTACGATGGCGGCCTCGTCCATGCGGCGCCGGCCTCAGAAGAACGCGCGCACGCCGAAGGCCACGCCACGTCCCGGCAGCGGCGCGAGGTCCTTCAGGAACGAGGTGTGCACGCGTGCTTCCTCGTCGAGCAGGTTGCTGCCGTCCAGGAAGACCTCCCACGCGCCGCCGGCCGCGGTGTCCAGGTGCCAGGCCAGGTGCGCGTCGACCAGGGTGTAGCCCGGCGTCGGCGACTCGCCCTGGGCGACGTCGTCCTGCTCGGCGTAGCGGATCGCGCCCAGCGATGCGCGCCAGGCGTCGCGCTCCCAGCGCAGCTCGCCGCCCAGGCGGGCCGGGGCGATGCGCGGCAGGTTGCCGCTGCGGGCCAGCGAGACGGTGTAGTCGTGGTCGTGGTCGCCATGCGGCACGGCGATGTCGATGTCGCGGGTGCCGCTGCCGGTCAGCTCGGCATCGACGATGTCGCCGAACACGCGCACGTCCCAGCGCCCGCTGGCATTCTCGGCGAAGGCCCAGCTGGCCTCGGCCTCGGCGCCGTTGAAGCGGGCGTCGTCCTGGGTCCAGGCGCGCACGGGCCCACCGTCATCCACGCCGGTCTCGGCGAGGTAGATGAAGTCGTCGTAGCGCACGTGGTAGATCGAGGCGCCCAGCTTGAAGGGACCGTGGTGCCAGTGAAGCCCCAGCTCGGCGCGGTTCGCGGTCTCCTCGTGGAGGTCCGGGTCGCCCAGTTCGACGCTGCCCGTCGCCACGTGCAGGCCGTTGGAGTACAGCTCCTCCGCCACCGGCGTGCGCTGCGCATGGTCGAGGCCGATCGACAGGTGCAGGTCGGGGTTGATGTTCCAGCGCATCGAGGCGGACAGGCTGGTGGCATCGAACGTGCGGTCCGGTCCGATGGCGCGGGCCTCGTCGACGTCGATCCGGTTGCGGTCGTGGCGCGCGCCGACCTCGAACTTGAGCGGACCGGCCTCACGCCGGCCGATCCAGAAGATACCGGTGTCGCGCGTGGCCGATGCCGGCACGAAGGCCTCGTCGCCGATCGCGCGGAAGTCGCGGTCGGCCCACTGCAGGCCGATCGCACCATCCCAGCCGAGCAGCGGGCGATGCGTCAGCTCGATGCGGGCCTCGGTGCTGTCGTTGTCGAACACCGTGCCGACCTCTTCGCCTTCGTACTCGGTGTGCGTGTACTCGGTGCGTGCCAGCTTGACGCGCATCGACGCGAAGGGGCCGACATCCTGGAGGCCGCCC
This sequence comes from Marilutibacter spongiae, assembly GCF_014145325.1. Lineage (GTDB taxonomy): Bacteria > Pseudomonadota > Gammaproteobacteria > Xanthomonadales > Xanthomonadaceae > Marilutibacter > Marilutibacter spongiae. The sequence goes on from NZ_JACHTF010000003.1 coordinate 160,958, forward strand.
CGCAGTTCGCCACGGCGCTGGTCCATCACGATGCTGACCGGGCCTTCTTCCTCGTGGGCATCGTCGTCGTGGCCATGGTCGTGGTCGTCTTCCTCGCCGTGCGAGTGGCCGGGCACGCCGTAGCGGCTGTTGAACAGGCTGTAGCCAAGGCCGACGAATCCGCGTTCGCCCACCCACGACACGCCCAGCGCCGCGGCATCGGTGCGCAGGGCGCTGTTGGGCAGGGTGCCGCTGGCGCCTTCCTCGTCATGGCCGGGCTCGGCCTCGTGCGCGTCTTCGCTTTCGGCATGGCCCGGGATGTCGTAGTCCCCGGTCTCGCGATGCAGGGCGTCGAAATGGAAGACCAGGTGGCCGTCCGACGATGTCCCGTCCAGGCGGGCCATGCCGGTGCGCTCGTCGTTGACCGTGCCCCCGCGCAGTTCGGCGCGGCCTTCCAGCGGCGTGTAGGTGGCTTCCTCGGGGATGCGGCCGTCCACCACGTTCACCGCGCCGCCGATCGCACCACTGCCGTAGAGCAGGGTGGCCGGGCCCTTCAGCACTTCGACCTGGTTGGCGAGGAAGGGTTCGATGCTGACGGCGTGGTCGACGCTGACGGTCGATACGTCGCCGGCGCCGAGGCCATCGTTGAGGACCTGCACGCGCGCGCCGTCGAAGCCGCGCACGATGGGGCGGCCGACACCCGGTCCGAAATAAGACGACTGCACGCCTGGCAGGCGCGACACGGTCTCGCCCAGGGAGTTGGCCTTGGACGCGTCCAGGCGCTCGCCGGCAAGCACTTCCACCGGGCGGGTGAGTTCTTCCGCGGTGGATGCCAGTGGGCTGGCCCGGACCTGGACCGAATCCAGGTCGACCGCGTCGTGCTCATGCGTGGGCGCGGGTTCCTCGGCATGGGCCAGCGGCAAGGCCAGGGCGAGCGCGACGACGAGTGGGAGGCGGCGGTGCCGGCGGCTGAACGGAGCGGTGTTGGGCATGGGCATCGGAATGGGGATCGGCTAAAGTGGCAGCAGGAAGTTACGGAATGTTATATTATAACAATCCAGTGTCCAGCCCCTCCCATTCGTCATGGCCATGTCGCCCCCATCCCCCCGCCACCGCCTGCTCGACCGCCTGGGTGCCTTCGGCTCCCTGGTCTGCGCCGCCCACTGCGCGCTGTTGCCCCTGCTGATCGCGACCCTGCCCAGCCTGGGCGTGTCGGGCTGGTTCGACGACGGTTTCGAGCTTGCCTTCGTGGTATTCGCCACCTGCCTGGGCCTGTTCACCCTGGTATGGGGCTACCGCCGGCACCGGGCCGTGCGGGCGTTGTCGCTGCTGGTGCCGGGCCTGCTGGTGCTGTGGATCGGGGTGCTCTACGGCCCCCTGCACGAGAGCGTGTTGCCGCATGCGGTGGCGATGACCTTCGGCGGCACCCTGGTCGGCCTCGCGCACCTGTCCAACCTGCGCCTGAACCACGGCCACGTCCACGACGCCACCTGCTCGCATTGAGCCGCCCGGCGGGTAGGCTTGGCGGGCGCGGGTCTCGTGCATGGTAGAATTCGCGACCTCGCGACGTGACCGAGTGTCCACCCGTCCGCCCGCGCGGCATGGGTTTCGATAGATTCTTTTCTACAGTTCCAGGAGCAAGAACATGGGTAAGGGCGACCGCAAGACCGCCAAGGGCAAGCGCTACAACTCCAGCTACGGCAACGCCCGTTCGCACACGGCGGTGACCAAGGCCACCGGTGCGGCTTCCGCGCCTGTCGCCAAGAAGGCCACCAAGGCGACCAAGGCGCCGGCCAAGAAGGTCGTGGCGAAGAAGGCTGCCACCAAGGAGTGAGCGCCCCGCGCCATCCGTGGTACCGGAAAGCCCCGCTCATGCGGGGCTTTTTCTTGGTTCTTCATCCAGGTCCGGGGCGCACATGTCAGGTCGCGAAATCCCGGGTGCCGTGTTTGCCAGCGGGCCATCGATCCGGCCAAGGCATCGCACTCAGGATCGGGATGTCCCTCGTGCCACGCGGCCGGGACTTCCAGCATGACGGCCCATGGGAGAGGCGATACCGTTCGCAGGGTGGGTAGAGCCGAAGGCGAAACCCACCGTCACGCAGCCGTACGCATGACGCACGATGGGTTTTGCTTCGCGCTGCCCATCCTCCGGTGCTCGACCGGAACCCAAGGAAAGGTCAAAGGCTTCCGCACTTTGGGCGGGTTCCTTTTGTCTTGTCAAAAGGAACCAAAACCGCCGGCTCCATCGGCCGCCGGTCCGGCTTCGCCGCACCGGTCCCCTGTGCGCCTCGGCCGCGGCGGCACGGCGCCCAAACTCGCTGCGCTCAGACAAGGGCGCCTCTCCGGCCGCCACGGCCTGCGGTGCTCGACGGCCTCAAAGTCGCGAGATCAAGACCTAAAGCAACGGCAACGGCAACACGCCGCGTAGCCCGGGTAAGCGAAGCGCACCCGGGGCCCGGTAAGTCCGAGGCTGGATCCCAGCGTGCTGCGCTGGCCCGGGGGGAAATCTGCCCAGCCCAGCCAAAAGCTGGATCCCAGCGTTCGCTGGGATGACGGTTCGTGTGGGTTGCCGGACGGGGATCGGCTGCGGCGTCGCCGCAGGATGGGTCGAGCCGAAGGCGATACCCGCCGTGGCGTGCTCGCATGCACGACGAATGATGGGTTTTGCTTCGCGCTACCCATCCTACGACGTTGGATCGGAAGCCAAGGCAAGATCAATGGCTTCCGCCCTGTGGGCGTGTTCCTTTTCCTTGGCCGGCGTGCCCGGCCTGGGGTCGCCCGGGCCGCGATCGCTCAGGCGATCCGTCGCCCGCCGGCGTAGGTCGCGCGGGCCAGGCGGCCACCCAGCCAGTAGCACAGCTCGGAAGGATGGCGGATGTCCCACAAAGTGAAGTCCGCCCGGGCGCCGGACCGCAGCACGCCGCGGTCGTGCAGCCCCAGCGCATGGGCCGCGTTGACGGTCGCGCCGCGCAGGCTCTCCTCGGGGGTGAGGCGGAAATGGGTGCAGGCCAGCTGCATGGCCTGGCGCACCGACATCAATGGCGCCGTGCCGGGATTGCAGTCGGTGGCGACGGCCATTGCCACCCCATGCGCGCGGAAGGCCTCCAGCGGCGGCAGGCGGGTTTCACGCAGGACGTGGAAGGCGCCCGGCAGCAGCACCGCGACCACGCCGGAGGCCGCCATCGCCCGCACGCTGGCCTCGCTGCTGTATTCCACGTGGTCGGCCGACAGGCCGGCGAACTCGGCGACCAGGCCGGCGCCGCCGAGGTCGCTCAACTGGTCGGCATGCAGCTTGACCGGCAGGCCGAGCGCGCGGGCGGCCTCGAACACGCGTCGCGTCTGCGCCGGGGAAAAGCCGATGCCTTCGCAGAAGGCGTCGACGGCATCGACCAGGCCCTCGGCATGCAGCCGTGACATCCAGTCGACGACGGCATCGATGTAGTCGTCCGGGCGGTCGGCGAATTCCGGTGGCAAGGCATGCGCGGCGAGGTAGGTGGTGCGTACCTCGATGCCGGCCAGTTCGCCCAGGCGTCGGGCGACGCGCAGCATCTTGCGCTCGTTCTCGAAATCCAGGCCATAGCCGGACTTGATTTCCAGCGTCGTCGCGCCGTCGGCCACCAGCGCGCGCGCGCGCGGGAGCGACTCGCGCAGCAGGCCGTCCTCGTCGATGGCGCGCACTGCGCGCACGCTCGACAGGATGCCGCCGCCGGAGCGCGCGATGTCCTGGTAACTCGCGCCCTGCAGGCGCATCTCGAACTCGCGCGCGCGATCGCCGGCGAAGACGAGGTGGGTATGGCAGTCGACCAGGCCGGGGGTGATCCAGCCATCGGTCTCGATGACCTCGTCGGCCAGCGACGCGGGATCGTCGGGCAGTTCGTGGCGCGGACCGGCGTATGCCAGCACGCCATCTTTCCAGGCCAGCGCCCCGTCGGGCACTTCGCCATAGCCGCGCGTGGCATCCAGCGTGGCGAGCGAGGCGCCGAGCACCAGGCCGTCCCATCGGGGCTGTCGGATTGGATCGTCGCGGTCGGTCATGGCGGTGGGGGAGGCGAAGGCGGCGGTGGTGGCGTGAGCCGTGGCACCAGGCGCTGGGCCAGCGCCTTGTAGATCGGGGTGGGGCAGCACAGGTTGGAGCAGGCGCGGGCCAGCAGCACGGTCGCCAGGATCGGCAGCATCAACGCATGGTTGTCGGTCAGTTCGATCGAGATCACCGCCGAGGTCAGCGGGGCCTGGGTCACGCCGGCGAGGTAGGCGCACATGCCCAGCAGGACGACGGCCGAGGGGTCCACGCCCGGGAACAGGTGCGACAGGTTGTCGCCCAGTCCCGCGCCCACCGCCAGGGCCGGCGAGAACAGGCCGCCCGGGATGCCGGCGACGTAGGACACCAGGTTGGCGAGGAACTTGGCGATGCCGAACTCGGCGCCGGGCGCATCGCTGCGCAGCAACAGCGCGTGCGCCTGCTCGTAGCCGGTGCCGAACACCGTGCCGCCCAGTGCGATGCCGAGCAGGGCGAGCGACAGTCCGCAGGCGGTCGCGAACAGCACCGGGTGCGCGCCGCGCAGGCGACCCAGCCAGCGCGGTCGCCCGTCGGCGGCCGCGACCACGATGCGCGCGAACAGGCCGCCGAGTACGCCGCAGACCACGCCGCAGGCGAGGATCGCCAGCCAGCCTTCGCCGAGCGGGATGCGCGCGGCGATGTGGCCGAAGTAGGCGTAGTCGCCCAGCAGGCCCATGGACACGACGCCGCCGACGATCACCGCGGTCAGCAGGGTGCCGGAGAAACGCTGCTCGAACGCGCCGCTCAGCTCCTCGATCGCGAACACCACGCCGGCCAGGGGCGTGTTGAAGGCCGCGGCGATGCCGGCGGCGCCACCGGCGAGCAGGAAGCGCGAGGCCTGGTAGGGATCGCTGTAGCCGAGGCGACGACCGATCGCATGCATGATGCCGGCGCCCACGTGCACGGTCGGCCCTTCGCGCCCGACCGACGCGCCGCCGAACAGGGCCAGGATGGTGAAGCCCATCTTGCACAGCGACACCCAAAGCGAGAGCTGGGCGGCACGGAAATCGTCGCGCGCGACCTGCAGGGACGCGATCACCTGGGGGATGCCGCTGCCGCGCGTGGGCGCGAGCTTTCCGCGCGTGGCCCAGGCCAGGATCGCGAACGACAGCGGCGTCAGCAGCAATGCCCACCAGGGCGAATGGGCGGTGATGCCGAGGAAGCTTCGATATGCGGCATCGCCGATCTTGGCGAACACGATCGCGGCCAGTGCCACCGCGACCGCTCCGCCCCACAGCGCGATGCGGCGCTTCCAGGCCTCGCGTGACCAGAGCTGGGCCGGACCCGATTCGTCCGGGTCTGGCGAAGGAGGAACGCTTGGGGTCATTCCGCCATTGTAGTCGATGGCCGTGGTCGCCAGCCCGGCGCGTCCGCGCGACAATGGCGCACATGGCCCGTGGATGCGGGCCGGGCCCGCCACGAGGATCGAGATGAGCACACGCGCGCTACCCGATGGATCGCTCTGGACCCCCGCCGGCTGGCAGCCCGCGCGGCGGGTGCAACTGGACGCGCACGGCCATGTCGCCGGCGTGGTCGACGGACGCGACACGACGCGCCGGCTGGTGCCTGGCATCGCCAACCTGCATTCGCACGCGTTCCAGCGCGCGATGGCCGGCATGGCCGAGCGCCAGACCGACCCGGCCGATTCGTTCTGGACCTGGCGCGAGACCATGTACCGCTTCGCCACGCGCTTCTCGCCCGACACTCTCTATGCCGTCGCCGCGCAGCTCTACGCCGAGATGCTGGAGAGCGGTTACACCAGCGCATGCGAGTTCCACTACCTGCACCACACGCCCGGCTGCGGCGCCTACCGCGACCCCTCGGCGATGTCGCAGGCACTGGTGGCGGCGGCGCGCGACACCGGGATCCGCCTGACCCTGCTGCCGGTGCTCTACATGAGCGGCGGCTTCGATGGCCGCGCCCTGGACGCGCGACAGCAGCGCTTCGGGCATGCGGTCGACGACTACCTCGCGCTGGTCGATCGCCTCTGCGAGGACGCCAACGACATGCTGCACGTGGGCTGCGCGCTGCACAGCCTGCGCGCGGTGCCGCCCGACGCGATGGCCACCGTCCTCGACGCACTGCCGCCGGCCATGCCGGTGCACATCCACATCGCCGAGCAGGTCGCCGAGGTCGAGGCGTGCGTCGAGGCCCGCGGCGCGCGCCCGGTGGCGTGGCTGCTCGACAACGCCGCGGTGGACCGCCGCTGGACCCTGGTCCATGCCACCCACCTGGACGCAGGGGAAGTCGCGGGCATCGCCCGCAGCGGCGCCACCGTGGCCCTGTGCCCGACCACCGAGGCCAATCTCGGCGACGGCCTGTTCCCGCTGCGCGACTTCCTCGACGCGGGCGGGGCGTGGGGGATCGGCTCGGACTCGCACATCTCGGTGTCGCCGGTCGAGGAACTGCGGTGGCTGGAATACGGCCAGCGCCTGGCGACGCGCCGGCGCAACATCGCGGTCGGCGCCGACACGCCCAGTGTCGGCGAGACCCTGCTCGCCGGCGCGGGCGCGAGCGCCGCGTCCTCCTCGGGCCACCGCATCGGCGTACTGCGCGAGGGCGATTGCGCCGATGCGCTGGTACTCGACATGCGCGCGCCGCAGATGCTGGGCGCGCACGATGGCGACGTGGTCGACCGCTGGCTGTTCAGCGGCAACCGCAACCTCGTCGACGAGGTGTTCGTCGGCGGTCGTCGCGTGGTCGAGGGCGGGCAGCACCGCGACCGCGGCGCCATCGCCCAGCGCTATCGCGACGCCCTGGCGTCGCTGATGCAGGACTGAGCGGGCGCGGCGGGATGTTCGCGCCGCCAGCACGCGCCTCGTCGCCCGCAGCGTGCGTTTCGTCGCACGCACGGGCGCGCGCGCGCAGGGACGGGCAGGCTGGTGCCGTCCAGAAAGGAGACCCGACCATGCCCATGCGTCCACGCCCCGTCCTCGCCCTTCCGTTGCTGGCCGCCGCCGTGCTGTTCGGCAGTGCCTGCGCGGCGCCGCCGCCCGCCGCCGCCCCGGATGCCGGCCTGCAGTCCACCCTCGACGCGCGCCTGCGCGGCGATCGCAGCGGTGCCTGCATGGCCGTCGGCGTGGTCGACATGGCCCCGGAGGGCGCGCCGGACCCATCGCCGCGCGTGCGCCGTGCCTATGGGTGCGCCGAAGGCGACGCCGCCCGCATCGGCCCCGACAGCGCCTTCGAGATCGGTTCGATCAGCAAGACCATGACCGCCACCCTGCTCGCGGGCCTGGTCCTGGACGGCAAGGCGCGCCTGGACGACCCGCTGTCGGCCTACCTGCCGGAAGGCACGCCGGTGCCGGATTTCGAGGGACAGCCGATCCTGCTGCGCCATCTGGTGACCCACACCAGTGGCCTGCCGGTACTGCCGCCGATCCCGGTCGCCGATGCCGGCGACCCCTATGCGGCGATGCGGCCGGACGACCTGCTGCAGGCCCTGGGCCGCGTGAGCCTGGCGCAGGCGCCGGGTTCGAAGTTCGCCTACTCCAACTACGCCTCCATGCTGCTGTCGTACGCGGTCGCCCGCCGTGCCGGTACCGGGCTGGAAGCCCTGCTCGACGATCGCCTGTTCACACCGCTGGGGATGGAGGGCGCCCACGTCGCGCATCGGCCCGCGGGCGTGGTCGAGGCGCAGGGCCACATGCCCAATGGCCAGGCGGTGCCGGCCTGGCACTTCGACGATGCGCTGGCCGGCGTCGGCGGCGTGCGCGCGACCCTCGACGACATGATCCGCTACGCCGAGGCGGGCCTGGGCGCGGCGCCCGAGCCGCTGGCCTCGGCGATGGCACTGACCCGGCAACCGATCGAAACCGCGTCCGGGCGACCCATCGCGATGAACTGGATGCGCATGCAGGTCGACGGCCGCGACGTGCTTGCGCACGAGGGAGGCACCGGCGGCTTCTCTTCGCTGATCGCGCTGGACCCGGCGCGCGGTCGCGGCGTGGTCGTGTTGTCCGATACCGCGCTCACCGCGCTCGGTGGGCTGGGCGGGCTGGGCCTGCACCTGGTCGACGAGGCGCGGCCGTTGCCGGGGCCCCGCACCGCCACGCCGGCGCCGGCCGCCCTGGTCGACGCGCTGGTGGGCGACTGGCAGCTCGAAGGCGGGCCCGCGCTGACCCTGCGCCGTCGTGGCGACGGGCTGGAGGTGCAGGCCCCCGGCCAACCGGCGTTCGAGATGGGCCATGACAGCGCAGGCGACTTCTATCCACTGGCCTTCGACGCCTTGCTCTCGCCGACGCGAACGGCCGATGGCCACCACGCGTTCAATTGGCACCAGGGCGGCGCCGTGATGCCTGCCCGGCGCGTGGACGCCTCCGCGCCCACGCAGCCGGCATCGAAGGCGCCGTCGGCCGGGGCGCTGGCCGAGTACGCGGGGCGTTATCCGCTGGCGCCCACTGACATGCTGCTGACGGTCAGCGTGCGCGACGGCGTGCTGCAGGCGCAGGCGAGCGGCCAGGGCGCGTTCGAGCTTTCATCGGCGGGCAAGGACGTCTTCACCGCCCGTGCGTTCGGCATCGAGATCCGCTTCGAGCGCGACGCGCAGGGGCGGGTGAGCGGACTGGCCCTCCATCAGGGCGGCAACGTCCTGCGCGGCGGGAAGCAGTGAGCATGGCCGGGCAGGAGGCGGGCGACGCCTACGCACTGGGCCGTCCATTGCCGCCGGACGTGCTGGTCGGCGGCAACACGGTCTGGGGGCGCTACCGCCAGTACCCGGTCTTCAGCCTGCCGTGGTTGCGCGGACGCAGCGTGTTGTTCGGCGGCCTGATCGGCGCCTATGCGCTGTTGACCGCATTCGGCGTCGGTTTCGCGACGCGCGACTACGGCGTCGGGCTGTTGTCGGGCCTGCACCTGTTCGTCGCCTTCGGCCTGATGGCGACTGCCGGCCCGGTCCTGGCGACGTGGGTGCGCTATCGCCGCTGGCCGGCCACGCGCGAGCGCCGCGCGGTGGTGCTGGCCGTTCTGGCCGGCATCGTCGTCAGCTTCTTCGTCGACCAGTGGGCTTCCAGTTACGTCCAGGCCGTCGTCGGCGACGCGATGCGCGCGGCCGGCCAGCCGCTCCCGAAGGTCGGGGCGGTGTCGGGCGCGGAGCGGCACTTCGCGATCAGCCTGAACCTGCTGATGCTCGTGGCGATCTACGGCATGTTCGGCGGCGGGCTCGCGCTGCGCGCCTACTTCAGCGAGCAGCGGCGCTGGCGCGAGGACCGCCAGCGCCGGGACATGGCGCGGCTGCAACAGGCCAAGCGCGACAGCGACCTGCGCCTGGGCGCCCTGCAGGCGCAGGTGGAGCCCCACTTCCTGTTCAACACGCTCGCCTCGGTGCGCGCCCTGGTGCGGCAGGACGCGGACAAGGCCGAGCGCACCCTCGACGCACTGGTCGACTACCTGCGCGCGAGCATCCCCCGGCTGCGGCCCGGCGAGGACGGCGCGCTGTCGACCCTCGGCGTCCAGCTCGACCTGTGCGAACGCTACCTGGACGTGATGCGGCTGCGCATGGGCGAGCGCCTGGGTTTCGCGATCGAGGCCGACGACGCATTGCGCGACCATGCCTTCCCGCCCCTGCTGCTGATCACGTTGGTGGAGAACGCGGTCAAGCATGGCATCGAGCCGACGCGCGGCCCCGGTGCGATACGCATCGTGGCATCCATCGAAGGCACGCGACTGCGCGTGCGCGTGGAGGACGACGGCGCGGGCCTGCAGCCCGGCGTCGGCGGCGGCGTGGGGCTGGAGAACGTGCGCGAACAACTGCGCGCGCGCTACGGCCGGCATGCCTCGCTGGCGTTGCGCAACGGCAGCGGCGGCGGCTGCATCGCCGAGCTCGACCTGCCGCTGGAGGCGGGCGCCCGGTCCGCGGAGGCGACGCGCCAATGACCGCACGCGGGCAATGCCCCATCGTGATGGTGGCCGAGGACGAGGCGCCGCAGCGCGCCGCGCTGCTGGCGATGCTGGCCGAGGCCTGGCCGGGGGCGGGCGAGATCGTCGCCTGCGAGGACGGCGTGGAGGCATTGCAGGCGGTCGCCGCGCTGCGCCCCGACGTGGCGTTCCTGGACATCCGCATGCCCGGCGTCGGCGGCCTCGACGTGGCGCGCGCGGTGGTGGCCGCGGGCGGCCGGGTGGTCTTCACCACGGCCTACGACGAGTACGCCATCCGCGCCTTCGAGGCAGGCGCGGTCGACTACCTGCTCAAGCCGGTCGCACCGCAGCGCCTGGCGCAGGCCATCAAGCGCGTCCGCGAAGCGCTCGCGCGTCCCGTGTCCGGGGACCTCCAGGCGCGCGTCGACGAGCTCGAGGCCCGCCTGCGACCACAGGGTGCGCAACGCATCCGCTGGATCAGCGCCAGCGTCGGCGACAGCGTGCGCATGATCGGCATCGACGAGGTGCTGTTGCTACAGGCGCAGGACAAGTACGTGCGCGTGCTCACCGACGACGGCGAAGCGGTGATCCGCACGCCGTTGAAGGAACTGCTGGCCGGGCTCGACCCGGATGTGTTCTGGCAGGTCCACCGCGGCATCGTGGTGCGGGTCGCGGCGATCGACCGCGTGCGCAAGGACGAGCTCGGCAAGTGGCGACTGTCGCTGCGCGGGCGCGACGAGGCGCTACCGGTCAGTGCCGGCTTCCTTCACCGCTTCCGCGGCATGTAGCGTGGGGGTGGCGTCGTCGCCTCAGGCGCCGAACAGGTCGGACGGTGCCGCTTCCGCCGGCAGCGCGCCTTCGAGTTCGAGCAGGAAGCGCTTCGTCGGCAGGCCGCCGCCGAAGCCGGTGAGGCTGCCGTCGGCGCCGATGACCCGATGGCAGGGCAGCACGATCGGGATCGGGTTGCGGCCATTGGCGGCGCCGACCGCCCGCATCGCCGCGGGCTTGCCGATCCGGGTGGCGAGCTGGGCGTAACTGACCGTCTGGCCGAAGGGAATCGTCGCCAGGGCATGCCAGACGGTGCGCTGGAAGTCGGTGCCGCGCGGCGCCAGCGGCAGGTCGAACTGCACGCGACGCCCCTCGAAGTACTCATCGAGCTGGGTGGCCAGGACGTCGAGCAGCGGGTGGTCGCCGGCCTGCCAGCCGGCCTGGCCCGGGACCGGGTGGCGCTGGGCGTGGAACTCGACGGCATGCACCCCGGCGTCCGATGCCGCCAGGCGCAGCGGACCGACCGGGCTTTCGTGCAGGCGATGGAACACCGGAGCGTGGATCGGCGCGCCGGCGAGTGCGTGTTGCGCGTTCATGGGGATGTCCTCCGCCGGGCGACCGGCGCTGGGGGTGGCGTGGCCTGTTCGCTGGCCTGTCGCCACAGGTGGATGACAGCGTAGGCGCGCCAGGGACGCCATGCGTCGGCTTCGGCGGCCAGCGCCCGCGCGCCCATGCGGCTGCCGTCGCCCGGCAGCATCTTCTGCAGGACCAGGTCGTCGGCCGGGAAGGCGTCCGGGTGGGCGAGGGCGCGCAGCGCCACGTAATGCGCCGTCCATGGCCCGATGCCGGGGAGCGCCGTCCAGCGCTCGACGAATTCCTGCAGGGTCTGTTCCGGCCGGAAGTCGACCTGGCCGTCGAGAAGGGCGCGCGCGACCGTCCGCAGCGTGCCCGCGCGCGCGGCGGTCAGGCCGATGCCGTCCAGGTCCGCATCGGCAAGGGCGGCTGGCGTCGGGAACAGGTGCTCCAGGCCTTCCGCCAGTGGCGTCGCGACCGGGGTGCCGAAGCGCTGTGCGATGCGGCTGGTCACCGTGCGCGCCGCCGCCACGCTGATCTGCTGGCCGATGATCGCGCGTACCGCGATCTCGAAGCCGTCCCAGCCGCTGGGCAGGCGCAGGCCGGGGTGGCGGCGCAGCAGGGGGCGCAGGCGGGCATCGGCCTCCAGGGTCGCGGCGATGACGCCGGGGTCGGCGTCGAGGTCGAACATGCGCCGGATGCGGCCCACCACCGCCTGCAACTGCAGTGGCGGCACGCCATGGAGTTCGAGCTTGAGGGCCGGCTCGTCCCCGTTCCAGGCGCCGACGCGAAGCCATCCCGGGCGACCGTCGGGCAGGGCCGGGGCGATCACCCGGCGGTAGCTGGCGCCGGTCACCACCTCCACGCCAGGCAGGGCCCGGCCGCGCAGGAAGTCGAGCATCGCGGGCAGGTCGTAGGGCGGGCGGTAGCCCAGGCGGAGGACCAGGGTCTCGCCGCGCGACGCCGCCGGTCGCCGTCGCAACTCGCGCGGCGCCATCCGGTAGGCGTCCTTGAAGCTGGTGTTGAAGCGGCGCAGGCTGCCGAAGCCGGCGGCCATCGCGATGTCGGTGATCGACAGGTCGGTCTCGGTCAGCAACTGCTTGGCGAACAACAGGCGCCGGGTCCCGTGGACCCCCTGCGGCGAGGCCCCGAGGCGCTCGACGAACAGGCGCCGCAACTGGCGCTCGCCCAGGTTCACGCGTTCGGCCAGCGCAGCGACCGGCGCTTCGGCGAGCAGGCCTTCGTGGATCAGCTTGATCGCGCGGGCCACCGCGGCGTCGCCTCGGCGCCAGGCGCCGTCGCCGGGCGCGAGTTCCGGCCGGCAGCGCAGGCATGGCCGGTAACCGGCGGCTTCGGCGGCGGCGGCGTTCGGGTAATAGGTGATGTTGCCGGGCTTGGGGGGCGGCGCCGGACACACCGGCCGGCAATAGATGCCGGTGGTGGCGACGGCGGTGAAGAACAGGCCATCGAAGCGCGCGTCCCGGCTCAGGCGGGCCTGTTCGCAGACCTGCCGCGTGGGCAGGCCCTCGGGCGTGGACGGCATCGGGGTGGACGGCGAGGGGGCGGGAGAGGCCATGGATGCAGGCTAGCACCGCCCCCGGCCCGGGACTCGCCGTTTCCGGACATCAATGCCAACCGGTTCAGTCGCCGCCGGCGGCTGTGGTCGGCGGCGGCGCCAGGGCCGGCAGCAGCGGGGTGATGTCGCCATCGTTGGGGGCCGGCGCGATGCCGACCAGGCGTGCCAGAAGCGGGTACACGTCGACGTTGTCGAAGGCCGGCAACACGACGCCCTCGCGGAAGGAAGGCCCCCGGGCCAGGAACAGCGCGCGCATCGAGGGCAGCGCCGGGTCGAAGCCATGCGAGCCGCGGGTGGCGCCGGGGTCGCGGCGTGCGAGCATCTCCTCCGGCAAGGCGTCCCAGCCTTCGTCCATCTGGCACACGATCGCGGGCACGCGCCGGTTTTCGCCGTATGCCCAGGTGCGCGGCAGGTCCTGCTTGCGCCAGCATTCGTAGTGGTCGTGGCGACCGAGCAGGCGGCGTTCGGCGAAGGCGTCGCGTCCCTGCATGGGTTCGATGCCGACCGACTGGCCATAGGAGACGACCCGCCCGTCGCGCGCGGACACCATGGATTCCACTGCGACCGCGTGGCCCGGGCCCACCGGGGCCATGCCATGGTCGGACACGACGACCAGGTTGACGGCGTCGTCCAGGCCGCGCGCCCGCAGGCCGTCGAGCAGCAGGCCGATCGCGTCGTCGGCTTCGCGGATGGCCGCGGTCGCTTCTGGCGAGTCGGGGCCGTGCTCGTGCCCGGCCTTGTCGACGCGCTCGAAGTACAGCGTCGCCACGCGGGGGCGCGTGGCCGGATCCTCGGCCAGCCAGCCCAGCACCGTCGTTACCCGTTCGGGGAAGGGCATCGACGGATCGAAGGGTTTCCAGCGGTCCGGGCGGACACCCTGCACGGCGGCTTCGCTGCCCGGCCAGAACAGGGTCGCGCTCGGCAGGCCGGCCCGGGCCGCGCCGACCCAGATCGGTTCGCCCGCCCACCAGCGGCCATCGCCCACGGCGTCGCGGTTGCTGAGCATGAACCCGCCCAGTTCCGGATCGGCCATGGTGTTGTGGACGATGCCGTGGTGGTCGGGGCGCAGGCCGGTGACCAGGGTGTAGTGGTTGGGGAAGGTCAGCGAGGGATAGGACGGCGTCATCCATTCCGCGCGCACGCCCCCCTCGGCGATGCGCTGCAGGTTCGGGGTGATGCCCCGCGCGAGGTAGTCGGCGCGGAAGCCGTCGATCGATACCAGCAGCACCGGCGGGGTATCCGGTGCCGGGGCCATCGGCACGCGCGCGGTCCTGCCGCCGGTGGCGCAGGCGGCGAGGAGCAGGAGGGCGCAGAGGGCGGGGGAACGGAGGGCTGGGGGCACGTGATTCTTGGATCGCATGCCCCCGATAGTACCGGGCCCATGTTTCGGGGCGTCGACGGCGGGCATGACTTTGGGCGCTGGGCAGCGGCGGCTGCGTCCGGCGATAGTGGCCCGACCGCGTCCGTCCCCGTCCTGGAGTGCCTTGCATGCGCGCGTTCCTTACCCCCGGTCTCCGGCATCGCCTGGTCCCGGGCGCCCTCGCCATCGCGCTGCTTGCCGCGACGACGGCGCCCGCACAGGGCGGATCGCCGCCATTGCCGTCGTCGCTTCCGGTGCATGGCGATGCCGAGTGCGAAGTGTGGGCGCGGGAGCTGGGCTTCGCCGCCAGCGTGGCCGCGCATGATGTCGAAGCGTTCGCCGCCCATGTCGATCCGGATGCCGCCTTCGGCAGCGGCCAGGTGCGGCCGCTGCGCGGGCGCGAGGCGATCGTGCAGGCCTGGGCGGGACTGATCGCCGGTCGCGAGGTGCGCCTGGCCTGGTATCCCACCCGGGTCACGATCGCGGCGGTGCCGGACATCGCGTGGTCCAGCGGGCCCGCGCTTTACGAGGCCGTCGATCCGGTCGCAAGCCCGCGCCACCGCATCGGTGCCTTCAACTCGGTCTGGCGCCGCGGCAGCGACGGCACCTGGCGGGTGATTTTCGACGACGGCCTGCAGCCGCGCCCGGCGACCGAAGCGGAGGTCGCCGCTTTCCACTTGGGGCGGCGCGAGGCCTGTCCGCGGGGTTGAGGGCGGGCGTGGCTCAGCAGGCGGCGTCGACGCCGCTCGCGAAGCGCAGCCCGCGCGCGAGGTGCCGGCGAAAGCGGGGGTCGGCGTACATGGCGCGGGTATGGCCCAGGCCGGTGTACCAGGCCCGCCCGCGTCCGGGGCGATGGCACCAGGCGATCGGATGGTCGTCGCCCATCGTGCCGCCGTCATAGGTGGTTTCGTCGACCGTGGCGATGACCCGTACCCGGCCCCGTGGATTGCGCCGGTAGTTGTAGATCTCGTCCGTGGCGGGCCACGACTCGCCTTCGTCCAGCACGCCGGGCTGCTCGAAGCGCACCTGCGTGGCCTGCAGGCCCTCGGGGTGGTTCGCGAACCAGGCGCCCACGAGGTCGCCGTACCAGGGCCAGTCGTACTCGGTGTCGGCGGCGGCGTGGATGCCCATGTAGCCACCGCCGTCGCGCATGTAGGCTTCGAATGCGCGCTGCTGTGCGTCGTCGAGGACGTCGCGGGTGGTGCTGGCGAACACGACGGCGTCGTAGCCGGCAAGCGACGCAGGCGAGAACGCGGTGGCGTCCTCGGTGGCGACCACCTCCATGCCGAGCTCGCCCGCGATGGCGCGCAGCGCGGCGATGGCGTCGGGAATGCTGTCGTGCCGCCAGCCGCTGGTGCGGGTGAACACCAGCACGCGGAGGGGCGCGCCGTCCGCCAGCCGCGGGGTGGCGACGGGACGCGATCCGCGCGAACACCCCGCGGCCAGCAGCGCGGCCATTGCGAGGACAGCGCAAGCGGGCAGCAGGATGGACCTGAAGATGCGTGAACGCAGCCTGTTCATGTGTCCAGAGTGCCACACCCGCAGTGGGGGTGAACCCGTATAGTCGCGCTGCCCCGGCCGCCCGTCGGGAAGCAGGGCTGCGACGCCTGGCCGCGTTGCTACGTATCCCATCCATGGCCCGACCGCCCGGGCCCAGACACGGAGTTCGATCGCCATGGATCGCAAGCCCTTCGCATTCCCCCGAGACCCCCGCCATGCATTGCGTGAGCGCGGCGCGTTGCGTGCGCTCGCCGGCCTGGTCGTCATCGCTTTTGCGGCGCCCGTGGCCGCCCAGGCCATCGACGAGCCCGGGGTGCATCTGGTCGATCCCGGTTACGCGCGGACACGACCGGCGATGGAGGCTTCGGCGGATGCGCCGCTGCCGGCACCCGCCGCGCAGGCCTGCACGGTTCGCCCGGGTGGGCGCGACGCCGGGCCCGACGATTGCGTCGCACCCACCGACGCCAAGGCGCGCCAGCGCAACTTGGAGGCGGCAAAGCGCTCGGGCGTCGAGCTCGGCACCCACGTCCGCGATCGCAACCTGCCACGGCCCGCGCAGCGCAGCCACTGAAGCGGCGCACGCGACGGAAGCGCGCACGGGCACGTATCCGGGAGTGCGGTCATGTGATCGCGCCAATGGAGCCCGGCCATGCACGCATCGTCCCCCGTCCAAACCATGCGCCGCCACCGCGGCATTGCGCTTTTTGTTGCCGTCGCCTTCGGCGGCCTCGGCTTCGGCGGGCTACTGGCTGCCGAACCGGTGCAGCAAGGCGATGGCGCGACCACCACCGAGTCGGAGGATGGATCCCAGCAGGTCCACGCCGATGGCGCCGCGGCCTCGCCCGTCGATGGCGAACGCCCGGGAGTTGCCGCGCCCGCGCTCGTGGCCGCTGCCGGCGACGATGACGTGACGGACGCACACTGCATGCGCGACACCGGGTCGCGCATCCGTTCGCGCGAATGCAAGCAGGCGCGGGGGCGCGCCCACGACCGCGCCGCGCGCCAGGCGACGGGCCGGGTCGATGCCGTTCGCCAGGTGCAGGTCGCCGATCCGTCGGCGGTCACCATCAACCGCCTCAACGACTGAACACGGACCTGCCGCGCACGCGTGGCGTTGCGGTCAAGTCCGCTGGCGGATCGGTCATTCCGCGCATCGGCGCCCACGGCGACACTGGACCTGTCGCGGCAACCCCGCCGCGGCATCCCCCGGAAACAAGGAATCCAGACCATGCCGTTGATTACCGTGAAGCTCATCGAAGGCGTCTTCAGCGACGCACAGAAGCAGGACATCGCCACCCGCCTGACCGACACCATGGTGGCGATCGAAGGCGAAGCGCTGCGCCCCGTGACCTGGGTCGTCGTCGAAGAAGTGAAGGGTGGCCACTGGGCCATCGGCGGACAGCCACTGCACGCCGCCGACGTCCACGCGATGGCGAACGCGGCCTGACGCCGACGTCGCCTTCCCGGCGCCAGGTCAAGCCGCGACCGGTTCGACGGCCTGGCCTTGTCGCCATTGCCCGGGCGGCGTCCCGAACTCGCGCTTGAACGCGCGGGTGAAGGCCGCCTCGGCACCGTAGCCGACCTGTTCGGCGACTTCGGCCACCGTCGCGCGGCTGTTGCGCAGGGCCAGCGCGAGACGGTGCGAGGCAAGGTAGCGCATCGGCGGTTCGCCGAGCAGGCTGCCGAACCGCTGGCCCAGCGCCGAGCGCGAGGACGCGGTGGCGCGGGCGAGGCTTTCCACGTTCCAGGCCCGCGCGGGCTGCGCATGCATCAGCGCCAGGGCCTTGCCCACCACCGGGTCGCGCAGCCCCGCCAGCCAGCCGGTGGCGTCGGGCGGCAGCGCTTCGGCATGCCGGCGCAACGCCTCGGCGATCAACAGCTCGGAGAGCTTGGTGAGGATGGTCTGCGCCCCGGCGCTGCCCGCCGAGGACTCGCGCACGCCCATGCGCAGCAGCTCGAGCAGCCACGCGCCGTCGCCGCGATCGAGCAGCGACACCTTGATGACCTCGGGCAGTCCTGCGAGCAGGGCGCGCGACACGCGGCGATTGCAGGCGAGGTAGCCGCAGACGAAACGGACCGCTTCGCCGCCCCCGCCATGGCGCAGCTGGATGATGTCGTCGCTGCGCGTGGGCGGCATCAACGTGTCCGCATCCACGGCGGGCAGGCTCACGTCGCTGCCCACCCGGTGGCGGTGGTTGTGCGGGAACACGACCACGTCCCCCACGTGCAGTTCGGCCTCGCCGCCCCCGCCGTCCAGGCAGGTCAGGCAGTGCCCGTCTGTCACGCAATGGAAGAACACCAAATGGTCCGCGCCCATGGCCCGGACGGCGGCCACCGGCATGCCGTAGCTCGCCATGGCGCACCAGGGCGCGGTGAACTCGGCGTTGACGTATACCGCGCCATCGAGGCGGATCGACTTCAGGACTTCGGAAAGCGGGTCCATGGCAGGTACTCCCGTTCATCGCGCCTGCGGCGATTGGCCGAGGCTAGCACGCCGCGGCGGTGGCATCGCCCGGCGGCGCGGCCAGGCCGGCGAGCAGGCGCTGCAAGGAGTGCTCGTAGAAGGCGGTGAAGGCGCCGGCGTCGAAGGTGAAGCGACCGCTGCGATAGAGCACCACCAGGCCGTGCGTATGCGCCCACAGGGTCATGGTCACGTCCCATACGTCGTCCGGGCGCAGGACGCCGGCGGTCATCGCATCGGCGACGGCATCGGCAACCACGGTGAGGGTCGGCGAGCGCCGGGCCTGGAAGTCCTCGGGATAGCGCCGCGCGTCGCGACGCGGCCGCGAAAACGCCAGGTCGAACAGGTGCGGGTGCGCCAACGCGTAGTCGAGGTACAGCCGGTGCACCGCGATCAGCCGGGTCAGCGGGTCGAGGCCGCGCGCGCGCGCGTCCCAGTGCCGGGCGATGGCGTCGAAACTCGCGTCGCCGATCCGCGCCAGCAGGGCCTCGCGGTTCTCGAAATGGCGATAGATCGCCATCGGCGACAATCCCGCGGCCGCGGCCACGCGCCGCATCGTCACCCCGGCGTCGCCCTCGCGTTCGAACAGGCCGAGGGCGGCGGTGAGGATGCGGTCGGCGGTGTCGGGTCGGGCTGGCATTGTGTACAGCGTATACAAAACAGCCGTGCCGGGCATTTTCGTGGCGGTCCGAGGCGTGTTCGGGGCGCCTGGCCGCCGCGGAAGGGGGCGGCGTGGTGGACGCCGGCGCGATAATGGGACTTCCCAACCACGACACGGAGCCCCGCCATGAGCCAGAGCGCCCACACCCGCCACGATCCCGCGCGCCGCATCAGCGCCCCGCGTGGCACGGCGCTCAACTGCCGCTCGTGGTTGAGCGAAGCCCCGTACCGGATGATCCAGAACAACCTCGACGCCGAGGTCGCCGAGCGCCCCGAGGACCTCGTGGTCTACGGCGGCATCGGCCGCGCCGCCCGCGACTGGGAAAGCTACGACGCCATCCTCGCGTCGCTGGAGACGCTGGGCGACGACGAGACCCTGCTGGTGCAGTCGGGCAAGCCGGTGGGCATCTTCCCCACCCATGCCGACGCCCCGCGCGTGTTGATCGCCAACTCGAACCTCGTGCCGGCGTGGGCGAACTGGGAGCACTTCAACGAACTCGATCGCAAGGGCCTGATGATGTACGGCCAGATGACCGCCGGCTCGTGGATCTACATCGGCTCGCAGGGCATCGTCCAGGGCACCTACGAAACCTTCGTCGAGATGGGGCGCCAGCATTACGGCGGCGACCTCGCCGGCAAGTGGATCCTGACCGCCGGCCTGGGCGGAATGGGCGGCGCGCAGCCGCTGGCGGCCTCGCTGGCCGGCGCCTGCAGCCTGAACATCGAGTGCCAGCAGAGCCGCATCGACATGCGCCTGCGCACGCGCTACGTCGACGAACAGGCCAACGACCTCGACGACGCGCTCGCGCGCATCGGCAAGTACACCGCGGCCGGCGAGGCGAAATCGATCGCGCTGCTGGGCAATGCCGCCGAGATCCTGCCGCGGCTGGTCGAACGCGGCATCCGGCCCGACGCGGTGACCGACCAGACAAGCGCGCACGACCCGGTGCACGGCTACCTGCCGGCCGGGTGGACGGTCGGGCAGTGGGAACGCATGCAGAAGGAGGACCCCACGCGCGTGCGCGATGCCGCCAAACAGTCGATGCGCGTGCACGTGGAGGCCATGCTCGCCTTCGCCGCGCAGGGCGTTCCGACCTTCGACTACGGCAACAACATCCGCCAGATGGCGAAGGACGAAGGCTGCGCGAACGCCTTCGACTTCCCCGGCTTCGTCCCGGCCTACGTGCGCCCGCTGTTCTGCCGCGGCATCGGCCCGTTCCGATGGGTCGCGCTCTCGGGCGACCCGGAGGACATCTACAGGACCGACGCCAAGGTCAAGGAGCTCATCCCCGATGACGCGCACCTGCATCGCTGGCTCGACATGGCGCGCGAACGCATCAGCTTCCAGGGACTGCCGGCGCGCATCTGCTGGGTCGGCCTGGGCCTGCGCCACAAGCTGGGGCTGGCCTTCAACGAGATGGTGCGCAACGGCGAGTTGAAGGCGCCGGTGGTGATCGGCCGCGACCACCTCGACAGCGGCTCGGTGGCTTCGCCCAACCGCGAGACCGAGGCGATGCGCGATGGCAGCGACGCAGTCTCCGACTGGCCGCTGCTCAACGCCATGCTCAACGTCGCCGGCGGCGCGACCTGGGTCTCGCTGCACCACGGTGGCGGCGTGGGCATGGGTTACAGCCAGCACAGTGGCGTGGTCATCGTCTGCGACGGCAGCGAAGCCGCCGATGCGCGCATCGCGCGCGTCCTGTGGAACGACCCCGCGACCGGCGTGATGCGCCATGCCGACGCCGGCTACGAGATCGCCCGCGACTGCGCGCGCGAGCAGGGCCTGAAGCTGCCGATGGCGTAAGCCACGCGGCGGCCCATGCCGGCGCCGCGTGGAATGCGATGGCGCTCAGGGTTCGGCTGTCGCGACCGGCACCGTCGTGGCCTCGCCACCGTCGGCGGGCGAGGCGAGCAGCCCGCCGGCCTCGCCGGGCCGGAACACCACCCCGAAGGCGCGCCAGTGCAGGCCGCCTTCCGCGATCGGGGTGAGGTGGAAGGACCAGTAGGCCGGCTGCCCGGGCATGGTCAGCGTCATGCCGCCGCGGTCGCGGACCTCGGCGATGGCGATGGTGCCGAAGTCGGGATGCACGTAGCGGCCCGCCAGCGCGCGATGCGACGCGGTGAGCGGTACCGCCGCCGGGCGTGCCGGAGACGGCGCCGGGGGCGCCGGTCCCAGCAGGCCGCGCAGCGTCTTGCCCATTCGCAGTACCGGGTAGTCGAACAGATTGCCGGCGAAGGCCACCGACAGGTCCGTGTCGCGCCAGGCGATGGCATTGGCCGAGTAGCCGGGCAGCGTGCCCTGGACCGACACGTAGTCGCCGTTGTCGTCGTGGCCGGTGTCGATCGATCCCAGGGGGTCTTCGTCGACGAAGAGTTCCGGATAGGCGCCATCGGCCAGCGTGCGTGCCCAGCGCGCCAGGTCGGGGGCGGTGGTCACCAGGCCGGAACTGCCGATCTCCAGCGGCGCCGGCACCGGGGTCATGACGCCCTCAGGCTCCGGCCCGGCGGTGTAGGGCAGGGCGCCGCCGGGAACCTGGTCCGCCGTCTGCAGCGCGACCTGGCTGTCGTCCATCCCGGCCGGGCGCAGGACGCGTTCCCGGGCGACCTCGGCGAACGGTCGGCCGCTCGCGCGCGCCACCACCTCGGCCAGCAGGGCATAGCCAACGTTCGAATAGCGCTCCTTGCCGGGCGTTTGCAGGCGATCGGGGTGCGCCGCCAGCCAGGCCGCCACGTCCGCCTCGCCGATGGGGAAGTCGTCGGGCAGGTCGCGCGGCAGTCCCGCGCTGTGGTGCAGCACGGCGCGCAGGCTCATCCCCGGCCGGTCGGCCAGGGCCGGCAGCCAGCGGCCGACGGGCTGGTCCAGCGATACCGTGCCCGCGCGTTCGAGCTGGACGAGGGTCGCGGCCACCACGCCCTTGGTGACCGAAGCGGCGCTGTAGCGCGTGGCGAGCGTGTGCGCCTTGCGCGCAGGCCAGTCGGCGTAGCCGTAATGGCGGACCAGGACCGGACGGTCGCCGCGCATGACCACCAAGGTCCCCGAGAGGTCCGCATGCGCGGCCAGCGGCGCGAAGTAGGCGTCGACGCGCCCGGCCATTGCCGGATCCTCCGCGAGCCTCGCCATCGCGGGCGATGGCGAGGCTCGGGGCGGCGTGCCCGCGCAGGCGCTGGCGAGCAGGACGACGAAGCCCGCCAGGAGCATCGGGGGCGTCCATCGGGGGATTGGGCCACGCATACGCATCATCCATCCTCAACTGTGTTGGTGATATATCACACTATCAAACAAACACACTGGATTGGAAGCGATGCGGCGTTGCAAACGGCTTCCTGGTCCCGGGGTGTCCATCTGCCGCTTGCACGCAACGCCGGGTTGGAGTAAATAGTTAATAAATTAATTAACTATTGTGTCCCGATGTCCATCGACCGTGTCTTCGAAGCCCTGGCGTCCACGCCGCGCCGCAAGATCCTCGCCTACCTCAACGAGGGCGAGATGACGGCCGGCGAGATCGGCGAACGCTTCGATTTCAGCAAGCCGGCGCTGTCGGGCCACCTGCGCGTGCTCGAAGAAGCCGGGCTCATCGTCCGCGAGCGCCGCGGCCAGTTCGTGTACTTCCGCCAGCAACCCGACCGCCTGGCCAACACCCTGTTCGCGTGGGCATCCGAGGTCTGCCCGGTGGCCGGGCCGCTCAAGCGCGAGAGCCAGGGCCGCGCGCGAAGCCTTCGCGCATCGGCGGCGGAAGCGGGTGCACGCGACGATGACTGACACCGCGAACGGCAAGGAGACAGTGATGGAACACACGATCCAGCGCACGGACAGCTTTCCCTCGGTCAGCCTGCGCCACCATGATGGTGGGCTGCCGGTCGAGGTGACCCTGGTCGGGCAGCTCGGCCCCGGCAGCGGCGATCGCCTGATCGCCTCGGTCGGGGCCCGGCAGTCACGGCATCCGCGCCATGTCGATGCGCTCGACGAACCCTCCGCGCGCCTGGGTGCGATCGACCTGGCCCGGGGCGATGCGACGGCGCTGTACTCGTTCGTGGTCGGGCCGCAGGGCCACCCCTTCCATCGCCACGCCGGCCATCGCGTGTTCACCGCGGTGGTCGGAAGCGGTGGCGCCAGCCTGCGTTTCTCGACCGCTTCGCGCGCGCAGCTCGAACGCGATCCCGATCAGTTCTTCCACGCGCTGCACTGCGTGCACGTGCCGCCCGATGCCCTGGTCACCGTGCGTTTCGGTGGCGATACCTGGCACCAGTTCGCGCCCCTGGGCGAGGATGCGCGCAACCCCGTGCTGATGGCCCTGTCCTGCCACACCAACGAACTCGGCGGCATGCTCGATCCCGGGCTCCGCGCACAGGTCGAGGCCGGCGAGGGCGACATACCCACGCTGACGGAACTGCTTCCCCCGTCGCTGGCCGAACGCGTCCCGCGTGCGCTACGCGCCGGTCGCGTGCCGGTGACGTCGTTGTCCTTCAAGGCGCCGGTGTCCAGCCTGTCCTGGCGCGTGTGCATGCACCTGCGCTCGGTGGCCGGTGCGGTCCTGGGCCGTTGGCGACACTGGCGCGCGCCCGTCGGTTTCCTGACGCATCGGCACGTGCGCTACCCGGTAAAGGCACGCGCGACGGTGCCCCCCGACACCCTGCTTGCCGGCGTATTGCCGGGACCGGGCGTGCACGAGGACTGGTTCGAGCTCGGACTGCCGGCCGGCACGCTGGCGCTTTCCCGCGCCACGGACGCCATGGCGGCCGTGCTCGAGGGCTTCCTCGACAACCAGGCGGCCACCGTGTCCGGACTGATGGCCCTGCGCAACGCGCTGGTCAAGCCGTTGGGCCTGCGCACCTCCAGCATCGGCTGTCCCGCCTCGTCACTGCTGGGCAGGCAGGACGGCGCCCGGCTGTTCGCCGCCCGTTTCCCGGTCCTCGACAGTCTGACGAGCGCGGACGGCGCGTGCGTGCAGGTCCTGCTGGGGGCGGACGACCGCCACCTGGCATTCCGCTCCTGCGTCCGCGTGCAACGCCATCCCGACGGACGCGTGGAGGTGGCGCTGGGGACCCGGGTCCGCCCGCTCAACGCCTTCGGTCGCTTCTACATGGCCGCCATCGCGCACGTCCACCGCCACTACATCGCGCCGACCATGCTGCGGTCGGCCGTCGCGCATGCCGTGCGCACGCGCGCCACCCAGCCGCAGCCCGGCCGGGCACCGTTGCCGGGACTGGATGGCAACGTGGCCGATGCGTGGGAAAATGGCTGAGCCGGCGTCGCCCGCCTTGCGGCTTCCCGAGGCGCCGTGCCATCCGCCCTGCTGCCCTCGAACCGACCGCTGTCCGCCATGACGTTCCATAGCGATCCCGATCCCGATCCCGTTGCCGATCCCAGGCCCCTGCCGCCCGAAGAGCCCTTGCCGACCGACTGCTGCGGCAGCGGTTGCCCCGTCTGCGTACTCGATACCTACACCGAGGACCTGCACCGCTACCGGGCCGAACTGGCCGCCTGGCGGGCGCGTCATCCCGGGGCCGACGAGACTCCGCGAACCGACGGCGCCTAGGCCCGCTCGCCCGCCCGTGACGGTCTGGGCTGCAGGGTGACGCGCAGGCGGAGCCCGTCCAAGCGCAGGCGCAGCCCGCGGTGCCGCGCCAGGTAGTGGATACCGACCAGCGCGGCGGCGAAACCCGACGCCGCGCCGATGCCCAGCGACCATCGCGGCCCCCAGGTGTCGGCGACCCAGCCGATGACCGGTGCGCCGACCGGCGTGCCGCCCAGCGCGATCGCCATCAGGATCGCCATCACCCGGCCCCGCATCGCAGGGTCGGTGGACAGCTGCACCGCGCTGTTGACCGACGTGGTGAAGGTCTGCGCGGAAAGGCCGACCAGGACGAGGGTCAGGCCGAACAGCCACTGGCTCGGCATCACCGCCGCCAGGCAGAAGCCGAGCCCGAACACCGCGGCGCCGCCGAGCAGCGCAGTCACCGTCGGCCGCGCGCGCCCGGCCGCAAGCAGCGCGCCGGCCACCGAGCCGATCGCCAGCATCGAGGTCAGGAAACCGTACTGGCCGGCGTCGCCATGGAACACCGTCACCGCCATCGTCGAGATGTAGATCGCGAAGTTCAGGCCGAAGGTGCCGATCAGGAACAGCATCAGGAACATCGCTTTCAGGTCCGGGCGACCCCAGACATAGCCGAATCCATCGGCCAGGCCGATGCGGCCGTCGGCCGGGCGCATCCGTGCCTGCAGCGCGTCCAGCCGCAGCAGGCCGAGCGAGGCGATGACGGCCGCATAGGTCGCTGCGTTGATGAGGAACACCCAGCCGGCGCCGATGTGGGCGATCAGCACGCCCGCCACCGCCGGTCCGATCATCCGGGCGGCATTGAAGGAGGTCGAGTTGAGCGCCACCGCGTTCGACAGGTCGTCCTCGTCGACCAGGTCGGAGACGAAGGTCTGGCGGGCCGGTGCGTCGAACGCGGTCACCGCGCCCAGGGCCAGGGCGAAGCCGTAGACGTGCCAGAGCTGGACGTGGCCGAGGATGCACAGCAGGCCCAGGCCCAGCGCCAGCGCCCCCATGCCGGCCTGGGTGGCGATGAGCAGCTTGCGGCGGTCGAACCGGTCCGCCGCGTAGCCCGTCAACGGCAACAGCAGCACGCGCGGGCCGAACTGCAGCGCGGTGACGATGCCCACCGCGGTGGCGTTGTGGTCGGTGAGCTCGGTGAGGACGATCCAGTCCTGCGCGATGCGCTGCATCCAGGTGCCGATGTTGGACACGATCGCGCCGAGCGCCCAGGCGCGGTAGTTGCGGTTGCGCAGGGAGCGGAACGTACCCCTCCTCATCGGGCGCACCCGCGCACGATGGCAGTGCGGCATGGAGGCGGGCGGTCGCCGGGCATCGGCAGGGCGGGCGTCGGTCGTGCGGGCATGGCGGAAGTGTAGGCGCTCGCGGTGCAAGGCCATGCGAGGACGCGCACCGTCCCGTTGGCGGTCGCACGGCGGCGGGCGTCGCGCGACAATGGCCGGCCATCGCCGCCCGAAGCCCCGCACATGCCCGCACCCTGCACGCAATGCCAATCGGAGTACACCTACGAAGACGGGCACCTGATCGTCTGCCCGGAGTGCGGGCACGAGCAGGCCCGGGATGCCGAGCCCGCGGCCGCGGATGCCGGTCCCGGGGTTCGCGATGCCCATGGCACGCCGCTCAGCGATGGCGACACGGTCACCGTGGTCAAGGACCTGAAGGTCAAGGGCTCGTCGGCGGTGGTCAAGGTGGGGACCAAGGTGCGCAACATCCGCCTGGTCGACGGCGACCATGACATCGATTGCAAGATCGAGGGCATCGGCGCGATGAAGCTCAAGTCGATGTTCGTCAGGAAAGCCTGATGCCGGCCGCGCCGCGCTTCAGCCGGCGATGGTCGTGCACAGGGCCCGCTTGCGGGCCGGGGACAGCTTCTTGATGGCGTGTTCGGCGCGGCTGGCCGATGCGCGGTCGGGATGCCCGAAACTGCCCAGCAGGCGCTCCGGTGGCCAGGCGCGGGTGAAGCGCGCGCCCTTGCCGGCCGCGTGCTCGGCATAGCGGCGCGCGACGTCGGTGGCGATGCCGGTGTAGATCCGGCCGCCACGGCATTCGATCAGGTAGACGTACCAGGGCGCCATGGCGGCAGTGTACCGGCGACGACTGACCGCGCCCGCGTCGTGCGGCACACTGGGGGGCCGCCGACCCGGTCGCGACCCATGCCGCACGCGCTCGACAATCCCGTCTGGGCTTCACTGGCCAGCCTGCATGCCGGCCTGGCGCGTCGCGGCGCGGGCCTGGCGGCCTACCCGGCGGCGATCGCTCCGTTCGCGGCGGTCGAGTCCCCCGACACCGATGCGACCGGCCTGGAGGCGCTGGTCGACCCAGGCCAGTCCGTCCTCTTCGTGGGGCCGGCGCCGACGCTGCCCCCGCAATGGACGTCGACGCCGCCAGTGGCGATCGCGCAGATGACGCTCGAGCATCCGCTGGACATGCCGCCAGGTCCCGAAGTGAGGGCCCTGGGCACGGCCGATGGTGCGGACGTCCTTGAGCTCGTCGCGCGCGTCTACCCGCATTACTTCCGTCCGCGCACGATGGACATGGGGCGCTACTTCGGCATTCGCGTCGATGGCGTCCTGGCGGCGATCGCCGGCGAGCGCATGGGCTTCCCCGGCCACCGCGAGCTGAGCGCCATCTGCACCGACCCGGGGTTCCTCGGTCGTGGCCTGGCGCGGCGCCTCATGGCCCACCTGGCCAACGACATCCTTGCGCGCGGCGATCGCCCTTTCCTGCACGTGAGCCATGCCAACCTCCGCGCGAAGGCCCTCTACGAGTCCCTCGGCTTCGGCCACCGTTGCGACGTGCAACTGCTCCAGGCCCGCCGCCGCGAGCCGGGCTGATAGCCTGAGCGCCCGTCCCGGACCGGTCCCCGCATGCCATCGAACCGTATTTGCCCGCCCCGCGCCCTTCGCGCCCTCGCGTGGGTGGCGCTCGCGCTGTCGCTTGCCGCGTGCGCCTCGCGCGCCCCCTCCAGGGACGGCTGGCGCCCGCCCGCCGAGGTGCGCGCCGAGATCGCCCGGCGCATGCCGGCCGGTGTCGCCGACCGTGAGGGCTGGGCGGCCGACATCCAGGTCGCCTTCGCGGCGCAGGGCCTCATACCGGACGCGGAGAACCTGTGCGCGGTGCTGGCCGTGACCCAGCAGGAGTCGAGCTTCCAGGCCAACCCGCCGGTGCCCGGACTGGCGCGCATCGCGCGCGGCGAGATCGATCGCCGTGCCGCGGACGCGCATGTCCCCGGCTTCCTCGTCGATGCGGCACTGAAGGTGACGTCCGGCGACGGGCGTAGCTACGCCGAGCGCCTGGCCGCGGTACGCACCGAGCAGGAACTCAATGCGATCTTCGAGGACTTCACCGGGCGCGTGCCGATGGGCGAGCGACTCCTTGGCGGTTTCAATCCGGTCCGCACCGGCGGGCCCATGCAGGTCGGCATCGCCTTCGCCGAAGCGCATGCCGAGGGCTACCCCTGGCCGCTGCAGGGGAGCATCCGCGACGAGGTGTTCACCCGCCGCGGCGGCATGTACTTCGGTATCGCCCACCTGCTGGGCTATCCCACCCGCTACACGCGGCCGCTGTATCGCTTCGCCGATTTCAATGCCGGCTGGCATGCCAGTCGCAACGCCGCGTTCCAGGCCGCGGTCACCGAGGCGACCGGCATCGACCTGGCGCTCGACGGCGACCTCCTGCGGCCGGGTGCGCCCCTGGACGCGCCCGGCAGCACCGAGCGCGCGGTGCGCACGCTGGGCCCGCGACTGGGCCTGGACGATCGCGCCATCAGGCGCGCGCTCGAACGCGGGGACCGCCTCGATTTCGAGGACGAAGCGCTGTACCGCGGGATCTTCGCGCTCGCCGAACAGGCGCGGGGCGGGCCGCTGCCACGCGCCGTGCTGCCGGGCATCAAGCTCGAGAGCCCCAAGATCACGCGCGACCTGACCACCGCCTGGTTCGCCAACCGGGTCGACACCCGCTGGCGGCAATGCATGGCCCGCTGAGCGGGCTCGCCAAACGCCGCAGTCGATGCTCCAATGGGGCATCGATCCACCGGCTGTCCCCTGCATGTCCCTGAAAGCCCCGCCGCGTCGCCATCTCTGGGTGTGGTTCCTGTGGCTGGCGCTGTTCTATGGCACCTGGGCGTGGCTGGTCTTCGGCCGCGGGCTCTGGTCCGAGGCGGTGGCCCACTGGCCCATGGCGCTGTCGATGGCCTTCGGCAGCTATATCGCCGGTTCCACGCCGATGGGCGGGGGCACCGTCGGCTTCCCGATCCTGGTGTTGCTGTTCGAGCTCCCCGCGACGCTGGGGCGCGACTTCAGTTTCGCTGTCCAGGCGATTGGCATGACCAGCGCGAGCATCTTCATCCTCGCCCGCCGGCAGCCCCTGGCCTGGGCGATGCTCAAGGGCGCCATGCTCGGCACCGTGGCCGGGCTGCCGTTCGGCATCTTCCTCGTCGCTCCGCACGTGCCCGAGCTGTGGATCAAGCTCGTCTTCGCGGTGGTCTGGGCGAGCTTCGGCCTGTTGCATCTCTACCGGATCCGCGAGATCGCCGGACACAGCGGCATGACCGACTTCGACGAGCGTTGGGACTTCAAGGTCGGCGCGGTGATTGGCGTGCTGGCGGCGGCGACCGTCGCATCGGTGACCGGGGTCGGCATCGACATGGTGCTGTACGCCGCACTCGTGTTGCTGTGCCGCGCCGACCTCAAGATCGCGATCCCCACCTCGGTGGTGATCATGGCGTTCACTTCGGTACTGGGCATCGGCATCAAGCTCGCCTTCACCGGCGTGCAGCCGGGCGTCTTCGGCAACTGGCTGGCGGCCGCGCCGGTGGTGGCGCTGGGCGCGCCGCTGGGCGCGCTGGTGGTGGGCATGATCGGACGCCGGCCGACCCTGGTGTTCGTCGCCTTCCTGTGCGTGGCCCAGTTCGCCTGGACCTGCCACAACCAGTGGGCCGCGATGGGTTGGACCGGCCTGGCCATCGCGCTGGCCGGGGTGGCGCTGTTCCTGTACGGATTCGAACGTCTCCGTCGCTGGGGCGCGGTGCTCGCGGGCGACGCCGGGACCCGGTCGACGCGTGGCGATGCGCGCGAGAGGGTTCCGTTGCCGGCGACGATGGCCGTTCCGGAGGCTGGGCGTCGCGGGTCAGCGTGACCGTGGCCTGCTTCGTCGAAGACCGATCCTGCGACCCGATCGCCGTGGCCACTACAATGCAGGGCGAGACGTCCGCCATCCGGTAGTGCCATGCGAAATCCCCTCCAGGAACAGTTGCTCAAGGCCGGCCTGGCCAAGAAGAGCCAGGTGGCCAAGGCCGTGCGCGAGCAGCAGAAGCAGCGCCAGGGCAAGGCGCCGGCGGGCGAGGACGTCGACCGCGTCGACGCGCGGCGCCTGCAGGCCGAGCGTGCCGAGCGCGACCGGCAGCTGGCGGCCGAGCGCAACGTACAGGCGCGCGAGCGCGAACTGCGCGCCCAGGTCGCGCAGATCGTTGACGCCCACCAGGTGAAGGCCGGGGGCGAGATCGCCTATGCCTTCGAGGACGGCGGGGCTATCCGCCGCGTGTACGTGGACGTCGACCAGCGCGCCCTGCTGGCCCGCGGCGCCCTGGTGGTCGTGCGACAGGGCGACGCGCATGCGCTGCTGCCGCGCGCGGCGGCCGAGCGGATCCGCGAGCGCGATCCGTCGGCGATCGTGCTCGACCATGGCGGCGAACCCGCGCCTGCCGCGGACGACGAAGACGACTACTACAGCCGTTTCCCGGTGCCCGACGACCTGGTCTGGTAGGGCGCCACGCGCGCCCGGCGGCTAGAGCCGGTTGACCCGGAAACGCCGTCCCTTGATCTTCCCCGCGCGCAGGCGCTCGAGTGCGACGGCCGCCTGGGGCCGGGCGATCGCGACGTAGCTGCGGGTGGCGTAGACGTCGATCTTGCCGATGGCGTCCTTGTGGAGGCCGGCCTCGCCGGTCAGGGCGCCGACGATGTCGCCGGGGCGGAGCTTGTCGCTGCGGCCGGCATCGATGCGCAGAGTGGCCATCGTGGCCGCCGGCACCTTGCCCGGCTTGCCCGCCAGCGGTTGCACGCGCTCCCATCGCAGCGGCTGGCCCTGGTCTTCCTCGATCCGCAGGGCGCGCTCGCGCTCGCGCGGGGTACACAGGCTCAGGGCCAGGCCCTTGCGCCCCGCGCGGCCGGTACGGCCGACTCGGTGGCGGTAGGTATCGACGTCGGTGGGCAGTTCGTAGTTGACGACCGCCGAGAGGTCGTCGACGTCCAGGCCGCGCGCGGCGACGTCGCTTGCGACCAGCACGCTGCAGCTGCGGTTGGCGAATCGCACCAGCACCTCGTCGCGGTCGCGCTGTTCCATGTCGCCGTGCAGGGCGAGCGCGCTGAAGCCGTAATGCGCAAGCGACCCGACGACCTCCTCGGTGTCGCGGCGCATGTTGCAGAAGACCACGCAGGACTCCGGGCGGTAGGCCAGCAGCAGGGCCGCCAGCAGCGGCGCCTTGCGACCGGGCTCGACCTCGAAGAAGTGCGCCTCGATATCGGGTGCCTGGCCCGCGCCCTCAACGCTGACCTGCAGCGGATCGCGCAGCATCGCGGTGCCGAGCTCGCGGATGGCCT
The DNA here is from genome assembly GCF_014145325.1 of Marilutibacter spongiae. Classification (GTDB taxonomy): domain Bacteria; phylum Pseudomonadota; class Gammaproteobacteria; order Xanthomonadales; family Xanthomonadaceae; genus Marilutibacter; species Marilutibacter spongiae. Next base: position 191,899 of record NZ_JACHTF010000003.1, read on the forward strand.
CGGGGAAGGTCGCCGAGAACAGCAGGACCTGGCGATCGGGAGGCGTGCGCTTGACGATGTCGCGGATCGCCTCCTCGAAGCCCATGTCCAGCATGCGGTCGGCCTCGTCGAGTACCAGCGTGCGGACGCCCCCCAGGTGCAGCGCCTTCTTCTTCGCCAGTTCCTGGATGCGCCCCGGCGTGCCGACCACGACCTGCGGATCGTGCGCCGACAGCGAAGCGAGCTGGGGGCCCAGCGGAATCCCGCCACAAAGCACCGACACCTTCAGGTTGGGGACGCCCACGGCCAGGCGACGCAGCTGCTTGCCGACCTGGTCGGCCAGTTCGCGCGTCGGGCAAAGCACCAGCGCCTGCGTGCGGGTGCTGGCCGGATCGAGACGGTGCAGCAGGCCGAGCCCGAACGCGGCCGTCTTGCCGCTGCCGGTGGGCGCCTGCGCGATTACGTCGCGGCCTTCCAGGATGGCCGGCAGGGACTGGACCTGCACCGGCGTCATCGCGGAGAAGCCCATGGCATCGACGCCCTGCAGCAGGGCCGGGGATAGCGGCAAGGCCGCGAATGGGGGGGTGGCATCCATGCGACATGATCGCAGGTTCGCCGCGACGGTGGCTGAAGCCCGCGCTTTGACGCAGGTTCGACGGTGGCCGGGCTAGCGTGGGGCTCCGCCAAACCGGGAGCCCGAGGTGATCGAAATCCTGCAGGTCGCGCCGCACGTGGCCGCCTTCCACTTCACCGGCCAGTTGACCGGCGAGGACTACGACACCTGCATCGGCGAAGTGGAGACGAAACTCTCGCTCAACCCGCGCATCGGCATCTTCGCCGACCTCACGGGCCTGACCGGCATGAGCGCCGAGGCCATGGCCAAGGACGTCCGCTACGGCCTGGGCAAGCTGGGTGAACTGAAGCGCTTCGCACGCTCGGCCGTGGTCACCGAGCGCGAATGGCTGGCACGGGTCTCGAGCTTCACCGGCAAGCTGGTCCCGGGCATCGATCTGGAGACCTTCGAGCCAGGCCAGCGCGGGGCGGCCATGGCCTGGGTGTCGCGGCCGATCGACCCGCACTGAACGCCGCGCGGCTGCGCGGCGTCACCAGCTCGTGCGGTGCGGCAACAGCGCCTGCAGTTCGGCGTCGGTGAGGTTGCGCCATTGCCCGGGCTTGAGGTGGGCCAGCTTGACGTTGCCGATGCGCACGCGCACCAGCTGCTTCACCCGGAAACCGAAGTGCGCGGCCATCAGCCGGATCTGCCGGTTCAGGCCCTGCACCAGGATGATGCGGAAGCCGAACCGCGCCAGCCGGCTGGTCCGGCAGGGCAGGGTGGTCTGGCCATGGATGGGAACGCCGCGGGCCATTCCGCGCAGGAAATCGTCGGTCACGGCGTGGTTCACCGCGACCAGGTACTCCTTTTCCAGCTTGTTCTCGGCGCGGAGGATCTCGTTGACGATGTCGCCGTTGCTGGTCAGCAGGATCAGGCCCTCGGAGTCCTTGTCGAGGCGGCCGATCGGAAAGATGCGGCGGTCGTGGCCGACGAAGTCGACGATGTTGCCCTTCACCCCGGCTTCGGTGGTGCAGGTGACGCCGACCGGCTTGTTCAGCGCTATGTAGACGTGCTGCCGCTTGCCCTTGGCCGCCGCACGCGTGGGCAGGGCCTGTCCGTCGACCAGGACCTTGTCGCCTTCCCCGACCTCGCTGCCGATGCGGGCGCGGATGCCGTTGACGCTGACCTTGCCGGCGGCGATGAGGCGATCGGCTTCCCGCCGGGAGCAGAGGCCGGAGTCGCTGATGTGCTTGTTCAGGCGCATGGAGGGGTGCGCGAACGCGCGGGCGGGGGCTGGGCGCGCATGCTGTCACACCTTGGGCCGGCGCGCACGCCGGCCCCGGCCGGGGCGATGGGCGGCAGTTCCATCGCCTGCACGCGAAGCGACGTATCCTCGGGGGTCCCTCCCGAATCCTGGTGCAGCATGAAGCATGCCCGTTACACCCAGCGCGGCCCGGTGCCGCAGGATGTCATCGAAGCGGTCGAATTCGGCCTGCCGGCCCTGGCCCCCGGCCAGGCCCTGGTGGAGGTGCTCGCCGCGCCCATCAATCCCTCCGACGTCCTGACCCTGACGGGCGAATACGGCTCGCTGCCGCCGCTGCCGGCGGTGGGCGGCAACGAAGGCGTGGGTCGCGTCGCCGCGGTGGCGGAGGACGTTGCCGGGCTCAGCCCCGGGCAGACCGTGCTGCTGCCGGTCGGCTGCGGGACCTGGACCACGCACCTGGTGGCCGAGGCCAGGGCGCTGGTGCCGCTGCCGGAAGGCGCCGACCCGCAGCAGCTGGCGATGCTGACGGTCAATCCGCCGACGGCGCGGCTGCTGCTCAGCGACATCGTCGACCTGCAGCCGGGCGACTGGGTCATCCAGAACGCGGCCAATTCGGCCGTTGGCGGCTATCTCGTGCAGCTTGCCCGCGCGCGCGGGCTGCGCACGGTCAACGTGGTCCGTCGCCAGGGTGCCGTCGCCGATGTCGAGGCACTGGAAGCGAACGTGGTGCTGGTGGACGGCGATGACCTCGCCGCCCGGGTCGCGGAGGCGACCGGCGGCGCCAGGGTGAAGCTGGGCATCGATGCGGTCGGCGGCATGGCGACCGAGCGCATGGCGCAGGCCCTCGCGCCGGGCGCCACCCTGGTCAACTACGGCGCGATGGGCGGCGAGCCCTGCGCGATCTCGCCCGGATCGCTGATCTTCCGCGGGATCACCCTGCGCGGTTTCTGGCTGGCGCACTGGTTCAAGGTCACCGACGCGGCCACCCGCAACGCCCTGTTCGCCGAGCTGGTCGGCCTCATCGCCAGCGGCCAGCTCAAGGCGCGCGTGCAGGAGACCTACGGCATCGACCAGGTCAAGGACGCCGTCGCGGCGGCCGCGGCGGGCGAGCGCTCGGGCAAGGTGATGATCCTGCCCAATGGTTGAGTCGCCGGCACCGGCGCCAGCGGGGAAGGTGTCTGCCCTTCGCCCGCCCGCGCCATCGACATTGGGCGGCGCTAGGCCTTCACCAGGCTCTTGAAGCCGCCCCAGAACATCCGCTTGCCGTCGAACGGCACGCTCTTCATGTCCATTCCGGCGAGCCGCGGATCGGCCATGACCTGCTTGTTGACCTTGTCGCGCTGGGCGCGCGACTTGTAGACGATGTAGGCGAACACGACCACCTCGTCGTCCTTGAGCTTGACGCTGCGCGGGAACGAGGTGGACTTGCCTACCGGGACGTCGTCCGCCACGGCCTCGTGGTAGGCCAGTGCGCCGTATTCCATCCAGATCCTGCAGGCCTTGCGGGCCAGCTTGCGGTAATCATCGAGCCGGTCGCGCGGGACCGGCAGTACGAAGCCATCGACGTAGCTCATGCGACCTCCTTGCGGTGGGGCGGGTGGTGCGGGGCCGTCCTCAGGACGGCGTGCATCGCGAGGCGCGTTCCAGCAGCAGGGTGCGCTCGCGCTCGTTGCGGGTCAGGGTCGCCGCGCGCCGGAATTCCTCGCGCGCTTCGGCATGCCGTCCAAGGAGGAACAGCAGGTCGCCGCGGACGCTGGGCAGCAGGTGGTAGTGCTTGAGCGCAGGCGCGCCGGCGATGGTTTCGGCATGCGCCAGGCCGGCCTCGGGTCCGGCATGCATGGCGATCGCGACGGCGCGGTTGAGTTCGACGACCGGCGAGGGCACCTGGCGGGCGAGGTCGGCGTACAGGGCCGCGATGGCGCCCCAGTCGGTGTCCTGGGCGGTGACCGCGCGGGCATGGCAGGCGGCGATCGCCGCCTGCAGCGCGTAGGGGCCGCGCTCGATCCCCCGCGCCGTGGCGATCCGCTCGGCCTGTTCCAGCGCGGCCAGCCCGCGCCGCACCAGCAGGCGGTCCCAGCGGCTGCGGTCCTGTTCCAGCAACAGCACGGGACTGCCATCGGCGGCGGTGCGCGCGTGGCTGCGCGAGGCCTGGATCTCCATCAGCGCGACTAGCCCGTGTACTTCGTCCTCGGCGGGCATCAGCCCCACCAGGATGCGGCCCAGGCGCAGGGCCTCCTCGCACAGCGCCGGTCGCAGCCAGTCGTCGCCGGCGGTCGCGGAGTAGCCCTCGTTGAAGATCAGGTAGATGACCTCCAGCACGGACGCCAGGCGCTGCTGCAGGGCCTGGCCGCGCGGCACCTCGAACGCCACGTCGGCTTCGGCGAGACTGCGCTTGGCGCGGACGATGCGCTGGGCGATGGTCGGCTCCTGGGCGAGGAACGCGCGCGCGATCTCGGCCGTGCTCAGGCCGCCAAGCAAGCGCAGGGTCAGCGCGACGCGTGCCTCCGGCGACAGCAGGGGGTGGCAGGCGACGAAGACCAGTCGCAGCAGGTCGTCGCCGATCGGGTCGTCCAGTCCCGCCTGTTCCGCGTCGAAGCGTTCCTGCTGCACGTCCTCGAGTTCGTGCGCGATCTGCACGTGCTTGAGCTCGGCCATCTGTCCGTGGCGGATGCGGTCGATCGCCTTGCGCCGGGCGGTGGTCATCAGCCACGCGCCGGGCTTGTCGGGGATGCCGTCGGCCGGCCATTTCTCGAGCGCCGAGATGAGCGCGTCCTGGGCGATGTCCTCGGCCAGGCCGATGTCGCGCAGCATGCGGGCCAGCGTGGCGATCACGCGGGCCGACTCCATGCGCCAGATGGCATCGATGCGGCGGTTGAATTCATGGTCCGTCATGATCGCCGCATCAGAGCATCCGGCCGCAGGCGGTGCAAGTGCCGGTTCATGCCTGCGGCGGCGGTCCATCCATGTGGAACAGCTCCCACATGTGCCCGTCGAGGTCCTCGTATCCGTGCTGGTACATGAAACCGTGGTCGACCGCGTCGACGGGCGTGCGCGCGCCGGCCGCGACCGCGCGGGCGACCATCGCGTCGACCGCCTCGCGGCCGTCCAGCGACAACGCCAGCAGCACCTCGGTGGCGGCATGCGCATCGCTGACGGGCTTGGGCGTGAAGGTCGCGAAGAACGGCTCCACGAGCAGCATCACCAGGATGTTGTCGTCGACGATCATGCAGGTCGCGTTCTCGTTGGTGTAGGTGGCGTCGAAGGCGTAGCCCAGCGCGGTGTAGAAGGCGACGCTGCGCTGGAGGTCCTTGACCGGGAGGTTGATGAAGATCTTCGATGCCATGTGGCGTTTCCTGTGTTTGGGGGTGGGGAAGGGGATTCAGGCGTGGCCGTGCGGAGGGCAGTCTTCGCCGGCCTTGAGGTGGTTGACCATCCAGGGCTTGCCGAAGCGGTCCACGAGCATGCCCCAGCGATGCGCCCAGGGGGTTTCCTGCAGCGGCATGCGGATGTCGGCACCGACCGAAAGCGCGGCCCAGATGCGCTCGGCGTCCGCGGTGCTGTCGACGCTGATGTTGATCGCGGTGCCTTCGTCGCCGCTGCGCGACGCGGGCGGGCCGTCGGCGCCCATGATCACGGCGTCGCCAGCGACCAGGCAGCTGTGCATGACGAGGCCGGCGGAACCCGGTGGCATCCGCTCGCACACCGGCGACTCGCCATAGGTCGTGCGCCCCACTACTTGGCCACCCAGGGCAAGCGCGTAGAAGTCGAAGGCTTCGCGGCACTTGCCGCCGAAATCGCTCATGTAGGGAATGAACTGCATGACGGGTCTCCGTGCCGCGCGCCGGGCGCGTGCGTCAGTTGCGCGCCAGCTGCTCGCGCAGGCGGTCTTCCTGCTCGCGCAGTTCGGGGGTCATGGCCTCGCCGAAATCGTCGGCTTCGAACACCGGGCGGATCTCGATCGTCGAATCGCCCGGCATCGGGTTCGGGCAGCGCTTGACCCATTCGATCGCCTCGTCCATCGAACGTACCTGCCACAGCCAGAACCCGGCGACGAGTTCCTTGGTCTCGGCGAAAGGCCCGTCGGTGACATGGCGCTCCTTGCCGGAGAACTCGACGCGTGCGCCGCGCGAGGACGGATGCAGGCCTTCGCCCGCGAGCATGATCCCGGCGCGGACCAGTTCCTCGTTGTAGCGGCCCATGTCGGCCAGGAGCTGTTCGCTGGGCATGACCCCGGCTTCGGAGTCGGCAGTGGCCTTGACGATGACGACGACGCGCATGGGTGTTCTCCTTGATGGATGCGGGGGCGGTATCCCCCGCCTGCACCCTGTCGACGGACCAGACCCCGGGGATTCGACATGCAGGCGGAAATTTCCCGCCCGCCACCCGCGTCTCTCCAGATTCGTCATCCCAGCGGAAGCCGGGATCCCGCCCGCCATCCGCGCCTCCCCAGATTCGTCATCCCAGCGAACGCTGGGATCCAGCTCTCGCGCCGGGTCCCACGGACGGGCGAGCCGCCTTCGTGGCCATGGCCCCTCCAGGAGCAAAGGCGGGATCCCGGCTGGAAGCATGCTGGTACGACGTGGGCAGGAGACATCCGCGCGCTTCGTCTCGTCAGCGCGCTCCACCCGGGTCTTTCATCAAGACGGGAACGCACCGGGATGACGCCAGGATGCGGCCAGGATCCCGGCGGTCCAGCGTTCAGGGCCCGGGCACCCCGGAGTCACGCCGCTGCGGGCAGGCATTCACCTTGTGTTGAACACACCGGCGCCGCATCCCCCTAGACTGGAATCGCGGTCCCGGCATGACCGCGCTCCCACTTTTCCCGATGGTCTGCATGCGCCCGATCCCGACGTACACGCTCCTGCTGACGACCTGCCTTTTGGCCGCGGCCTGCACCCCGGAAGCCCCGGTGGAAGGCCCCCGGACGGTCGCCGACGCGCAGGCGCCGGTCGTGCCGACGGACGCCGGGCAGGTGCTGGCCCGCCGCAAGAGCGACTTCGGCGCGACCGTGGTGGAGATGCCCGAAGCCGAGCCCGCGCCGCCGGCCGCCTATGACGAAGCGCCCTCGGAGATCGACTGGACGCCCATGCCGGTGACGGCAGGCAAGGCCTCGATCAGCTGCGATCGCGACTACACCGAGGGCGGCGACGGCGTGCCGCTGTCGTCCCTGGGTTTCTCGCACGTCTGGAAGACCATGTCGCCTTGCCAGAAGACCGACATGGTGCGGCTGCGCTACGACGGCAAGGTCGACGCCGGCTTCACCGCCCTGGTCCAGCGCGTGGCCGACATGGCGGACACCCTCGGGATCGAATCGCGCATCCTCGACATCGACTCCAGCGGGGGGCAGGTCGAGGAGGGCATCAAGGCCGGCGACGCCATGGCCGAGTCGGGATGGATGGTCTGGGTCCGCGAGGACTCGGTCTGCCACAGTTCCTGCGTGCTGATCCTCGCCGCCGGCGACACCCGCCTGGTATCGGGACCGGTCGGCATCCATCGCATGCTGCGGATCGGCTCCAAGGCCACCTCGCGCGCCGAACTCAACCAGGAGCTGCGCGAGGTGCACGGGCAGATGAGCCAGTACCTGCAGCGCAACGGCGCGGCGATCGCGATCGCCGACCTGATGATGACCGTACCCAACCGCAGCCTGCGCCTGCTGACCGCCGAGGAGCTGGCGCGCTTCGGCCTGTCCGGGCGCAATGCCGCCGAGGACGACCTGGACCGGATCCGCCTGGGGCGCAAGTGCGGCGAGGCCTTCGTGCGGCGCAAGGATGCCTTCTTCCGCGATTACGACATGCTGTGCACCACCGAGGGAGAACAGGTCGCCGACATGGGCCAGTGCGGACTGGACCTGAAGAAGCGCTACGGCTTCCCCGACTCCAGCTGTCCGAAGGAATCGCCGTTCTCCGAGTACGACTGAACCGCGGTCGCGTCCTCGCGAGCGGCTGGTGCCCGCGCCCGGTTCCGGGGTAGGGTGCCGGTCCCGAAAAACGGACGCCGCGGACTTCGTCGATGATCATTCCCCAGTACTGGGCCGAGGCCCGCCTGCGCGAAGGCACCCGTCGCAAGCCGGTCACGGTGCGTCGCTTCGGTTGGTCCGACGACAGCCTCGAGGCCGCGCAGGCGCACGCCGATGCCCGCGCGCGCGAAGCGATGGACCGCATCCACGCAGGCGAAGCGCTGCGCCGCATCGAACCCAAGGTCGCCTACAACGGCGCCGAAGGCGTGCCGATCCGCGAGGAAATCGTGCTGCGCGACGGCGACAGCGTCGTCTCGCGCAATGGCTACGGCGCGCTGTGCCTCAACACGCCGGACGTGCTGTTCGCCGACATCGATTTTCCCGCGCGCGCAAGCCGTCGCCTGTGGTGGAGCCTGTTCGCGACCCTGGCCCTGGCCGGCATCGTGGGAGTGGCGGCGAAGGGGTCGACCGGCTGGATACTGGTCGCCCTGCTCGCTTCGCTGGTGGCCACGGCGGGCCTGGCCGATCCGTTCCATCGCGCCTGGCAGGCGCTGCGCGGCGGGGCCGAGAAGGCCGCACTGGGTCGCGTCCGCCGCTTCGTCGCCACGCATCCGGAATGGCACCTGCGCGCGTATCGCACGCCCGCGGGTTTGCGCGTGCTGGCCATGCACCGGCGCTTCGCCCCGGATGCACCCGAAGTCTCGGCGTTGTTCGAGGCCCTGGGCACCGATCCCCTGTACGTGCGGATGTGCCAGCGCCAGCACTGTTTCCGTGCCCGGGTGAGCCCCAAGCCCTGGCGCATCGGCATCGACCGCCACCTGCGCCCACGCCCCGGCGTGTGGCCGGTGGCCGCCGACCGCCTGCCCGAACGCGAGGCCTGGGTGGCGGCGTACGAAAAAGCCGCGCGCCACCATGCCGCCTGCCGTTTCGTGGAAGCCATCGGCAGCGCGACGGTCGATCCCGGTGCGGAATCCGTGCGCGCCCTGCACGACCGGCTGGCGCGCGCCGACGCGGGCCTGGCCATCGCCTGAGCACGGGCCGGGCGCCGCGCGCGTCAAGCCCCGGTGGCGAGCACCTCGATCTCCACGCCTTCCAGCGCCACGCGCTGGCCCGGCCGGATCTTGCAGGTCTTGCGCAGTTCCACCTGGCCATCGACGCTGACCGCGCCACTGGCGACGATCGCCTTGCCCATGCCGCCGCTGTCGCACAGGCCGGCGAGCTTCAGCAACTGGTTGAGTTCGACGTGGTCGCGGTCGGGTTCGAGTTCGAAGCGGATGCGTTGCATGGCAGGCCGGTGGAAAAGGTCAGAGACGATCGTACAGCCGGTAGATCCAGCTGAGTTCGTACAGCAGGGCGCCGGCGACGAACGCGCGGTGGAAGACCTGCGAGCGCGTACGCGTCGCCACCAGGCACAGCACGATGAAGGTCGCGTTGCGCAGCAGGTACTCGGTGCCCAGGTTGCCCAGGTATTCACGGCCCTTGATCAACGTGTCGCCCAGGTCGACCACGTACGACAGCGCCATCAGGCCGAAGAACCAGCGCCGCCGGGACATGAAGTAGTCGCGGTAGCCGGCGTACTCGCGCAGGTCGTCGGGAAACAGCAGCGTGCACAACAGGTAGAACAGCACCGTGTAGCCGACCAGGAACCCGTACATCACGAACGTCCAGTCGCTGACCTTCACCAGCGCATATTCCCACCACCAGAAGTGCACCAGCAGGACGAACATCGTCACTGCCCAGCCGATGTGCACCCAGTACACGCGTTGGCGGTCCGGGTGCTGGACGAACTGGGCCAGGCCCTTGAGCAGGGTGGTGATGGCCAGGCCCAGCACCATGCCCATCAGGATGCGGATGTGCGGGAACTGGTCCATGGCCGTCGGGGCGACCTGAGCGGGCTCAGCGCTGGTTGGCGCTGAAGCGTCCGGGGCCGAGCAGGGCCAGGGCGACCGCGGCGGCGAGGAACATGGCCTGGAGCTCCAGCGCCCAGCCGCCCTGGCCGTTGAGGTCGTCGAGCTGGCCCATGTGCACCAGGACGATGGCGAAGACCATGTTGAGCGCCACCAGCACCGCGCCGATGCGCGCGTGATAGCCGATCACCAGCATCAGCGGCGCCAGCACTTCGCCCACCAGCACGCCATAGGCGAGGAAGCCCGGCAGGCCGTGCGATTCGACCAGTCCGACGATCCCGCCCATGCCGCCCTTGAGCTTGGCCACGCCGTGCAGCAGCACCAGCAGGCCGAGGGTGACGCGCAACACCAGCTTGCCGATGTCGTGTTGGGTGGCGGGATTCATGCGGAGTCCTGGGGCGAAGGGGCGATCGTCCAAGGATAGCGGCGTCGCGCCGGCAGCGGGAGGGATCAGTCGGTGATGTCCTTGGCCTCGCCGACCGCCAGCGCCTCGGGCTGGTTGACCCGGCGCGGCCGGTGCAGCAGCGGGTAGGCCAGCACCACCAGCAGGATGATCGCCACGCCCAGGTAGAAGCGTGGCGAGAGCTCGTGCTGCTCGTCCAGCAGCACGATCGCCAGCACGATCGCGTAGACCGGCTCCAGGTTCACCGCCAGTTGCGCGGCGAACGCGCTCATGTGGCGCAGGGCCACCAGCGACAGCGCGAAGGGCAGCAGCGTGCAGGCCAGCGACAGCGTCAGCAGCAACAGGCCGTCGTGCAGGCTGGGGACGATCAGCAAGGGCCCGGCGAAGGCGGGGAACAGCAAGGGCATGACCGGCGCCAGCACGGTCAACGCCGCGGTGCCCGCGCCCAGTTCCAGCGCGGTGACCGTCAGCGGATCGCCGTGGTCGACCAGGCGCTTGTTGAGCGAGCCGAACAGGGCGACGAAGACCGCGGAGACCGCCCCGACCACGACGCCGATGCGCATGTCGTCGGGCACGCCGTCCACCACCAGGGCCACGCCCGGCAACACCACGATGCCCAGCAGCACCTCGCGCGGGGCGAAGCGGCGACGCGCCAGCCAGGGCTCGATGAGCGCGGTGAACACCGTTGCCAGCGCAATGCACGTCGCCGCCACCGAGGCATTGGCCAGCTTGATCGCGCCATAGAAGGTCAGCCAGTGCAGCGCGACCAGCACGCCCACGCCGGCATATGCCGCGACCAGCCGCGGCGGCATCGCGCGAAGCGAGCGCCACACGCGCGGCAGCAGGGCCAGCGCCAGCGCGACCAGCAGCATCCGCCACCACACCAGCGGCAGCGCCGGCAGCGAGATCAGCTTGCCGATGATCGCCGTGAACCCCCACAGCAGGACGCAGAAATGAATCTGGAGCTGGGCCTTGCGGGTCGGGGACATGGTGGGCGACGTCGGTCGTGGGGCGGCAAGTCTTGCAGATCGGGGCGGGGCAGGCGAGGGGGTCGTCAGGCCTGGTCCTGGCCCAGCAGCCAGTCGACGAATCGCGAGGCCGCCGGCCGCAGCCGCCGGTGCGCGGGATAGACCACGTAGTAGCTCCAGCGCGCCTTGAGCAGGGGGCCAGGCAGGCGGACCAGGCGCCCCGAGTCCAGGTAGGGCTCGGCGATGCGCCGCCTTGCCAGCGCCACGCCCAGGCCATGTGCGGCGGCATTGAGGGCGTCGGAGGTGTCGCTGAAGGTATGGTGCTCGTCGACCGCCGCCCCATGCGTGTCGGTGGCACGGAACCAGTCCATCCAGCCCTGGCGGGAGTGGTCGGCGATCAGCCGGTGGCGCAGCAGGTCGGCCGGGGCGTGGATCTCGTCGAAACCGGGCAGGGACGGCGAGGCCACCGGGAACAGGTCGTCGTCCATCAGCAGGCGTGCGCTCAGGCCCGGCCAGTGGCCCGGTCCGTAGCGGATGCCCAGGTCGGGGCCGCCATCGTCGAAGCGGGTCAAGGCGATCTCGGTGTCCAGGTGCACGCGCAGTTCCGGATGGCGATGGCTGAAATCGGCCAGTCGCGGGATCAGCCAGGTGTAGGACAGCGAGTGCAGCGTGATCACGCGGATCCGCGCCTGCTCGTCGCCCTGGTTGCGCAGCTTGTGGACCACGCCGTCCATGTCGGCCAACGCACTGCCGGCGGCATCGGCGAGCAGGCGGCCCTCGGCCGTCAACGAGACCCCGCGCGCGTGACGCTGGAACAGCGATACGCCCAGTCGCGATTCCAGCTTGCGCACGTGATGGCTGACCGCACTGGAGGTCAGGTGCAGTTCCTCGGCGGCGTGGGTGAAGTTCTGGTGCCGGGCGGCGGATTCGAACACCGCCAGGGCCGGCAACAGTTCGGCGCGCAGGGTCATCGTAGCCTCAAGCCAGTTTTGTGGCTGGTCGGAAAAGTATGCACTTGTTGTGCAGTTGCGTGCTCGCAGAGAATGGACAGCCACGAATCGGACTCGTACCTGCATGGCTTCCGCCCAGTCCACCGCACCCGTCCTACCCCCTGCGCCGCCCCCCTCGATGGAGGCCGGCGGCATCGCCAGCCGCGACTGGATGACCCCCGTCGAACTGTGCCTGCTGGGCGCCATCTGGGGCGCCTCGTTCCTGTTCATGCGCGTCGCCGCGCCCGACTTCGGTTCCTTCCCGCTGGTGGAAGTCCGCCTGGGCTTCGGTGCGGCCGTACTGCTGCCGTTCCTGTGGCGCGCCCGCGCGCAGTTCCCGCTGTCGCTGTGGCCCAAGCTCGCCGGCATCAGCCTGGTCAATTCGGCGGTGCCCTTCGTGCTGTTCGCCTGGGCAGCGCAGCAGGCCCCCGCCGGGGTCAGCGCGATCAGCAACGCGATGACCGTGTTGTTCACCGCGCTGATCGGTTTCCTGTTCTTCGGCGAAAAGATCGGCACCCGTCGCGCCGTCGCACTGATGGCCGGCTTCGCCGGCGTGGTCGTGCTCGCCAGCGGCAAGGTCGCCGGTGCCAGCATCGGTTGGGCGGTGCTCGCCGGCGCGGGCGCGGCCTTCCTCTACGGCATCGGCATCAACCTGGTGCGCCGCCACCTCACCGGCCTGCCGCCCGCGGCGGTGGCCGCGGCCACGCTCGGCTGCGCCACGCTGATGGTCTCGCCGCTGGCCATCCTGCACTGGCCGCAAGCCCCCGTCCCCATGTTGTCTTGGCTGTGCGCCGCCCTGCTGGGCGTGCTGTGCACCGGCATCGCTTTCGTCATGTATTACCGGCTGATCGCCCGTGTCGGCGCCAGCCGCGCTTCCACCGTGACCTACCTGGTGCCCCTGTTCGGCGTCGCCTGGGCCTGGTGGCTGCTCGACGAACCGCTGACCCTGACCATGGGCGTCGCCGGCGCGATCATCCTGGGAAGCGTCGCCTTCAGCCAAGGCAGGACAAAGCCATGAGTGCCGGGGCGCCGACCCAGCACCGCGTCGTGTTCGACTTCGAGATCGACTTCAGCAACGGCGGCGGCCTGCAGGGCCAGGGCTTCCGCCTCGACATCGAAGGCGACGCGATCGACGATGCCGCCTTGGCCGACTACATCGTCCGCGACCTTCGCCTGCTGATGGTCGGCGAGGTGCGCATCCTCGACAAGCGCATCATCCGCGAGGCGCACAAACGGGTAGGGACATAGGCGAACCGGGGCGCCGCTTCCGGTTGTGCGCGGCATCGAGCCGACACCCAGGCGCCCGCACGGGAAGCTTCACGGAGCCCCGTGAGCGGGTGTCACGCACGGGCGCACCCTCAATCGCGGCGTTTGGAGGTCTCGCGGCTTTCCGCGAACTCCGGGAAGGTCTCCGCCAACGAGTCCTTGTCCGGCAGGATGTAGAAGACGCCACCGCGCGCGAACGTCGGACTGACGATGTGCTCGTAGAAGCCGGGCTCGACGTTGATGCAGCCATGGGTGATGCGGTTGTCGTCCGGGGTGGGCGACGCGAGGCGCTCGGGGCGCTTCTCGGCCGGTACGCCCGTGGCGGTCGGGTGCATGGAGACCGCGGAATCGTAGTCCACCCACAGGACGCGGCCGGCGTCGATGGAGGGGCCGAAGCCGCCGACGTATCGACCTGCCGGCGTCGTGCGATCGCGGCCGGGGATTTCGCGAAGCGCCAGGCCGGCGACGCCCGGGGCCGAGTGATCGCCGACCGCCGAGCCGAACAGCCCCGGTGCGGCGCCGATGAGACGGCCGTCGCCACCGAACACCAGGATCTGGGCAGCGGCCTTGTCCATGATCGCGAAGGGATAACCCTCGGTGTCGCGGGTCGCGACTACCCAGCCCGCGAGCTCGATCACGGTGTCGGACACTTCCTGGCCTTCGGGAAGCTGGTCGTTGGTGGCCAACGACGGTGCGGCGGCTTCCTGGGCGTGCGCAGCGCCGAGGCACGCGAACGAAAAAAGCACCAGCGCGAGCGCGCCGTGCACGGCGCGGATCATGGGGGGCATGGACGTACGGATGGGACGACTCCCTACGGCAAAGAAGGACTACGGGAAAAGGACCGGTGGCCAGCAAAGGCCACCAGTCCCGGGTTCAAACGCTCCTCGCGAGTCGTGCGGGAGCGATCAACCGCGCGGCACGCGGCCCGGCGAGCTTTCCAGCCGCTGCACGCGACCCTCGAGCGAGTCCAGGCGCTGGTTGGCCTGCTGCGCCGCCTGGTTGGCCGACTCGGCGCTCTGGGCTGCGCTCTGCACTTGCGAGTCCAGCTGGTCGAGTCGGGAATTGACGCGCGCGAAGTCGTCGTCGTAGGTGGCACAGCCACCCAGGCCCAGGGATGCGGCAATGATTGCCACGCCCAGCGTACGCGTCATCGCGTGGTTCTTGTTGAGAGACATGACAGTTCTCCTTCGTCCGGGGGATCGAAAATCAAATATAGCGACCCGATTGTTAGGGCCGCGAAACGCCTTCAGCAGCGTGCGTCGAAGTGCGTGGATGGATTGTGAAGAGGGGCCGCGCAGGCGGTCAACACGTTCTCGTGGCGGCATCACGACGGCATCGTGCGCGGTGTCCACCCCCGCTGTGAGGGCAGTCACCGTTCAGGCCTTGCGCCCCTCCATGTGCCGTTGCGCCCTCGCCAAACCGCCTCCCGTCACCGCCCAGGCGAGCGCCAGCGCGGCGCCGAAGAGGGCGGCGATCGCGGGCTGGCTGGCGAGCATGTCGACGAGTGTCTTGCTCCAGGCGCTGACGGCGTCGCCGCCGCGGTGTCGATGGACTCCCTACTTGATTCTTTCGTGCCAGAGGCTCGAGCAAGCGTGGCCAGGAAGCGGTCGAGTCAAGAGGTTGCCGCCATCCCCCTCAGCCTGAGGCATGTGCCACCCGGTCGCCCGGCATGGCAATCGAGGATGGCCGTTCCTTGCGACAAGTCTCATGCATCCCCTGGCACTCAGGACTATTGCCTTGGAGCTTCGGGTACTGCTTCTCTAAAAGATGGTGGGCGAGACGAGCGTACGTCCGACAAATCACTCATGCTAGGCTCGAGTCTCGACGACAAGGACGTTGGTTGAATGACAAGCATGCCCCGCGCGCATGTACGGCATCATGTCGTGCAGTTTTGTATCCTGGTTTTCGCGCTTATGTCGACGCCCAGTTGGGCAGCAGTGCCGCCCTCTGCACCCGTTGGACAGTATTGCGTCGAAAGCGACTGTTTCGCCACGTTCGAGCAGGCGCTCACTCGCGTCAAGCAGGAAGCGGGTGGTCATGAGATCCGCGCAGCGGGTCAGGAGCCCAGCTTCGAGCTGGCCTTCCCGCCGGCTCCCGCAACCCAGCCCATTGCCCTGCCGGTCCACCTCTACTATTTCGAGTCTCCCGCGATATCGGTAGGCCCTCTCGAGTCCATCGCATATGGGCATCGTCCGTGGGAGTCAAACGCGTCGGTCGAACCTCCCTTCCCATGCGACGGGCCTTTGTACCCGTTCCTCGCGCCCAAATGTACGTCGGAGCAGCATCTGGTCGAGGGGCTGGCAGGGCTGCTGGAGTATTACTACGGTGATGATTACGTACCAGCAGGCGTTTCAGGTTCGTGGGACACGGTCGTTGATCCCGTTAACCCGTTCCTTCAACAGGTGCCCCTTTATCTCGAGGAGGGAGAGCGGTTCCCCATCGTCAGGACCTGGTCCGGGAAAATCGCCGAATACAGAATCCTGAGCCCGGAAGGGGCGGAGCTGGGAGTCGAAGAGTATCCGCTATTCCGGCATGACGTTTACTCTTGCCCTGAAGGGCGTATATGGGGAGGTGCCGAGTACGCTTGGCCCGTGATATGCACCGATCCGAACCAGTATGTAATCAAGCGACGCGTCGACTATGGCTGTGATCCGTGCGGAGGCCAGGGGGCCGATATTTCCCGTGCCTCTTATACGGCCAGCGTACCCCTTGCCTCGGTCGAAGGTACGAGCGTCGGTCTGCGATACGACTCGATCACTCGTGCATGGGCTCTCTCGTTCGAGCCGCGCATCCTGTGGGCTTACAACTTCGGGCCGGGCGGCAAGCTGATCGTCCTGAGGCTGAAGTCCGGCGCACTGGCGCAGCTCGTCGATCGTGGAAATTCCACCTTTGGTGTCGAGGGGCGGGAGGGCGACGTCGTGGTCGAGCATCATGATGGAACCTATACCTACCATTCCGAGGGACAGGCGTACTTTTTCGACGAGGCCGGGCAGTTGTCTGCATTCGGGCCGCCGGGCTCGCCCTCAGTCAAGCTTGTACGTGAGGACGGTGAGGCGGTGTCCGAGTTGGTTTTCCCAAGTGGTCGTCGCTTGAGTTTTGAGTACGACGGCATACGTCTGTCCGCCGTGATCGGGCCCGACCATCGGGTAGATCTGCAGTACGACGAGTTGGGGAATATGGTCTTGCTTGACCGCGGCGACTCGACCTTGCAGTTCGTCTATGGTGAGACCGCCTTGGCAGCCGGCGGCGATCGGAACCTTCTGACGGGTTTGATTGACGAAACCGGAAGCCGCGTCAAGAGTCTGGGCTACGACGAAGCAGGTCGCCTGGCCTCGGTCAGTAGCGGTCCGACGGGCTCGGCGCTGACCACCCATTACACGTATCCCAGCGGCACACAGGTGGAGGAGCATGGCCCGTTAGGAGCCACCCGTACATTTACGCTTGCCAGCAACAGCTATCGGAGGCCGTTGGCCGTTGCCGACGCTGCTGGCAGCACTTCGAGTGCGTACGATGAGGACGAGCGTCTGAGCAGCCGCACGGATGCTCTGGGGGTTGAAACGCGATACACCTATCCGGATGCCCTCAACATCAGTCGCACCGAGGCTTCTGGCACACTCGAACAACGTCGAGTGGAAGAGGTTCGAGACGCGGGGCACGGCCAATTACTGGAGCGCCGAGTCTACGACGATGCTGAAGTCCTTGTGGGGGAGGAAACCTGGACCTACAACGCACGGGGGCAGGTGACGGCGCACTCGCGCATCAGTCCGGCAACGGGCGCCGTCCGCACCACGACGTCGATCTATTGCGAGAGTGCCGATCGTCAGGCTGGACTGTGTCCGAAAGTGGGTCTTTTGACCGCTGTAGATGGTCCAAGAACCGACGTGTCGGACATTGTTCGCTACACCTACCGCAAGGGCAACGCATCCTCATGCGCCAGTTCGCCGGCCACTTGCTCATTCCGGAAAGGGGACCTGTGGAAAGTGACGGACGCACTGGGCCACGTGATGGCGATAAGGGAATACGATGGCGCGGGCCGCATCTTGTCGTTCAAGGACATCAACGGCGTGATCACCGACCTTGAGTACAACGCCCGTGGATGGTTGACTGCCCAGAAGGTTCGCGGTGGGACTGGCGCCGTCGAAACAGATGATGCCATCACGCGGTTGGAGTACTGGCCGCCGGGTCTTGTCAAGAAGATCGTCCAGCCTGGGGGGGGCGTTCACGCAATACGTTTACGACGCGAGTCAGCGCCTTGTCCAGATTTCAGACAATAGCGGGAACAAGATCGACTTTACGCTGGATAATGCCGGCAACCGCGTCATGGAGGAGGTTCAGGATGCAGGCGGCGTCCTGAGGCGGGCGCTCTTCAGGGTCTACGATCAGTTAGGTCGACTGCAGACCCATGCCGATGCGCAAGCAAACCCTACTGACTTCAGCTATGACCCGCGTGGCGATCTGGACACGGTGACAGATGCACTGGGCCGGGTAACCGATCATGAGCGGGACCCGCTGGGCCGGCTGAAGGGCACGTTGCAGGACGTCGGCGGCATCGCAGTGGAGACCAGCTTCTCATACGATGCTCAAGATAAGCTGACTTCCGTCACCGATCCGAAGGGGCTTGACACGACTTATACGTACGATGGCCTGGGCGACTTGGTCGAGCTTTCCAGTCCGGATACGGGAACTACGCTTTATACGTACGACAGCGCGGGAAATCGCCAGACCCGAACAGACGCGCGCAGCCAGACTTCGGCCTATGAATACGACGCGCTGAACCGCTTGACAGCCGTGGCGTACGGAGATCCATCCCTAGATGTCGGCTATGTCTATGACACTCCGCCCAGCGTGTGTGCCTCTGGAGAGACCTTCGGCAAGGGGCGTCTGGCAGCGATGATGGATGCCAGCGGTGAAACTGCTTACTGCTACAACCGCTTCGGCCATCTGGTGCGAAAGGCGCAGATCACCAACGGCACGATGTTCACTGTGCAATATGCCTATACCCGATCCGGCTTGTTGAGCCGGCTAACCTATCCCGACGGCGCAATCGTCGATTACGTCCGTGATGTTCAGGGCAGGATCGAGGAAGTGGGTTATACCCGGGCAGGGGGGCAGCGGGAGGTGTTGCTCGAGCAGGTCAGCTATGCGCCCTTCGGGCCGACGACCGGATGGCGCTATGGCAATGGCCGGCAGATGCAACGCATCTTCGATCAGAACTACCGGTCCGCGGCCATCCTCGATCCAACGTTGGATGGGCTCGATTTGAGCTACGACTACGACGCCGTGGGCGATCTCGTGCAGTTGGGAACCGCCACCAGTACGCTTCCAGTTGCCAACTTCGTCTATGACACGTTGGGCCGGCTGACCGATTTTCGTGACGGAGTCAGCAATGCCGTCATCGAATCGTACGCATACGACAGCACCGGCAACCGAACCCAGTTCACCAATAGCGCCGGATCGACGGTATATACGTATCCGGCAAGCAGTCACCGGCTAAGTAGTGTCGGTCCGACGGCGCGCACTTACGATGCAGTTGGGAATACCACGCAGATCGGGGGAGCCGCCAGGCAGTTCGTATATGACGCCACTGGACGCATGAGCCAGGTCAAGTCGGGCAACGCGGTGACCATGAACTACCGGTACAACGGACGTGGCGAACAGGTCCACAGATTCCTGGGGGCTGTCGATACTTACACGCTCTATGATGAGGCCGGGCACTGGTTGGGTGATTACGACGACACGGGCGCCGTCCTGCAACAGGTCATCTGGATGGGCGATCTGCCAGTGGGGTTGGTCGCCCACGGCGATCAACTGCATTACATCCAGCCTGATCATCTTGGCACCCCTCGTGTCGTGGTGGACGTGATGCGCAACGTTCCGGTATGGCGCTGGGACATGAAGGGGGAGGCGTTCGGCGACACCATGCCTGATCAGGATCCTGACGGAGACGCGACGGCATTTGTCTTCGACATGCGGTTCCCCGGGCAGCGGTTCGACGCCGCCTCTGGACGGAACTACAACTACTTCCGTGACTACGAGCCCTCTACAGGACGATATCTGCAGAGTGATCCAATTGGGTTGCAGGGCGGGCCGAATACTTACGTCTATGTGTCGAACAATCCCTTTGGTTTCGTCGATCCGCTGGGTCTTGAAAAGCTCGTGTTGTTTGAGCCCGGTACAAACTTATTCTATCAAGGAGCTTCCGTAGACATTGATATTCCTGGCACTTGGTCGGTTTATGGTCACATGGCGCCAGATCGGATCATTGATCAGAGTTCAGGAAAAACAGTCCGGTTAGATGTAGATGGGATTGCAAAGGCACTAAAGGAAGCAGGTTGGGAAGAAGGCGAGCCTGTGGAGTTTAAGGGGTGTCGATCTGGCCAAGGCGAGAACTCCATCGCAGAGCAGTTTGCCAAAAAGTACAAAACTCCAACTTCTGGAGCGACGAACTTTATGTGGTACAGCAGGAGTGGGATCACAGGTATATGGGGGAAATTGCCTTATTTGCATACGAAGAACTATCTGGCGCCAGGCACGATGCGCTCTTTTTCTCCTGGGCCGTAGGCTGTGGTTATGAAGTCATACTATCGTTGGATTGCGCTTACTCCGGCAGTTGTAGGTGGCTTGGCAGCAACCCTGCTACTTATCTGGCCCCTGCGCCATCTATTGGTGCATCTATGCCCAAGGGGGAAAAGGTTGCTGGAAGGAACTACGAGTCTTTCACAACCCAACTATGTAGTAACCATTCAGAGCTGTTCGGCTGATTGGTTCCCGATTGCTGAAAGTTCATTACTTATTGCAATGTGCTTTCTCGCAGTGGGAGTTTCAGGTGCGATCGGGTGGCGCGTAGCCCCCGCGCGAAAAGCAATTTGTGGATCACTGTCGGTTGCGTTGGCAATTATTTTTATTGTCTTTACTTATACGGCAGGTAGTAGGTAAGTCTATGAGCGCAGCGGGCCTGAATTGCCGCGGCTTTAATGGATCGCCATTGGTCTGGAAGGCCCGCTCGTCGTTTTGACTCTGCCGGAGACACGCCTCCAACAGGAGCATTTCGACGTTTGGGGTTGTGGAAGTGACCTCCCCCACTGATCCGGTACAACGGACGTGGCGAACAGGTCCACAGATTCCTGGGGGCTGTCGATACTTACACGCTCTATGATGAGGCCGGGCACTGGTTGGGTGATTACGACGACACGGGCGCCGTCCTGCAGCAGGTCATCTGGATGGGCGATCTGCCAGTGGGGTTGGTCGCCCACGGCGATCAACTGCATTACATCCAGCCTGATCATCTTGGCACCCCTCGTGTCGTGGTGGACGTGATGCGCAACGTTCCGGTATGGCGCTGGGACATGAAGGGGGAAGCGTTCGGCGACACCATGCCTGATCAGGATCCTGACGGAGACGCGACGGCATTCGTCTTCGACATGCGGTTCCCCGGGCAGCGGTTCGATGCCGCCTCTGGACGGAACTACAACTACTTCCGTGACTACGAGCCCTCTACAGGGCGATATCTGCAGAGCGATCCGATTGGGTGGCAGGGCGGGGCGAATACTTATGCCTACGTGTCGGGGAATCCGGTTAACAAAGTTGATCCACTTGGGCTCAAGGATTATTCAGTTTGCGAGACCAAGGAGCTCATGGATCTTGCGAAGGAAGCCGCAGTATCCGGATCTGCTTCCGAAAGAACGAACGCTGTCCTGTCGAATCATAGTTCGCTAGGAAGAAATGGCCCCGATATTGGGATACTGGATACAAAAATTAGATCAGGCGTTGGCGACACATATTCTTACGGCGGCCGAAAGATGAATCCAGCTCAATTTGGGAATTATGTTGCTGGATATGCCGGATACTACTACGGGGGTACTTACGGCTTGGCAGCAATGATGTGGGGTGGAGTCCTTTATGACATGAACGACAATGGCTCGATATTTAGATTTGACTTGGATAGTCGCGATGACATAGCTGACGGTGCCCGAAGAGCTAGGGCCGAGATTGAAAATGGTCTTTCGACCTGCGGGTGTGCGAAATGAGCGATCTCGTAACGTCAAGCGCGCTTGTTGGATGCGTAGTTGTCGCAACTATTGTTTTCGTCAACTACAAGGCCGATGGCTCAATAGTGCGAAAGATTTCAGTGCTTGCGCTTTTGTGCTACGTCGCATACTTCATGACTATTGGTGATGTCAGTCTGCGTGCGCTGGCAGACATTGCCAAGTCTGAAGGGAAGTCCTTTGAATATATTGAGGGCTTGGCGCGGATGAAGGCTGCGATGACGCCTGCGAAAGTCCAAAGCTTTGTTGCGGTGCTCGGGATTTCATTTATTGGACTCACTGGGCGTAGACAGAAGACTTCATAGCTGACGGCAACATGACCTACAACCCGGTCGATGGCGGCAGGACGTACAGCTATGACGCCTTCAACCGCTTGAGCCGGGTCGTGAAGGACGGTGTGACCACGAACTATTGGGTCAATGCCCTGGGTCAGCGAACCTACAAGGCCCAGGGTGCGCCGAATGCCAGCGGCTACGTCTACGGCCTGGGTGGATTGTTGATGGCCGAGCGGAGCTGGGATGGCAGCGGTTGGAAGAACTATCTGCGACTGCCGAACGGAGAGCTTGTGGGACTGGTCCAGGGCGCGGGGCTGTACACCGTCCACACCGATCACCTCGGCCGTCCGGAACTGGTCACCAACGCGAGCCAGCCTGCGGGCTGGCTGGCGAGCATGTCGACGAGCGTCTTGCTCCAGGCGCTGACGGCGTCGCCGGGTCGACGAAATATGGATACCCTTCAAGCAGTCACCGGCTGATGCGATGCCTTTGATGACAAAGCCAAGAAATCTAGGACGGCAGGTTTGGAGGCTGGTCTCCCGCTGATGGGCTTTCTGCCAAAGAGTTGGTTAGATACATGAATGCAACCAATGGCCTTCCTTTTGAGTGATTTGAATAAAAAATTGCGGTGGGGATGGGCGTTGGCTACACCCTTGGTGTCCATCGGCCTGGCAGTATGGCCTGTTGCGAAAGAGGTGGGAGGTCAGGCTCACGCGCTTGTTTTAGGCATGCTCGTTTCATACCTGGTGATGTCCACCTATCTTGTCTTTCGAGCGGTGGTGTGGATCGATGCCAGGAGCCTGAGGTTTGGGAAGGTCGCTGGTATTTGGGTTTCGACGCTTCTGTTGCTCGCAACTTCATGGGCAGTGTTCGGTAGATATTTTTACCTTTCCTCTGCGTATGGGTTGCAGTCCAGCGATCAGATGGTCGTGGATTTTGTTGTAAGGAGATCGCTGCAGGTACAGCTGGTGATCATGGTGCTCTTGTCCCTCTTTGGAATAAGGAAGGGCAGTACGATTGATCTGGTGGCCTCGCTCTTGATCGCCGGTGTCCTGACAGTTCTTGTACTTGGATAGCGGTGGCGACGTCGTCTCTCTCCGGTAGATTTTGAAAGACGGTCGGAAGGCCCAGTCCGTCAGGTGTCTACGAGACCCGGCGCGATTCACGCCTCCAACTTCCGTTGCGCCCGTGCCAAACCACCTCCCGTCATTGCCCAGGCGAGCGCCAGCGCGGCGCCGACGAGGGCGGCGATCGCGGGCTGGCTGGCGAGCATGTCGACGAGCGTCTTGCTCCAGGCGCTGACGGCGTCGCCGCCGCGGTAGACGACGGTGTCGATGAAGTTCTTGCCCTTGTACTTCGCCTCGGGCGAGACGACGGTGTAGAGCATCTCGCGGCCGGGGCGGACGAAGCCGTACTCGCCGGCGCGGCGCACGATCATCACGACGGCGAGCACGGCGAAGGTGGGCGCGAAGGCCAGCCAGAGGAAGCCGCACATGACCACCAGCGGCACGGCGACCAGCAGCACGCCGATGCCGAGCTTCCGGGCGATGCGGCCGGTGATGAAGAGCTGGGAGAGGATCGCCAGCGACTGCACGATGGTGTCGATGGTGCCGAACACGCGGGTCTGGTCGGCGCGGTCGGGGAAGGTGGCCTCCACCAGGCGGGCCTGTTCGAAATAGAGGAAGGTGGTCACGCTCGCCAGCAGCAGCACGAACACGGCGATGCCCAGCAGGTAGGGCGAGCGCAGCACGGTGGTCGCGCCGGCGAAGGGGTTGCCGCCCAGCCGGGTCGAGCGCGAGGCCGCGTCGTGGGCGAGGTCGGCGGCGGCGACGGGGTTGTGGTCGCGCCAGCGCTGCAGCGCCATCGCCTGGGCGATGGCGGCCAGCAGGAGGACCGCCGCCAGCACCAGCAGGCCGGCATGGCCGATCGGCCCGACCAGGGCGACGCCCAGGAGGGGGCCGGTCAGGCCGCCCAGGCTGGCGCCCGCGGCCATCAGGGCGAAGGTGCGCTTGGCCTGCGCGGTCGGGAACAGGTCGACCAGCACGCTCCATGCCAGCGAGATGGCGATCATGTTGAACACCGACAGCCAGACATAGAACGTGCGTGCGACCCACACGTCGTCGGGGCGGTGGCCGATGGCCGCGGCGAAGGCCAGCAGGTTGGCGGCGAAGAAACCGTAGACCCAGGGCAGGATGCGACGTCGGGCGACGCGTCCGGCCAGCCAGCCGAACAGCGGCATCGCCGCAAGCGTGGCGACGAAGGTCGCGGTGAACAGCCATTGCAGGTTGTCCACGCCGCCGGCGATGCCCATGGTCTCGCGCACCGGGCGCAGCATGAAGTAGCCGGTGAACAGCAGGAAGAACAGCAGCGCGCCACCGGCGACCGGCAGGGCCTCGTCCGGCTCGAGGCCGAACAGGCGCGACAGCGTACGGGCGAGGAAAGGTGGCGGCGCCGCGTCCCCGGTCGGCATGGCTCAGGCCAGCGCCGCGACCAGGGCCTCGCGCTGCGCAGCGTCGAGGAAGGGCTCGACGCCGGCCTTGAGGTTGTCGGCCTGGTGGCGCGGCTTGGACGTCGCCGGGATCACCACGTTCACCGCCGGGTGGGCGAGCACGAACTTCAGGAACAACTGGCCCCAGGAATCCGCGCCCACGTCCGCGGCCCAGCCCGGCAGGGGCTTGTCCTTGACCTGGGCGAACAGGCGGCCGTCCTCGTAGGCGCGGTTGATGATGACGGCGATGCCCAGTTCCTGTGCGAGCGGCAGCACCTCGCGCTCGGCGCCGCGCGACACCACCGAGTAGTTGATCTGGACGAAGTCGGGCTTGTGCCGGCGCATCGCCGCGGCCAGGTCCGCCTGCGCGCTTTCCTGGTAATGCGTGAGTCCCGAGTAGCGCACCTTGCCCTGGTCCTTGAGCGACTCGATGAGTGCGTACTGGGTGGCGGTATCGCCCAGGTTGTGGACCTGCAGCAGTTCGACGCGATCGGTCTTCAGGTCGCGCAGCGAGCCCTCGAACTGCGCCAGGCCCTTGTCGCGGCCATTCACGCGCGAGAGCTTGGTGGCGAGGAACAGGCGGTCGCGCACGCCGGCCTGGGCGATGAGGTCGCCGAGCACGGGTTCGGAGCGGCCGTAGGTGGGCGCGGTGTCGATGAGCGTCGCGCCGGAGGCGACGAACAGTTGCAGGACCTGGAGCAGGGGTTCGCGCGCGGCGACGTCATCGCCGACGTCCAGGCTGCCCGAGGTGCCCATGCCGATCACCGGTAGCGGGGCCTTGTCGCGCGGAATGGGGCGGCTCGCCAGCGGTTTCGCCACCTTCGTGGTCGTCGCGGCCATCGGCGCCGGGGCGGTGGGTGCCGGTTCCTGGCTGCAGGCGATCAGCGGGGACAGCGCGAATGCGCCGGCGGCGAGGGCGGTCGATCCCAGGAATTCGCGGCGACTGGCCATGGCAGGCTCCAAAGTGTCCGGAAGGGTCGGAGTCTGCCCGAGCCTGCGTTAACGCCTTGCAGGCGGATAGTGCCGATCGGCATGTCCGGCGATGGCCGGCGCGCGCCTCAGCCCGCCTGCAGTCGTGCCTGCAGGGCCATCGCCGCGGCCGGATTGCGGGCTTTCGCCGCGCTGATGAAATAGACGAACACCTCGCGTCGCGTGGCATCGGGCGGCTCGGCGCTGCCGACGTGGGGCAGGTCGTCGGGGTCGCCGCCCCCCGCCCAGGTCCGCGCGCGGCCGGCCCAGGCGTCGAGTTCGCCCGCCGGATAGCCCTGCGGCGCATCCTCGCGCGAACGCATGAGCCGCGCGTAGACGAAGGGGGCGGTGAGGTCGGCGATGGACGGGTGCTCCGGGGAGTCGGTGAACACCGTCGCGACGCCGCGCGCCCGCGCCAACGCGAGATAGGCCTCGCAGGCGAAGCTGTCGTGGCGCACCTCGAGCACGTGTCGCAGCGGGCGGCCATCGAGCGTGGCAGGCAGGCCGTCGAGGAAGGCGGCGATGTCGCCGGCATCGAAGCGGCGGCTGGGCGCGAGCTGCCACAGGATCGGCCCCAGGCGCTCGCCGAACTCGGCCAGGCCGCCGTCAACGAAGGCCTTCGCGCTGCCGGTCGCGCCGTCCAGCCGCGCCTGCTGGGTGATGCGCCCCGGCGCCTTCAGCGAGAACATGAAACCCGGCGGCGTCTCCGCGGCCCACTTGGCGTAGGTCGCCGGCTTCTGCGCGCTGTAGAAGGTGCCGTTGACCTCGATGCTGGACAGGTGGCGGCTGGCATACTCCAGCTCGCGTCGCTGCACCAGGCCCCGCGGATAGAAATTGTCGCGCCACGGCGCGAAGGTCCAGCCGCCGATGCCGACGCGGATGCCCTCGGCCGGCGCGACGCCCTCGTCGTGCCGCCGGGCGCCGGGCGTGGCCATTCCCTCGAACAGATCCATGCCGAAGCCTCGCGTGGGGTCAGGCGTCCGGATGCCCGGCCGTCCAGGGATCGTAGCTGCCGAACCACCACAGGTGGCCTTCGGGGTCGCGGCACATGTAGCCGCGACCGCCGTAGTCCTGGTCGGCGATCTCCATCTCGATCGTCGCGCCGGCCGCCCTGGCGCGTGCGTAATGCGCGTCGGCGTCGTCGACGATCACGCAGGGACTCTGCGTCTCGCGCATGCCGATGTCGCCCGGTTGCGCGATGCGGTCCGCCCACTCGCCCTCCTTCATGGCCGAGCCGAGCATGACCATGCCATCGCCGAAGGTCAGCTGGGCGTGGTGGACGACGTCGCCATCGGCGTACACGGCGTGCTTCTCGAAGCCGAACGCCTCGCACAGGAACGCGATGGCGGCGTGCGCGTCACGGTAGGTCAGGCAGGGGATGATGCGGCTTCCGGCCATGGCGGCGCTTCCTTGGGTGGGCCCCCGACGATACCGCAGGGACATGGCGGGCCGGCGACCGCGCATCGGCCGCCGGCCCGGGCCTCAATGGATGGGTTCGTCGAGCATCAGCTGGCGAACGAAACGCACCGGTGGCGAGCCGAACGACAGGACCTTGTCGTGGTAGGCCTTGAGGTCGAAGGCGTCGCCTTCGCGCTGCTCCATCTCCCGGCGCAGGTCCAGGTGTTCGCTGTAGCCGACGTAGTAGGTCGGCAATTGCGCCGATGTCAGCTGCGCGCGCACCCACTTGCCGGCGGCCTCGCGTTCCTGCTGGAAGGTGGTGACGGTCATCAGTTCCATCGCCTCGTCGCGGGTCATGCCGTCGACGTGGATCGCCTGGTCGAGCAGGGCATTGGCCATCGCCCTCAGGTTCCACTTGCGGTTGATGAGCTTCATCAGCGGGTCGCCGTCCATGTAGCCGGCATCGGACATGACCTTCTCGCCGTACATCGCCCAGCCTTCGATGAAGGGACCGGAGCCGAGCACCGCGCGCAGGGTCGACGGGTACTTGTTGGAATGCGCGATCTGCAGGAAGTGGCCGGGCATCGCCTCGTGGATGCTCAGCTCATGGATCGAGCGCGTGTTGTACTCGCGCAGGAACGAATCCACCTGCGCGTCGTCCCAGTCGTCGGGGATCGGCGAGACCGCGTAGAAGGTGTCCAGGCCCTTGTCGAGCGGGCCAGGCGAGTCGCAGTAGGCGACCGCGACGCCGCGCTGGAACTCGGGCATCAGGATGATCTTCACCGGGGTGTCGGGCACGGTGACCAGGTTGTTCTCGCGCACGAAGGCGGTGGCTTCCTCGGTGGTGCGGGTCGCCAGCTCGACGACCTCGTCGCGGCCCGGGCGGTCGGCGTAGGCCAGTTCCAGCGCCGCTTCGATCACCTGTTGCTGCTGCCCGGGCGAGGGAGAATCGGGCATCGCCTCCGGGGCGTCCGGGCGATCGGCCAGCACGCCCCGCGCGATGTCGTACATTTCGGCGCGGGTGCTGGCGATGTCGGCTTCCACCCGGGTGCGGATTTCCTGTCGCGTCATCGGCGAGTTCAGCGCGAAGGCAAGCTTCTCGTCGTAGAGGCTTTCGCCGATGCGGAAGTCGCCCTTGGCATTCGGCACCAGGGTGTCGTCGAGCCAGGCCTGCTGCTCGGCGACCGCCGCGCGCAACGTGGCGATCGCGGCATCCAGGCTCTTGCGTTCCTCACCCTTGAGCTGGTCGGCATTGGGCACGATCAGCTCGTCGACCAGGCTCAGGACGCCGGCGTTCTGGCGGGCCACCGTTTCGGCATGGATCCGCGGGACCCGCGCCGGGTCCAGGTTGGCGCGCATCTGGGTGAACAGCGCCGGGATCTGCTGCATGCGGGCGGTCGCCGACTTCAGGCGCTCGGGCATCGGCGCGAAGTCGCGCGCCATCAGGCCGTACAGGGCACCGCCGGCGAGCTGGCTGTAGACCTGCGGGTCCCAGGCCCAGGACTGCAGGGTTTCGGAGGACCAGATTTCGTAGCGCAGCTGGTTGCGCAGGATCGCCGCGTCGACCTGGTTCTCGCGCGACAATCGCGCGACCTCGAGGCTGTCCAGCTCGGCGAGGAACTTCTTCGCCGCGTCCAGGCTGGCGGCGCGGCCGCCCTTGCTCATGTCGTCGATGCGACCGTCGAAGCGATGGTCGCCCATCTGCGTGGCGGTGATCGGCGACAGTTCCATGGCCTTGTCGAGGAAGCGCTTGGACAGCAGCTCGAACTGCTGGTCGAGCTTCGCGTCCGCCGTCGCGGCGGGCGCCGCGCTCCCGGTGGCGGCCTCGGGCGCGGGGCTGGGTTGGCAGGCCGACAGCGCCAGCAGGAGGGCGGCCGCCAGGGGCAGGGAACGGAAGCTGTGCATGCAGGAGACCTCGGTCGGCATGTCGATGGGATTGGGGCAGGATACTGTGCGCCGATACCGGATGCATGGCGGCCGGGCCGCCGGGAGGGACACATGGGACGAGGGTGGCGCGTGCGTGGGGCCGGACTGTGCCTGCTGATGGGGATTTCGATGCCCGTGGCGGCGACCTGTCCGCCGGACGGATGGGACGCGCGAGCGTTGGCCTCGCTGCGCGAGGGCGGGTTTGCCGTCGACGACAGGGCGCGTCGACAGGCGCTTGCATTGGCCCTCGTCGACTGTCTCGGCGCCCCGGACCCCGGCCTGCGGGACGACACCGGGTACGCGGCCCTGTCGGCCTGGATGCGCGGCGGGCAGCTGGATGCAACGACGCTGCGCGCGCTGCGCGACGCGCTGTACGTCCGCCTCGATGGGCCGGCGGGCGAGGGCTTCTCGCGTCCTTTCTCGGCGCTGGTCCTGGCCGAAGTCGCGCGCACCGATCGCCGCGTGCCGTGGATGGACGCAGGCGAACGCGACGCCATGGTCGATCGGGCGACGCGCTACCTGCGCTCGGTGGACGACTACCGCGGCTTCGACCCGGCGAGCGGCTGGCGCCATGGCGTCGCCCACGGCGCCGACTGGCTGATGCAGCTATCGCTGAACCCGGCCCTCGACCGGGCGCAGCTCCGGCGCCTGGTGGATGCCGCCGGCAGCCAGGTCGTGCCGGCCTCGCATGCCTACGTGTTCGGCGAACCCGAACGACTCGCCGCCCCGGTCCTGTACGCCGCGGGCCGCGATGTGATGGATGCGGACGCCTGGATAACCTGGTTCGGCGAGCTGTCCGCGGGCCTGGGCGACGAAGCGCTGGCCTGGAAGGACCGCGACTGGCTCTACCGTCGGCACGACCTGCGGGCCTTCCTGATGGCGCTGCGGGTGGCGGCCGCCGCCCGCGAGGACGCGGCCACCCGTGCCCTGCTGCCGGGCGTGGACCAGGCCTTGGCGTCGATGCCCTGACCCGGGCTCAGCGCTCTTCCTCGGTCTCGATCTCGACCATCGCGTCGAGTTCCAGCGCGAGCTCCTCGACCGCACGCCGCACCTTGTTGGCGGAATAGGCGTTCGAGGTCTCGACTTCCAGTTCGTGCACGCCCGGGCCGCGGTCGTCGGGCAGTCCGGCCGAGCTGGAGTCGGGATCGTCCATGTGGGGCATCAGGTCGGCGACCTCGTCGATGTGGTCGACGCCCTCCAGGCTGGAGAGCAGGTTGCCGATGGCGCGGGCGGTGTCCTCGCTTCCGGTGATGCGAAGGCGCAGGAGGGGCATGGTGGCGCTCCGTGTCGTTGACGTGGGGGAGTGTTGGACGCCGGTTTACAGGCGGGTTTTCAGGCTAGGGAGCGGCCGGGAAAGGTGGCGTGAACGCATCGCCGTGACGTTCATGCCGCGCGCCTGCGGGCAGCGGCAGGCAAGCGGTTTCGCTCGATGGTTTGCGCGCAGCAGGATCCGTGCTGCGCCGTGGCCTCCAGCGACGGTGGGTATCGCCTTCGGCTCGCCCCACCCTATGGCGCAGCCGCGCCCGATACCGTCCGGCAACCCGAAACCAACCCCTCACATCCGGGCCCCGGGTGCGCGTCGCTTACCCGGGCTGCGTTCGCCCCCCGGCCCGGGCGCCGGGCAGGTTTCACCCCGGTGCGCGCGATGCTGGATTACCCTGTCTGCATGGATGAGAACGCACCGATCCAGGACGCGCCATCGCACGTGACGCTGCGCCCCCTGGAGCGCGACGACCTGCACTTCGTGCACGTGCTCAACAACAATCGCAGCGTCATGGCGTACTGGTTCGAGGAGCCCTACGAGTCCTTCGTCGAGCTCGAGGAGCTGTATCGCAAGCACATCCACGACCAGTCCGAACGGCGCTTCATCATCGAGAGCGACATGCACCAGCCGGTCGGGATGGTCGAGCTGGTGGAGATCGACCACCTGCACCGGCGCGCGGAGTTCCTGGTGATGGTCTCGCCCGAGCACCAGGGCCGCGGCTTCGCGCGGGCGGCGACGCAGCGCGCGATCAACTACGCCTTCCGCGTGCTCAACCTGCGCAAGCTCTACCTGCTGGTCGACGTCGACAACGCCCGCGCGATCCGGATCTACGAGAGCGCCGGCTTCCGCCGCGAGGGCGTGCTGGTCGACGAATACTTCAGCGACGGCCGCTACCACAGCGCCATCCGCATGTGCCTGTTCCAGCACGAGGTGCTGGGTCAGGAAGCCTCGCGCCGCAACGCCTGAGCGGTCGCGGCGCGCCTGGCCTCAGGGCGTCTGGGTGGCTTCGACCTTGCGGGTGGGCAGCGGCACATTGCACAGGTCGATGTGGCCGGCCGGGCGCTTGTACCACTCGTCGCGGCGGTTGCGCCGTGCCTCCACCAGTTCGTCGAACAGGGGCGTGTCGCTGCGCAGCACTTCGATCGCGCTGCGCTCGGCGTCGGGGACTTCCGACGCCAGGCGGATCGCGCGGATCGGCACGCGCTGGCCGGCCTCTTCGTAAAAGCCCAAAGGACCGGTTCCGCGCGGCAGGACCGACAGCAGTTCGATGCCTTCGATGACGCGGCCGACGACCGTGATGTTGCGGTCCAGCTGGCGCGGCGACTGGCCGGTGACGACGTACAGCTCGCTGCCGTTGCTGGAGTCGGCCTCCATCGCGCGGCCGGCGCCGACCATGCCGTAGCAATGGGCCAGCCATGCGCGTCCTTCTTCGGGGTCGCGCGCGGCCGGGAAGCCTTCGGCGAAGCCGGTCTGCGGCGCCCAGCCATCCGGATCGGGCAGGGCATGGAAGGCCAGGCCTTTGCTGGGCCGGTCGAACTCGGCCGGCAGCCTGGCGTCGGCGCTGCCCAGGGACCTGGGATGGTCGCTCTCGCCGTCGGGGTCGCCCCACTGGACCACGAAATTGTCCTGCGAGCGGTTGATGCTCATGCCGTCCCAGTAGGCCTCGCGGGCGAGCGTGCGGATGTTGGCGACGTGGCGTGGCGCGAAGCCAGGGGCCAGTTCGATCACCACCCGGCCGCTGTCGAGTTCCAGATAGAGGGTGTTCGCCGGATCGGGGCGGCGCCAGTCGGACGGTGAGGAGGCCTCGATGATCTCACCCATCGAGCGGTAGGGTGTCGCGGCCTCGTCCTGGGCCCGCGCGGGCGACGCGCCCGCGGCGCAGCAGGCAATGAAGGCGGCAGTCAGCAGCGGGGTCTTGGGCACGGGGGACTCCATTCGTCATGAACGGCCGATTCTGGCCCAGCCCGACCGTGGCGGCCAGCAGCGGGGCGAGGCATGACTAGCGGCACATTCGGTATACATAAGAAAGCAATAGTGTTGAGTCCGAAGCAGCAAACCGTCATCCCGACGGGTGGAGGCCTCGATGACCGACCTGGAAGCCCAGCTCCGGAAATTCCAGAAAGAACTCAGCTCGGGAACCGTGTCGTTGACCCTGCTGGCGGTGGTCGCGTCGGCGGAGGCGCCGATGTACGGCTACCAGATCGCCAAGCGGCTCGAACGCGAGGGGGCCGGCGTGCTCACGGGCAAGCAGAGCGCCCTGTACCCGGTCCTGCGCAACCTGGGCGCCGCGGGCCTGCTCGACAGCCATGTCGAGCCCTCGGTCTCCGGGCCGCCGCGCCGTTACTACCAGATCACCGACGCCGGGCGCGAGGCCCTGCGTGACTGGGTCGCCGCCTGGCGTGCGACCCGCGACTCCGTCGATACCGTCCTGGAGGCTTTCCCGGAATGAACACCGCCACGCTCCCCACCACCATTCCCCAGTACCTGGAACAACTGCGGCGGGCCCTGTCCGATGCCGATCCGGCCATGGTCCAGGACGCGCTCTACGACGCCGAGGAGTACCTGCGGGCCGAGCTTGCCGAAAGCCCCGGCCGGACCGAGGCCGAGGTGATCTCGGCCGTCGCCGGCAGCTACGGCGCGCCGGAGGAGGTCGCCGAGATCTACCGCGACACCGAAGTCAGGGTGCAGACGGCGTTGCGCGTGCCGCCGCCGCGCCCGCACCGCTCATGGTTCGGACGATTCTTCGGCGTCGCCGCCGAGCCGCGTGCCTACGCCGCGCTGTTCTACATGCTGCTTTCGCTGGCGACCGGCATTTTCTACTTCACCTGGGTCGTGACCGGCGTATCCATTTCGGCCGGACTGCTGGTCCTCATCATCGGCGTCCCCCTGCTGATCCTGTTCGTGGGTTCGACACGCGTGCTGGCGCTGGTCGAGGGCCGGCTGGTCGAAGTCATGCTCGGTGAGCGGATGCCGCGGCGGCCGCTGTACAGCGCGCAGGGCAAGCCGTGGCTGGAGCGGATCAAGGACATGTTCACCGACCCGCGCACCTGGGGCACGTTCCTGTACATGTTGCTGATGATGCCGCTGGGCATCGCCTACTTCACGGTGGCGGCCACGATGACGACCGTCGCGCTGTCGCTGATTGCGTTGCCGGTGCTGCTGGCGCTGGGCTACGAGTCGCATGTCTACCTGGATGGCGTCCTGCTCACCGGCGACGTCGCGATATGGGAATCGGTGCTGGCGATGGTGATCGGCGCGCTCCTGCTGTTCGTCACCCTGCACGTCGCCCGCGGCATCGGCTACCTGCACGGCCAACTGGCGAAGCATCTGCTGGTGAAGGGCTCGCGGGCGGTCTGAAAAGGGCGGCGCGGTGAACGCAATGTGCCGCCGGTACCAGAAGTGCCCATCCCATCGGGCCAGTATGGCGACGGGGGGAGACCATTCCATTGAAGGAGAATCACCATGCGTCGTACCAGGATCATTGCCGCCACCCTGAGCGTGGCCCTGCTGGCCGCCCTGTCCTTCGCCGCCACCGCGTCGTGGCAGGGCACGTGGAACTACTACAACGACGAAGGCGCCCTCGTCGGCCAGTGGACCGCCGGTTGCGGCGAGCTCGACGGCAGCTGGGGGACCCGGACCGCGAACAAGTCCTTCACCCAGGGCTGCGCCGTCGACATGTGACGACCCACCCCGGGCGCAACGCAAAAGCCCCGCGATCGCGGGGCTTTTGCCTGGGGCCGGGCAATGCCCGGACACGCTGCGCTGCGTTGCACCTGTCGCGCGCCGCGCCGGGTGGGTGCCCAGCGCGCGTGCCGACGGGCGGGGTCAGGTCGAATAGCGGGCGATGAAGTCGCGCACCTTCGGATAGACCTGGGTGCGCCAGCGGCGGCCGCTGAAGATGCCGTAGTGCCCCGCGCCCTTGACCTCGATGTGGTGCGTGTCGTCCTTGGCGATTCCGGTGCACAGGTCGTGCGCGGCCCGGGTCTGGCCCTGGCCCGAGATGTCGTCGAGTTCGCCTTCGATGGTCAGCAGGGCGGTGCCGGTGATCGCGGACGGATCCACGCGCGTACCGTCGACGTCCCATTCGCCTTTCGGCAGCAGGTGCTCCTGGAAGACCACGCGGATGGTGTCCAGGTAATACTCGGCCGGCATGTCGAGCACGGCGTTGTATTCGTCGTAGAAGCGGCGGTGCGAGTCGGCGTCGTCGAGGTCGCCCTTGAGCAGGTCCTGGTAGAAGTCCCAGTGCGACTGTGCGTGGCGCTCGGGGTTCATCGCCATGAAGCCCATGTGCTGCAGGAAGCCCGGGTAGACCTGGCGACCGTGGCCGGGGTAGTTGGCCGGCACCGGGTGGATCACGGTGTTCTGGAACCACCACAGGGGCTTTTCGGTGGCCAGGTTGTTCACCGCCGTCGGGCTCTGGCGGGTGTCGATCGGACCGCCCATCATGACCATCGAGCGCGGCGTCGCCTCGCCCTTCTGCGCCATCAGCGAGATCGCCGCCAGCACGGGCACGGTGGGCTGGCAGACGCTGATCACGTGCAGGTCGTTGGCGCCGATCTGGCGGATGAACTCCTGGATGTAGGCCACGTAGTCGTCGAGGGTGAAGTCGCCCTCGGCGGTGGGCACCATGCGCGCGTCGATCCAGTCGGTGATGTAGACCTTGTGGTCGCGCAGCAGGGTGCGCACGGTGTCGCGCAGCAAGGTGGCGTGGTGGCCCGAAAGCGGCGCGACGACCAGCACCGGCGGGTCGTCCTTGAGTTCCTTCAGGTTTCCGGCGTCGTCGGTGTAGCGCTTAAAGCGCAGCAGGCGGCAGAACGGCTTGCGCGCCATTTCGCGTTCGATGACGGGGAAGATGTCGCCGTCGATGTCCAGCGAGTGGATGCCGAACTCCGGCTTCTCGTAGTCCTTGCCGATGCGGTACAGCAGCTCGTAGCCGGCGGCGGCGCGCGCGGCGCCGGGCAGGTTGGAGAGCCAGCTGCCGGAGGCGCCGAACATCTTCGCGCTGGCATCCGCCCAATACGTGACCGGGGCCATCCATGCGCGGCCGAATTCGTGCATCTGGTAAAGCATCATCGGATCGTGGTCTCCCGCCAATGAGTACCCGGGGCGTCCGTGGGGCGCGGCCGGGGCTGCATCTGTTGCGACGCAGCATACCCGAGCGCAGGGACATGTTTGTGAACTGGCCGACCGGTGGACATCACGGTGGGCACGCCGGCTGCGGGTGGGTCGGCTCAGGCCGGGCGCTCAAGCGCGGTGGTCGCCCCGGCCAGCGCCGGCGACAGCCACAGGTGCGAGCCCAGGGCGGTGAAACCCACGGCCTCGAAGCGCTGGCGGTAGAAGCGGGCCGGCCGCCGCCTGAAGCCCTCGGTGTCGCCGTCGATGCCGTCTTCGCGGGTGAAAGTCTCCAGAAAGGCCACGCCGCCGCACAGCTCGGCCAGGCCCGGAAGTCCACGGTCCAGCTCGCGGGCGTCGAGGTAGTGCATGACGTCGCTGCAGACCACAAGGTCGACCGGGGCGCAGGGACGCAGGTGCTGGAAATCGCCGAACCGCGCGAAGTGCAATTGCCGCCGACGCCCATGGCGGGCGATCGCGTACTCGCTGCTGTCGAAGCCCAGGTAGCTGGCGCGGGGCCGCAAGCGGAGCAGGGGCGCCCGCCACGCGCCTTCGCCGCACCCCACGTCCAGCACGCTGCGGAGGGGCCGCTCGAGATGGTACTCGGCGGTCGCCACGGCCAGGGCGACCTTGCGCCCCAGGCGCGCCCGCCCACCAATGGCGGCGTCCTTCAAGGCCGGATCGCGGTACCAGCGCTCGAAGTAATGGCGATCGTATTGTTTGCGCATCCCGGGGTCTTTTTTCAGTGCAGGTCGTGGACGTGGCATCCTAGCGCCGCGCGCTTTGGCGCGCTTGCGCGCGTGGGAATAGGGAATAGGGAGTAGGGATAAGGTCAGAAGCCAAAGCCACTGCCCCGACACTGCGCCCCATTCCCCATTCCCGAACCACCAATCACCAATCACCAATCACCAATCACCAATCACCAATCACCAATCACCAATCACCAGCAGCCCATGACCGCCTACCTCGTCACCAAGACCGCCCACCTCGTCTTCGTCATCGCCTGGATGGCGTCGGTGTTCTACCTGCCGCGGATCCTGGTCAACCTGGCCGAGGCGGGCGCGTCGCCGGACGTGCGTGCGCGCCTGGTGCTCATGGGGCGGCGCCTGTATCGCTTCGGCCACGTGATGTTCGGCATCGCCGTGCTGTTCGGCCTGGCGCTGTGGCTGCATTTCGGCATGAGCGGCGGCTGGTTGCACGCCAAACTGCTCCTGGTGGCCTTGATCCTGGCGCACTTCATCGTGGCCGGGCGCTGGCTCAAGGGCGTCGACAAGGGCCGGGCCCTGCCGTCGGCGAAGGCCCTGCGCTGGTTCAACGAACTGCCGGTGCTGCTGCTCGTGGGCGTGGTCTGGCTGGTGCTGGCCAAGCCCTTCTGATCCCGGCGCCCCGGGGCGGGGGCGCCGACAGGTTCAGGGCCCGCGGAAGGCCTCGAAGTCGGGCAGCTGCACCGGCACACCGTTGGCGTCGCAGCCGTCGCGCTCGCACAGCGCCTGGCGCAGGCGTGGCGTGGACTGCAGCACGAAGTGGAAGATCGCGTTCTGCTCGACCGAGCCGCGCACCGCCTCGCTGCCCGGGCCGCGCGCCCACAGGCCGACGTCGTCGCCGCCGTGGGTTTCGTCCTTCGAGGGCACCAGCGCTTCCTG
The DNA here is from genome assembly GCF_014145325.1 of Marilutibacter spongiae. GTDB lineage: Bacteria > Pseudomonadota > Gammaproteobacteria > Xanthomonadales > Xanthomonadaceae > Marilutibacter > Marilutibacter spongiae. The sequence goes on from NZ_JACHTF010000003.1 coordinate 228,304, forward strand.
CATGTAGTCCGGGTCCTCGGTGTCGACGCCGGTCAGGTCGGGGCGGCCGCCGCGCGCCTGCTGGAAGTGGTCGGGCGAGTGCGGGAAGTGCTTGGGGCCTTCGGGCTGCAGCTCGCTCGCGCCGATGTAACCAGGGCCGTTGGCGTAGCTGAGGGTCGTGTAGGGCAGGCCCGTCGCGTCGGTGGCCAGGTGCGACTCGCCGTTGTCCTCGGCCAGCGAACCGACGACTTTGCCGAGGATCGGGTTGCCCCGCCGCGGATAGCCGACGAAGGTCAGCGTGTGCGAGTGGTCGGCGGTCACCAGGACCAGGGTGTCATCGGCCGATGTCATGTCGCTGGCGACCTGCACCGCCTCACTGAGCGCGATGGTGTCGGTCAACGCACGGTAGGCGTTGCCGTAGTGGTTGGCGTGGTCGATGCGGCCGCCTTCGACGAGCAGGACGTAGCCGCCGGGCGCGTCGCGCAGGCGCGAGATCGCCACCCGGGTCATCTCGGCCAGGCTCGGTTCGCCGCCGGCGTCGCCGGCGCGATCGTGTTCGAACTGCATGTGGCTGGGCTGGAACAGGCCCAGCAGCGGTCCGGTGGCGGGCGCGGCGGCCAGTTGCGCGCTGCTCCAGACATAGGTGCCTTCGGGGTGCCGCGCCTGCCATTCGGCCACCAGGTCGCGGCCATCGCCGCGCTTGCCGGTCGTGCCGGGGTACTCGGGGTCGGCCTGGTCGTCGCGCATGAACATCGAGCGGCCGCCGCCCATCAGGACGTCGGGCCCGTGCCCGAAGGGCGTTTCCACGATCTGGCGCGCAATGTCCCGGCAACCGGCCCGCAACGCCGCGGCCGGCATGTCGCCGTCGTGCTCCCAGTTGCGGTCGGCGGAATGGCTGAAGGTGGCGCCGGGCGTGGCGTGGGTCAGGCGCGCGGTGGACACCACGCCGGTGGCCATGCCGCTGGCGGCGGCCAGTTCCCAGAGACTCAGCATCGGGGTGGCGAGCGCGCCGTCGCAGTCGCCGCGCATCGGCGCCTGACCAATGCTGAGGACGCCGGCGCGGGTCTTCACGCCAGTCGCCATCGCACTCATGGTGCCGGCCGAGTCCGGCGTCTGGCTGTCGGTGTTGTAGGTGCGGCTGAGCGCGGTCGACGGGAAGCGCTCCCAGCTCAGGCGGTTCTCCTCGCCGGGACCGCCCTTGCGCTGGCCGTCGAGGATGCGCGCGGCGGCCACGGTGTTGAGGCTCATGCCGTCGCCGACGAACAGGATGACGTTGCGCGCTTGTCCGCCCATCGCGCCACGCGCCGCGGCCTGCGCCGCGCCATCGCGGAACCACCATGCGGGGGTCTCGCCGTCGGGCCGCGCGATCGCGGGTACGTCCACCTGGATGACCGGATCGGCGCGGCGGGCGGTGGTGGCGGGTTGGCTGGCACAGGCTCCCAGCAACACGCTGGCGGGCAGGGCGAGGGCGGCGAGTGTGCGGGGCGTGGAGCGGCGTGGCGTCATGCGGGGTCGGGTGAGTCGGCGAAGCCGTCGATTATGCCGCGTGCAGATGTCGGCGATCTGGCACTGGCTGGCGCTTCGACCCGTTGAGATACCCGGTCGAGGCGTGGGAAGGTAGACGTCACGCATCGGGAGGACATCATGGCAGGGATCGCGACACTTTCTGGAGGAACCCGCCTGGGGGGCGGGCTGGCCCTGGCCCTGGCCTTGGCCGCCTGCCGCAGCGCGCCGGCGCCGCGGGAGGCCGATACGCTCGATGGGCGGGTCGGCATGCAGGACATCACCCGGGCCATGCCGGCGGGCGCGTGGCAACTGGCCGACAACGAAACCCTGCTGATGCCGCTGGAGGAAAGCGGCAACCGGGCGCCGGACTATCCGCAGGCGCTGCTCTCCGACCGCTTGCCGCCCGTACAGGTGTGCCTGCGCCTGTCGATCGGGACCGATGGACGCGTCGCCCAGGCCGATCCGATCGCGCCCGGCGAGGACTGCCAGGCGGCCGATGCCATCGCCCCGGGCTTTCTGCAGGCGGCCCGCGATGCCGTGGCCGGGTGGCGCTTCGATCCTGCGTTCCGCTGCGTATACGCAAGCGCCGCGGACAAGGCTGCCGCGGGCGACGGCTGCGAAGGTGGCGAGGTGGTTCCCGAGGCCATCAGCCTGGCCTATCGCTTCGTCTTCGAGCAGCACGAGGGGCGGGGCACGGTTCGCATCGGCCCCTGACGGCGTTCAGCTTCGACTTGAACCGGGCGCGCGAAAGGCGCATATGTGGTGGTCGACACGACAGGATTTTCGAGAGGAGGGTGTCATGGCCGGTGGATGGACCAGCGACACTTCGGTGCAGGACCAGATCGATGCGACCGTCGAGGACGCGATCAAGCGCGCGCGCAGCCGAATGGCGCAGGGCCCGGGCCTGAGCCACTGCGAGGACTGCGACGCCCCCATTCCCGAGGCGCGGCGCAGGGCCGTGCCGGGCGTCCGGCTGTGCATCGCCTGCCAGGAGGCCGAGGACGAACAGCAGGCGGCGGCCGGATTCAATCGTCGCGGCAGCAAGGACAGCCAGCTGCGCTGACCCGCGCGGCTCAGACCCGCGAAAAACGCCAGGACTGCATGCGGCCGTCGAGGTAGGGCATGACGCCGTGGAACGCGCGCGGGTCGTCGTCGAAGACCATCGGCAGGAAGTTGCGGTCGCCTTCCCACATCGGCAGGGCGTCCAGGTCCTCGAGCGCCACCCATTCCAGCGTGCCTTCCGGGTTGCGCTCGAAGGGCGTGCCGGTGAAGGCGGTGACCAGGAACACGAAACCCAGCCAGTCCTCGCCGTGCTTGCCGAAGCCCGGCCAGCTGATCGTGCCGCGCAGCTGCAGCTCGGTGCAGTCGATCCCGGCTTCTTCGTGGATCTCCCGGCGCATGCCCGCGACCACGTCCTCGTCGGCTTCCAGCTTGCCGCCCAGGCCGTTGTACTTGCCCAACTGGTGGTCCTCCGGCCGCGCGTTGCGATGGACCATCAGGACTTGCCTGTGGTCGGGCGAGAGGACGTAACCGAGGGTGGCGACGATCGGCGTGTAGGGCATCAGTCGCCTGCCTTGGCGGCACGCTGTTCGGCGATCCGCTGGTCCAGGGCGCGTTCGCCGGCGTCGGCGTAGTCGCGGCAGCTCATGGGCCGCGGCAGGCGATCGTCGGCATTTGCCGGCGTCCAGCCGCTGGCGTCCGGGTGCGGTGTCACGAGCAGGCCGCAGGGCAGGGCGCGAATGGCCTCGAAGCCACGGCGGTAGTCGTCGACGATGCGCGGGTAGCGCGGGTTGTCCAGCAGGCGATAGCCCGGGGCGCTGATGCTGTCGACGTAGGCGATCGCGGTGTCGCGCCCGTCGCGGCGGTCGGTCCAGGTCCAGCTCATCGAACCGGGCGTGTGCGCGGGGGTGAAATGCACGGTGAAGCGCATCCCGCCCAGCTCGATCGACTCGCCATCCATGACCAGGCGGCCGGCGCGGGCGGGCGGGTACACGATGGCGTCGCCGAAGTGGATGTCGTCGCTGCCGCCGCGGGCGAGCAGGACCGCCGACTCGGCGTTGCTGACCAGGGTCGCACCGGTGGCGCGCTGGATCGCGGCGACCGGGCCCGCGTGATCGCCATGGGCGTGGCTGTGCAGGATGTACTTCAGGTCGCCCGGTGCCACGCCCAGTGCGGCCATGTGCGCGAGCAGCATGTCCGCGGCCTGCGGCATGCCGCCGTCGATCAGGACGGCGCCGGCATCGGTCTTGACCAGCAGCGCGCTCAGGCCCTGCGTGCCGATGTACCAGGTGTGTTCGGCGATCCGGAAGGGCTCGATGGGCTGGCGCCAGGACTCGCGCACTTCGTAGGCCTGCAACTGCGGCAATGGCGCATCGGCGGCGAACGCGGGGAGTGTGGACAGGGCGAGCAGGGTGGCCAGCGCGGCGCGCGCGCTTGACGGCAGGCGGCCGGGGGAGCGGGTCGAGGGCATGCGGGGCATCGCGAGGGGCGTCGTCTTCCGTAGGGGACGTCCAGTGTCGGCGATTCATGGCGACGCGGCCAGCGCGACGGCATCCATACGCCGGCTGCACGCGCGCGCCGGCATACTGTGGCCTTCGATCCCGAGGGGAACACGCCGATGCCCGACACGCCGCCCCGACTGCTCGCCTTCGCGGGCAGCCTGCGCGAGGCTTCCTACAACCGTCGCCTCATCCCCGTGCTTGCCGCGGGCGCGGAAGCGGCCGGCGCGACGGTGACCCTGGTCGAGTTGCGCGACTTCCCGTTGCCGGTCTACGACGGCGACATCGAGGCCGCCGGCATGCCCGGCAACGTACGGCGCCTGCAGGCGCTGCTCGGCGAGCACGACGGCCTGCTCGTGAGCACGCCCGAGTACAACGGCTCCATGCCGGCCCTGGTCAAGAACACGCTCGATTGGATATCGCGTCCGATGGAGGACGGCCGCCCGGGCACTGCCCTGTTCGCCGGCAAGGTCGCCGGCATCGTCTCGGCCTCGCCGGGACCGCTCGGGGGGCTGCGCTCGCTGCTCGTCCTGCGCGACGCACTGGCCAAGCTGGGTCTGCTGGTCGTGCCGCAGCAGGTCGCGGTGGGCCAGGCCGCCGAGCGCTTGCCGGCGCGCGGCGTGCTCGAGGACGCACGCCTGCGCGAATCCGTGCATGCGGTCGGCGCGGCGGTGGCCGCCTGGGCGCGCGGCGTGGGGAGGGCGGCGTGATGGCGGGCGAACAGCGAGAACTGACCCTGCGGTTCCTCGCCGAACCCACCGACGTGAACTACGGCGGCAAGGTGCACGGCGGCGTGGTGATGAAATGGATCGACCAGGCCGGTTACGCCGCCGCGGTCGGATGGAGCGGCCGCTACAGCGTGACGGTGGCGGTGGGCGGCATCCGCTTCGTGTCGCCGATCCGGATCAGCGACCTGGTCACCGTGCGCACCAAGCTCGTCCATACCGGCACCACCAGCATGCACTTCGCGGTCGACGTGATGGCCCGCGACCCCGGGGTCAACCAGGACGAATCCGGGCGCCCGCGCCTGTGCACGCACTGCGTGATCGTCTTCGTGGCCCTGGACGGCGTGGAGGGACAGCCCACGCCGGTGCCCTCCTGGGTGCCTGCCAGCGAAGACGACAAGCGGCTCGCCGAGTACGCCCTGAAAGTGATGGAACTGAGCAAGGGCATCGAGCAGACCGTCGAGCGCTACCGCGGCGCCGCGCACGAGGATTGATGGCGCCGTGGGGCGACCGCCCGGCAAACAAGAAGGCCGCCCCGGGGCGGCCTTCATCGTGATGCGCGACGGTGGGGCTCAGATGCCCTCGACCCGGCGCGCCTCCATGAACTTGTTGGCCCAGTAGCCGCTGTCCATGCGAGACACGCTGACCGTGCGGCCGGTGCGCGGGGCATGCACGAAACGGCCTTCGCCGAGGTAGATGCCGACGTGGTCGACGCGGCCGCGACGGCCGAAGAAGACCAGGTCGCCGGCGCTCATGGACGCGCGGTCCTTCACCGCCTCGCCGTTGCGCGCCATCTCGCGGGAGATGCGCGGCAGCTCGATGCCGAGCGCATTGTGGAACACGTAACCGACCAGGCCGCTGCAGTCGAAGCCCTTCTCCGGGCTGGTGCCGCCCCAGCGATAGGGCGTGCCAAGGAGGGCGAGGGCCTTCTGGAGGACCGCGCCGATGCGCCCGTCCTTGTCTTCGACCTCGGTGTCCGCGCCGGCCTGGGCGGCGCCCTGGCCCATCAGGCGGTTCAGGTCGGTGGCCAGGAGCAGCGCGCGATCGGACATGCCCATGGCTTCGGGCAGCATGGGGCGGGTGATCGCGGACGGCATGTCGGCCGAATCGCCCGCCAGCGAAGGGCTGGGCAACTGCTGCGCGGCGGCCGGCAGGGCAATGGCCGCGAGGGCAAGGCAGAGGAGGTAGCGATGGAATGGCCGCGTGAGGCGGTGGGCGAGGTGGCCGGCACGGCGGCCAAGTCGGATTTCGTCGGTCTTCACGCGGTTATCACAAGATTGCAGTGGCACGATGATGCCTGCACGCCATCGTCATGAAGTTAAAAAAGACGTAACAAAAGCGCGAATTTTGTGAAGTCCGTCACTTTTTCGGCACTCAGACCCCTGTGAGTTATTTCAGGACGCGCTTCGCCCCGGTGTAGTGGTCGCGCCAGTAAGGACCGTCGAGGTGATCCAGTCGCACCGTGCCACCGGTGCTCGGTGCATGGACGAAGCGGCCTTCGCCGACATAGATCCCCACGTGGCTGACGCGACCCCGGCTGCCGAAGAACACCAGGTCGGCGGTGGCCAGCTTCCGCGGGCTGATCTTCGGGCCCTGGTACGCCGCGAGCTGGCTTGACGTGCGCGGCAGCTTCAGCGCCAGCATGTCGTCGTAGACGTAATTGACCAGGCCGCTGCAGTCGAAGCCGCCCTCCGGCGTGCTACCGCCGTAGCGATACGGCGTGCCGACCAGGCTGAGCGCGCGCATCAGCACGGCATTGGCGGCGGCCGGATCTTCCGGCGCCACCACAGGCCAGGCGTCGCCGCCGGGCGCGGCCGGGCGCACCTTGTCGCCGCCCCCGCAGGCGGCCAGCAGCAGCGACAGCGCCAGGGCGGCCGCGGCCGCGACGACGGGGCGCCGGCGGCTGGCTGGCGCGAACCCGGGCTTGCCGGGATAATGCACGGTCTTGTTCACGGCTCTAGCTTGGCGGGTACGCGCCGTCGCGACAAGTTCCACTTACCTTGGCCCGCCGGTGCCCCGCTTCCGGTCGGTCAGCCCCGTCCAAGCGCCGACCGCGCGTCCTGCCCGCGGAGCGCCCCTGCCGAGTCCATCCATGAAGATCGAGAAAGACCGCGTCGTCCGTTTCCACTACACCGTTTCCGAACAGGGCCAGGACGCCCTGGAGAGCTCCGAGGGTCGCGATCCGCTGGCCATCCTGTTCGGCCACAACAACGTCATCCCGGGTCTCGAGAAGGCGATGGAAGGCCATGAGGCCGGCGACAAGTTCGAGGTCGACGTGGCGTCGGCCGATGCGTACGGCGAAGTCCGCGAGGGCCTGACCCAGCGCGTCCCGAAGAAGTACTTCAAGGGCCAGAAGATCGCCGTCGGCGACCAGACCGTGCTTCAGACCAACTTCGGCCCGCGCGCGGTGAGCATCGTCAAGATCGGCATGAGCGTGGTCGACGTCGACCTCAACCACCCGATGGCGGGCAAGGACCTGCACTTCGCGATCGAGATCATCGACGTGCGCGAAGCCAAGCCCGAAGAGATCGAGCACGGCCACGTGCACGGCGAGGGCGGCGTCGAGCACTGAGTCCCGCTCGACGCAGGTACCGACGGCCCGTCCTGTGCGGGCCGTTTCCGTTCCTGGCCCCGTACACTGCCCATCGACCAGGGCAGACGGGGCGAGCATGCAGCAGGCAAGGATGGCACCGATCGGTGCCGTGGGGCGGATCGCGTCCATGGACGTTCTTCGTGGACTGGCCCTGCTGGGCATCTTCCTGGTGAACGTGGCCTGGTTCACCACGCCGCTGGTCGGCCGCGCTGAAGGCATCGATCTCGACCTCCAGGGACCGGCATTGTGGCTGGACGTGGCGATATACGTCTTCGCCAGCAGCAAGTTCTGGACCCTGTTCTCGCTGTTGTTCGGCATGGGCTTCGCGCTCATGCAGGCCCGCGCCGAGGCCGCTGGCCTGCCGTTTGCCGGGCTGTACCTGCGCCGGACCTGCGGCCTGCTGCTCATCGGCGTACTGCATGCCTGCCTGGTCTGGTCGGGCGACATCCTGGTCGCCTACGCGCTCACCGCGTTCGCGCTGCTGCTCGTTTTCCGCCGCGCGCCCACTACCGGTCTCTGGGCGTGGGGCGTCGCCCTGTACATGTCGATCGTCGTCCTGCTGATGCTGATCGCGCTGTTGTTGGGCCTGCTGGGGGATGCCGCGGCGCCGGACGACGCGGCCCGGCGCGCCGCCGAAACGCTGGCGTTTCAGCAACAGGAGGTGGCGGCCTATTCGCGGGGCAGTTACCTGGATGCCACGCACATGCGCCTGCGCTTCCAGCAGGCCTATTTCTTCAACGGGCTCTTCCTGCTGCCGATGACCCTGGGCCTGTTCGTGTTCGGTACCTGGCTGATCCGGCGCGGCGTGCTTGCCCGGCCGGGCGAGCATCGGCGCCTGCTGCAGGCGATGGCCTGGGCGATCGGTCCCGCGGGCCTGGCGGTGACCTTGCTGGGGGTCGCGATCGACCCGCGCCCCGACCTGGAAGGTTCCGACAGCGTCGGCGCCCTGTGGGCGAGCAGCCTGCACATGGCAGGCGGCGCGATGATGACCCTGGGCTACCTGGGCATCGTGGTCCTGGCGCTGGAGCGAGGCGCGCAAGCGCTGCGCGTACTGGCCCCGGCCGGGCGCATGGCGCTGACCCTGTACCTGATGCAGTCGCTGGTCGGCACCTGGGTCTTCTACGGCCACGGCCTGGGTCTGTGGGGACAGGTCGGGCGGGTGGGGCAGGTCGTGCTGGTCCTGTCGGTTTTCGCCGGGCAGCTGGCCTTCGCCCACCTGTGGATGGCACGCTTCCGCCATGGCCCGGTCGAGTGGCTGTGGCGGGCGTTCACCTACCTCCAATGGCCCTCGCTGCGTCGCCTTCCGTCCGCGCCGCCGCCGTTGCCGCCCCACCCCTGACCCCGACGCCTTCGCCCATGCACGCCACCCCGGACACGGACTTTCCCACCCAGAATCCCTTCGACGTCGTCATCGTGGGCGGTGGGGTGATCGGCCTGGCCTGCGCGCTGAGCCTGATCGAGGCCGGCCGCAGCGTCTGCGTCGTCGAGGCCGGCCGTGTCGGCGGCGGCAGCTCGCACGGCAACTGCGGCACGATCACGCCCAGCCACGCACCGCCGCTGGCCGCACCGGGAATGGTCGCCACCGCGCTGCGCTGGATGTTCACCCCCGATGCGCCGCTCTACATCAAGCCCAGGATCGACCCCGCGTTGTGGCGCTGGCTGCTGGCCTTCGCCCTGCGTTGCAACGAACGCGACTGGCGCGCCAGCAGCATGGCCAAGGCGCGCCTGCTGAACGACTCGCGCGCGCGGCTCGAGGACTGGATGACCCGGCATGGCCTGGACTGCGAGTTCCGTGCCTCGGGCGAGGACTACGTGTTCCGCGATCCCCGCGAGTTCGAGCACGGCCAGAAGGAACTGGTGCTGCTGGAGGAGGCGGGCATCCCGTACCGGCTCGTCGACGGTCCCGCCTACGAGGCCGGCGAACCCGCACTCAAGCCTGGCGTGGCCGGTGCGATCTGCTTCGACGGCGACGCCGCGCTGCGCCCCGACCGCTACGTCGCCGAGCTGGCGCGCGTGGTCCGCGCACGCGGCGGCACCATCATCGAGCACTGCGCGGTGACCTCGGTCGAATCCGGCAGGCCGGCGCGCGTGCGCACCGCCCGCGGCGACCTCGCGGGTCGCGACGTGGTCTTCGCGGTCGGCGCATGGTCGCCGCGGATGGCCGATGCATTCGGCGTGCCGGCACTGCGCGCGCTGCTGCAGCCGGGCAAGGGGTACTCGATCACCTATTCGCGACCCTCGCGGGTACCGCGGCGCCCGCTGGTCCTGCACGAACGCTCGGTCTGCGTCACGGTCTGGGAAGCGGGTTTCCGGCTCGGCAGCACCATGGAGTTCTCCGGCTACGACACCGAACTCAATCCGCGACGGCTCGCCGCACTCGAGCGCGGTGCGGCCGAGTACCTGCACGAGCCGGTCGGCCCGGTCGTGCAGGAGCGCTGGTACGGCTGGCGGCCGATGAGCCGCGACGATGTCCCGCTGATCGGCGCCGTACCCGGGCGCGAGGGCCTGTGGCTGGCGACCGGGCACGGCATGATGGGCGTGAGCATGAGCGCCGGCACCGGCCAGCTGCTCGCCGACGTCATCTGCGGGCGTACGCCCGAGATCGACCCGGCACCGTACGGGATACAGCGTTTCATCCGCGGCGCGGCGGGGTAACGCACTTTTCGCGACGCGCCTGCGACACTGCGACGGTCTTTCCGATATCGCGGGGCAAGCATGCAACGGGACTACGACCTCATCGTGATCGGCGGCGGTTCCGGCGGCCTGGCCGGCGCCTTCCGCGCCGCCGGGCATGGCGCGCGGGTCGCGCTGATGGAGCCGGCGGCACTGGGCGGCACCTGCGTCAACGTCGGCTGCGTGCCGAAGAAGGCCATGTGGCTGGCCGCCGAGGTCGGACGGCGCATCGGCATGGGGCGCGTCCTCGGCTTCGATGCCACGGCCTGCGCGCTCGACTGGCCGACCTTCGTCACCCATCGCGAGCGCTACATCCACAACATCCACGAGAGCTACAGGCGCCGACTGGACGCGGCCGCCATCGTGCACGTGCCCAGGCGCGTGCGCCTGGTGGACCCCCGCACGGTGGAATGCGACGACGGCGTGAGCGTTTCCGCGGAGCGCATCCTCATCGCCACCGGCGGGCACGCGCTGCGCCCCGATATTCCCGGTGCCGACCTGGCCGCGGTGTCGGACGACTTCTTCGACTGGCGGCAGGCGCCGGAGCGCGTCGCGGTCGTCGGCGGCGGCTATGTCGCGGTCGAACTGGCCGGGGTGCTGCAGTCGCTGGGCAGCCAGGTGGACATGTGGGTGCGCGGCGACCGCCTGCTCCACGGCTTCGACGAGGATGTCGCCGCGCAACTGGCCGACGACTACTGCCAGGCGGGCATCCGCCTGCACCTGGGCAGCGGGACGACCGCGATCGAGGCGGACGGCGAGCGCCGTCGCCTGCGCGATGGACGCGGCGAGTGGCACGGTCCCTACGACCAGGTCCTGCTGGCCACCGGGCGCGCGCCGAACACCCGCGACCTGGGCCTGGACGCGGTGGGGGTGGACACCGATGCGCGCGGCCACGTGCGCGTCGACGAACGCCACCAGACCACCTGCCCGGGCATCCATGCGGTCGGCGACGTGACCGCGAGCGTGGCGCTCACGCCCGTCGCCATCGCCGCGGCGCGGCGCCTGATGGACCATCTGTTCGGCGGACGCGCGGACGCGTCGCTGGACCTCGAACAGGTCGCGACGGTGGTGTTCTCGCACCCGCCGCTGGGCAGCATCGGCCTGACCGAGGCGGCCGCGCGCGAGCGCCACGGCGACGACGTGCACGTCTACTCCACCGGCTTCCGCCCGATGCTCGAAGCGCTGACGGACACCCCGCAACGCAGCCTGTTCAAGCTGGTCTGCGTGGGCGAGGAGCGTCGCGTGGTCGGCCTGCACCTGCTCGGGGAGTCGGCCGACGAGATACTCCAGGGCTTCGCGGTCGCCATCCGCAAGGGCATCACCCTGCAGGACCTCAACGACACCATCGCCATCCACCCGACCAGCGCCGAGGAAGTGGTGTTGATGTGATTGGGGATTCGTGATTAGTGATTAGTGATTAGTGATTAGTGATTAGTGATTAGTGATTAGTGATTAGTGATTAGTGATTAGTGATTAGTGATTAGTGATTAGTGATTAGTGATTAGTGATTCGAAGGGATCGCTTCCCGCTCCCCAATCACCGCCCAAAGCCCAAAGCTACAATGACGGGATGGATACCTGCACCCTGCACACGGGCCGAACGCCCCTGCTCGTCAGCCTGCCGCACGACGGCAGCCTGATTCCCCCGGATATCGCGGCGCGCATGCAGCCTGCGGCACGGCGGGCGCCGGACACCGATTGGCACGTCTCGCGGCTGTACGACTTCGCGCGGGACATGGGCGCGTCGGTGCTGGTGCCGCGTTACTCGCGCTACGTCGTCGACCTGAACCGTCCGCCGGACGACGTATCGCTTTATCCCGGGCAGAACACGACCGGACTGTGTCCCGCGGTGATGTTCAGTGGCGAGCCGGTCTACCTGGACGGCCAGGCACCGGCCGCCGGGGAAATCGCCGAGCGCGTGGAGCGTTACTGGAGGCCCTATCACCAGGCCCTCGCCGGCGAGCTGGAGCGCATCCGCGCGGTCCACGGCCGTGCGGTGCTGTGGGAGGCCCACTCGATCCGCAGCGAGGTCCCGTTCCTGTTCGAGGGGCGCTTGCCGGACCTGAACCTGGGCACGGCGGGCGGCACGAGTTGCTCGCCTGCGCTGGCCGCGCGCCTGCAGGCGGTGCTCGATGGCCAGTTGCGCTACAGCCACGTCGTCGACGGACGCTTCAAGGGCGGGCACATCACCCGTCACTACGGCCGGCCGGAGGCGGGCGTGGAAGCGGTGCAGCTGGAGCTGGCGCAGCTGAACTACATGGACGAGGACGACTGGACTTACCAGCCCGGGCGTGCAGCCGAGCTGCAGGCGCTGATCCGTCGCCTGCTCGAATGCGCGCTCTGAGGCGGGCGCCGCGGGCATGGTGAGCGCCTCCTCGCCGGGGGGCGACGGCGAGGTCGACGACAGTGTCGACCGGGAGGCCGATGCCGAGCTGGCCCAGCCGCTCGATGTCGCGCCGGTGCGATCCACCCACGGCGTTCCGGCCTCGCCCGTGGCTGCGATGCTGCCCGGCCATCGTGCCGGCGGCGTGCTGCTGGCGGTGTTCGGCGCGATCGCGTTCTCCGGCAAGGCGATCATCGTCAAGCTGGCCTATCGCTACCAGGTCGACGCGATCACCCTGCTGGCGCTGCGCATGGTCGTGGCGCTGCCGTTCTTCCTGCTCATGGCGGCCTGGGCCTGGCGCACGTTGCCGCCGCTGGCCCGGGGCGACCGCTGGCGCATCGCGCTGCTCGGGGGGCTGGGCTACTACCTGGCCAGCTTCCTGGATTTCGCGGGCCTGGCCTACGTCACCGCGACGCTGGAACGGCTGATCCTCTACCTCAATCCGACCCTGGTGCTGCTGATCGGCGTGCTGTTCCTGGGCCGCTCCGTCAGCCGCACCCAGCTCGTGGCGCTCGCGCTGAGCTATGCCGGCGTGGTCCTGGCGGTCGCGCACGACCTGGACGTGGGCGGCAGCAACGTGGCCCTGGGCAGCCTGCTGGTGTTCGGCAGCGCGCTGTCGTATGCGCTGTACCTGATCGGCAGTGGCGAGGTGGTGGAACGGGTCGGCGCGGTGCGCCTGACCGCCTATGCCAGCACGGTCGCCTGCGCGTTGTGCATCGGCCAGTTCCTGCTGCTGCGGCCGCTGGACGGGCTGGCCTCGCTGGCCCCGCAGGTGTTCGCGCTGTCGCTGCTCAACGGCACCGTGTGCACGGTACTGCCGGTGCTCGCGGTGATGATGGCGGTCGCCCGCATCGGCTCGGCGCAGGCGGCCCAGATCGGCATGCTCGGCCCGGTCTCGACGATCGTGCTGAGCGTGTTCCTGCTCGGCGAGCCGATGGGGCCATGGCAGGTGGCCGGCACCGTGCTGGTGCTGCTAGGGGTCTTCCTGGTCGGACGTGGCCCCACGAAAAGCGGGCGGCAAGCCGTCAGAAAGCGCAGTGCATGACCGTCGCGCAGAGGCCGCCCTGGTTCACGATCAGGCCGGCAAGGCAGCCGGCGCTCGCGATCAGGGCAATGCGTGGCCAGGTGGTGGCGGCGCGTTTCTTGGCGATCAGTCCGGCGGCCAGCGTGCCGATGGCAGCGCCGGGCAGCGAAAAGAAGTAGCCCAGCCACAACAGTCCATCGGGGTGCGGCGTTGAAGCCGACCAGGCCATGTAGCCGCCCAGGAACGCCGCCAGCACGCAGGCCGAACCGAAGAAAGCCGCGCCGCGGGCACTGACGAGGCCACCCAGGCCAGCGATCAGCAGCGGGATGCCCCCGGACAGGGCAAAGGTCTCCAGGGAGAAACTCCAGTGGCCGGAGCGAAAGTGGAATGCGAGCCAGGCCGCCGGCAGCAGGCAGACCACGACAGCCCACCAGGCGAGATGGGGCTCACGCGCCGAAGGCGGGTGTTCGTTCGAAGAGACAACTGCCATGTGTGCGCTTCCATCTCCTTGGCCTACTCTTCAAGCGTCTCCAGGTCGTGCTGTCCGACGCCGGGATGTCGATGCCGTCGCCACGGCCCCGGACAGTCAAGGGTCGATCATACCTCGAGTGTCGCCAGGTCGCCCTTGGTCTCCAGCCACGCCTTCCGGTCGCCAGCCCGCTTCTTGCCCAGCAGCATGTCCATCAGCGATCGGGTGCTCTCGGCGTCCTCGACGGTCAGCTGGACCAGCCGCCGGGTGTCGGGGTGGATGGTCGACTCGCGCAACTGCGACGGGTTCATCTCGCCCAGGCCCTTGAAGCGGGTCACGCTGATGGCACCGGCGGCGCCCTTCTTCTTCTCGGCCTTCTCGCGTTCGATCTTCTCCAGCAGGATGCGCTTCTCTTCCTCGTCGAGCGCATAGAACACCTGCTTGCCCAGGTCGACGCGGAACAGCGGCGGCATCGCGACGAAGACATGGCCCGCCGCGACCAGGGCGGGGAAATGCTTCAGGAACAGCGCGGTGAGGAGGGTCGCGATGTGCAGGCCGTCGGAGTCCGCGTCGGCGAGGATGATGACCTTGCCGTAGCGCAGGCCGCTGATGTCGTCCTTGCCCGGGTCGCAGCCGATCGCCACCGCCAGGTCGTGCACTTCCTGCGACGCCAGCACGCTGCCGGAAGCGACCTCCCAGGTGTTCAGGATCTTGCCGCGCAGGGGCATGATGGCCTGGAAGTCCTTGTCGCGCGCCTGCTTGGCACTGCCGCCAGCGGAGTCGCCTTCCACCAGGAACAGCTCGGTGCGGGAGAGGTCCTGGCTGGTGCAGTCGGCGAGCTTGCCGGGCAGGGCGGGGCCCTGGGTGACCTTCTTGCGGGTCACCTGCTTCTCGGTCTTCAGGCGCGCCGACGCACGCTCGATGGCCAGCTGCGCGATGCGCTCGCCCAGCTCGACGTGCTGGTTGAGCCACAGGCTGAAGGCATCGTGCGCGGCGCCCTCGACGAAGCCCGCGGCCTGGCGCGAGGACAGGCGCTCCTTGGTCTGGCCACTGAACTGCGGGTCGGTCATCTTCACCGACAGCACGAAGGCCACCCGGTCCCAGACATCCTCGGGCGCGAGCTTGACCCCGCGCGGGAGCAGGTTGCGGAAGTCGCAGAACTCGCGCAGCGCGTCGGTGAAGCCGGTGCGCAGGCCGTTGACGTGGGTGCCGTGCTGGGCGGTCGGGATGAGGTTGACGTAGCTTTCCTGGACCAGCTCGCCGTCGACCACCCAGGCCACGGCCCAGTCCACGGTCTCGGTGTCCTTGCTCAGGTTGCCCACGAACAGCTCGGGCGGCAGCAGTTCGCGCTCGACGAGCTCGCCGCGCAGGTAGTCGCGCAGGCCATCCTCGTAGTGCCACTCGAGGGTTTCGCCGCTGGCGAGGTCGTTGAGCTTCACCGTCAGGCCGGGGCACAGCACGGCCTTGGCGCGCAGCAGGTGCTTGAGCGCGCGCACGTTGAACTTCGGCGTGTCGAAGTATTTCGGGTCGGGCCAGAACTGGACCCGGGTGCCGGTGTTCCGGCGACCGACGCTGCCCACCACTTCCAGCGGACTGTCGCGGTCGCCGTCCTTGAAGGACATCTTGTATTCGTTGCCGTCGCGCTTGATGAAAATGTCGACGTGCTTCGACAGCGCGTTGACCACGCTGACGCCGACGCCGTGCAGGCCGCCGGAGAAGGTGTAGTTCTTGTTGCTGAACTTGCCGCCGGCGTGCAGGCGCGTGAGGATCAGCTCGACGCCCGGGATGCCTTCCTCGGGGTGGATGTCGACCGGCATGCCGCGGCCGTCGTCGGCGACCTCGCAGCTGCCGTCGGGATGCAGGGTCACCTCGATCGACCGGGCATGGCCCGCCAGCGCCTCGTCCACCGCGTTGTCGATCACTTCCTGGGCCAGGTGGTTGGGCCGGGTGGTGTCGGTGTACATGCCGGGCCGACGCTTCACGGGGTCCAGGCCGGACAGGACTTCGATATCGGCGGCGTTGTAGCGGGAATTCATCGGGCGGGCGGTCTGCGTGGTCTGGGGCGTGGGGGGATGGTCGGGTGCGGGGGCGGGAAATTCAACCGCGCCGGCGAGGCCGTCGTGTGCTAGATCGTGACACGTTTGATCCCGGTCAAGCGCGGGCGGCGCCCCGGCGGGCATCCTGCCGCCCGCCACCACCGGGACCGCCCATGAACGACAGCTTCGACGACCTCCAGCAGAGTTACGGCCGCTGCCTTGCCCGCCGCGGGTTCATCGAGCGCTTCTACGAGATATTCATGGCCCGGCACCCGGACATCGAGGCGATGTTCGCCCGCACCGACTTCCAGAAGCAGCGCCTGGCGCTGCGTCGCGGCATCAGCGTCGCGATACTGCACGCCGGCGGCAGCGCCATGGTCGAACGCACCTGCGCCGGCATGGCGGGGGTGCATGCGCGCGAGGGCCGGGCACCGGTCCCGCCGGAACTCTATCCCCACTGGATCGAGAGCCTGCTCCAGGCCGTGGCGGAATTCGACGAGGACGCCGACACGCGCCTGCTCGCGCGCTGGCGGCAGGCGATGTCGC
Source organism: Marilutibacter spongiae (assembly GCF_014145325.1). Lineage (GTDB taxonomy): Bacteria > Pseudomonadota > Gammaproteobacteria > Xanthomonadales > Xanthomonadaceae > Marilutibacter > Marilutibacter spongiae. The sequence continues at coordinate 244,735 of NZ_JACHTF010000003.1, forward strand.
GGATGGTCGACTTCTTCGTCCAGCGCTACTGAGCGCGACGTTCAGGCGCGGGCAGGGGAGGAGGGACCAGGATCGAGGTCGCCGCCGAGGCAGCGGCGGCCGGAGGGCCCGGCCCTTCGCGCGCCCCACACCGGGAGATCCAACCATGAAGATCCCAATCCCCGCCGCAGGCCTGTGCCTGGCCCTGTGGGCGGCCGCTCCCTGGGCCCAGGCCCAGCAGGCGGGCGCCGCGCCCCCACCCGAACCGCAGGCCCGCCCCCAGGTCCAGGCGTCGCCCAGGCCCGTCGCGCGGGACGCGACCACGACCGGCCAGGAGGCCGACGCCCAGGCCGTTGCCGGTCCGGCCAGCCAGGCGGACCAGGACGCGGAACCGCCCGAAGAAGAGGGCCCCATCGAACCCGAAGAAGAGGACGACGGGCGAGGCTGAGCCCGTCGTCGCGCGCCCCGCGGCGCCTTGCAGGACGCTGCGCCGCCCGCCTCCGGGACCCCGATCGCCGGGGCGTCGGGGCGGAGCGCGCCGGCGCGCGTCCGTCAAGAGGTCGCAGTCGTCACTGCCAGCCGGTAGACTATGGCTTTCCAGCGGCAGTAAAACGCATGACTCCCCTGATCTTCGTCACCGGCGGCGTGGTGTCCTCCCTTGGCAAGGGCATCGCGGCGGCCTCGCTGGCGGCCATCCTCGAAGCGCGCGGCCTGCGCGTGACGATGATGAAGCTCGACCCCTACATCAACGTCGACCCGGGCACGATGAGCCCGTTCCAGCACGGCGAGGTCTACGTCACCGACGACGGCGCCGAGACCGACCTGGACCTGGGCCACTACGAGCGCTACCTGCGCACGCGGCTGAGCCGGAAGAACTCGGTCACCACCGGCCGCATCTACGAGAACGTGATCCGCAAGGAGCGCCGCGGCGACTACCTGGGCGGCACCGTGCAGGTGATCCCGCACATCACCGACGAGATCAAGCGCTGCATCGGCGAGGCGACCCGCGACTACGACGTCGGCCTGGTCGAGATCGGCGGCACCGTGGGCGACATCGAGTCGCTGCCCTTCCTGGAGGCGATCCGCCAGATCCGCACCGAGCGGGGCCCGGACAAGGCGCTGTTCATGCACCTGACCCTGGTGCCGTGGATCGCCGCCGCGGGCGAGCTGAAGACCAAGCCGACCCAGCACTCGGTCAAGGAACTGCGCTCGATCGGCGTGCAGCCCGACATCCTGCTGTGCCGCTCCGAGCAGCCGTTGCCCGACAGCGAGCGCCGCAAGATCGCGCTGTTCACCAACGTCTCCGAGCGCGCGGTGATTTCCGCCGTCGACCTCGACAACATCTACCGGATGCCGCAGCGCTTCCACGAGCAGGGCCTCGACACCCTGATCGTCGAGCGCCTGCGCCTGGAGTGCCACGAGCCCGACCTGGCCGAATGGGACGCAGTGCTGGACGCCAGCGAGAACCCGGTCGACGAAGTCACCATCGGCGTCGTCGGCAAGTACGTCGACCACCAGGACGCCTACAAGTCGGTCGGCGAGGCGCTCAAGCACGGCGGCCTGCGCCAGCGCACCCGGGTCCGGCTCAAGTGGATCGAATCCACCGACGTGGAGCGCGACGGCGAGCGCGCGCTGGAGGACATCCATGGCGTGCTCGTGCCCGGCGGCTTCGGCGACCGCGGCTTCGAGGGCAAGGTGATGACCGCCCGCCATGCGCGCGAGCACAAGGTCCCTTACTTCGGCATCTGCTACGGCATGCAGGCGGCGGTGGTCGACTACGCCCGCCACATCGCGGGCCTGGAAGGCGCCAACAGCACCGAGAACGACAAGACCTGCCCGCATCCGGTGATCGGCCTGATCACCGAGTGGCGGACGGCCAGCGGCGATGTCGAGAAGCGCAGCGAGGACAGCGACCTGGGCGGCACCATGCGCCTGGGCCTGCAGGAGCAGCGCATCAAGCCCGGCACCCTGGCCCACAAGCTGTACGGCAAGGACATCGTCGGCGAGCGCCACCGCCACCGCTACGAGTTCAACAACCGCTACCTCAACCAGCTCGAGAATGCCGGCCTTGTGTTCAGCGCCAAGTCGCTGGACGAGACCCTGGTCGAGATGGTGGAACTGCCGCAGGACCGCCATCCCTGGTTCCTCGCGTGCCAGGCCCATCCCGAGTTCCTGTCCACCCCGCGCGACGGCCATCCGCTGTTCGTCGGCTTCATTCGCGCCGCGCGCGAGTACAAGGCCAACGAAGGCGCCGCCGGCGGCCTGCTGAAGGAAGCCAAGGCATGAAGCTGTGTGGTTTCGAGATCGGCCTCGACAAGCCGTTTTTCCTCATCGCCGGTCCCTGCGTCATCGAATCGATGCAACTGCAGCTCGACACCGCCGGCACCCTGAAGGAGATCACCGGCGCGCTGGGCATCCCCTTCATCTTCAAGTCCAGCTTCGACAAGGCCAACCGCACCTCGGTGTCGGGTTTCCGCGGGCCGGGCATGGAGGAGGGGCTGAAGGTGCTGTCGGAGGTCAAGCGACAGCTCGGCGTGCCGGTGCTGACCGACGTGCACGAGTACACCCCGATGGACGAGGTCGCCTCGGTGGTCGACGTCCTGCAGACGCCGGCCTTCCTGTGCCGGCAGACCGACTTCATCCAGAAGGTCGCCTCGGCCGGCAAGCCGGTCAACGTCAAGAAGGGCCAGTTCCTGTCGCCGTGGGAGATGAAGCACGTCGCCGACAAGGCGCTGGCGACCGGCAATCGCGAGATCATGGTCTGCGAACGCGGCGCGAGCTTCGGCTACAACAACCTGGTCAGCGACATGCGCTCGCTGAGCGTGATGCGCGAGACCGGCTGCCCGGTCGTGTTCGATGCCACCCATTCGGTGCAGCTGCCCGGCGGCGCCGGCGGCAAGAGCGGCGGCCAGCGCGAGTTCGTGCCCGTGCTCTCGCGCGCGGCGATGGCGGTCGGCATCAGCGGCATCTTCATGGAAACCCATCCCGACCCGGACAAGGCCCTGTCCGACGGCCCGAATGCCTGGCCGCTGCCGAAGATGCGCGCGCTGCTGGAGGTCCTCAAGCAGATCGACGAGGTCACCAAGCGCAATGCCTTCCTCGAAACCGGGCTCTAGCACGGCGACGCCCCATGCGTCGCGGCGGTCGACAGGACGCCTGCCCGCCCACATCGAATCCCCGACGGAGTTCAACGAACCGCAATGAGCACGATCGCCAAAGTCCACGCCCGTGAAATCCTCGACAGCCGCGGCAACCCGACGCTGGAAGCCGAAGTCACCCTCGCCGACGGCAGCTTCGGCCGCGCGATGGTGCCCTCCGGCGCCTCGACCGGCACCAAGGAAGCGGTCGAGCTGCGCGACGGCGACAAGACCCGCTATCTCGGCAAGGGCGTCCGCCAGGCCGTGGAGAACGTCAACACGGTGATCGCCAGGGCGCTCGACGGCTTCGATGCCGGCGACCAGGCCGGACTGGACCGCCGGATGATCGACCTCGACGGGACCGAGAACAAGGGTCGCCTGGGCGCGAACGCGCTGCTGGGCGTTTCGCTGGCGAACGCGCACGCGGTCGCGGCCTCGCGCAGGCAGCCCCTGTGGCAGCTGCTGGCGGGCGATCGCGCCCCGGTGCTGCCGGTGCCGATGATGAACATCATCAACGGCGGCGCGCATGCCGACAACAACGTCGACCTGCAGGAGTTCATGATCCTGCCGGTAGGCATGGACAGCTTCTCCGAGGCGCTGCGCGCGGGCACCGAGGTGTTCCATGCGCTGAAGTCGGTGCTCAAGGGCCACGGCCTGAGCACGGCCGTGGGCGACGAGGGCGGCTTCGCGCCGGACCTGCGCAGCAACGAGGAAGCCCTGGAAAGCATCCTCGAGGCCATCGGCAAGGCCGGCTACAAGGCGGGCGAGGACATCCTGCTGGGCCTGGACTGCGCCTCCAGCGAGTTCTACGACAACGGCAAGTACAACCTGACCGGCGAAGGCAAGCGCCTGACCTCGGACCAGTTCGTCGATTTCCTCGGCAACTGGTGCGCGCAGTACCCGATCATCACGATCGAGGACGGCATGGACGAGGGCGACTGGGACGGCTGGAAGCAACTCACCGACGCGCTCGGCAAGAAGGTGCAGCTGGTCGGCGACGACCTGTTCGTGACCAATCCGCGCATCTTCCGCGAAGGCATCGAGAAGGGCGTCGGCAATGCGATCCTGATCAAGGTCAACCAGATCGGCACGCTTACCGAGACCCTGGAGGCCATCGCCATGGCCGACGCCCACCACTACGCCTCGGTCGTTTCGCATCGTTCCGGCGAGACCGAGGACACCACCATCGCCGACATCGCGGTGGCGACCGCGGCGACCCAGATCAAGACCGGCTCCCTTAGCCGCAGCGACCGCGTGGCGAAGTACAACCAGTTGCTGCGCATCGAGGAACAGCTCGGTGCCGCCGCCCGCTACGCCGGTCGCGAAGCCTTCGTGTCGCTGAAGCGATAGGCCATGGCGCGGACGACGGGCAAGCGCTGGATGCCGGTGCTGCTGCTGTTGCTGGCAGTCCTGCTCGTCGTCCTGCAGTCGATGCTCTGGACCGGGGAGGGCGGCCGCGAAGCCGTGTCCGGGCTGCAGCAGCAGGTCGAGCGGCAGACCCACGACAACGCCTCGCGCGAGCAGCGCAACGCGGCGCTGTCGGCGGAGGTCGCCGACCTCAAGAACCTGGCCTCGGGCGGTGAAGCCGTCGAGGAGCGCGCGCGCAGCGAGCTGGGCATGATCAAGCCCGGCGAAGTGTTCTACCGCGTGGTCGAACCCGACGGGGCGGAGGCGCCGCAGGCTCCCCCGCCGGCGGATCCGCCCGCGCCATGAACGACGCGGTCTGGGCCATCGTGCCCGCGGCCGGGCGCGGCAGCCGGTTCGGCGGGGACCGTCCCAAGCAATACCTGGAAGTGGCGGGTCGGACGCTGCTCGAACATGCGCTCGATGCCCTGCTGGTGCATCCGCGGGTGGCGGGCGCGGTCGTCGCCCTGTCCGCGGACGACGCGTACTGGCCGGGCGAAGCCGCGCGCCAGGGCAAGCCGGTGCTTGCGTGCGTCGGCGGCGGAGAACGCGCGGACTCGGTGCTGGCCGCGCTCGATGCGCTGCCCGCCGATGTCGGCGACTCCAGCCTGGTGCTGGTGCACGACGCCGCGCGCCCGAACCTGCGCCTGGACGACCTCGATCGCCTCATCGCCGCCGCCGGCGCGCATGCCGACGGCGCCATCCTCGCCGCGCCGGTCCGCGACACGCTCAAGCGCGCGGCGGCCGACGGCGGCATCGCCTCCACCGAGCCGCGCGAATCCTTGTGGCGGGCGATGACGCCGCAGGCGTTCCGTCGCGGCCCGCTCGCATCGGCCCTTCGGGCCGCGCGTGGCGACGGCGTGGTGGTCACCGACGAGGCCATGGCGATCGAACGCCTGGGCGGCCGGCCCCGGCTGGTCGAGGGCCGCGAGGACAACCTGAAGGTCACCACGCCGGCGGACCATGCGCTGGTCGAGTTCCTGCTGGCCCGGGGCGACCGCGGCGCATCGGAACGCTCGACATAGCCTGGTTCCCAATTACCGATACATCATTCCCGCTTCCCCATTCCCCACCCGCAAGAGAACCCAGACATGCGCATCGGCCAGGGATTCGACGTCCATGCCTTCGGTGAAGGCGATCACGTGATGCTCGGCGGCGTTCGGGTGCCGCACGACCGCGGCGTGCTCGCGCACTCCGACGGCGACGTGGTCCTGCACGCACTGTGCGATGCGATGCTGGGCGCCCTGGCACTGGGCGACATCGGACAGCATTTCCCGCCCTCGGATGCGCGCTGGAAGGACGCCGACAGCCTGGATTTCCTGCGCCACTGCGATGCCCTGGTGCGAGAGCGCGGCTGGATGGTCGGCAATGCCGATGTCACCGTCGTCTGCGAGCGGCCCAAAGTGGGGCCGCATGCCGCGGCCATGCGCGAGGCGATCGCCGGGGCGCTGGGCGTGATGATGGACGATGTCAGCGTCAAGGCCACGACCACCGAAGCCCTGGGCTTCACCGGGCGGCGGGAGGGCATCGCCGCGCAGGCCGTCGTCCTGCTGCGGACGCTCTGAGGCGCGGATGGACGACGCCCGCGACTCGATTGCGCCCGACCTGCCCCGTGCCCATGGCGGCGCCGTGCTGGCGGCCGACCTGCGCAGCGCCCCCGAGGACTTCTTCGTCGAGGAATTGCCCGGCTTCGAACCCAGCGGGTCGGGCGAGCATCTGCTGCTGACGATCGAGAAGCGCGGCATGAACACCGCCTTCGTCGCCCGCCGCCTGGCCGGGTGGGCGGGCGTCGAGGAACGCGGCATTGGCTATGCGGGCCTGAAGGACCGCCACGCGGTGACGCGCCAGCGCTTCAGCGTCCATCTGCCCGGGCGCGAGGATCCGCCGCTCGAAGCGCTGGCCTTCGAGGGCGAGGGGGGCGAAGCGCTGAAGGTGCTCGAGAGCACCCGCCACGCCCGCAAGCTGCCCCGTGGCGCGCTCGCCGGCAACCGCTTCGTGCTGCGCCTGCGTGGCGCCCGCGGCGATCGCGAAGCGGTGGAGTCGCGACTGCGCGACATCGCCGACCGGGGCGTACCGAATTATTTCGGCGAACAGCGCTTCGGTCGCGGCGGCGGCAACCTGCACGCGGCGCTGGCGATGTTCGGCGGCAAGCGGGTGGGGCGCGAGCAACGCAGCCACCTGCTGTCGGCCGCGCGTTCGAGCCTGTTCAACCGCGTGCTGGCTGCACGGGTTGCCGGCGGCAACTGGGACAGCGGCGTGGAGGGCGAGGCCTGGATGCTCGATGGCAGCCGGAGCGTTTTCGGGCCCGAGCCCTGGAGCGATGCCCTGGCCGAACGCCTGGCCCGCTTCGACATCCACCCCAGTGGCCCGCTCTGGGGCCAGGGTGAACCCCGCAGTGCCGGCGAGGCGCGCCGTATCGAGGTCGAGGCCCTCGCCGCGCCGCCGGGCGCGGCCCTGATGGCGGGGCTCGAACGCGCCGGCCTGAAGCAGGAGCGCCGGGCCCTGCGGCTCCGGCCCGCCGGCCTGCAATGGCACTGGTCGGATGCCGACGAGCTGGCGCTGCGCTTCGAGCTGCCGCCCGGCGCCTATGCCACGGTCGTGCTGGCCGAGCTGGGCGCGATCCGCGACGTTTCCGCACACCCCCGCGACTGACCGTCCGTCGGAGCCGTGGAAACCGGCACTGGAAGTCCCGGGTACAGGGGTATATGCATGAATGGCAGGCCCGGCACGGGGTCGGGCCCGGGGTGCGCGAGCGCCCCATCCACCGGAGGTATCGTCATGAACTCCAAGCTCCGTATCGTCTTGCTCTCACTGCCGCTGCTGGGCCTCTCGGCCTGCGCGAGCGCACCCGCGCCCAGGACCGCGCCTGCGCCCGAGCGGTCGTCCAGCAACGCGGTGGCCATCGACGAGGCGTATGTCGCCTATGTCGAGCGCGTCGCGCGTCGCCGCGGCATCAACGTGACCTGGGTCCACCAGCCCCGGGCGCAGCTGCCCAGGACCTCCACGGACGAGTGAGGCCTGCCACCGGGCATCGCCTGGCGGTCTTCAGCGACGACCAGGCGGCGCCAGCAGGACCAGCACCGCACCCGTGCCGCCCTGGGCGACCGGCGCGGAATGAAATCCCAGTACGTCGCTCCGGTGCCGCAGCAGCCGGTCGACCAGGTTCTTCAGCACCGGCGCTCCGTCGCCGTGCAGGCCCTTGCCGTGGATCACCCGCACGCAACCCAGCCCGTGGCGGTGCGCGTCGGTGACGAAGGCGCGCAACAGGGCTTCGGCGCTGCGCGCGTCCTCGCCGTGCAGGTCCAGTTCCTCCTGTGCCGATATCTCGCCGCGCCGCAGGCGCTGCCATGCGCGCGACGGGAGGGCGTCGCGGCGGTAAGACAAAGGATCGCCCGCCGCGAGCGTGGGCAGGTCCTGTCCGCGCCGGAACGCCTCGCGGGCATCGATCTCGTCGAGCTCGGCCATGCGCGCCCGTGGCCGCGGGCGCGGGCGCGAGGGCACCGGCGCGGGTGCCTTGAGTTCACGGACCGGTCCGATCGCATCGCGGAACAGCGCAGCGTCGTCGTCGCTGTCCGGCGCGGGGCCCGGTGGTGGAGGGGTCCGTTTCATGACGCCAGCGTAGCGTGGCGCCCGCGGGGATCAAGTCGCGCGCGGCGCGCGATCCGGCGGCCGGAAGCGGGGAGGCATCGGCTATCATGGTGGCCCGAGGACCGGGTCCGTCATCCGATCGGCCCGCCTGCCCCGTCCATGTCCATGTCCGCCGCGCCCGGCGGCATCCAAGGGAGTCCATGCGAGTTCTGGTCTCAAACGACGATGGTGTCGACGCCCCCGGCATCCGCTGCCTCGCCGAAGGCCTCAGGGCCGCCGGCCACGAAGTCCTGGTGGTCGCCCCCGACCGCGACCGCTCCGGCGCCAGCAACTCGCTGACCCTCGACGCGCCCGTCCGCGTCGTGCAACTGGACGCGCATACCTGGCGCGTGCACGGCACCCCCACCGACTGCGTGCACGTGGCGATCACCGGCATGCTCGAGGTCGAACCCGACATCGTCGTGTCGGGGATCAACAACACCGCCAACATGGGCGACGACGTCATCTATTCCGGCACCGTGGCCGCGGCGATGGAAGGGCGCTTCCTCGGCCTGCCGGCCGTGGCCGTCTCGCTGAACACCGTCGACCACAAGGGCCTGCACTTCGAAACCGCCGCACGCGCGGCGGCCGAGATCATCGCCCGCCTCAGCACCGATCCGCTGCCGGCCGACACCATCCTCAACGTCAACGTGCCCGACGTGCCCTGGAGCGAGATCGCCGGCTTCGAGGTCACCCGTCTGGGCAACCGGCACCGCGCAGAGGCCTGCGTGCCGCAGCGCGACCCGCGCGGCCGCCAATGGTGGTGGATCGGCGCGGCCGGTCCGGAGCAGGACGCCGGTCCCGGCACCGACTTCCACGCCCTGCGCACCGGCCATATCGCGATCACCCCGATCCAGGTCGACCTGACCCGCTACCAGGCGCTGGAACAGGTCGCCAGCTGGGTCGGCGGCCTGGCCGGCACGCTGGACGGGAAGGGCGCGACATGAGCGTGCGCCTGCGCCTGCAGCCCGAAGCCATCGGCACCGGCATGACCTCCCAGCGCGTGCGCGACCGCCTCGTCCAGCGCCTGCGCGACGAAGGGATCGCCGACGAACGCGTGCTCAACGCCATCCGCACCGTGCCGCGGCACCTGTTCGTCGACGAGGCGCTGGCGACCCGCGCCTACGAGGACACCGCGCTGCCCATCGGCCATGGCCAGACCATCTCGCAACCCTGGGTGGTCGCGCGGATGACCGAGGCCCTGCTTTCGGCCAGTCCCGGCAAGGTCCTGGAGATCGGCACCGGCTCGGGCTACCAGGCCGCGATCCTGGCCGCGCTCGGACTCGAGGTGCATACCGTCGAGCGGATCGGGGAACTGTTGCGCGTGGCGCGCAAGCGCTTCCGGTCGCTCGGCCTCAACATCCGCAGCAAGCACGACGACGGCCGCATCGGCTGGCCGGAGAACGGCCCGTTCGACGCGATCATCGTCACCGCGGCCGCGCCCGCGCTGGTCGACGCGCTGGGCGAGCAGCTGGCCACCGGCGGCGTGCTGATCGCCCCGGTCGGCGGCGCCTCTTCGCAGTCGCTCATGCTGCTGCACAAGCAGGCCGACGGCAGCCTCCGCCAGCAGGACCTGGGTGCGGTGGTGTTCGTGCCCCTGCTGTCGGGGATGATCGATTGAACCGCGCGTCGCGCCGCGTCGCGCGCCACGCCGCCTTCCCCCTGTTCCCGTCGCGCCCCGGGCGCGCGAGGCTGCCCCGATGAAGCTGTTCGGCCCCCTGTACGACCGCTGCCTCGCCTGGGCCGCCCACCGCCACGCACCGCGCTACCTGGCCGCCCTGAGCTTCGCCGAGTCGATGTTCTTCCCGGTGCCACCGGACGTCATGCTCGCGCCGATGGCGCTGTCCACGCCGCAGCGCTGGTACCGCCTGGCGGCGATCTGCACGCTGGCCTCCGTCGTCGGCGGCCTGATGGGTTACGTGCTGGGGCACTTCGCGCTGGATGCGATCTGGCCGTGGATGGTCAAGCTGGGTTGGGACGGTGCTTTCAGCACGGTCCAGGCCTGGTTTGCCGAGTACGGTTTCTGGATCGTCTTCGTCGCGGCGTTCACGCCGATCCCCTACAAGGTGTTCACGATCGCTTCGGGTGCGACCGGCATCGGCCTGATACCTTTCCTGCTGGGTTCGGCGATCGGGCGGGGCGCGCGCTTCTTCCTCGTCGCCGGCCTGGTGGCCTGGGGCGGCGCGCGCCTTGAGCAGGTGCTGCGCCGCTACATCGAACTGCTGGGCTGGATCGTCGCCGTGCTGGTGATCGTCGCGGTGGCCTGGCTGGAACTGCGCGGCTGAGCGCGTGTCCAAACCGGGGGAACGGCGCGCGACGCCGGGGTTCCCCATCATCAAGGAGGCCAAGAAACGGCGTATGAGCACGACCTACCGCACATTTGCCACCGGCATGCTGGCGCTTGCACTGGCCGCATGTTCAAGCTCGGTCGTCCGTGAGAGCGGCTCGGGCAGCGGCCCCGTGACCAGCTCCCGGGCCAAGCCCGGTGCGACCGTGGTCGTGAAGCGGGGCGACAACCTCTACCGGATCGCGACCGACAACGGCATCACCCTGCACGACCTCGCCGCCTGGAACGGCATCCCGTCGCCTTACACGATCCATCCCGGCCAGCGGATCCGGCTGTACCCGTCGACCGGCAGCGCCACGTCGCCGGGTCGCCGCGCGACCGCGGGCACGCCGCCCCGTAGCGGCAGTTCCACGCCGCCGTCGCGACCCGCCACGCCGCCGCCCGCGCCCGTCGACAGCGGCCTGTCCTGGCGATGGCCGGCCGACGGCGAGCTGATCGGGCGCTTCGCCGGTGGCGATCCGACGAAGCAGGGCATCGACATCGCCGGCAAGAGCGGCGCGCCGGTGCGCGCGGCCAGCGACGGCGTGGTCGTCTACTCGGGCTCCGGCCTGGTGGGCTACGGCGAGCTGATCATCATCAAGCACAACGACCAGTGGCTGTCGGCCTATGGCCACAACCGCAACCGCCTGGTCAACGAGGGCGCGGTGGTCAAGTCCGGCCAGCAGATCGCAGAGATGGGGCGCAGCGGCGCCGCGCGCGACATGCTGCATTTCGAGGTGCGCTACAACGGCAAGCCCGTCGACCCCCTGTCCTACCTGCCGCGGCGCTAGGCCGCACGCCCGGGCATGAAGCGCGGCGAACCGCTCCATCGCAAGCTCAACACCCAGACCCACGGAGTGGCGCACCGGACCGGGGGCGACTTCCGCACCGTTCGCTGCGACCGGCGGATGCTGGCGGAGGAAATCACGCGCCTGCCGATGAAGCAGGGCCAGCGCCGGGGGCGGGATTACACCCCGCTCCATCGTTTCCTCCGCTCGCGCGTGGGGCAGCCCTGGGACGTGGTGTTCGCCGAGGCGGTGGGCCGGCTCGACAGCCGGGATCCCATCTTCGACGTGGTGGCGCTGCATCCGGACGCGGGCGTGCCCGTGGTCCGGGTCGGGGAGTCGAGCTACGTCAGCGGCCTCCATGTCGATGCCGGGGGCATCCTGCGCCTGGTCGATCCAGGCCTGGACGCGGCCGGCATGGTGCCGGACTGCACGTGCTGCACGCATACGTTCAACGGGGTCGTGTTCGGCACGCCGTCCGCGTAGCCCGGGCAGGCAAAGCGCGCCCTGGGCCCCGATGTGAGCGGGCGCACTTGGGCTGCCGGACGAGGCTTGGCCGCGCCACCGACGGGTGGGTAGAGGCGAAGGCGAAACCCACCGTCGCGTGTTTGCACGGACGATGAGTGATGGGTTTTGCTTCGCGCTACCCATCCTACGGTGTTGCCTGTCACCCCGCCTCGTAGGGTGGGTAGAGCCAAAGGCGAAACCCACCGTGGCGTGCTCGCACGGACGATGAATGATGGGTTTTGCTTCGCGCTACCCATCCTACGGTGTTGCCTGCCACCCCGCCTAGTAGGGTGGGTAGACCAAAGGCGAAACCCACCGGGGCGTGTTCGCACGGACGATGAGTGATGGGTTTTGCTTCGCGCTACCCATCCTACGGTGCTGGAAAAGCGTGCTGCATGGGATACGGAGCGCACTCCCGACTTCCCGGCGGCGTGCCCACCGTTCCGGCGGGAACACGCCTGCCAAGGCCTCAACCGGCGAGGATGAACCCCGCGACCACGCGGCGGCCTTCGCCGGCCAGGACATTGAACGTGCGGGCGGCGGCGTCGTTGGACATGGCCTCCAGGCCGATCCCGCGGGTCAGGCAGGCGGCCATCACAGACGCGGGCGGGAAGGCCTGGGTGGCGCCGGTGCCGAGCAGCACCACTTCAGGCTCCAGCGCCAGCACCGGGTCCAGGGAGGCCGGGGTCAGCGCGGCCACGTGCGTGGCCGCCCAGTCCTCGAGCAGGTGGTCGGGCGCGAGGATGAAGCTGCGCGACAGGACCCGGTCGTTGACCCGGGCGAGGGCGCCGTCGGCGCCGCGCATCGTGAAGGCGTGGTCGGACTGTTCCAGGTTCAGGGGCATCGTCGCCGGGTCGCCTCCGCCGGTCTCAGGCGCGGGGCAGGACGATCTGCCGCTTGTCCCTGCTCTGGCGGTACAGGACCGCGGTGTGGCCGATCCGCTGCACCAGGGCGGCGTGGGTGCGCTCGGCCAGGGCTTCGATCATCGCGTCGCGGGCCTCGCGGTCCTCGGCCCCGACCTTCACCTTGATCAGCTCGTGGTGCTCCAGGGCATTGTCGATCTCGGCCACCAGAGCGTCGGTGATGCCCTTGCCCCCCACCTGGAGCATGGCTTTCAGGCCATGGGCCTGGCCGCGCAGGAAGCGGGTCTGGGCGGCGGTGAGCAGGGTCGGCATGGGGTCACGTGAACGGGCAGTCTGGGGCGCTCAGGGTATCATGGCGGCCTGATTCCCGACCTGAAGGACAGGGCTTCCCCCGCGCCCATGGCCACCCGCAGCAAAAGCAGCCAACGCTGGCTGAAGGAACATTTCTCCGACCCCTTCGTGAAGAAGGCCCAGTCCGAGGGCATGCGTTCGCGCGCGGCCTACAAGCTGGAGGAGGTCGTCGCCCGCGATCGACTGCTCAAGCCCGACATGACCGTGGTCGACCTGGGCGCGGCCCCCGGCGGCTGGTCGCAGTGGGTCCGCCAGGAGCTGGACCGGATCGACGCCCGGCGCCCGGGCCGGGTCATTGCCCTGGACATCCTGGAGATGCCGCCGCTGGCCGGGGTGGAGTTCCTTCATGGGGATTTCAGGGAGGATGGCGTTTTATCCCAACTGGTCGCTTCGCTGGGGGGCAAGCCGGTGGACCTTGTGCTCTCGGATATGGCCCCCAATAAGAGCGGTGTGGATGCGGTCGACATGCCCCGCGCGATGTACCTGGCGGAGCTGGCCATGGATTTCGCCGACCACCACCTGCGGGTGGGCGGCGCGTTCCTGATCAAGCTGTTCCAGGGCGTGGGGTTCGACGACTATGTGAAGGAGCTGCGGCGGCGGTATGACAAGGTGGTCATCCGCAAGCCGGCGGCCTCGCGCAAGCGCTCGCCCGAAGTCTATGCACTGGCACAGGGCAAGCGCGCGTCGATCAAGTAAGGTGTGGCCGGGCGCCGCCTTCCGCGGCGGCCCGGATGGTCCCATCGCCCCGGACGCATGTCGCGCCGGGCGGCAACAGGTAGGCAAATGAACGACTTGGCCAAGAATCTTCTGCTCTGGGTGATCGTCGCCGTCGTCTTGATGGTGGTGTTCCAGGCGTTCGGCCCGCGCACCGCGGCGACCGAGAACCTGGCCTATGACCAGTTCATCCACCAGGTGCAGAACGATCGTGTCGCCAAGGTCAAGATCGACGAGGACCGGACCACGATCACCGGCGAGCGCAAGGACGGCAGCAAGTTCACCACCCACAGCCCGGGCGACAAGGACCTGGTCAACGACCTGATCAACCACGACGTGGCGATCGAGCAGGCGCCGCCGTCCAGTGGCCTGTCGCTGGGCGTCATCCTGATCAACGTGCTGCCCTGGCTGCTGTTCATCGGCATCTGGATCTACTTCATGCGCCAGATGCAGCAGGGCGGCAGCAAGGGCGCCATGAGCTTCGGCAAGTCGCGCGCCAAGATGCAGGGCGAGAACGAGGTGAAGGTGACCTTCGCCGACGTCGCCGGCTGCGAGGAGGCCAAGGAAGAGGTCGAGGAACTGGTCGAGTTCCTGCGCGATCCCTCGCGCTTCCAGAAGCTCGGCGGCAAGATCCCGCGAGGCGTGCTGATGGTCGGCCCGCCCGGCACCGGCAAGACCCTGCTGGCGCGTGCGATCGCCGGCGAGGCCAAGGTGCCGTTCTTCAGCATCTCCGGCTCCGATTTCGTCGAGATGTTCGTCGGCGTCGGCGCCAGCCGCGTGCGCGACATGTTCGAGCAGGCCAAGAAGCACGCGCCGTGCATCATCTTCATCGACGAGATCGACGCCGTCGGCCGCCATCGTGGCGCCGGGCTGGGCGGCGGCCACGACGAGCGCGAACAGACCCTCAACCAGTTGCTGGTGGAGATGGACGGCTTCGAGGGCGGCGAGGGCGTGATCGTGATCGCCGCGACCAACCGTCCCGACGTGCTCGACCCGGCGCTGCTGCGCCCGGGCCGCTTCGACCGACAGGTCGTCGTGGGCCTGCCCGACGTCAAGGGCCGCGAGCAGATCCTGCGCGTGCACATGCGCAAGCTGCCGATCGCCGACGACGTCGAGCCCATGACGATCGCCCGCGGTACGCCGGGTTTCTCCGGCGCGGACCTGGCGAACCTGTGCAACGAGGCGGCGCTGTTCGCCGCGCGCGAGAACGCCCGCGAAGTGCGCATGGAGTTCTTCGACAAGGCGCGCGACAAGATCCTGATGGGCGCCGAGCGCCGCTCGATGGCGATGAGCGAGGACGAGAAGAAGCTCACCGCCTACCACGAGGCCGGTCATGCCATCGTCGGTCGCGTCGTGCCCGAGCACGATCCGGTCTACAAGGTCACGATCATCCCGCGCGGCCGCGCCCTGGGCGTGACGATGTACCTGCCCGAGGGCGACAAGTACTCGATGAACCGCGTCGCGATCGAATCGCAGCTGTGCTCGCTGTACGGCGGTCGCGTGGCCGAGGAGCTGATCTTCGGTGCCGACAAGGTCACCACCGGCGCATCCAACGACATCGAGCGCGCGACCAAGATGGCGCGCAACATGGTCACCAAGTGGGGCCTGTCCGACGAAATGGGGCCGATCGCCTACAGCGAGGACGAGGACGAGGTGTTCCTCGGTCGTTCGGTGACCCAGCACAAGAGCGTCTCCGACGAGACGGCGCGCAAGATCGACACCGTCGTGCGTGGCATCCTCGACAAGGCCTACGAGGAGACCACGCGGATCCTCAAGGACAACATCGACAAGCTGCACGTGATGGCCGACGCCCTGCTGCAGTACGAGACCATTGACGCGCACCAGATCAACGAGATCATGGCCGGTCGCGAACCCGGCCCGCCGCAGGATTGGGTGAAGTCGGGGCGCGCGCCGAAGGACGACGCCGGCAGCACCCCGCCGGGCGCGGTGGTCGGGCCGGCGGCGCAGACCTGAGGCGCGTATCGCCGCCCGGTGCTTGCCTCGTTCCAATGGAAAGGCCAGAGTTCGACTCTGGCCTTTTTTTATGCCCCGATCGGGGCGGGAGCGGACGCGCATGAAGCAGGGTGGCGAGCGGGCGGGCAGGGCGGGCCGCGACAAGGCGGGCGCCGGGCTCGCGATCGGCATCGGATGCGGTCTGGCGATCGGTTCGGGCCTGGGCGTGGCACTCGGGAATTCCGCCCTCGGGATATCCCTGGGCGTGGCGATCGGCGCCGGCCTGGGCCTCGTGTTCGCCGCGGCGTTGAGCGCCAAGTCGTCGGGGAGCGGACGCTGAGCATGTTCGACATCGCCCCCCGCCTGGACTGCAACGGCCGTGAACTCGTGCTCGACCGCACACGGGTCATGGGCATCGTCAACGTCACGCCCGACTCGTTCTCCGATGGCGGCGAACACGCCGGCGTGGAGGCAGCCGTCGCGCATGGCCTCAGGCTCGTGGACGAGGGCGCGGACCTGCTCGACATCGGCGGGGAGTCGACGCGGCCCGGCGCCGACGAGGTATCGCTCGAGGAAGAGCTGGCCCGCGTGCTGCCGGTCATCGAGCGCCTTGCCGCGGCGGTCGCGGTGCCGATTTCCATCGACACGTCCAAGCCGGCCGTCATGCGTGCGGCGGTGGCCGCAGGCGCCGGGATCATCAACGACGTCTACGCGCTGCGCCGCGACGGCGCGCTGGAGGCCGCGGCCGAGTGCGGCGTGCCCGTGGTGCTGATGCACATGCAGGGCGAGCCGCGCTCGATGCAGTCCGCGCCAGGCTACGACGACGTGGTCGCCGAGGTGCACCGTTTCCTCGCCGAACGGATCTTCTCGGCGGAGATGGCCGGCATCGGGAAGAAGCGCATCGTCGTCGACCCGGGCTTGGGTTTCGGCAAGACGCTCGAGCACAACCTCGCCTTGCTGGCACGACTGGAGCGGTTCCGCGAGCTGGGCGTCCCGGTGCTGGCCGGTCTGTCGCGAAAGCGTGCGATCGGCGAGCTGACGGGGCGCGAGGCACCGCGCGACCGCGTCCACGGTTCGGTGGCGGCGCACGTGCTTGCGGCGCAACGCGGCGCGCGCATCGTGCGCGTGCACGACGTGGCCGCGACGGTCGATGCGCTGAAGGTCTGGGCCGCGGTCGATGCCGTGCCGGTGCCGCGCGGGACGGGCAGTGCGACGCCCGCGTGGCCCGACGAGGATTGACATCCGGCGTTCGATCGTGTCGCCCGGCGCCGGGATACAGGTGCATGAACAGGTGGTCAAAATTTCGCCATGCAAGCCATGGGCCCCGTGGCTGCGACGTATCGCGATGTTGTCCACAGGTTCGTCCGTGCGCTTGTCCACAGGCTCTGTGAACAACCCGGGCTGAACGAAATCCGCATCTGCGTTAGGCTGGCCCATTCGCGCGTCGCCTGCGGCGGCGCCCATTCGCTTCAAGTCACGGGGGAACCTGTTGCCTATGACAGCCAGCACGCCGCTACTGGTTACGTTCTCGATCTACCTCACCGCCGTCGTCCTGATCGGCCTCGTCGCGTGGAAGTCGACCAAGAATTTCGACGATTACATCCTCGGCGGCCGGTCGCTCGGTCCGTTCGTGGTCGCACTCGCGGCCGGCGCCTCCGACATGAGTGGGTGGTTGCTGATGGGCCTGCCCGGCGCGATGTACCTGGGCGGCGTCTCGGAGGGCTGGATTGCCTTCGGCCTGGTGCTCGGTGCCTGGATCAACTGGAAATACATCGCCGGTCCCTTGCGCGTCTACACCGAGCGGACCGGCAACGCGTTGACGATCCCCGACTACTTCACCCACCGCTTCCAGGACCGCGACCGCATCCTGCGCGTCCTGTCGGCGCTGGTGATCCTGGTGTTCTTCGCGGTCTACTGCGCCTCGGGCGTGGTCGCCGTCGCGCGCCTGTTCGAGTCCGTCTTCGGGCTGCCCTACAACCAGGCCCTGTGGTGGGGCGCGGGCGCCACGATCCTGTACACCCTGGTGGGCGGCTTCCTGGCGGTCAGCTGGACCGACACCCTGCAGGCGACGCTGATGTTCTTCGCCCTGCTGCTGACGCCGGTGATCGTGATCATGACCAACGGGGGCTACGAGGCGAGCATGGCGCTGATCCGGCAGGCCGACCCGGGCAACCTCGACTGGTTCCGCGGCGGCGAGCTGGGCTTCATCGGCATCGTCTCGCTGCTGGCCTGGGGCCTGGGCTACTTCGGCCAGCCGCACATCCTCGCGCGCTTCATGGCGGCCGACAGCGTCCGCACCATCCCTGCGGCGCGGCGCATCGGCATGACCTGGATGATCCTGTGCCTGGCCGGCTCGCTGGCCGTCGGCTTCTTCGCGATCGCCTATTTCGCCGCCAACCCGGGCCAGGCCACGGGGGTGGACGAGAATTCCGAGCGGGTCTTCATCGAACTGGCCAACCTACTGTTCAATCCCTGGGTGGCCGGCGTGCTGCTCTCGGCGATCCTCGCCGCGGTGATGAGCACGCTGTCGTGCCAGTTGCTGGTGTGTTCGAGCGTCATGACCGAGGACTTCTACCGCGGCTTCATCCGCAATGGCGCCAGCCAGCGCGAGCTGGTCTGGGTGGGGCGGATCTCGGTGGGCCTGATCGCCCTGCTGGCCCTGTGGCTGGCGCGAGATCCGGACAGCCGCGTGCTCGGCCTGGTGAGCTACGCCTGGGCCGGCTTCGGCGCCGCGTTCGGCCCGGTGGTCCTGCTGTCGCTGTTCTGGGAACGCATGACGCGCAACGGCGCGCTGGCCGGCATCGTGCTGGGCGCCGGTACCGTCATCGCGTGGAAACAGGTCGCCGTGCAGCAGTTCGGCTCCGGACTGTACGAAATGGTGCCGGGCTTCATCGTCGCGACGCTGGGTATCGTCGTGGTGAGCCTGCTGGACCGCAAGGGGCCGAGCGACGAGATGAAGGCGACCCACCAGCAGGTCCGCGCATCGCTGCGCGAGACCGGCTACTGACGGACGCCGCCGGCGCACGCCCGGGATGGACGACATGGCGGCGGGCGGAGTCTCCCCGGGCGACACCCGCCCGCTCGCCATCGCGCTGATGGGGCCGACCGCCTCGGGCAAGACCGCGCTCGCGCTCGAATGGGCCGAGCGCCTGGGCGGCGAGGTGGTCAGCGTCGACTCGGCCCTGGTCTACCGCCACCTCGACATCGGCTCGGCCAAGCCTTCGGCGCTCGAGCAGGCGCGCGTCCCGCATCACCTGCTCGACCTGCGCGAGCCCTGGCAGCCCTATTCGGCCGCGGAATTCGCCGTCGACGCGCGCCGCGCCATGGACGAGATCCGTGCGCGCGGGCGCCTGCCGATCCTGGCGGGGGGCACCGGCCTCTATTTCCAGGCCCTGCTCAGGGGGCTGTCGCCGATGCCCGAGGCCGATCCGGCCCTGCGCGCGGCGATCGAGGCCGAAGCCGCCGATCGCGGCTGGGACGCGCTGCACGCCGAACTGGGTCGCGTCGATCCCGCCGCCGCCGCGCGCATCCACGCCACCGATGCCCAGCGCATCCAGCGGGCGCTGGAAGTCTGGCGCCTGTCCGGACGCGCCATCAGCGACTGGCAGCGAGAGCGGTCGCCGCGCCTGCCCTTCCGCGTACTCAGGCTGGTGTTGTCGCCGCCCGACCGCGCCGTGCTCCACGCCCGCATCGCGCGCCGCTTCGACGCGATGATCGCGGCGGGCTTCCTGGACGAGGTGCGCGCGTTGCGGGCACTCCCGGGCCTGCAGGCGCACCCGGCGCCGCTGGAGCTGCCGGCGATCCGGGCCGTCGGCTATCGGCAGGCCTGGGAATACCTGGACGGGGCGGGCGAAATGGCCACGTTCCGCGACCGCGGCATCTTCGCCACCCGCCAGCTGGCCAAGCGGCAGATCACCTGGCTGCGCAGCCAGCTCGACGCCCGCTGGTTCGACCCCGAACACGATCGAGAGCGCCTCGAACGCGCCCTTCGCCTGTTCATGCCGGCCTGAGGGCATGCCCGGCTTGCCGGGATCGGGACTTTTCGATAAATCCAGTGCCAGTCACGCCGCGCGGCGCCGGACTTGCGTTACCATCGGCCGGTCGCCGCCATGGGGAGCGTGACCGGCGACGGGCTCCGCCTGGCGGGCATGCCCTCCTATAACTAGAACTTTGCTGGGGAAAACTTGATGTCCAAGGGACAGTCTTTGCAGGATCCATTCCTGAATGCACTTCGACGCGAGCGCGTGCCGGTTTCGGTCTACCTGGTCAACGGCATCAAGCTGCAGGGCACCATCGAATCCTTCGACCAGTTCGTCGTGCTGTTGCGCAATACCGTCAGCCAGATGGTCTACAAGCATGCAATCTCCACCGTCGTACCCGCCCGCAACGTGCGCGTGGGCCCGGGTGGCGGCTACGTGCAGACCGGGCAGGGCGAGGGCGGCAACGGCGGCGTCTCGGTGGACGACGACGAGAACGAATGAGTCCAGGAGCATGACCGCGCGTGTTTGAACGATCCCGCAAGGGCGAACATGCGCTGCTGATCCAGCCCCATGCCGGCGGCCCGCCGGACGAGGAGCTGCTTGAGGAGTTCGCCGACCTGGCGCGTTCGGCCGGCGCCACCGTCGCGTCGCTGCTGACCGCGCGCATCGACCGTCCCAACCCGGCCACGCTGATCGGCAGCGGCAAACTGGAGGAAGTGCGCGCGGCCGCCGACGCCAGCGGCGCCGACCTGATACTGGTCAACCATCCGCTCAGCCCGGTTCAGGAGCGCAACCTCGAGCGCGCGCTGCAGCGGCGCGTGGTCGATCGCACCGGCCTGATCCTGGACATCTTCGCCCAGCGTGCGCAGAGCCACGAGGGCAAGCTGCAGGTGGAGCTGGCGCAGCTGCGCCACCTCGCCACGCGCCTGGTGCGCGGCTGGACCCACCTCGAGCGCCAGCGCGGCGGTTCGATCGGCCTGCGCGGCCCGGGCGAGACACAGCTGGAAACCGACCGCCGGCTGTTGCAGAAGCGCGTCGACATCCTGCAGAAGCGGCTGGAGAAGGTGGAGGTGCAGCGCACCCAGATGCGCCGTGCCCGCGTGCGCAGCGAGCTGCCGCGGGTGGCCCTGGTCGGCTACACCAATGCAGGCAAGTCCACCTTGTTCAACACGCTGACCGGTGCGGAGGCCTATGCCGACGACCGCCTGTTCGCGACGCTCGATCCGACCGTGCGCCGGATCGAACTGTCCGGCGGCAGCGCGGTGCTCGCCGACACGGTGGGCTTCGTGCGCGACCTCCCGCACGAGCTGGTCGCGGCCTTCCGTTCGACCCTGTCCGAAGCCCGCGAGGCCGACCTGCTGCTGCACGTCGTCGATGCGGCCGATCCGGCGCGCCAGGAGCGCATCGCCCAGGTGGACTCGGTGCTCGCGGAGGTCGGCGCGGGGGACCTGCCGCAGGTGCTGGTGTTCAACAAGATCGATCGCCTCGCCGAACCCGTCGATCCCGGTGCGGGCACGAGCGATGCCGGCGATGGCACCGGGGAGGGCGATCCGGTCGGGATGCGCCGCTTCGCGCCGCGCCTGGACCGACCCGCCGGCGGCCGACCGCGGGTGTGGCTGTCGGCCCGCGAGGGCCAGGGGCTGGCGCTGCTGCGGCAGGCGCTGGTCGAGGCCCTCGAGCTCCGGCACGTCGCCGGTCGCGTCCGGATCCCCCCGCAGGCCGCGAAACTGCGTGCCCGCCTGCATGAGCTGGGCGTGGTGCGTGGGGAGACGGGCGACGAGGCGGGCTGGGAGGTCGAGGTCGACATGGCCATCAGCGATCTCCAGCGGCTGTTCGCGCAGGCCCATGGCGAGTGGCTCAGGCCCCTCATCGAGGCCGCCGGCCTGGAAGGCGATCCCGCGGACGCACCGTTCGACTGACGCGGCCCTGGTTCCCGGTCCCGGATGTGGCCGGTGCGGGTCGCAAGCGGGCCTTGCTTGAGCACCGACCAGCCCCCACCTAGAATCGACCGATGCCGATTCCGGCGGGGCCACCCGTCTCGGCCACGATTTCCGAACATGGAGCAGGCATGGCCTGGAATACCCCCGGCAGCAAGAATTCCGGCAACGGCAACCGGCCGTCGCGACGGCCCCCCGGCGGAGGCGGCTTCGACGCCGTCCTCGACCAGCTCCGTGGACTCTTCGGCGGCAGCGGCGGTGCCGGCGGCATCGGCCGCTGGCTGCTGTTGCTGGTCGGCCTCTGGCTGGCCTTCAACTGCTTCGTGCTGATCGCCGAGACCGAGCGCGGCGTGGTCCTGCGTTTCGGCCAGTTCTCGCGCGTCATGCAGCCCGGCCCGCACTTCAAGATGCCCTGGCCCTTCGAGCGCGTCACCAAGGTCAAGGCGACCCAGATCCGCACCATGAGCGACAACGTGCCGGTGCTGACCAGCGACGAGAACATCGTCCACGTCGAGATCAACGTGCAGTACCAGGTCAACGATCCCCAGCGCTACCTGTTCGGTACCCGCGATCCCGACGAGGTCCTGCGCCAGGCCGCGCTGAGCACCATGCGCGAGCAGGTCGGTCGCTCCACCCTGGACACGGTGCTGGGCGCGCGCAACGCGCTGGCGGTGTCGTCGCGCGAACAGTTGCAGGCCTCGCTCGATGCCTATCGCACCGGCCTGATCGTCACCGAGCTCAACCTGCCCAACGCGCGTCCGCCCGAGCAGGTCAAGCCAGCCTTCGACGACGTCAACAGCGCCCAGCAGGAGCGCGAGCGCCTGATCAGCGAGGCGCGGGCGTACGCGGCCAAGGTGGTGCCCGAGGCGCGCGGTGGCGCCGCCCGCATCCGTACCGAGGCCGAAGGCTACAAGACCGCCAAGGTGGCCAAGGCCAACGGTGACGCGGACCGCTTCTCGCTGCTGGTCGACGAGTACAAGCAGGCGCCGGAGGTCACGCGCAAGCGCCTGTGGCTGGAGACGGTGCAGGAGGTCCTGGCCGCGAACCGCAAGATCGTCGGCGACGACTCGCGCCAACTCATCTACTCGCCCATGGGCGGCGGTCGCGCGAGCGGCGCCACGCCCGCGATGTCCCCGGAGTTGCTGGCGCCCACGCTGAGCACGCCGGACCCGGCACCGGCGCGTTCCTCGCGCGGCGCCCGGCCGTCCCGCCCTGATGGCCGAGAGGAGGCCCGCCAATGAAGGCTCCCGTCTGGATTGCCGTGATCGTCGCGGTGCTGTTCGGCCTGCTGGGCTCGATCTTCGTCGTCAAGGAAGGCGAGACCGCCATCGTCCTCAACCTCGGCCGCGTGTCACGGGCCGACCTCGGCCCCGGCCTGCACTTCAAGGTGCCGCTGGTGGAGAACGCACTGGTCTTCGATCGCCGCCTGCAGGTGCTCGACAGCAGCCCCGAGCGCTACCTGACCTCCGAACGCAAGGACGTCCAGGTCGACTTCTTCTCGATCGGCCTGATCGCCGATGCGACGGCCTTCTTCCGCGCCACCGGCGGCGACGAGAGCGTGGCCGTGGCCCGGCTGGTGCCGATCGTCAAGGATTCGCTGCGCAACGAGATCAACGCGCGCACCCTGCAGCAGGTCGTGTCCGGCGACCGCTCCGAGATCATCGAAGCGCAGCTGGGCAAGATCAACGAAGGCGCGGCCACGCTTGGCGTTCGCATCATCGACCTGCGCATCAAGCAGATCGACCTGCCCACCGACAGCGAGGTCATCACCAACGTGTTCGCGCGAATGAGCGCCCAGCGCCGCCAGGTCGCCAGCGCCCTGCGCGCCGAAGGCGAGGAGCAGGCCCGGACCATCCGCGCCGAGGCCGATCGCGAACAGACGGTCATCCTCGCCGAGGCCGAGCGCGACGCCCAGCGCCTGCGCGGCCAGGGCGATGCCGAAGCGGCGCAGACCTACGCGGCGGCGGCCAACAAGGACCCGGCGTTCTACGCCTTCCAGCGCAGCCTGGAGGCCTACCGGCGCTCCTTCGCCGATGGCGAGGCCCTGATCGTGCTGGACCAGGACGACCCGTTCCTGCAGTACCTCGAGAACGATCGTTGAGGTGAGCGACGCCCTGCTGTCGGCGATCTGCCTGGTCGCCGTGCTCGAAGGCCTGTTCCTGTTCGTGGCGCCGGACGGCTGGCGCCGTGCCGCCGAGCAGTTGCATGCGATGCCGAACCGGCAGTTGCGCTTCGTCGGAGCGATCTCCATCGCCCTGGGCCTGCTGGCCCTGTGGTGGGTGCGCCGCTGAGGGGGCGCGTTCGAGGGCCTGGCCGACCGCCCCCTGAACCGCCGGGGGCGTCCACGTCGTCTTCACGCCGCAAGGCTGGCCCCGGCGCCCCGAAACCCGGATAATGCACAAAAGCCGGATGGGCCCGCTCCTCGACGAGTCGCCCGCCGGCTTTTTCCGTGTCCGGCCCGCGCTCCATCGCGCGCGGCCACCCCCAGCGGCTGCGGCCGCCACCCCCAACATCTGCGGAGTACAACCGTCATGGGTCAGTCAGTCGTCGTTCTCGGTGCCCAGTGGGGCGATGAAGGCAAGGGCAAGATCGTCGATCTGCTGACCGAGGAAATCGGTGCCGTCGTCCGCTTCCAGGGCGGCCACAATGCCGGCCACACCCTGGTCATCAACGGCAAGAAGACCGTCCTGCACCTGATCCCCTCGGGCATCCTGCGCGAAGGCGCGCTGTGCCTGATCGGCAATGGCGTGGTGCTGAGCCCGGCGGCGCTGCGAAAGGAAATCGACGAACTCGAGGCGACGGGCGTCGACGTGCGCTCGCGGCTGAAGATCAGCCCGGCGACGCCCTTGATCATGCCGTACCACATTGCCCTGGACCAGGCGCGCGAGAAGGCGGCCGGCGGCAAGGCCATCGGCACCACCGGGCGCGGCATCGGCCCGGCCTACGAGGACAAGGTCGCCCGCCGCGGCATCCGCGTCGCCGACCTGCATTACCCCGACCAGCTGGCCGAGAAGCTGCGCACGGCACTGGACTACCACAACTTCGTGCTGACGAAGTACCTCGGCGTGGACGCGGTCGACTACCAGAAGATCCTCGACGAGGCGCTCGAGTTCGGCGAGTACGTGCAGCCGATGAAGTCCGACGTCGCCGGGATCCTCCACGACCTGCGCAAGCAGGGCAAGCGCGTGCTCTTCGAGGGCGCGCAGGGCTCGCTGCTCGACATCGACCACGGCACCTATCCCTACGTGACCTCGTCCAACACCACCGTGGGCGGCGCGCTGGCCGGCGCGGGCGTGGGCGCCGACGCGATCGACTATGTGCTGGGCATCTGCAAGGCCTACGCCACGCGCGTGGGTGGCGGGCCGTTCCCGACCGAGCTGCACGACGAGATCGGCCAGGGCATCCGCGATCGCGGGCAGGAATACGGTGCGACCACCGGCCGACCGCGCCGTTGCGGCTGGATCGACATCGTCGCGCTCAAGCGCGCGGTCGCGATCAATGGCATCACCGGCCTGTGCATCACCAAGCTCGATGTGCTCGACGGCATGGACACGCTGAAGATCTGCATCGCCTACGAATACCGGGGCAAGCGCACCGAGTACGCGCCGCTCGATGCGGCGGGCTGGGAAGAGTGCACCCCGGTATACCTGGAGTTCCCGGGCTGGGACGAGAACACCCACGGCATCACCGAGTGGGACCAGCTCCCCGCCGCCGCGCGTGCCTACCTGCGCGCGCTGGAAGAGCTGGCCGGTTGCCCACTGGCGATCGTGTCCACCGGTCCGGACCGCGCCCACACCATGGTCCTGCAGGATCCCTTCGCCTGACGCCTTGCCGTCGCGCGTCTGCAAAGCCCCGCTCCGGCGGGGCTTTTTCATGGTTCTTGACCCAGGTCCGGGGAGCACGCGCCAATTCGCGAAATCCCCTGGCTCCCGTGTTCGTTGGCGGGCGATGGATCCGTCCGCGAAGGCATCGCACAAGCCGGCATTGAGGATGCCCCGCGGTCCACGCACCCCGGGGCGCCGGCGTGGGTCGCATGGGCAATGCGTTACCCACCGTGGCGTTTGGACACGACACCCGATGGGTTTTGCTTCGCGCTACCCATCCTACGGTTCTGCCTCCCATCCCGCCTAGTAGGGTGGGTAGAGCCAAAGGCGAAACCCACCGTCACGGTATTTCACGCAGGACGCACGATGGGTTCTGCGTCGCGCAATCCCTCCCGCGAGGGGTGGTCTGAAACCAAGTCAAAGTCAAAGGCTTCCGCCCTGTGGGCGGGTGCCTTTTGTCTTGGCAAAAGGCACCAGAACCGCCGGCTCCATCGGCCGCCGGTCCGGCTTCGCCGCACCGGTTCCCTGTGCGCCTCGGCCGTGTCGGCACGGCGCCCAAACTCGCTTCGCCCGGACAAGGGCGCCTCTCCGGCCGCCACGCCCTGCGGTGCTCGGCGGCCTCGAAGTCGCGAAGTTCAAGATCAAGATCGACGGCAACGGCAACGGCAACGGCAACGGCAACGGCCACACGCCGCGTAGCCGGGGTAAGCGAAGCGCACCCGGGGCCCCGGTCAGGCCAAGGCTGGATCCCAGTGAGCGCTGGAATACGCCGGGCACCCTTCTTCCCCCGGCCGGGTGAAGCACCCTTTCGTCGGGCCCCGGCCAGGGCCGTGGCAGGCCCTGGCCGGGGCGCACGCGCCGTTCGTCCGGGAGAGGCGACGCCAGGGATCGGCTGCTGGCCGCATTGCCGGGGCCGCTGCGTTGTAGCCGGGAGGACGGGTCGTCCCGCCAGGCCGTTGCATCGTGGCCGGGTCGGGGGCAGGGCGTCCGGCGCACTCCACAGGGGACTCCTCCCGGCCGGGCCTGGCGGGTTTTGCAGTGTCACGTGCCGTCCAGGGAGGGGCGCGGTAGCGGAGAGCGGCATCATGGCGGGCAGGGCATCCACCTACCATGCATTCATCAGCTACAGCCATGCCGATCGCGCGACGGCGCGCTGGCTGCATCGGGCGCTCGAAACCTACCGCCTGCCGCGTCGCCTTGTCGGTCGGCCCACCGCGCTGGGCCCGGTGCCGCCGAACCTGTCGCCGATCTTCAAGGACCGCGAGGAACTTGGCGCCGCCGCCGACCTGTCGGCCGAGCTCCGCAGCGCCCTCGACGGAAGCCGTTTCCTGGTCGTCGTCGCCTCGCCCGACGCGGCGCGTTCGCGCTGGGTCAACGAAGAGATCCGCGTGTTCAAGCAACGCCATGGCGACGCGCGGGTGCTGGTACTGGTCGTGGCCGGCGAGCCCGGCGCCAGCGGCATGCCGGGTCGCGAGACGGAGGAGTGCTTCCCCGAAGCCCTGCGCTTCCATGTCGACGGGGAGGGCCGGATCACCAGGCAGCCGGCCGAACCCGTCGCCGCCGACCTGCGTCCGCACGGCGACGGCAAGCGGCTCGCGTCGCTGAAGCTGGTCGCCGGCCTGACCGGGCTTCGACTCGACGACCTGGTCCAGCGCGAAGCGCAGCGCAGGCAGAAGCGCCTGGCCTGGCTCGCGACCGCCGCCACGGTCGGCATGCTGGCCATGGGCGGAATGGCCCTGATGGCACGGCAGGCACGCGACGAGGCCCAGCACCAGCGCGCACAGGCCGAGGGGCTCATCGAGTTCATGCTGACCGACCTCCGGCGCAAGCTCGAGCCCGTCGGTCGCCTGGACGTGATGGACAGTGTCGGCCAGCGTGCCATGGCCTATTACGGCCAGCAGCAGCCGGCGCGGCTGGACGCGGACGCCCTGGGCCGCCGCTCGCGCGCATTGTTGCTGGTGGGCGAGGTCAGGAACCTGCGGGGCGACCTGGACGGTGCGCTGGCGACCTACCGGCAAGCGGCCGACACCACGGCCGAGCAATTGCGACGCGATCCGGGCAACCCCCAGCGCATCTTCGATCACGCCCAGAGCGAGTTCTGGGTCGGCTATATCGCCTGGCAGCGGGGCGACGCAGCGCCGGCGAGGCGGCACCTGGGGCGCTACCTGGCGTTGGCGGGCCGCCTGACCACGATCGATCCGGCCAACGTCGACTGGCTGGTCGAGCGCGTCTATGCCGAGACCAACCTCGGCGCGCTGGAGCTGAGCGAGGACCGGCCGGGCGAAGCCCTGGCGCACTTCGACCGGGCGCTCGATGGATGGCTCGAGTTGCGCGAGCGCAGTGGCGACGCGCCGGAGCATGCGTACCAGTTCGCGCAGACCCTGGCCTGGCAGGCCGACGCCAGGCGCCGGATGGGCGAGAGCGTCGCCGCGCTGGAGCTGCGACGCGATGAAGGTGCGCTCTACCGGCGCCTGCTCGTCGACGACCCAAAGAACACCAAGATCCGCGAGGCCTTGTCCATCTCGCTCGTCCGCGCGGCGCAGCTGGAGCTCGAGCGTGGAAACGACGCCGGCGGGGCGGCGCTCGCCCGGGAGGGCGTGGCGACGATCGAGTCGCTGCGGGCGCAGGATCCCGCGAACCGGCTTTGGCTCGAGATGGCGGTGAAGGCCGCCAACGTGCATGCCGAGTCCCTGATGCTGTCCCATGACTGGGCGGGCGCGGCGGAAGCCAATGCCCGTGCGCTCGCGGACGCGAACGCACTGGTCGGGGGCGACGCCAGCGTCACGGCATGGCGCACCGATGGACTGCTGCCGGCGCGTTGGATGCAGGCGGCGATCCTCGTGGCGCGCGGCGATCACGAGGCGGCCGCACCGGCGCTGGACCGATTCGCCCGCGACTTCGCCCCGGACGCCGATGCGACGTCGCCCGAAGCCCGGTTCGGCTGGCTGGTGGCGAAGCTCCTGGCCGCGCGCAACGCGGGTGCGCTCGACGACGACGCGGCCGCTGCGCGGGCGCTCGAAGAAGCGCGTGCCTATCTCGCATCGCTGGACGGCGGACAGGACGCGCGATTCCGCGCCGTCGCCGATTGGCTGGCCGACCCCGACCCCCGATCC
Source organism: Marilutibacter spongiae (assembly GCF_014145325.1). Lineage (GTDB taxonomy): Bacteria > Pseudomonadota > Gammaproteobacteria > Xanthomonadales > Xanthomonadaceae > Marilutibacter > Marilutibacter spongiae. Next base: position 273,235 of record NZ_JACHTF010000003.1, read on the forward strand.
CCCCGACCCGAAGGCGGCGCTGACTACCGCCTGACGGCCCTGATCAGCGAACCAACCCACCGGAGATAGACCATGGGCGACAAACAGGACATGACCCTCGGCATTAACGTCACCGTCAGCGGCAGCGTCGACGCGAACGGCAACTTCACCGCGAGCGCGACCTACTCGCAGGGCGCGAGCAACCCGGCCAGCAGCAACGTCGTGCAGTCCGACGGCAGCGTCAACCTGGGCAACATGGCGTTCTCGGGCAGCGACTACAACCGGCAGACCGACATCACCTTCACCCTGGGCGGAACGGTCACCAATGCGGCCGGGACGAGCCTGCCCTTCAGCTTCCCCACCGATCCGGCGTCCGCCATCACCATCACCGGTCGCGACGGCAATGGCGTGGACGGGATGACCGCCGTCGCCGGCAGCAGCGTGCAGAGCGTGGTTCTCGACGACGAAGACAAGCGCAACCGATCGTACAACTACTGCCTGACGATCTGGGCGCGTACCGATTCGCCGAATCCAGGCGATGGCGTCAGTTGCACGCTGGACCCGGTGATCGTCAACCGCGCCGATTGAGGCGCCCCTGCATCAGGGCGCGCGCGTGCGGTCGCCGCACGCGCGTCGCGCCCGGCATTCATCCCGGCAGGCTCAGCGGCCGCGCCTGGTAGGTCGTGCGCCAGTGCGCGATGTCGGCCAGCATCACGTCGGACAACCGGCGCAGCCGTGCCTGCAGGCGACCGAAGTCGTCGGGATCGCCGGCGATGGCCCGTTGCAGGGCCTCGAGCCGGGCCGAGGTCGTCAGGGAACGGTCGGCGACCCCGTTGAAATCGCCCTGCATCCGGATGCCATACAGGGCCGCGCCGAGCGCCGGCAGGACGGCGGTGGCGATGGTCACGGCGACCGTCATGTCGAGCCCGGCCAGGTTGCCCGGCTCCAGTCCGGCCAGCTTCACCGCGATCCATGCGATGCAGGCCATCGCGGTGAGCGCGAACAGATACCCGCCCAGGCGATGCAGGCGATGGTCGAGCAGGTGCATGCGGCGCGCATTGTCGCGGTGATAGGCGGCCTGGTCCTCGATCATGGCCTGCGCGGCGCCGCGGACGCGCCGGAGGTAGCCTGCATCGACCACCGCGTGCGGCAATCCCAGCTCGCGCGCGGTGGCGCGGGCGTACCAGCGCACCCAGCCCGGTGCCATGCCCCGGCTGTCGGCATCGGCATCGCGCAGCGCGAGATCGCCGAGCAGGCTGCTGACCGAGACCGTGCGCAATTGCTCGGCCAGGTGCCGGTTGTCCATCCAGCGTTCGTGCCAGCCCACCCGTGTGCCGAGCCGCGTGTTGGCGAGGATCAGCACGATCACCAGCAGTTCGGTGCCGATCAGCCACGATTTCAGCCCGGGCGCGACCAGCCCCGACAGTGCCAGCAGCACCGCGACCGCGGCCAGGGCGAAGTTGGCGACGTAGCCGCTGCGGAACAGCTGGGCGAAATACGTGGCCGCCGCGTCCGACAGGCCGAAGCGCGGCAGGAGGATGCGCGAGAGGCGGGCCGAGTGGCCCCCGGTGGGAGGCAGGTTCCCCAGTCCGCGGCCGAGGCGCTGGGCGCAGTCGACCGGCCGCGGGGGCGCGAGGTCGGCAGCGCGCATCCGTCGCACGCCGGTCGTCGCCAGCAGCAGGGGCCAGGGCAGTGCAGGCGTCCGGCGCATGATCCGTTCGCGATAGAAGCGGCGCAGCATGCGCACGTCGACGGGGTTGCCCGGCGGTGCGGTCAGCATGTCGAGCACGCTTTCGAGGACCTCGGCCACGGGGGCCCGCGGCACGGTGTCGAGCGTGGGCTGTTCGAAGTCCAGGTCGGACAGGCCGGTCCACAGGAGCTGGGGTCCCGTACCCGGGCCCGCGAGCGCGGCCGGGTCCAGGTGGATCACCGGGATGTGGCGCGCAACCGCCTCGGCGACGATCTGCGCCGTACCGCCGCGACCACGTGCCGGGTCGCCGTCCCAGACCGCCAGCAGGATGTCGGCCTGGTCCAGCACGACCCGGCCGACCGCCTCGTAGGCCGCGGTGGCGGCGTCGCGTTGCCCGGGCAGCGCGAACACCGCCTCGGCACGCGCCAGCAGGCCCCGGAATCGCGAGAGGGCGGGGCCTTCCCCGAAGTCCGCCGCATAGTCGGCGGGCGGGAACGGCAGGCACGCATCCAGCTGCCAGCCCAGGTCGAGCGCGGCTTCCGCGACCAGGGAGTCCGCGCCTTCGGCCAAGGCGGAGACCAGGCGATGGCAGGGCAACTGGGCCGAGAGCCAACGGCTGTGGCGGCGCTGGATGCCGCGTAGCGCGGTGGTGAGGCGTTCGAGCAGCGGCGCGAGCGCCGCCTGCAGGGGCGCGATGTCCGCGGCGCCCAGGCGGGGAGGCCGATGTCCGGTCACGCCGATCGAAAGGTGCAGTCGCGGGCGACGTCGTTCTCGCGTGCCCGGTGCCAGTCGACGGTCGCGCCCGGCCCGTCGTCGTGCGCCCGCGTCGGCGACGGGTCTGCTACCGGGATCTCCCATGGCGGTCTCCCTGGCCGGGGCAAGCCGGCGCCGCGCGGACGCATTCATGCCGTCGTGCCGCGCCGGGGGGCGAAGCCGTCGCCGTGGCCAGTCGGACGGCGGCATCGCTGCATCACCGGGTCAACGGCGAATGCGGCGGGAAGCGGCCGTGCGCGGGGCGCTATTCCGCCTCGAGCTTGCGGTGCATGCGCGCGTAGTCCTTGCGGTACTTCCCGGCCAGCCGCGTCTTCTGTGCGTCGCTCAGGATCTTCCCCGAGACCTGGAAGAACTTCTTCTCCTCCTCCCGAAGGTGGTGGTGCACCTCGTGTGACAGTTCACGGGCCTTCTCCAGCCATGCATCGCCATCGGTATCCAGCGCCTGTACGTCGGCGACGAGTTCGTCGATCTGGTGGTGCTCGTGCAGCGCATGCCGGCTGGAATCCAGGCCCATGTCCTCCATCAGCATCGGAACGTAGAGATAGCGTTCCTCCGCGGCCTCGTGCGCCTCGAGCTCGATCCGCAGTTCGCGGAACAGGTCGATGCGCGCCTGGCTGCCGGCTTTCGAGCGCAGCAGCCTGCGCAGGAGCGAGCGCTGGATCTCGTGGCTTTCGCGCAGGGCGTCGTAGATGGTTTCGCTCATCGGGTCGTTCCAGTATCGGTTCGCCAGGAGCGTAGCGACGGTTCCGTCAAGGGCATGCGTAGGCCGCGTGCGGGCGCATGCCCGATGGCCAGGGGCGGCCCTTTCGTGCACGCGCCCTACACCCGCTTGAATGCACGGCAACCGATTCGCGCGGCCGATCCCGTTCATGCGCCGAATTCACGGCTGCCTCATCGCGCGCCGCGCAACGTGCACCTCGCAGGTGCCCCGAGGCCGCGCGGTACAACAAGCACAACATCGCGACAAGACGGTCGGGTCCTGCGTTTCATTTTCCCCACGAATCCCAGGAGCACGAACATGAGCGACATCAAGAAAGACCACAGCATTGGCGAGGGCACGGGTGCGGTCACCGGCGCGGTGACGGGCGCGGTCGTCGGTTCCGCCGCCGGCCCGGTCGGCAGCGCGGTGGGTGCGGTGGTCGGTGGCGTGGTTGGCGCCAAGGCCGGCGGTGCGGTCGCCGAGGCCGTCAATCCGACCGAATACGTGGATCATTTCCGCAGCCGATACCAGGCGGCCGACTATTACGACGACCGCCGCGAGTGGCGCGACTACGAGCCGGCGTACCGCCACAGCTACGAGGCCTACAACCGCTACCCGGGCGAGCGCTTCGACGACATCGAGGACAAGCTCGAGCGCGAGTGGGCCGAGACACGCGCCGAATCGCGCCTGGCATGGAACGAGGCACGCGATGCCGCCCGTGACGGTTGGCACTACATCGAGCGCCGGATGCCGGGCGACTTCGATCGCGACGGTCGCTGAGGCCGTTCGCCCAAGGCGCCGCCAGAGCGCCGGGCGCGCAGTGAATACGTTGCCTTGGTGAATACGTTGCTTTGCCCACCGCGACACGCCCCGGCCATTGGCCGGGGCTTTTTGGTTCCGTCGGGCGCGGACGCCGCGCCACGTCCGCGTCGAACGCGCCCTCCACTCGCGCTCCACCTACCATCGGCGATGCTTGAGGTCCCGATGCCATCGCACTGAACGAAGGGACGCCCATGACCCGCGACACGCCGCCCGATACCGTCACTGGCCTCGAGCTCGATCGCTACCTTGGCACGTGGTTCGAGATCGCCCGCCTGCCGATGCGCCACGAGCCCGAGGATTACACCGACATCTCCGCCCACTACAGCCTCAAGGCCGACGGAAAGGTGCGCGTGCAGAACCGCGCGCTGGACGGCAATGGGGAGCTGCAGGAGTCGATCGGCGAGGCGAGCCTTGCGACGCCGGGGGATGCCAGCCGCCTGGAGGTGACCTTCCTGCCCGAAGGCCTGCGCTGGATCCCCTTCACCCGGGGCGACTACTGGATATTGCGCATCGAGCCTGATTACAGCGTGGCGCTGGTGGGCAGCCCCGATCGCGATTACCTGTGGCTGCTGGCGCGGCAGCCGGCGATGGGGCCGGCCAAACGGCAGGATTTCCTGGCCACCGCCCGCGCGCAGGGCTACCGGCTCGACGCGCTGATCGACACGCCCCACACCGGGCGCCCGACCGCCGAACCGACGACGTGAGCACGGGACCCCTGCATGCGAGCCGCGGGCATGCAGTGGGCAAGCGAGAAAAAAGCCGCATTGCTGCGGCTGTCGAACGCCCCGGCGCTGGCTGCAGCGTCGGAAGGAAGACGGAACGAGGCCCCGGGGTGGGGCAGGCCGTGGCCCGGAGGGCCCCGAGGCCTCATGCCGTCGAATGCCGCCGCGTCGGGGGAGAGCACGGCGGGTAGGAGAGAAACATCGCGGCGCGCGCCCGGGGCATTGCAGCCCGCGACGGACGCGGGCGATATCTGGCGGGAGGCGGGCATGGTACGCATCGCATGTCCTTTGCAAACGGGTTTCGACAAGCCACTTCGCCTCCAGGGCGAGGGCAGGGATCGGGCGTCGCGCCGCATTCCATGTGACGGGTGCCGCCGGGGAGGCTTCGTCCGCTTCCACCGTCGGCCCCGACTTTGGCAGATCGCGGCAGTCCGTGGAAGTTCGGTTTGCGGATAAGCTGATTCAGAATCCGAATCAGGCCGCCGACGCCCTGAATTTTGACGCGGCACGGTGTCCGCCGTGACTACTGGGTGTGTCGGGACGGCAGGCGGCATGCCATGTTGGCCCACTGCCCTCCACCAAGCCCCGAGGTCGCCCTGATGCGCCGTACGCTCGCCTGCGCCATTTCGCTGGTCCTCGCCACCGCAGCAACCCTGCCGGCGATCGCCGCGCCGACGGAGGCACGCACGCCCGCGCCGCCCGTTGCCGACGCCACCACCCAGCTGCCACGCGAGGTCCGTCCGCTGCATTACGACATCGAGATCGTGCCGCACGCGGATTCGCTGTCGTTCGACGGCCAGGTGTCGATCAGGCTCGAAGTGCTCGAGTCCACCGACCGGATCACCTTCAACGCCCTCGGCCTGCGTTTCGCCAGCGCATCGCTCGCTGCGCCCGATGGCCGCGCCGCGCCGGGGGACGTCCTTGTCGACGCGGCGGCGCAGACCGCCACGGTTCGTTTCGCCGAGGCCCTGTCGCCGGGCCAATACACCCTCGCGCTGTCCTATGAGGGCAAGATCGGCACCCAGGCCAATGGCCTGTTCGCGATCGACTATGAAACCCCCGACGGGGCGCGGCGCGCGTTGTTCACCCAGTTCGAGAACTCCGATGCACGCCGCTTCGTGCCGTCCTGGGACGAGCCCAACCACAAGGCCACCTTCGGTCTCACCGCGGTGGTGCCGGCCGACCAGATGGCGGTCAGCAACATGCCGGTGGTGGAAGACCAGGCACTGGGCGACGGCACCCGGCGCGTGCGTTTCGACACGTCGCCGAAGATGTCGACCTACCTGCTGTTCTTCTCCCTGGGCCAGTTCGATCGCGCCACCGTGGAAGCCGACGGCGTCGAGATCGGCGTGGTGACCCAGGCCGGCAAGGCCGCGCAGGCGCGTTTCGCGCTGGAGTCGTCCGCCGACGTGCTGCGCGAATACAACCAATACTTCGGCGTGCCGTATCCGCTGCCCAAGCTCGACAACGTGGCCTCGCCCGGACGCAGCCGTTTCTTCAGCGCGATGGAGAACTGGGGCGCGATCTTCACCTTCGAGTACGCCTTGCTGGAAGACCCGGTGATCGCCACCCAGGACACCCGTCAGGGCATCTTCACGACGGCTGCGCACGAGATCGCGCACCAGTGGTTCGGCGACCTGGTGACGATGAGCTGGTGGGACGACCTTTGGCTCAACGAGGGCTTCGCGTCCTGGATGGAAGGGCGCACCACCGAGAAGCTGCATCCGGAGTGGAACACCGCGTTGTCGGCGGTGGAGGTACGCGAACATGCGATGACGCGCGACGCCGTTGCGACCACGCATCCGGTCGTGCAGCACGTCGAGACGGTGGAGCAGGCCAGCCAGGCGTTCGATGCCATCACCTATTCCAAGGGCGAAGCCGTCATCCGCATGCTCGAAGCCTACGTCGGCAGCGACGCATGGCGCGAAGGCGTGCGGGCCTACATCCGCACCCACGCCCATGGCAACACGGTGTCCGACGACCTCTGGCGCGCCATCGAGGCTTCTGCCGGCAAGCCGGTCACGCGCATCGCGCATGACTTCACGCTCCAGCCCGGCGTGCCGCTCCTTCGGGTCGAATCGATCCAGTGTCGCGACGGCGGCAGCACGGTGGAGCTGCGACAGGCCGAGTTCACGCGCGACCGCCCGGACAAGACGCCCTTGGCGTGGCAGGTGCCGGTGATCGCCCGGATCGTCGGCCACCCGGACGTCCGCGGCCTGGTGGTCGACGGCGAGGCGACGCTGCGCTTGCCCGGATGCGGGCCGCTGGTGCTGAACGCCGGGCAGAGCGGCTACTACCGCTCCCTGCTTGGCGCGGACGGGTTCGCGGCGCTGGCCGGCGCCTTCGGCACGTTGGAGCCCATCGACCAGTTGGGCGTCATGAACGACACCTGGGCGCTGGGCATGGCCGGCCTGCAGCCTGCATCGAACTACCTCGACCTGGTCGCCGCGCTTCCCGCCGATGCGGATCCGACCCTGTGGCGCGACGTCACCGGCAACCTGGATGCGCTCGACGACTACTACCGGGGCGACGAGGCCGGGCAAGCACGCTTCCGCGCGTTCGCCCGGTCCACCCTCGCGCCGGTCTTCGCGCGCGTCGGCTGGGAGGCCGCCGAACGCGAGGCCGCACCGCTCACCCTGCTGCGTACCGCGTTGATCGGTGCGCTGGGGCGCATGGACGACCCGGCGATCCTGGCCGAGGTACGGCGCCGGTACCAGGCCAGCCGCAGCGATCCGGGCGCACTGCCGGCCGAACTGCGCCTGACCGTCCTGGGCCTGGTCGCGCGCAACGCCGACGCCGCCACCTGGGACGCGCTGCATGCGCAGGCGCGCACCGAAACCAGCGCCCTGGTGCGCGACCAGGACTACCTGCTGCTCGCGCGCGTGCGCGACGACGCCCTTGCGCGGCGCGCCATCGCGATGGCCATGACCGACGAGCCCGGAGCGACGAACAGCGCCACGATGCTCTCGATCGCGGCGGCCGAGCATCCCGATCTCGTCTTCGACCACGCGGCTACCCATCTCGATACCGTGGACGCATTCGTGGATTCGTCTTCGCGCGCACGCTTCTACCCGAGTCTGGGCGCGGCCTCGCGCGACCCGGCGATGATCGGCAAGCTCGAAGCGTTCGCGCGTGCGCACATCGCGGAGGGCTCGCGGCGTGCCACCGAGACGGCCATCGTAGGCATCCGCCAGCGACAAGACGTGATCGACAAGCGGCTGCCCGACATCAGCGACTGGCTGCAGCGACACGCGCCCTGAGGGCGCGCGACCCCTGGCAGGTGAACGGCGGCTGCACGAGGCACCGTGCAGGCGTCTCCTGCCCGTGTCCCATGCCGGGGGTTTCACCGCTTTGTGACGAAGACGCCGCCACGATGAGGCGTCTTCCCATATCGCGGTGGCACGGTGGCAATGCAGGATCCGAACTCAGACGGGACGTCGGCCGACAACCGCGCCGACGGCCTGGCGCACAAGGCGCGGGTGGTGCGATTCCTGTTGCGCCATCGCAATTCCGGCCTTTTCTCGGGCCTTGCCGTCGATGCAGGCGATATCGATGGCGACATCGAGGAGGGGGCGCCGGAGCAGTTCGCGAAGGAGCTTGAGGCCCTCGGGCCGACCTTCATCAAGCTTGGCCAGATGCTGTCGACGCGACCGGACATCGTGCCGCCGGCCTATGCCAACGCACTCGAGCGCATGCAGGACGACGTGGCGCCCGTGCCCTTTGCACAGGTGCAGCGCACCGTCGAGGAAGAACTGGGCGTGCGCATCGGCAAGGCATTCGGGAGCTTCGAGGAAACCCCGTTGGGCTGCGCCTCGCTGGCGCAGGTGCATCGCGCGACCTTGCGCGACGGCACGCCGGTCGCGGTCAAGGTGCAGAAGCCCGACATCGCCCGCCAGCTGCGTTCGGACCTGGACATGCTCGACGGCCTGGCGAGCGCCGCCGACCGCCTGACGGATGTCGGTGGCAGCGTGCGCTTCGCCGACTGGCTGGGCGAGTTCCGAAAGGCATTGATGGCCGAGCTGGACTACGTCGCCGAGGCCGAGAACCTGGAACGCTTCGGCGATCACCTGGCGCCGTACCCGGAACTCGAGGTGCCGCGCCCGGTGTGGGACTACACGCGACGCCGCGTGCTGACGATGCAACTCGTCGACGGCACCCACGTCGGCCGCATCTCCGGCGTCCGGCGTACCGAGGAGTCGATGGAGCCCCTGGCGCGCGCGCTGGTCCGCGCCTACCTGGACCAGGTGTTCGTGCATGGCGAGATCCACGCCGATCCGCATCCGGGCAACCTGCGCGTGACCGCCGACGGTCGCCTGGCGATCTTCGACCTGGGCATGGTCGCCAACGTCCCGCCGCGCCAGCGCGACCGTTTGATGAAGCTGCTGTTCGCGGCCGTCGATGGCCGTGGCGAGCAGGTCGCCGACGAGTTGATCGGCCTGAGCACGCGGCTGGCGGATTTCGACCCGTCGCGCTTCATGCGCGAGGTGGCGCAACTGATCAGCCGCTACGCCGCCCATGCCGGGTCGATGTCGGAAGGGCGCGTGGTCCTTGAGATGGTGCGCATCTCCGCGTCCACCGGCCTGCGCACGCCGCCCGAGCTGAGCCTGCTGGGCAAGACGCTGTTCAACCTCGACGCGGTGTGCCGGCAGCTTTCGCCCGAGCTCGACACCCAGGCCCTGGTCGAGGACCACCTGCAGCACGTCATGAAGGCGCGGCTGCGCAAGTCGCTGTCCTCGCCCAACCTCGCGGCCGAGATGATGGAGATCCAGGCCCTGCTCCGCGATGGCCCGCGCCGGCTGACCGACATCCTGTCGCTGCTGGCGGAGAACCGCATGCAGGTGCGCATGACCGGCCTGGAAGAGTCGCACCTGATGGAGAACCTGCAGAAGATCGCCAACCGGATCTGCGCCGGCGCGATCACCGCGGCCCTGATACTCGCGTCGTCGATGATGATGGACGTGCGCGTGGGGCCGATGCTGTGGGGCTATCCGGCCATCGCGCTGTTGCTGTTCCTGCTGGCGGCGGGCATGGGCATCGCGATCGTCGCCAGCGCATTCTTCGGCGACCGTCGCGCGCCGCGCCGGGAGGAGCGACCGCCTGGCTAGACGGTGCCGTTGAGCAGCCGAACATCCGAACGACGCGTCCAAGGAGGCACCATGGCAAGCAGAAAGAGCGCCACGAAAACCCGCGCCCCGGACCCGGGAGCAAAGGTGAAACCGAAGGCGAAGACCGCCACGAAGGCGGCGCGCAAGAAGAAGGCCCCGGGCACGGCCGCGGTGAAAGCAGCCGCCGATCCCGCATCGCGTACCGCCCAAGCGGTCGCACGCCGGCAGCGCGGGCTGCAGGAGAAAGCGCGCAAGGCCAACCGGTCCGCGCATGCCGCCCGGCCGAGTGAAGATGCCGCGGTCCAGGCAGGGGCGAGACGCCAGCCCGAACCGCCGATGCCCGCCCAGCACCTGGACAAGCCCGGCCTGGAGCAGGCCCTGGCCCTGGCCCCCCGTTTCCGCGCGCCCGACTACCGCGGCAGCGGCAAGCTCGAGGGCCTGAAGGCCATCGTCACCGGCGGCGACTCCGGCATCGGTCGCGCGGTCGCGGTGCTGTTCGCGCGGGAGGGCGCGGACGTCGCGGTCTTCTACCTCGACGAGCACGCCGACGCACGCGACACCGCGGAGGCGGTCCGGGCCGAGGGTCGCGCGTGCCACCTGCATTCCGGCGACGTCAAGGACAGCCGCTTCTGCAAGCGCGCCGTCGACAAGGCCGCCCGGCAACTCGGCGGCCTGGATATCCTGGTCAACAACGCCGCGTTCCAGCAGCACGTGGAACGGCTGGAGGACCTGGGCGACGCGCAGCTGGAGGAAACGCTGGGCACCAACATCGCCGGCTACTTCCACATGGCACGGGCCGCGCTGCCGCACCTGGGGCAGGGGGCGAGCATCATCAACACCGGCTCGGAGACTGCCCTGTTCGGGAGCAAGGCGCTGCTGGACTACGCCGCGACCAAGGGTGCCATCCATGCCTTCACCCTCAGCCTGGCCAGCCAGCTGTTGCCGCGGGGCATCCGCGTCAACGCGGTGGCGCCGGGCCCGGTGTGGACGCCGCTCAACCCGGCCGACCGCGAGGCCGCGGACGTGGCGAACTTCGGCGAGGACAGCGACATGGGACGTCCGGCGCAGCCGGAAGAGATCTCGCCAGCCTACGTCTTCCTGGCCTCGCCGGTCATGTCCTCGTACATCAGCGGCGTCGTCCTGCCGGTGATGGGCGGGCCACGGGGTTGAGCGGTCCAGCGCGGGGAGGTGGGCCGTGGATGGCGTCGAGCTGATCGGCTGGACCGCGTCGGGCATCCTGCTTGCCACGCTGGGGCGCGAGGTTCGCGTGCAGTGGAGGGAACGCAGGACGGACGGCGTGTCCTCGTGGCTCTTCCTGGGGCAGATGGCCGCCAGTCTTGGGTTCACGATCTACAGCGCATTGATCGGGAACGCGGTCTTCGTGCTGACGAATGCCGCGCTCCTGCTGACCGCGATCGCCGGCCAGTGCATCTACCGCCGCAACCTGAGGCTCGAGCAACGCCGGCACGCCGCCGCCGGCGGTGCGTCGCGCCCGGCTGGCGCCGATACCGCCCGCAAGGGCCGGTGAGGCGACCCCCGGCCGGGACAGCGCGGTACGCCCCTTCCCGGGCACGGCGATCAATCGCCGGCAGCGCTCAGTGGTGCGGGACGGCGACGCCCTTCATCAACTGGTCGGCGGAGCGGGTTTCGCCGCTGTGCGCGAAATCCGCCAGCGAGACGATCCCGACCAGGTCCTTGTCGCGGCTGACCACCGGCAGGCGCCTGACCTGCAGTTCGGCCATGTTGCGCGCCACGTCGTCGACGTCCTGGTCCTGGTAGCAGTAGCGCACCTGCGTGTTCATCACCTGGCTGACCGTCGCGTCCGCGCCCAGGCCGCGGGCGACGCCGCGGATGGTGATGTCGCGGTCGGTGAGCATGCCGACCAGCTTGCCCTTGTCGCCGACAGGCAGGCAGCCGACGTCCTTGGACAGCATGGTGTCGGCGGCGCGCTGGAGGCTTTCGTCCGGCGCGGCAAGGGCGACTTCGGTGGTCATGATTTCTGCGATCTTCACGGGGGACTCCTTGTGGGGGCGGGATAAGGGGAGCGTGGATGGTGCGGCCGCACGGGGCGATCGGAGGGGCGATCAACGAGGCGATCACAATCGACCGCGGTGCTCCGTCGCCTGCCCCACTTTCGCGCGCGGCCGATGAGAGCAGGGTGACAGCGGCGGGCGTCGGCACCCGTGCGTTCAGGCCTCATTTCGCATGCCAGTCGCCATCGTCTCCCTTCTCGTATTTCTCCTTGACCGCTGCCCAGGCGACGCGGTGCGAGACCTCCTCGCGGCTGGCGTCGCCACGACGCTCGTCGGGATCCTTGTACTGGTCCCAGGCGCTGTTGTAGGCCTCCTTGTAGATTTCCTGGGCATGCTTGGGCGTATGGTCCCGGACGCTGTCGGGCAGGTCGCTGATGCTCGAGTACGGCATGGTGTGCTCCTGTTGGGGTGGGGCGGACAAGGGCCGGCGTCGGTGTGTGTCGACGCATGCCCCGACCATCCCACCGCGCGCATTAAGCACGCGGCAACACGAGGCGAAGCTCGCGTTTCCCATGCGGGCGCGTTCAGCGCACGCCCATGAGGCTGAACCCGATGGCGGGCGATTCGGGCGGCGGGGCCTGCAAGGCCTTCACGGCGCGAAGCCGTCGCAAGCCCGACACTGTGCCGATGACCGATATCGCACACGTCCCCGCCAGCCTGCGTGCCGATCGGCCGACCCGCGAATGCGGGCCAACGGCGACTGCAGGGGCCGGCCGCATGCGTCCAGGCGCCGGCATGGACGGGCGCTGATGGACCTGCCCGAAGTCGCCCGCGATTTCCCCGGCCTCGTGCGCCGTTGCGATGCCGTGGCGCAGCGCCTGCCGCAGTTGCGCGTGGAGTTCGCCGAGGCGTCCACCTTCCAGGCGGCCTTCGCCGCGGTGGCGTCGGCCCTGCTCGCGAACGCGGCCCGGATCGAAGATGCTCCGGAGGATCCGGTCGCCTACGTGCGCGGTCGCCTGGACGCGATGCTCGAGGACTGTCCACCACCGCCGGACGCACCCGTTTGATCCACCGACGCCGTCCGTCGCAGGCACCCGCGCCGGGCGCGGTGGCCTCGCGTGCATGGACGCCTCGAGGTGGCGCGGCCACCGTGATCCTCAACTTCTGGCGACAGGGGCGCCCGAGACCATGACCCGATGGAAGAAACGACTGGCCTGGACCGTATTGGCCACCATTGCCGCGACCGTCGTCGCGGTGGTGGTGTGGATGAACTTCGCCACGCCCGAGAAGGCGCTCGAGCGCCGCGTGGCGCACCACTACGCAGTCTCGGATCCCGAGTTCAAGCGCGAGATGTCGGTGCTGCTGGGGCCGTCGATCCTGCCGGGCAACCGGGTGACGGCGCTCAACAACGGGGAGGAGATATTCCCGGCGATGCTGGGAGCCATCGCGTCGGCGCAGCGCACGATCACCTTCGAGACCTACATCTACTGGTCAGGCGAGGTCGGCAACCGCTTTGCCGACGCCTTGTCCGAGCGCGCGAAGGCGGGCGTCAAGGTGCGCATGATGATCGACTGGGTCGGCAGCGCGAAGATGGACGGCAGCCTGCTCGAGCGGATGGAGGCGGCCGGCGTGCAGGTCGTGCGTTACCGGCCACTGAAGTGGTACAACCTGGGCCGCATGAACAACCGTACCCACCGCAAGCTGCTGGTGGTGGACGGCAAGGTGGGCTTCACCGGTGGCGTCGGCATCGCCGATCCCTGGGAGGGCCATGCGCAGGACGCCGAGCACTGGCGCGACATGCACTTCCGGATCGAGGGGCCGGCCGTCGCGCAGATGCAGGCGGCGTTCAACGACAACTGGATCAAGAGCACCGGCGTGGTCCTCAATGGCGAGGAGTTCTTCCCGGCGCTGTCGCCGGTGGGCGAACAGCCCGCGCACGTGTTCGTCGCGTCGCCCGCGGGCGGTAGCGAGAGCATGCACCTGATGTACCTCATGTCGATCGCCGCTGCGGAGAAGAGCATCGACCTGGCGGCGTCGTATTTCGTCCCGGATCCCCTCGCGATCCAGGCGCTGGTCGCGGCGCGCAAGCGCGGCGTTCGGGTGCGCGTGATCGTGCCCGGCAAGCACATCGATTCGGACATCGTCCGCCTCGCGTCGAAGGCGCACTGGGGCGAGTTGCTGCTGGCCGGCGTCGAGATCCACGAATACGAGCCGACCATGTTCCACAACAAGATGCTGATCGTGGACCGGAGCCTGGTCTCGGTGGGTTCGACGAACTTCGACCTGCGTTCGTTCCGCCTCAACGACGAAGCCAGCCTCAACGTCTACGATCCCGCCTTCGCGTATCGCATGACCGAGATCTTCGAACACGACCTGCAGTCGACCCATGAGTACAACTTCGAGAGCTGGGCCACGCGCCCCTGGCGGGAGAAGCTGATGGAAACGGTGGTGCTGCCGATCAAGTCGCAGCTGTAGGCGCCGCCGCGCATGCGCCGCAAACGCAGGAGGCCCCGCGAACGGGGCCCCCAGGCATGCTGAAAGGACGGAAAATCAGGCCTCGATGGCGTCTTCTTCGTCCTTGAACTCGCTGATCGGGATGCACGAGCACATCACGTTCTTGTCGCCGAACACGTTGTCGACGCGCGCGACCGGGGGCCAGTACTTCTGCTGCCGGAGCACCGCGAGCGGGAACGCGGCCAGCTCGCGCGGGTAGGCGTGGGTCCACTCGCTGCCGGCGACCATGGTCGCGGTGTGCGGTGCGTTGCGCAGCGGGTTGTCCTCGCGTTCCAGGCGGCCGTCCTCGATCGCGCGGATTTCCTCGCGGATCTCGATCATCGCGTCGACGAAGCGATCCAGCTCGTGCTGGGATTCGCTCTCGGTCGGCTCCACCATCAGGGTGCCGGCGACCGGGAAGCTCAGGGTCGGGGCATGGAAGCCGAAGTCGATCAGGCGCTTGGCGACGTCCTCGGCGGAGATGCCGGTGGCGTCCTTGAGCGGGCGCAGGTCGAGGATGCACTCATGCGCGACCAGCCCGTTGCGACCGGTGTAGAGGGTCTCGTAGTGCGGCGCCAGGCGCTTGGCCACGTAGTTGGCGTTGAGCAGGGCGACCTGGGTGGCCTTGCGCAGGCCCTGGCGGCCCATCAGCGTGACGTACATCCAGCTGATCGGCAGGATGCTGGCGCTGCCCCAGGTCGCGGCGCTGACCATGCCCACGTCGTTGCCGTCGGCCGCGGCCGGCTCGCCGAAGCCGCGCGGCAGGAAGGGTGCCAGGTGCGCCTTCACCGCGCAGGGGCCGACGCCGGGGCCGCCGCCGCCGTGCGGGATGCAGAAGGTCTTGTGCAGGTTGAGGTGCGACACGTCCGAGCCCCACTTGCCCGGCTTGGCCAGGCCGACCAGCGCGTTCATGTTGGCGCCGTCGGTGTACACCTGGCCGCCGTGCGCGTGGACGATGTCGCAGATCGCGACCACGTCCTCCTCGAACACGCCGTGCGTGGAGGGGTAGGTGATCATGAGCGCGGCCAGTCGGTCGCTGTACTTCTCCGCCTTGGCGCGGATGTCGTCCAGGTCGACGTTGCCGTTGGCATCGCACTTGGTCACCACGACCTGCATGCCGCACATCTGCGCGGACGCCGGGTTGGTGCCGTGCGCGGATTCGGGGATCAGGCAGATGTCGCGCTGGTCGTCGCCGCGCGAGCGGTGGTAGGCGCGGATCGCGAGCAGGCCGGCGAACTCGCCCTGCGCACCGGAGTTGGGCTGCAGGCTGACGCGGTCGTAGCCGGTGCATTCGGCGAGCATGGCTTCCAGGCTGTCGACCAGCGCCTGGTAGCCCTGCATCTGCGAGGCGGGCGCGAGCGGATGGATGTTGCCGAACTCGGGCCAGGTCACCGGGATCATCTCGGCGGTGGCGTTGAGCTTCATGGTGCAGCTGCCCAGCGGGATCATGGTGCGATCCATCGCCAGGTCCTTGTCGGCGAGCGCACGCATGTAGCGCAGCAGCTCGTGCTCGCTGTGGTGGGTATTGAACACCGGGTGGGTCAGGAAGGCGCTGCCGCGGCGCAGCGCGGCCGGGATCGCATCGGTGGCGCGCGCGTCGAGCGCGTCTACGTCGATCGGCGCGCCGAACAGGCCGGCGAGGGCGACGATGTCCTCGCGGGTGGTCGTCTCGTCCAGGCTGATGCCGACGCTGGTGGCATCGATCTGGCGCAGGTTGATCGAGGCCGCCGCGGCCTTCTCGTGCACCGAGCGGGCGTCGATGCCGCTGACATGCAGGGTATCGAAGAAGTCGCCGGTCACCGCGATGCTGGCGTTGCGCAGGGCGTCGGCCAGGATGCAGGTCAGGCGGTGCACGCGGCGCGCGATGCGGGTCAGGCCCTCGGGGCCGTGGTACACCGCGTACATGCTCGCCATCACCGCGAGCAGCACCTGCGCGGTGCAGATGTTGGAGGTCGCCTTCTCGCGGCGGATGTGCTGCTCGCGGGTCTGCAGCGTCAGGCGGTAGGCCTTCTTGCCCTCGGCGTCGATCGACACGCCGATCAGGCGGCCGGGCATGGAGCGCTTGTAGGCATCGCGACAGGCCATGAAGGCCGCGTGCGGACCGCCGTTGCCGAAGGGCACGCCGAAACGCTGGGAGTTGCCGACGACGATGTCGGCGCCCCATTCGCCGGGCGAGGCGACCAGGGTCAGGGCGAGCAGGTCGGTCGCCACGCACACCAGGCCGTTGCGCTGGTGCACGGCATCGGCGAGCGCACGGTAGTCGTGCACCTGGCCGAAGGTGTCCGGGTACTGGAGCAGCACGCCGAAGCAGTCGGCGTTGGCGGCGTCGGCTTCGTCGCCGACGCGAAGCTCGATGCCCAGCGGTTCGGCGCGGGTGCGCAGCACTTCCAGCGTCTGCGGGTGGACGCGGCTGGAGACGAAGAAGACCTCGGACTTCGAGCGCGCCGAGCGCTTGGCCAGGGTCATGGCCTCGGCTGCGGCGGTGGCTTCGTCGAGCAGGGACGCGTTGGCGATCTCCATGCCGGTGAGGTCCGCGCACATGGTCTGGAAGTTGATCAGCGCCTCCATCCGGCCCTGCGAGATCTCCGCCTGGTAGGGCGTGTAGGCCGTGTACCAGGCCGGGTTCTCGAGGATGTTGCGCAGGATCACGTTGGGCGTGTGGGTGCCGTAGTAGCCCTGGCCGATGAAGCTGCGGAAGACCTGGTTGCGGTCGGCGATCGCGCGGATGCGCGCGAGCGCCTCGACTTCGCTGATCGCCTCGGGCAGGGCCAGCGGCGCCGGCGACTTGATCGAGCCCGGGACGATGGCGTCGGTCATCGCGTCGAGCGAGTCGTGGCCGACCACCTCGAGCATGTGGGCGATCTCGGCGTCGTTGGGGCCGATGTGGCGCTCGAGGAACGCGTCGTGGTGTTCCAGCTCGCGCAGGGAAGGGATCTTCGTCATGTCGGGGCGTCCGGGTGATCGGTCTGGGCCATGTGCGTCGCCGCACGCGATAGGCGCCCCTCTGTCCTTTTGCCTGAGAGTTTGGAAGCGTGCCTCGACAGGCGGCTGGGGGAGGGGACGCCTCCTGGAAGCCTCGCTTCTTGCCCCTTCGGCGCCGTGCGGTCCAGGCTGTGCCTTGGCGGACCGTCGGTCTCTCCAGAGTTTTGGAACCACGCGAGGTGCTGGGCCTGAGCGATTACGGGCGTTTGCGCCTTCGGCAGCGGCCGGGAACGGGCCGCTTCTCCCACGCGTGGACACGGCGATTATACCGGGTCCGGTGGCCGTGCAGGGGAACCCGCCTGGCGCCGCGAACGCCGTTCAGCCCGGGATGGGGCTCACAGGCGGTCGGTGGGTTCCAGCGCCGCCGGTTCGCTCGGACACGCCGCCGCCGGGCCGCCCAAGCGGGTCTCCCAGCGCCAGAACGCCCAGCCCAGGCAGGCGAACAGCGCCGAGCCCAGGGCCAGCCAGAGCGCGTGCCCGCTGAGCAGGGGCGACACCAGGCCGGCGACCAGCGAGTGCAGGACCAGGCCGGTGAAGGCCTGCAGCGACGAGGCCGCGCCGCGCTGGCGGGGATACATGTCGAGGATCGCCAGGGTCAGGATGGGGAACACCAGGGCGATGCCGAAGGCATTGAGCACCATCGGCAGGACCGCCCAGGGCACGCTGGGAGCGTCGACGAACAGGTTGTAGGCGACGTTGGCGAGCACCGCCACCGCGCAACAGGCGAAACCGATGCGCGACAGCCGGGTGCCACTGATGCGACCCGCGGCGCGGCCGGACATGAACGCGCCGAAGACCATGCCGCCGATCATCGGGATGAAGAACCAGCCGAACTGGTCTTCGCGCAGGTGCAGGATCTCCATGACGAAGACCGGCGCCGAGGCGATGTAGAGGAACAGCGCGGCGAAGTTGAACGCGCCCGCGGCGGCCAGGCGCTGGAACCGCGGGTTGGCGAAGATCGCCAGGTAGTCGCGCAGCAGGCGGCGCGGCGGGACCTTCAGCCGCGCCGAGGGCGGGTGGGTCTCGGGGAGGATCGCCCAGGTGCCGACCAGCAGGGCGAGGGAGAAGGCGACGAGGAACCAGAAGATCGCCGGCCAGTGGCTCCAGCCCAGGATCCATCCGCCGATGACCGGCGCGACCGCCGGGGCGATGCCGAAGATCATCGAGACCTGGCTCATCAGCCGTTGCGCGTCGTCGCCATGCAGCACGTCGCGGATCACCGCGCGGCCGACGATCATGCCCACGCCCGCCGAGAGTCCCTGCAGCACGCGGAACACCAGCAGGGTGCGCAGGTCGGGAGCCAGCGCGCAGCCGACCGACGCCAGGGTGAACACCACCAGGCCGCCCAGGATGACCCGTCGCCGGCCCAGGGCGTCCGATAGCGGGCCATGCACGACGCTCATCAGCGCGTAGGCCACGAGGTAGGCGCTCAGGGTCTGCTGGATCGCGACCTTGTCGACGCCGAACTGGGTGCGCATCTCGGTGAAGGCGGGGAAGATCGTGTCGATCGCGAAGGGACCGAACATCGCCAGCCCGCCCAGCAGCAGCGCCAGGGTGCGGAGATGAATCGTGGGGGCGGGTTCGCGCGGGGCCATCAGGCCTGGCCCGCCGCGGCGGCGATCGCCGGCACGTCGGCCGGTCCCTTGAGTTCGACCATGTTGCCCTCCGGGTCGAACAGGTACTGCGAGGGGCCTTCGCCCTCGGCGCCGTTGCGGATCCCGTATTCGCCCACGCGCACGCCGTGCGCGGTCAGGTGGGCGAGGATGGCGTCGCGGTCGAAGGGCGACACCCGCAGGCACAGGTGGTCCATGTTGCGGCCGCCCGCGCCGGGTGCGGCGCCGCCCAGCCGGCCGATCCGGCCCTCGACGTCGACCAGGTCGATCAGGGTCCGGCCCGCGCGCAGTTGCAACAGGCCGATCGCGGCCTGCCGCTTCTCGACCGCGCAGCCAAGCACCTCGCGGTAGAAAGCCTCCATCGCGCCCGGGTCGGCGACCCGCAGCACGACGTGGTCGATCTGCTCGATGTGGAAGGGGGGCGGGGAAGCGGACGCCATGGCACCGGGCTCGCGTGGGGGGAGGTCCATGGTAACGACCCCGCGCGAAGGGCGGGCATGCCCGCCCCGGCGGTTGGGCTCAGTCGCGGCCCTTGGCCTTGGCGAAGGCCGCGGCCAGCGCGTTGTTGGGCGGTGGCGCCGCGCGACCGGCATTGCCGCTGCCGCGCGCGGCGTCGCGCCCGCGGCCGCCGGCCGGCCGACCCGCCTCGCG